>NZ_AZUA01000003.1:0-640000 GCF_000568075.1 Enterobacter sp. DC1
TTGCCTGGCGGCTTTAGCGCGGTGGTCCCACCTGACCCCATGCCGAACTCAGAAGTGAAACGCCGTAGCGCCGATGGTAGTGTGGGGTCTCCCCATGTGAGAGTAGGGAACTGCCAGGCATCAAATTTAGCGTGCTGATATGGCTCAGTTGGTAGAGCGCACCCTTGGTAAGGGTGAGGTCCCCAGTTCGACTCTGGGTATCAGCACCACTTTATACTTAGGTTAAAGTTCGGCAAGAAGTAAAAGAATTTGTCTGGCGGCTTTAGCGCGGTGGTCCCACCTGACCCCATGCCGAACTCAGAAGTGAAACGCCGTAGCGCCGATGGTAGTGTGGGGTCTCCCCATGTGAGAGTAGGGAACTGCCAGACATCAAATAAGCAAAAAGGCCATCCGAAAGGATGGCCTTTTTGCGTTTATGCGCCGAAAAAACGGTAGGCCGGGTAAGGCGAAGCCGCCACCCGGCAGAGCAAAAGACTAGTGAATCACCTGCGACAGGAATGCTCGCGTGCGTTCTGACTTTGGATGCGCAAAGAACTCATCCGGCGGTGCCTGCTCAACAATCTCCCCGCGGTCCATAAAGATCACCCGGTCGGCCACGGTTCGCGCAAACCCCATCTCATGCGTCACACACAGCATGGTCATACCGGATTGCGCCAGCCCAATCATGGTGTCCAGAACCTCTTTCACCATTTCCGGATCCAGGGCAGATGTCGGTTCATCAAACAGCATAATTTTCGGTTTCATACACAGCGAACGGGCGATAGCCACACGCTGCTGTTGGCCACCCGATATCTGGCCAGGGAATTTATTGGCATGCTCTGCGATACGTACACGCTCAAGGTAGTGCATGGCTAATGCCTCCGCTTCCTTTTTCGGCATTTTTCGTACCCAAATTGGCGCAAGCGTACAGTTCTGCAGAACGGTCAGGTGCGGAAACAGATTAAAGTGCTGAAATACCATTCCCACTTCCTGACGTACGCGTTCGATATTGCGGATATCTTCATTCAGCTCGATGCCATCAACCACAATGCGTCCTTGCTGATGTTCTTCAAGATGATTAATACAGCGAATGGTTGTGGATTTTCCGGAGCCCGAAGGGCCGCAAAGGACAATGCGCTCTCCCTGCTTTACCTTAAGATTAATGTCCTTCAGGACATGAAATTGTCCGTACCATTTATTCACATTTTCCAGCGTAATCATCGCGTCGGCGGGTGTCATAGTTATTTGGCTCATAATTTCCTCAGTGCGGTGTACGCCCGGTGTTAAAGCGCTTTTCCAGATGCTGGCTGTAGCGCGACATGCTAAAACAAAAGATCCAGTAGATCAGAGCTGCAAAGACATATCCTTCGGTGGACATACCCAGCCAGACAGGGTCAACGGTTGCCTGTTGCACGCTGCTAAAGAGATCGAACAATCCAATGATGATCACCAGGCTGGTATCCTTGAAGAGGGCAATGATCGTGTTGACCAGACCCGGGATGACCAGCTTGAGTGCTTGTGGAAGAATGACCAGTCCCTGCGTTTTCCAGTAACCAAGAGCCAGTGATTCCGCCGCTTCGTACTGGCCTTTAGGCAACGCCTGCAAACCACCTCGCACAACTTCAGCGACATAGGCGGACTGGAAGAGAATCACCCCCACCAGGGCACGGATCAGCTTGTCGATAGTGGTACCTTCTGCCATAAACAGCGGCAGCATGACCGACGACATAAACAGAACGGTGATAAGCGGTACGCCGCGCCAGAACTCAATGAAGATAACGGAGAGCACGCGGACGATCGGCATTTTTGAACGCCGTCCCAGGGCCAGTAGAATCCCCCACGGTAAAGCACCGGCTATCCCCACTGAAGCGATAATCAGCGTCAGCGTCAGCCCGCCCCACTGGCGTGTTTCAACGCGTTCCAGCCCCAGGAAACCGCCATACAACAGCGCCCAGACAATAATCGGATAAACCACTGCCCAGACGGCAATATAGCGTCCACGATGAGGCAGCTTTTTCCAGAACATGGCCGCGACAGAGAGCAGGCCGATAACCAGCGCCAGATTAATCCGCCAGCGCTGTTCATGCGGATACAATCCATACATAAACTGGCCGAAGCGCTCATGAATAAACACCCAGCAGGCGCCGGCTTTTGTGCAGTCTGCTCGGGTTGAACCGACCCAGTTTGCCTGTAAAAACGCCCAGTTCAGCAGGGGAGGAATCAATTCCCACATGAGCCACAGGCAGACAATCGTCAGCAGGCTGTTACTCCAGCTGGAGAACAGATTCTTACGCGCCCAGAGAATGAAACGTCCACCTGTCGAGTTGGCAGGGCGCGAGGAGTGCGACAGTATCGCTTTTGTCATCATAGATCCTTAGCGCTCGACCAGTGCTATACGGCGGTTATAAAGGTTCATCAGCAGTGAAATCACCAGGCTGATGATCAGATAGACAGACATCGTGATGGCGATGGTTTCAATGGCTTGTCCGGTCTGGTTAAGCACGGTTCCGGCGAAGAGTGACACCATATCCGGATAGCCAATGGCAGCGGCCAGCGACGAGTTTTTGACAATATTGAGATACTGGCTGGTCAGGGGGGGAATGATGACCCGTAAAGCCTGCGGAATAATGACCTGGCGAAGCGTCACGGTATGGGGTAATCCCAGCGAGCGTGCCGCCTCGTGCTGTCCATAAGGAACGGCCTGGATCCCTGCACGGATAATCTCTGCGATAAACGCGGACGTATAAATCGACAGCGCCAGCGTCAGGGCTGCCAGCTCGGGAATTAATACCATCCCGCCCTGAAAGTTAAAGCCACGCAGATGTGGAATGTCCCAGTGCAGCGCGGCCCCAAACAGCCAGTGTGCGATCAGCGGCAGGCTAACGATCAGGACGACAGCCGTGGGCCAGGTTCTACGGAGCTGACCGGTTTTTATCTGATGCTTGCGGTTAAAACGGAATACCCCCGCAGAGAGCGCAAGCGCTATCACAATCGCGCCGATAAAAGCGTACAGGCCTTCACCCGGCTGAGGAGAAGGAATGGACAACCCACGGTTACTCAGGAAAAACAGCTCAAACGCGTCGACGGCCTGACGGGGACCGGGAAGGTTACGCAGTACGGCGAAATACCAGAAGAAGATCTGCAGGAGCGGGGGGATATTGCGGAACGTCTCGATATAAACAGTCGACAGTTTCCGCAGGAGCCAGTTTTCAGAAAGACGCGCCAGGCCAATAAAGAAGCCCAGTATCGACGCGAAGACGATACAAAGCGCCGATACCAACAGCGTATTCAGTAAACCGACCATGAACACGCGTCCGTACGTGTCACCCTCCTGGTAATCAATAAGGTGCTGAACAATACCAAACCCCGCGCTGCGGTCTAAAAACGCAAAACCGGAGGTAATACCGCGGTTATTCAGGTTGGTGATGGTGTTATGGATGAGATACACGGCGATGAGAACAACCGCAACAATAGCAATAATCTGGAATAGCCAGGCGCGGACCGCGGGATGAGAAAAGGATAGCGATCCTTTTACGGCTGAGCGGCGATGGGACATAAAGAAACCTCAGTAACCATGACTCTGGAGTGGGCACTGCCGGAGCAGTGCCCGTTACAGCTATGACTTAACGTACTGGTGGTGCGTACTGAATACCGCCGTTGTTCCAGAGATTGTTCTGGCCGCGTTTGATCTTCAGCGGGCTTTCCGATCCCACGTTGCGCTCAAAGATCTCAGAGTAGTTGCCCACCTGTTTGATGATGTTATAAGCCCACTTGTTATCCAGCTTCAGATCCTTGCCGAAATCACCTTCTGTACCGAGCAGGTGTGCCATATCCGGGTTGGATGGCTTAGCGGCTTTTTCATCAACGTTTTTGGAGTTGATGCCCATCTCTTCTGCGTTCAGCATGGCAAACAGCGTCCAGCGAACAATGGAGAACCAGTCTTCATCACCACGACGAACGACGGGGCCGAGAGGTTCTTTGGAGATCACTTCAGGCAGGACAATCCACTCTGCCGGGTTGCTCAGCTTAATGCGTAAGGCATACAGCTGTGACTGGTCAGAGGCCAACGTGTCGCAACGGCCGGATTCCAGCGCTTTGGCCGATTCATCCGAGCGGTCGAATGTCACCGGGGTGTATTTCATGTTGTTTGCTTTGAAATAATCCGCGACGTTCAGCTCGGTATCGGTGCCCGCCTGGATACAAACGGTGGCACCATCCAGTTCCTTGGCGCTTTTCAGGCCGGCTTTATTGTGGGTCAGGAAGCCGATGCCGTCATAATAGGTCACGCCCGTAAATGACATCCCCATGCCTGCATCACGGGAGGAAGTCCAGGTGGTATTACGGGAGAGCATGTCGACCTCGCCAGACTGCAGCGCCGTAAAGCGTTCTTTCGCCGTCAGCGGGGTATATTTTACTTTGCTGTCATCGCCAAAAACGGCGGCTGCAACGCCACGGCAGACATCCACATCAATACCGGTAAATTTGCCGTTCGCATCGGCATAAGAGAAGCCAGGCAAACCGTCACTGATACCACATTGAACAAAACCTTTCTTTTTAACGGCATCCAGTGTCGTTCCCGCATGGGCTTGACCGGCTACGGCAAACAACATGCCTGCAGCGGCCAGGCTGGCTATCATCGTCTTTTTCATAATGCATCCTGTGTGGCGAAATTTATCGTTATAGAGGCGTTTTTAAACGCTTAACCTGTCTGTGGCTTTGGCCAACGTTTATAAAGCAAACGTAATGCCAGTTTTGCGTTCGATAAAATAAGAGACGAGTGAACGCTTAATGCTGAGTGTAGACAGGCTTAAATAAAACGAGCGCCCCGAAACGGTGCGAAATTACAACCTGTGCCACAAATCGGAGCAAAAGTTTTGAGTCGGGTCAGCAAAAAGAAGAGATAGTTTCCAGGGTGAATATTGGCAGGGTATTCAATAATATTAATGTGTGAAAATCATCACGATAGAATAAGTAATTTGAATGAGTATGCGAAAAAGTTGTGACTGACTTCAGGCTTAGATTAATTACGTGAATAAATACGGGGCTATTTTTTTACTTATTTGAAAATACTGCACTCATTGAAAGCAAAAGCGCGGCCAGAGCCGCGCTTTCTCAACAGATGTTACTTCGTCAGGGCAACAATACCCAGCGTCAAACCCGCTACAGCGGCAGCACCGCCGGCGATAGCACCCGCAGTCTCCCAGTTATCCTGGGTGGTGCCTTTCATACAGGTATTGGTATGAACCAGTCGGCCCTGGTCGTCGTAAACCGGTACACATGGAGAGTCGTGCGCGCAACCAGCAAGCAGCGCAGCGAGAAGTGCAACGGAAATGAATCTTTTCATGATGTTACCTCAGTATTATTTCTCATCCGCTATAAAGCCAGGAGGGCTATTAACGAACTGGAGGTTATTTTACCACCGGGGTAAGTCCTCGTTACACGAGGAATAATCTCAAATTATGTAGTTTGTAAAAATCGTGGAGAAAAGTCGGTTTCAGGAGGAATTAATGGAGACATTATGGAGTTGCAAGAGACTGTTTTTACTTAATGCAAATCATCATATTCTTAATGCTTCCTTTATGAAAACCTAATTCGTTGTTTATGTTAAAAATGAAAAGGCACCAAAGGTGCCTTTTCAGGGAACATTACTCTTTATGGTGAGTAAACCGTCGCCGAACAACCACAAAGAAAACGGGCACGAAGAAAATCGCCAGAAGCGTTGCGGAAAGCATTCCCCCCATAACGCCCGTACCGACGGCGTTTTGCGCGCCGCTCCCGGCACCGGTGCTGATCACAAGCGGCATGACGCCAAGGATAAAGGCCAGAGACGTCATCAGGATCGGTCGAAGTCGCATCCTGGAAGCTTCCAGCGTGGCTTCAATAATGCCTTTGCCTTCTTTATCCATCAGGTCTTTAGCAAATTCGACGATCAGGATGGCGTTTTTCGCCGATAAACCAATCGTCGTCAGCAGACCGACCTGGAAATAGACGTCATTATTTAATCCGCGCAGCGACGCTGCGAGAAGCGCCCCAATGACCCCCAGCGGCACAACCAGCATGACGGAGAACGGAATGGACCAGCTTTCATACAGCGCTGCCAGGCACAGGAAAACTACGATCAGTGAAATGGCGTACAGTGCAGGCGCCTGGTTACCCGAGAGACGCTCCTGATAAGACATCCCCGTCCAGTCATAGCCGATGCCGGAAGGCAGTTTTGCCGCGAGGCTTTCCATCATAGCCATGGCCTCACCGGTACTTTTACCCGGAGCGGATTCACCCAGGATCTCCATAGAGGGCATCCCGTTATAGCGCTCCAGACGAGGTGAACCATAGACCCAGTGAGCGTTGCTGAAGGCAGAGAACGGGACCATTTCCCCATTCGCGCTGCGCACGTAAAGGTTGTTAATATCGCCTGGCAACATACGGAATTTTGCGTCGGCCTGGACGTAGACCTTTTTCACGCGCCCATGATCGATAAAGTCGTTCACATAGCTGCCACCTAAGGCCGTCGAAATCGTCTGGTTGACGTCAGAAAGACTGACGCCTAGCGCCTGCGCTTTCTCCTGATCGACATCCAGCTTGAACTGAGGCGTATCTTCAAGACCGTTAGGGCGCACGCGAACCAGCAGGTCAGGGTGCTCTTTCACCATGCTGAGCAGTTGGTTACGCGCCTGCGTCAGCTGGGTATGCCCCAGGTTAGCCTGATCGATCAATTCAAAGTCGAAGCCCGTGGCTGTACCCAGCTCAATAATTGCAGGCAGGTTAAACGGGAACACAAGGCCATCTTTAATCTGACTGAAGGCTTTCGTCGCGCGACCCACAATGGCTTCGACACCATTTTCCGACCCCGGGCGCTCCTCCCAGGGCTTCAGGCTGACGAATGCAATACCGGAGTTCTGACCCTGGCCGCTAAAGCTAAAGCCGTTTACGGTAAAGACGGATTCTACGTTCGCCTTCTCTTTGTTCAGATAGTAATCCTGAACCTGGTCGAGGACCTGCTGAGTACGCGTCTGGGTTGCACCTGCCGGGAGTTGAACCATCGTCATAAACACCCCCTGATCCTCTTCGGGTAGGAAGGAGGTGGGCAAGCGCAGGAAGAGCACCGCCATACCACCGACAATAATGACGTACACCACCAGATAGCGCCCTGTCTTACGCAAAATACCGCTCACGCTGTTGCTGTAGTGCTCCACGCTTTTATCAAAGAGCGCATTAAACCAGCCGAAGAAACCACCTTTTTTATCATGATGGTCGCCGGATATGGGCTTAAGCAACGTTGCGCAGAGGGCGGGCGTCAGGATTAGCGCAACCAGTACGGATAACGCCATGGCGGAAACGATAGTCAGCGAGAACTGGCGATAGATTGCCCCCGTCGAGCCGCCAAAAAAGGCCATCGGAATAAAGACCGCCGAGAGCACCATGGCGATCCCGACCAGTGCGCCCTGGATCTGCTCCATCGACTTCTGCGTGGCCTCTTTCGGCGGCAGTTTGTCCTCGACCATGACGCGTTCAACGTTCTCAACGACCACAATAGCGTCATCGACCAGCAGACCTATCGCCAGCACCATGCCGAACATCGTCAGGGTATTGATGGAGAAACCGAATGCCGCCAGAACCGCAAAGGTACCCAGCAGAACCACCGGCACCGCGATAGTCGGGATGAGCGTCGCCCGCAGGTTTTGCAGGAACAGGTACATGACCAGGAAGACGAGAATGATTGCTTCAAACAGGGTCTTCACCACTTCGTGAATGGAGATTTTCACAAAAGGGGTGGTGTCATAGGGATAGACGACTTTCAGCCCCTGCGGAAAGAACTGCTGCAGCTGCGCCAGCTTGCTCTTAATGGCTGCCGCAGTGTCCAGCGCATTTGCCCCGGTTGCCAGCTTAATCCCCAGACCGGTTGCCGCCTGCCCGTTGATTTTAGTGACCATGTTATAGTTTTCGCCACCCAGCTCAATGCGAGCCACGTCCTTCAAATGAACCATCGAGCCGTCCTGGTTCACCTTAAGCGTCACGCGGCCAAACTCCTCAGGTGATTTCAGGCGGGTTTGCGCGATGATTGAGGCATTCAGCTGCTGCCCTGGAATGGACGGCGTTCCGCCCAGCTGGCCTGCCGCTATCTGGTCGTTCTGCGTTTTCAGCTGGTTGATAATATCCTGCGGCGTCAGCTGGTATTTGTTCATCGCGTTGCTGTCGAGCCAGATGCGCATCGCATACTGAGCGCCAAACAGCTGAACGTCACCGACACCAGACGTTCGGCTGATGGCATCTTTGACGTTCGACGCGACATAGTCAGAGATGTCATTCTGCGTGAGATTTTTGTTGTCTGAAACAAAGCCGGCAACCAGCAGGAAGCTGCTGCTGGATTTCTCCACGCCAATCCCTTGCTGCTGTACCTCTTGCGGCAGCAGCGGCATGGCGAGCTGCAGCTTGTTCTGCACCTGCACCTGGGCGATGTCCGGATCGGTTCCTGACTCAAAGGTCAGGGTTATGGTGACGTTACCCGCTGAATCGCTGGTGGAGGACATATACATCAGCTTATCGATACCGTTCATGTTCTGTTCGATAACCTGGGTCACGGTATCCTGCACCGTTTGAGCGTCAGCTCCCGGGTAGGTCGCGGATATTGCCACGGCGGGAGGGGCAATGGTCGGATACTGTGCGACGGGAAGTTTGAGAATGGCCAGCCCGCCTGCAATCATCAAAATGATGGCAAGTACCCAGGCGAAAACCGGTCTCTGAATAAAGAAATTAGCCATGTCCTCGTCCCTTAACCGGCTGGCGTCGTGGTGGTATCCGGCGTGGCAACGACGGTTACCCCCGGTCTGACTTTCTGTAGCCCGCTGACAATCACGCGGTCACCGTTTTTCAGCCCTTCCGTCACCAGCCAGCGATCGCCAATTGCCTGAGGGGCCACGACGGTTCGCGGCTCAACCTGGTTTTTATCGTTCACCACCAGGACGGTCGCATCGCCTCGCGGTGTTCGGGTCACGCCCTGCTGTGGTACCAGAATCGCATCCGGCTGGGTGCCTTCATCAATGCGGGCGCGAACGAACATGCCGGGTAACAACAGATGATGAGGGTTCCGGAAAATGGCGCGCAGGGTAATCGAGCCGGTACTTTCATCGACCGTGACGTCAGAGAACTGCAATGTGCCTTTCAGCGGATAGAGCTGCCCGTTCTCCATCAGCAGCTCAACGCTGCTGGCGATATCACCTTTTTGCAGGCTCGTCTGTTTCAGGCGCATAAAATCATTACTGGACTGGGTGACATCAACATAAATCGGATCGAGCTGCTGGACCGTTGCCAGCGCTGCGGCTTGCCCGTTCGTCACCAGTGCCCCTTCGGTCACGCTGGATTTCCCGATACGACCATCAACCGGAGAGGTCACTTTGGTGTAGGCAAGGTTGATACGTGCGCTTTCAACGCCGGCTTTTGCGGCAACCACGCTGGCATCTGCCTGCTGAGCCGTCGCCACGGCCTGGTCATACTCCTGCTTACTGACATACTGGGTGCCTACCAGCGGGAGATAACGTTTCACCGTCAGGTGTGCAATATTGGCCGCCGCCTGAGCCTTCGCCAGTTCGCCTTTCGCGCTGTCATAGGCTGCCTGATAGGTCGCAGGATCAATCTGATAGAGTGACTCGCCCGCTTTTACATCGCTACCCTCCGCGAAGTTACGGCGAAGGATAATGCCGCTAACCTGAGGACGAACTTCCGCAACGCGAAATGCATCTGTTCTGCCCGGGAGTTCAGTGGTGACAGCCAGGGGCGCGCTTTTCACAATATGCACGCTGACCTGAGGCGCCTGCAGATGTTGTTGTTGATTTTCCTGACCATCGCATCCAGTGAGCAGTACCGTGCAGACAATGAAACCGGATAAGGGCAAGCGTCTGAAATGATTCGTCATTACTGTTCCTTTAAATACCCATTAACCGATATATGTCGCGAATCGGTAGCAGGGGGCAGAGGGATAAAAATAAAATGTAGCTGCGTATAATAATGAGGGTATTTAATGTTTTTTAATTTATAAGTGCGAATGACCATGCTTGTAGAAGAAAATCAGAATTAGACAGGCTTCATTCTGGGATATAGTTCAGGCATGTTAACCCGGTAAATGAGTTTAATATTTTATAATTATTCATTCCGTCAATTTAATTAATTGGATGTATTTGTATTAATTATAAATCAAGATGGGTGACTTTTTTTGTGCAAAATTAAAACGGATTTTAGTGAATACTTACATTTGCATGAACGCAATATGACCTTTAAACCTTGTGAGTAACGAGTAGTTGCCTATGGCGCGTAAAAAGAAAGAAGAGGCTCAACAAACCCGGCAGCAACTGATCGAGGCGGCTATCGGACAGTTTGCCACGCGTGGCGTAGCCAGCACGACGCTGACGGATATCGCTGATGCCGCTAAGGTGACGCGCGGCGCGATCTACTGGCACTTCACCAGTAAATCTGAAATATTTAATGCCATCTGGGAACACCAATTACCGCTTCGCGACATTATTCACGACAGGCTTTCGCTTTCCGATAATGACGATCCATTGTTAAAACTTCGTGAGCAATTTATTACTGCTCTGCAGTATATTGCCCATGAGCCCCGGCAATGTGCGCTTTTACAAATTCTGTATCATAAGTGTGAATTTAGCAGTGATATGATTTCTGAGCGTGAAATCAGAAAGCGTATCGGATTCAACGATGACACGCTACGTGCCGCGCTGGAGACCTGTATTTCGCGGAACATCATTTCGCCACAGGTGAATGTTGATCTCACCTTAATTGTATTTCACGGTTTTTTTAGCGGAATAATCAAAAACTGGTTAATGAATAACGACAGTTTTAACCTTTATCAGCAGGCTCCCGCTCTGGTCGATAGCATACTGGCGACACTCCCGGTTATTCGCGTGTCGCCAGATGAGGGGGCTTACTGCTCAGCGCCAGGTAACATTTCCCCTCGGGCACAAAGTGCTTCTATGGTCTGCGCGCTGACGGGTTTACCTAACAGATAACCCTGAAGAGTGTTACAGCCAAGCTCGGTTAAAAAGGCTTGCTGCGCTTCGGTTTCCACACCTTCAGCCACGACTTTCAGGTTAAGTGTTTTAGCGAGAGCCACAATTGCTGAGACAATAGTGGCATCCTCGCTCTCGCCGCTGAGCTCTTTCACAAACGCCCTGTCGATTTTCAACTCGCAGGCCGGTAAGCGCTTGAGGTACAGCAGGCTCGAATATCCGGTGCCAAAATCATCAATGGAGGCCTTCACGCCTGCATCCGTCAGCTCTGTCAGCACGCGTACGCTCTCATCCGGGTTGCTCATCGCCGTGGTTTCCGTCACTTCGAGGATCAACATTTCCGGTGGCACCTGGTGAAGTGCCAGGCAGTCGAGAACCGTTTTAACCAGCGAAGGTTGTTCAAACTGCAGTGTCGACAGATTTACCGCCATTGACCAGCTTTGATGCCCCTGGAGATGCCATTCCCGCAGCTGGCGGCAGGCTTCATTAATCACCCAGTTGCCAATGGGGACGATTAGCCCCGTTTTTTCCGCCAGCGGCAGAAAAAGGTCCGGCGTCAGTAGCCCCTGCTTAGGATGCTGCCAGCGCAATAATGCCTCGAATCCGAGGACCGGGCCCGCCGGGGCGTGAAATTTTGGCTGATACAGCAGGCGCAGCTCATTGCGATCGATCGCCATCCACAGATCGTTCATTAACTGGAGATGGGTCTGCGCCAGGGTGTTCATGGAGGGCTGGAAAAAGTGGTAACCGTTACGGCCCATATGCTTTGTGTGATACATCGCCGCGTCGGCGTTAAACATCAGCTCACGCTCGGTTTTGCCGTCGTGAGGGTAGAGCGCGATACCAATGCTGAGGGTCACTACCAGTTCATAGGGGCTGAGATTGAACGGGCTATCGATCGCGCGCACCAGCGAATTTGCCAGCGATGCCGCGTCGTCCGGACCTTCTCCCTCTGCCAGCAGAACAAATTCATCACCGCCGATACGTGCAAGGGTGAACTGGCCTTTCAGGAGAAGCAGCAGACGCTGCGTAACGGCGACCAGCAGTTTGTCACCGACATCATGGCCGTAGGCATCATTGATGGCTTTAAAGCCGTCAAGATCCATGAACATCAGGGCAAAGTGGTTCCCTTCACGATCGGCTTTGCTGATGGCCTGATCGAGTCTGTCTTCCAGCAGGATACGGTTAGGCAGACGCGTCAGGGTATCGTGTAGCGCCAGTTGAGCGAGTTCCCGGTTAGCTTCTGCCAGCGACGAGGCCAGAAGGGCGGTGCGTGCCTGAAGGCGGGCATCCAGCATCGACACCAGCAGGGTGATCCCAAGAATAGAGAGCGCGACGACGCTGACCAGCACCGCCAGCCAGCTCCCGTTGATACCCTCATGGTGAACCATTGTGGACATCGGAAACTGCGCCGCTTTCATCCCGGCATAGTGCATGCCGGCAATGGCAATTCCCATCGTGATGGCGGCACCCATGCGCATCAGCACGACCTGCGCGGCTTCGCGACGCAGGCGGAAGGTCAGCCATAATGCCGCGAGCGAAGCGGCAAGCGCAATCACGACCGAAATGGCCACCCAGACCTTGTCCCAGATAATCCCGGGCATCACTTCCAGCGCCGCCATGCCGGTGTAATGCATAGCAACAATACCGCTCCCCATCACCAGCGCGCCGGGCAGCAGTCGGCGCAGGCGTAGTTGCTCGCAGCTCACGAGCCATAGCGCAAACAGCGACGAACCTACGGCGATGACCATGGATAGCACCGTCAGGGTGGCGTTGTAGCTCATGCTCATGGAGAGGTCCATCGCCAGCATGCCGATAAAATGCATGGCCCACACGCCGATGCCCATAGCAATACCGCCGCCAGCCAGCCAGACGCGGGCAGCGACGCCCTCACTCCCGGCGACGCGTGCAGCCATGTTCAGCGCGGTATACGCAGCAAGAATGGCAACAACAAAGGAGAGGACGACAAGGATATGGTTGTATTGGCTGACCAGCATGGACGGTTCTACTCGAGTGTGGGGTTACGCTAGAGCGGTTGAGAAGGGCGAGACATTATCACCGTCAGGTAATGGCTCAAAGGGATTTAAATCCCCGTTTTTAGTGGGTAATAACGGGGTGGTTTGCGCAATCGGGCGGTTAGTCGAGCTCTGAGCAGTTCACGAGTTTCAGCGGATTAACGGAGTTCATATTGCGACACTTATCGGTTTCGGTGCTCATCAGTTCAATCCACTGCATCAGGAGTGTATCGAAAATGAGAACGGAGATTGCAAAGACAACCAGCCACCAGTATTTACGAATCATTGTGTCATTCCGCGAGAAAATCGCCAGTAAGGTGGGGGAAATATACACGAAAAACCGTGGTTTAAAAGCGGGAGAGGCGAAGGTTTACAATGCGTTGACGGAGAGGCACAGGTAATAAAAAAGGCGCTTCCCCATGCCGAAGAGCGCCTTTTTAAACAAGCATTTAACTGATTAGTATCAGTTCATGCCGTATTTTTTCAGTTTCTTACGCAGAGTACCACGGTTGATACCCATCATCAGCGCAGCGCGGGTTTGATTACCGCGGGTGTATTGCATCACCATGTCCAACAGTGGCTGTTCAACTTCAGCCAGTACCAGCTCATACAGGTCATTAACATCCTGACCGTTTAGTTGAGCAAAATAGTTCTTCAGTGCCTGTTTAACCGAGTCACGCAGGGGCTTTTGAGTTACCTGGTCCTGAGAGTTAACGGTAGAAACGGTCAGTACGTCAGAATTTACGCGTTGTTCGAACATAGTTCTGTCAGCTCTTTATTTCATTACGCAAGATTTTCGAAGTATGCCTCCAACGCCTCCAGCTGTACGCTGGCATCCTCTATGGCGTTGAATGTGCGCCGAAACTGGTCATCTGGAGCGTGCTCCTGGAGATACCAGGAGACGTGTTTACGCGCAATTCGGTACCCTTTTGCCTGACCGTAGTGGTCATGCAGTTCCCGAACATGCGAACAAAGCAAGCGCTTAACCTCTGCCAGAGGCAGCGGAGCAAGCAGCTCCCCAGTGTCCAGATAATGCTGGATTTCCCGGAAGATCCAGGGTCTTCCCTGAGCTGCACGTCCTATCATCAGAGCATCAGCTCCCGTATAGTCGAGTACAGCCCTGGCTTTAAGCGGGTCAGTTATGTCGCCATTCGCGATAATCGGAATGGAAACTTTCTGCTTAACTGCCCGAATGCTGTCGTATTCAGCTTCACCGTTGAACAAACAGGCGCGAGTGCGTCCATGGATGGTCAGGGCCTGAATGCCACAGTCTTCGGCCAGTTGGGCAATCTCTACACAGTTACGGTGTTCCGGCGACCAACCCGTGCGAATCTTCAACGTAACAGGAACGTCCACCGCGCTGACAACCGCCGTCAGGATAGCTTTCACCTGGTCGGGGTATTGCAGAAGGGCTGAACCTGCAAGCTTGCGATTCACCTTTTTGGCCGGGCACCCCATATTGATATCAATAATCTGGGCACCACTTTCCACGTTAATCCGCGCGGCATCTGCCATCTCTTCAGGCACGCTTCCGGCAATTTGCACGGTGCGAATACCTGGTTCATCAACGTGCACCATCCGAAGGCGGGATTTATCGCTTTCCCAAACCTGCGGGTTAGACGACATCATCTCGGATACGGTTAAACCGGCTCCCATCTCATAGCACAGCGTCCTGAACGGCCGGTCTGTAATACCTGCCATTGGGGCTGCGATCAGGCGATTTCTAAGCTGGTGGTGTCCGATGCGCATGAGTTAAGAAATGACCATACTGTGACTGCAAGGCGGCGTATATTACGCATTTTTTGCACGAGATGAAAGGCCAAACTTTGAACAATCCACTGTTGTAGATCAAGGAATCGCCGCCCAATCTTTCCGTTCAAAATTATTCATTATTTAAATCATTAAGTTATATGATAATGGTTATTTTATGGACGCTTGCAATTTCCCGTAACTTCTCATCATTTCTGAATAAATGCATCGCTGAAGCGGGATAATCTGCTGTTTTTAGCAGCAGATTTCCCTACTTCTTTGCGATCTGCGTCGCATTTTAGAACATGATCGTCATGCGAAAAATGCCTGTTATTCGACCACGACGCGCCCATGCAGCGACTGTACCGGACGGTTATTATCGTGATGCATTGTCTGGGTGAATCTATCAAGCTGTTCTGCAGAAACCGTCAGGGGCTGCTTAAGCACAATCCAGGTGACGCCTTCTGAACACGGGGGGGTGGTCAGTGAACCGCTAAAGCGCCAGTACGTTTTATCTTTTGGCAGCAGTTTGTTCAGGTTGAGATCCTGTTTGATGGAGACGTTCTGCTCGGCCTGCTGAGGCATAACGCGCCACAGCTTTTCAAGCTCCGGGTTTGCGGCCCCTTTATCAAACATGACCGCCACTACCGTCAGTTCCCCACCGGCATTTTTATGAACCAGATGCATTTCCATCGCGTATCTCTTGCCATGTACGGTGTTTTCGCTCGGTGCGTGGAAATGGAACTGTTGTAACGTCCAGGTTTGCTTCTCAAGAGTAAGGGTATCGCGGGTGTTAGCCTGTTCACTTGCCTGAATGCTATGGCCATTGTTTGTCAGCGTAACAGGGCCATCAACGTAGTGGGTTTGTAGCGGTGAGAGATGGGCGTTAGCGGTCGAATCAATATTAATGGGAGACTGGTTCATTCCGCTTTGACAGGTCTTGTATGCCTCGTCCATCTCGCCCCAGTGTTGCGGTGAACCTTCCCCTTCGTAGCTCCAGTGTGATGCGAATGCTGAAGCCGAGATCATGCTCAGCGCCAGCAGCGCTGCCTTGCCTGTAACGTGTGTCATCATATTCTTCCGGTGAATTTTTGTAATACAAATCAACATGATTTGTATGGTTATTTTACCGAAAGAATGACCGGGAGAGAGAGGATTATCAGAGGGGGAGAGGCGTGGTCAGATGACCACGCCAGATTCTTATTTTTTACGGCCGGTGATGCGGCACCACTCTTCTTTTTCCACCACCGGGTCGAGGGCAAAGAGATCGGCGTAGGCTGCACACACGCTGTCGGCCTGGCTCGCCAGGATACCGGAAAGACCCAGCAGACCGCCCTCAACGGGCAACACGCTGATTAACGGAGCCAGCTCGCGCAGTGGGCCCGCCAGAATGTTTGCGACCACCACATCGGCTTTCATGGCTTCTGGCTGAGCATCCGGCAGATACAGCTCCAGACGATCGGAGACGCCGTTACGCTCGGCATTATCGCGGCTGGCCTGAATCGCCTGCGGATCGATATCGATCCCGATGGCTTTTGCCGCGCCCAGCTTCAGGGCTGCAATCGCGAGGATCCCGGATCCACAGCCGAAGTCGATCACCGTTTTACCGTCCAGATCCAGACCATCCAGCCACTGCAGGCACAGGGACGTGGTTGGGTGAGTGCCGGTACCAAACGCCAGACCCGGGTCGAGCATCACGTTGACTGCGCTTTCATCAGGGACATCGCGCCAGCTCGGGCAGATCCACAGACGTTTGCCGAACTGCATCGGGTGGAAGTTATCCATCCACTCGCGTTCCCAGTCTTTGTCTTCCAGCTGTTCGATTTTGTGCACGAAACCCGCGCCCAGCAGAGGATGATTCTCCAGAATCGCGACAACCTCTTTCATATCGGTTTCGGCATCAAAAAGGCCAATAACGTCGGTATCGCCCCACAGGCGGGTTTCGCCCGGCAGCGGCTCAAAGACCGGCGTGTCATGCGTGTCCTGGAAGGTGATGGAGACCGAGCCGGCCTCCATCAGCGCATCGCTCAGTTCCTCGGCGTTAGCGCCGGTTGTGTTCAGTTTTAGTTGGATCCACGGCATGGCAAAACTCTTTATTTATCAGTAGAAATCATAGCGGGCTGTGGGACGGGTTGACCGAAACGGTTCCCTACCACAAACGCCAGTAAACTTAGCAGTAACGAAGGCACAATTGGATGGAAGCCCAGGTACTGAATCTTAAACGTTGCGAGAACGGCGTAAAGCACGCCGCCGACAATCATAGCGCTCAGCGCACCGGCGGCATTCGCGCGCTCCCAGTAGAGCCCTAATACCAGCGGCCACAGGAATACCGCTTCAAGCCCACCAAATGCCAGCAGGTTCAGCCAGATGATCATCTCCGGCGGGCGCCACGCGGCGAGCATCATCAGAATGCCGAGCACCAGCGTGGTCCAGGTTGAGATGCGTTTCAGCTTCTGCTCATTATGCATTTTAGCCGGACGCGCGCTAAGCCACAGATCTTTGATGATGGTGGCGGAAGCCTGAAGCAGGTGCGCGTTAACGTTGGACATGATTGCCGCCATCGGTGCAGCAAGGAACAGCCCGGCGGCCCACGGCGGCAGAACCTGTACCATCAGCGTAGGGATCACCTGATCCGGCACGGTCAGGTGAGGTAATACGGCCCGACCCAGCGCCCCCGCCAGATGCATGCCCAGCATCAGAAGGGCGACAACGACGGTACCAATCACAATCCCGCGGTGAACGGCTTTGCTGTCTTTATAGGAGATACAGCGCACGGCGGTGTGCGGCAGACCGATAACCCCAAAGCAAACCAGCACCCAAAAGGAGGTCATAAACGCGGGCGTCAGGATATCGTCAGCACCATGAGGGCTGACCAGCTTCGGATCAATCTGTTCCAGCGTTTGCACCGCATTGTGTAACCCGCCAGCCGCGTAGATGACGCCAACCAGCAGCACCAGGGTGCCTATCAGCATCACCATACCCTGCATGGTGTCGTTCAGCACGCTGGCGCGGAAACCGCCAAACGCGGTGTACAGCGCAATCGTGATCCCGAAGATGAGCAACCCGGTCTCGTACTTGATACCCGCTGCCGTTTCCAGCAGGCGCGCGCCGCCAATAAACTGAACGGCAATGGCGCCAACGAAGGCGACAATCAGGCTGATACTGGCAATCCAGACCACCGCGCGGCTCTGATAACGCGCCTGCAGCATGTCGTTCAGCGTAATAGCGTTATAGCGACGGGCGAGAATGGCAAATTTTTTGCCCAGAATGCCCAGCGACAGCCAGATTGTGGGCACCTGAATCATGGCCAGCAATACCCAGCCCAGGCCGTATTTGTATGCGGCTCCCGGTCCGCCGATAAATGAACTGGCGCTCACGTAAGTGGCGGTCAGCGTCATCGCCAGCACAAACCCGCCCATGGAACGGCTGCCGAGGAAATATTCGCTCAGAAACGATCCGGTACTGCGTTTGCGCATGGCATAGAAAGAGAGACCAAATACCACGATCAAATAGACAACCAGTACGGTGATGATTTCAGTTTGCATCACTGTCCTCCAGCGGGAAATCGCGGAAGATAAAGCGCACCATCAGCCAGCTGAGCAAAATAAAAATCAGCGGTACCAGCAGACACGCCATTTCGAACCAGTGCGGCAGGCCGGTAATGCCAATCGCGGAGTCAGGTAAGTAAGCAGTTACTAACCATGCTGCGAGATAGAGAAGGGTCAGCCACAGCGCCCAGCGCGCTTCTTTATGGGCCTGAACAAAACGTTTGTCCATTTTTTGTCCCTTGTGGATGAAGAAAGCGGGGATTGTACATGATGAGGCTTTCTAGGCCCCAGAAATAAAAAAGGCCGGATAATCCGGCCTTTTAGCAACACAGGTCTCTTACTTCTCGTTCAGACCGAGTTTTTTCTCCAGATAGTGGATGTTAGTTCCACCATTCTGGAAGTGCTCGTCGCTCATGATACGCATCTGCAGATCGACGTTGGTTTTGATACCGTCGATGATCAGTTCCTGCAGGGCGTTTTTCATGCGGGCAATCGCCACGTCACGGTTTTCGCCATAGCAGATAAGCTTGCCGATCATTGAGTCATAGTACGGCGGTACGGTGTAACCGGCGTAGATATGAGACTCCCAGCGCACGCCAAAGCCACCCGGCGCGTGGAAACGCGTGATTTTACCCGGGCTTGGCAGGAAGGTGTTCGGGTCTTCGGCGTTAATACGGCACTCTACCGCATGGCCTTTCACCACAACTTCTTCCTGCTTGATGGACAGCGGCTGGCCTGCAGCGATACGCAGCTGTTCTTTGATCAGGTCAACGCCGGTGATCATTTCGGTAACCGGGTGTTCAACCTGAATACGGGTGTTCATTTCGATGAAATAGAACTCGCCGTTCTCGAACAGGAACTCAAAGGTACCTGCACCGCGATAGCCGATATCAACACACGCTTTGGAGCAACGCTCGCCGATGTAGCGACGCAGCTCTGGGGTAATGCCCGGTGCTGGTGCTTCTTCGACCACTTTCTGGTGACGACGCTGCATGGAGCAGTCACGTTCTGCCAGATAGATCGCGTTACCCTGACCGTCAGCCAGCACCTGAATTTCGATGTGGCGTGGGTTTTCCAGGTATTTTTCCATGTACACCATGTCATTGCTGAAAGCGGCTTTCGCTTCTGCTTTGGTCATGGAGATGGACTGAGCCAGTTCAGCATCGCTACGCACAACGCGCATACCGCGACCGCCGCCGCCGCCGGACGCCTTGATGATAACCGGGTAGCCAATGCGCTTAGCATGAGCACGGTTAGCATCCATGTCGTCGGTCAGAGGTCCGTCAGAGCCTGGTACGGTTGGAACACCGGCTTTTTTCATCGCAGTGATTGCAGACACTTTGTCGCCCATCAGGCGGATGGTGTCGGCTTTCGGGCCGATGAAGATGAAGCCAGAGCGTTCAACCTGCTCAGCAAAGTTGGCGTTCTCAGAGAGGAAGCCGTAACCCGGATGAATTGCCACCGCGCCGGTGATTTCAGCGGCGCTGATGATAGCCGGGATGTTCAGATAGCTTTTTACGGACGGAGCCGGGCCAATACAGACCGTCTCATCCGCCAGCAATACGTGTTTTAAATCGCGATCCGCGCTTGAGTGCACAGCGACGGTCTTGATGCCCAGTTCTTTACAGGCACGAAGAATACGCAGTGCGATCTCGCCGCGGTTGGCGATAACAATTTTATCCAGCATGTACGCCTCGTTACTCGATGACGACCAGCGGCTCGTCAAATTCAACCGGCTGACCACTTTCGACCAGAATCGCTTTCACAGTACCTGATTTGTCTGCTTCGATCTGGTTCATCATTTTCATCGCTTCAACGATGCACAGGGTATCGCCTACGTTGACTTTCTGACCCACTTCGATGAACGCCTTCGCGTCCGGGCTCGGGGTGCGGTAGAAAGTACCAACCATTGGGGAACGTACGATGTGACCACTGATTTCTGCTGCAGCGGCAGGTGCGGCTTCAGCTGCTGGCGCAACGGCTGCGGAGAGCGCAGGCTGCTGCACTGGCGCAGCATAAGCCTGCTGCATTACCGGGAAGCTAGCGGCTGGGGCTGCACGGCTGATGCGTACAGACTCTTCGCCTTCAGAAATTTCCAGTTCGGAGATGCCTGATTCTTCAACCAGCTCGATCAGTTTTTTAATCTTACGAATATCCATGAGTGGGTTCCGTACTCTTGTTTAGTGTGATTGTGACAAGCGTTTTACCGCTGTCTGTAAAGCGTATGAATAGCCGTCTGCGCCCAGTCCACAGATAACGCCAGCAGCGATATCCGACAGATACGAATGGTGACGAAACGGCTCTCGGGCGTGCACATTACTCAGGTGGATCTCGATAAACGGGATACTCACCGCGAGAAGTGCGTCGCGGATAGCAACACTGGTGTGCGTAAACGCGGCCGGATTGATCAGGATATAGTCCACATTGTCTTTAGCCTGATGAATACGGTCGATGAGTGCGTACTCCGCATTCGACTGAAAATGATCCAAATCCACATTCAGTGACGCTGCTTCCGTTCCCAGACGGTTAACAATTTCACTCAATGTTAGCGTGCCGTACTTCTCTGGCTCACGGGTACCGAGCATGTTCAGGTTCGGTCCGTTCAAAACTAAGATATGGAATTTATCAGTCATTATGCCGCTATCTCCTGCGATTTTCGGGTAAAAAACAAAATATACCTTCGAAACGCAAATGTCACCTTTTCAGAGGCTTAAAACCGCTGTCAGGCGAACCAAGGTCGCACATTATAACGATTTCGTAGCATTTAGCAGCTAAATACTGGTCTTATCAGGGAAGATTATCAACCGCTATCCGAAAAAGATTTGCGGTTGACGGGTAATCTGCGGGAAAACGCACAGTTTCGCGAACTATCGCAACCACTGGCGGAACTTCTTGTAACGCCATGCCAAAAGCGCCACGGCCGCCAGTGCATAAAGGATCGGCTGTGGCGAGAGGATCTTCACCGACCACAGGTAATGAATGGGGGCGAGGATCGCGACAAGATAGACGAAGTTATGCAGAAGCTGCCAGCGCCTGCCCAGTTTTCGCTGCGCATATTGCGTGGATGTCAGCGCTAACGCCAGTAAAACCACCCAGCTCACGATACCCAGCGTCAGATAAGGGCGTGTCACCAGTTCACGGCCAAGCAGCGCCAGATTGTTAATTCCCAGTTCCAGCAGGGCGTAGCTGGTGAGGTGCAGCGTCGCCCAGGCAAAACACCATAGCCCTAACAGGCGACGGGTGCGTATCAATAAGGGCTGTTTAGCGTAGCGCGCCAGCGGCGAGACGAGCAAGGTGGCCAGCAAAAATTTCAGAGCCATCCGACCGGTAAAATGCTGGATATCCTTTGCCGGGTCTGCGCTAAAGAGCCCCTGGCTGGCGGCCCAGAACAGCCATATAAAAGGAAGCAGCCCGGCCAGGTGCAGCAGCACTTTCAGCCAGGTAATCTGTTTTGCCGTTAAACGCACTCAGAAGTTCTCCCGTAAGTTGAGGCCACGGTAAAGCGAGGCCACTTCATCCGCATAGCCGTTAAACAGCAGCGTCGGCTGGCGCTTTACGTCCAGCGCACCGCCGGAACCGATAAACCGCTCGGTTGCCTGCGACCAGCGCGGATGATCCACGTGCGGGTTCACGTTGGCGAAGAAGCCGTATTCGTCCGGAGCCGCCAGATTCCAGGTGGTTGGCGGACGTTCGCGGGTAAGCTTAATGCTGACGATAGATTTAATCCCTTTGAAACCATATTTCCAGGGTACGGTTAAACGGATGGGGGCTCCGTTCTGCGGCGGAAGCGCTTTGCCATAAACGCCGACGGTCAGCAGGGTAAGGGGGTGCATGGCTTCGTCGAGACGTAACCCTTCCACATACGGATACTCAAGCCCGCCGCCGATAAACCTATCTTTCTGCCCGGGCATCTCGTCCGGCGCATAGCGCGTCTGGAAAGCGACATATTTTGCGTTGCTGGTGGGCTCAACCATCGCCAGCAGCTTATGCAGCGGGAAGCCGACCCAGGGCACCACCATCGACCACGCTTCCACGCAGCGCATGCGATAGATACGCTCTTCGAGCGGGAAACGGGTGGTGAGATCGTGGTGGTCCAGCGTCAGGGGTTTCGCCACTTCGCCATCAATCTTCAGCGTCCACGGATCGGTTTTGAGGCTCCCCGCGTTGGCGGCAGGATCGGCCTTATCGAGACCAAATTCGTAGAAGTTGTTGTAGCCGGTAACTTTATCTTCCGGCGTAAGCGTCAGCTTGTTTTGCCATTCGGCCGGTTTCGTAAAGGTTAGCGGGGCGCCGGATGGGGCCTTTGGCCGATCGTTGCCTTTAAACCAGTCGAGCAGGTCGGCGTGTGCCGCGGGAGAGAGCGTCAGGGCTGTGGCGCTGATGCCAAGCATTTTCAGGATCTGGCGGCGCTGTAACATAAAGACAGACTCAGACGTTACGTCGGCTTCCGTCAGTTTTCGGTTTTTCATGGCATCCTCCGTCATGCGTTTTTCTAAGCATGACGGAGGAGAGGGATTCGCGCGAATATGTCACGAAAATTTGAAGATTAGGCGATTTTCACCAGCGCGCGGCCGTGGAACTGGTTGTCCATGATCTTACTGGCGTATTCCGGCGCCTGGCTGAGGGTTATCTCCGTTGCGCTCTGGGTATAGAAAGATTCCGGCAGATCGCGCACCAGCCGTTCCCAGGCTTCATGACGACGGGCCGGCGGGGTCATCACGGAATCCACACCCTGCAGGCGTACGTTACGCAGAATAAATGGCATCACGGTGGTTGGCAGGGCAAATCCGCCCGCCAGACCGCAGGCTGCCACGCAGCCGCCGTAATTCATCTGCGCCAGGACTTTTGCCAGCACCTTATCACCGACGGTATCCACCGCCCCTGCCCAAACCTGTTTTTCCAGCGGACGGGTTTCGGCAAATTCGTCGCGGCTGAGAATGCGGCTGGCGCCGAGCTGGCGCAGATAATCATGGGTGCTTTCACGGCCGGAAACCGCAGCGACCTGATAGCCCAGCTTGTGGAGCAGCGTGACTGCCGTGCTGCCCACGCCGCCGCTGGCGCCGGTGACGACAATTTCCCCTGACTCAGGGCGGATACCCGCATCTTCCAGCGCCATCACGCACAGCATGGCGGTAAAGCCTGCCGTGCCGACGATCATTGCCTTGCGGCCATCCATGCCTTTCGGCACAGGCACCAGCCAGTCGCCCTTCACGCGCGCCTGCGTTGCCAGCCCGCCCCAGTGATTTTCACCCACGCCCCAGCCGGTGAGCAGCACATGCTGGCCTGGATGGAAGCGCGGATCCTCGCTGGTATGAACCCGGCCAGCGAAATCGATCCCCGGTACCATAGGGAAATTTCGGATGATTTTACCCTTACCGGTAATAGCCAGCGCATCTTTATAATTTAAACTGGACCAGTCGATGTCGACGGTTACGTCGCCTTCCGGCAGGCGACTCTCTTCAACCGCCTGCACTGAGGCAAGCGTTTTGCCGTCCTGCTGTTCTAAGATCAAAGCCTGCATACGGGGTCCTCACGACTCAGATGATTGGAAAATAATTTCTGAAGACTATACTCGCTCAGGGAAACGCAGTGCCGATTTAACGCAATAAATTGCCAGATACGCCCGATTTGGTAGTATGCCGCATTTGAAATGCAAGTTAGCGCTTACTCGCTACCCCATCAACCCACGGAGTAATCTCAAGGATGCGATTAACGACGAAGTTCTCAGCTTTTATCACCTTGCTGACGGGGCTTACCATTTTTGTCACGCTTCTGGGCTGTTCCCTGAGCTTTTACACCGCCATTCAGGACAAGCTGGTCAACCGGGTACAGTCTGTTGCCTCGGTGATTGATACGCGTCTGCTGACGACGCCGCTACCGGCGCTCTCCCGCGAGCTCGATGAGTTGATGGTACCTGTTGATATCGTTCAGATCGACATTCTGCAGGGAAAGCACCGTGTTTTAAGCCACGAACGGCCGGGAAGTTATCTGCCCGCGGGCGTGGTGAGCCAGTATCGGGACGTGACGGTGCACTCCCTTAAAAATCCAGGGATGACCATACACATGGTCTACCTCGATCCGATGGCCAGCTATTTTCGTTCCATGATGACCACCGCGCCGCTCACCGTCGCCGTTGCGTTTATCGTCCTGCTGATCTTTCTCGCGGTCCGCTGGCTGCGCCGCCAGCTCTCCGGTCAGGAGCTGCTGGAGATGCGCTCTGTTCGAATCCTTAACGGTGAACGCGGCCCGCAGGTGCGTGGCTCCGTCCACGAGTGGCCGTCGCGCGCCAGCAGCGCGCTGGATACCCTGCTCTCCGAAATCCAGTTTGCCAGCGACCAGCGCAGCCGTATGGATACGCTGATCCGCTCTTATGCGGCGCAGGATAATAAAACCGGCCTTAACAACCGTCTTTTCTTTGATAATCAGCTCGCCACGCTGCTCGACGATTCAGAAAAAGTGGGGACTCACGGGGTGGTGATGATGATTCGCCTGCCCGATTTCGATCTCCTGCGCGACACCTGGGGACAGCGGGTCGCGGAAGAAAACCTCTTTACGCTGATCAACCTGCTCTCCACCTTTATTATGCGCTACCCGGGCGCGCTGCTGGCCCGCTATCACCGCAGCGACTTTGCCGTGCTGTTGCCTCATCGTACGCTGAAGGAATCCGAAAGCATCGCCAGCCAGCTGCTGAAGGCGGTAGATGCGCTGCCGCAGAGCAAAATGCTCGACAGGGACGATATGGTCCACATGGGGATCTGCGCCTGGCGTGGCGGACAATCCACAGAGCAGGTGATGGAACATGCGGAAGCCGCTACCCGCAACGCCGTGCTGCAGGGGGCCAACGGGTGGGCGGTTTACGATGACTCGCTGCCGGAAAAAGGGCGCGGCAACGTGCGCTGGCGAACGCTGATTGAGCAAATGCTCAGCCGCGGCGGGCCACGTATTTATCAAAAACCCGCGGTCATGAAAAACGGCAACGTTCATCACCGTGAACTGATGTGTCGTATTTTTGACGGTACCGAAGAGGTCATCTCTGCGGAATATCTGCCGATGGTGCTGCAATTTGGCCTGTCCGAAGAGTATGACCGCCAGCAAATTACCCGGCTGATTCCGTTTTTATCCTTCTGGCCTGAAGAAAACCTGGCGTTACAGGTCACCGTGGAGTCGTTAATACGCCCACGTTTTCAGCGCTGGCTACGTGATACGTTAATGCAATGCGAAAAATCGCAACGTAAACACATTATTTTTGAACTTGCTGAGGCCGATGTAGGTCAACACATCAGCCGGTTACGTCCGGTGGTACGTTTGATCAATGCGCTCGGTGCACGTATCGCTGTGACGCAGGCAGGTTTAACGCTGGTCAGCACCAACTGGATCAAGGAGCTGGATGTGGAGTTATTAAAGCTACATCCGGGGCTGGTAAGGAATATTGAGAAGCGTACGGAAAACCAGCTGCTGGTACAGAGTCTGGTCGAAGCGTGCAAGGGTACGCGAACACAAGTATTTGCCACGGGCGTGCGCTCCAGAAGCGAATGGCAGATGTTAACAGCGCGCGGCGTGATGGGCGGTCAGGGGGATTTTTTTGCTGCCTCTCAACCGCTTGACACCAACGTGAAAAAATATTTGCAAAGATACTCTGTTTGACCTGCCGTTTACGCTGTTTTCACGTAGAATATCGCGCCTGTAGCTTTGAGTATGTCGAGCAAAAAGCCAGTGAACGACCTGTAACGGGTTACAAACGTCAGTGGGGAACGCTACTGTTTACTCAGCCCTGAGGGAGTCAGGGGATGATTTTGTAACATCAGGAAACGTACTGCACAAATTTTCACCGTTGCAGATGATTTTTGCGCCTTGTCGCTGCTGCGTGTGGTTGGTAAAGTAAGCGGATTTTGTTTTCCGCCCCAGCTTTCAGGATTATCCCTTAGTATGTTGAAAAAATTTCGTGGCATGTTTTCCAATGACCTGTCCATTGACCTGGGTACCGCGAATACCCTTATTTATGTAAAAGGACAAGGCATCGTATTGAATGAGCCTTCCGTTGTGGCCATTCGTCAGGATCGTGCAGGCTCGCCGAAAAGCGTGGCTGCAGTGGGTCATGACGCGAAGCAGATGCTGGGTCGTACCCCTGGCAACATCGCCGCCATTCGCCCAATGAAAGACGGCGTTATCGCCGACTTCTTCGTGACTGAAAAAATGCTTCAGCACTTCATCAAGCAGGTTCACAGCAACAGCTTCATGCGTCCAAGCCCGCGTGTTCTGGTGTGTGTGCCGGTTGGCGCAACCCAGGTAGAGCGTCGCGCAATCCGTGAATCTGCCCAGGGTGCAGGGGCACGTGAAGTGTTCCTGATTGAAGAGCCAATGGCTGCGGCCATCGGTGCGGGCCTGCCTGTTTCCGAAGCTACCGGTTCTATGGTGGTGGATATCGGTGGTGGTACCACTGAAGTGGCCGTTATCTCTCTGAACGGCGTGGTGTACTCCTCTTCCGTACGTATCGGTGGTGACCGCTTCGATGAAGCCATCATTAATTATGTGCGCCGTAACTACGGCTCTCTGATCGGTGAAGCCACCGCAGAGCGTATCAAACACGAAATCGGCTCTGCGTATCCGGGCGATGAAGTGCGTGAGATCGAAGTGCGTGGCCGTAACCTGGCGGAAGGTGTTCCACGCGGTTTCACCCTGAACTCCAACGAAATTCTGGAAGCTCTGCAGGAACCACTGACGGGCATCGTGAGCGCGGTAATGGTTGCACTGGAACAGTGCCCACCAGAGCTGGCGTCCGATATCTCCGAGCGCGGTATGGTTCTGACCGGTGGTGGTGCGCTGCTGCGTAACCTCGACCGCCTGTTAATGGAAGAGACAGGTATTCCTGTCGTAGTTGCAGAAGATCCACTGACTTGCGTCGCCCGTGGTGGTGGCAAGGCGCTGGAAATGATCGACATGCACGGCGGCGATTTGTTCAGCGAAGAGTAGTCGAGTTTGAGAGGGTAGCAATTTGCTACCCTTTCTCTCTGACGCGAGAATACGCATAGCCTATGAAGCCAATTTTTAGCCGTGGCCCATCGCTACAGTTTCGCCTTATTCTGGCGGTTCTGGTTGCGCTTGGGGTCATTATTGCCGATAGCCGCCTCGGTACGTTCAGCCAGATCAGAACGTACATGGATACCGCCGTCAGTCCTTTCTACTTTGTTTCAAATGGTCCCCGTGAACTGCTCGACTCCGTTTCTCAAACGCTGTCTTCGCGCGACCAACTCGAACTCGAAAACCGGGCATTACGTCAGGAACTGCTGCTGAAAAACAGCGAACTGCTGATGCTGGGGCAATACAAGCAGGAAAACGCGCGTCTGCGTGAACTGCTCGGCTCGCCGCTGCGTCAGGATGAGCAGAAAATGGTCACGCAGGTGATCTCCACCGTGAACGACCCCTACAGCGATCAGGTTGTGATCGACAAAGGGAGCGTGAACGGGGTATATGAAGGTCAGCCTGTTATCAGTGATAAAGGCGTCGTGGGCCAGGTGGTTGCCGTGGCCAAACTGACCAGCCGCGTGCTGCTGATTTGCGATGCCACGCATGCGCTGCCGATCCAGGTTTTGCGCAACGACATCCGCGTGATTGCTGCCGGTAACGGCTGTACGGACGATCTGCAGCTGGAACATCTGCCGGCTAATACGGATATCCGCGTGGGCGACGTGCTGGTGACGTCCGGCCTGGGTGGACGCTTCCCTGAAGGCTATCCGGTTGCGGTGGTCTCTTCGGTCAAGCTGGACACCCAGCGTGCCTATACCGTGATTCAGGCGCGTCCAACCGCCGGTTTGCAGCGTCTGCGCTATCTGCTGCTGCTGTGGGGCGCCGATCGTAACGGTGCTAACCCGATGACGCCTGAAGAGGTGCATCGCGTAGCAAACGAGCGCCTGATGCAGATGATGCCGCAGGTTCTCCCGCCTGCGGATTCCATGGGGCCGCCTGCGCCAGTTCCGGCGCCGGCAACCGGGTTAACGCAGCCGCTGCCGGATGCGCCGCCACCGCCTAAACTCTCTTCGGGAGGGCAGTAGTGGCAAGCTATCGTAGCCAGGGACGCTGGGTCATCTGGCTCTCGTTTCTCATTGCACTGTTACTGCAAGTGATGCCCTGGCCGGATGACATTCTCGTTTTCCGGCCAAACTGGGTATTGCTCATTTTACTCTACTGGATCCTTGCCCTGCCGCATCGCGTAAATGTCGGCACAGGTTTCGTGATGGGTGCCATACTGGATCTCATTAGCGGCTCTACGCTTGGCGTGCGCGCCTTGTCCATGAGCATTATTGCGTACCTCGTCGCACTCAAATTCCAGCTCTTTCGTAACCTTGCGCTCTGGCAACAGGCCCTGGTGGTGATGCTATTGTCGCTCGCTGCGGATATCGTTGTTTTCTGGGCAGAGTTTTTAGTGATCAACGTCTCTTTCCGACCGGAAGTGTTCTGGAGTAGTGTAGTAAACGGTGTGCTCTGGCCATGGTTATTCCTGCTGATGCGTAAGGTTCGCCAGCAGTTTGCTGTGCAATAAAAGGTTTCTATGACGTCTTTGTATCTCGCTTCCGGCTCCCCGCGCCGTCAGGAACTCCTGACGCAGCTAGGGGTCTCTTTTGAACGCATCGTTACCGGCATTGAAGAAAAACGTGCTGAGGGCGAAAGCGCTCAACAGTACGTTTCTCGCCTTGCGCGCGAGAAAGCGCAGGCGGGCGTGGCCAGTGTGCCACGCGATCTTCCCGTGCTGGGAGCAGATACCATCGTTATTCTGAACGGTGAAGTGCTTGAGAAACCGCGCGATGCCGATCATGCGGCGCGCATGCTGCACAAAATGTCCGGACAAACGCATCAGGTGATGACGGCCGTCGCGCTGGCTGACCGCCAGCACGTGCTGGATTGCCTGGTGGTGACCGAAGTGACGTTCAGAGTACTTACCGACGACGACATCGCCGCTTATATTGCCAGCGGTGAACCGATGGATAAAGCAGGTGCATACGGTATTCAGGGGCTGGGTGGCTGTTTTGTCAGGAAGATTAATGGCAGCTATCACGCCGTAGTCGGCTTACCGCTGGTGGAAACGTATGAGTTGCTGAGCAATTTTAACTCACTGCGTGAGGGAAGGGATAATTATGACGGCTGAATTGTTGGTAAACGTAACGCCATCGGAAACCCGTGTGGCCTATATTGATGGTGGCATTCTTCAGGAAATTCATATTGAGCGTGAAGCGCGGCGCGGAATAGTAGGCAATATCTACAAAGGTCGTGTCAGTCGTGTACTACCGGGTATGCAGGCGGCTTTTGTAGATATTGGACTGGATAAGGCGGCGTTTTTACATGCCTCCGATATCATGCCGCACACCGAGTGCGTCGCGGGCGAAGAGCAAAAGCAGTTTGCCGTGCGCGATATTTCTGAACTGGTGCGTCAGGGACAGGATCTGATGGTGCAGGTGGTGAAAGATCCCCTCGGCACCAAAGGCGCCCGTCTGACCACCGACATCACCTTACCTTCCCGCTATCTGGTCTTTATGCCCGGCGCGTCGCACGTGGGCGTTTCGCAGCGTATTGAGAGCGAAACCGAGCGCGAGCGTCTGAAGAAAGTGGTCAGCGCCTACTGCGATGAGCAGGGCGGGTTTATCATCCGTACCGCTGCGGAAGGGATCAGTGAAGAAGACCTGGCGTCGGATGCGGCTTACCTGAAGCGCGTCTGGACCAAAGTGATGGAGCGTAAAAAACGCAACCAGACCCGCTACCAGCTCTACGGTGAACTGGCGCTTGCTCAGCGCGTTCTGCGCGACTTTGCCGATGCGCAGCTCGACCGCATTCGCGTGGACTCGCGCCTGACCTATGAAGCGCTGCTGGAATTTACCGCTGAGTACATCCCGGAGATGCCGGGCCTGCTGGAGCATTATTCAGGACGTCAGCCGATCTTCGATCTCTATGATGTCGAAAACGAGATCCAGCGCGCGCTGGAGCGTAAGGTCGAGCTGAAGTCGGGCGGCTATTTGATCATCGATCAGACCGAAGCGATGACCACCGTTGATATCAACACCGGCGCGTTTGTCGGCCATCGCAACCTCGATGACACCATCTTCAACACCAACATCGAAGCCACGCAGGCGATTGCGCGCCAGCTTCGTCTGCGCAATCTGGGCGGCATTATCATCATCGACTTCATCGATATGAGTAATGAAGACCATCGTCGCCGCGTGCTGCACTCGCTTGAGCAGGCGCTGAGCAAAGACCGCGTGAAAACCAGCATTAACGGCTTCTCACAGCTGGGGCTGGTGGAAATGACGCGTAAGCGTACCCGCGAGAGCGTTGAGCATGTGCTGTGTAATGAATGCCCAACCTGCCATGGACGCGGAACGGTAAAGACGGTTGAGACCGTCTGCTACGAAATTATGCGTGAAATCGTTCGTGTCCATCATGCCTACGACTCCGATCGTTTTCTGGTCTATGCTTCCCCTGCGGTGGCTGAAGCGCTGAAAGGCGAAGAGTCGCACGCGCTGGCGGAAGTAGAAATCTTTGTCGGCAAACAGGTAAAAGTACAAATTGAACCGCTCTATAACCAGGAGCAGTTTGACGTCGTGATGATGTAAGACGCAGTACGCTGCGTGACGAAAGCTGACAAGGAGAGATGCGTGAGGCGATTGCCGGGGATTTTATTGCTTACAGGGGCAACGCTGGTCGTGATTGTCGCGTTGCTCGTGAGCGGGCTACGCCTCGTATTACCGCATCTTGACAGCTGGCGTCCGCAGCTGCTGGCTAAAATCGAATCCACCACCGGCGTGCCGGTGAACGTAAGCCAGATTAGCGCGAGCTGGCAGAATTTTGGCCCGACGCTCGATGTCCGGGATATCAATGCCAGCCTGAAAGATGGCGGCTATCTGAAAATCAAACGCGTAACCCTGGCGCTGGACGTCTGGCAAAGCCTGCTGCATCTGCGCTGGCAGTTTCGCGATCTCACCTTTTATCAACTCCAGTTTCTGACCAATACGCCGCTGTCCGGCGGCGATAGCGGTCAGGGCCTTGAAGCCAACCGCTTCAGCGATCTTTTCCTCCGCCAGTTCGATCACTTCGATCTGCGCGATAGCGAAGTGAGCTTCATTACCCTTTCCGGCCAGCGCGCCGAACTGGCGATCCCTCAGCTGACCTGGCTCAACGGTAAAGAACGTCACCGCGCCGAGGGGCAGGTCAATCTCTCAAGCCTGAACGGCCAGCACGGCGTGATGCAGGTGCGTATGGATCTGCGGGACGACGACGGCCTGTTAAACAACGGCAAAGTCTGGCTGCAGGCCGACGATGTGGACGTGAAGCCGTGGCTGGGCGACTGGATCCAGCAAAATATGCAGCTCGAGACTGCCCGCTTCAGCCTTGAAGGCTGGCTGACCCTGACCAAAGGCGAATTTGCCAGCGGCGATATCTGGCTCAAGCAGGGGGGCGCAAGCTGGAAAGGCGAAAAACGGCAGCATCAGCTTTCCGTCGATAACCTCACCGCGCACGTGACGCAGGAGAAAGAGGGCTGGCAGTTTGCCATTCCGGATACGCGCATCACCATGGACGGCAAGCCGTGGCCGCGCGGTGCGCTGACGCTGGCCTGGATGCCGGAGCAGGACGTCGGCGGCGCGGCCAGTAAACGCAGCGACGAGCTGCGCATCCGCGCCAGCAACCTGGATTTGGCGGCCATTGAAGGCCTGCGCTCGATGGCGGCTAAGCTCTCTCCGGACCTGGGCGAGATCTGGCTGGCAACGCAGCCGAGCGGGACGATCGATGCTCTGGGGCTGGACATCCCGCTCCAGGCGACGGAAAAAACCCGCTTCCAGGCCACGTGGAAAGATCTTGCCTGGAAGCAGTGGAAGCTGCTGCCGGGGGCGGAGCACTTTAGCGGCAAGCTGGAAGGCAGCGTGGAAAACGGCAGGCTGACGGTTGATATGCACGACGCCAAAATGCCTTACGAGACGGTCTTCCGCGCGCCGCTTGAAATCGAACAGGGCAGCGCGGTGCTTAACTGGCTCCGTAACGACAAGGGTTTCCAGCTTGATGGCCGCCATATCGACGTGAAAGCCAAAGCGGTGCACGCGCGCGGCGATTTCCGCTATCTGCAGCCTGAAGGCGATGAGCCGTGGCTGGGCATTCTGGCCGGGATCAGCACCGATGACGGCTCTCAGGCCTGGCGCTACTTCCCGGAAAACCTGATGGGAAAAGCTCTGGTAGACTATCTTAGCGGCGCGATTCAGGGCGGTCAGGCAGACAATGCCACGCTGGTGTACGGCGGTAATCCTCATCTTTTCCCGTATAAGCATAATGAAGGCCAGTTCCAGGTGCTGGTGCCGCTGCATAACGCGACCTTCGCTTTCCAGCCCGGCTGGCCCGCGCTGAAAGACCTGGATATCGAACTCAACTTCCTCAATGACGGGCTATGGATGAAGTCCGACAGCGTGGCGCTGGGCGGCGTGACGGCCAGCAACCTGACGGCCAACATTCCGGACTACTCAAAAGAGATGCTGCTGATTGATGCCGACATCAACGGGCCGGGCAAAGCGGTGGGACCGTACTTTGAGGAGACGCCGCTGAAAGAGTCGCTGGCCGCGACGCTTCAGCAGCTGCAGCTTGATGGCGATGTGAATGCTCGCTTACATCTTGATATCCCGCTGGACGGAGAGATGACCACCGCCAAAGGCGACGTCCGTCTGAAGAACAACAGCCTGTTCATCAAGCCTCTTGATAGCACGCTGAAAAATCTCAGCGGGCAGTTCAGCTTTGAGAACGGTAACCTGAAGAGCGAGCCGCTTACGGCCAGCTGGTTTAATCAGCCCGTGAATATTGACTTCACGACCACCGAGGGTCAAAAGGCTTATCAGGTGGCCGTCAATCTGGACGGTAACTGGCAGCCATCACGTATGGACGTCCTGCCGAAACCCATTGAGGCGTCAGTGGAGGGGGCGGTCGCCTGGCAGGGTAAAGTGGCAATCGACCTGCCTTATCACGCGGGTGCCCAGTATAAGGTCGACATCACGGGCGATCTGAAAAACCTTCAGAGCCAGCTGCCTGCGCCGCTGGATAAACAGTCCGGACAGCCGCTGCCGGTAAAGCTGAACGTCGATGGCAACCTGAACAGCTTCGCGCTGACCGGCAGCGCGGGCGGGACAAACCACTTCAACAGCCGCTGGCTGCTTAACCGCAAGCTCACCCTCGACAAAGCCATCTGGACAACGGATAGCCGCTCCACGCCGCCGCTTCCGGAGCAGCAGGGCATTGAGCTGAACCTCCCGCCGATGGACGGTGCAGAGTGGCTGGCGCTGTTCCAGAAAGGCGTAGGGCAGAACGTTGATGAAACCGCCCAGTTCCCGCAGGCCATTACCGTACGTACGCCGTCGCTGATGCTGGGCGGGCAGCAGTGGAACAACCTGAGCATTGTCTCGCACCCTGGCGCTAACGGTACGAAGGTGGAGGCCCAGGGCAGAGAGATCAACGGTACGCTGACCATGCGCAATCACGCGCCGTGGCAGGCGGCGATCCGCTACCTCTACTACAATCCGGCAAGCGCCGCGAGCGGCAAAGATAAACCGGCAGAGACGTCGCCGCTGAGTAATGTTTCCCGCGTCGATTTTAGCGGCTGGCCCGATCTCCAGCTGCGCTGTGCGGAGTGCTGGCTGTGGGGGCAGAAATATGGCCGTATCGACGGTGATTTCACTATTCAGGCTAACACGCTTACGCTCTCCGGCGGCCTGGTTGATACCGGTTTTGGCCGCATGACGGCCGCAGGGGAATGGGTGAATAACCCGGGCGAGCAGCGAACGTCCCTGAAGGGCGACATTAAAGGCAACAAGCTGGACGCGGCAGCCAATTTCTTTGGTATCAGCACGCCGCTGCGCGGCTCGTCATTTGACGTCGATTACGATCTTCACTGGCGTGACGCCCCGTGGAAGCCGGATGAAGCCTCGCTGAACGGCATTCTGAAAACCCGCTTCGGCAAAGGTGAAATTGCCGACGTGAGCACGGGGCGCGCCGGGCAGATCCTGCGCCTGCTGAGTTTTGACGCGCTGTTGCGCAAGCTGCGCTTCGATTTCAGCGATACCTTCAGCGAAGGTTTCTACTATGATTCCATCCGCAGTACGGCGTGGATCAAGGACGGGGTTCTGCATACGGACGACACGCTGGTGGATGGCCTGGAAGCAGATATCGCCATGAAAGGCTCCGTCAACCTCGTGCGCCGCGAGCTGGATATGGAAGCCGTGGTGGCGCCGGAAATTTCCGCGAGCGTGGGCGTGGCGGCGGCCTTTGTGGTGAACCCGATTGTCGGTGCGGCGGTGTTTGCCGCCAGCAAAGTGCTGGGCCCGCTGTGGAGCAAGGTCTCCATTCTGCGCTACCGCATTACCGGTCCGGTAGATAAACCGCAGATCAACGAGGTGCTGCGCCAGCCGCGCAAAGAAGCACAGCAATGATTTGACGTGGGCAGGTAATTGCCTCACTCTCAATAAATACGATCTTTATACCGCCACGGGCGGCAACGAACGAGTAGCAATACGATGAGTCTGAACCTGGTAAGTGAACATTTGCTCGCAGCGAACGGCCTGAGCCATCAGGACCTGTTCTCCATTCTTGGTCAACTGACCGAACGCCGTCTCGACTACGGCGACCTTTATTTCCAGTCGAGCTATCACGAATCCTGGGTTTTAGAAGACAGCATCATCAAAGATGGCTCCTACAACATCGACCAGGGCGTCGGCGTCCGTGCCGTCAGCGGCGAGAAAACCGGTTTTGCCTATGCCGATCAGATTAGCCTCACCGCACTTGAGCAGAGCGCGCAGGCCGCGCGTACCATTGTGCGTGATACCGGCGATGGCCGCGTGAAAACCCTGGGAGAAGTGCAGCACTCTGCGCTCTATACCAGCATCGATCCGCTGCAGAGCATGAGCCGTGAAGAGAAGCTGGATATCCTGCGTCGCGTAGACAAAGTCGCCCGCGCGGCGGACAAACGCGTGCAGGAAGTTTCTGCCAGCCTGAGCGGTGTGTATGAGTTGATTCTGGTTGCGGCAACGGACGGTACCCTTGCGGCAGACGTTCGCCCGCTGGTGCGTCTCTCAATCAGCGTGCAGGTCGATGACGACGGTAAACGCGAACGCGGCTCAAGCGGCGGCGGCGGTCGTTTCGGCTATGACTGGTTCCTGGGCGACGTTGACGGTGAAGCACGCGCTGACGCGTGGGCGAAAGAGGCCGTGCGCATGGCGCTGGTGAATCTGAATGCCGTCGCGGCGCCGGCGGGCTCATTCCCGGTGGTGCTGGGCGCTGGCTGGCCGGGCGTGCTGTTGCACGAGGCCGTAGGCCACGGCCTGGAAGGCGACTTTAACCGTCGCGGGACGTCCGTGTTCAGCGGTCAAATCGGGCAGCTTGTCTCCTCTGAGCTGTGCACCGTGGTGGATGACGGCACCATGCGCGATCGTCGCGGCTCGGTGGCTATCGATGATGAAGGTACGCCAGGCCAGTACAATGTGCTGATCGAAAACGGCGTGCTGAAAGGCTACATGCAGGACAAACTCAACGCTCGCCTGATGGGCGTCGCGCCGACGGGCAACGGACGCCGTGAATCTTACGCGCATCTGCCGATGCCGCGCATGACCAACACGTACATGCTGCCGGGCAATTCCACGCCGCAGGAGATTATCGAATCCGTTGATTACGGTATCTTTGCGCCGAACTTTGGCGGCGGCCAGGTGGACATCACCTCCGGTAAGTTTGTTTTCTCCACGTCAGAAGCGTATCTGATCGAGAAAGGCAAAGTGACCAAAGCGGTGAAGGGTGCGACGCTGATTGGCTCCGGTATCGAAGCCATGCAGCAGATCTCTATGGTCGGTAACGATCTGAAGCTGGATAACGGCGTGGGCGTCTGCGGTAAAGAGGGCCAGAGCCTGCCGGTTGGCGTAGGCCAGCCAACGCTGAAGGTGGACAACCTGACGGTGGGCGGCACGGCGTAATTTCCTGACCCTCTCCCCAAAGGGGAGAGGGAACTGCTCGGCGCTGTCTTTTCTCCCTCGTCCTTTTGGAAAAAGGCCTACTCTTTCCTTCTCCCCCGCATCCCCTGAAACAGCTCCGCCACGTCGACAAAATACTCGGTCAGATAGTTAATACACACCTGTACCTTGAGCGGGAGTTTGTCTTTTTCGGTATACAGGGCGTACACCGGGCGCGGATCGGACTGGTAGCGCGGGAAGAGGATCTCCAGCACGCCGCTGTTGATCTCGTTGATCACCCACATTAACGGCACGTAGGCGATCCCGGCGCCGGCCACCAGCCAGCGTGAAATCGTCATCGGATCGTTGGTGACAAACCGCCCTTCCGGCAGCAGTTTGGTAGAAATCCCTTCCGGGGCAATCAGCTCAAATTCATTATCGGGCCGCACGCTGTACTCCAGCCACGAGTGGTTGGTGAGATCGGCGGGTTTCTCCGGAACGCCGTACTGCGCCAGATAGCTTTTCGAGGTGCAGACGACCATTGGCATGCTGCCCAGCCTGCGCGAGAACAGGCTGGAATCCTGCAACGCGCCGACGCGGATCACCACGTCCAGCCCGTCGGCAATCAGGTCCGGCGCCGGGATACCCGTCACCAGATTGACGGTAAGCCCGGGATACTCTTTCAGCATATCCGCCGTCATGGCAGCGAGAACATTTTGTGCCATAGTTGAAGAACACCCGATGCGCAGCGTGCCGATAGGGGTGTTGTTGAAGGCATAGAGCTGTTCGTGAACATCCTGCACTTCAAGCAGCATGCGGCGACAGCCCTGATAGTAAATTTTACCCGCCTCCGTCAGCCCAATGCTGCGGGTACTGCGGTTGAGAAGCTTGACCTGAAGCTCATCTTCCAGTTTGGACACCGTCTGGCTGATGGATGAGACGCTCATCTGAAGCTGGCGCGCAGCGGCGGTAAAAGAGCCCAGCTCAACCACTTTGGCGAAGACCGACATGCGTTTTAAACGTTCCATTGTTCACTCTGGCTTAAAAGTGATTTAGATCACATATTATAGATAACAGCATAACAGTTACGTTAATATATTATTAATTACATAACGGCTGCGCCATTCTCGCCCGGCGTTTCTTGCTCTCCCGCGGTGGCGTGCGCTTAAAAATTCTGAAGCCTGCACTCTCTCTTATCAAGGTCAACATGAGTCTGTTTCCCGTTATCGTGGTGTTCGGTCTGTCGTTCCCACCGATATTTTTCGAGCTTCTTTTATCACTGGCGATCTTCTGGCTGGTGCGCAAGGTGCTGGTCCCTACCGGGATCTACGATTTCGTCTGGCACCCTGCATTGTTCAATACCGCGCTGTATTGCTGCCTGTTTTATCTGATATCGCGCATGTTTGTCTGAGGTTGATGTGAAAACGCTAACAAGAAAAATCTCCCGCACTGCCATCACAATGGCGCTGGTTATCCTCGCCTTCATCGCTATTTTCCGCGCCTGGGTTTATTACACCGAATCACCGTGGACGCGTGATGCACGCTTCAGCGCCGATGTGGTGGCAATAGCCCCTGACGTGGCCGGTCTTATCACGGCGGTCAACGTCCACGATAACCAGCTGGTGAAAAAAGATCAGGTTCTGTTCACCATCGACCAGCCTCGTTACCAGAAAGCGCTGGAAGAGGCGGAAGCGGACGTGGCCTATTATCAGGCGCTCGCTGCGGAGAAACGCCGCGAGGCTGGCCGCCGTAATCAGCTGGGCGTTCAGGCAATGTCCCGTGAAGAGATTGACCAGTCCAACAACGTGCTGCAAACCGTGCTGCACCAGCTGGCGAAAGCGCAGGCAACGCGCGATCTGGCGAAGCTCGATCTCGAGCGCACCGTGATCCGCGCGCCGTCCGATGGCTGGGTGACCAACCTTAACGTCTATGCCGGGGAATTCATTACCCGCGGCTCTACCGCCGTGGCGCTGGTTAAACAGAACTCCTTCTACGTGCTCGCCTATATGGAAGAGACCAAGCTGGAAGGCGTGCGCCCGGGGTTCCGGGCGGAAATTACGCCGCTCGGCAGCAACCGCGTCTTTAAAGGCACCGTCGACAGCGTTGCCGCAGGGGTGACTAACTCCAGCAGCTCTAACGATGCAAAAGGGATGGCGACGGTCGATTCCAACCTGGAGTGGGTGCGTCTGGCCCAGCGGGTGCCGGTGCGCATCCACCTGGATGAACAGCAGGGAAATCTGTGGCCTGCGGGTACCACGGCGACGGTGGTGATCACCGGTGAAAAGGACCGGGATGCCAGCCAGGACTCGTTCTTCCGTAAAATTGCCCACCGCCTGCGCGAGTTTGGTTAATCGCCATGGGTATCTTTTCCATCGCCAGCCAGCACATTCGCTTCGCCGTTAAGCTGGCGTGCGCCATCGTGCTGGCGCTGTTTGTCGGCTTTCACTTCCAGCTTGAAACCCCTCGCTGGGCAGTGCTGACGGCTGCGATTGTCGCGGCGGGCCCTGCCTTTGCCGCGGGCGGGGAGCCCTATTCAGGCGCGATCCGCTATCGCGGGATGCTGCGTATCATCGGGACGTTTATCGGCTGTTTCGCGGCGCTGACCATTATTATTTTGATGATCCGCACCCCGCTGCTGATGCTGATGGTCTGCTGCATCTGGGCGGGTTTCTGCACCTGGATCTCGTCTCTGGTGAAAGTAGAGAACTCCTACGCCTGGGGGCTGGCGGGCTATACCGCGCTGATTATTATCATCACCATCCAGTCCGAGCCGCTGCTGGCCCCGCAGTTTGCTGTTGAGCGCTGCAGCGAGATTGTGATTGGTATAGTCAGCGCGATCGTCGCTGACCTGCTTTTCTCCCCGCGCTCCATCAAGCAGGAAGTCGACCGTGAGCTTGACGCGCTGATCGTTGCCCAGTATCAGCTGATGCAGCTGTGCATTAAGCACGGCGACAGCGAAGAGGTGGATAAAGCCTGGAGCGGGCTGGTACGCCGTACGCAGGCGCTGGAAGGAATGCGCAGCAACCTTAATATGGAGTCTTCGCGCTGGGCCCGCGCGAATCGACGCCTTAAAGCCCTTAACACCGTCTCTCTGACGCTAATTACCCAGGCATGTGAAACCTATCTGATTCAGAACACCCGGCCGGAAGCGGTCACCGATACGTTCCGCGAACTGTTTGCCGAGCCGGTGGAAACCGTGCAGGACGTGCATAAGCAGCTTAAGCGCATGCGCCGTGTCATTGCCTGGACCGGGGAGCGCGAAACGCCGGTAACTATTTACACCTGGGTCGGCGCCGCGACGCGCTATCTGCTGCTGAAGCGCGGCGTGATCGGCAACACCAAAATCAGCGCGGCGGAAGAAGAGGTGCTGCAGGGGGAAGTGGTGATCAAGGCGGAATCCGCCGAGCGCCATCACGCCATGGTCAACTTCTGGCGTACGACCCTTGCCTGCATGCTCGGCACGCTGTTCTGGCTGTGGACGGGCTGGACATCCGGCAGCGGCGCGATGGTGATGATTGCCGTCGTGACCGCACTGGCGATGCGTCTGCCTAATCCACGTATGGTCGCCGTTGATTTCCTCTATGGCACCATTGCCGCGTTGCCGATAGGCGCGCTCTATTTCCTGGTCATCATCCCGTCGACGCAACAGAGCATGCTGCTGCTCTGTATTAGCCTGGCGGTAATGGCGTTCTTTATCGGCATTGAAGTGCAAAAGCGGCGCCTGGGATCGCTGGGGGCGCTGGCGAGTACGATTAACATCATCGTGCTCGATAACCCGATGACCTTCCATTTCAGCCAGTTCCTCGACAGCGCGTTAGGCCAGCTGGTGGGCTGCTTCCTGGCCATGATGGTGATACTGCTGGTGCGGGATAACTCGCAGGCAAGAACGGGCCGCGTGCTGCTGAACCAGTTCGTGTCGGCTGCCGTGTCATCTTTGACAACCAATACCGCGCGCCGTAAAGAGAACCACCTGCCCGCGCTCTACCAGCAGCTGTTTTTGCTGCTGAACAAGTTCCCGGGCGATATCGCGAAGTTCCGCCTGGCGTTAACCATGATCATCGCACACCAGCGTTTGCGTAACGCGCCCGTGCCGATCAACGACGATCTGTCGGCATACCACCGCCAGCTGCGTCGTACCGCCGATCATGTGCTTTCCGCCAGCAGCGATGACAAACGGCGTCGCTACTTTACGCAGCTGCTTGAAGAGCTCGATACCTATCAGGAAAAGCTCAAGCACTGGGAGGCGCCGCCTCAGGTGACCGAGCCGGTAGGACGGCTGGTGTTTATGCTGCATCGCTACCAGAATGCCCTCACCGATAACTGACAGAAGTAAAAAAACCGACGCCAAAAGCGTCGGTTTTTTTGTGGCTATACTTATTCCAGCACGTTCTTACATTTCAGAAAGGGAGAACACATGACGACGCAGGCGCTTCAGGACCACATCCTTTTTCAGACCGGTTATCTGGTCAACGGAATCTGGAAAACGCTGGATACAACCTTTGATGTGCTGAACCCCGCGACCGGTGAGGTCATTGCTAAAGTCGCAAAAGCGGGTAAAGCGCAAACCGAAGACGCTATCGCAGCGGCTACCCAGGCCTTCCCGGCATGGCGTGCCAAAACCGCGAAAGAACGCTCGGCCATTCTCTACCGCTGGTACGAACTGATTATTGAGAATAAAAGCTGGCTCGGGCGGTTGATGACCACCGAACAGGGCAAACCCCTGAAAGAGGCGGAAGGAGAAGTCGAGTACGCCGCCAGCTTTATCCAGTGGTTTGCCGAAGAGGCCAAACGCGCGAACGGTGAAATTATTCCGCCGATAAAACCCGGCTCACGCATTCTGGCGACCCGTGAACCTATTGGTGTGGTCGCGGCGATTACGCCGTGGAACTTCCCGATGGCGATGCTCACCCGCAAGTTAGGCCCGGCGCTGGCAGCAGGATGCACCGGGGTCATTAAACCGGCCAATAACACGCCGCTCAGCGCCTTTGCGCTGCTTACGCTGGCGAAACAGGCCGGTGTGCCCGACGGTGTTCTCAACGCCGTAGCCGGGAATACGCATGAAATCAGCGATGCGATCATGGCAAGCCGCGACGTGCGTAAAATCTCCTTTACCGGCTCAACATCCGTCGGCAAAACGCTGGTGCGTAACGCCGCAGAAACCATGAAAAAAGTCTCGATGGAGCTGGGGGGAAATGCCCCGTATATCGTTTTTGAGGATGCTGACATCGACGCGGCGGTTAAGGGCGCGATCGCCAACAAGTTCCGCAATGCCGGGCAGGTCTGCGTCAGCGTGAACCGTTTTTATATTCAGGAAACCGTCTACGACAAATTTGTGAATAAACTCGCCGATGCGGTGAAGGCGCTGAAGGTGGGTAATGGTCTCGAAGAGGGGGTGGTCGTCGGGCCGCTGATTGAACCTTCTGCGGTCAACAAGGTGCGTGAGCATGTCGACGATGCCGTTGCCCGGGGCGCAACCGTACTGGCTGGAGGTAAGCCCCATCCGCTTGGCGGGAATTTCTGGATGCCAACTGTACTGGGCGACTGCCATGAAGGTATGAAGCTGGCAGAAGAAGAGACGTTTGGCCCGGTGGCGGCGTGCTTCCGTTTCACCTCGGAAGATGAGGTTATCCAGCGCGCCAACAACACGCCCTATGGGCTGGCGGCTTACTTCTACACCCAGAATCTTTCACGGGTCTTCCGCGTTTCACAGGCCATCGAGAGCGGGATGATCGGTATCAACGAGTGCGCCGTCTCCACGGAGCTCGGGCCCTTTGGCGGCGTAAAAGAGTCAGGCCTTGGACGAGAGGGCTCCGTGCTGGGGCTGGAAGAGTATCTGGAAGTTAAAACCCTGCATATTGGGGGATTATAATAGACAGGGCGGCATCTGCCGCTCGCCTGGACTGGGTGGCTGGCAATGAAAACCTATACGTTTGATTTTGACGAGATCGACAGTCAGGAAGACTTCTACCGTGAATTTATCCGGGCGTTTGATCTTGAACGGGAAAGCGTGACGAATCTGGATACGCTGTGGGACGTGGTCACCGGCAGTCAGTTGCCGCTACCGCTGGAAATTGAGTTCATCCATTTGCCCGATAAGCTGCGAAGACGTTTTGGCGCGCTGATATTACTGTTCGATGAAGCGGAAGAAGAGCTTGAAGGGCAGCTGCGCTTTAACGCGCGGCATTGAATGAAAAAAAAGCCCCTGACCATGAGGCCAGGGGCAAGTCGTATGATGAGATACGACGAGGGTTTATTTATACAGTTCTGCCGTTGCATGCCAGTGGTCACCCTGATTCAGTTCGGTGACGCGATAGCTGCTGGCGCCTGCTTTTTCAGCTTTGGCGGCAAGTTCGTGACGGATATCCATCGGTGAACCGGTGACAGACGTTACGGAGACGCTGCCCATACGCTGTAGATTTTGTGCCTGGTCGGCATTTACCTGCTGTACGGCTGCGCTTGCGCCGAAAGAGAGAACGGATGCCAGACCGAGGGTTGCGATGATCAATTTGGTTTTCATAGTCTTTACTCCTGAATAGGGTTTTTTACTCAACGGCGAGAAGGGTTGAACCGCTATTTTTATGCCTGGTGCCGTTGAGTGGAGATTTACGTTTTCAGCTATTACTAAAACTTATTTGTACAGCTCAGCGGTGGCGTGCCAGTGGTCGCCGGAACGCGCTTCGATGATGCGATAGGATGACGCGCCCTGTTCTTCCGCTTTTTTGTTCAGCATCTCATGCATGTCCATTGGCGATGTGCCGACCGCGCCGACAGAAACCGTACCGATGGCCTGGCGGGATTGCGCCTGGTCAGCATTGATAGCGTCAGCCGCGAAAGCACCGAATGACAGGACAGACAGGACGCTCAGCGCCGCTACAGTTGATTTGATTTTCATGATTCTTACCTCGTCGAATTTTTTAGTGGGGTCTTGTTTCGTGACCCTCATCACAAAATCAAGTATACACTAATAACGCTAAAAATTAATACCAGACTAATGGTTTCTGTTGTTATTACGTGTTAACCAGTCTGTTTTTTATAACCAAATTGCATAATATTGGGCGTTTTTTGTTCATTATTGTTGGTTATATCTAATAAAATCATATGGATATCAGCTTTTGATTTTTTGTGCGATTTTTTGATTTAGCATTCACCAGATGAATGCTAATGGGTGGTAAAAAGCACTATTTGTCAAAGTGAATGGCAGTGGAAACGAGGGAGAAACGCAGCGGAAGCAGAACGATCCCCGCAGCGGCGCTACGGGGAGAGGGGATTAGAGTTCCTGTTCGAACAGAACCAGAATGGCTTCGTGGAGATCTTTCACGGAGAAACCGCTAGCCGGTGTGGTAAAGATGGTGTCATCACCGGCGATAGTCCCGAGGATGCCTTCCGTTTTACCCAACGAGTCCAGCATGCGGGCAATCAGCTGCGCTGCACCCGGGCTTGTGTGGATTACCACGACGGCGTCGTTATGATCGATATCCAGAACCAGGTTTTTGAGCGGGCTGGAGGTGGTCGGCACGCCAAGTTCTGCCGGCAGGCAATAGACCATCTCCATCTTGGCGTTACGCGTACGCACCGCGCCAAACTTCGTTAACATGCGGGAGACTTTCGACTGGTTGATGTTATCGAAGCCTTGTTCCTGCAGCGCCTGAACAATTTCTCCCTGAGAACTGAATTTCTCTTCTTTGAGTAGCGCCTTAAAGGCCTTTACTAATTCTTCTTGCTTAGACGAGCTTCGCATAAGTCACCCGGAATATGACGATAGAAACAACATTATTATGCATGTGGATGAATTTTTATGCAAATTATCTACTCAGCGCCAGGCTGAAATAATGTTATGAAAGGGAGTGATTTTATCAGGTTTCGTTATCAGAAAACATGCCTGGGTCACGCCGCGCAAATAAGCTTAAAAGTAAATTAAATGTTATCAAAATGATGTTGTTTTGGTGGCAGGGCAGGGTGTATTGTAACCACCTCTTAAAGCGTTGCCCTCTGTCGTCAGATAGTCTTCTGGTGAGAGATAAAGTCGCGTGACCTCAAATTCTTTAGCTACGAAAATTGTAATTATTTACTTGCTGAATTATGGTCGCCGCAACGGATTTACAGATACTTAAGTTAACCATAATAAGGAGTTTAGGATGAAAGTCGCAGTCCTCGGCGCTGCTGGTGGTATCGGCCAGGCGCTTGCCCTACTACTGAAAACCCAACTGCCTTCAGGCTCAGAACTCTCCCTGTACGATATTGCTCCGGTAACCCCAGGTGTGGCGGTTGACCTGAGCCACATTCCGACTGCTGTAAAAATCAAAGGCTTCTCCGGTGAAGATGCACGTCCTGCTCTGCAGGGTGCCGACGTGGTGCTGATTTCTGCAGGCGTGGCGCGTAAGCCAGGCATGGATCGTTCAGACCTGTTCAACGTCAACGCGGGCATCGTGAAAAACCTGGTGCAGCAGATTGCAGAAATCTGTCCGAAAGCATGCATCGGTATCATCACTAACCCGGTGAACACCACCGTAGCTATCGCGGCAGAAGTGCTGAAGAAAGCGGGTGTTTACGACAAAAACAAACTGTTCGGCGTGACCACGCTGGATATCATCCGCTCTAACACCTTTGTTGCTGAGCTGAAAGGCAAACAGCCAACAGAAGTGGAAGTTCCGGTCATCGGCGGTCACTCTGGCGTCACCATCCTGCCTCTGCTGTCGCAGATCCCAGGCGTGAGCTTCACCGAGCAGGAAGTGGCTGACCTGACTAAACGCATCCAGAACGCGGGCACCGAAGTGGTGGAAGCGAAGGCGGGTGGCGGTTCTGCAACTCTGTCTATGGGCCAGGCGGCTGCGCGTTTTGGTCTGTCGCTGGTTCGCGCTCTGCAGGGCGAGAAAGGCGTTGTTGAATGCGCTTACGTTGAAGGCGATGGCGAACACGCTCGCTTCTTCTCTCAGCCGCTGCTGCTGGGTAAAAACGGTATCGAAGAGCGTAAATCCATTGGTACGCTGAGCGCGTTTGAACAACACGCGATGGAAGGCATGCTGGATACGCTGAAGAAAGATATCACCCTGGGCGAAGAGTTCGTTAACAAGTAAAACGAACCGTCTCCCGGTAAAAAAAACGGAGCTTATCGCTCCGTTTTTTTATGCCTGTCAGTTAGTGGCCGGGTATTCCTGAATCGTCACATGCAGCGTCAGTTTCTTATCGTTGCGCATGACCTCTACAGGGATGATAGAACCCGGGCGAATTTCTGCCACCTGATCCATCGTCTCCAGCGCGGAGACCGCTGGCGTGCCGTTGACCGACACAATGACATCGTTTACCTGAATCCCCGCGTTAGCCGCCGGACCACCCGGAGCCACCTCGTTAACCACGATGCCCTGAATCTGATCGATACCGCCGCCCTGGGTATGCATCGGCGCAATTTCGCGCCCGCCGATACCGATATAGCCGCGGATCACGCGTCCGTCGCGGATCAGTTTATCCATAATTTTGGTCGCCAGCTGGAACGGAATGGCAAAGCCGATCCCTTCCGGCGTCTCACCGTCGTTACTCTTATCGAACGAGAGGGTGTTGATGCCCATCAGCTCGCCCAGCGAGTTGACCAGCGCACCACCGGAGTTACCGTGGTTGATTGAGGCATCGGTTTGCAGGAAGTTCTGCCGCCCGGAGGGGTTCAAACCGATACGACCGGTCGCGCTGATAATCCCCTGGGTGATGGTCTGGCCCAGGTTGTAAGGGTTACCGATAGCCAGTACAACGTCACCAATATGCGGGGTACGTTTACGGTTGATCGGGATGACCGGCAAACCGCCCGTGGCGTTAATTTTCAGCACGGCCAGGTCGGTCAGGCTGTCAGATCCAACGAGTAACGCCTCAAACACGCGGCCATCCTGTAGGGCGACGATGATCTGGTCGGCATCGTTAATCACGTGCTTGTTGGTAATAATGTAGCCGCGCTCGTCCATGATCACGCCGGAGCCGAGGGTACGGATCTCCAGCTGGTTATGGGCTGAAGCATTCAGGCCACGGTTATAGACGTTAACCACGGCAGGTGCGGCACGGCGGACGCCCTGGTTATAGGTGGCCGGCGTTTCATCCGTGCTATCGAACTGGGGAGCCGACAGTTTATTGAACTGACGTAAAGACGGCAGCGCCAGCAGCAGCAGGCCAGCGACAATCAAACCGATGACAATAGAACGTAAGAGCTTTAAAAGCATGATGCGCGTGTCGTTAAAATAGGAACGATTTGCAGCATAACATGAGTTATCCGGACATCACACGCAGCGGTGATGTCCGGGTCGCAAATGCTTAGCGCAACAGAATATAGATGGACTCATTGCCACGCATGACCTGCAGGGCAATAACCGCCGGTTTACTTTCCAGCACCTTGCGCAGTTCGGCAATGGACTGCACGCGATTGCGGTTGACACCGATGATCACGTCATCCTGATGCAATCCAGCCTGTGCCGCAGGGCTGCTCTTCTCGACGGTGTCGATGCTAATGCCTTTCGTACCGTCCTTCAGCTGCCCATCGCTCAGCGTAGCCCCTTGCAGCGCCGGGGCGATAAGCTCCGCACTGGCCGAGGAAGAGGTGCTCTTATCCAGCGTCACTTCAACGTCAAGCGGCTTACCGTCACGTATCAGGCCCAGCTTCACTTTGGCGCCTGGCTCCGTTGTGGCAATCCGGGAGCGCAGTTCTGCAAAGCTGCTCAGCGGTTTGTCGTTCAGGCTGACGATCACATCACCCGATTTCACGCCCGCTTTTGCCGAGCCGGAGTTTGGCAGCACTTCACTGACAAACGCCCCGCGCTGTACGTTGATATTGAACGCTTTTGCGATATCCGCGCTCATCTCCATACCTTTAATACCCAGCAGCCCGCGTTTGACTTCGCCAAACTGAATGAGCTGTTGAGAGAGGGTTTTGGCCATATTGCTGGGGATAGCAAAACCGATCCCGATGCTGCCGCCGCCCGGGGCCAGAATCGCCGTGTTAATCCCAATCAGCTCGCCGTTCAGGTTGAGCAATGCCCCGCCGGAGTTACCACGGTTGATTGAGGCATCGGTCTGGATAAAGTTTTCCAGCCCTTCCAGATTGAGGCCGCTGCGCCCGAGCGCCGAGACGATCCCGGAGGTAGCGGTCTGCCCTAAACCAAAGGGGTTGCCCACGGCGACGGCAAAATCGCCGACGCGCAGTTTGTCGGAGTCCGCGATGGCAATCTGGGTCAGGTTGCTCGGGTTTTGCACCTGCAGCAGCGCGATGTCGCTCTGGTCATCGCCGCCGATCAGTTTGGCATCAAATTCACGGCCATCGTTCAGCTGGACGCTGATCTTATCGGCCTGGCTGATGACGTGATTGTTGGTCAGAATATAGCCTTTTGCCGCATCAATAATGACGCCAGAGCCCAGGCCTTCAAAAGGCTGTGCCTGCTGGTCCGGAGACTCATCGCCAAAATATTTTTTCAATTCTTCAGGGACGCGTTGGCTTTGTACTGCGGTGCCCTCAACCTGAACGCTGACGACCGCCGGCAACACTTTTTCCAGCATAGGCGCGAGGCTTGGAATGGCCGCCTGGCCAGGCACCTGGGAGGGAATGGCGGCAAATACAGGGACGGACGCCGAGAGAGATAACCCGACACTTAACGCGATAGCGCTCAACAGCTGGTTTTTTTTCTTCATCGATGTTGACTCTCGTAACCTGGAATAAAGGAAAAACGGCCCCAAAAACACGTTGATGTTATTGAATTTTAAACCGCTGAACAATGAGGTGTTTAACTAAATGATAGCTGGGGTCATCAGGAAAGGACGGGCGCAATCGCTGCGCCCGTAAAATAAATTCAGGTTGTGCGATTAATCGCGTTTTACACCGCCGCGCAGCAGGCCGGACGCGCCATCGGAATAGTCGCGAGGCATCTGAACGGGCGCCTGATCGTTACCGGCTTCAGAGTCAGCCAGACGGTTGCGGAACGGGTTGGTTTCCGCGGTCATTTCCGGCAGCAGGCTGCTGGAGCTTTTTGCCATATGTTGGTACAGCTGACGATAGTCGGTTGCCATGTTGTCCAGCAGCTCGGCGCTACGGGCAAAATGGCTGACCAGCTCTTCGCGATACTCTTCCAGCTCGGCTTTGTTCTTTTCCAGTTCGTACTGCAGTGACTGCTGCTGACGCAATTTGCGATTACCGAAACGCATGGCCACAGCACCGATGACGATGCCGACGACTAAACCGATTAGCGCATATTCCCAGGTCATGAACTTCTCCCGTTGTCTTGTTGTTCCGTAGGGTGTTGGCTCGGCTCCTGCCTGTGCCTGATAATGCCACTATAACCGCTATTTCTGCAGAAGTGGAATCCTGACGTATCATCGCGTAGTGTAGAACGGCCTTTTTTTCATCAGTCACGTCTGCTGGTGAGCGTTAATTGAAGGAATAACAATAAGATTATGCAAAACCTGTCCCCTGCATCGCGATATCAACTGGCCCTAAACGAGGGCACTCATCAGCCTGATGATGTTCAACGTGAGGCGGTAAACCGTCTGGAGATGATTTATCAGGAGCTCACGACAAAACCCGCTGAAGTCGAACAGAACGGTGGGCTAAAGGCGGCGTTTGGGCGGTTGCTCGGTAAAAAAGCGCCACAGGCTCACGCGCCGGTGCGCGGTTTATATATGTGGGGCGGGGTCGGTCGCGGAAAAACCTGGCTGATGGACATGTTCTATCTGAGTCTGCCTGGCGCACGTAAACAGCGTCTGCACTTCCATCGTTTTATGCTGCGGGTGCATGAAGAGCTGACCGCACTGCAGGGCAAAAGCGATCCGCTGGAGATTGTGGCCGACAGGTTCAAGGCGGAAACCGACGTGCTCTGCTTCGACGAGTTTTTTGTGTCTGACATCACCGATGCCATGCTGTTAGGCGGCCTGATGAAAGCGCTATTTGCCCGCGGGATCACGCTGGTGGCCACGTCGAATATCCCGCCGGATGAGCTCTATCGTAACGGCCTGCAGCGGGCACGCTTCCTGCCCGCCATCGATGCCATCAAGCAGCACTGCGACGTAATGAACGTCGATGCCGGTGTTGACTATCGTCTGCGCACGCTGACCCAGGCGCATCTGTGGCTTTCGCCGTTAAATGCTGAGACCACCAGCGAGATGGATACACTCTGGCTGGCGCTGGCGGGGGCAAAACGCGAGCACGCCCCGGAACTCGAGATTAACCATCGACCGCTGCCCACACTCGGCGTCGAAAACCAAACGCTGGCGGTCTCCTTTACGACGCTCTGCGTGGATGCCCGCAGCCAGCACGACTACATTGCGCTTTCGCGTCTGTTCCACACCGTGATGGTGCTGGACGTGCCGGTGATGACGCGGCTGATGGAGAGCGAAGCACGGCGCTTCATTGCGCTGGTGGACGAGTTTTATGAGCGCCACGTCAAGCTGGTGGTCAGCGCCGAGGTACCTTTATATGAGATTTACCAGGGAGAGCGGCTGAAGTTTGAGTTCCAGCGCTGCCTGTCGCGCCTGCAGGAGATGCAGAGCGAGGAATACCTGAAGCTGGAGCATATGCCGTAACAAATGCCCCCCTCTCCCGTGGGAGAGGGGCTGGGGGTGAGGGCACCAGACCGCACAATACCCACCCCCGAAAAACCCATTCCAAATCGCATTTAAGGGTCGATCTTTGACCTCAACTTCTCTATAATCTTGCGACCCCACGTTACGAGAAGGTTTTTTTCCCAAAACTTTCTATGTGTCGGCATGTGCTATTCGAAGGGGTAGGTTTGCCGGACTTTGTCGTGTGAGCCTCAACTGACTAAACGTTTGGGTGTTCACCAACGTGTAACTTATTTATTTGGGTAAGCTTTTAATGAAAACTTTTACAGCTAAACCAGAAACCGTACAGCGCGACTGGTATGTTGTTGACGCGACCGGTAAAACTCTGGGCCGTCTGGCTACTGAACTGGCTCGTCGCCTGCGCGGTAAGCATAAAGCGGAATACACTCCGCACGTTGATACCGGTGATTACATCATCGTTCTGAACGCTGATAAAGTTGCTGTAACCGGCAACAAGCGTACTGACAAAGTGTACTATCACCACACCGGCCACATCGGTGGTATCAAAGAAGCGACCTTTGAAGAGATGATTGCCCGCCGTCCTGAGCGTGTGATTGAAATCGCGGTTAAAGGCATGCTGCCAAAAGGCCCGCTGGGTCGTGCTATGTTCCGTAAACTGAAAGTTTACGCAGGCAACGAGCACAACCACGCGGCACAGCAACCGCAAGTTCTTGACATCTAATCGGGATTATAGGCAATGGCTGAAAATCAATACTACGGCACTGGTCGCCGCAAAAGTTCCGCAGCTCGCGTTTTCATCAAACCGGGCAGTGGTAAAATCGTAATCAACCAGCGTTCTCTGGAACAATACTTCGGTCGCGAAACTGCCCGCATGGTAGTTCGCCAGCCGCTGGAACTGGTTGATATGGTAGAAAAACTGGATCTGTACATCACCGTTAAAGGTGGTGGTATCTCCGGTCAGGCAGGTGCGATCCGTCACGGTATCACCCGCGCTCTGATGGAGTACGACGAATCCCTGCGTTCTGAACTGCGTAAAGCTGGCTTCGTTACTCGTGACGCGCGTCAGGTTGAACGTAAGAAAGTGGGTCTGCGTAAAGCACGTCGTCGTCCACAGTTCTCCAAACGTTAATCCATTCTGCTTACGCAGAACGATTGGCGAAAAACCCGCTTCGGCGGGTTTTTTTATGGATAATGCGCAGGTTATCCACAATATCCATGCATATATCTTCTCTTTTTCCACATTTCCAGAATCCCCTCACCACAAAGCCATCAAAATCTGGTAAACTATCATCCAATTTTCTGCCCAAATATCGGTGAATACTCGATTTTTGTTCGTTTCTTGAACAATGTGTTTTCTCTGGGATGGGCGATACAACATCTGGCTGGCCCCTGTTGGGCTGGTAGCAGTAAAAATTCTGAATATACCTGGAGGTTTTCATGGCTGTCGCTGCCAACAAACGTTCGGTAATGACGCTGTTTTCTGGTCCTACTGACATTTATAGCCATCAGGTTCGTATCGTGCTGGCCGAGAAGGGTGTCAGTTTTGAGATCGAGCATGTGGAAAAGGATAACCCGCCTCAGGATCTGATCGATCTCAACCCGAGCCAAAGCGTACCGACGCTGGTGGATCGCGAGCTGACCCTGTGGGAATCCCGTATCATTATGGAATATCTGGATGAGCGTTTCCCGCATCCGCCACTGATGCCTGTTTACCCTGTCGCGCGTGGTGAAAGCCGCCTGTACATGCAGCGTATCGAAAAAGACTGGTACTCGCTGATGAACGTTATCGTCAGCGGTTCCGCTTCTGAAGCCGACGCTGCGCGTAAGCAGCTGCGTGAAGAGCTGCTGGCTATCGCGCCTGTGTTTGGTCAGAAACCGTTCTTCCTGAGCGATGAGTTCAGCCTGGTGGATTGCTACCTGGCACCGCTGCTGTGGCGTCTGCCAACCCTGGGCGTAGAGTTCAGCGGTCCTGGCGCGAAAGAGCTGAAGGGCTATATGACTCGCGTATTTGAACGCGACTCTTTCCTGGCATCTTTAACTGAACCGGAACGTGAAATGCGTCTCGGCCGAGGCTAATGACTGTGGAAATGTCACAACTTACCCCACGCCGTCCTTATCTGCTGCGCGCCTTCTATGAATGGCTGCTGGATAACCAGCTCACGCCGCACCTGGTTGTGGATGTGACGTTGCCGGGCGTGCTGGTTCCTATGGAATACGCGCGTGACGGACAGATCGTACTGAACATTGCGCCGCGTGCGGTGGGTAACCTGGAGCTGGCAAACGATGAAGTGCGCTTCAACGCGCGTTTCGGCGGCGTGCCGCGTCAGGTTTCCGTACCTCTGGCAGCCGTGCTGGCTATCTACGCGCGTGAAAACGGTGCGGGTACCATGTTCGAGCCGGAAGCGGCGTATGATGAAGATGTTGCCAGCCTGAATGATGACAACGCATCCGATGAGCGCGAAAGCGACACGGTGATGTCACTTATTGATGGCGATAAACCCGATCGTCACGACGACAATGACCCTGATGACGATCCGCCTCCGCGCGGTGGTCGTCCGGCTCTTCGCGTCGTGAAATAAAAAACAGGCCCAATCGGGCCTGTTTTTTTACACTTCCAGGTAGTTCAGTATACCGTCAGCCGCCTTGCGGCCTTCGGCAATCGCCGTCACCACCAGGTCGGAACCGCGAACGATATCGCCGCCGGCGAAGATTTTCGGGTTGCTGGTCTGGAACGCGTTATCGCTACCTTCTGGCGCGATTACGCGGCCCTGTGAATCCAGCTCGACGCTGTGCTTCGCCAGCCACTCCATGCTGTGAGGACGGAAACCGAACGCCATCACCACGGCATCGGCCGGGATCACGTGTTCAGAACCGGCGACGATCTCGGCGCGACGACGGCCCTTCGCATCCGGTGCGCCCATCTCAGTGCGCGCCATCTTCACGCCGCTCACTTTACCGTTGGCGTTCACTTCAATACCCAGAGGCTGGATGTTGAACTGGAACTCCACGCCCTCTTCACGCGCGTTTTTCACTTCGCGTTTAGAGCCCGGCATGTTCTCTTCGTCACGACGATAGGCGCAGATCACGTGTGCCGCATTCTGACGAATGGAGGTACGCACGCAGTCCATCGCGGTATCACCGCCGCCCAGCACCACCACGCGTTTGCCTTCCATGCTGACGAACGGCTCATCGGCGGTTTCGCCGTAGCCCATGATCTGCTTGGTGTTGGCAATCAGGAACGGCAGCGCGTCGTACACGCCCGGCGCATCTTCGTTCTCCAGACCGCCGCGCATGGACTGATAGGTGCCCACGCCGAGGAACACGGCGTCATAATCCTTCAGCAGATCGTCGAGCTGCACGTCGCGGCCCACTTCCACGTTCAGTTTGAACTCAATGCCCATGCCGGTGAAGATTTCACGGCGACGGGTCATGACCTCTTTTTCCAGCTTGAAGGCCGGGATACCGAAGGTCAGCAGACCGCCGATTTCCGGATGGCGGTCAAAGACCACCGCCTTCACGCCGTTGCGGGTCAGCACGTCCGCACAGGCCAGGCCCGCCGGGCCCGCGCCGATGATGGCCACGCGCTTGTCGGTTTGCTTCACGCCGGTCATATCCGGACGCCAGCCCATCTCGAAGGCTTTATCGTTGATATAGCGCTCGATGTTGCCGATGGTCACCGCACCGAACTCGTCGTTCAGCGTACAGGAACCTTCGCACAGACGGTCCTGAGGACACACGCGGCCGCACACTTCCGGCAGGGTGTTGGTCTGGTGAGACAGCTCGGCGGCTTCAAAGATACGTCCTTCATTGGCCAGCTTCAGCCAGTTCGGGATGTAGTTGTGTACCGGACATTTCCATTCGCAGTAAGGGTTACCGCAGGACAGGCAGCGGTCTGCCTGCGCTTTGGCCTGGCCTTCTGAAAACGGCTCGTAGATTTCAACAAATTCAATTTTGCGGATCTTCAGCGGTTTCTTTGGCGGATCAACACGCTGCAGGTCGATAAACTGGTATACGTTCTGGCTCATCTAAATTCCTTACTGCGCCTGCACGCGCAGCTCTGCTGCGCTACGACTACGGTGACCCAACAGGGCTTTAACATCGCTGGACTTCGGCTTAACCAGCGCGAATTTCGCAGAGAACGCCGGCCAGTTCGCCAGGATCTCTTCGCCGCGCGAAGAACCGGTATGCTGCACGTGTTCGGTAATCAAACCGCGCAGGTGTTCTTCGTGAATGGCCAGCGTATCAACGTCCAGCACTTCCACCAGTTCCGGGTTCACGCGTTTGCGGAACTCACCGTCTTCATCCAGGACGTACGCAAAACCGCCCGTCATGCCCGCGCCGAAGTTCACGCCGGTTTTACCCAGAACGCAAACAATCCCGCCCGTCATATATTCACAACCGTTATCGCCAATGCCTTCCACCACGGTGATAGCACCGGAGTTACGCACCGCAAAACGCTCGCCCGCACGGCCTGCTGCGAACAGACGACCGCCGGTCGCGCCGTACAGGCAGGTGTTACCGATGATGCTGGCTTCATGGCTGCGGAAGGCTGAGCCGACCGGAGGACGCACCGCCAGCAGACCGCCTGCCATGCCTTTACCGACGTAGTCGTTGGCATCGCCGGTCAGGTACAGCTCAACGCCGCCTGCGTTCCACACGCCGAAGCTCTGACCCGCGGTACCGCTGAAGTGCGCGGTAATCGGATCCGCCGCCAGCCCCTGGTCACCGTGCGTTTGCGCGATGTAGCCGGAAAGGGAGGCGCCCACGGAGCGGTCGGTGTTGCGGATATCAAACCAGAACGTTTTGCTCTGCTTGTCGTCCACGTACGGCTTCGCCTGCTGCAGCAGCTGCGCGTTCAGCACGCCGTTATCGAACGGCGGGTTGTTCTCGGTGCAGTAGACCGCTTTGCCAGGGTGCGGCTGCGCGGTTTCCAGCAGCTTAGACAGCTCAAGCTTCTGCTGCTTCGCCGTGAAGCCTTCCAGCTCTTTCAGCAGGTCGGTGCGGCCAATCAGGTCCACCAGGCGTTTAACGCCCAGCTGCGCCATCAGCTCGCGGGTTTCGCGGGCGATGAACTCAAAGTAGTTGGTTACTTTGAACGGCAGGCCGTGATAGTGGTTCTTACGCAGCTTCTCGTCCTGGGTAGCAACGCCGGTTGCGCAGTTGTTCAGGTGGCAAATACGCAGGTACTTACAGCCAAGCGCAACCATTGGGCCGGTACCGAAGCCGAAGCTTTCCGCGCCGAGGATCGCCGCTTTGATGATGTCGAGGCCCGTTTTCAGGCCACCGTCCACCTGCAGGCGGATCTTGTGACGCAGACCGTTAGCCACCAGCGCCTGCTGGGTTTCCACCAGGCCAAGCTCCCACGGGCAGCCCGCGTATTTCACGGAGGAGAGCGGGCTTGCACCGGTACCGCCGTCGTAGCCGGCGATGGTGATGAGGTCCGCATAGGCTTTCGCCACGCCGGTGGCGATGGTGCCGACGCCCGGTTCGGAAACCAGCTTCACGGAGATCATCGCCTTCGGGTTGACCTGCTTCAGGTCGAAAATCAGCTGCGCTAAGTCCTCGATAGAGTAGATATCGTGGTGCGGCGGCGGGGAGATCAGCGTCACGCCCGGCACGGAATAGCGCAGTTTGGCGATGTAAGGGGTAACTTTATCACCCGGCAGCTGGCCGCCTTCGCCCGGTTTAGCACCCTGAGCGACTTTAATCTGGATCACGTCGGCGTTGACCAGGTACGCAGGCGTCACGCCAAAGCGACCGGATGCCACCTGTTTGATACGGGACACTTTGTTGGTGCCGTAACGCGCAGGATCTTCACCGCCTTCGCCGGAGTTAGAGTTGCCGCCGATGCTGTTCATGGCTTCCGCCAGCGCTTCGTGGGCTTCCGGGCTCAGCGCGCCGATGGACATCGCCGCGGTATCGAAGCGTTTGAACAGCTCGGATGCAGGCTCAACCTCGTCAATGCTGACCGCTTCATCGCCTGGATTGAGGGCAATGAGGTCGCGCAGCGTTGCCGCCGGACGGTTGTTTACCAGCTCAGCGTACTGCTGGTAATCACTGTATTCGCCGCTCTGAACCGCCTGCTGCAGCGTGCGCACCACGTCCGGGTTATAGGCGTGGTATTCGCCACCGTGAACGTATTTCAGCAGACCGCCCTGATCCAGCGGCTTACGTGCCAGCCAGGCGCGTTTGGACAGGTTCACCAGATCCTGCTGGAAGTCAGCAAAACCGGCGCCGCCGATGCGGCTGACCACGCCCTGGAAGCAGAGGTTGGCGACCTCGTCATGCAGGCCAACCGCTTCAAACAGCTTCGAACAGCGGTAGGAGGCAATGGTCGAGATGCCCATTTTGGACATGATCTTGTACAGACCTTTGTTGATGCCGTTACGGTAGTTCAGCATCACCGCGCGGTAGTCTTTGTCGATCGCGCGGGTATCCACCAGGCGTGCCAGCGTTTCGTAGGCCAGGTACGGGTAGATCGCCGTCGCGCCAAAGCCTAACAGCACGGCAAAGTGGTGCGGGTCGCGGGCGCTTGCGGTTTCCACAATGATGTTGGCGTCGCAGCGCAGGCTCTTATCGACCAGACGCGTCTGGATAGCGCCAACCGCCATCGGGGCTGGTACCGGCAGACGGTTTTTCGCGATATTACGGTCGGACAGCACCAGCAGAACGGTACCGTTACGCACCATCTGTTCGGCTTTGTCACACAGCGAATTCACCGTCTCTTCGAGGCTCGCTTCGGTCACGTCGAAGGTAATATCGAGCGTGTCGGCGCGGTAGTGCTCCTCTTTCATGGTGGTGAGCTGTTTGAAATCGGAGTACAGCAGGATCGGCGATTTAAAGGTCAGACGGTGCGCCTGGCCTTCTGCTTCGCAGAAAACGTTCATCTCGCGACCGATGCTGGTTGCCAGCGACATCACGTGCGCTTCACGCAGCGGATCGATCGGCGGGTTGGTCACCTGCGCGAACTGCTGGCGGAAGTAGTCGTAAATAATGCGCGGCTGGCTGGAGAGCACGGCAAACGGGGTATCGTCACCCATGGAGCCGACCGCTTCCTGACCGTTTTCACCCAGTACGCGAATAACAGAGTCCAGCTCTTCCGCGCTGTAGTTAAACTGTTTCTGGAAGCTCGCAAGCATATCGTCGTCCAGTTCGCGACGACCCACTTCTTCATCCGATAAATCTTCGAACGGCACGAGGCGACGCACGTTCTTCTCCATCCACTCTTTGTACGGATGGCGGCTTTTCAGATCGTGATCGGTTTCGGCAGAGTGCAGAATGCGCCCACCGCGGGTGTCGATAACCATCAGCTCGCCCGGGCCGACGCGGCCTTTCTCTACCACTTCGTCAGGCTGGTAATCCCAGATACCGACCTCAGAGGCGCAGGTGATGAGCTTGTCTTTGGTGATGACGTAGCGTGCTGGACGCAGACCGTTACGGTCCAGGTTACAGGCAGCGAAGCGGCCGTCGGACATGACGATGCCCGCCGGGCCGTCCCACGGCTCCATGTGCATGGAGTTAAAGTCGAAGAACGCGCGCAGCTCGGGGTCCATATCCGGGTTGTTCTGCCAGGCCGGTGGCACAAGCAGACGCATGGCGCGCACGATGTCCATCCCGCCTGCCAGCAGCAGCTCCAGCATGTTATCCATTGAGCTGGAGTCCGAGCCGGTTTCGTTCACGAACGGCGCGGCATCGTGCAGGTCAGGGATCAGTGGCGTCTGGAACTTATAGGTACGGGCGCGGGCCCACTGGCGGTTACCGGTGATGGTGTTGATCTCGCCGTTGTGCGCCAGGTAGCGGAACGGCTGAGCCAGCGGCCAGCGTGGAACGGTGTTGGTGGAGAAGCGCTGGTGGAACAGGCAAATGGCCGATTCCAGACGCAGGTCCGCCAGGTCCAGGTAGAAGCGCGGCAGATCAGCCGGCATACACAGACCTTTATAGATGTTCACCAGGTTTGAAAGGCTACAGACGTAGAACTCTTTATCGTCCTGGAGACGTTTTTCAATGCGGCGGCGGGCGATAAACAGACGGCGTTCCATATCACGTGGACGCCAGCCCGCAGGCGCGTTAACAAAAATCTGTTCAATACGAGGCAGCGAGGAGAGGGCGATTTCACCGAGCACCCCTTCGTTGGTTGGCACATTGCGCCAGCCGACAATCGACAGGGTTTCACGCTGAAGTTCTTCTTCGACGATGCGGCGTGAGGCGGCAGCCTTTTCAGGATCCTGGTTCAGGAACAGCATGCCGACAGCGTAGTTTTTGGCTAAACGCCAGCCGCGCTCTTCCGCCACGATGCGGAAGAAACGATCCGGTTTTTGCAGCAGCAGGCCGCAACCATCGCCCGTTTTACCGTCGGCAAGAATCGCGCCACGGTGCTGCATTCGGGCCAGTGCGTGAATAGCAGTACGCACTACCTTGTGGCTAGGTTCGCCTTCTATGTGGGCGATCAGGCCGAAACCACAGTTATCCTTCTCAAGGGATTTATCGTACAACATATCAGTGAACCTCCCCAGGCTCGTCGGGCTTCCCACTGAACTTTACCGTGGCGCACAGGCACAGAAAGAGCATGGCGACGGGGTTTGCGTTTCATACGCGGACCTCGCATTCGCCCTCTTTTTCATCCTTTCGCGCAGGTAAACAAGTTTGAGGACTTGCTTCAGAGGGAATCTCAATTACTGCATAAATATGATGAGCAGGCCGCTCATCCAGAAAGCTTCCAGCGGATTTCCAACTTATCGGGAATTGGTACACAGGTCAAATGGCAATCTTATTTATACAAAAATGTGCTAAAGAGAGTTTATCTGATTGTAATTAAAGGGTATTTAACTATTTTTACATTGATTGTATGCCCTGGCAGGACGCAGCGGAGTGTGATCTGACTCACTATATGAAAGCGGTATTATCAATGTAGCGTGCTGAATAGCAGTTTTATAGCAGAATAATAATCTGGCATTGGCTGCAAACCCGCATAAACCCACTGTTTTTCAGTGGTGGCGCTATAAATGAAAAAAACAATCAGAACATAAGGAAAAGTAATCACGGATAGCGTGAATGAAATTGCAGTAATCCTGAGTATTTATTCATATAGATAAAGGCCGTCCAGGGCGATTGATCCAGGTCATCGCCGACAGAGGCTAAAAGTGGCAGGCTTGTCCCCTTTCTCCGGGACGGTCTATCAGATTATGCAGTTACAGAAATTAGTCAATATGTTTGGTGGGGATCTTTTGCAGCGGTACGGGCAAAAGGTTCATAAGCTGACGCTGCACGGCGGGTTTAGCTGCCCGAATCGCGATGGCACCATCGGGCGCGGCGGCTGCACCTTCTGTAACGTAGCGTCCTTTGCTGACGAAGCCCAGCAGCATAAATCTATCGCGGAACAGCTCGCCCATCAGGCCAGCCTGGTGAACCGCGCTAAGCAGTATCTGGCCTATTTTCAGGCCTACACCAGCACGTGGGCGGAGGTGCAGGTGCTGCGCTCTATGTATCAGCAGGCCGTCAGCCAGGCTAACATCGTTGGGCTGTGCGTGGGCACGCGCCCGGACTGCGTACCGGACGCGGTGCTGGACCTGCTCAGCGAGTACAAAGAACAAGGCTACGAGATCTGGCTGGAGCTGGGCCTGCAAACCGCGCACGACAAAACCCTGCATCGTATTAACCGTGGCCATGATTTCGCCTGCTACCAGCGCACCACGCGCCTGGCCCGCGAGCGTGGGCTGAAGGTCTGCTCGCATCTGATTGTCGGCTTGCCGGGTGAAGGGCAGCAGCACGGCCTGGAGACGCTGGAAAAGGTGGTTGAGACCGGCGTGGACGGCATTAAGCTGCACCCGCTGCATATCGTTACGGGAAGCATTATGGCGAAAGCCTGGGAAGCGGGGCGGTTAAGCGGAATTGAGCTTGAAGACTATACGGTGACGGCGGGGGAGATGATTCGCCACACGCCGCCGGAAATCGTCTACCACCGCATCTCCGCCAGCGCCCGCCGTCCAACGCTTCTGGCACCGCTATGGTGTGAGAACCGCTGGACGGGGATGGTGGAAATCGACCGCTATCTGCAGGAGAACGGCGTGCAGGGCTCGGCGCTTGGCCGCCCGTGGATTCCCCGTCTACCGGCGACGGCCGCCTAATAAACTTCCCAGCATGCCGCGCACTATCTGATTGGTGACCTGTCGCGCCGCGCTTTTCGCCATGGTTTGTACCACGCCGTCGCGCTTGCCGCCGCGCGGCCCGGTGCTGCCGAACAGGATGTCTTTGAGCCCCCCGAGAATACCGTCATCCACGGCGACAGACTGCCCTTTAGCGGAAGGCGCATCCTGCGATTCGGTGGTCGCCTGCACCCCTTTTTGCAGCATCTCGAACGCGGACTCGCGATCCACCTCGTCTTCGTACTTCCCGTAAACCGGAGAGTGGTTAATCAGGCCGTTGCGTTCATCGTCGGTAACGGGCCCCATGCGCGAGCAGGGCGCGATCACCATGGCGCGTTCCACCACGGACGGGCTGCCCTTCGCATCAAGGAAGGAGATCAGCGCTTCACCGGTGCCCAACGCCTGAATCGCCGCTTCGGTATCAAAGGCAGGATTGGCGCGCATGGTTTGCGCGGCGGCTTTCACCGCTTTCTGATCCTTCGGCGTAAAGGCGCGCAGGGCGTGCTGCACGCGGTTACCGAGCTGGCCGAGCACGTTATCCGGGATATCCGACGGATTTTGCGAGACAAACCAGACGCCAACGCCTTTGGAGCGGATCAGACGAATGACCTGTTCAATCTTATCCAGCAATACCTGCGGCGCGTCGTTAAACAGCAGGTGCGCTTCGTCAAAGAAGAACACCAGCTTCGGTTTTTCCAGGTCGCCCGCTTCCGGTAATTGTTCGTAGAGCTCAGAGAGCATCCACAGCAGGCTGGCGGCGTAGAGCTTTGGCATCTGGTAGAGCTTCTCGGAGCTCAGAATGTTGATGATGCCTTTGCCGCTGCTGTCGGTGCGCATCCAGTCTTTGATATCCAGCATCGGCTCGCCGAAGAAGTGTTCGGCCCCCTGTTGCTCCAGGGTCAGCAACCCACGCTGAATGGCGCCCACCGAGGCGCTGCTGATATTGCCGTACTGGTTCTGGAAGGATTTGGCGTTATCGCCGATGTACTGGATAATGGCGCGCAGATCTTTAAAATCAAGCAGCAGCAGTCCCTGATCGTCGGCAATGCGGAAGATAATATTCAGCACGCCGGACTGCACGTCGTTGAGGTTAAGCAGACGGGCCAGCAGCAGCGGGCCGAGATCGGAGACAGTGGCGCGCACCGGATGGCCTTTCTCACCAAAGATATCCCACACCACCACCGGATTGTTATGCGGCGTCCAGTCTGTGATGCCAATATTCTTCAGCCGTTCGAGCAGTTTCTCAGAAGCCGTCCCTTCCTGAGCCACACCGGTTAAATCGCCTTTCACGTCAGCCATAAAGACCGGTACGCCAATCTCCGAAAGCGACTCCGCCAGCTTTTGCAGGGTGACGGTTTTCCCCGTCCCGGTCGCTCCGGTGATCAGACCGTGGCGGTTCGCCATCGCGGGCAGTAAATACAGCTCTTTTTCCAGCGTCCGGGCAATTAACAATGGTGTACTCATGATGCGCTTCCTCTCTTAGTCCTGGGTGGAGTATAGGCAACCTGACCGCAATTTGGTTGAGTAAATTCCTGACTTTGCGGCGCATTATCCAGCGCGGACTATGCTTTTGCATACGGTTCACAAAATAGTGGGAAACTATGTCCAGATTCTTCTTTAACGATCGCAAACAGCTGGTCAACGATGCCATTGAAGGCATACTGCTTTCTGCGCCACACGCAAACCTCGTCAAACTTGATATCGATCCGGCCATCAGGATCGTCGCACGCGGCGACTGGGACAAAAGCCGCGTGGCGGTGATCTCCGGCGGCGGCTCAGGCCACGAACCCGCGCACGCCGGGTTTGTCGGCAAAGGGATGCTGACGGCGGCAGTGTGTGGCGATCTGTTTGCCTCGCCGAGCGTGGATGCGGTGCTGAATGCCATTGTGGCGGTCACGGGCGATCGCGGCTGTCTGCTGATCGTCAAAAACTACACTGGCGATCGCCTGAACTTTGGTCTGGCGGCAGAAAAGGCCAAACGCTACGGACTCAAGGTGGAGATGGTGATCGTGGCGGACGATATCGCGCTGCCCGATAACAAACAGCCGCGCGGTATTGCCGGTACGGCACTGGTGCATAAGATTGCGGGCTATGCGGCGGAGCACGGGAAATCGCTGAGCGAGGTGCGGGAGATTGCGCAACAGGCCTGTGACAACCTCTGGAGTCTGGGCGTTGCAATGCAAACGTGCAACCTGCCGGGCAGCGACGAGGAAGAGGGGCGCATTAAGCAAGGCCACGTTGAGCTGGGGCTGGGCATTCACGGCGAGCCGGGAGCTTCCGTCGTGGATACGCAGAACAGCAAAGCCATTATCGACACGCTGGTGACGCCTTTACGCGCGCAGGCGGGAGAGGGGCGGTTTGCGGTATTGATTAACAATCTTGGCGGCGTTTCGGCGCTCGAAATGGCGCTGCTGACCAAAGAGCTGGCCCATTCGGCGCTGAAAGAGGAGATCGCGTACCTGATAGGCCCCGCGCCGCTGGTGAGCGCGCTGGACATGAAGGGCTTTTCGCTCACGCTGCTGAAGCTTAATGATTTCTTCGAAAAGGCGATTCACGCCGAGGTCGAAACGCTGGGCTGGCAGAAGCCCGTGGCGTTTGCGCCACTGCGCACCGTGGCGCATACCGCCATTCACGATCGCGTGGAATACACCCCGTCGGACAATCTGCGGGTGGGTGAATATGTTTCCTCGGTGACGAAAACACTGCTCCAGCTGGAAAACCGGCTGAACGCGCTGGATGCCAAAGTGGGCGACGGCGATACCGGCTCCACTTTTGCGCAAGGGGCGCGGGATATTGCGCAGCGTCTGGAGGATCGCGAGCTCCCGCTTGATAACGTATCGACGCTGCTGCTGCTGGTGGGCGAGCGGCTGGCCACGGTGATGGGCGGATCGAGCGGGGTGCTGATGTCGATCTTCTTCACCGCGGCCGGGCAAAAGCTTCACGATGGACAGCCGCTACCGGAGGCATTGCTCGGCGGGCTGGCGCAGATGAAGCAGTACGGTGGGGCAGATCTCGGCGATCGTACCCTGATCGACGCGCTGCAGCCGGCGCTGGAGGCGTTGCTGAAAGGCGATATCGAGGCAGCGGCGAAGGCAGCACAGCACGGTGCCGAAGCAACGGCGAAAATGGCGAAAGCCGGCGCGGGACGTTCGTCGTATGTGAATAAAGAGAATCTGGATGGGGTAATGGATCCCGGTGCGGTCGCGGTGGCTGAGGTGTTTAAAACGCTGGTGCAGTAGTTAAAATCGCCCGGTGGCGCTGCGCTTACCGGGCCTACAAAACCGTATCCAGGCCGGGTAAGGCGAAGCCGCCACCCGGCACTGTCACATCAAAAATCCGCTTTCAACACCACGCGGTAGCGGGCTTTGCCGTCACGCACGTGCTGGATCGCTTCGTTAATTTTCGACATCGGATACAGTTCGGTGGTTGGGGCCACTTTGGTGCGTCCGGCAAACTTCATCAGCTTGCGCAACTCAAACGGCGTACCGGTCGCGGAGCCTGACACGCTGCGATCGCCGCCGATCAGGGTAAACGCCGGAACCGGCAGCGGCTTCATTACGGCACCTACGGTATGGAAGTTGCCGCCGTAGGCCAGCGCTTCAAAGTACGGCTGCCAGTCGAGATCGACGTTCACGGTGTTGATGATCAGATCAAACTGCCCAGCCAGCGCGTTCAGCGCGTCAGGATCGCGGCTGTTAACGACTTTATCCGCACCCATCGCCAGCACTTCTTTCTCTTTCGCCGGGTTCGAGCTAAACGCCGTGACTTCACAACCCATCGCGTGCAGCAGCTTGATGGCGATATGGCCCAGACCGCCAATACCGATGACGCCCACGCGGCTGGTGGCGGTGATATGGTGCATCAGCAGGGGTTTGAAGACGGTGATACCGCCGCACAGCAGCGGACCGGCGGATTCGATATCAATGCTGTCCGGCAGCGGGATGACCCATTGCCAGTCGGCGCGCAGCTTGTCGGCAAAACCGCCCTTGTTCAGAATGGTGGGAACGGCGCCTTCGAGGCAGTTGATCTGATTGCCGCTGATACAGGCATCGCAGTGACCACAGCTGCGTGCCGTCCAGCCAATGCCCACGCGCTGGCCCACTTTCAGCCCTTTGTCCTGCGCGGCGCTACCGAGCGCCACGACGCGGCCAATGACTTCGTGCCCGGCAACCAGCGGATAGCTCGAGAAGCCCCATTCGTTGTCGATCATCGAGAGATCCGAGTGGCAGATCCCGCAGTAATCAACCTGTACTTCGACGTCTTCTGCTTTTAGTTCGCCCGCATCGTACTCGTACAGCTCAAGTTCTGCACCCGCCTGCGGTGCGGCGTAGCTTTTTATCTTCGACATCGTGTTTCCCCCGTTGTGGTGTGAACTGAGAGTGTAGAGCATTCAGTTTACAGTCGCTTAACAGAAGAGGGCAGGAACGAAAGTTACAGACTTTTCAGCATCCTGACTTCGCAATCAACGTGGCCGGTACAGCCCAGCGGCGCATCGATATGCTCAAAGCCCAGATGTTCATACAGGCCGATGGCCTCTTTGAGGAAAGCGGTGGTTTCAAGGTAGCAGCGGGTAAACCCCTGCTTGCGCGCGTGGTCCAGCGCAATCAGCGCCAGCTTTTTCGCCAGCCCTTGCCCGCGCGCCGTTGGCAGGAAATACATTTTCTGTAGTTCGCAGATATCCGGCTCGCTGCAGCTGAGGGGCGCCACGCCGCCGCCGCCCACAACCTGGCCGTTCTGCTCGATTACCCAGTAGGCATGCCCCGGCTGGCTGTAGAGCTGGAAAAGCTCGTCCAGATTCGGGTCCGCAACCGTGTAGCCTTTATCAGCCGTCAGGCCATATTCGGAAGAAACGGTGCGGATAACGGCGGCGATAGCCGGATTATCCTGCTCAGTGATCCGACGCATCGTCGTCGCGACGGGGGTAATCACGCTCATAGCATTACTCATAACAAAAATTGACACATAACTGCTGTTAATAGCACCGCAGGAAGGGGAGTGCAAGCGAGGAGTTTTCAGGAAGGATACCCCTTACGCCCTGAAGCGTAAGGGGTAAAAGCATTACAGGGCTGCGATAACCGCCTGCTGCTCGATCAGTTTGGTCTTCGCATCGGCGAAAGCAACCAGACGCTCACGCTCTTTCGCGATGACCGCTTCCGGCGCGCGGGCGACAAAGCCTTCGTTCGCCAGCTTGCTTTCGATTTTGCCAATTTCCGCGTCGACTTTCGCCACTTCTTTCGCCAGACGAGCCAGCTCAGCATCTTTGTCGATCAGGCCCGCCATCGGGATCAGCAGCTCGGCGCCGTCGATGATTTTGGTCACGGAAACCGGACCTTTGTCATCCGCAGGCAGCACGGTGATGCTTTCCAGACGTGCCATGGTTTTCAGGAAAGTGTTGTTCTCGGTGACGCGACGAACGGCAGCCTCGCTGCAGCCACGAAGCAGCAGCTCCAGCGGTTTGCCAGGGGCGATGTTCATTTCAGCACGGATGTTACGTACCGCAACGATCGCCTGTTTCAGCCACTCGGTATCCGCGGACGCCGCTTCATCAACCTTGGCCGCATCGAATTCCGGGAACGGCTGCAGCATGATGGTATCGGCGTTGATGCCCGCAATCACCTTCACGCGCTGCCAGATGGTTTCGGTGATGAATGGAATGACCGGATGCGCCAGGCGCAGCAGACCTTCCAGAACGGTAATCAGCGTGTTGCGCGTGCCGCGCAGTTCCGCCTCAGTGCCGCCGTTCATCACCGGCTTCGCCAGCTCCAGATACCAGTCGCAGAACTGGTTCCAGGTGAATTCGTACAGGATGCCCGCAGCGATATCGAAGCGGTAGCTGTCCAGCGCCTCGCGGAACGCTTTCACCGTCTGGTTGAATTCCGCCAGGATCCAGCGGTCTGCCAGAGACAGGGTCATTTCGCCGCCGTTGAAGCCGCAGTCCTGATCTTCGGTGTTCATCAGCACGAAGCGGCTGGCGTTCCACAGCTTGTTACAGAAGTTACGGTAACCTTCCAGACGCTTCATGTCCCAGTTGATGTCACGGCCTGTAGAAGCCAGTGCCGCCAGGGTGAAGCGCAGGGCGTCAGTGCCGTGAGACTCGATCCCGTTCGGGAACTGCTTCTCGGTGCGCTTGCGGATTTTCTCAGCCAGCTGCGGCTGCATCATGTTGCCGGTACGTTTTTCCAGCAGGTCTTCCAGAGAGATACCGTCAACCATGTCCAGCGGGTCAATCACGTTGCCCTTGGACTTGGACATCTTCTGGCCTTCGTCGTCGCGGATCAGACCGGTCATGTAGACGGTATGGAACGGAACCTGCGGCTTGCCGTCTTCGTCTTTGATGAAGTGCATGGTCATCATGATCATGCGGGCAATCCAGAAGAAGATAATGTCGAAGCCGGACACCATCACGCTGGTTGGGTGGAACTGACGCAGCGCGTCGGTGTTTTCTGGCCAGCCGAGGGTGGAGAAGGTCCACAGCGCGGAGGAGAACCAGGTGTCCAGCACGTCTTCGTCCTGACGCAGCGCAACGTCCGCGCTCAGGTTGTTTTCCTGACGCACTTCGTCTTCGCTACGGCCAACGTAAACGTTGCCTTCGTTGTCGTACCACGCCGGGATACGGTGACCCCACCACAGCTGACGGGAGATACACCAGTCCTGAATGTCGCGCATCCAGGAGAAGTACATGTTTTCGTACTGCTTCGGCACGAACTGAATGCTGCCGTTTTCAACCGCTTCAACAGCCGGTTTCGCCAGCACGTCGGCACGCACGTACCACTGGTCGGTCAGCATTGGCTCGATAACCACGCCGCCACGGTCGCCGTACGGCACGGTCAGATCGTGAGGTTTGATCTCTTCCAGCAGGCCGAGCGCGTCAACGGCAGCCACGATGGCTTTACGCGCGGCAAAACGCTCCAGCTTTTGGAACTCTGCCGGGATGTCGCTGGAGTAAACGTCGGATTCGTTGCCTTTGGTGTCGTACACTTCTGCGCTTTCGCGGATATCACCGTCGAAGGTCAGAATGTTGATCATCGGCAGGGCGTGACGACGACCGACTTCATAGTCGTTGAAGTCGTGCGCAGGGGTGATTTTTACGCAGCCGGTGCCTTTTTCCATGTCGGCGTGTTCGTCGCCCACAATCGGAATACGGCGGTTTACCAGCGGCAGCACCACGAATTTGCCGATCAGATCTTTATAACGCGGATCTTCCGGGTTAACGGCCACGCCGGTATCGCCCAGCAGGGTTTCCGGACGGGTGGTCGCGACCACCAGGTAATCTTTACCGTCGGCGGTTTTTGCGCCATCGGCCAGCGGATAGCGGATGTGCCACATGGAGCCTTTAGACTCGCGGTTTTCCACTTCCAGGTCAGAGATGGCGGTGCGTAGTTTCGGATCCCAGTTTACCAGGCGTTTGCCGCGGTAAATCAGGTCTTCTTTATACAGGCGCACGAAGACTTCTTTAACGGCATTGGACAGGCCTTCATCCATGGTGAAGCGCTCACGCTCCCAGTCCACGGAGTTGCCGAGACGGCGCATCTGACGGGTAATGGTACCGCCGGATTCCGCTTTCCACTGCCAGATTTTGTCGATGAACGCGTCGCGACCGTAGTCGTGGCGGGTTTTTCCTTCTTCAGCGGCAATTTTACGTTCAACCACCATCTGGGTCGCGATACCCGCGTGGTCAGTCCCCGCCTGCCACAGGGTGTTTTTACCCTGCATGCGCTGGTAGCGGATCATGGTGTCCATGATGGTCTGCTGGAAAGCATGACCCATATGCAAACTGCCGGTGACGTTCGGCGGCGGGATCATGATGCAGAAGGACTCTTTGCTTTCGTCGCCGTTAGGCTTGAAATAGCCCTGCTGTTCCCAGTGCTCGTAAAGCGGCTGTTCGATATCGCGTGGGTTATATGTCTTTTCCATTATTTCCAGGTTGCCGTATTCAGGTTAAAACCAGCCAGGCGGTACGCTTTATAGCGTTCGCGCGCCAGTTGTTTCAAAGATTCTTCGTAAGGGACAAAGTCTACCACTTCTGTGAAAGCGGTGGCAAAATCTGCAAAATCTATCCGCAGGCTAATCAGAATATCGCGCGCGCTGCTGTTGCGCTTTTGCGGCCAGGCAATTTCAACCGGTGCTCCACCGCGCGGCCCTTCGCCCGACAGGTTATGCGGGACAAAACTCTCCGGCGGGCGCGCCCACAGCGCCTCATCAAGGCGAATGGCCTGCTGTTCATCTTCACAGGCAATCAGAACGCGTTTACCTGCGCGCCAACGTTCTGCGGCAATTTCACACACCAGCTGTTCGACGGCGCTGAGGCCATCCTGATGGGTGTCGTTGTCCAGAAGGTAGAACGTTGCATTCTTCATATATGGGGCTTCTTGTCGTGGATTTAAATGCAAAGCCGGGTGGCGCTACGCTTACCCGGCCTACGGTTGAGTGACGCTGTAGGCCGGGTAAGGCGAAGCCGCCACCCGGCGTTTTACATCACTCGTCGCCGTTAAAACCCGCACGATTGAGCAGGAACTGCGACAGCAGCGCCACTGGACGACCGGTTGCGCCTTTGGCTTTACCGGAGCGCCATGCGGTGCCCGCGATATCCAGGTGCGCCCAGTTGTACTTGCGGGTGAAGCGTGCCAGGAAGCAGCCCGCGGTGATCGCACCGCCAGGACGTCCGCCAATGTTCGCCATATCCGCAAAGTTAGACTCCAGCTGATCCTGATACTCGTCGCCCAGCGGCAGACGCCATGCGCGGTCCCCGGCCTGCTCTGAGGCACCAATAAGCTCGTGCGCCAGCGGATTGTGGTTCGACATCAGGCCGGTGATGTGGTGGCCCAGCGCAATCACACAGGCACCGGTGAGGGTGGCGACGTCAATCACCGCTTCAGGCTCGAAGCGTTCAACGTAGGTCAGCACGTCACACAGCACCAGACGGCCTTCGGCGTCGGTGTTCAGCACTTCAACGGTCTGGCCGGACATGGTGGTCAGCACGTCACCCGGACGATAAGCGCGCCCGCCAGGCATGTTTTCGCAGCCCGCCAGTACGCCGATCACGTTGATAGGCAGCTGAAGTTCCGCAACCATGCGCATCACGCCGTAAACCGCCGCCGCGCCGCACATGTCGTACTTCATCTCATCCATGCCTTCGGCAGGCTTGATGGAGATACCGCCGGAGTCGAAGGTCAGGCCTTTACCGACCAGTACAATCGGGCGCGCGTCTTCGGACGGGTTGCCTTTGTACTCGATGACGGACATCAGGGATTCATTCTGCGAGCCGTTACCGACCGCCAGGTAAGAGTGCATCCCCAGCTCTTTCATCTGCTGTTCGCCGATGACGCGGGTAATGACGTTTTTGCTGTAGGCGTCGGCCAGCTGACGTGCCTGAGAGGCCAGGTACGCTGCGTTACAGATGTTAGGCGGCATGTTGCCGAGATCTTTGGCCGCTTTAATGCCGGCTGCGATCGCCAGACCGTGCTGGATCGCGCGTTCGCCGCTGGTCAGTTCGCGACGGGTTGGCACGTTAAAGACCATTTTACGCAGCGGACGACGCGGCTCGCTTTTATTGGTCTTCAGCTGATCGAAGCTGTACAGGCTCTCTTTTGCCGTTTCAACCGCCTGACGTACTTTCCAGTAGGTGTTACGTCCTTTGACGTGCAGCTCGGTCAGGAAGCAGACGGCTTCCATTGAGCCAGTATCATTCAGCGTATTGATTGTTTTCTGAATCACCTGCTTATACTGACGTTCATCCAGCTCGCGCTCTTTGCCGCAGCCAATCAGCAGAATACGCTCTGACAGTACGTTCGGAACATGGTGCAGTAACAGCGTCTGCCCAGGTTTGCCTTCCAGTTCGCCACGGCGCAGCAGGGCGCTAATATAGCCGTCACTGATTTTATCGAGTTGCTCGGCGATCGGGGAGAGTCGGCGTGGTTCAAAGACGCCCACAACGATGCAGGCACTCCGCTGTTTCTCCGGGCTACCGCTTTTTACACTGAACTCCATGCACTACGCTCCTGAATCTTAAAGACAACGGCGGCTGCTACGGATAGAATTGAAACCTTTCGTAACTCATGTCCGCTGTTGTGGTGACTTCGTGTTAATCTTACGTTACTACGGTTTCGACACGTCAGAAAAAGTCCTGAAGCGTGAATCCGCTGGATGTTTTAATCTTAGCGATGATTTCGACGACTCAAGAGAATAAATGACGTTTAAGCCATGAAACAAGCGAAATTCCTGCAAAGAGACGGGTTTTTACGGGCGTATTTAAAGTGATAATCATAAGATATCTGGTGCGGGAGACGCTCAAAAGCCAACTGGCGATCCTCTTCATCCTGCTGCTGATTTTTTTCTGTCAGAAGCTGGTTAAGATCCTCGGTGCGGCCGTTGACGGCGAAATTCCAACAAATCTGGTGCTTTCCCTGCTTGGTTTAGGGATCCCGGAAATGGCGCAGCTCATCCTGCCGCTAAGTCTTTTCCTTGGCCTGCTCATGACGCTTGGGAAACTCTACACCGAGAGTGAAATCACGGTGATGCATGCCTGCGGCCTGAGTAAAGCCGTACTGGTGAAAGCGGCCATGATACTGGCGCTGTTCACGGGCATTGTTGCGGCGGTGAATGTGATGTGGGCGGGTCCTATGTCTTCCCGTCATCAGGACGAAGTGCTGGCCGAGGCGAAAGCCAACCCCGGCATGGCGGCGTTAGCCCAGGGTCAGTTCCAGCAGGCAACCGACGGCAACTCCGTGCTGTTTATTGAGAGCGTTGACGGCAGTAAATTCAACGACGTCTTCCTGGCGCAGCTGCGTCCCAAAGGTAACGCGCGTCCGTCAGTGGTGGTTGCAGACTCCGGTCAGCTTGCTCAGCGCAAAGATGGTTCTCAGATCGTGACGCTGAACAAAGGCACCCGTTTCGAAGGCACCGCGATGCTGCGCGACTTCCGTATTACGGATTTCCAGAACTATCAGGCCATTATCGGCCATCAGGCGGTGGCGCTCGATCCAACGGATACCGAGCAAATGGACATGCGTACCCTCTGGAATACCGATACCGACCGAGCGCGCGCTGAGTTCCACTGGCGTATTACGCTCGTCTTCACCGTGTTTATGATGGCGCTGATTGTCGTTCCGCTGAGCGTGGTGAACCCGCGCCAGGGACGCGTGCTCTCTATGCTGCCGGCGATGCTGCTTTACCTGATCTATTTCCTGCTGCAAACCTCGATTCGTTCTAACGGCGCGAAGGGTAAGCTGGACCCTATGGTCTGGACATGGTTCGTCAACAGCCTGTACATCTTACTGGCGCTGGGATTAAACCTGTGGGATACGGTGCCTGTGCGCCGCATACGTGCCCGATTCTCGCGTAAAGGAGCCATCTAATGCAGGCGTTTGGCGTTCTTGATCGCTATATCGGTAAAACCATTTTTACCACCATCATGATGACGTTGTTCATGCTGGTGTCGCTCTCCGGCATTATCAAATTTGTCGACCAGCTGAAAAAAGCCGGGCAGGGGAGCTATGACGCGGTGGGCGCGGGGATGTATACCCTGCTCAGCGTGCCGAAAGATGTGCAGATCTTCTTCCCGATGGCGGCCCTGCTGGGCGCGCTGCTGGGGCTGGGAATGCTGGCGCAGCGCAGCGAGCTGGTCGTTATGCAGGCCTCGGGCTTTACCCGCATGCAGGTTGCGCTGTCGGTCATGAAAACCGCGATCCCACTGGTGCTGTTGACCATGGCGATTGGCGAGTGGGTCGCGCCGCAGGGCGAACAGATGGCGCGTAACTACCGTGCGCAGGCCATGTACGGCGGCTCGCTGCTCTCGACTCAACAAGGCTTATGGGCAAAAGACGGTAAAAACTTCGTCTACATCGAACGGGTGAAGGGGAATGATGAACTGGGTGGGGTGAGCATCTATGCTTTCGATGACCAGCGCCGTCTGGAGTCAGTCCGCCACGCCTCTTCGGCGAAATTTGACGCTGAACATAAACAGTGGCGTTTGTCCCAGGTCGATGAGTCTGACCTGACCGATCCGAAACAGATCGCCGGTTCTCAGACGGTAACCGGCACGTGGAAGACCAACCTGACGCCCGATAAGCTCGGTGTTGTTGCGCTGGACCCTGACGCGCTCTCCATCAGCGGTTTGCACAACTATGTGAAATACCTGAAGTCGAGCGGGCAGGATGCGGGACGTTATCAGCTCAACATGTGGAGCAAAATCTTCCAGCCGATGTCAGTGGCGGTGATGATGCTGATGGCGCTGTCGTTTATCTTCGGCCCGTTACGCAGCGTGCCGATGGGCGTGCGCGTCGTGACCGGTATCAGCTTCGGCTTTGTGTTCTACGTGCTCGATCAGATCTTCGGTCCGCTGACGCTGGTTTATGGCATTCCGCCGATAATCGGTGCGCTGCTGCCAAGCGCCAGTTTCCTCCTGATCAGCCTCTGGCTGCTGTTGAAACGCTCCTGATCGACCTCTTCTCGCTTCCGGTTAACCGGGAGCGAGGCTAATCTCCTGTTTCACCCCGCACTTTTTCTCACAACCTTCAACGCCTCGCCCTGAATTTGAGTATTATTGAGCGATAAAGTCGTGAAGGGATCCTCTATGAAGCAAATTCGAATGCTTGCCCAGTATTACGTCGACCTGATGATGAAGCTTGGGCTGGTGCGTTTCTCCATGCTGCTTGCGCTGGCGCTGGTCGTTCTGGCCATTGTCGTGCAAATGGCCGTCACCATGGTTCTGCATGGTCAGGTCGAGAGTATCGACGTCATCCGCTCCATCTTCTTTGGCTTGCTCATTACTCCCTGGGCGGTCTATTTCCTTTCCGTAGTGGTTGAACAGCTGGAAGAGTCCCGTCAGCGTCTGTCAAAACTGGTCGATAAACTGGAAGAGATGCGCGAGCGCGATCTCAAGCTCAACGTCCAGCTTAAAGACAACATTGCGCAGCTGAATCAGGAGATCTCCGATCGTGAGAAGGCGGAAGCCGAGCGTCAGGCCACGCTGGAGCAGCTGAAAATCGAAATGAAAGAGCGCGAGGTCACGCAGATCCAGCTTGAGCAGCAGTCCTCTTTCCTGCGGTCGTTCCTCGATGCTTCGCCGGATCTGGTGTTTTACCGTAATGAAGATAAAGAGTTTTCCGGCTGTAACCGGGCGATGGAGTTGCTCACCGGGAAAAGCGAGAAGCAGCTGATTAACCTGAAGCCGCAGGACGTTTACTCTGAAGAGGCAGCGGCCAAGGTCATGGAGACGGACGAAAAAGTATTCCGCCATAACGTCTCGCTGACCTATGAACAGTGGCTGGATTACCCGGACGGACGCAAAGCCTGCTTTGAGATCCGTAAGGTGCCCTACTATGACCGCGTGGGGAAACGCCACGGCCTGATGGGCTTTGGCCGCGATATCACCGAGCGTAAGCGCTACCAGGACGCCCTTGAGCGCGCCAGCCGCGACAAGACTACCTTTATCTCCACCATTAGCCACGAGCTGCGTACGCCGCTTAATGGGATTGTCGGGCTGAGCCGTATTCTGCTGGATACCGACCTGACCGCAGAGCAGGAAAAATACCTCAAGACTATCCATGTCTCAGCGGTCACGCTGGGCAATATCTTCAACGATATTATTGATATGGATAAGATGGAGCGCCGTAAAGTTCAGCTTGATAATCAGCCTGTTGATTTCACCAGCTTCCTTGCCGACCTCGAAAACCTGTCCGGCCTGCAGGCGCAGCAGAAGGGACTGAGTTTTGTCATGGAGCCAACTCTGCCGCTGCCGCATAAAGTGGTGACTGACGGCACGCGTCTGCGCCAGATCCTGTGGAACCTTATCAGCAACGCGGTGAAATTTACCCAGAAGGGGCAGGTGGCGGTGCGCATCCGCTTTGACGAAGGCGATATGCTGTACTTCGAGGTGGAGGACTCCGGGATGGGCATTCCGCAGGAGGAGCAGGACAAAATTTTCGCCATGTACTACCAGGTGAAGGACAGCAACGGCGGGAAACCGGCGACAGGAACGGGCATTGGCCTGGCGGTCTCTAAACGGCTGGCGAAAAGCATGGGGGGCGATATCACCGTTGCCAGCCAGCCGGGTAAAGGGTCAACCTTCACGCTGACGGTCCATGCGCCGGCGGTGGCGGAAGAGGTTGAAGACACCTTTGATAACGACGACATGCCGCTGCCCGCGCTGCACGTCCTGCTGGTGGAAGACATTGAGCTGAACGTGATTGTGGCGCGCTCGGTGCTGGAAAAACTGGGCAACAGCGTGGATGTCGCGATGACCGGTAAGGCCGCGCTGGAGATGTTTAAACCGGGCGAATACGATCTTGTCCTGCTGGATATTCAGCTGCCGGATATGACCGGGCTGGATATTTCGCGTGAGCTGACGCGTCAGTACGCGGCCGACGAACTGCCCCCGCTGGTGGCGCTGACGGCGAACGTGCTGAAAGATAAAAAAGAGTATCTCGATGCCGGTATGGACGATGTACTCAGCAAGCCGCTGGCGGTGCCTGCTCTAACCGCCATGATTAAGAAGTTCTGGGATACCCGTGATGAAGAGGAGAGCACCATGACGTCTGTTGATAGCGCAAAAGCCCAAACGATACTCGATACCGCGATGCTGGAGCAGTACATCGATCTGGTTGGCCCGAAACTGATTACCGATGGTCTGGCGGTGTTCGAAAAAATGATGCCGGGCTATCTGAGCGTGCTGGAATCAAACCTGACCGCCCGGGACCAGAAGGGCATCGTCGAAGAGGGACATAAAATCAAAGGTGCCGCCGGCTCGGTCGGCTTACGCCATCTGCAGCAGCTGGGTCAACAGATTCAGTCGCCTGATTTACCTGCATGGGAAGATAACGTGGGTGATTGGGTTGAAGAGATGAAACAAGAGTGGCAAAACGATGTGGCGGTGCTTAAAGCCTGGGTCGACGCCAGAAAAAAATGACCCCGGCTTAACCGGGGTGCGCGAATACTGCGCCAACACCAGGGAAATCGTGGCTGCGCCTGTTTTATAAAGTTATTTTCGAAAGGGCGCTGCCTGAAAAATTTAGGCCGCACGCAGATAAGATAGCAAATCTTAAATGGTTTGTTACATGAATCAGTGAAATGTGTGAAGCATAGCGTTTTAATCAAAATTATTAATGTGCTTCAGCAAGTTGCAGAAAAGGATTGTCATGATGAAAAAGATTGGTGTCGTGCTGAGCGGATGCGGTGTTTACGATGGTTCTGAGATACATGAAGCCGTAATCACGCTGCTGGCTCTGGCTAAGCAGGGAGCAGAGGTTATTTGTTTTGCGCCAGACAAAAATCAGGCGGATGTGATTAATCATCTGACCGGCGAGCCGATGGCGGAAACCCGTAATGTACTGATTGAAGCCGCGCGTATTGCGCGAGGTGATATCCATCCTCTTATTCAGGCAGACCCGACAGAGCTTGATGCGCTCATTGTGCCGGGTGGGTTTGGCGCGGCCAAAAATCTCAGTACCTTTGCTGCGCAGGGGTCGGAGTGTCAGGTCGATCCTCATTTAAAGGCGCTGTCGCAGGCCATGCATGCGGCAGGAAAACCGCTGGGCTTTATCTGCATCGCGCCGGCAATGCTGCCCAGAATTTTTGATTTCCCGCTGCGCCTGACTATTGGGACGGATATTGATACCGCAGAGATCGTCGAGGAAATGGGGGGCGAACACGTTCCGTGCCCGGTTGATGACATTGTGGTTGATGAGGATAATAAAATTGTCACCACGCCAGCGTATATGCTGGCGAACAATATCGCTGAGGCGGCCTCAGGCATTGAAAAGCTGGTGGCTCGCGTGCTGGTGCTGACTGAATGAGGCGTAAATTTGCCGCAGGCGCAGGGGTGAAACGTTTTCTCTTGCGCATCGTACTTGTGCTGGCGGTATTCTGGGGAGGCGGGCTGGCTTTATTCAGCATTATGCCGGTTCCGTTCTCTGCCGTTATGGTTGAGCGCCAGCTTAGCGCGTGGTTCAGCGGCGATTTCAGCTACGTTGCCCACTCTGACTGGGTGAGCATGGACGAGATCTCCCCGTTCATGGGGCTGGCGGTCATCGCTGCGGAGGACCAGAAATTCCCGGAGCACTGGGGATTCGACGTTGCGGCCATTGAGAAGGCGCTAGCCCATAACGAACGCCATGAAAACCGCGTGCGCGGTGCGTCAACCCTGTCGCAACAGACGGCCAAAAATCTGTTTCTGTGGGATGGTCGAAGCTGGGTGCGAAAAGGGCTGGAAGCGGGGTTGACCCTGGGGATGGAAACGGTCTGGAGCAAAAAACGCATTCTGACCGTCTATCTCAACGTCGCTGAGTTTGGCGACGGCATATTTGGCGTGGAAGCTGCCGCACAGCGGTATTTCAATAAGCCAGCCAGCCGTCTGAGCATGTCAGAAGCGGCGCTGTTGGCCGCTGTGTTACCGAACCCTATCCGCTTTAAGGCCAGTGCCCCATCAGGGTACGTGCGAAGCCGTCAGGCGTGGATTATGCGCCAGATGAATCAGCTAGGTGGAGAGGGGTTTATGCAGCGTAATAATCTTATGTAGAGCGGGTAAGCGCAGCGCTACCCGCCTGAATAGCAGACCTTAATCTTCGTCGAACCCTGCGTTAAACAGGGCAATCACCGCCGCCAGCGCTTCCTCTTCCTGAGGACCGGTGGCTTCTACCTCAATCTGGCGCCCTTTGGCGGAATCCAGCATCAGCAGCGCAATCACGCTGTTCGCCTCCGCCTCGGTACCTTCGTCATTCCGCAGCAGAACCTCTGCATCGAAACCCTGCATCAGCTCAAACAGCTTCATCGCCGGGCGTGCATGCATACCCAGCTTGTTGGTGATCTCAACGGTTTGTTTTACGGTCATGTTTTACGTTTTTCCAGCGTGCGATGACGGGACTGAACGTTCTTCCCGCGCGAGCGGAAATAGTCGGCCAGTTGTTCGGCGATATAAACCGAACGATGTTTACCGCCGGTACAGCCAATCGCCACCGTCAGGTAGCTACGATTGTTTGTCTCCAGCATAGGTAACCATAGCTCAAGGTAGCTTCGCGTCTGGTAGATAAAATTGTGAACTTCTGTGTGCCGGTCGAGGAAGGCCGCGACGGGTTTATCCAGACCGGTCATTGGACGCAGCTTCGGATCCCAGTGCGGGTTCGGCAGGAAGCGCACGTCGAAAACGTAATCCGCATCAATCGGAATACCGTGCTTAAAGCCGAAGGATTCGAACACCATCGTCAGTTCGCGCTCGCGTTTACCCAACAGCCGGGTACGCAGCATTTCCGCCAGCTCGTGAACGGACATCTCAGAGGTGTCGACAATCAGGTCGGCACGAGAACGCAGCGGCTCCAGCAGGTCGCTCTCTTCATCGATAGCGCTCTCCAGAGAGAGGTTCTTGCTGGAAAGCGGGTGCAAGCGACGGGTATCGCTGTAGCGGCGGATCAGCGTATTGCGGTCTGCGTCGAGGAACAGCAGCTGAGGCGAGAACGCATCAGGCAGGTTGCTCATGGCCTGTTCGAAGATCTCTGGCGATTCAGGCATGTTACGGACGTCGATGCTGACGGCGGCAGAGGTTTGTCTCTCCGCCAGCGTACGGGCCAGGTCGGGTAACAACACGACCGGCAGGTTATCGACGCAGTAAAACCCCATGTCTTCCAGGGCGCGCAGAGCAACGGATTTCCCCGACCCTGAACGGCCACTGACAATCATCAGCACCATGTTCCGTTTCTCCTCAGGACAACAGATGTGAAGGCCATCTCCTGGTTATGCATCATCCTGATTGCCTTCTGCTTCAGTGATAATTTGATAGAGCTCTTCATCACTTTGGGCCGAGCGCAGTCGACGGCAAATGGTTTTATCGGCCAGACGTTTTGCGACCAGCGACAGCGTATGCAGATGGGTTTTCGTCTGATCGGCAGGCACCAGCAGCGCGAAGAGGAGATCGACGGGCTGGTTATCAATGGCATCGAAGGCGATGGGTGTTTCAAGCTGCACAAACACACCCACGGCACGCAGGGTATCCTCTTCCAGTTTGCCGTGCGGGATCGCGATGCCGTTGCCGATACCGGTACTGCCCATTTTTTCACGGGTCAGAATCGCTTCGAACACCACCTGCGGCGGCAGGCCCAGCTGTTTGGCAGCCAGTTCACTGATGATCTCCAGCGCGCGTTTTTTGCTCTGGCAGTGAACCGCACTGCGGGTACATTCCTGGTTAAGGACATTGCTCAGTTGAAGAGCGGAATCGTTGTTCATCATAATTTCACCTAAGCGCTAACTGTACAAATGGCCTGTTGTGTTTCACAACAGGCCGTCCTGCACCCGTTAACTGCCCGGACAATTAGTGTTGTTTCAGTTTATCTTTATGTTTATTGAGCTGTCGTGCAAGCTTATCAATCAAGCCGTCGATAGCAGCGTACATGTCTTGCCCTTCCGCACTGGCATGCAGTTCACCCCCGTTAACATGCAGGGTGGCATCCGAGATGTGAGTCACTTTCTCCACTTTCAACACAATATAGACCTGATTGATCCTTTCGAAATACTGCTCGAGTTTTGCAAACTTCGCGTTCACGAAGTCACGTAAAGCCTCAGTAATTTCGACATTTTGTCCAGTGATGTTGAGCTGCATAGTGTCTTCCTTATCGGTTGTGTCAGACCAGCTGTTTACGCTGGTTAGACGGCGGAATGGATAAAGACTCTCGATACTTCGCAACAGTACGACGTGCCACCATAATACCCTGATCGGACAGCATGGTGGTTAACTTACTGTCGCTTAGTGGCTTCGCGGGGTTCTCCGCGGCGATTAACTTCTTCACCAGGGCACGAATGGCCGTTGACGACGCTTCGCCGCCGCCCTCGGTATTCACATGGCTGGAGAAGAAATACTTAAGCTCAAATATACCGCGTGGACTGTGCAGATACTTCTGCGTGGTGACACGGGAAATGGTTGATTCATGCATCTCGACGGCCTGGGCGATATCCGCCAGTACCATCGGTTTCATATACTCTTCGCCCTGCTCAAAGAACGCCTGCTGCTGTTCGACAATACAGCGGCTGACGCGCAGCAGCGTATCATTTCGGCTCTCCAGACTTTTGATCAACCATCGCGCTTCCTGAAGATTGCTGCGAATATATTGATTGTCGGAGTCGTTACGCGCGCTGGTGCACATGGAGGCATACTGTTGGTTGATTTGCAGGCGAGGGATGCTGTCTGAATTCAGTTCAACGACCCAGCGGTCATTGTGTTTTCTGACCAGCACGTCCGGGATCACATACTCGGGCTCGCTGGTCTGGATCGACTGTCCCGGGCGCGGATCGAGCGACTGGATCAGATTCACCGCTTCTTTCAGCACCTCTTCCTTCAGGCGCGTGACGCGCATCAGGCTGCGGAAATCGTGGTTAGCCAACAGATCCAGATGATCGCTGATGATTAAGCGCGCCTCGTCGAGCCATGGCGTCTCTTTGCTGAACTGAGAAAGCTGGATCAGCAGGCAGTCGCGCAGATCTTTTGCGGCCACGCCTACCGGATCGAAACGCTGGATGCGCTTCAGAACGGCTTCGACTTCCTCAAGCTCAATCTCGTCGTCGCCCATGCTTTCCAGGATATCGTCCAGCGTGACGGTCAAATAGCCGGTGTCGTCAACGGCATCGACAATTGAGGTGGCAATCGCGCGGTCGGTATCGGAGAAGGGGGTGAGTTCCACCTGCCACATCAGGTAATCCTGCAGCGACTGGGTGGTCTCTCCCTGATAGACCGGTAGCTCATCATCCTGGTAGTCTGCACGCGTACCGGAAGGCGTTCCGGCGGTGTAGATTTCATCCCAGCTGGCATCCAGCGGTAGCTCGTCGGGCATCTCTTTTTGTTCGAGTGCGTCCGCGGTGTCGAGCGCTTCTGTATCCTGTGACTGCTGAGTATCTACCTCGTCATGAAGATCGGTTTGTTCCAGCAGGGGGTTGCTGTCCAGCGCCTGCTGGAGCTCCTGCTGAAGTTCTAACGTGGACAGTTGCAACAGGCGAATTGCCTGCTGTAGCTGCGGCGTCATTGCCAGTTGTTGGCTGAGCCTTAATTGCAAACCTTGCTTCATGTTCAGAGCATTTTTCTCCGGTTCGGCGTTATGTTACCTCTACCCTATCAGAGTCTGAAGTCTTCCCCAAGATAGACGCGCTTAACATGATCGTCTTCGAGGATCTGCTGCGGCGTACCGTGGGCGATCAGATTGCCCTGGCTCACAATATACGCGCGTTCACACACGGCCAGCGTTTCACGGACGTTGTGGTCGGTGATCAGTACGCCAAGCCCGCTGTCACGCAGGTGTTCAATGATACGTTTAATGTCGATAACCGAGATCGGGTCAACGCCGGCAAACGGTTCATCCAGAAGGATAAATTTCGGGTTTGCGGCCAGCGCACGCGCAATCTCAACGCGGCGGCGTTCACCCCCGGAGAGTGCCTGACCGAGGCTGTCGCGCAGATGCTCAATGTGGAACTCTTCCATCAGCTCGTTGGCACGATCCTGACGCTGTTCGCTGGTCAGATCGTTACGAATTTGCAGGACCGCCATCAGGTTGTCGTAAACGCTGAGACGACGGAAAATGGAGGCTTCCTGCGGCAGGTAGCCGATCCCGCGACGCGCGCGCGCGTGCAGCGGCAGAAGGCTGATGTCTTCATCGTCAATGATAATGTTGCCGGCATCGCGCGGTACAATGCCAACGACCATGTAGAAAGTGGTGGTTTTACCCGCACCGTTAGGGCCAAGCAGCCCTACAATTTCGCCGGAGTTGACGGTCAGACTGACATCTTCTACGACACGGCGGCCCTTATAGGCCTTCGCGAGATTTTTTGCAGTTAATGTTGCCATAACGAATTAGTTACTCTTCTTCTGTGCCGGGGCCTGGCCTTTGCCTTTGTCCTGCAGCTGCGACGGAACCAGTACGGTCGTGACGCGTTTGCCTTTCTCGCTGGAGGCCTGCATTTTTTGCTCTTTCACCAGATAGGTGATCTGGTCGCCGGTAATGTTGCTGTCCAGCTGTTCCAGATACGCATTTCCGGTCAGGATGACCAGGTCCTTCGCCAGCTCGTAGTGCATATGCGAGGCGTGACCTTTCACCGGCTTGCCGTTGTCCTGCATCTGGTAGAAGGTTGCCGGGTTGCCGTAACCATCAATGATCTCTTTGCCCTGCTCGCCACCCGGACGGGTCACGACCACTTTGTCGGCATTAATTTTGATGGTGCCCTGAGTCATGACGACGTTACCCGTGAAGGTGACGACGTTGCCCTGCATATCGAGAGACTGGGTATCAGACTCGATATGGATCGGTTGGTCGGTATCGCCCGTTACAGCAAGCGCGGGGAGACTGGTCGCCAGCATCGCGCTGGCGATAATTACTTTAAGGCTGAGTTTGTTTGTTTTGAATTTCATAGGAGGTTCTAACCTTTTCAATCAGCTCGGCGTTCTTGCTGCGTAAGTTCCCGCGCATTCTCAAACCGCTGGAATTAAATGTTGTGCCATACAGTGTGACCAGATCCTGCGAGGTCACGTCCTGGGTTACCAGGTTAATCTGGGCATTATCCGTCGTAATTTTTCTCAGTTGCGAGTCAGCGGTCAGGGCGTTGACTTCAACGTGACCATACAGATAAAGCATACGGTCATTTGTCAGTTTTGCCCGATCTGACTTAATTGACCACGTCGGCACTTTGTCCTTATCAAATGTGGTCATGACAGGCTGGGTAAACCACGAAATACCGTCATCTGAAAAATATTCAACATGCTGGGCAATCAGACGATAGTTCAGCGCGCCTTCCGGGCTGTAGACCACGGTGTCGCTGTGATCGCTTTTATAGGTTGGATCGTTATTGTTGACCACTTCCGTTTGCGTATCGTCGCGATCGGCAAGGTTCACGCCAATCAAGACCAGTGCGACAAGCGAAAGCAAAATGATAATCCAGCGTCTGGTTTTACTCATATCGATTGCCCTTTGGCCTCATCAAGCTTGCCCTGCGCCAGCAAAAGCAGATCGCAGACTTCACGTACGGCACCACGGCCCCCGTTGATGTGGGTGACATAATCAGCGCGCGGGATCAGCAGCGGATGCGCATCGGCAACGGCGATGCTCAGCCCGACTTCAGCCATCACGGGCCAGTCAATCAGATCGTCTCCGACGTAGGCCACGTTTTCCGGTGCGATAGCCAGTTTACCCAGTAAATCCTTAAACGCCGCCATCTTATCGGATTGACCCTGATACAGATGGGTAATTCCTAAGGTTTCACAGCGGTCTTCTACCAGTTTAGCTTTTCGCCCGGTGATGATAGCCACCTCAATACCCGAGGTGAGCGCACAGCGGATACCGTAGCCGTCGCGAACGTTAAACGCCTTCAGCTCTTCACCATTATTGCCCATGTAAATCAGGCCATCGGAAAGTACGCCATCCACGTCCAGGATGAGCAGACGAATGTTTTCCGCCTTCGCCATCATCTGGGTGTTGACCGGTCCATAACAGGTTGCAAGGGATGCACCCGCATTACTCATTGTCTTATCCTTCATTACACTACGCCTGCGCGCAGCAGATCATGCATATGTACCACACCCAGCAACTGGTCGCCATCGGCAACCATAACGGAGGTGATATGGCGGGACTGCATCAGGTTCAGCACATCCACGGCCAGCGTACCCGGACGCACGCGGATACCGCCCGGCGTCATCACGTCGGCAATGCCGAGCGTGCGGACATCTACACCCATGTCGAACACGCGTCGCAGGTCGCCATCGGTGAAGATCCCCTGAATTTTCATCAGATCGTCGCACACGACCGTCATACCCAGATTCTTACGGGTGATTTCCAGCAGCGCATCACGCAGGGAGGCTTCTTTACTGACGTGAGGGATCTCATCCCCGGTGTGCATAATATCGTTAACTCGGAGCAGAAGCTTGCGCCCCAGCGCGCCGCCCGGGTGGGAAAGCGCGAAATCTTCTGGCGTAAAACCGCGGGCTTCGAGCAGCGCGACGGCAAGCGCATCCCCCATGACCAGCGCGGCGGTGGTGCTGGACGTCGGTGCCAGGCCGAGCGGGCAGGCCTCCTTGGGCACTTTCACGCACAGGTGAATATCGGCCGCCCGCGCCATGCTACTTTCCGGACGGCTGGTCATGCAAATAAGCGGCACCTGCAGTCGCTTCAGTACCGGGATCAGCGCCAGGATCTCATTGGATTCACCGGAGTTGGACAGCGCGATGACGATATCCTGCGGCGTGACCATACCCAGGTCGCCGTGCGCGGCTTCCCCCGGGTGTACAAAGAAGGAAGAGGTTCCGGTGCTGGCAAACGTTGCCGCCATTTTGCGTCCAATGTGGCCGGACTTACCCATCCCCATCACCACGACTTTGCCGGCACAGTAGAACATCTTCTCACATGCCAGACTAAAATCCTGATTAATGTACCGATCTAACTGCGCCAGACCTTCACGTTCAATCTCCAGAACCTCTTTGCCTGCTTTCTGAAAGTCAAAACCCGGCTGCAATTCTATTTGCGACATAATGCGTTTCCGTTTACCCAGAGAGAAGAGGCGAGAGCCAGTACAGCATCGCCATCCATACGATAAATCCACCCGTCAGCAGCGCGCCTGCGCCTTTGCCGATCTGTCGTTGCCGCCGCCAGCAGAGCAGGGCAAATATCACGCTGACCAATAACATCACGCCGTAGTCGCGTGAGAATGCCAGGGGATTAAAGGGCCCTGGCGTAATCAGGGCCGGCAGGCCCATCACAATGGCGATATTAAATATGTTGGAACCGATGATATTACCAATGGCAATGTCATCCTCACCTTTACGTGCCCCTGCAATGGCCGTGGCCAGCTCCGGCAGGCTGGTGCCGATGGCAATCACCGTCAGGCCAATGGTCAGTTCACTGATGGCGAAATAGTTCGCCAGCACCGTCGCGTTATCCACGACCATGCGCGTTGCCATCGGCATGATGATCAGCGCAACGCCAAGCCAGAGCAGGGCAACAGGCAGCGTGCCTTCTCGCGGAAGTTCCGCAACCTGCTCACGCGTGAGGCTATCCTGGCCCTGTTTCTCAGCCAGACGGGCGATTTTAACACTATATAGCAGCCAGATGACGGCCAGCGCCAGCAGGAAAATACCGTCGCTGTAGCTCAGCACACCATCGTAAAATACGCAGCCTGCCAGCAGGCTTACGATTAACATTAGCGGCAATTCACGGCGCAGAACATCAGAATGCACGCGAAATGGATGGAGCAGTGCGGCCAGGCCTAAAATCAAGAGTATATTGACGATGTTGGAGCCAATCGCGGTACCGACTGCCAGGTCTAACTGACCATGCAGCGATGCCGAGACAGAGACAATGATTTCAGGAAGCGACGTTCCCACACTGACAACGGTCATCCCGATGACGACAGGCGGTACGCCCGTCAGGCGACACAGGATAGATGCAGCAAACACTAAACGGTCAGCACTGTAGACCACCAAAAGTAAACCAATTATTAACAGTGCTGTTGCTAAAAGCATCAAAAGTCCTTTCTTCAGGTATACTCGTCGGTCCATTGCGCGCGAATGGCTGGACTGCATACAGTCTGAGGCGTAACGAATTCCTAATTTTGACTTTATGCGCCGGAAAAGTAAAACAAATGCCAGCTTTCGCTAACCTCAACGGCTATTATTCTGTAAAAATGCAGAGTTGAGGGCTGATTCAGGCAGCATGCCTTAACGTGAGCAGGGTAATAAAGGAACCATAAATGAGCCAAACGATGGCGAATTTAGTCGATGTTCGCGGCGTGAGTTTTTCTCGTGCCAACAGATTGATATTTGATGATATTTCGTTGACCGTACCACGTGGCAAGATCACTGCCATCATGGGGCCGTCCGGGATCGGTAAAACGACCCTGCTGCGCCTCATTGGTGGGCAGATCCCACCCGATCGCGGTGAAATCCTCTTTGATGGCGAAAACATCCCGGAGATGTCACGCTCGCGCCTGTATACTGTCCGAAAACGCATGAGCATGCTCTTTCAGTCTGGAGCCTTGTTCACCGACATGAATGTCTTTGATAACGTGGCCTACCCGCTGCGCGAGCATACCAGCCTGCCGCCGGAACTGCTGAAAAGCACGGTGATGATGAAGCTCGAAGCCGTCGGTTTGCGGGGCGCCGCGAAGCTGATGCCTTCGGAGCTTTCCGGCGGGATGGCGCGCCGCGCCGCGCTGGCGCGAGCCATTGCATTAGAACCTGATTTAATCATGTTCGACGAACCGTTTGTTGGACAGGATCCCATCACGATGGGCGTGCTTGTTAAGCTCATCTCTGAACTGAACAGCGCGCTTGGCGTCACCTGCATTGTGGTATCTCACGATGTGCCGGAAGTATTGAGCATTGCCGATTACGCCTATATTGTGGCGGACAAAAAGATCGTCGCACACGGCAGCGCTCAGGCGCTGCAGGAAAATTGCGATCCGCGCGTGCGGCAGTTCCTCGACGGTATTGCCGATGGCCCTGTGCCGTTCCGCTACCCGGCGGGTGACTATCGTGACGATTTACTGGGAATAGGGAGTTAAGCCACTCATGCTGTTAAATGCGTTGGCCGCTCTCGGACACCGTGGCATAAAAACCATCAGGACGTTCGGGCGTGCCGGATTGATGTTATTCAACGCGCTGGTCGGCAAGCCGGAATTCCGCAAGCACGCACCGCTGCTGGTGCGTCAGCTTTATAATGTCGCCGTGCTGTCAATGCTCATCATCATTGTTTCCGGTCTGTTTATCGGTATGGTGCTTGGGCTACAGGGCTATCTTGTGCTGACAACCTACAGTGCGGAAACCAGCCTTGGGATGCTGGTGGCGCTCTCGCTGCTGCGCGAGCTAGGGCCGGTTGTGGCGGCGCTGCTGTTCGCCGGGCGTGCGGGGTCGGCATTAACGGCTGAAATTGGCCTGATGCGTGCGACCGAGCAGCTCTCCAGCATGGAGATGATGGCGGTCGATCCGCTGCGTCGCGTGATCTCGCCGCGTTTCTGGGCTGGGGTGATCTCTTTACCGTTACTGACTATTCTGTTTGTCGCCGTGGGTATCTGGGGCGGTTCGCTGGTTGGCGTGCACTGGAAAGGCATTGATGCCGGTTTCTTCTGGTCCGCGATGCAGGACGCCATCGACCTGCGGATGGATCTGGTTAACTGCCTGATTAAAAGCGTGGTATTTGCCATTACGGTCACCTGGATTGCATTGTTCAATGGTTACGATGCCATCCCGACGTCGGCGGGCATTAGCCGTGCAACTACACGTACAGTCGTACATTCGTCGCTGGCCGTACTGGGTCTGGATTTTGTGCTCACCGCACTGATGTTTGGGAATTGAGTTCATGCAAACGAGAAAAAATGAAATTTGGGTCGGTGTATTCCTTCTACTGGCGCTGCTGGCCGCGCTGTTTATCTGCCTGAGAGCGGCGGATATCACGTCTGTGCGTACCGAGCCGACGTATCGCATCTATGCTACCTTCGATAACATCGGCGGGCTGAAGGCGCGTTCACCGGTTCGTATCGGCGGCGTGGTGATCGGACGCGTATCTGACATTACGCTTGATGAGAAAACCTATCTGCCACGCGTCGCGATGGATATCGAAGAGCGTTACAACCATATCCCAGACACCAGCTCCCTTTCTATCCGTACTTCCGGCCTGCTGGGCGAACAATATCTGGCGCTTAACGTCGGCTTTGAAGACCCCGAGCTGGGAACGACTATCCTTAAAGACGGTAGCGTCATTCAGGATACGAAATCCGCGATGGTGCTGGAGGATATGATTGGTCAGTTCCTTTACAGCAGTAAAGGGGATGAGAAAAAATCCGACGCTGCCCCAGCGCAGAGCGAAGATCATACCGACGTCGCACCGACGCCAGGTGCTGCGAATTAAAATCAGGAGAAGTCATTCATGTTTAAACGACTGTTAATGGTTGCCATGCTGGTCATCGCCCCTCTTACCGCCGCTCACGCTGCGGATCAGAGTAACCCGTACAAACTGATGGACGAAGCGGCGAAGAAGACCTTCGACCGTCTTAAAAATGAACAGCCTAAAATTCGTGCTAATCCTGATTATCTGCGTGACGTCGTTGACCAGGAGCTGCTGCCGTACGTGCAGATTAAATATGCGGGTGCGCTGGTGCTGGGACGTTATTACAAAGACGCGACCCCTGCGCAGCGTGATGCCTATTTTGCCGCGTTCCGTGAATACCTGAAACAGGCTTATGGCCAGGCGCTGGCGATGTACCACGGTCAGACCTATCAGATTGCGCCTGAGCAGCCGCTGGGCGATGCGACCATCGTCCCTATCCGTGTGACGATCGTCGATCCTAACGGTCGTCCGCCGGTTCGTCTGGATTTCCAGTGGCGTAAAAACAGCCAGACCGGTCACTGGCAGGCGTATGACATGATTGCCGAAGGGGTAAGCATGATCACCACCAAACAGAACGAATGGAGCGACCTGCTGCGCACCAAAGGCATTGATGGCCTGACCGCTCAGCTGCAGTCTATCTCTCGCCAGAAAATTACCCTGGACGAGAAGAAGTAATGTCACAGCAACTCAGCTGGTCGCGTGAAGGCGAAACATTAAAGCTGTCCGGTGAACTGGATCAGGATCTGCTGAACCCACTGTGGGACAAACGCCACGAAGCGATGCAGGGCGTTACGCGTATCGACTTAACCGACGTTACGCGGGTGGATACGGCGGGTGTTGCGCTGCTTGCCCATCTGGTTGCCGTGGGAAAAAAGCAGGGGACAAGCGTTAAGCTTCACGGCGCGAGCGATAATGTCGTGACTCTTGCGCAGCTCTACAACCTCCCTCAGGACGTACTGCCTCGTTAATATTTTCAGTGCGTTACTTCCGAAAGACCTGACTGTTTCATCGTCGGGGCTTTTTGCTTGTTTAAGACAACGCCACTTTGCTCTAAGATGTTGGGCTTGTTTTCACTATCAGATGATTAAGAGCCCATGGAAAATCATGAAATCCAGACAGTGCTGATGAATGCACTCTCCCTTCAGGAAGCCCACGTCACTGGCGATGGCAGTCACTTCCAGGTTATTGCTGTGGGTGAGATGTTCGACGGTATGAGCCGCGTGAAGAAACAGCAGGCTGTGTACGCGCCGCTGATGGAATATATTGCGGATAACCGCATCCACGCCCTGTCGATTAAAGCGTTCACCCCGCAAGAGTGGGCACGCGATCGCAAACTAAACGGTTTTTGAGCTGAGGGCGACAGGCCCGCAGCACGGTTGAATTTATAAGAGAGCACACAATGGATAAATTTCGTGTACAGGGGCCAACGCGTCTCCAGGGCGAAGTCACAATTTCTGGCGCAAAAAACGCCGCGCTGCCAATCCTCTTTGCTGCGCTGCTGGCTGAAGAGCCGGTAGAAATTCAGAACGTACCGAAGCTGAAAGATATCGACACCACCATGAAGCTGCTCACCCAGTTGGGCACGAAAGTTGAGCGTAACGGTTCCGTCTGGATCGACGCCAGCAAGGTGAACAACTTCTCAGCCCCTTACGATCTGGTGAAAACCATGCGTGCATCCATCTGGGCGCTTGGCCCGCTGGTAGCGCGTTTTGGTCAGGGACAGGTCTCTCTGCCGGGCGGCTGCGCCATCGGTGCGCGTCCGGTTGACCTGCACATCTTTGGTCTGGAGAAGCTGGGCGCAGAGATCAAGCTGGAAGAAGGTTACGTTAAAGCGTCCGTTAATGGTCGTCTGAAAGGCGCGCACATCGTCATGGACAAAGTGAGCGTGGGCGCAACGGTCACCATTATGTCTGCGGCGACGCTGGCAGAAGGTACCACCATCATCGAGAACGCCGCGCGCGAACCGGAGATTGTGGATACTGCCAACTTCCTCGTGGCGCTGGGAGCGAAGATTTCCGGTCAGGGTACCGACCGTATCACCATCGAGGGCGTTGAGCGTCTGGGCGGTGGTGTCTATCGCGTTCTGCCGGACCGTATCGAAACCGGTACCTTCCTGGTCGCTGCGGCGATTTCTGGCGGGAAGATTGTTTGTCGCAACGCGCAGCCAGATACCCTGGATGCGGTGCTGGCGAAACTGCGCGATGCGGGTGCGGATATCGAAATCGGTGAAGACTGGATCAGCCTCGATATGCACGGTCAGCGTCCAAAAGCGGTCAATGTGCGTACGGCGCCGCATCCGGCGTTCCCTACAGACATGCAGGCGCAGTTCACACTGTTGAACCTGGTCGCCGAAGGCACTGGCTTCATCACAGAAACCATTTTCGAGAACCGCTTTATGCACGTACCGGAGCTTATCCGTATGGGGGCCCATGCAGAGATCGAAAGTAATACCGTGATTTGCCACGGCGTTGAGAAACTGTCAGGTGCTCAGGTGATGGCAACCGATCTGCGTGCGTCTGCAAGCCTGGTGCTGGCGGGTTGTATCGCGGAAGGTACAACGATCGTGGATCGTATCTATCACATCGATCGTGGTTATGAACGTATCGAAGATAAACTGCGCGCGCTGGGTGCCAACATCGAGCGTGTGAAGGGCGAGTAATCGTTCCGGCAGCCCCCTGCCAGCAATGACCGGGGGGTTGCTGTTCCTGTCAAAAACGCGTTATTCCTGCGGTTCTCTTTTTACCTTTCTCTGGCGAATCATGCGCGATCTGTCGATAAATTCATGAGTAATGGGATCGTGATAGCGAGAAGGCCAAATTACCCACGGATGCGTATCCAGCGCCGTCGCGATAATTAATTCTCCCTTGGGCCAGGGGCGGGTGAGGGCGTTTGCCAGAGTTGAAGAACTTAGACCATGGCGGCGGGACTCTGCTGCCAGTGAAGTGCCTCTTTTGCGCAGTGCGGCAATAATATCAGCCGTGTGCCAGTCGATAAATTTCGTATCCATAACGCCGTCCTTAAGTTCGGATTCACCTACGCCGTTTCTTCTGAAACGACGCGGTTACTATACCCATTTCAACTTCTTGTTCTAAAAAGTTCGCGTTACTTGAAGGGATATTCAGAATAAGACACGGCTTTATTCATGCGGTCTCTAAACCGATGAATTTACATGAACACGGAATTTACAGGTGTGTACTGGAATCTCCCCGCTATCGCTGCGGGGAGAAACAAGGGGATTAACGGTCGCGCTGAACGGCGATGTGGGCAAGGCCAATCAGTGCCTCGCGCCACGGACTGTCTGGAATGACCTGAAGCGCTTCGATGGCTTTGTCGGCTTCTTCTTCCGCACGCTGACGCGTCCATTCCAGCGATCCGCAGATAGCCATGGTTTCCAGTACAGGTTCCAGAAGATGGCGGCCATTTCCCTGCTCAATTGCTTCACGAATCATTTTCGCCTGGTCGGCTGTTCCATTGCGCATAGCATGAAGCAGCGGCAGGGTTGGTTTGCCTTCGTTCAGGTCATCGCCCACGTTTTTGCCGAGCGTCTCGCCGTCCGCACTGTAGTCCAGCAAATCATCAATCAGCTGGAATGCCGTACCCAGGTAGCGGCCATAGTCCTGCAGGCCTTTTTCCTGTGCTTCGGTACAGTCAGCCAGAATGCCGGAACACTGGGCAGCCGCTTCAAACAGGCGCGCAGTTTTGCTGTAGATGACGCGCATGTAGTTTTCTTCGGTAATGTCAGGGTCGTTGACGTTCATCAGCTGCAGCACTTCGCCTTCAGCAATGACGTTTACGGCTTCGGACATCACTTCCAGCACTTTCAGTGAGCCCAGGCTGGTCATCATCTGGAAGGCGCGGGTATAGATAAAATCCCCCACCAGGACGCTGGCTGCGTTTCCGAAAGCGGCGTTTGCCGTGGCTTTGCCACGACGCATATCCGATTCATCCACAACATCGTCATGCAGAAGCGTCGCCGTGTGAATAAATTCGATGAGCGCTGCGATAGTGATGTGAGCATTTCCCTGATAGCCAACGGCTCTGGCAGCCAGAATGGCAATCATCGGACGAATGCGTTTACCGCCGCCGCTGACGATGTAATAGCCCAACTGATTGATCAGCTGAACGTCAGAGTTGAGTTGCTCCAGGATTGCTGCATTCACACCCGCCATATCTTGCGCGGTTAACTCGTTGATTTTTTCTAAATTCATCGCAAAAGCCGGGCTTTTTATCCTGTTGATCCCATCTTCAATGGGGTAACGAAGGGTTTCGGTTTATCAATAGTAGTGCTGATTGTACTGAAAAAACGGCACAGATAAACGTTACCGTACGTGTTGTGTTTTTTTTCTTCATGTATTGACGGTAGCACTTGTCAAAGGCTCGCGTTTTGCGTAATATTCGCGCCCTATTGTGAATATTTATAGCGCACTCTGATTCATACGAGGACGTGCGCGGAAGCGGAGTTTATATGTACGCGGTTTTCCAAAGTGGTGGTAAACAACACCGAGTAAGCGAAGGTCAGACCGTTCGCCTGGAAAAGCTGGACATCGCAACTGGCGAATCTGTTGAGTTCGCAGAAGTTCTGATGATCGCAAACGGTGAAGAAGTCAAAATCGGCGTTCCTTTCGTTGATGGCGGCGTTATCAAAGCTGAAGTTGTTGCACACGGTCGTGGCGAGAAAGTTAAAATCGTTAAGTTTCGTCGTCGTAAGCACTACCGTAAGCAGCAGGGCCACCGTCAGTGGTTCACTGATGTGAAAATTACTGGCATCAGCGCCTAAGACCTGAGGAGAGATTTAAATGGCACATAAAAAGGCTGGCGGCTCCACACGTAACGGTCGCGATTCAGAAGCTAAACGCCTTGGCGTTAAGCGTTTCGGTGGCGAATCCGTTCTGGCGGGTAGCATCATCGTTCGTCAACGTGGTACCAAATTCCACGCTGGCAACAACGTAGGTTGCGGTCGTGACCACACTCTGTTTGCTAAAGCAGACGGTAAAGTGAAATTTGAAGTTAAAGGCCCGAACAACCGTAAATACATCAGCATCGTTGCTGAGTAAGGTTTTCTCGGTCCGGTAACGGATTAAAGCCCCGCAACCTGTTGCGGGGCTTTTTACATTGGAAACCCGGTATTTTTTTCTGTAGGGAAAACGGGCATGAAGCAGCAGGCCGGCATTGGTATTCTTTTGGCGCTCACTACCGCAATGTGCTGGGGTGCGCTGCCAATTGCAATGAAGCAGGTACTGGAAGTGATGGAGCCGCCTACGGTGGTCTTTTATCGCTTTCTGATGGCAAGCATCGGCCTCGGGGCCATTCTGGCTATCAAAGGTAAGCTTCCACCCTTGCGGCTTTTCCGCAAACCGCGCTGGCTGGTATTGCTGGCTATCGCGACGGGCGGTCTGTTCGGTAACTTCATCCTGTTCAGCTCTTCCCTGCAATATCTCAGCCCCACGGCGTCGCAGGTGATAGGTCAGCTTTCACCGGTGGGCATGATGGTCGCCAGCGTCTTTATCCTCAAGGAAAAGATGCGTGGTACGCAGATTATCGGGGCGAGCATGCTGCTATGCGGTCTGGTGATGTTCTTCAACACCAGTCTGATAGAGATTTTCACCCGCCTGACGGATTACACATGGGGTGTAATTTTTGGTGTGGGGGCAGCAACGGTCTGGGTGAGCTATGGCGTCGCACAAAAGGTGTTATTGCGTCGTCTTGCCTCACAGCAGATCCTCTTTTTGCTGTACACTTTGTGTACAATAGCATTGCTGCCATTAGCAAAGCCGGGTGTGATTTCTCAGCTTAGCGACTGGCAACTGGCGTGCCTCATTTTTTGCGGGCTGAACACGCTGGTCGGTTATGGCGCGCTGGCCGAAGCGATGGCGCGCTGGCAAGCAGCACAGGTGAGCGCGTTAATTACGCTTACTCCGCTGTTTACGCTGTTATTTTCAGATTTGTTATCAATGGCCTGGCCCGATGTCTTCGTCAGACCGATGCTCAACCTGTTGGGTTATCTCGGTGCGTTTGTCGTGGTTGCGGGCGCGATGTATTCCGCCATTGGTCATCGTCTTTGGGGACGTTGGCGCAAAAATGAAGCGGTTGTAGTAGTCCCCCGCTCAGGCGAATGAGTTACGGAGAGTAAAATGAAGTTTGTTGATGAAGCGACGATCCTGGTCGTGGCTGGTGATGGCGGCAATGGTTGCGTGAGCTTCCGCCGTGAAAAGTATATCCCACGTGGCGGTCCTGACGGCGGCGACGGCGGGGATGGTGGTGACGTGTGGCTGGAGGCGGATGAGAACCTCAACACGCTGATCGACTACCGTTTCGAAAAATCCTTCCGCGCTGAACGTGGCCAGAACGGCCAGAGCCGTGACTGTACCGGAAAACGCGGTAAAGATGTCACCATTAAAGTTCCGGTCGGTACGCGTGTGATTGACCAGGGAACCGGTGAAACCATGGGTGACATGACCAAACACGGTCAGCGCCTGATGGTGGCTAAAGGCGGCTGGCACGGTCTGGGTAACAGCCGTTTCAAATCCTCCGTTAACCGTACTCCGCGTCAGAAAACGATGGGTACGCCGGGTGATAAGCGCGATCTGCAGCTGGAGCTGATGCTTCTGGCAGACGTGGGCATGCTGGGTATGCCAAACGCCGGTAAATCGACGTTTATTCGCGCCGTTTCTGCGGCGAAACCAAAAGTGGCGGACTATCCGTTTACCACGCTGGTACCAAGCCTGGGCGTTGTCCGTATGGATAACGAGAAGAGCTTTGTGGTTGCCGATATTCCGGGTCTGATTGAAGGCGCTGCGGAAGGCGCGGGTCTGGGTATTCGCTTCCTGAAACACCTTGAGCGTTGCCGCGTGCTGCTGCACCTTATCGATATCGATCCTATCGACGGTTCCGATCCGGTTGAAAACGCCCGCATCATCATCGGTGAGCTGGAAAAATACAGCGAAAAACTGGCGAATAAACCACGCTGGCTGGTCTTCAACAAGATCGACCTGATGGACAAAGCCGAAGCGGAAGCGAAAGCTAAAGCGATTGCTGAAGCGATGGGTTGGGAAGATAAATACTACCTGATCTCTGCGGCAAGCCAGGTTGGCGTGAAAGATCTGTGCTGGGATGTGATGACCTTCATCATTGAGAACCCAATCGTTCAGGCGGAAGAAGCGAAACAGCCTGAAAAAGTCGAATTCATGTGGGATGACTACCACCGCCAGCAGCTTGAAGAGCTGGAAGCGGAAGAAGATGATGAAGACTGGGACGATGACTGGGATGAAGACGACGAAGAAGGCGTCGAGTTCATCTACAAGCACTAATATCTGTCCAAAGCCCCCATTATGGGGGCTTTTTTTATTCCAGCGTTGCGGGCAGCCAGCAGCTGGCGATCAAACCACCTTCAGCGCCGTTCTCAAGCGTCAACCTGCCGTGGTGGAGTTGCACGATGCGCTGCACGATACTCAGGCCCAGACCGCTGCCACCGTAGCGCTGGTCAAGACGGCGGAATGGCTCGGTAATTGACTGTCGGTGCGCGTCATCAATACCGGGCCCCTGATCGATCACGCCGATCTGCGTCCCCCCGTCGACCTCGGTTAATGTCACCGTAATCGTTGTCCCTGCCGGGCTGTAGCGCCCGGCATTCTCCAGCAGGTTGCGCAGCATCAGACGCAGGAGCACGGCGTCTCCCTGAACCGTGAGCGCGCTTTTAGCGGGCCAAATCACCGTATGCTCTTTGGCTTCATGGCCGAGGCCAAGAGGTTCAATGATATTTTCCGTCCAGCTCACGGTTTCGTAGTGTCCGCTGGCCATTGCCTGTCCGGCACGGGCCAGCATCAGCAGTTGCTCAACGGTATGCATGAGCTGATCGATACGGCTAATTAACGTCGCGGCCTGTGGTGCGCCTGACTGCGCCATGAGCTCCAGATGGAGCCGGATACCGGCAAGGGGCGTTCGAAGCTCGTGCGCGGCGTCAGCGGTGAAGAGTCGCTCCTGCTGAATGGTATTGTCCAGCCGGGCAAGCAGCTGGTTCAGGGAGGTTGTCACCGCGCCGATTTCTTCCATGTCGGAATACATAGGAAGCGGAGTTAAGTTATCCGCCGAACGGTTAGCCAGGCTGTCACGCAGTTTATTCAGCGGTCGGGTTATCCAGGTGACTGCCCAGAATGAAAACAGGAGCGTGAAACCAACCATCACCAGAGAAGGGACGAGAAGGGAAGCAATCGCCTCGCGGATCTCTTTTTCGACATGGTTATTACGAGCTTTTGCCGACAGCGTTTCATTCACCAGAAAACCAATCTGCTCACGGCTTTCATGCCACAGCCAGATGACGCTTATCAGCTGGAAAAATAAGAGAATAACCGCCAGCAGCACCATTAAACGCCGACGCATGCTGTTCATTTCTGGCTCTCAAGGCGATAGCCAACGCCACGGACGGTTTTGATTCTGTCCTTGCCGAGCTTGCGACGCAGGTTGTGAATGTGCACTTCAAGGGTATTGGACCCCGGATCGTCCTGCCAGGAGTAGATATCCTGCTGGAGCGTTTCTCTGTGCACCGTTTGCCCGCTGCGCATGATCAGGCGCGTAAGCAGGGCGAACTCTTTTGGCGTCACCTCTACCGCCCGATCCTGGCGAAGTACCTGCTGGGTTTGCAGATTCAGCGTAATATCGCCGTCGGTCAGTAAGTTATCACTATGGCCCTGATAGCGGCGAATCAACGCCCGCACCCGAGCCTGCAGCTCCGCAAGCGCAAAAGGCTTCACCAGGTAATCATCTGCGCCTGCATCAAGGCCGGTGATACGATCCTCAATGGCGTCGCGTGCCGTCAGGATCAACACCGGGTTGGCGATGCCGCGGCGTCGCCACTGGCTGAGCAGCGTGGCGCCGTCTTTATCAGGCAAGCCTAAATCGAGGATCACCAGACTGTATTCGCCGCTCTGGATCAGGGCGTCCGCCTCCGCTGCGGTGCCGGCACAGTCGAGGGCATACCCTTCATTGGCCAGCCCCAGCGCCAGCCCTTCCTGCAATAACAGATCGTCTTCAACTATGAGTAGTTTCATCGCTAGTTATTCTGGTAGATGTCCTTATAAAGCCTGCTTTCGAAGCGAACAAGCGGAATACGGCGATTGCGCTGGTCGGTCGGTTCGACGGCATAGCCGGAAAGATACTGCACGAATGCCATGCGTTGTCCGCTGGCGGTAGTGATGAAGCCTGCAAGGTTGTAAACCCCCTGCAGTGAGCCAGTTTTAGCGGATACTTTGCCATCCACGCCGGCAGCGTGAAGCCCGGCGCGATACTGCAGCGAACCGTCATGCCCGGCGAGAGGCAGCATTGAAATAAAGTTTAGCTCAGTGTCATGCTGTGCAATGTACTGAAGCACCTGCATCATCGTGGCCGGAGAGATCAAATTATGACGCGATAATCCGGAGCCATCGACCGCGATGGTATTACCCAGCTCGATCCCGGCCTGCTGGCGCAGGATCTGACGAACGGCGTCTGAACCCGCGCGCCAGGTGCCCGGCACGCCGAAACGCGCGTGACCGATCATGCGGAACACGGTGTCGGCAATCATGTTGTCAGACTTTTTCAGCATGATTCGCAGTAAATCGTGCAGCGGCGGAGACTGTTTGCTGGCGATGACCGTGCCGGGCTGGTTAACCTGCGTCTGGCGAAGCAGAGTGCCGGTGTAGGTTATGCCCGCTTGTTTCAGTTCATCTTTCAGAATGGCGCCCGCATAGCTTGCACCATCCTGTATCGCAAAGGCCAGCGGCAGCGGATCGGCGCGCTGCGTCAGGCAGCCGGTTAGCGTGAAGCGGTTAAGATCGCCCGGCACGACGTCCAGCTCACAATATTGCGCATCCGGGGAGCCTTTCGCCAGCGTGCGGACCTGGCTAAACATTGTGACCGGGTAGTAGGATGCGATGCGGATAAACGCTAAATCATCTGGCTTTGGCGCGCTGTAAAGCGAAACCGAGAAGCAGTTACGGTCAACAATCGCGGCGGCGGGTGGGGCGCTAAAACATTGGGTCATGTCGTTCCACGGCCAGCCTGGGGCTTTATCGTGGCTGGCAAAGATGGACGTGTCGATCAGCACATTGCCATCAATTTTCTGTACGCCAGATTTTTTCAATACCGCAACCATATTGCGGATATCCTGGCGCTTAAAGGTCGGATCGCCGCCAAAACGGGCGATAAGATCGCCTTTCAGTTCGCCACCCTCGACGTTACCTTTGGTCTCGAGTGTGGTCGTAAAACGGAAGTCAGGCCCGAGCTGGAGCAGGGCGGCGAGGGCAGTGATCACCTTTTGGGTACTGGCAGGCAGCGCCATCTGTTGACTGTGATAGTCAATCTCGGGAGCCTGTGCGCCAACCTTCTGCACCATCAGGGCAAGGTTCGCGCCTGCGGGGAGCTGATTAATGTACTCATCAACATTCGCGGCCTGGGCGGTGAACGTTATACTGGTAGTCAATCCGATGATAAATCTGGAAAATCGCATAATCTCGCGCTAACAACCCGAAAACAAACCGTCATACTACGGTGCATGGCACTGCAAAGTAAACGATGACCCATAGTGAACTTCGCGGTAAAATGCATATCAAATTGAAAAATTGCTGCTGACCTGGGGCATTGCTCCCGGGTCGGTTTTCTTTTTGCTTCTTGCCCGCTTAGGCGGGCAGGAGCAGGGAACACTGCTCCCAACAGGAATGTTTAAGAGGTATAACTAATGCAAGCTATTCCGATGACCTTACGTGGTGCCGAAAAACTGCGCGAAGAGCTGGATTTCCTGAAATCCGTACGTCGCCCTGAAATCATCGCCGCTATCGCGGATGCGCGCGAGCATGGCGACCTGAAAGAGAACGCTGAATACCACGCCGCGCGTGAGCAGCAGGGCTTCTGTGAAGGGCGTATTAAAGATATCGAAGCAAAACTGTCCAATGCACAGGTTATCGATATCACCAAAATGCCTAACAATGGGCGTGTGATCTTTGGTTCTACCGTTACCGTGCTGAACCTGGACAACGACGAAGAGCAGACCTATCGCATCGTGGGTGATGATGAAGCAGACTTCAAACAGAACCTGATTTCAGTGAACTCCCCGATTGCTCGTGGCCTGATAGGCAAAGAGCAGGACGATGTTGTCACCATCCGCACCCCTGGCGGTGAAGTGGAATACGAAATTATCAAGGTTGAATACTTGTAATTCGCTTCTCTACTAAGATGTTGATACATTGTAAAGAAAAGAAAAAGGCCGCATAGCGGCCTTTTATCAACTCAAGGAGCATGGCATTTTGCTCGCCTGCTGACAGAAATCCCTCGTTTCACACAGAAAATGTGTTTGATTCAGGATATCCTTAGCGTGGCAGCGAGATTTTACGCTCTTTAGATGGGCGGTAGAGCACCAGCGTTTTACCGATGACCTGTACATTACAGGCGCCGGTTTCGCGCACGATGGCTTCCACGATCAGGTTTTTAGTGTCTCTGTCTTCAGAGGCGATTTTCACCTTGATCAGCTCGTGGTGTTCCAGCGCTTGTTCAATCTCGGCAAGCACCCCTTCGGTCAAACCATTGTTGCCAAGCATGACTACAGGCTTGAGCGGATGTGCCAGACCTTTAAGGTGCTGTTTTTGTTTAGTACTCAGATTCATCGTATATTTTTGCTTACGTTGGGATTGAAAACGGTTCATTCTACCGCCATCTCCCTAATATCGCCAAATAGCAGCGTAGAAATTTACGCCAAAGGTAAGCAACGATGAACCCGGACGGAAAAGTTAAATGACAGGTAAAAAGCGTTCTGCCAGTTCCAGCCGCTGGCTTCAGGAACACTTTAGCGATAAATATGTTCTGCAGGCGCAGAAAAAGGGGTTACGTTCCCGCGCCTGGTTTAAACTTGATGAAATACAGCAAAGTGACAAACTTTTTAAGCCGGGGATGACAGTTGTCGACCTCGGTGCTGCCCCTGGCGGATGGTCCCAGTATGCGGTCACGCAGATCGGCGGAGCGGGTCGAATCATCGCGTGCGATCTTTTACCAATGGATCCCATCGTCGGTGTCGACTTCCTTCAGGGCGACTTTCGTGATGAATTAGTGCTGAAAGCGTTACTTGAACGTGTGGGTGATAGTAAGGTTCAGGTTGTCATGTCTGATATGGCACCAAATATGTGTGGAACACCTGCGGTGGATATCCCCCGCGGCATGTATCTGGTGGAGCTAGCGTTAGAAATGTGTCGTGATGTTCTGGCGCCTGGTGGTAGTTTTGTTGTGAAGGTGTTTCAGGGCGAAGGTTTCGAGGAGTATCTTAAGGAAATTCGCTCCCTGTTTGCGAAGGTTAAAGTTCGTAAGCCGGACTCTTCCCGGGCCCGTTCCCGAGAAGTGTATATTGTAGCGACCGGGCGAAAATGATAACCGGTAGATTTCAGGCGAAAGTTTGAATGAAACTGGATATAGAGTATCCTGACGCTGTTTTTAACACAGTTGTAATGTGAGGTTAATCCCTTGAGTGACATGGCGAAAAACCTAATTCTCTGGCTAGTCATTGCCGTCGTGCTGATGTCAGTATTCCAGAGCTTTGGGCCCAGCGAGTCGAATGGCCGCAAGGTGGATTATTCTACCTTCCTGCAGGAGGTCAATCAGGACCAGGTTCGCGAAGCGCGTATCAACGGACGTGAGATCAACGTTACCAAGAAAGATAGTAACCGTTACACGACTTACATCCCGGTGAACGATCCTAAGCTGCTTGATAACCTTCTGACCAAAAACGTCAAGGTAGTTGGCGAGCCGCCAGAAGAACCAAGCCTGCTGGCTTCTATCTTCATTTCCTGGTTCCCGATGCTGCTTCTTATCGGCGTTTGGATCTTCTTTATGCGCCAGATGCAGGGCGGCGGTGGCAAAGGTGCCATGTCGTTCGGTAAGAGCAAGGCGCGTATGCTGACGGAAGACCAGATCAAGACCACGTTCGCTGATGTTGCCGGTTGTGACGAAGCGAAAGAAGAGGTGGGTGAACTGGTTGAGTACCTGCGTGAACCGAGCCGTTTCCAGAAGCTGGGCGGTAAGATCCCGAAAGGCGTGCTGATGGTTGGCCCTCCGGGTACCGGTAAAACCCTGCTGGCGAAAGCCATCGCGGGTGAAGCGAAGGTGCCGTTCTTTACTATTTCAGGTTCTGACTTCGTCGAAATGTTCGTGGGTGTCGGTGCATCTCGTGTGCGTGACATGTTCGAGCAGGCCAAGAAGGCAGCACCGTGCATTATCTTCATCGATGAAATCGACGCCGTAGGCCGCCAGCGTGGCGCAGGCCTGGGTGGTGGTCACGATGAACGTGAACAGACGCTGAACCAGATGCTGGTTGAGATGGACGGCTTCGAAGGTAACGAAGGTATCATCGTTATCGCGGCGACTAACCGTCCGGACGTACTTGACCCCGCGCTGCTGCGTCCAGGCCGTTTCGACCGTCAGGTTGTTGTGGGTCTGCCGGACGTTCGCGGTCGTGAACAGATTCTGAAAGTTCACATGCGCCGCGTACCGCTGGCGCCAGATATCGACGCGGCAATCATTGCGCGCGGTACCCCGGGCTTCTCCGGCGCGGACCTGGCGAACCTGGTCAACGAAGCTGCTCTGTTTGCCGCTCGCGGTAACAAGCGCGTCGTATCGATGGTGGAGTTTGAGAAAGCGAAAGACAAAATCATGATGGGTGCGGAACGTCGCTCCATGGTGATGACAGAAGCGCAGAAAGAGTCCACGGCATACCACGAAGCGGGTCACGCGATTATCGGTCGCCTCGTGCCGGAACACGATCCGGTGCATAAAGTGACGATTATTCCGCGCGGTCGTGCGCTGGGTGTGACCTTCTTCCTGCCTGAAGGCGACGCGATCAGCGCCAGCCGTCAGAAGCTGGAAAGCCAGATTTCGACCCTGTACGGCGGTCGTCTGGCAGAAGAGATTATCTACGGTGTGGAACATGTTTCTACCGGTGCGTCCAACGACATTAAAGTTGCGACAAACCTGGCGCGTAACATGGTCACGCAGTGGGGCTTCTCCGACAAACTCGGTCCGCTGCTGTATGCAGAGGAAGAGGGTGAAGTATTCCTGGGCCGTTCTGTGGCTAAAGCGAAACATATGTCCGATGAGACGGCTCGTATCATCGACCAGGAAGTAAAATCTCTGGTAGAGCGTAACTACGCACGTGCACGCCAGATCCTGACCGACAATATGGACATCCTGCATTCGATGAAAGATGCGCTCATGAAATATGAGACCATCGATGCACCGCAGATTGACGACCTGATGGCGCGCCGTGAAGTGCGTCCGCCAGCAGGCTGGGAAGACCCAGGCGCTTCCAATAATTCTGACAACAACGGCACCCCGCGTGCGCCGCGTCCGGTTGATGAACCGCGTACGCCAAACCCGGGCAACACCATGTCAGAACAGTTGGGCGATAAGTAAGCCACTGCTGTTGAAGCGTTTGTCTGTAACTCAAACCCTGGAGCTTGCTCCGGGGTTTTTCATTTCTGTTTAACGATATAGATACCAGGGATTTCGCCATGAAACTATTCGCTCAGGACTCGCATCTCGATCTTTCACATCCCCATGTGATGGGGATCCTGAATGTTACCCCTGACTCTTTCTCTGACGGCGGCACACATAACACGCTTATCGAGGCGGTTAAGCACGCGAATTTAATGATTAATTCGGGTGCCACCATCATTGACGTGGGCGGTGAATCGACGCGTCCTGGGGCGGCGGACGTGTCTGTGGAAGAAGAGCTGGCGCGCGTGGTGCCGGTGGTTGAAGCAATCGCTCAGCGGTTTGAAGTATGGATCTCCGTTGATACCTCTAAACCCGAAGTAATTCGTGAAGTGGCGAGAGTGGGCGCTCACATTATCAATGATATTCGTTCACTCACCGAGCCTGGCGCCCTTGAAGCTGCGGCAGAGACGGGGTTACCGGTATGCCTGATGCATATGCAGGGTCAGCCGAAAACCATGCAGGAAGCACCAAAGTACGACGATGTCTTTGCCGACGTGAATCGCTTCTTTATTGAGCATATCGCGCGCTGTGAACGTGCAGGTATCTCAAAAGAGAAATTGTTGCTCGACCCAGGGTTCGGTTTCGGTAAAAATCTCTCCCACAATTATGCGTTGCTTGCGCGCTTATCGGAATTCCATCACTTTGACCTGCCGCTGCTGGTGGGGATGTCGAGAAAGTCGATGATTGGGCAGTTGCTGAACGTGGGGCCGAGCGAGCGCCTGAGCGGCAGCCTGGCCTGCGCGGTGATTGCGGCGATGCAGGGCGCGCACATTATTCGTGTCCATGACGTCAAAGAAACAGTAGAAGCCATGCGTGTGGTGGAAGCCACACTGGCAGCGAAGGAAAACAAACGCTATGAGTAATCGTAAGTATTTTGGTACCGATGGTATCCGTGGGCGTGTAGGCGATGCTCCCATCACCCCTGATTTTGTCCTGAAGCTCGGCTGGGCTGCTGGCAAAGTGCTGGCGCGTCATGGTTCTCGTAAGATCATTATCGGTAAAGACACCCGTATTTCCGGCTATATGCTGGAATCAGCGCTGGAAGCGGGTCTGGCGGCGGCTGGACTGTCCGCGTCCTTTACGGGCCCAATGCCGACACCTGCAGTCGCGTATCTGACGCGCACCTTCCGTGCGGAAGCGGGGATTGTCATCTCAGCTTCGCACAACCCGTTCTACGACAACGGCATTAAATTCTTCTCCATTGACGGCACCAAGCTCCCGGATGACGTGGAAGAAGCCATTGAAGCCGAAATGGAAAAAGAGATCACCTGCGTTGATTCCGCAGAGCTGGGTAAAGCGAACCGTATCGTTGATGCGGCGGGCCGTTATATCGAATTCTGTAAAGGTACCTTCCCGAATGAGCTGAGCCTGGCTCACCTCAAAATCGTGGTGGACTGTGCAAACGGTGCGACCTATCACATCGCCCCGAATGTTTTCCGCGAACTGGGTGCGAAAGTCATCACCATTGGCTGCGAGCCGGATGGTCTGAACATTAACGAGCAGGTGGGCGCAACTGACGTTCGTGCCCTGCAGGCGCGTGTTCTGGCAGAGAAAGCCGACCTGGGCATTGCGCTGGACGGCGACGGTGACCGCGTGATCATGGTCGACCACGAAGGTAACAAGGTCGACGGCGATCAGATCCTCTACATCATTGCCCGTGAGGGCCTGCGTCAGGGCCAGCTGCGCGGCGGTGCGGTGGGCACGCTGATGAGTAACATGGGCCTGGAACTGGCGCTGAAACAGCTCGGTATTCCGTTTGTCCGCGCGAAAGTGGGTGACCGCTATGTGCTGGAAAAACTGCAGGAGAAGGGCTGGCGCATCGGTGCAGAAAACTCGGGTCACGTGATTTTGCTTGATAAAACCACTACCGGTGACGGTATCGTGGCCGCGCTGCAGGTGGTTGCCGCAATGGCGCGCAACCATATGAGCCTGCACGATCTGTGCAGCGGGATGAAAATGTTCCCACAGATCCTGGTAAACGTACGCTTCACTGCCGGTAAAGGCGATCCGCTGGAAAACGAGAACGTCAAAGCGGTGATGGCTGACGTTGAAGCGGCCCTGGGCAATCGTGGACGCGTGCTGCTGCGTAAGTCCGGTACTGAACCGCTGATCCGCGTGATGGTGGAAGGTGAAGACGAAGCGCAGGTAACCGAATTTGCACACCGTATTGCGGATGCTGTGAAAGCTGCATAATTGTGCACGCTAAATGTATAAAAAGGCGGCTTTTGTCGCCTTTGTTTTAAGCAATTAATGGCTTTTTGCTGTTTTTTTCCGCAGTTGATACAATGCGTCAAAAATGCCCTTGCGAAGGTGATTCGCTTTGGTTAGTATTCACACCCGCTTCAGTGGGAAACAAAAATCCTGCTAATTGGTCGAAGCATTGGTATGCGGCAAATCCGCAAGGAACAGGTTGATTATGTACGAAGCTCTTTTAGTTATTTTCCTTATTGTAGCCATCGCTCTCGTAGCGCTGATCATGCTGCAGCAAGGTAAAGGCGCTGATATGGGAGCCTCCTTCGGAGCAGGCGCTTCCGGTACGCTGTTCGGTTCAAGTGGTTCTGCGAACTTCATGACCCGCACAACGGCGATTCTGGCTACGCTGTTCTTCATCATCAGTCTGGTGCTTGGCAATATCAACAGCAACAAGACCAGCAAAGGAAGCGAGTGGGAAAATCTGAGCGCGCCAGCGAAAACTGAGCAAACTCAGCCAGCAGCGCCGGCTAAGCCAGCCAGCGATATCCCGCACTAAGTATTCTGTACCGAGGTGGTGGAATTGGTAGACACGCTACCTTGAGGTGGTAGTGCCCTAACGGGCTTGTGGGTTCGAGTCCCATCCTCGGTACCAATATTCCAGAAGAAAGACGTCGAAAGACGTCTTTTTTTTCGTCTGTAGATTGCGAGTCTCCGATCTTTTGTAGGGCGGGTAAGCGCATGCGCCACCCGCCATGTTGCCCGGTGGCGCCGCGCTTACCGGGCCTACGAAAATCAAAATAAAAAAGGCGCCCTGTGGGCGCCTTTTGCACGTTATATCAGCGATTACTTCTTATCGCTGTGCTCCAGGTTTTCAACCTGCGGCAAACCGTTACCGGAATTCGCGGAGAGCAGGCCATTCTCAACATAGTTGAACAGCTTCTCGCGGGTATCGGTGATGTCCAGGTTCCGCATGGTCAGCTGACCAATACGATCGTCCGGCGAGAATACTGATTCACCTTTCTCCATGGTCAGACGCTCTGCTTTATAGGTCAGGTTGTCAGACACGGTATTCAGGATGGAGTAGTCGTTACCGCGACGCAGTTCCAGCGTTACTTCACCGGTGATCGCGCTTGCCACCCAACGCTGCAGCGCATCGCGCAGCATCAGCGCCTGTGGATCGAACCAGCGGCCCTGATACAGCAGTTTACCCAACTGACGGCCATGTGAGTGATACTGCTCAATGGTGTCTTCGTTGTGAATGCCGGTCAGCAGACGCTCGTAAGCGATGTGCAGCAGGGCCATTCCCGGGGCTTCATAGATGCCACGGCTTTTCGCTTCGATGATGCGGTTTTCAATCTGATCGCTCATGCCCAGACCGTGACGACCGCCAATACGGTTAGCTTCCAGCATCAGCTCAACATCATCAGAGAAGGTTTTACCGTTGAGCGCAACCGGATGGCCGCGTTCGAAACGCACGGTCACTTCTTCAGCCTGGATTTTGACGTTCTCGTCCCAGAACTTCACGCCCATGATCGGGTTAACGATCTTCACGCTGGAGTTCAGGAACTCCAGGTCTTTCGCTTCGTGCGTCGCACCCAGCATGTTGGAGTCGGTGGAATAGGCTTTCTCGACTGACATCTTATAGTCGAAACCGCAGGCGATCATAAACTCGGACATCTCATGGCGGCCACCCAGCTCGTCGATGAAGTCGGTGTCCAGCCACGGCTTGTAGATCTGCAGTTCGGCGTTGGTCAGCAGGCCATAACGATAGAAACGTTCAATATCGTTACCTTTATAGGTGCTACCGTCACCCCAGATGTTGACGCCGTCTTCTTTCATCGCCGCAACCAGCATGGTGCCGGTGACCGCACGGCCCAGCGGGGTGGTGTTGAAGTAGGTCAGTCCGCCGGTGGTGTTATGGAACGCACCGCACTGAATAGCCGCGATACCTTCAGCGACCAGTTGCTTACGGCAGTCAATCAGGCGCGCGTTCTCTGCACCATACTCTTTAGCGCGACGAGGAATGGCATCATAGTCGTCCTCATCCGGCTGACCCAGGTTCGCAGTATAGGCGTACGGAACCGCTCCCTTCTGGCGCATCCACAGCAGTGCAGCACTGGTATCCAGGCCGCCTGAGAAAGCGATGCCAATACGTTGTCCTACCGGAAGATGCTTGAGAATAGTCGTCATAGAATAAAACCCTGCTTGATTGACTGATTAGAGACCGCTTTCGCTCTCTTGTGCATTTTTATGCAAAATAAGTGAGTATTCATTTAATCATCTTTTGGCGAAGACCGGAAGAGAGTCGTGCGTTTTTTGTAAAAATTTTGGTCTAATCGATCTGGCGGAAGTTGGGTTGACAGGTGGGGTCAACTATCAATATACTAAACGCCGATTTTACGTCCCGTCTTCGGTACCAAATCCCAGCATTATTTGCAAATTCTGTCCAAAACGCGTAGAATTTGCCACGTTTCAGGCGCGGGGTGGAGCAGCCTGGTAGCTCGTCGGGCTCATAACCCGAAGGTCGTCGGTTCAAATCCGGCCCCCGCAACCACTTTCCCATAAAGTTCTTTTTCAAATATACTGTGAAGACTTAGAGCCTTCGTAGCTGGATTTGAAAAAATTCTTTCGGAAAGTGCTCCAGGCCACAGTTGTGGCTATAGGGTTCAGTTATCTAAAGCCCCGATTTATCGGGGTTTTTTGTTATCTGACTACAGAATAACTGGGCTTTACGCCCTTTTTTTATGTCTTGGGGGTGGGCTTGTCCACATTAGAGCAAAAATTAACAGAGATGATTACTGCACCGGTCGAAGCACTGGGCTACGAACTGGTCGGCATCGAATTCGTTCGCGGCCGTACATCGACGCTGCGCATCTATATTGATAGTGAAGATGGCATCAATGTTGATGATTGTGCTGATGTCAGCCACCAGGTGAGTGCGGTTCTTGATGTTGAAGACCCGATTACCGTTGCGTACAACCTGGAAGTTTCCTCACCTGGCCTCGATCGCCCGATGTTCACGGCCGAGCACTATGTGCGCTTTACCGGTGAAGAAGTGGCTCTCGTTCTGCGTATGGCCGTACAGAACCGCCGTAAATGGCAGGGAATTATCAAAGCCGTTGATGGTGAAATGATCACGGTGACAGTCGAAGGCAAAGATGAAGTGTTCGCGCTGAGTAATATCCAGAAGGCGAACCTGGTTCCCCACTTTTAACAGTCTGGATTGAGGTGAAAAGCCCGCGATGAACAAAGAAATTTTGGCTGTTGTTGAAGCCGTCTCCAACGAGAAATCACTGCCGCGTGAGAAGATTTTCGAAGCGCTGGAAAGTGCACTGGCTACAGCAACCAAGAAAAAATACGAACAAGAGATCGATGTTCGCGTAGAAATCGATCGTAAAAGCGGTGACTTCGATACATTCCGTCGTTGGGTAATCGTTGAAGAAGTGACCCAGCCGACCAAAGAGATCACGCTGGAAGCCGCCCGTTTTGAAGACGAAAGTCTGAACGTGGGCGAGTACGTTGAAGATCAGATTGAATCTGTCACCTTCGACCGTATCACGACCCAGACCGCTAAACAGGTTATCGTGCAGAAAGTTCGCGAAGCCGAGCGCGCGCTGGTTGTCGATCAGTTCCGCGATCAGGAAGGCGAAATCATCACCGGTGTGGTGAAGAAAGTGAACCGCGACAATATCTCCCTGGAGATCAAATCTGAAGGGTTGCCGGGTAACGCTGAAGCCGTGATCCTGCGTGAAGATATGCTGCCGCGTGAAAACTTCCGTCCAGGCGACCGTATCCGCGGTGTTCTGTACGCCGTTCGTCCTGAAGCGCGTGGTGCACAGCTGTTCGTGACCCGTTCTAAACCAGAAATGCTGGTAGAACTGTTCCGTATCGAAGTGCCGGAAATCGGTGAAGAAGTTATCGAGATTAAAGCGGCGGCTCGCGATCCGGGCTCCCGTGCGAAAATTGCGGTGAAAACTAACGACAAGCGTATCGACCCGGTCGGTGCTTGCGTGGGTATGCGCGGTGCGCGTGTCCAGGCAGTTTCTACTGAGCTGGGCGGCGAACGTATTGATATCGTTCTGTGGGATGACAACCCGGCGCAGTTCGTGATCAACGCAATGGCTCCAGCTGATGTGGCGTCTATCGTTGTTGACGAAGACAAACACACCATGGATATCGCTGTTGAAGCGGGCAACCTGGCGCAGGCAATCGGCCGTAACGGTCAGAACGTACGCCTGGCGTCACAGCTGAGCGGCTGGGAACTCAACGTAATGACCGTTGATGACCTGCAGGCTAAGCATCAGGCTGAAGCCCATGCGGCGATCGATACCTTCACTAAATACCTGGATATTGACGAAGACTTCGCCACTGTTCTGGTTGAAGAAGGTTTCTCTACGCTGGAAGAACTGGCCTATGTGCCAATGAAAGAGCTGCTGGAAATTGACGGTCTGGATGAACCAACCGTTGAAGCCCTGCGTGAACGCGCTAAAAACGCACTGACCACCCTGGCACTGGCTCAGGAAGAAAGCCTTGGCGATAAGAAGCCGGCTGATGACCTGCTGAATCTGGAAGGTCTTGATCGTGCGATTGCGTTCAAGCTGGCTGCCCGTGGTGTTTGTACGCTGGAAGATCTCGCTGAGCAAGGCGTTGATGACCTGGCTGATATCGAAGGTTTAACCGACGAGAAAGCCGGCGAGCTCATCATGGCCGCACGTAATATTTGCTGGTTCGGCGACGAAGCGTAATAAACTGTAGCAGGAAGGAACAGCATGACTGATGTAACTGTAAAATCGCTGGCTGCTGAGATTCAGACCTCCGTGGACCGCCTGGTACAGCAATTTGCTGATGCAGGGATCCCGAAGTCTGCTGATGACTCGGTGACCGCGCAAGAAAAACAAACCTTGTTAACGCACCTGAACCGTGAACACGGTTCTACGCCTGACAAGTTAACGCTGCAGCGCAAAACGCGCAGCACGTTAAACATCCCTGGTACCGGTGGCAAAAGCAAATCGGTACAAATTGAAGTCCGCAAGACGCGCACCTTTGTAAAACGTGATCCGCAAGAGGCAGAACGCCTTGCCGCGGAAGAGCAGGCACAGCGTGAAGCGGAAGAACAAGCTCAGCGTGAGGCGGAAGCAACCGCCAAACGTGAAGCAGAATTAAAAGCTGAACGTGAGGCCGCAGAAAAAGCGAAACGCGACGCAAGTGATAAAGTGAAGCGTGACGCTGCGGAAAAAGACAAAGTGAGCAATCAACAGACAGACGAAATGACCAAAACCGCCCAGGCTGAAAAAGCCCGCCGTGAAAATGAAGCTGCCGAGCTGAAGCGTAAAGCGGAAGAAGAAGCCCGCCGTAAGCTGGAAGAAGAAGCTCGCCGCGTCGCCGAAGAAGCGCGCCGTATGGCAGAAGAAAACGAGAAGAATGGTGTGAATACCGTTGAGCCGACTGAAGACACCAGCGACTATCACGTGACCACTTCTCAGCATGCGCGTCAGGCTGAAGATGATAACGACCGTGAAGTTGAAGGCGGTCGTGGCCGTGGCCGTAATGCAAAAGCTGCGCGTCCGGCGAAAAAAGGCAACAAGCACGCTGAATCCAAAGCTGACCGTGAAGAAGCACGCGCTGCTGTTCGCGGCGGTAAAGGCGGCAAGCGTAAAGGTTCCGCGCTGCAGCAGAGCTTCCAGAAGCCTGCTCAGGCCGTTAACCGTGACGTCGTGATTGGCGAAACCATCACCGTTGGCGATCTGGCGAATAAGATGGCGGTTAAAGGTTCTCAGGTCATCAAAGCGATGATGAAACTGGGCGCCATGGCGACCATCAACCAGGTGATCGATCAGGAAACCGCACAGCTGGTTGCTGAAGAGATGGGCCACAAAGTTATCCTGCGTCGTGAAAACGAGCTGGAAGAAGCAGTAATGAGCGACCGTGACACTGGCGCTGCGGCTGAACCGCGTGCACCGGTTGTGACCATCATGGGTCACGTTGACCACGGTAAAACCTCTCTGCTTGACTACATTCGTTCTACTAAGGTTGCCTCTGGTGAAGCGGGTGGTATTACCCAGCACATCGGTGCTTACCACGTAGAAACCGAAAACGGCATGATCACCTTCCTGGATACCCCAGGCCACGCAGCGTTTACCTCAATGCGTGCTCGTGGTGCTCAGGCAACGGATATCGTAGTACTGGTTGTTGCTGCAGACGACGGCGTGATGCCACAGACCATCGAAGCTATCCAGCACGCGAAAGCGGCGCAGGTGCCTCTGGTTGTTGCAGTCAACAAAATCGATAAGCCAGAAGCCGATCTGGACCGCGTGAAGAACGAACTGTCTCAGTACGGCGTTATGCCGGAAGAGTGGGGCGGTGAAGCGCAGTTCATCCCTGTATCTGCTAAAGCGGGTACCGGTATTGACGACCTGCTGAACGCGATCCTGCTGCAGGCTGAAGTTCTGGAGCTGAAAGCGATCCGTAATGGTATGGCGAGCGGCGCGGTGATCGAATCCTTCCTGGATAAAGGTCGTGGTCCGGTTGCAACCGTTCTGGTTCGTGAAGGTACCCTGAACAAGGGCGACATCGTTCTGTGTGGCTTCGAATACGGCCGCGTTCGTGCGATGCGTAACGAACTGGGTCAGGAAGTTCTGGAAGCGGGTCCGTCCATTCCAGTGGAAATCCTGGGTCTGTCCGGTGTTCCGGCTGCCGGTGACGAAGTGACCGTTGTGCGTGACGAGAAGAAAGCGCGTGAAGTGGCACTGTATCGTCAGGGCAAATTCCGTGAAGTTAAACTGGCGCGTCAGCAGAAATCTAAACTCGAGAACATGTTTGCCAACATGACCGAGGGCGAAGTTCACGAAGTGAACATCGTTCTGAAAGCCGACGTTCAGGGTTCTGTGGAAGCGATCTCCGACTCCTTGCTGAAACTGTCTACCGACGAAGTGAAAGTGAAGATCATCGGTTCTGGCGTAGGTGGTATCACCGAAACCGACGCGACCCTGGCTGCTGCCTCCAACGCTATCCTGGTTGGCTTCAACGTTCGTGCGGATGCATCTGCGCGTAAAGTAATTGAAGCCGAAAGCCTGGATCTGCGTTACTACTCCGTCATCTATAACCTGATCGACGAAGTGAAAGCAGCGATGAGCGGCATGCTGTCTCCTGAGCTGAAACAGCAGATCATCGGTCTGGCTGAAGTACGTGACGTGTTCAAATCACCGAAATTCGGTGCGATCGCGGGCTGTATGGTTACCGAAGGTAACATCAAGCGTCACAACCCAATCCGCGTACTGCGTGACAACGTGGTTATCTACGAAGGCGAGCTGGAATCCCTGCGCCGCTTCAAAGATGACGTTAACGAAGTCCGTAACGGCATGGAATGTGGTATCGGCGTGAAGAACTACAACGACGTTCGCGTTGGCGATATGATCGAAGTGTTCGAGATCATCGAAATTCAGCGTACCATCGCTTAATTACCGATTGTAAGCCGGGATCGCCTCGCGCCACCCGGCAATAATTTTAAAAGGGGCTTTTAGCCCCTTTTTTGTCTGGAGAATTTATTATGGCGAAAGAATTTGGTCGCCCTCAGCGCGTAGCGCAGGAAATGCAGAAAGAGATCGCACTCATTCTGCAACGTGAAATTAAAGACCCGCGCGTCGGCATGATGACCACCGTTTCCGGTGTCGAAATGTCCCGCGATCTGGCGTATGCAAAAGTGTTCGTCACCTTCCTGAACGATCAGGACGAAGCGGCAGTGAAAAACGGCATTAAAGCGCTGCAGGAAGCCTCTGGTTTCATCCGCTCCCTGCTTGGCAAAGCGATGCGTCTGCGTATCGTGCCTGAGCTGACCTTCTTCTACGACAACTCGCTGGTCGAAGGTATGCGTATGTCCAACCTGGTGACCAGCGTGGTTAAACATGACGACGAGCGTCGTGTTAACCCGGCGGACGACAGCAAGGAGGACTAATGAGTCGTCCTCGTCGTCGTGGTCGCGACGTGCATGGTGTGCTGCTGCTGGATAAACCCCAGGGCGCTTCCAGCAACGACGTGCTGCAGAAAGTTAAGCGTATCTATAACGCCAACCGTGCGGGCCACACCGGCGCGCTCGATCCGCTGGCAACCGGCATGCTGCCGGTCTGCCTGGGAGAGGCGACAAAGTTTTCCCAGTACCTGCTCGACTCCGATAAGCGTTACCGCGTTATCGCTAAACTGGGCCAGCGCACGGATACCTCCGACGCGGACGGCCAGGTAGTAGAAGAGCGCCCGGTGACCTTCAGCGCGGAACAGCTTGATGCCGCGCTGGAAAGCTTCCGTGGAGACACGATGCAGGTGCCGTCGATGTATTCTGCGCTGAAATATCAGGGCAAGAAGCTCTACGAATATGCGCGCCAGGGCATTGACGTCCCGCGTGAAGCCCGTCCGATAACCGTGTACGAGCTGCTGTTTATTCGCCATGAAGGCGATGAGCTGGAGCTGGAAGTGCACTGTTCGAAAGGCACCTATATTCGCACCATCATCGACGACCTCGGTGAAAAGCTGGGCTGCGGCGCGCATGTGATCTACCTGCGTCGTCTGGCGGTGAGCAAGTATCCGGTGGAGCGGATGGTGACCCTGGAACAGCTGCGCGAGCTGGTAGAACAGGCGGAAGCGCAGGGGATCGCGCCGGCAGATTTGCTGGATCCCTTGCTGATGCCGATGGACAGTCCGGCAGCGGACTTCCCGGTTGTTAATCTTCCTTTAACATCGTCCGTTTACTTTAAGAACGGCAACCCGGTTCGTACGGCACAAGCGCCGCTGGAAGGACTGGTACGCGTGACCGAAGGTGACGAAGGGAAATTCATCGGTATGGGCGAAATGGACGGCGAAGGGCGCGTTGCGCCGCGTCGCCTGGTCGTCGAATATCCGGTCGACGCGTGACGGTGATAACGGCTCACCTTGCGATAAGCAGGGGAGACGAGTAGAATATCGCCGCTTAACGCCTGGTAAATTGTTTAACAATCTGCGGGGCGTACATGGGATTGCTGAATTAGAGATCGGCATCCTTACATTCTTTATACTTTGGAGTTTGAAAATGTCTCTAAGCGTTGAAGCTAAAGCTAAAATCGTTTCTGAGTTTGGTCGTGGTACTAACGACAGCGGTTCTACTGAAGTTCAGGTTGCACTGCTGACTGCACAGATTAACCACCTGCAGGGTCACTTTGCAGAGCACAAAAAAGATCACCACAGCCGTCGTGGTCTGCTGCGTATGGTTTCTCAGCGTCGTAAACTGCTCGACTACCTGAAACGTAAAGATGTTGCACGCTACACCGCGCTGATCGAGCGTCTGGGTCTGCGTCGCTAATTCTTGCGAGTTTCAGAAAAGGGGGCCTGATGGCCCCTTTTTTCAACCAGACGGCAGCAATTCACTGGAAACTATTGTATTGTTGCTATAAATGATCTTCATTGCAGAGGTTCGCGCGGCTAATGAGAGGCTTCACCCATGGGGGTGTTGGTTGTCATTAGTCGCGAGGATGCGAAGAAGGTCGGGTTAAATCGACAGCACACCGGTGGTGTGCTGTCAAACATTTAAGAAAGGACAGAACTTTGCTGAATCCGATCGTTCGTAAATTCCAGTACGGTCAACATACCGTCACGCTGGAAACCGGCATGATGGCACGTCAGGCTACTGCTGCCGTTATGGTAAGCATGGATGACACTGCGGTATTCGTTACCGTTGTTGGCCAGAAAAAAGCTAAACCAGGTCAGGACTTCTTCCCGCTGACCGTTAACTACCAGGAGCGTACCTACGCTGCCGGTAAAATCCCGGGTGGTTTCTTCCGTCGTGAAGGCCGTCCAAGCGAAGGCGAAACCCTGATTGCGCGTCTGATTGACCGCCCGGTTCGTCCGCTGTTCCCGGAAGGCTTCGTTAACGAAGTACAGGTTATCGCGACCGTTGTTTCCGTTAACCCACAGGTTAACCCGGACATCGTTGCCATGATCGGCGCATCCGCTGCCCTGTCACTGTCTGGTATTCCATTCAATGGCCCAATCGGTGCCGCGCGCGTTGGCTACATCAACGACCAGTACGTGCTGAACCCAACCCAGGAAGAGCTGAAAGAAAGTAAGCTGGACCTGGTTGTTGCGGGTACTGAAGCCGCTGTGCTGATGGTTGAATCCGAAGCAGAACTGCTGAGCGAAGACCAGATGCTGGGCGCTGTGGTATTTGGCCACGACCAGCAGCAGATCGTTATCCAGAACATCAACGACCTGGTGAAAGAAGCCGGTAAACCACGTTGGGACTGGCAGCCAGAAGCGGCAAACGACGCGCTGAACGCACGCGTTGCAGCCCTGGCAGAATCTCGTCTGAGCGATGCATACCGCATTACTGACAAACAGGAGCGTTACGCTCAGGTTGACGTGATCAAGTCTGAAACTATCGCGACCCTGGTTGCTGAAGACGAAGCGCTGGACGCTAACGAACTGAGCGACATCCTGCACGCAATCGAGAAAAACGTTGTTCGTAGCCGCGTACTGGCAGGCGAGCCGCGTATCGATGGCCGCGAAAAAGACATGATCCGTGGTCTGGATGTGCGTACTGGCGTTCTGCCACGTACTCACGGTTCCGCGCTGTTCACCCGTGGCGAAACGCAGGCGCTGGTAACCGCGACCCTGGGTACTGCACGTGATGCACAGATCATCGACGAACTGATGGGCGAGCGCACTGACAGCTTCCTGTTCCACTACAACTTCCCTCCGTACTCCGTAGGCGAAACCGGTATGGTTGGCTCGCCGAAGCGTCGTGAAATTGGTCACGGTCGTCTGGCGAAGCGCGGCGTGCTGGCAGTAATGCCAGAAGCTGACAAGTTCCCGTACACCGTACGTGTGGTTTCTGAAATCACCGAATCCAACGGCTCTTCTTCCATGGCTTCCGTATGTGGTGCTTCTCTGGCGCTGATGGATGCAGGCGTACCAATCAAAGCAGCTGTGGCTGGTATCGCTATGGGTCTGGTGAAAGAAGGCGACAACTTTGTTGTTCTGTCTGACATCCTGGGCGACGAAGACCACCTGGGCGATATGGACTTCAAAGTCGCGGGTTCCCGCGAAGGTATCTCTGCGCTGCAGATGGATATCAAAATTGAAGGTATCACCAAAGAGATCATGCAGGTTGCTCTGAACCAGGCTAAAGGTGCGCGTCTGCACATCCTGGGCGTGATGGAACAGGCGATTAACGCGCCGCGTGGCGACATTTCTCAGTTCGCTCCACGTATCCACACCATCAAGATCAATCCAGACAAGATCAAAGATGTTATCGGTAAGGGCGGTTCCGTAATCCGTGCGCTGACCGAAGAGACTGGCACCACGATCGAAATCGAAGATGACGGTACTGTGAAGATCGCAGCAACCGACGGCGAGAAAGCGAAATTCGCGATCCGTCGCATCGAAGAAATCACGGCAGAGATCGAAGTGGGCCGCGTCTACGCAGGTAAAGTGACCCGTATCGTTGACTTTGGCGCGTTCGTTGCCATCGGTGGCGGTAAAGAAGGTCTGGTTCACATCTCTCAGATCGCTGACAAGCGCGTTGAGAAAGTGACCGATTACCTGCAGATGGGTCAGGAAGTCCCGGTGAAAGTTCTGGAAGTTGATCGCCAGGGCCGTATCCGTCTGAGCATTAAAGAAGCAACCGAGCAGTCTCAGCCAGCTGCTGCGCCAGAAGCACAGGCAGCAGAACAGCAAGGCGAGTAAGTTGCCATTTGCCCTCCGCTTTGCGGAGGGCCTATTATCAGGCAGGACGCCTTGTTAAGCCGCCGGGGGACAGGACGTTCATCCAATAGTTGTCTTCGGGAGTGGGAAATGAAGCCTTTTTTGCGCTGGTGTTTCGTTGCGACAGCTTTAACGCTGGCAGGATGCAGCAACTCTGCCTGGCGTAAGAGCGAAGTCCTCGCAGTGCCATTGCAACCGACTTTGCAGCAGGAAGTGATTCTGGCACGCATGGAACAAATACTTGCCAGTCGGGCTTTAACCGATGAAGAACGCGCACAGCTTTTATATGAGCGCGGAGTGTTGTATGATAGTCTCGGTCTGAGGGCATTGGCGCGAAATGATTTTTCACAAGCGCTGGCTATCCGACCTGATATGCCTGAAGTATTCAATTACTTAGGCATTTATTTAACGCAGGCAGGCAATTTTGATGCTGCCTATGAAGCGTTTGATTCTGTACTTGAGCTTGATCCAACTTACAACTACGCGCACTTGAATCGCGGTATCGCATTGTATTACGGCGGTCGTGATAAGTTAGCGCAAGATGATCTGCTGGCGTTTTATCAAGACGATCCTAATGATCCTTTCCGTAGCCTGTGGCTTTACATCGTTGAGCGGAAGCTCGATGAGAAGCAGGCAAAAGAGGCACTGAAACAGCGCTTCGATAAATCGGACAAGGAACAATGGGGATGGAACATTGTCGAGTTCTACCTGGGCAACATTAGCGAAGCAACGCTGATGGAACGCCTCAAGGCGGACGCAACGGATAACACCTCGCTCGCTGAGCATCTCAGTGAAACCAACTTCTATTTAGGTAAGTACTACCTAAGTCTGGGGGATATGGACAGCGCTACGGCACTGTTCAAATTAGCGGTTGCTAACAACGTACACAACTTCGTTGAGCACCGTTATGCATTGTTGGAATTATCGCTCTTGGGCCAGGAGCATGACGACCTGGCAGAATCGGACCAGCAATAGCTGACGACATAAACATCAGCCCGTAATCTTTTGATTGCCATCACCTTAACTGGTGAGGGCGTTGTTGTTCGTCAATACACCTACTTTGAGCCGGTTCACACTTTTCAATGAAAATTGCTAATCATTTTCACGATGAGCTAAGTAGACTGGCCGCCATTAATATCGAGGCACTTGTACTACATGGCTGAATTCGAAACCACTTTTGCAGATCTGGGCCTGAAGGCTCCTATCCTTGAAGCCCTTAACGATCTGGGTTACGAAAAACCATCTCCGATCCAGGCTGAGTGTATCCCACACCTGCTTTCTGGTCGTGACGTGCTGGGCATGGCCCAGACTGGTAGCGGTAAAACTGCAGCATTCTCGCTGCCGCTGCTGAACAACATTGATCCGGACCTGCGTGCACCGCAGATCCTCGTCCTGGCTCCAACCCGTGAACTGGCTGTTCAGGTTGCAGAAGCAATGACGGAATTCTCTAAACATATGCGCGGCGTAAACGTGGTAGCCCTGTACGGCGGCCAGCGTTATGACGTGCAGTTACGCGCCCTGCGCCAGGGCCCACAGATTGTTGTCGGTACGCCGGGCCGTCTGCTGGATCACCTGAAGCGCGGTACTCTGGATCTCTCTAAACTGAGCGGCCTGGTACTGGATGAAGCAGATGAAATGCTGCGTATGGGCTTCATCGAAGACGTCGAAACCATCATGGCGCAGATCCCGGACGGTCATCAGACCGCGCTGTTCTCTGCCACCATGCCAGAAGCGATTCGTCGTATCACCAAGCGCTTCATGAAAGATCCTCAGGAAGTGCGTATTCAGTCCAGCGTAACCACTCGCCCGGACATCAGCCAGAGCTACTGGTCTGTTTACGGCATGCGCAAAAACGAAGCGCTGGTACGTTTCCTGGAAGCGGAAGATTTTGATGCGGCGATTATCTTCGTTCGTACCAAAAACGCGACCCTGGAAGTGGCTGAAGCCCTGGAGCGTAGCGGCTACAACAGCGCAGCGCTGAACGGCGACATGAACCAGGCCCTGCGTGAGCAGACTCTGGAGCGTCTGAAAGACGGTCGTCTGGATATCCTGATTGCAACCGACGTGGCAGCACGTGGTCTGGACGTTGAGCGTATCAGCCTGGTTGTGAACTACGACATCCCGATGGATTCCGAGTCTTACGTTCACCGTATCGGCCGTACCGGTCGTGCGGGGCGTGCTGGCCGCGCGCTGCTGTTCGTTGAGAACCGCGAGCGTCGTCTGCTGCGTAACATCGAACGCACCATGAAGCTGACCATTCCAGAAGCTGACCTGCCAAACGCAGATCTGCTGGGCAAACGCCGTCTGGAAAAATTCGCCGCGAAAGTACAGCAGCAGCTGGAAAGCAGCGATCTGGACCAGTACCGTGCGCTGCTGTCGCAGATTCAGCCTGTTGCTGAAGGCGAAGAGCTGGACATGGAAACCCTGGCTGCAGCACTGCTGAAAATGGCTCAGGGCGAACGTAGCCTGATCGTGCCACCAGATGCGCCGATGCGTCCTAAGCGTGAATTCCGTGACCGTGACGATCGCTTCGAACGTCGTGGCGACCGTAATGACCGCAATGACCGTGGCCCACGTGGTGACCGTCCAGAGCGTGGTGGTGAAGATCGTCCACGTCGTGAACGCCGTGACGCGGGTGATATGGAACTGTACCGCATTGAAGTGGGCCGTGATGATGGCGTTGAAGTTCGTCACATCGTTGGCGCGATCGCTAACGAAGGCGACATCAGCAGCCGTTACATCGGTAACATCAAGCTGTTCGCATCCCACTCTACCATCGAGCTGCCAAAAGGCATGCCGGGCGAAGTGCTGCAGCACTTTACGCGTACCCGCATCCTGAACAAGCCGATGAACATGCAGCTGATGGGCGATGCACAGCCACGTCCAGACCGCGGTGGTGAACGTCGTGGCGGTGGTCGCAGCTTCGGTGGCGAGCGTCGTGAAGGTGGCCGCAGCGAAGGTCGCGGTGAACCACGTCGTTTCTCCGGCGAGCGTCGCGAAAACCGTGGCCCACGTCGTGACGAAGGCACCAGCCGTCGCCGTGACGCGTAAGCCTTACGCAACTGACGTAAAGTAAAATATACAGCCCCGATACGCGCTATCGGGGCTTTTTTTATTCCTTTTGTACTCTTGTACTGGTACAGTGCGTCACATAAAATGCAGAACCGCATGATTGACTGGAGAAAAGGCTGTATGGCGACACTAACCACCACCCAAACGTCACCTTCGCTGCTTGGCGGCGTGGTGATCATCGGCGGAACCATCATTGGTGCCGGGATGTTTTCCCTGCCTGTGGTCATGTCCGGTGCGTGGTTCTTCTGGTCGCTGGCGGCGCTGGTCTTTACCTGGTTCTGCATGCTCCATTCCGGGCTGATGATCCTTGAAGCAAACCTGAACTACCGCATTGGCTCCAGCTTCGACACCATCACCAAAGATCTGCTGGGTAAAGGCTGGAACCTGGTGAACGGGCTGTCCATCGCGTTTGTGCTCTATATCCTGACCTACGCGTACATTTCAGCGAGTGGCTCGATTCTGCACCACACCTTCTCGGAGATGTCGCTGAACGTTCCGGCGCGTCTGGCGGGGCTGTGTTTTGCGTTAGCTGTGGCGTTTATCGTCTGGATGAGTACCAAAGCGGTGAGCCGCATGACGGCGATTGTATTAGGCGCTAAGGTCATCACCTTCTTCCTGACCTTCGGCAGCCTGCTGGGGCACGTGACGCCCGCCACGCTGTTTAACGTCGCCGAGGTGAACACCTCCTACACGCCGTACCTGCTGATGACGCTGCCGTTCTGTCTGGCGTCGTTCGGTTACCACGGTAACGTGCCGAGCCTGATGAAGTACTACGGCAAAGATCCGCGCACTATTGTGAAGTGTCTGGTCTATGGCACGCTGCTGGCGCTGGGGCTGTATGTGATTTGGCTGCTGGGGACGATGGGCAACATCCCGCGTCCGGAATTTATCGGCATTGCCCAGAAGGGCGGTAACATCGACGTGCTGGTGCAGGCGCTGAGCGGCGTGCTGAACAGCCGCAGCCTGGATCTGCTGCTGGTTATCTTCTCTAACTTTGCGGTGGCGAGCTCTTTCCTCGGCGTAACCCTGGGCCTGTTTGACTACCTGGCGGATTTGTTTGGCTTTGATGATTCTGCGATGGGGCGTTTCAAAACCGCGCTGCTGACCTTCCTGCCGCCGATTGTGGGCGGCCTGCTGTGGCCGAACGGTTTCCTGTATGCCATCGGCTATGCAGGGCTGGCGGCAACTATCTGGGCGGCGATTGTGCCAGCGCTGCTGGCGCGCAAATCACGTAAACGCTTCGGCAGCCCGAAATTCCGCGTCTGGGGCGGCAAGCCGATGATTGCGCTGATCCTGGTATTCGGCGTTGGTAACGCTCTGGTACACGTGCTGTCGAGTTTTAACCTGTTGCCTGTTTACCATTAAACCGTGCGGTTTGAACCCCTCACCCCGGCCCTCTCCCATAGGGAGAGGGAGAGGGAGAAAAGCAAAAAACTACCCCACCAACTCTTCTTTCACCTGCATGGCCAAATCAAACGAATGCAAACGCGCCTGGTGATCGAAAATCTGGCCGTTAACCATAATCTCATCCGCCTGCGTTTCGCGCAGCACCGCGTCCAGCCCGTGGCGCACCTTCGCTTTATCACCCACCAGCGACATACTCAGCGCCTGCTGAACGCCATACTGTTCGGAGGCTGACCACAGCTGGTGCATATTCTCCACCGGCGGCGGAAGCTGCCCCGTCTCACCGCGACGCAGCTTCACAAACGCCTGCTGCATGGAGGTAAACAGGAATTCCGCGTCGCGATTGCTGTCGGCGGCAATGATGTTGATACACACCATCGCATACGGTTTCTCAAGACGCTCGGACGGTTTGAAGTTCGTGCGGTAAAGATGCAGCGCCTGATGCAGCATATCCGGTGCAAAGTGCGAGGCAAACGCAAACGGCAGCCCAAGCTGCGCGGCGAGCTGTGCGCTGTAGAGGCTTGAGCCTAACAGCCACACCGGGATCTTCTCGCCGTAGCCCGGTACCGGGCGCACGTGCGGGTTCGGATCGCGCGCGTCGAACCAGTCCACCAGCTCGGCTACGTCGCGCGGGAAGTTGTCGATATCGCCGCTCATATGGCGACGCAGGGCGCGCATAGTCGGCTGGTCGCTGCCGGGCGCACGACCAAGACCCAAATCAATACGCCCCGGATAGAGGGTATTCAGGGTGCCAAACTGCTCGGCAATCACCAGCGGGGCGTGGTTAGGCAACATCACGCCACCTGAACCAAGGTGTAAAGTTGTGGTGTTTGCTGCCAGATAGCCAATCAGTACCGAGGTGGCGGCGCTGGCGATGCCGACCATGTTGTGGTGTTCGGCCAACCAGTAGCGGTGATAGCCACGCTTTTCGGCCAGCTGAGCAAGAGCGAGAGAGTGCGAAAAGGCTTCTCGTGCCGAGGAGCCCTGAGGGATCGGCGCCAGATCCAGCACCGAAAACGGAATGGTTTTGTCAGTCATAACAGCTCACTTTGTCGACGGTCAATCTTTAATACTGCATTAAAAAATGATAACCGTTGTTAACAAAGTGAGCCTTTTTTACGCCTGCAGCTCCAGCCCGGCGAGCCGTCTCCAGTAGCCGTTGCAGTCGCTGTTTGCCGTCAGCGGCAGCGGCGCGGCGCCGTTTTCATTGGCGCGGAAGGCGTCCAGCATCGCGAATACGCCGGTATCCATCGGCGACAGCCGAACCATATCCACCAGCCCGTCCATCGACGCCAGCTCGTTGCAGAGGTTATAGACATAGCCGCTCATGGTCTGAATACCGTTGAGGACAAACACCTGCTGGTTCTCCTGCGACAGCATGCTGCGTCCGTTCGGGTACTTAATGCAGCAGGTTTCGCATTCGTCTTTCGGGCGGTCTTCCGAGCGTGCGGTGAAGCAGCGGGCGGAGTAGGCCAGCGGCAGATGACCGTAGCTCAGCACTTCCACTTCAAACTGATTGCGAATGCCCAGCTCGTCGCACTGATTCAGCAGGTTAGCCAGCCAGTCGCGCGAGAGTTCTACCGGCATGCACCAGCGCGTCATCCCCTGTTTGAGCAGCAGGCGCAGGGTCACGGCGTTGTAGCAGTTCAGGGCATGGCCCGCGACAAAAGGCAGCTTGCGTTCAGCGCACATGTTCACCACGCCGAGATCGCTCGCTTCCAGCAGGAACTCGCCGTTTTCGACGTAGCGCTTCAGCTCGCCCAGTTCGGAGGACGCCTGCACGAGTGCGAGCGTTGAGAGCACCACCTGCTTGCCGCTGCCGGCCAGGCCTTTCGCCATATCCAGCCAGTCGCCCACTTTGGTGGCGCGGCGCTTGCTGCACACCGCTTCGCCGAGGTAAATCACATCGGCGCTGCTGGCGGCGGCCTGTTGGTAAAAATCTTCCAGCGTCTCTTTTGGCCAGTAGTAGAGCACCGGTCCTAATGAATATTTCATGATGATCTCACTGCCATTTACGGTGATACGCGCCAAGCGTGGTTTGCGTGCCTTCGGACATCGATCCGAGCGTCTCCATCCAGGCCTGCTGCGGAGCATAGTTCTGCGGATCCGCCATGCAGCGGTCGATGGCCTGACGCCACACTTTCGCTACCTGGCTCACATAGGCCGGGCTGCGCTGACGTCCTTCGATTTTCACCGAGGCAATATTGGCCGCCAGCAGTTCCGGCAGCAGCTCCAGCGTGTTGAGGCTGGTCGGCTCCTCCAGCGCGTGATAGCGCTCGCCGTCGACCAGGTAGCGGCCTTTACACAAGGTTGGATAACCGGCGTTTTCGCCGTCCTGATAGCGGTCGATCAGCACCTCATTCAGGCGAGACTCCAGCCCCTGAGGGGTCTGCTGCCAGCGAACAAAGCGGGCAGGGGAGCAGGCCCCGACGGTATTCGGCGATTCACCGGTTAAATATGAGGAAAGATAGCAACGGCCTTCGGCCATGATGCACAGGCTGCCAAAGGCAAAAACCTCCAGCGGTACTGGCGTGACGCGCGCGAGTTGCTTAACCTGATGAATCGAGAGCACGCGCGGCAGCACCACGCGGGCCACGTCGAAGTGTTGATGGTAAAAACGTACGGCCTCTTCGTTGGTGGCAGATGCCTGAACAGAGACGTGGCGCTCAATATGGGGATAGCGTTCTGCCGCATACTCAAGCATGGCGAGGTCGGCCAGGATCAGCGCATCGGCGCCCAGCTGTGCCGCCATATCCACCGCGCGCTGCCAGCGGGCGTAGCCGTCAGGATGAGCAAAGGTATTGATGGCGATATGCAGCTTGCGGCGGTGCTGGTGAACGAAGTTAACGGCTTCCTGAAGCTTTTTCTCCGTAAAGTTGAGGCCAGCAAAATGGCGGGCGTTGGTGTCATCTTTCAGCCCGATATAGACCGCATCGGCCCCATTTTCGATGGCCGCCTTAAGCGCCGGAAGATTTCCGGCAGGGCAGAGCAGCTCCATAATTTATCCTGATGTAGTCGATCGCAAAATTGTTAACGAGCTGGGATTTTAATTAACCCATACGCGACAATTTTTGATTTAAGGCAGCTAATGGCGTATTGATGACACCAATAATGAGGTACGGCGGGCGACGGTTTGTTGATTTACGCCGCTATGTTGCGCTTCGGATATGGCAAAATAGCAGGACTATAGATATCAGGGAGTAAAGCTCGTGCTGGATAAACTGCGTTCACGTCTCGTACAATCTGGTCCATCAATGCTGAGCGTGCCGGTCAAGCTGGCGCCGTTCGCGCTAAAACGCCAGGTGCTGGAGCAGGTCCTGAGCTGGCAGTTCCGCCAGGCGCTGCAGGACGGCGAGCTGGAATTTCTGGAAGGCCGCTGGTTAAGCATTGAAGTGCGTGACATCGGGCTACGCTGGTTTACCTCCGTTGAGAATGACCAGCTGATCGTCCGCGAATCCGCCGAGGCGGATGTGAGTTTTAGCGCCAACGCCAGCGATCTGCTGATGATCGCCGCGCGTAAGCAGGATCCGGATACGCTCTTCTTCCAGCGCCGTCTGGTAATTGAAGGCGACACGGAGCTGGGCCTGTACGTTAAGAATTTAATGGATGCCATTGAGCTGGAGCAGATGCCTAAAGCGCTGCGCGTGATGTTAATGCAAATGGCAGATTTCGTTGAGGCCGGGCTGAAAACCCCGCCGGACGGTAAACACACTTCAGTAGGTGAGCCATGCTGATTCGAGTCGAAATTGGGATTGATGCGCCGGGGATCGATGCGTTGTTACGCCGCGCCTTTGCGAGCGATGCCGAAGCCCAACTGGTCCACGACCTTCGCGAAGACGGCCTGATTACGCTGGGGCTGGTTGCCACCGATGACGAAGGTCAGGTGGTGGGCTATGTTGCCTTCAGTCCGGTCATCGTTCAGGGCGAAGAGCTGCAGTGGGTAGGCATGGCGCCGCTGGCGGTAGATGAAAGCTATCGCGGGCAGGGGCTGGCGCGCCAGCTGGTCTATGAAGGGCTGGATTCGCTCAATGAGTTCGGTTATGCGGCCGTTGTCACGCTGGGCGATCCGGCGTTCTATGGCCGTTTAGGCTTTGAGCAGGCCGCGCATTACGATCTGCGCTGCCGCTGGCCGGGTACGGAATCCGCTTTCCAGGTCCATCGTCTGGCGGACGACGCGCTCAACGGCGTCAATGGTCTCGTCGAGTATCACGACCATTTCAATCGCTTTTAATCAGGCTCTCGCGTAGCGCCTCAAAGGAGCCGTCTCCGGTCACGAGGCGCTCTTTCTGGCGCTTCGTCAGCTGCTTGATGCGGTATTCCAGCCTGAGCGCCAGCGAGCGGTCGCCGACGGCCGCTGAGAAGGCGAGCTGTAATTCCCCTTTCCCCCGCAGCGCTTTTGCCCCTTTCCCCGTTTGATGTTGTAAAAAACGCCGCGCCACATCGGTGGTGATCCCGGTGTAGAGGGCGTTATCAGCGGTTCGGACAAGATAGAGAAACCAGCACACGGTAAACGGATTCAGTATGTTAAGGTGAACGCACCATAGCATGAGAGAGAACGAAAATGGAAACACTGGCCGCCATTAACCGCTGGCTGGCGAAGCAGCATGTAGTCACCTGGTGCGTCTGTGACGAGGGTGAGATGTGGTGCGCAAATGCGTTTTACTACTACGATCCTGAGCGCGTGGCTTTTTATGTCATGAGCGAAGACAAAACGCGTCATGCGCAGATGACCGGCCAGCAGGCAAAGGTCGCGGGGACGGTAAACGGCCAGCCGAAAACGGTCGCGCTGATCCGCGGCGTGCAGTTTAAAGGGGAGATCCGTCGTCTGGATGGTGAAGAGAGCGACGCGCGCCGTAAGCTCTACACGCGCCGCTTTCCGGTTGCCGCTGCGCTAAAAGCCCCGGTGTGGGAAATCCGCCTCGATGAGCTGAAATTTACCGACAACACCCTGGGCTTTGGCAAGAAGCTGCACTGGCTACGCGCCGAGCAGGCGTAGCGCTTCGCGGTTAAACGCCGGGAGATCGTCCGGGGTTCGGCTGGTGATCAGCTGGTCTTTGTCGTTGACCACCTCCTGATCGTAAAACTCGGCCCCCGCATTTTTCAGATCGATAACGATCGGCTTCACGGCGGTGAGCTTACGCCCGCGGACCACTTCTGCGCTGATGAGCAGCTGCGGGCCGTGGCAGATGGCAAAGACCGGTTTGCCAGTTGAGACAAAGTCCCGGGTGAAGGTCACGAAGCGCTCGTCCCCGCGCAGGGAATCCGGGGAATGGCCGCCGGGTAACAGCAGGGCGTCAAAATCTGAGGGGCTCACGTTATCGATGGTCTCATCGATGGTCACGGTCGCCTCGCCCTTATGGCCTGTCACCGTTTTGCCCGCCTCTTTCTCAATGGTAATGACCTCATGTCCCGCCTTGCGGAACGCCTCTGCTGGAGAGGTGAATTCTGAATCTTCAAACTCGTCGGTAATCAAGACTGCGATTTTCTTGCCCATGCTTCCTCCGTTGTTTTGGCTTCAGACTGATTTTTCTCCGCTTGTGGTAAATACTTACCTGTAACAGACTTCTAAGTGTGGTCGACGACGCTGAGTTCGCAAACGGACAATTCTGTAAAGGGGATAAGATGAGTCAGGTATTAATTACCGGTGCCACCGGGTTAGTGGGCGATCATCTGCTGCGGCTGCTGATTCAGGATCGCCGCGTGAACTATATCGCCGCCCCGACGCGTCGACCGCTGGCGGACTTATCCGGCGTCTTTAATCCGCACGATCCTCAGCTGACCGACGCGCTGGCGCAGGTGCAGGATCCCATTGATATCGCCTTTTGCTGTCTGGGCACCACGCGGCGGGAGGCGGGCAGCAAAGAGGCCTTTATCCACGCCGACTATACGCTGGTGGTGGATACCGCACTCACGGCGAAAAAGCTGGGCGCCAAACATTTTCTGGTGGTCAGCGCGCTGGGCGCCAGGGCCGGATCGCCTTTCTTCTACAACAAGGTGAAGGGCAAGATGGAGGATGCGCTGATAGCGCAGAAATGGGAACAGCTGACGATTGTGCGCCCTTCGATGCTGATCGGCCACCGGGATGAACGCCGGTTTAACGAGTCGATATTTGCCCCGCTGTTTCGCATTCTTCCCGGCAACTGGAAATCCATCGAGGCGCGGGACGTCGCGCGCGCGATGTTAAAAGAGGGGCTGGCCCCGTCGAAAGCGGGCGTAAACATTATCCCTTCGGCAAAACTGCGTGAAATCGCGCAGGGCGAGGCGTAAACTCCCCCGGCTAATAACCTAATACTCTCCGGGGAATGCTATGACTGGTCAGTCTTCATCTCAGGCGGCAACACCTGTTCAGTGGTGGAAGCCCGCACTCTTCTTTCTCGTGGTCATTGTTGGCCTCTGGTACGTGAAATGGCAGCCGTACTACGGCAAAGCCTTCACCGCCGCCGAAACGCACAGCATCGGTAAATCTATTCTCGCACAGGCTGATTCCAGCCCGCTTCAGGCGGCGTGGGACTACGCCATGGTCTACTTCCTTGCCGTCTGGAAAGCCGCCGTCTTAGGCGTCATTCTGGGCTCGCTGATTCAGGTGCTTATCCCCCGTAACTGGCTGGTGAAAACCCTTGGGCAGCCGCGCTTTCAGGGCACGCTGCTGGGGACGATTTTCTCGCTGCCGGGTATGATGTGCTCCTGCTGCGCCGCGCCCGTGGCTGCAGGGATGCGCCGTCAGCGCGTGTCGATGGGCGGCGCGCTGGCGTTCTGGATGGGGAACCCGCTGCTCAACCCGGCAACGCTGGTGTTTATGGGCTTTGTGCTGGGCTGGCATTTCGCGTTCATCCGCCTGGTTGCCGGGCTGCTCACCGTGCTGGTGGTGGCGACGCTGGTGCAAAAACTGGTCAAGGATAATGCCGCAGAACCCGCAGCCGTTGAGCTGGACGTCAGCGAGCCGCAGGGGGGCTTCTTTGCGCGCTGGGGCAGGGCGCTATGGCAGCTTTTCTGGAGCACCATCCCGGTCTATATCCTGGCGGTACTGGTGCTGGGAGCGGCGCGCGTCTGGCTCTTCCCGCATGCGGATGGCGCTATCGACAACACGCTGATGTGGGTCATTGCGATGGCCGTTGCAGGCTGTCTGTTTGTGATCCCAACGGCGGCGGAGATCCCGATTGTTCAGACCATGATGCTGGCCGGTATGGGTACCGCGCCGGCGCTGGCGCTGCTGATTACGCTGCCAGCGATCAGCCTGCCGTCGCTTATCATGCTGCGTAAGTCGTTCCCGGCGAAAGCGCTGTGGCTCACCGCAGGGCTGGTGGCGTTGAGCGGGGTGATTGTGGGCAGTATTGCGTTGATGTAAAAAAAGCCCGGTGGCGCTAGTGCTTACCGGGCCTACAAAAAAATCCCCTCAAGCGAGGGGATTTTTTTTATTTGATGTAAGTAAACGCGGTGGTGACGTGCTTCACGCCGCTCACCCGGCTGGCGATATCTGCCGCCGCTTTCCCTTCACGGTCGGTCACCAGACCCAGCAGGAACACTTCGCCGTTTTCAGTCGTCACTTTCACGTTAGAGGATTTTACCTGGTCCGAGCCCAGCAGTTGGGAACGCACTTTGGTGGTGATCCAGGTATCGGAAGAGGCGTCACCCAGGCCGATTGGCTTGCCCTGACGCACTTCGTTAAATACCTCTGTGGTCCCTTCGACGCCCATCGCAATCTGTTTCGCGCGAGAGGCGAGCTCCAGATTCGGCGCCTGGCCTGCCAGCAGCACTTTGCCCTGATAGGCCGTCACGTTGATACGCGCTTCTTTCTTGATTTGTTCGTCTTTCGACAGCGCACTGTTGACGCGCAATTCCAGCGTACCGTCATCCACCTGTGTCCCCACGGTGCGAGGATCGGTTGCCGCTTTGGTGCCTACGGCGGCGGTACCCACAACGGCCGCAGCGATACATCCCTGAAGCAGTAATGCAGACATAAGGACTGCGAGGGTCGATAAAGCCTTCATAAGAACTCCTTAATCATCCTGGTGAGGGAAAAGCGTGTTATCGATCAAATCACATAAGCAGTTCACCGTGAGCATATGCATCTCCTGAATACGCGCGCTCCGGTGAGAAGGAATGCGGATTTCCACATCCTGCGGCCCAAGCAGACCCGCCAGCTCGCCCCCGTCATAGCCGGTTAAGGCCACGATTGTCATGTCGCGGGTGACGGCAGCTTCAACGGCTTTGACAATATCCCGGCTATTGCCGCGCGTGGAGATGGCCAGCAGCACATCTCCGGCGTGACCCAGGGCTCGCACCTGCTTTGCGTAAATTTCGTCATGCAGACGATCGTTAGCAATCGCCGTTAAGACCACATTATCGGTATTAAGTGCAATGGCGGGTAAACTCGGGCGTTCTGTTTCAAAGCGATTGATCATGCTGGCAGCAAAATGCTGTGCGTTGGCGGCTGACGTGCCGTTGCCACAACAGAGGATTTTGTTGCCATTAAGCAGGGATTGCACCAGCGTCATTGCGGCACGCGAGATAGCATCCGGAAGGGCTTCCGCCGCGGCAATCTGAGTCTGGATGCTTTCTGTGAAGCACACTTTAATTCTTTCGAGCACGTTATCCCTTTTAAATCTTAATTATGCGTCTTCGCCAAAAGCGTTTTTAAGCCATTCGATCTCATTTCCGGTGAAGGCTATCACATCGAACCGGCAATCCACAGTATCAAAGCTCCCATTATGGCGGGCAAGCCACAAGTGGGCAGTCTGTAATAATTTATGTTGTTTGGCGAGCGTCACGCTGGCGGCAGCACCGCCAAAACGGGAGGACTGTCGAAAGCGGACTTCTACAAACACGGTGACCTGACCGTCTTTCATGATCAGGTCGATTTCGCCGCCGCGCCCGCGGACGTGAGCGGCGATAAAGCGCAGTCCTTTGCCTTCAAGCCAGCGACGCGCCTTTAACTCCCACGCATCGCCGGTCTCTTTACGGCTTAACTGGCCGGGACGATTTGCCCCTGCTGGTATTTGAGCCATGATAACTTCCTGTTGATCACGCAGTCCTGAGTCGCGGTCAGATCGCCGGTGTTGCCGTTAAGCTCAAAGCCCGGAACCTGACGCATCTGGGTAAAGTGGTTCGCCAGCGCCCATGCATCGACACCCATCGCATACAGACGCGCCAGCGAATAATCGTTACGTACGGCACTCAGCGCCTGCTGCATCAGCGCCGGGTTGCTGCCTGCCAGCATCGGAATTTCGCTGTACTGCAGACCGTCCATTTCCAGACGGAAATCCGGGCCTGCGGTGCCCTGCGCGCTGCGCGAGCTGGCGTAGAGCGTTGCGCCGCTCTGGCTGCCGTTACGCATCGCGATCATCGGTTTGATAAAGGCGATCTCCTGCGGCGTGGCAACGATATAGGCCGCATCCACTTTACCGCCACCGCTAATCTGCGCGTCGGTAGGTGGGGCAGGGATCGTCAGGCCGCCAATCGTCACGCCCTGCTGCTGTGGCAGGCTCGCGGTGACAGGACTGCCGTTAAGCGCGATACCCGCTCCACCGTTTACGCCAGCGCGCAGTTCAGAGACGGAACCGAATTTCTGCTGCAGCACCACGCCGCCGCCCAGCTTCTGCCACTCATCGGCAAAGGCATTGGCCACGCGATCGCCCAGCGCGCTGCGTGGGATGAGCAGCAGCGGAGCCTGTTTGCCCTGCTCGTGAATATGGCGTGCCGCATCGCGGGCTTCATCTTCAGGGGAAAGCGCGAAGTAGCAAATATTGGCCCGGTTCTGAACCTGCTCAGGCTGGTTGAGCGCCAGCACGTTCAGCGTGGTATTGCTCTTCATCAGCTCTTCCACGTTGTTTTTCAGCAGCGGACCGACAACGATGCTCGCCCCGTCCTGTTGAACCTGCGCCAGAACCTGGTCAAGCGGCTGCGAGCTGGTATCGTAAATTTTCAACTCAGCGCCCGGGTTGGCGCTGGTGGTTGCCACGGCCTGAGGCTGCGCAGCAGGCTGGACTGCGGGTTGTGCAGTCTGCTGTTGAGGCTGTTCTGCTGTTGCGTCAGGCGCTGGCGCCGCTTGCGTCTCGGCAGGAGCCTGAGCAGCTGGTGCTGTAGTAGTCGGGGCTGCCGCAGCCGGTGCTGCTGTAGCCGGAGGCGTCGTCGGGGCCGTCACCGGGTTTTGCATCGTACCCTGCGCCGGCGCTTGCGCCGTGGTCAGGTCGCTGGTTTCTGCTGCGGACGGGCTGACCACGTCATTCACGTTAGCCGCCTGAGCCGCCTGCGCGGGAACCGCGCTGCCGGTTACCGAGGTGGTACCGTTTTTCGCGGCTTCAAAGCCCTGCTGAATGGTACGGCCAAACACCGCCGCCTGGCCGTTGAGCGGCAGAAGCAGAGCGATTTTGCTGGTGGACGCTGGCTTAAAGTTCTGCACGTTCACGAGCTGGGTTGGCAGCATTTTCGCACCCGGGTTTTGCGGGTAGCGCGTCTGCCAGTCCGTAATACCGGCTTTCAGCATCTTTGGATCGCTGCGGTTGTTAAACCACATCTGCTGCAGATCCAGCCAGCCCTGAAGAACGTTTTCATCGGCGTTGATGACCAGAGCCTGCGCCTGATCCTGAGTCATCGAGGCAAGCGCTTGCCAGGTGGCATCAATATTTTTCTGCTTATCGGCACCGCCGAGCAGCGGCTCTTGCGCGACGAGGGCGCGGAGCAGCGTGAGAGAAGGGCGCCCCTGCTCCGCGGTAATGCCCGCCTGCCAGAAGCGAGCCTGCTGATTTTTATCCAGCGCGCTCACGTCAATATCCCCGAGGATCTTCTTCGCGGCGGCGTAATCCTTCAGCGCGACCTTCAGCTCGGCAGAGAGCAGGCTCTGCTCACGACGCTGGGCGTCGTTAAGATCTTTCGGCAGCTGGTTAAACAGTTCGGCTGCCTGCTGGGTTTTACCCTCTTTCAGCAGTGCACGAATGGCGAGTAATTGCCAGTTGGTCTTGGTATCATTTGAACTCTGCGACATTTGTTGCAGATAAAAGCCAGAATCAGCCTGAGCAGACCCCTGAAGATGGGCGGTGCTCTGGTCAGGTGCCTGGGTGCCACAGCCTGCAAAGATCAGGGCTGCCAGCAGAAGCGGCACGCTGCGCGTGGCTTTTTTTCGAAGAAACGTTAACGGTACCATACTGTATCCAGTGATTTTTTTTACGCAATGCTCAATATTAAATCGGCAATACGGACGAAACAATGAAACAACACGAAACGGCAGATAATTCTCAAGGCCAGCTTTATATTGTACCTACTCCTATCGGGAATTTGTCTGATATTACCCAACGTGCGCTCACCGTACTGCAAGCTGTTGATTTAATTGCCGCTGAAGATACCCGCCACACCGGCCTGCTGCTGCAACATTTCGCGATTAACGCCCGTTTGTTTGCTCTGCACGATCACAATGAGCAACAAAAAGCCGAAACGCTGGTAGCGAAGCTGAAAGAGGGGCAGAACATTGCGCTGGTCTCCGACGCCGGTACGCCGCTGATCAACGATCCTGGCTATCACCTGGTGCGTACCTGTCGTGAAGCCGGTATTCGCGTTGTGCCGCTGCCGGGGCCGTGCGCCGCCATTGCTGCGCTGAGCGCGGCGGGTCTGCCGTCTGATCGTTTCTGCTATGAAGGCTTCCTGCCTGCCAAATCCAAGGGCCGCCGTGACGTGTTAAAAGATCTGGAAGCGGAACCGCGCACCCTGATTTTCTACGAATCCACGCACCGCCTGCTGGAGAGCCTGGAGGATATGGTGACCGTGTGGGGAGAAGCCCGCTACGTGGTGCTGGCGCGCGAGCTGACCAAAACCTGGGAAACGATCCACGGCGCGCCGGTGGGTGAACTGCTGGCGTGGGTGAAGGAAGACGAAAACCGCCGCAAGGGTGAAATGGTGCTGATTGTCGAAGGGCATAAGGCGCAGGAAGATGCGCTGCCAGCCGACGCGCTGCGCACGCTGGCGCTGCTGCAGGCGGAACTGCCGCTGAAGAAGGCCGCTGCGCTGGCGGCGGAGATTCACGGCGTGAAGAAAAATGCGCTGTATAAGCATGCGCTGGAGCAGCAGGGGGAGTAAGCCACTGCCGCCTGTTTTGCCGGGTGGCGGCTGCGCCTTACCCGGCCTACAGATCTGAACACTTTTTATTTTCCTGGCACCGCCTCAAACACCAGCGTTTCCAGCGGCTGCAGCGTAATCACCACCGCGTTTTTATACTCCTCCGGTACGGTTGAATTACTGCCGTACACCGCTTTCAGACGAAACTGCGCCGCGTTCCCTGTCGGGATTTCAAAATCTTTCGTCAAATCCAGGTAGTAGCTTTGCGGCTTATCCGACGGGTTACGCAAGCCGAGAATCGCTTTGTCCTTGCTCCAGGATGCCCAGCCGTAAACCTGCAGCGCGGTTGGATCGCCACCAATCCAGTGCGTATCCACCAGCACGCCGGCGTTTTCCCGCGACCACTTCGCGGCCTGCGCCAGGACATCCCACTTCGCCTTATTCAGCATTGAAGGGGTGATATACAGCTCCTGCAGCTGGGTTCCGGTCGCGAAGTAGCTCCAGACCTGATCGGCAAAATCGCTGTCCGTTTGCACTTTCTCCAGCCCGTAATAGGCGTTTTCCGCGCTGACGATCCCGTGGTACATCAGCGAGTTCAGCGGGAACAGCGGCCCTTTGCGAACAATGGAGCGGTACGTTTCCGCATCGCGGTAGGTCATCCACTGCTGCACCGGCGTGCCGGGGCCGTACAGGTTAATGTCATCGCCCTGGCGCCAGATGGAATCAGCGTAGAACAGCCACGACGGGCTGGCGTTGGTTCCGGTCGTCAGGTTAATAAACAGATTCGGGTTGGCGCTTCGCATGTTGTGCAGCAGAGCGATAGAGGCGTCAAAATCCGAGGCGAACGGGCTGCCCTTAATATGCGAATTGGCATTACCCATCCCGTCCAGCTTGAACGAGGTAATGTGCTCGTTTTTAATTAGCTTAACGATCTGCTCATTGAAGTTTTTAAAATAGTTTGGGCCTGACAGCGCCAGCTTCCCGTCTACCGTTTCGAAACCGTACTCTTTGGCATGCGAGACGCGAGCGTCGCGCGGTTTGTTATAACCTCCCCACGGCGAGAGCCACAGTCCGACCGAGCTGTGCAGGCTGTCGGCTTTTTCCCTAACTTTGCCAAAACCGTTGCTGAATGCCGGGCCAAACAGCCAGCGTCCGGTAAGATCGTCCCAGCCATCGTCAAGCAGGAACGCATCCAGCGCCACGCCGCGCCCGGTGATAAATTCCTTATTCCATTCATCCATCCGCCCCAGCACGTCCTGCTCGGAATATGGGGTAAAGAAGCCGATATCCATCCAGCTGTTGTAGTGTAAATAAGGCTTATACGGGCGCGGGCGGACGGCATCAATAAACTGGTTTACGCTGCGGCGCAGCTGGCTGGTCTCCGGGAAGGTGCCGAACCAGGTGGTAAAGCTGACCGGCGACTCTGGCTGAATCGGCGTTTTCAGCTCTACGTTGAGATTGGTGGTCGCTTCATAGGCGTAAGTGTTAACGATGGGCTTGTCAGGCAGAATAAAGAACGAGTCTGCGACGATCGGCGAGCTGTTAATCGCCCCGTCTACGTAAGGTGCCTGAGCCTGCTTTTTGGTCGGGAAGAAGGTAATTTTCGCCACGTCTCGCGGCTGGCCGACTGCGGCAACGGTGTAGTCGATGCTGGCGTATTTCCCCTTCACCAGGTTCAGCTTCACCGTTACGTTAAAGTCCGGATGAGTGAAATCGATGACCAACCCGCTGTCCTGCTTTTCGACATGCTTGATTTTAAAATCAGCGGTGTGGATTTTCGTCTCGTCCGGCAGCGTCAGAAAGAACAGCTCCTGCGGCGTGAGCGGATGGTTAGCCCTGGTGTCCTTAACCACTACCGTTGAGTTTGCATCATCAAATGACAGGGCAATATTGTCGTTATTGAGTGCGTAGTTGGCGGCCACCGCGCTATGGGAAACGCACAGGGCCAGCACTGAGAGTGCGAGGATTTTTTTCATCAGCGTAAGCTCCTTTTTAATCAGGCTTCTGCCGGAAGCAGCAATCGGTTTGCCGATCCGCAAACGGCGATCTTGCTTCTGACCACCTCTTTCATGGCGTCCATGCCGACCCGCATGTAGAAGCGCGGATCGTTGCCCTGCGGGTTTTCGGCAAACCAGGCCTTAACCGCGTCAGAGAAAGCAATTTTCAGCTCGGTGGCCACGTTGACTTTGCACACGCCCAGCTCGATGGTGCGGCGAACAAACTCATCGGGCACATCGCTCGCGCCGTGCAGCACCAGCGGCACGGTGACCACTTCGCGGATTTCTGCCAGCCGCTGGAAGTCGATTTTCGGGCGTTTGGTATACAGGCCGTGCGCGGTGCCGATGGCGACGGCAAGGCTGTCTACGCCGGTCAGTTCGACGAAGCGTTTCGCCTCCTGCGGATCGGTGAGGAACGCGCTTTCGGCGTCCACGCTCATGTCATCTTCCATGCCGCCCAGACGGCCCAGCTCGGCCTCGACGCTGCAGTCGTTGAGGTGGCAGAAATCGACCACCGACTTCACCAGCTTCACGTTTTGTTCAAACGGGTAGTGGCTGCCGTCGATCATCGCGCTGCGCACGCCCGCGTTGACCTTGCGGCGAATATCGTCCAGCGATTCGTGGTGATCGAGGTGCAGCGCCAGCGGCATGTCGTAGGTGTGGGAGTACGCGCTGCACAGGGCGTAGATCTCTTCCAGCGCAATATGCTTAAAGGTGCCCGGCGTGCCCGCGAGGATCACCGGCGATCGCATTTCGCTGCACGCTTCGAGGATCGCCTGGATCGTCTCCGCGTTGTGGATGTTGAACGCCGGAACGGCGTAGCCTTTGGCCTGCGCGTCCTGCAGAAGATATTTGGTAGAAATAATACTCATGATCCGATCCTCTTAAGCCTGCCACGGATGAATAACGACGCCCTGCACCACGCGGTTGACCGTCCCGCTGGCGGATGGCGTATCGGGCGTAATGCCTGTGCTAAGCGACTGGGTGAGCGCAAAGACCTGGGCATACATCAGGAAGCAGAACGCCTGTTCCATATCGATAAACGGACGTGAAGGCGGCAGCAGAATGTGCGGACCCGCTTCAATGACCGGATCGTTTTCAGCGGCGATGGCGACGACGCGCAGGGCCTGGCGATCGCGGCGCAGCTCGGCCAGCAGATCCAGATCGTACTGACGCGTATACGGATGACTGGAGATGAACACCACCACCAGCGTTTCGCTATCGACCAGCGATTTCGGCCCGTGACGGAAGCCCGTCGGGGAGTCGTAAAACGCCGCCAGCTTGCCCGCCGTCAGCTCCAGCACCTTCAGCGCCGATTCGCGCGCCGCGCCCTGCAGGCCGCCGCTTCCCAGATAGACAACGCGTTTCCACGCTTCATTGCCAAAGACGCCGTGGCTGAAATCCCCGAGCGAGGTGAGGATCGCCTGACAGCGATCGGCGACGTCGCGGAAGGTGTGGCTATTGATCGTTTCCGGCGCGAACACCGCCAGACAGCTCGCCATCATTGTGGTGATGCTGCTGGTCATCGCGAACCCGCGATCGTGCGTTTCGGCAGGCATCAGCAGGGCACAGGAGTTATCGCTGTCGACGGCGTTCTGGTACAGGCTCCCCGCCTCGTTGCAGGTAATCGACAGGTGGTAGCACTCCGGCACGAACTGGTTTGCCAGCTCAACGGCCGCGACGCTTTCCGGGCTGTTGCCGGAGCGGGCAAACGAAACCAGCAGCAGCGGGTGCGCAGGGCTGAAATAGTCCATCGGGTTCGTGACCAGATCGGTTGTCGGTACGGCGGTGAAGTTTTTCCCGGTGTGGCTTGAAAGCCATGGCGCAATGATATCGCCGATAAAGGCCGACGTGCCCGCCCCGGTCAGGACGATCCGCAGATCGCGCTTGCGCAGCAGCGGCGTCAGGAAACTGTCGATCGAAGCACGCAGGTTATCGATGTTGTTGAGCGAGCGGATCCAGCTGGCAGGCTGCTGGCGGATCTCTTCCTCGGTCCAGGTGCCGGTTGTGGCGGCGGTAGTGGTTTGTGGCATAACTCAGTCCTTAGTCGTGTGAATTCCACATCAGACGCTGGCAATCGTGTCGCTATCTTTCGTTTCGTTTCACTTGTTCACTTAAGCAGTTAAATAAAATCTATAGAAAAGAAATCGAAACTTCAATGAAAGAAAAGAAATAAAACGAAAATTGTGATCGTGAAATGAAAGGGGATATTTAAGGAAAGGAAAAGAAAGGCCTTACGGTTTCAGGCCGTAAAGCCAAAAGGAGACACAATGAAAGGGCTAAAGGGGGAGAGCCTGGCCCTGAATCCAGATCCGCTGGAGGTGTAAACTCCCGTCCAGCGCAATAATATTGGCGCGTTTGCCCGTGGCTAAAGATCCAAGCTGACCGTCAACGCCCAGCAGCCGGGCAGGGTGCAGCGAGGCCATATGGATCGCCTCTTCGGCTGTTACGCCCGCATACTCCACCATATTTCTGACCGCGGCATCCAGCGACAGCGTGCTGCCCGCCAGCCCGCCGGAGCCGGTTCGAACCACGCCGTTTTGCATCGAGACCTCTTCACCACAGAGCGTGTACCGTCCGTCCGGCATACCTGCCGCCTGCATGGCATCGGTAATCAGCACCACGCGATCCTGCGCGCAGCAGCAGCATAAGCGCATCGCCCCCGGATGGACGTGGTGCCCGTCGGCAATCAGCTCCAGCCACGCCCGTTTGTCCGTAAACCCTGCGCCGACCATGCCGGGCTCTCTGTGGTGCAGCCCCGTCATGCCGTTGTAGCAGTGCACCAGCCCGTCGGCACCCGCATCAAACGCGGCGAGAGTTTGCCGGTAGGTGGCAGCGCTGTGGCCCAGCATGACGCGTATACCGCGCTGTTTAAGATGATGAATCGCCTGCAGCGCGCCGGGTTTTTCCGGCGCGAGCGCCACCACCCGTAGCGTGCTCTTAGAAACGTCAATCAGCTTGTTCAGCTCGGCGATATCCAGCTCCCGGAACAGCTCCGGCGGATGCGCCCCTTTGTTCTGCGGCGTAAAGTAAGGTCCTTCCAGATAGCTGCCCAGGATCTGCGCGCCGGGTCCGCCGGACTGACTGCGCCGGGCGATACGCATCAGCGCGCTGTGGATGGCTTCCATCGGCGCGGTCACGGTGGTGGGCAGAAATGCGCCCACGCCTTCACGCGCTTTATGCATTGCCAGGGTGTCCAGCACGCCGGGCGCATCATCCATGACGTCCACGCCCGCGCCGCCGTGGACGTGCGTATCGATATAGGCCGGGCAAAGCAGCTCCGCATCGCGCGTCGTAACGCCCGCCGGAATGGGTTCAATCGCCGCAACCGCGCCGCTTTCAATGCGTAGCTGGTGGTCGTCCAGCCAGCCCTGTTCGGTAAGGAGCCGTCGCCCGCGCAGCAGCTGGCTCATATCCCTTCCTCAGCCGGAGCTTCCTCGCGACAGCGCCCCAGCTCGTCGACCAGGCTCGTCAGGCCGCGGTGTCCGCACTCCAGCGCCTGCAGACGAAACGCTTCGCTGCTTAATCCGTCGCGCTCCAGCACCATCTCCAGCAGAAGCTGCAGGTTGGTGCCGGTTATCACTTCGCTGCCCGGTCTTTGCATCGCGAGCGTTGACGCCACGCGGAACGGCGTGCCGCCGAGCAGGTCGGTGAGAAACACAATATCGTGCTGCGCATCGAGTTCGCTCACCGCCTGCTCAAGCTGAGCGGTCAGCCGCGCGGTGGTGGAGGTTTCCGGAAAATCGATGGCGATAAACTGCGGCTGCTCGCCGAGGATCTGCTTCATCGCCTGCTCAAGCCCGCTGGCAAACCCGCCGTGACCCGTCAAAATAATGCCTAACATCGCAACCTCTTTGCTTTTACAGGAAGTGACAGAATTTACCGACAACGCCCAGCAGCACGGTGATACCGATTAGCCGCAGCGGGCTCCAGCCGCGGCGTACCAGCCAGAACATCGTCAGGGTGTAGACAAGGGGCAGGAACGCGGGCATCAGCTTGTCGATGACGTCGGCCTGCAGTTTGACGACCGCATCACCCGCCTTGATTTCGAGCGTGGTATTGAAGCGGACGTAGGTTGCCACCAGCGCGCCGATTACCGTCATCCCGACGATAGACGCCGCGTGGCCGACCTTTTTGGTGTTGGCTTTAATCAGCGGAATGGCCGCGACGCCCATCCGGTAAGCGTAGTGCGCCAGGCCAAAACGCAGGCCGAGGTGTACCACGTTAAACAGCACGATAAAGACCACCGCGCCCAGAATCGATCCCTGCAGCGCCAGGCTGGCACCAATACCGCCGCAGATGGGCAGCAGGGTCAGCCAGAACATGGCGTCGCCAATACCGCCAAGCGGCGCGCCGACGGCAATTTTGGTGCTCTGGATGCTGTTCACATCCTGCTTGGACCGCTCCATCGCCAGAATGATGCCGATAACAAAGGTCACCAGGAACGGGTGGGTGTTAAAGAAGCCCATATGGCCTTTCATCGCCCGCGCCAGGTCCCGCTTGTTGGTGTGGATTTTTTTCAACGCGGGCAGCAGCCCGTACAGCCAGCCGGAGGCCTGCATACGTTCGTAGTTAAACGAGGCCTGCAGCAGCATGGAACGCCAGGCCACGCGGTTAATATCCTTTTTCGTCAGCTCGGCGCCGATGTTCTGGTCTTCGTAGACGTTTTCATTCACGCCGGTCAGCAGCGTCTCTTCGCTTTCAGACACGCCCGGCAGGGTGGTGTGGTTAGATGCCATCTTCGAATTCCTCTTTCTGGGCTGCGGGAGCCGTCGGTTCAGGTGATTTACGCATCAGGTCGATCAGCGCCATCGCCAGCGCGGCTGCCGCAATCGCCAGCACCGGAAGCTTGAGCCAGGCGGCGGCGACAAAGCCGATAATGAAGTAAGGGATGTAGACGTTTTTCATCATGATCTTCAGCAGCACGGCGAAGCCGATGGCTGGCATGATGCCGCCCGCGACGCCGAGGCCGTCAATCAGACGCGCTGGCAGAACGTCAATGGCGGTTTTCGCATGTTCCGCACCGAAGTAGATTGGCAGGAACGCGCACAGAAAATAGAAGATGCCGAGCGCCAGCAGCGCAAGATAGTTAACCCGCTCAATGCCGTTGGTATCGGCATTGGCCGCCATGCGATCGCAGCGAGACATGACGCCGGACATCACCGAGAAGAGGAACGTAATCCCCATCTGCACCGCAACGGCAAACGGCACGGCGACGCCAACCGCGACTTCTGGCTTCACGCCGGTGCTGATGGCAAAGGCGGTTCCCACGATGGTGCCGATAATGACGTTCGGCGGCTGGGCACCGGCGAGCGGGGCCAGCCCCATCCAGACCAGCTCTAACGTACCGCCGGTCAAGATGCCGGTGTGCAGATCGCCCAGAATCAGGCCGACCAGCGGCCCGAGTACCACCGGGCGGTGCATGTGCGTTAACCCGTTAAACATATCCAGACCGGCGATAAAGGCGAGTATGCCCAACCCCAGCGCCTGCAACAGACTGATTTCCATTGTGAATCCCTCAGAGCAGTTTAAAGAGATCCAAAGCAGTTTCTGTAGGAACGCCCTGAACGAAGCATTCCACACCGGCCGCTTTCAGGCCGTTGAACGCGGCGATATCGTTCGCGTCGACAGAGACCGTTTTGGCAATTTGTTGTTTGCCACTGGCGTAGTGCATATTTCCGACGTTAATACGGGTGATGGGTACGCCGCCCTCGACCAGCTTCAGAAAATCGGCGGGTGATTTGCAGACCAGCAGGATTTTCTGGCGGTCAGCGGCGCGGTGAATGTTGTCGATCACTTTTTGCAGCGACCAGAAGCGCACGGCGATCCCTTCCGCGAGCACCATTTCCATCAGGTTCTGTTGAACCGGATCCTCAGCGACCTCGTCGTTAGCGACCAGCACCAGGTTTGCCCCCGCAAACCCCACCCACTGCACGCCCACCTGACCGTGGATCAGGCGTTCGTCGATGCGGCATAAGACAATGTTTGGCATAGCGTTTTCCTCTTTTTTAATTATGCGTTTTGAGTCGTTACGCCTTCGCAGGCGGCGTGGTACTGCTGGAGTATGTCCTGAATGTGGTCGATGATGAGTTCCCGTGGCGTTGACTTGAGAGCGCCCTCGCGAACTTTGCTGTACTGCAGCGGCAGGTACTGGCTGATCAGCGGCAGGGGAACAGGCTCGTCTGCCAGGTTACGCACCAGCCGTTCAAAGGCGTCGTCGATCTGGCTGTCAGGCCAGTAGTAGCGCACGCGGTCAGAGTAGCTGTAGCCGCGCGCCAGGCGACGCGCGTTGCCGTCACCGTGGTAATGGCTTTGCCAGTATTCCGGGCGGTCGAGCATGACGTTTTCCAGCACGTGACGCAGGCCGGAGCTGGCTTTTGCCGGCAGCAGCTCCTCTTCGATGGCGGCCAGCGAGAACAGCGCCTCGCGCAGGGCGAAGGTCAGGGCGGGGCCAACTTTCAGAATCGCAAAGTGATCGTTAACCAGCTGACGCAGCGCCTGCGGCGTCTGGTAGTCGGTGGAATGCGCTTCAAACACCAGCGTATCGTAGGCTTCAACCATTTTGCTCAGGGCAACGGCTTTCTGCGACTGATAGTCGCAGACGTTCGCGTGGTCGAACTCCACGCCAGGCTGGACCACCAGGCCAATAATACGCGGCCAGATGTCGCTTAAGCCTTCCTTTTCGAACGCGTGGCGGTGCGCTTCAAGCGTGGCGCGGGCCGCGTCCGGCGTGGTGACGGCAAGTTCGGTGAGCGTCTCGTGCGCGCCGCCGGGAACCGGCACTTCCGTGCCGATAACGTAGACCAGATCGGATTCACCAAACTGCTCGCGACAGGTCGCTTCGGCAATCTTCGCCAGGCGTGCGGCGCGTGCGGCAACGATCGCATCGGTCAGGGGAACCGGGTCGTCCTCGCAGGACATGCTGCAGTCGAGGTGGATCTTTTTGAATCCGGCAGAAACATAGCTTTTGATCAGATCGTCGGCGTTCGCCATCGCCTGTTCCGCAGGGAGATTTTGCCAGCGGTTAGGGCCCAAATGATCGCCGCCGAGGATCAGCTGTGAGGTCGGAAAACCGAGCGACTCGGCCAGCTGGCAGACAAACCCGTGAAAATCCGCAGGCGTCATGCCGGTATAGCCGCCAAACTGATCCACCTGGTTGGAGGTGGCCTCGATCAGCAGCAGCGACTGATGCGAATGCGCGTAACGAATGGCAGCTTCAAGTACCAGCGGATGTGCGGAACAGACGGCATAGATCCCGTTTGAATTCCCTCGTTTATGTTGTTCCACCATTTCTGTCAGATGTTTCACTTTCCTCTCCATTTCGGATGGTAATGATACTTGCCTTTCGTTTTGTTTCATTTAATCCTGCATCATGGTGATATAAAAATAAAACGAAAGATAATAGTTTTCCGATCTGTTTCACAAAAGAAACATAATGAAAGGTTTCAGCGCAGTGTTGGCTCGCGTCTGTACGTAAGGCGGGACTTGCATTCCCGAAAAAGAAAGGCCTTAATAGGCAAAACGAAATGAAACGAAAGACTATTTATTAAGGATCTCGTATGAGCAGCACCGATTCATCCGCGGAAAAGCGCATCACCGGCACCAGTGAAAGGCGAGAGCAGATCATTCAGCGGTTGCGGGCGCAGGGAAGCGTGCAGGTTAACGATCTGTCTCATCTGTACGGCGTATCGACGGTGACGATCCGCAACGACCTGGCGTTCCTGGAGAAGCAGGGCATCGCCGTTCGCGCTTACGGTGGGGCATTGATTTGCGAAGGCAACATGCCGGGCGCTGAGCCTTCCGTGGAGGATAAAAGCTCGCTGAATACGGCGGTGAAGCGCAGTATCGCGCAGGCCGCTGCCGCGCTGGTCAAACCCGGGCACCGTATTATTCTGGACTCCGGCACCACGACGTATGAAATTGCCCGCATGCTGCGCCAGCATACGGACGTGATTGCGATGACCAACGGGATGAACGTGGCGAATGCGTTGCTGGAAGCGGAAGGGGTGGAACTGCTGATGACCGGCGGGCATCTGCGCCGTCAGTCGCAATCTTTCTACGGTGACCAGGCAGAACAGTCGCTACAGAATTATCATTTTGACCTGCTGTTCCTGGGCGTTGACGCCATCGATCTCGATCGCGGCGTAAGTACGCATAACGAAGACGAAGCTCGTCTGAACCGCAAAATGTGCGAGGTGGCGGAGCGAATTATCGTTGTCACTGACTCCAGCAAATTTAACCGCTCAAGCCTGCATAAAATCATTGATACGCAAAGGATTGATATGATTATTGTCGATGAAGGCATTCCGGCGGAGAGCCTGGACGGGCTGCGGAAAAGCGGGATTGAGGTGGTGCTGGTTTAAGGGGGCTTTGCCCTCTTCCTGTGGGCTGAGGGTTCCCCCCAAAATAATGCCAGCACGGACGACTCCCTCTCCCTGAGGGAGAGGGCTGGGGTGAGGGGGAACATACGGCTGTGGTGGTCATTCCGTTCACTTTATGTTCCTTGCTACTCTGTTACGACACGATCGGTGAACGTGCCAGGGTGGCTCAGTCGCCGCCGCCCTGGCAACCCGGGCTCCCGGCGGTAAATCGCCGCTTCGCGGTGCCCTCGGCTTATTCCTTCCGGCTTATCGGGGACGGGCGGAGGTAACGTCCCTGTAAAGCCCGACCTCTCGGCGCATCCCTGCGCCTCGCCCCGGCCTGCCGGAAACGCCTCAGCGATTTACAGCCGGACCAGGGCGTCGCTTCAAGGCATTCATATTCCTGAAGCAATATTCATCGCTCCGGGTTGAGAAATTGCTGGGGAGCCCTCTCTCACAGGGAGAGAGGACCGTTCGGTGCGGTTGGGAATATGAATCACGTCACCGGTGCCGGGTTGAACACCGCCAGCTGATTGTGTAATCCCCATTGATCCGAGAAGGTTTTCTTCCGTCCGCTGGCGACATCCAGAATGAAGTGGAACAGTTTCCAGCCCACGCCCTCAATGCTCTCTTCCCCGGTGGCGATGGTGCCCGCGTTGATGTCCATTAAGTCATACCAGCGGTTTGCCAGCTCGGTGCGGGTCGCCATCTTGATCACCGGCACCGCCATCAGGCCGTACGGCGTGCCGCGCCCGGTGGTAAAGACCTGTACCGTGATGCCGGACGCCACCTGCTGCGTGCCGCAGACGAAATCGCTGGCCGGCGTTGCCGCGTAGATCAGGCCGCGCTTCGTCGGGCGCTGGCCCGGAGAGAGCACTTCCACAATCGCGCTCTGCCCGGATTTGGCAATCGACCCGAGGGCTTTTTCCACCACGTTTGCCAGGCCGCCTTTTTTGTTGCCCGGAGACGGGTTTGCGCTGCGGTCGGTTTTGCCCATATCGAGATAGCTATCGTACCAGGCCATTTCCTCGAGCAGGCGCTTGCCGACCTCTTCATTAACGGCGCGTGGCGTGAGCAGATGGATGGCGTCACGCACTTCGGTTACCTCGGAGAACATCACCGTGGCGCCGCAGCGCACAAGCAGATCGGACGCATAGCCCACCGCCGGGTTGGCCGTCACGCCGGAGAAGGCATCGCTGCCGCCGCACTGTGTTCCCACTACCAAATCAGACGCTGGGCAGGTTTCGCGCTGGCGCTTGTTGAGCTTGTCCAGATGGCGTTCAGCCACCTGCAGGATATCGTCGACCATTGAGCGGAAACCCACGTGGCGTTCGTCCTGCAGGCGCACGATGCTGGCCTCATCTGCCGGAATGGCTTTGACATCTTCGGTGCCCTGCAGCAGACGCTCTGGCTGCAATTTTTCACACCCCAGACCGATGACCATCACCTCGCCGCCAAAGTTCGGGTTCAGGGCGATATTATGGATGGTACGGATAGGCACCACGGCCGCGGGGGCGTTAATCGCCACGCCGCAGCCGTAGAGGTGGTTCAGGCCCACCACGCCGTCGACGTTCGGGTATTTCGGCAGCAGATCGCGTTCGATGATTTTCACCACGTAATCCACTACGCCCGCCACGCAGTGCACGCTGGTGGTAATGCCGAGCAGATTCTTGGTGCCGACGCTGCCGTCCGCATTGCGGTAGCCTTCGAAGGTATAGCCCTCCAGCGGAGGAAGCGGTTCCGGCACGCGGGTCGCCAGCGGAAGCGTGTTCAGCGGCGGCGCTTCCGGCAGCGCCACCAGCGACTCCTCAACCCAGCTCCCCTGCGGTATAGAGCGAACGGCATGGCCGATGACTTCACCGTAACGTACGATTTCGCTATTAGCAGGGATATCCTCCAGGGCGACCTTATGTCCCTGTGGAATATGCTCAATCAGTTCCAGCCCGTCCGGGAAGCGGGTGCCCGCTTTTAAGCCATTGTCGTTGACAATAATCGCCACATTATCGGTGTCGTGGACTTTTATATAAAACGCCGTCGGCGATGCCTGTCGAATTTCAATGTCGGCCATTGTTCAGTATTCTCCAGCAAAGTGTCTGATAATAAATTCAGCCAATTTTAAAATGGTAGAAATAAATACGCGGCTTTCAGAAATAAAGCATGTCAGCATAGGGGATATGAAAATGTGATCTCGATCGCTTCAGAACCGGTAATGCCTGATTCTGTGCATTAGCGCTCAGCGCCTTGTGCATATGCAAAAAAATTTATCGAAGTGTAACGCAATACTTGAGCATTAAAACAATGTGCGGTCGTGGATTGCGTCTTATACTGAATGACGATTTTATAACGCCAAAATACGTCAGAATAATAAATATAATGCTGGTGCGGTGTCTGAATAAATAAAATGATGCTGATAAAGGCTGCGGAATTAAAAAGGTAAATACGATGAATAACGATATCTTCCCGAATAAATTTAAAGCGGCCCTCGCGGCGCACCAGATTCAGATTGGCTGCTGGTCCGCGCTGGCAAACCCCATCAGCACCGAAGTGCTGGGCCTGGCCGGTTTTGACTGGCTGGTGCTGGACGGCGAACATGCGCCGAACGATATCAGCACCTTTATTCCGCAGCTGATGGCGCTGAAAGGCAGCCCCAGCGCCCCGGTAGTGCGCGTGCCCACCAACGAGCCGGTAATTATCAAGCGCCTGCTGGATATTGGCTTCTACAACTTTCTGATCCCGTTTGTGGAGACGGAAGAACAAGCGGCCCTGGCCGTAGCCTCAACGCGCTATCCGCCAGAAGGGATCCGCGGCGTTTCCGTTTCGCATCGCGCCAATATGTTTGGCACCGTGCCGGACTACTTCGCGCAGTCCAATAACAACATCACCATTCTGGTTCAGATCGAGAGCCAGCAGGGCGTTGATAACGTCGACGCGATTGCAGCCACAAACGGCGTGGACGGTATCTTCGTCGGCCCGAGCGATCTGGCGGCCGCCTTTGGCCATCTGGGGAACGCCAGCCACCCTGACGTGCAGCGCGCGATCCAGCACATCTTTGCCCGCGCTAAAGCTCACGGCAAACCGTGCGGCATTCTGGCGCCGGTTGAGGCTGACGCCCGTCGCTATCTGGAGTGGGGAGCCACGTTTGTTGCCGTCGGCAGCGACCTCGGCGTATTCCGCTCGGCCACGCAGAAATTAGCCGACGCTTTTAAAAAATAACCATCATTGAGGAAACAGATTATGACGCTGAAAGTGGGTTTTATTGGCCTGGGGATCATGGGTAAACCAATGAGTAAGAACCTCATCAAAGCGGGTTACTCACTGGTGGTATCCGATCATAATCAGCAGGCCGTGGCAGAGGTGATAGCGGCTGGCGCTGAAACGGCCACCACCGCGAAGGCCATTGCCGAGCAGTGCGATGTCATCATCACCATGCTGCCAAACTCCCCGCATGTTAAAGAGGTTGCGCTGGGTGAGAACGGCATTATCGACGGTGCGAAGCCGGGCCTGGTGCTGATCGATATGAGCTCTATTGCGCCGCTCGCAAGCCGTGAAATCAGCGAGGCGTTAAAAGCAAAGGGCGTCGATATGCTGGATGCGCCGGTCAGCGGCGGTGAACCGAAAGCGATCGACGGCACGCTGTCGGTGATGGTCGGCGGCGATAAAGCCGTTTTCGATAGATACTACGACCTGATGAAAGCGATGGCGGGCTCCGTGGTGCATACCGGGGACATCGGGGCGGGTAACGTGACCAAGCTGGCCAACCAGGTGATTGTGGCGCTGAACATTGCCGCCATGTCCGAAGCGCTGACGCTGGCAACCAAAGCGGGCGTTAACCCGGATCTGGTCTATCAGGCCATTCGCGGCGGTCTGGCGGGCAGCACCGTGCTGGATGCCAAAGCGCCGATGGTCATGGATCGTAATTTCAAACCCGGTTTCCGCATCGACCTGCATATCAAAGATCTGGCGAACGCGCTGGATACGTCACACGGCGTGGGCGCACAGCTGCCGCTGACCGCGGCGGTCATGGAGATGATGCAGGCGCTGCGTGCCGATGGCCTGGGCACGGCCGATCACAGCGCGATTGCGTGCTACTACGAAAAACTGGCGAAGGTGGAAGTGGCGCGTTAATCACGCCTTGCCTACACCTTAGGGTGACAGCGGCGCGCAAACCCTCTATACTGCGCGCCGAAGCTGACCAGACAGTCGCCGCTTCGTCGTCGTCCCTTTCGGGGGAGACGGGCGGAGGGGAGGAAAGTCCGGGCTCCATAGGGCAGGGTGCCAGGTAACGCCTGGGGGGGAAACCCACGACCAGTGCAACAGAGAGCAAACCGCCGATGGCCCGCGCAAGCGGGATCAGGTAAGGGTGAAAGGGTGCGGTAAGAGCGCACCGCGCGGCTGGTAACAGTCCGTGGCACGGTAAACTCCACCCGGAGCAAGGCCAAATAGGGGTTCACAAGGTACGGCCCGTACTGAACCCGGGTAGGCTGCTTGAGCCAGTGAGCGATTGCTGGCCTAGATGAATGACTGTCCACGACAGAACCCGGCTTATCGGTCAGCTTCAACTTCTTAAGAAACCCCGCTTCGGCGGGGTTTTTGCTTTCCGGGTGTTGCTGGACGGGTAAGCGCAGCGCTGGACAAACGACATCAATTCTCATATTTGCGACATTAAGCACATTTCACTGCTTTTATACCTTTTGTATCGATCCTGTATCTGTAGACGATCGTCATCACAAAATTTCACGCTAAAAAACACACGATTTTTAGTATTGATAATTTGTTATGTTTGTTGCTTTTATGATCGCGAAACTTTTCTCGTTTGATATACATATATTGAAATCAAATACATTTCTCCCGTGAATATGTGACGAATTCCACTCTTTTCCGCAAGCCTGAAAATTTGCATCGGAAAAATTTGATAAATTGAAAGAATGTTTCAAACAAATAGCGGTTAATTATTGGCCTTTAATTGCCTGAAATATCGTCTTTATTGATTTTTTCCGGACGGTAAAATTTATCCGGGTTATCGCCATAAAATAAATTTATTACCGCTATTTTTGTTGATCAATATCAGCGTAGTAGCGTATTTATACTACGATATCTATTTGATAAATATCTGTTTTGTTGGGTTTTTGATATGTGAGTTAAGGAGCCTAGAAAGCAAATTGTGAGTAACAGCACATACCCCTTCAAACATTATTGAGTAGAATTCACCCCGTCATAGGGAAATAAGCGCAGAATATTATGAACACTATTATTCTACCGAAAACACAGCACCTCGTGGTATTTCAGGAAGTCATTAAAAGTGGCTCCATAGGTTCTGCAGCAAGACAGCTTGGCCTGACGCAACCCGCCGTCAGCAAAATCATCAGCGATATTGAGTCCTACTTCGGCGTGGAAGTGATGGTGCGTAAAAACACCGGCGTAAAACTCACTGCCGCGGGCCAGGTTCTGCTCTCGTACTCTGAGTCGATCACCCGCGAAATGAAAAACATGGTGAGTGAGATTAACAGCCTGAGTTTCAGCACCGTTATGGACGTCTCCTTTGGTTACCCGTCGCTGATCGGCTTTACCTTCCTGTCCGAAATGATCAAAAAATTCAAGGAAGTGTTCCCGAAAGCACGCGTCTCGATGTATGAAGCCCAGCTCTCCTCTTTCCTTCCGGCCATTCGCGACGGCCGTCTGGATTTCGCTATCGGTACGCTAAGCGATGAAATGCTGTTACAGGATCTGCACGTCGAACCGCTGTTCGAGTCCGAGTTTGTGCTGGTCGCCAGCAAAACGCGAACGTGCACCGGCCCGACGACACTGGCATCGCTCACGCACGAGCAGTGGGTGATGCCGCAAACCGATATGGGCTACTACAAAGAACTTCTGACCACCCTGCAAGACAACCACATCAGCATCGAAAACATCGTCCAGACCGATTCCGTCGTCACCATTTATAACCTTGTGCTGAATGCAGATTATCTGACGGTCATTCCCCGCGACATGATTGCACCGTTCGGTTCTGACCAGTTTATAGTGCTGCCAGTGGAAGATGAATTACCCGTGGCGCGTTATGCCGCCGTGTGGTCAAAAAATTACAGGATTAAAAAATCGGCGTCAGTATTAGTTGAGCTGGCAAAACAGTATTCGTCGATGAATATCGAAAGACGACGATGAATAATGAGTAATCATTTTAAAAACACCCGGAGCTTATCTCTGTAACGCTCTGATACCCTGACTTTGCCTGAAAAGAATGAATTATTATAACGAGGATATTATGCATATTACCTACGATCTCCCGGTAACGATTGAAGATATTCAGGACGCCAGAAAACGACTGGCAGGAAAAATATATAAAACCGGCATGCCGCGTTCGAATTATCTGAGCGAACGCTGCAAGGGCGAAATATTCCTGAAGTTTGAGAACATGCAGCGTACCGGCTCGTTTAAGATCCGCGGCGCGTTTAACAAGTTAAGCTCGCTGACCGACGCTGAAAAACGCAAAGGCGTTGTCGCCTGCTCCGCGGGGAACCACGCGCAGGGGGTGTCTCTCTCCTGCGCCATGCTCGGTATCGACGGCAAAGTGGTGATGCCGATGGGCGCGCCGAAATCCAAGGTTGCCGCTACCCGCGACTACTCGGCGGAAGTCGTGCTACACGGCGAGAACTTCAACGACACCATCGCCAAGGTCAGCGAAATCGTCGAGATGGAAGGGCGTATTTTTATTCCCCCTTACGATGACGCCAAAGTGATCGCCGGGCAGGGCACCATCGGTCTGGAAATTCTCGAAGATTTATACGATGTGGATAACGTTATTGTGCCTATCGGCGGCGGCGGTTTAATTGCCGGGATTGCGACGGCAATTAAATCCATCAACCCCACCATTAATATCATCGGCGTGCAGTCAGAAAATGTTCACGGCATGGCGGCATCGTACCAGGCCGGGGAAATAATGAGCCATCGCGTTACCGGCACGCTGGCCGACGGCTGTGACGTTTCTCGTCCCGGTAATTTACCGTTCGAAATTGTTCGCGAGCTGGTTGATGACATTGTGCTGGTCAGCGAAGACAACATTCGCGACAGCATGATCGCGCTTATTCAGCGAAATAAAGTGGTGACTGAAGGTGCCGGCGCGCTGGCCTGCGCCGCGTTATTAAGCGGCAAGCTTGACCACTATATTCAGGGCCGCAAAACCGTCTGCATTATTTCCGGCGGCAATATCGATCTCTCCCGTGTTTCCCAAATTACCGGCTTCGTTGACGCATAAAGGTGACCTATGAGCAACACAGAAAGCATTATCGTTGGCCAGACAAAAACGTCCTCCTGGCGGAAGTCTGATACCACATGGACGCTCGGCCTGTTTGGTACCGCTATTGGCGCAGGCGTGCTGTTCTTCCCCATTCGCGCAGGCTTTGGTGGATTGATCCCTATCCTGCTGATGCTGGTTCTCGCGTTCCCGATTGCGTTTTACTGTCACCGCGCGCTGGCGCGTTTGTGCCTGTCCGGCAGCAACGTCTCCGGCAACATCACCGAAACGGTGGAAGAGCACTTTGGTAAAACCGGTGGGGTGGTGATTACCTTCCTCTACTTCTTCGCCATTTGCCCGCTGCTGTGGATTTACGGCGTCACCATTACCAACACCTTTATGACCTTCTGGGAAAACCAGCTCCAGCTGCCTGCGCTGAACCGCGGCGTGGTGGCGCTGTTCCTGCTGCTGCTGATGGCCTTTGTTATCTGGTTTGGTAAAGACCTGATGGTGAAGGTCATGAGCTTCCTGGTGTTCCCGTTTATCGCCAGCCTGGTGCTGATTTCCCTGTCGCTGATCCCTTACTGGAACTCGGCGGTGATCGACCAGGTCAACCTGAGCGATATTGCCTTTACCGGTCATGACGGCATTCTGGTCACGGTGTGGCTGGGTATCTCCATCATGGTCTTCTCCTTCAACTTCTCGCCTATCGTCTCCTCGTTTGTGGTCTCTAAGCGCGAAGAGTACGAACCTGAGTTCGGTAAAGAGTTCACCGAGCAGAAATGTTCCAAAATCATCGGTCGCGCCAGCCTGCTGATGGTGGCCGTGGTGATGTTCTTCGCCTTTAGCTGCCTGTTTACGCTCTCTCCGCAGAACATGGCGGACGCCAAGGCGCAGAACATCCCGGTGCTCTCCTACCTGGCGAACCACTTTGCGTCAATGTCAGGAACCAAATCGACGTTCGCGACGGTGCTGGAATACGGTGCTTCCATCATCGCGCTGGTGGCTATCTTCAAATCCTTCTTCGGCCACTATCTGGGCACGCTGGAAGGGCTGAACGGCCTGATCCTCAAGTTCGGCTACAAGGGCGATAAGAAGAAAGTCTCCGTTGGCAAACTGAACACCATCAGCATGGTGTTCATCATGGGCTCCACCTGGGTTGTGGCCTACGCCAACCCGAACATTCTGGACCTTATTGAAGCCATGGGTGCGCCAATCATCGCCTCTCTGCTGTGCCTGCTGCCGATGTATGCCATCCGCAAAGCACCGGCGCTGGCGAAGTACAAAGGGCGCACCGAGAACATCTTCGTTACCGCGGTCGGGCTGCTGACCATTCTGAATATCGTTTACAAACTGTTCTAACCCATTGCTCAGGAAGAGCGGAGTCACATGATGATTGAGTTTCCGGTTGTACTGGTTATTAACTGCGGATCGTCCTCTGTTAAGTTTTCGGTGCTCGACGCCAGCAGCTGCGATGCCCTGATGACGGGCATTGCAGACGGGATCAACACCGAAAAGGCCTTTATTTCCGTGAACGGGGGTGAGCCGGCCAGACTGGCTCACCAGGACTACGAAGGGGCGCTGGCTGCCATCGCCCTGGAGCTGGAGAAGCGTAACCTGATGAGCAGCGTGGCCTTAATTGGCCACCGCATTGCGCACGGCGGCGACCTCTTCAGCGAGTCGACCCTGATCACGGAAGAGGTGATCGAGCAGATCCGCCAGGTCTCCCCGCTGGCGCCACTGCATAACTACGCCAACCTGAGCGGCGTGGAAGCCGCAGAGCGCCTCTTCCCGGGCGTGCAGCAGGTGGCGGTATTTGATACCAGCTTCCACCAGACGCTGCCGCCGCAGGCGTATCTGTACGGCTTGCCGTACCGCTATTTTGAAGCGCTGGGCGTGCGCCGCTACGGCTTCCACGGCACCTCTCACCGCTACGTGGCCACGCAGGCGCATACGCTTCTCGGGCTGTCTCCCGACGACAGCGGGCTGGTGATTGCCCATCTCGGCAACGGGGCGTCCATCTGCGCGGTGCGCAACGGCGAAAGCGTCGACACCTCGATGGGGATGACGCCGCTGGAAGGGCTGGTAATGGGGACGCGCTGCGGCGACGTGGACTTCGGCGCGATGGCGTGGATTGCCCAGCAGACCGGGCAGTCGTTTGAGGATCTGGAGCGCGTGGTCAATAAAGAGTCCGGGCTGCTGGGGATCTCCGGCATCTCCTCCGATTTACGCGCGCTGGAGAAAGCCTGGCACGAAGGCAACGAGCGGGCGCAGCTGGCAATACGCACCTTTATTCACCGCATTGCGCGACATATCGCCGGTCACGCGGCGTCGCTGCACCGCCTGGATGGGGTGGTCTTTACCGGCGGCATTGGCGAAAACTCGAAGCTTGTCCGCGCGCTGGTGGCGGAACATCTGAAAGTCTTCGGCATCATCCTCGACGACGCCAAAAATGCCCTGCCGGGGAGCGCGGGCGAGCGCGTGATCTCCACCGAGTCGTCCCGCGTGGCCTGCGCGGTTATCCCTACCAACGAAGAAAAAATGATCGCGCTGGACGCCCTCCGCCTTGGGAAGGTTACTCCGGCCGCGGCTTACGCCTGATAAAGCGAGAAACACATGAAAGTAACTATCGATACGGGCGTCGCGCCCTACAGCGACGCATGGGCCGGGTTTCGCGGTGAAGAATGGAAAAACGCCGTCAACGTCCGCGATTTTATTCAGCATAACTACACCCCTTATGAAGGCGATGAAGCTTTCCTCGCGCAGGCGACGCCAGCAACGACGGCGCTGTGGCAGAAGGTAATGGTCGGCATTCGCCAGGAGAATGCCACCCACGCCCCGGTGGATTTCGACACCAACATCGCCACCACCATTACGGCCCACGGGCCGGGCTATATCGACCAGGATCTGGAGACGATCGTTGGTCTGCAAACCGATAAGCCGCTCAAGCGCGCGCTGCATCCTTATGGCGGGATCAACATGATCCGCAGCTCGTTCGAAGCCTATGGACGGGAGATGGATCCGCAGTTCGAATACCTGTTTACCGACCTGCGCAAAACCCACAACCAGGGCGTGTTTGACGTCTACTCCCCTGAGATGATGCGCTGCCGTAAATCCGGCGTGCTGACCGGTCTGCCGGACGGCTACGGGCGCGGACGCATCATCGGCGACTATCGCCGCGTGGCGCTGTACGGGATCGCTTATCTGGTGCGCGAGCGCGAACTTCAGTTTGCCGATCTGCAGGGCAGGCTGGAGCGCGGTGAAGATCTGGAGGCGACGATCCGCCTGCGTGAAGAGCTGGCGGAGCACAGGCGCGCGCTGCTGCAGATCCAGCAGATGGCGGCGAACTATGGCTTTGATATTTCACGCCCGGCAATCAACGCCCAGGAGGCGGTGCAGTGGGTCTATTTTGCCTATCTTGCCGCGGTGAAATCCCAGAACGGCGGGGCGATGTCGCTGGGGCGCACGGCCTCGTTCATCGATATCTACATTGAACGCGACATGCAGGCGGGGCGCCTGAATGAAGTCCAGGCGCAGGAGCTGATCGACCACTTCATCATGAAGATCCGCATGGTGCGCTTCCTGCGCACGCCGGAGTTCGACACGCTCTTCTCCGGCGATCCGATCTGGGCGACGGAAGTGATCGGCGGCATGGGTCTGGACGGGCGCACGCTGGTGACCAAAAACAGCTTCCGCTATCTGCATACCCTTCACACCATGGGGCCTGCGCCGGAGCCGAACCTGACGATCCTCTGGTCTGAACAGCTGCCGATTGCGTTCAAGAAATACGCCGCGCAGGTGTCGATCGTCACCTCTTCGCTGCAGTATGAGAACGACGATCTGATGCGTGCGGACTTCAACAGCGACGACTACGCCATTGCCTGCTGCGTCAGCCCGATGGTGATCGGCAAGCAGATGCAGTTCTTTGGCGCGCGCGCCAACCTCGCCAAAACGCTGCTGTACGCGATCAACGGCGGGGTGGACGAGAAGCTGAAGATCCAGGTCGGCCCGAAAACCGAGCCGCTGCTGGACGACGTGCTGGATTACGACACCGTGATGGCGAGCCTCGATCACTTTATGGACTGGCTGGCGGTACAGTACATCAGCGCCCTGAACCTCATTCACTACATGCATGATAAGTACAGCTACGAAGCCTCGCTGATGGCGCTGCACGACCGCGACGTCTATCGCACCATGGCCTGCGGCATAGCCGGGCTGTCGGTGGCGGCGGATTCCCTGTCGGCCATTAAATACGCCACGGTGAAGCCGGTGCGCGACCATACCGGACTGGCGGTCGATTTCGTGATTGAAGGGGACTATCCGCAGTACGGCAACAACGACGACCGCGTGGACAGCATCGCCTGCGACCTGGTGGAGCGCTTTATGAAGAAAATTCAGGCGCTGCCAACCTACCGCAACGCGGTGCCAACCCAGTCGATCCTGACCATCACCTCCAACGTGGTGTACGGCCAGAAGACCGGGAACACACCGGACGGACGCCGAGGCGGCACGCCGTTTGCGCCTGGCGCGAACCCGATGCACGGCCGCGACAGAAAAGGGGCGGTGGCCTCGCTAACGTCGGTGGCCAAGCTGCCGTTCGCCTATGCAAAAGACGGGATCTCCTACACCTTCTCCATCGTGCCGCAGGCGCTGGGCAAGGACGAGCTGGTGCGCAAAACCAACCTGGTAGGGCTGCTGGACGGGTACTTCCATCATGAAGCGTCCATTGAGGGCGGGCAGCATCTGAACGTCAACGTCATGAACCGGGAAATGCTCCTCGATGCCATCGCGCATCCCGAGAATTACCCGAACCTGACGATCCGCGTTTCAGGCTATGCGGTGCGTTTTAACGCTCTGACGCGCGAGCAGCAGCAGGATGTGATTTCGCGAACGTTTACCCAATCTATCTAAATGCGAGTTCTTATGCCCCCTCAACGCAGGGGGCATTTTTTTGCCCGCTAAACATACAAAATTGTTTATATAATTACTCACACATATTCATCCGCTCTTGAAAAACAATACGCCTGCTTTTCCCTATAACAGCATGTAAGGACAGTAAGATGATGAAAATGACCCGTATTGCGCTGGTCGCCGCCTCGCTGGCAGCGTGCAGTTTTACGGCACAGGCCGCGAACGTTGAGGCTGCCCCGTCTCCATCGCAGGATCCGCTGGTACAGCACCTGAAGCTCAGCAATGAGCAGGTTAAGAAGATTGAAGATCTGCATAAGCAGCTGGAACAAAATGTCAGCAAGATCCCGATGACAGGGGTGAAGGACGGCGCGCTGATCGACATGTTCCAGGCGGGTAAATGGGACGAAAGCACGGTGAAAAGCCAGCTTACCGCCTTTAGTAAAATTGAAGAGCAGACCCGCTATTACCGCGTGAAATATTACTTCGACGTCAGCCAGGTGTTGACGCCGGAACAGCGTAAGCAGATTAGAACCGATATGGCTAACGCGCTGGCAGAGTGATCCAGGAATCAATCACTTAAAATGAAACCTCACAGAATCTCTTCAATTGGATTCTGTGAGGTATGATCCTGACTTTCATGCTGATGCCCGTTCATTCCATGCATCAGAGAATTGAATATTCCCGTCGCAATAGGTCCAGGTCGCTTTTTCGTAGCGCAATTGAATAGATTCAAGGTGGCCAGTACCAGGACAGTTACGTGTATCGTTAACAATAGGGGAGATAGAGACAACTTTCACACCTTCCAGCTCAGTTCTAAAGTATTCAACCTCCCAACCTGCGTCATTAATCCGGTAATATCTAATCTCAACTTTCTTAAGGTTTTGCCCTGTCGCTACCGCCTTATAAAGATAGGGAGATGAGCTATCAATTTCCTTCTCGAACAAAAAAGGCGCGTGTTTCCTCGTTCCGGTTAATCTTCCGGAGAGTGGATCGGTTGGAATACTCAAGTTATGGGTTAAACCTCTAATTTCAACACTCCCTTCACGATCCTGAACATCACATGAACCTTTAATGAGTGAACCACCGTCGTCATAGAACCAAATGTGAACAGGTACGGCCATTATAAAAACTCCTTTTATAAATCAATCGTGTATCCATTTACCTGCTTTTACCGCTTCGGCAAACATTCTTACTGTTAATGGCTTTGATAGTTGCTTTATCTGTTCTTTAGTAAACCATTTTCTGAAAAACCAGGTTTGAGTCCAGGGGAAATAATTTTCAGTGTTAACTTCGATAAGATACTCTTTTTCGAATCTCTCAATGGCATATACGATATCATCCAGATCGGTGTAATCCTGTAAAACATCATCTATCTCAAGCGGGATTCTCTTGCCCGTAAATGTTCCTTGTTCTGGTAAATTGTCCCTGAAGAATTTTAAAACATCAGTTTCACTGTTCATCTTCACCAAATCCGGTCTTTTGGGTGAGCAATCGTATTATATCGTGAAAGCGTTTTGTAACTTATCATTGCAACATCTGCAGCAAGTATGGTTATCCCTAGTGCAGGTATCCATCGGCCGATGAACGCACCTAAATTTTTGGTATACATTGGTTTTCTGTATTTAAAGCTTGCAAGTGTAATTGTAGGTAATCGGTGTGGTAGCTGTACATTCAGTAGATCTCGCAGGTATTTAGATGCCACAGATGTGCCTATTGTAGCCGTTTCTGGCTTTGTTCTGGTTTCAAGTATGGGTAAACCAAGAATCATAGTGGCCATCATTACTGCATCCTTTAATCCGCCGAACTGTTCATCGGTTGAATCCAGAAAAATCCAAAAAAATAACTCAGATGCCGAGATGTTACACACACCTTTATAAAAGTATGTTCCATTGAGTTCTTCAACGGTGTCCATAGTATAACCATAGTCTTTGCATTGTTTGCTGAAATGTCATCCTATAAAAAACAAAGGGCTGAGAGTAGGGCGTTCATCTTTATAAATTCCGAAATATTCGTTCTTTCAAGGTGGCTATGATTTTTAAAGGGCGTCATTCTTAGATAGTCTTGGTTATTTTTCCAGTTCATGGGGAGTTTTTCTCCCTTGCTCCGGTTAAGATTTTCTCACACCAACACACTGGATGACTCTGCCGTAACGGGCAACGAGGGGATTGTGGCGCACGATGTGGAGCAGTCGATCGCAAACCTGTGCGCGCTGGCGTGCAGCTCAATGCAGGAAACGGACCGGCAGATTATTGAGATTATGGCGAGTAAGGTGTTGTGATTTCATCCAACCCGTTACCCCTCACCCTAACCCTCTCCCACAGGGAGAGGGAACCGAGCGAGCGAGGGGGGCGTGTTTATCTTAAACCGGCAAATCAATCAGCAGTGCGCGCAGCGGCGTATCCGCCACCAGGGTGATATTCGCTTCATCACGAATAAACGCTCCGTCGCCGCAGGTGAGCGCTTCTTTCTCTTCCGTGTGCGTCACCGCATGCACCGTACCGTGAATAGACTGCAAATAGGCGCGCGGACCATGAAGCTGGAAGCTGGCCTGTTCACCTTTCTTCAGCTCGATATGGTGCAGCCACACCTGCTGGCGCAGCTGCAGACTACCTTTACTGCCGTCCGGCGATGCAATCAGCTGCTGCTTATCGCCCGTTAAATCTAACTTCTGTACCAGCGGATTTTCCCGCTCGGGGCAGGCGTCCAGCCACAGCTGCATACGGGTCAGCGTTTTGTCTTTGCTGAGGTTATGTTCGCTGTAGCTAATGCCCGGCTGCGTGGAAATTAACAACGCTTCGCCAGCCTTTGCCTGGACATGATTGCCCTCGCTATCGCGGTATTCTGCCTCGCCTTCCAGGATCAGGTTCAGGATATCGACTTTCGGGTACGTACGCGGCTGGAAGGAGGCGCCCGGGGCGAGCACTTCCTGGTTCAACACGCGCAGTGAAGCGTAACCGAGGAGTTTAGGGTCAAAGTAGTGTCCAAAGGAAAAGGTGTAGCGGGCCTGCAGCCAACCGAAATCGGCTTGTCCGCACTGTTTAGCTGTTCTTGTCGTAATCATAAACTTGACCTCTCTTTACACTAAAACAATGGTAAAGGTATGGACGCTGCATTGTTAGCCAGATATTCTGCCCGGTATGTTCAAATTTCCTGAATGAGAACGAGATGGCTAAAGAGAGAGCATTGACGCTTGAGGCGCTTCGCGTCATGGACGCGATTGACCGGCGCGGCAGTTTTGCGGCGGCGGCAGATGAGCTGGGGCGCGTTCCGTCTGCGCTAAGCTACACCATGCAGAAGCTGGAGGAAGAGCTGGACGTGGTGCTGTTTGACCGCTCCGGTCATCGAACAAAATTCACCAACGTGGGGCGAATGCTGCTGGAGCGCGGCCGCGTGCTGCTGGAAGCGGCGGATAAGCTCACCACGGACGCCGAAGCGCTGGCGCGCGGCTGGGAAACCCATCTGACGCTGGTGACGGAAGCGCTGGTGCCGACTGAAGCGCTGTTCCCGCTGGTGGACCGCCTGGCGGCGAAGGCCAATACGCAGCTGTCAATCATCACCGAGGTGCTGGCAGGCGCGTGGGAACGTCTGGAAACGGGCAGGGCGGATATTGTCATTGCCCCGGACATGCACTTCCGTTCCTCATCAGAAATCAACTCGCGCAAGCTTTACAGCGTGATGAACGTCTACGTTGCCGCACCCAATCACCCGATTCATCAGGAGCCGGAGCCGCTTTCAGAGGTGACGCGCGTGAAGTATCGCGGCGTGGCGGTGGCGGATACCGCGCGCGAGCGTCCGGTGCTGACGGTGCAGCTGCTGGATAAGCAGCCTCGCCTGACGGTGACCTCGCTGGAAGACAAACGGCAGGCGCTGCTGGCCGGTCTGGGCGTGGCAACCATGCCGTACCCGTTTGTTGAAAAAGACATTGCTGAAGGGCGGCTGCGCGTTGTCAGCCCGGAATATAGCCACGAGGTGGATATCATTATGGCGTGGCGCCGTGACAGCATGGGCGAAGCCAAATCATGGTGTTTACGCGAAATTCCGAAGCTTTTCACGCAATATAATAAATAAAATCGTATTTTGTAGGCCCGGTAAGCGAAGCGCCACCGGGCTTTTTTTATGCGCCGATCTTCGGATCCGGACCAAAGCGGTTTTCGCCCGGCGTCCCGCTCTGGCAGTTGAAAATTAAAATCACGATCCAGCCAATAATCGGGATCAACAGCAGCAGTAACCACCACGCTGAACGATCGGTGTCGTGCAGTCGACGGAACAGCACCGCCCATGATGGCAGCAGGACCAACAGGCCATAAATGGTGGTCAGCACGCCTTCACCGCCAGCCCGCTCCCAGCCGAGAATTTTATCCACAATACCCAGCACCATGATGAGGATGAAGTTCACCAGAACGAACATCCAGTACTCTTTGCGGCGGGCACGGCCACCAAATCCAATGTAGTTGCGCAGTACTTTTAAATACCAGTCCATTTTTCCTTGCCTCAATAGTCGGTCAATCACTTGTTTTCTAAGCAATCAAAGTAAGGATAGATGGAGATTGTGAATTAAAAAAGGGCATTTACCCGTCATACTTCAAGTTGCCTGGGCGTTGGCTTCCTCGCTCACCCCAGTCACGTACTTATGTACGCTCCTGGGGATTCGCTGCGTCGCCGCCTTCACGCAACTTGAATTATTTAGGGTATTAATAGATGCCCTTAATATTTATCCAAATCGGACGTCGCGCCCGTGAGGTTCATCCAGATCCTGCCACGGACCAATGGAGATAATGCCCGTCGGGTTGATGGTTTTGTGGCTGCGGAAATAGTGGGTGCGAATATGGTCGAAGTCGACCGTGTCGGCAATACCCGGCATCTGGTAGATGTCACGCAGGAAACCATGCAGGTTCAGGTAATCGCTGATGCGGTGCTTGTCGCACTTAAAGTGGGTGACATAGACAGGATCGAAGCGAACCAGCGTGGTCCACAGGCGAATGTCCGCTTCCGTCAGGCGATCGCCCGTCAGGTAGCGATGCTTGTCCAGGATCTGCTCGAGACGCTCCAGCGATTCAAACACCTTTCCAACCGCTTCGTCATACGCTTCCTGGCTGGTGGCGAAACCGGCCTTGTAGACACCGTTGTTGACGTTGTCGTAAATCCAGCCGTTCAGCTCGTCAATTTTCTCACGCAGCTCAACCGGATAGTAATCTCCGGCACGGGCGCCGTGCGCGTCAAACGCGGTATTGAACATGCGGATGATTTCCGCTGACTCGTTGCTGACAATCGTCTGGTTTTTCTTGTCCCACAGCACCGGCACGGTAACGCGCCCGGTGTAATGGGGATCGGCGCGCAGATAGAGCTGGTAAAGGAAATCGTGGTGGTAAAGATCGTCGCCGGTCGCCGCGGGGAAATCACTGTCAAACGTCCAGCCGTTTTCCAGCATCAGCGGGTTCACGACCGAAACCGGGATTAAGGATTCGAGACCTTTAAGCTTGCGCACAATCAGCGTGCGGTGTGCCCACGGGCAGGCAAGCGAAACATATAGATGATAACGGTCTTTCTCAGCCGCGAAGCCTCCTTCGCCGCTCGGGCCAGGCGCACCGTCGGCGGTCAGCCAGTTACGGAAGGCCGAAACTGAGCGCTTGAAGCGACCTCCGGTGGATTTGGTGTCATACCAGACATCCTGCCATACGCCGTCTACGAGTTGTCCCATTTTTTCTCCTCCGTCAGATAGCAAAAGCGAGGAGATGTCTCCTCGCTTTATGTTCATTCAGTATAGCGTGCTTACCACTTCTTATTCAGAACGCGGTCGATGCTGTATGCGCCCGGGCCAGTGACGGCCAGCAGCAGGAAGCCACCCGCGATGGTCAGGTTTTTCATGAACATCAGAGAGTTCACGCCTTCCGCAAAGTTGCTGTGGAAGATGAACGCCGTCAGCACGGTGAAGCCTGCGGTAAACAGCGCGGTGGTACGGGTCAGGAAGCCGAACAGTACCGCCAGGCCGCCGCCGAACTCAAGAAGAATGGTCAGCGGCAGCAGGAACCCCGGAACGCCCATGGCTTCCATATACTGCTGGGTACCCGCATAACCGGTGATTTTTCCCCAACCTGCCACGATGAACAGAATTGGCATCAGAATACGCGCGACCAGTACACCAACATCTTCTAATTTTTTCATTTTACTCTCCAGGAAACCACATGAGCGGCTGAACATTATTTGTCTGCAATTCCGGGTAGATACCGCGGCGTTGCTGTCGATGGAGAGGATAATAAACGGGGCGGGGGGTAATTGTTAGCAAGGAAAACTGTCAATCTAATTCAAAGATATTGAGTAAGGGAGAGGGGAGGAGAATTTGCCGGGTGGCGCTGCGCTTACCCGGCCTACGCTTGCAAGTAGGCCGGTTAAGGCGTAGCCGCCACCCGGCGAGAAGGCTAGCGTAACTGCTGTTGACGGATCGTCGCTTTCACCAGACGCCAGGCGCTCCAGGCGCCGAATCCACGACGAGCCCAGCGGATCAGCATGTTCGGATGACGAACGGACCAGATAGCCATCACGCTGCTGCCGACCAGCGCCCATGAACGCAGGCTCAGGACGGTATTCCAGCCCCGGTCAAACCGTCGCGTCGCGTCAATCCAGTCGCGACGACTGGCAGACAGATCCAGCCGTTGCTGCTGGATCTGGCTTAACAGGTACGCTTTTCGCTTTTGACGTTCGGCTTTACCGCTCACGGCTAGTCATCCTCCAGCAGGGCGCGATCGTTCGCCAGTTCCTGACGCGTATGGCGCAGGAAAGTGGACTTGCGCGCTTTACGCAGCGTCCAGATACCGCCTATCAACGCTGCTACCAGCAGAACGACGGTGGTGGCAATCATCGCGTTAAGACGATACTGGGGATCAATGGCCCAGATGATTAACACCATCAGGCTCATCAGACCAAACGCGGCAAAGAGCATGGTCAGCCCGAGCATCAGCAGCATCTGGAAGAGGTTGGCTTTCTCCTCTTCCAGCTCGACCACTGCCAGCCGGACGCGCGTTTCGGCAATCCCGACCAGCGTCGTTAAAATACGCTGGCCGATGCCGAGGACGTTGTTAGCAGGCCCTTGTGCGTGACGAGGATCTTCCATATCAACGACGCGTCAGAAGGACACCCAGTACCACACCCACTGCGGCACCAATCCCTACACCCGTCCATGGATTATCACGCACATATTCGTCCGCGCGCGCAGCCGCTTCGCGGGTCTGTTTCGCCAGTGCATCACCGGTTTCACCCAGGCGATAGCGGCTCTCTTTCAGCGCCTGCTCCGCCTTGCTGCGCAGCTTGCTGACCTCTTCTTTTGACTTGTCAGCAGAGGAGTTCAGCACCTCTTCAAGGGTATCGGCCAGGGATTTCAGTTCAGCGCGCAGATGTTCAGACGTCGTATCTTTTGACATGATTCTCTCTCCTGTTGAGATTTCCGTTAACTCAATAATCGCGAGCTTCCAGCGCTTTCAGATCATCCTGCGCTTCTTTCAACTTCTTCTCGCGCTTAGCAATTTTTTCCGCATCTCCTTTCTCTTTCGCTTCCTGCAGGTCGCGACGGCGCTCGGCTATCTCGTCCTTCTGTTCAGCGATTTTCTTCTTGTGATCGGCACGAAGCTTGCTGTCTGAACAGTTCGCTTTCACTTCGCTCAGCGCTTTTTTAAGACCATCAACACGGTGCTGATTGTTATGCTTTTCGGCATAACCGATCTCACGCTGAATATCCTGTTCTTTCTCCTGACAGAGAGAGTTTGCGAAGGATGCTGTGCTTAAAGAAAAAAGGGCCAGAGCCAGAGTAATGCGGAATTTCATTATCGAAACCTTCCATTGTGTTGCGGCGTTAGCCGCTATCCAAAGTTATGCGGAGTACATCGAGGGGTGCTCCGCGTACTTAAGCATAGTAAGTAAACGGGGGATTCACCAAAGTGAGTGAAAAGATTCGGAATCCTGGAAGTTATCCGAACCGATGCGACGTATCGCGAATTAATGAGAGCCAGGCTGCAGGCTGGCTGTCATCTTCCTGCTGGGCAATGATATACCCGTGCGGCAGCGTACGGTCGAGAACCACTTTCGCGGCGGCACTTTGCGCACGGGAATCAAACTTGATCAGTAAAACGTCGTCCTGCGGGGTAATACTCTTAAAGCGGATCCCGTTCGCATCCAGATGATGCCAGACAGAAAAACCGTCAGGCACGCTGGCACCCTGGTTTACCGGGCGGATGGCCAGCGTCGATTCCTGATGCGAAAGCGCGCTCCATGCCAGCAGCATGGCGCAGAGGACGAACAGCGTAATCACGGCAACGGCAAAACGGCGCAGGGCGAGCGGTGAGATAACCATCGTTAGCCTCTGGCTCCGTATTTCTTCTTCCACAGGACAACCAGTGAGCCAATCAGGCCGAAGACCAGCAGAACCACAGGCAGCAGCATCAGGCAGGACATCAGCTGGTCTTCATATTTCATAAAGACCGGCGTTTTACCCAGCGCATAGCCGAGCGTCGTCAAAATAAGCACCCATAACAGGCCGCTCATCCAGTTAAAGAACTGGAAGCGCGTGCTGCTCAACCCCGACAGACCGGCAATGGTCGGCAACAGGGTGCGAACAAAGGCGATAAAGCGGCCAATCAGCAGCGCGGAAAGCCCGTGCTTGTGGAACAGATGGTGCGCCCGCTGGTGATAATGCGCGGGAAGATGAGAGAGCCAGTTCTGGACGATCCGGGTATTGCCCAGCCATCTTCCCTGGATATAGCTCACCCAGCAGCCGAGGCTGGCCGCAACGGTGAGTAATAAAATGGTGTGTGGAAACGCCATCGCCCCTTTGGCACACAGCACGCCGACAAGCACCAGCAAACTGTCACCGGGCAGGAAGGCTGCAGGCAGCAAACCGTTCTCAAGGAACAGGATCATAAACAAGACGAAATAGAGCATGCCAATCATGGAAGGGTTGGCCAGCGTTTCAAAATCCTGCGCCCAGAGGGCATGCAGTAGTTGGGTCAAAAGTTCCATTCAGTGTTCCTGGAAATCGGTTAACGTCACGCCTGTTATCCGGGACAAACAGCACGGCGACATTGTTGTGATTTCATTATGGTCGCTCGCGGACACATTGCGGTGTGGCCAACACTGTTCCCTGTTAATTGGCTGGTTAGCAAGCACTAACTTACAAAATAAGGAATTGAATCCAATTGTAACAAAGCCCAACGTTCTGCGTCACAGAATTTGCAGGGGTGAGTTGATTTTGGCGTAAGCCCAGGAAGTGAGCGAGGGGATTTACAAAGGCTGACACTATATATGTTTTGCTTACCCATGTAAGCCGGAAGGCGCGACGTAGCGCCTGCCAGCAGAAAGGTCATCTATTTTGCGGCACTGGAAGCCGTATCGAGATGAACAACCGGATTATCGGCAAAAAGATAGCGGTCAGCGTTAAATTCGAAGTCATCGCTGGTTTCGTTGAACAGCATCTGCTTGGTGTTTTCCAGGTGCTGCCACATCGCCAGCTTGGCGGCATGCGGATCTTTACGAATCAGCGCTTTAAGGATTTGGTCGTGATCGTCGCACCAGTTGTCGACGGTACGTGAATCGATATGGTCGTGCAGTTTTTTCCAGTACGGGTTGTGAACGCGCTGAGTCCACATTTTTTCTACGATTGCCGCCAGCGCCGTATTTTGGGTTGCCAGGGCGACCTGAACGTGGAACTGCAGATCCCACTCTGAATCGCGGAAACATTTTTCCTTACGGGCATTTTCCTGGATCTCCATCAGCTTCATGATGTCCTGCTTGGTCACCTGCGTGGCTGCAAACTCAGCAATATTGCTTTCGATCAGCTGGCGAGCCTGGAGCAGCTCGAAGGGGCCATAGCTGGCGAATTCCAGACTTTCGTCCGCGACGGGAGAGTGTTTCGGCAGATTAGAAATCACGTGAATGCCGGAGCCCTTGCGTACCTCAACGTAGCCTTCCACTTCCAGCATGATAATTGCTTCACGCACCACGGTGCGGCTGACGCTTTTTTCATCCGCGATAAAGCGCTCGGCGGGAAGTTTATCACCGACAAGATAGACCCCTTGCTCGATGCGATCTTTCAGCTCCGCAGCAAGTTGTTGATATAAACGACGTGGTTCGGTGATTTCCATATGCGCTCCAGGCAGGGTACGGCAGATGATTTGTTATACCACTTTTGCGTGCCACTCTCCAGATTTTGCCATTAAAAAAGCCGCTACTGAGCGGCCTTTAAATGCCCGGCGGCGCTGCGCTTACCCGGCCTACGGTTTCGTTGGGTGGTGTAGGCCGGGTAAGGCGAAGCCGCCACCCGGCACAACAATGCTAACTCTGCGTCGCCGGTTTCCCGAGGGACTCTTTCGCCAGCTCCTCTGCCGATTTGCTTTTCAGCACCGTCCAGATAACCACCGCACCCATCAGGTCGAAGATCGCCAGCACCGCGAACAGCGGGCTGAAGCCGATGGTATCCGCCAGCGCGCCGACCACCAGTGCAAACATGGTGCTCGCGGTCCAGGCGGCCATGCCGGTCAGACCGTTGGCGGTTGCCACTTCGTTACGACCAAAGACGTCAGACGAGAGCGTAATCAGCGCGCCGGACAGGGACTGGTGCGCAAAGCCACCGATGCACAGCAGGGCAATGGCAACGTACGGGCTGGTGAATAGGCCGATCATGCCCGGGCCGATCATCAGCAGCGCGCCCATGGTCACCACCATCTTACGCGAAACGATCAGGTTCACGCCAAACCAGCGCTGGAACAGCGGTGGCAGGTAGCCGCCCACGATACAGCCCAGGTCAGCGAACAGCATTGGCATCCAGGCGAACATCGCGATCTCTTTCAGGTTAAAGCCGTAGACTTTAAACATGAACAGGGGGATCCACGCGTTAAAGGTACCCCAGGCCGGTTCAGCCAGGAAACGCGGCAGGGCGATACCCCAGAACTGACGGGTGCCCAGGATCTGCCAGACGGTCATTTTTTTGCCATTGTTGGTCTGATGCTGCGCTTCCTGACCGCCAATGATGTATTCACGTTCTTCTTCGGAGAGTTTTTTCTGATCGCGCGGGTGTTTATAGAAAACCAGCCACGCCATCGCCCAGGCAAAGCTCAGCACGCCAGAGATAATAAACGCCATTTGCCAGCTGTGCATCACGATGGCCCACACCACCAGCGGCGGCGCTATCATCGCCCCGATGGACGAGCCTACGTTGAAGTAGCCGACCGCAATGGAGCGCTCTTTCGCCGGGAACCACTCGGAGCTGGCCTTCAGGCCCGCCGGGATCATCGCGGCTTCAGCCGCACCGACCGCACCGCGCGCCAGCGCCAGTCCACCCCAGCTGCCTGCCAGCGCGGTTGCACCGCAGAACACCGCCCAGGCGATGGCGAAGAAGGCATAACCGATTTTGGTACCGAGAATATCCAGCACATAGCCAGCAACAGGCTGCATGATGGTATAAGCCGCGGAATAGGCGGCAATGATGTAGGAGTATTGCTGCGTGGAGATATGCAGCTCTTCCATCAACGTTGGCGCTGCTGCTGCCACGGTGTTACGCGTCAGGTAGCCCAGCACGGTGCCTAACGTCACCAGTGCGATCATATACCAACGTAACCCTTTAATTTTACGCATCTAAAACCTCATCGTTATGTTATTTCCGCGCCAGAGCACGGCAACCTCTCAACCGTTTCCGGGAGCAGTTGTGTAACGGGAGGGGCGTAACCAGGAGCATGTCCCGGAACGGCCCGAACCTTGCCATAAGTAAGCGTGCATAAGTCGGTATCCGTACCGTTAAACCCGATGTCTCTCACACCGGTAATGCATTCCGTCGGCTTATAGTTTGCGACGGCGAAAAGATAACTTGTCATACAACTTTAAAAGGTGAGTGACATCACAAATGTATGATTCTTTGTGGGGACATTATCCGTTGCGCGCAAAGCCAGTAATGGCGGGGGCTGCAGAAGGGTTTACTCCATTGAGGGTAATTTATTTGTTGGCGTTTATTGATCTCACTCACGAAAAAAGCTTCGGTTGGTGGAAATTGGTGTGATAACTTTGCAGCATATGAACATACGCTTTCTGCGCTCCCGTAATGAGGAAGACGATAATGACGCCGTTTATGACCGAAGATTTTCTGTTAGATACCGAATTTGCTCGCCGCCTGTACCACGACTACGCAAAAGACCAGCCGATTTTCGACTACCACTGCCATTTACCGCCGCAGCAGGTTGCCGGAAATTATCGCTTCAAAAACCTGTATGACATCTGGCTGAAGGGTGACCACTACAAATGGCGCGCCATGCGCACCAACGGCGTGGCTGAGCGCCTGTGTACCGGCGATGCGACCGACCGCGAGAAATTTGACGCCTGGGCGGCGACCGTTCCGCACACCATCGGCAACCCGCTCTACCACTGGACCCATCTTGAGCTCCGCCGTCCGTTTGGCATCACCGGCAAACTGCTCTCCCCAACGACCGCGGATGAAATCTGGGATCGCTGCAACGCGCTGCTGGCGCAGGATAACTTCTCCGCGCGCGGCATCATGAAGCAGATGAACGTGAAGATGGTGGGCACCACCGACGATCCGATCGACTCCCTGGAGCATCATGCTGTTGTCGCGAAAGACACCTCTTTCGATATCAAAGTGCTGCCAAGCTGGCGCCCGGACAAAGCCTTCAACATTGAGCAGGCTACCTTCATCGACTACATGGCGAAGCTGGCGGAAGTGTCGGATACCGACATCCGTCGTTTTGCTGACCTGCAAACCGCGCTGACCAAACGTCTGGATCACTTCGCGGCGCACGGCTGTAAAGTGTCTGACCACGCGCTGGACGTGGTGCTGTTTGCAGAATCAAACGAAGCCGAGCTGGACAGCATGCTGGCACGTCGTCTTTCTGGCGAAGGCTTAAGCGAGCACGAAGTGGCGCAGTTTAAAACGGCGGTGCTGGTATTCCTCGGTGCGGAATACGCGCGTCGCGGCTGGGTACAGCAGTACCACATCGGGGCGCTGCGCAATAACAACCAGCGCCAGTTCAAACTGATCGGCGCTGACGTGGGCTTCGACTCCATCAACGACCGTCCGCTGGCGGAAGAGCTGTCAAAACTGCTGAGCAAACAGAACGAACAAAACCTGCTGCCTAAAACCATCCTGTACTGCCTGAACCCGCGCGATAACGAAGTGCTGGGTACCATGGTCGGCAACTTCCAGGGCGAAGGGATGCCGGGCAAGATGCAGTTCGGTTCCGGCTGGTGGTTCAACGATCAGAAAGACGGCATGGAGCGTCAGATGACGCAGCTGGCGCAGCTGGGCCTGCTGAGCCGCTTTGTCGGCATGCTGACCGACAGCCGCAGCTTCCTGTCCTATACCCGTCATGAATACTTCCGCCGCATTCTGTGCCAGATGATTGGCCGCTGGGTGCACGCAGGCGAAGCGCCAGCGGATATCCAGCTGTTGGGCGAAATGGTGAAAAACATCTGCTTTAACAATGCGCGTGACTACTTCGCCATTGAACTGAACTAAGGCCGTTTGAGGTTGATATGCAATACATCAAAATCCATTCGCTGGATAATGTGGCCGTCGCGCTGACGGATCTCGCTGAAGGCGACGTAGTGACCGTGGATAACCAGAGTGTCACCCTGCGTCAGGCGATCGTTCGTGGACACAAGTTTGCCCTGATCCCCATTGCGAAAGGGGAGAATGTGGTGAAGTACGGTTTGCCCATCGGTCATGCGCTGGCGGATATTGCGCCGGGTGAATATATTCACTCCCACAATACCCGCACCAATCTGAGCGATCTGGACGAGTACAGCTATCAACCTGATTTCCAGGCGGAAGCCGGGCAGGCGGCAGATCGTGAGGTGCAGATCTACCGTCGCGCCAGCGGCGAGGTGGGGATCCGCAACGAGCTGTGGATCCTCCCGACCGTTGGCTGCGTCAACGGTATTGCGCGTCAGATCCAGACGCGCTTTTTGAAAGAGACCAACGATGCCGAAGGCACTGACGGCGTGCATCTGTTCAGTCACACCTACGGCTGCTCGCAGCTGGGTGACGACCACATCAATACCCGCACCATGCTGCAAAACATGGTGCGCCACCCGAACGCGGGCGCGGTGCTGGTGATTGGCCTGGGCTGCGAGAACAATCAGGTGGACGCCTTCCGCGACACGCTGGGCGAATTCGACCCTGAGCGCGTGCATTTTATGGTGTGCCAGCATCAGGATGACGAAGTGGAAGCGGGCGTTGAACAGCTTCACCAGCTTTATGAGGTGATGCGCCACGACAGGCGCGAGCCTGGCAAGCTGAGCGAGCTGAAGTTTGGGCTTGAGTGCGGCGGGTCTGATGGCCTTTCCGGCATTACCGCCAACCCGATGCTGGGCCGCTTCTCGGATTACGTGATTGCCAACGGCGGCACGACGGTGCTGACCGAAGTGCCGGAAATGTTTGGCGCGGAACGTATTCTGATGAGCCACTGCCGTGACGAAGAGACGTTTGAAAAAACCGTCACCATGGTGAACGATTTCAAACAGTACTTCATTGCCCACAATCAGCCGATTTACGAGAACCCGTCGCCGGGTAACAAAGCGGGCGGGATCACCACGCTGGAAGAGAAATCCCTCGGCTGCACCCAGAAAGCGGGCGCGAGCCAGGTGGTTGACGTTCTGCGCTACGGCGAGCGACTGAAAACGCACGGTCTGAACCTGCTGAGCGCACCGGGCAACGATGCGGTCGCCACCAGCGCGCTGGCGGGTGCAGGCTGTCATATGGTGCTGTTCAGCACCGGTCGCGGCACGCCTTACGGCGGCTTTGTGCCGACGGTGAAAATCGCCACCAACAGCGAGCTGGCGGCAAAGAAAAAGCACTGGATCGACTTTGATGCGGGCCAGCTGATCCACGGCAAAGCGATGCCGCAGCTGCTGAGGGAGTTCGTGGACGCTATCGTGGAAATTGCTAACGGCAAGCAGACCTGCAACGAGAAGAACGACTTCCGCGAGCTGGCGATTTTTAAGAGCGGTGTGACGCTTTAATCGGTGCGGCCTGATGCCCTCACCCTGGCCCTCTCCCACGGGGAGAGGGTACAAACCCTAAAAACGACAACCTCAGGGTTGCCGTTTTGCGTTTACCCTGTAGGCCCGGTAAGGCGTAGCCGCCACCGGGCTTTTGTTTTTAACTGCGCAGGGCGTTCTTCGCTAAACGCGCGTCTTCCGCCTGGCATACGGCGGCGGTGAACATCACGTCGGTGGAGGAGTTAATCGCCGTCTCGCAGGAGTCCTGCAATACGCCGATGATAAAGCCCACCGCAACTACCTGCATGGCGATCTCGTTCGGGATGCCGAACATATTACACGCCAGCGGGATCAGCAGCAGGGAACCGCCCGCCACGCCGGATGCGCCGCAGGCACAGAGCGCAGCAACGACGCTCAGCAGCAGCGCCGTTGGCAGATCCACCGGGATACCCAGCGTATTGACCGCCGCCAGCGTCAGCACCGTGATGGTAATTGCCGCCCCCGCCATATTGACGGTCGCCCCCAATGGGATTGAGACGGAATAGGTATCGCGGTCCAGATTCAGCTTCTCACACAGCGACATGTTGACCGGAATATTCGCCGCAGAGCTGCGGGTAAAGAAGGCGGTCACGCCGCTTTCGCGCAGGCACATCAGCACCAGCGGGTACGGGTTACGGCGGGTCTGCAGGAACACCAGCAGCGGGTTAATCACCAGCGCCACCACGGCCATACAGCCGATCAGTACCAGCAGCAGTTGGGCATAGCCCCACAAGGCCCCAAAACCGGTCGTTGCCAGCGTCGAGGCGACAAGACCAAAAATACCAATCGGTGCGAAGCGGATCACCACCGTCACGATAAAGGTCACGGCATTAGAAACGTCGGTGATCAGGTTTTTGGTGGTGTCATTGCTATGGCGCAGGGCAAAGCCCAGGCCCACCGCCCACACCAGAATGCCGATATAGTTGGCGTTGATCAGCGCGTGAATCGGGTTTGCCACAATGCTCATCAGCAGGCCGTGCATCACCTCAACAATGCCCGCAGGTGGGGTAATGTCTGTTGCGCCGGTGGTCAGCTGCAGCGTGGAAGGGAAGATAAAGCTAACGATAACCGCCGTCAGCGCGGCGGAGAACGTACCCAGCAGGTACATCCACAGAATCGGGCGAATATTGGTTTTTTGCCCCTGCTGGTGGTTGGCGATTGAGGCCATCACCAGGGTCAAAACCAGAACCGGCGCGACCGCTTTCAGCGCGCCGACGAACAGCGTGCCGAGCAGGCCGGTGGCCTCGGCGGCAGGTTTCGAGATCAGTGCCAGCGCGATGCCGAGCACAAGGCCAACCAGTATTTGCTTAACGAGGCTGCCGCGCGACAGACGCGCAAACAGACCAGACGAGGATGTGGTCATGGAGGTTCCTTAAGTGAAATTGCGTTCCATCCCGGATGTGCTCTTAGTCACATTTATGTCCGGATGTAAGTAAATGTTTGCCTGGTCGAGTATAGGGAAAGTGTCTTGGGAGGGAAGCGTAAAATGCTGGATTTTACGTGTTGCGTCATGTTTTTTAACTATTGATTAACGAAAGTGCCGGGTGGCGCTACGCTTACCCGGCCTACATTGCATTTCCCCCTCTCCCTGTGGGAGAGGGTCGGGGTGAGGGCATCAGTCCGCACCGAATGTTTTATTCCACCTGCTGCTTCTTATCGTGCTGGCGGTTAACCCAGGTATTGATAATCAGCGTCACGATCAGAATGCCAAACACCACGCCGAGCGAAATGGCGATCGGGATATGGTAGAAATCGACGATCAGCATCTTGATGCCGATAAACACCAGGATCACCGACAGACCGTACTTCAGCATCGAGAAGCGCTCCGCCGCGCCTGCCAGCAGGAAGTACATCGCACGCAGGCCGAGAATGGCGAACAGGTTTGAGGTCAGGACGATGAACGGGTCGGTGGTCACCGCGAAGATAGCCGGAATGCTGTCGACCGCGAAAATCACGTCGCTCAGCTCAACCAGAATCAGCACCAGCAGCAGCGGGGTGGCAAACAGCAGGCCGTTCTTGCGCACGAAGAAATGCTCGCTCTCGATCTTGTCGGTCATGCGCAGATGACCACGGATCCACTTCACCAGCGGGCGATCGCCAATCGCGGAGCCGTCCTCTTTCGCCAGCGCCATTTTGACCCCGGTGAACAGCAGGAACGCGCCGAAGACGTACAGCAGCCATTCGAACTGGGTAATCAGCCAGCTGCCGGCGAAGATCATGATGGTACGCAGGATAATCGCGCCCAGCACGCCGTAAACCAGCACGCGGCGCTGCAGTGCCGCAGGCACGGCAAAGTAGCTGAACAGCATCAGCCAGACGAAGACGTTATCAACCGCCAGGGCTTTTTCAATCAGATAACCGGTGAGGAAGGCGAGCGCCTGAGGATCGGCCACCGCGCGGCCTTCGGTCGAGGCCAGGTACCACCAGAAGGCGGCACAGAAGAGCAGGGAGAGGGTGACCCACACCAGAGACCAGGCCGCAGCCTGTTTGATGCTCATGCCGTGTGCGCAGCGACGCCCCTGCAAAAAGAGGTCGATCGCCAGCATGATGAGCACGACAACCGCGAATACGCCCCACAACATTGGAGTGCCGACAGAATGCATACTATTTTCCTTACACATAAAAAACAAAAACGGCCATGGTCAGAAGACGATAGCCGTTAGCTTTTTATGCATAGACCTCGCCTTCCGGCAAGGTCTCACTTACAACCACGAGGGTTGCCCGGCGACCGGATGCGTGATTAACGCATCGTAATGACGATCCACCGGCGAAGAAGTTACTCCCCTTTGCAGGTAACAAAATATGTCAGACCATTGGTTTCGTCAATGGTCTGCGCCGTTTCATTACACAGCTTTACGCGATAGCTTCCGCGCTCACGCCGTCTGCCGGGAACACCACGCCGGTCTGACGGCGGATCTCCGTTTGCAGCTTCGCCGTGGTGCGGCTCACCGCCAGGCCAGGGTGATTCACTTCGTTGTCTTCCACCAGACGGGCGAAGACCTCTGCCTCATAGAGCATAGTGTTAATATGCTGAGGCTGCGTCAGCTCCTGCGCTTTGCCGCCGCGCGGCACAAAGCTCACTTTCTGACACTCGGAGATCTTCTCAATAACCAGCGAGCCCGCCTCGCCCTGAATTTCGCTCGGCAGCACGGAATCGCTGACTTTGGAGTGCTGCAGCGTGACGCTGAAATCACCGTAGTCCAGCACCGCTAAGCCGTGCGCATCCACGCCGCTCTCCAGCAGGCTGGCGGTGGCCGTCACGCCGTGCGGCTCGCCCCACAGCGCCACGGCGGAGGCCAGGCAGTAAAAACCGATATCCATAATCGAGCCGTTCGAGAAGGCCGGGTTAAAGGTGTTCGGGTTCTCGCCGTCCAGATAGCGCTGGTAGCGCGACGAGTACTGGCAGTAGTTGATAAAGGCTTTACGCACTTTGCCAATTTTCGGCAGGGACTGCTGCAGTAGAAGGAAATTCGGCAGGCTGGCGGTTTTGAACGCTTCGAACAGCACCACCTGATTTTCGCGGGCAAGCGCAATGGCCGCTTCCACTTCCTGGATATTTGACGCCAGCGGCTTCTCGCAAATCACATGCTTTTTATGGCTGAGGAACAGCTTTGTCTGCGGGAAGTGCAGGGAGTTCGGGCTGGCGATATACACCGCGTCAATGGCGTCGCTTTGCGCCATGTCCTCAAGCGAAGTGAAGAGATGCTCAACGAGGTAGTCGTTGGCAAAACTCTGCGCCTGCTCAAGGCTGCGGGAATAGACTGCGGTAAGTTTAAGTTTGCCGGTTTCGTGGGCGGCGTCGACGAACTGGCGCGTGATCCAGTTCGTACCAATGACTGCGAAACGTATCATAAACGTTTACGTACTCCGTAGCGGGGAACCTTTAGCCACTGTAGCACGTCATCATGACAATTCGCGTGCGCTATTCCGCATTACCATTTAACGATAAATGCGTAAGCCATAGCCGGGTATCAAACTCCAGCTGGTGGTACTGCGGCTCCATGTGGCAGCACAGGGAATAGAACGCTTTGTCGTGCTCTTTCTCCTTCAGGTGCGCCAGCTCGTGGACGACGATCATCCGCAGAAACGCCTCCGGCGCGTTACGGAAAACCGTCGCGACGCGGATTTCGGCCTTCGCCTTCAGCTTGCCGCCCTGCACGCGTGAAATCGCAGTGTGCAGGCCGAGCGCGTTTTTCAGCACGTGGATCTTGTTGTCGTACATCACCTTGTTGATCGGCGGCGCGCTCTTCAGATACCGGCTTTTCAGATCCTGCGTATACTGCCAGAGGGCCTTATCGGTCGCGAAATCGTGCGTGCCGGGATAGCGTTTTTCCAGCACCGCGCCGAGCTTCTGCTCGGCAATCAGGCTGCGAACCTGAGTCAGTAAATGCTCCGGATAGCCCTGGAGATAAGTAAGTTGGTTCATCAACGCCCCAAATCGACAATAAAACGGGTATACTCACGCACCCTTTTCAGGGATACGCCAAATTTTACCATTCAGGAGGGCCGATGAGCCACTTAGACAACGGTTTCCGTTCACTCAACCTTAAACGTTTCCCGGAAACGGACGACGTTAACCCGCTCATGGCGTGGGAAGCGGCGGATGAATATCTGCTGCAGCAGTTGGATGAGACTGAAATCCGCGGCCCGATTTTGATCCTGAATGACGCGTTTGGCGCGCTGGGCTGCGCCCTGGCGGAGCACACGCCATACAGCATCGGCGATTCCTACCTGAGCGAGCTGGCGACGCGTGAAAACCTGCGCCATAACGACATCGAAGAGTCCAGCGTGAAGTTCCTCGACAGCACCGCGGACTACCCGCAGGCGCCGGGCGTGGTGCTGATCAAAGTGCCAAAAACCATGGCGCTGCTGGAGCAACAGCTGCGTGCGCTGCGTAAAGTGGTGACGCCGGAAACGCGCATCATCGCGGGTGCTAAAGCGCGCGATATTCATACCTCGACGCTGGAGCTGTTCGAAAAAGTCCTCGGCCCGACCACCACGACGCTGGCGTGGAAAAAAGCGCGCCTGATTAACTGCACCTTCAGCGCGCCGGAGCTGGCCGACGCGCCGGAGACCCTGAGCTGGAAGCTGGAAGGCACCGACTGGACCATCCACAACCATGCGAACGTCTTCTCCCGCACCGGGCTGGATATCGGGGCGCGTTTCTTTATAGAACATCTGCCGGAAAATCTGGAAGGTGAGATTGTCGATCTGGGCTGCGGCAACGGCGTGATTGGCCTGACGCTGCTGGCGAAGAACCCGGACGCCAGCGTGGTGTTCAGCGACGAGTCGCCGATGGCGGTGGCCTCCAGCCGTCTGAACGTGGAAATCAACATGCCGGAAGCGCTGGACCGCTGTGAGTTTATGATCAACAACGCGCTGTCTGGCGTAGAGCCGTTCCGCTTCAACGCCGTGTTCTGCAACCCGCCGTTCCACCAGAAGCACGCCCTGACGGATAACGTCGCGTGGGAAATGTTCCACCACGCGCGCCGCTGCCTGAAAATCAACGGCGAGCTGTACATCGTGGCGAACCGCCACCTGGACTACTTCCACAAGCTGAAGAAGATTTTCGGCAACTGCGTCACCATTGCGACCAATAACAAGTTCGTGGTGCTGAAAGCGGTGAAGCTGGGACGTCGTCGTTAAGATTGGGGATGTGCGGCCTGATGCCCGGTGGCGCTTCGCTTACCGGGCCTACAACGGCCTCGAACCCGTAGGCCCGGTAAGCGAAGCGCCACCGGGCGATGCCGTTAAATACTCAGAGCCAACTTCGTCCCCTGCGCAATTGCCCGCCGCGCGTCCAGCTCCATCGCCACGTCGCACCCGCCGATCAAATGCACCGTTTTACCTGCTTCGCGCAGCGGATCCGCCAGATCGCGCTTTGGCTCCTGCCCGGCACATAGAATCACATGATCCACACGCAGCAGCTGCGGCTCGCCGCCGATCGTAACGTGCAGACCCTCGTCGTCGATCTTCTGGTAGCTGACCGCCGGGATCATCTTCACCCCGCGTGAGAGCAGGGTGGCGCGGTGGATCCAGCCCGTGGTTTTGCCCAGCCCTTCGCCCGGCTTGCTGGCCTTACGCTGCAGCATCACGATCTGGCGCGGGCTTTTCGGCAGCTGCGGCCCTTCCGGGCGCAATCCGCCGGACTGATTCAGGCTGGTGTCGATACCCCATTCCACGCAAAACTCGGCAATGTTCTGGCTGGTGGCCTCGCCCGGCTGGCTTAAATACATGGCGGTATCAAAGCCGATCCCGCCGCAGCCGATAATCGCCACCTTCTCGCCAACCGGCGTTTTGTCTCGCAATACGTCCAGATAGCTCAACACCTTCGGATGATCGATACCTTCGATCGCCGGCAGGCGCGGTACGATCCCGCTCGCCAGGATCACCTCATCGAAACCGATCAGATCCGCCGCGCTGACAAACTGGTTAAGCCGCAGATCGACGCCCGTCAGCTCGATCATCCGGCGGTAGTAGCGCAGGGTTTCATAGAACTCCTCTTTGCCGGGGATCTGCTTGGCGATATTAAACTGCCCGCCAATCTCCGCCAGCGCATCAAACAGCGTCACGCTGTGCCCGCGCGAGGCGGCATTTATCGCAAACGCCAGCCCCGCCGGGCCTGCGCCCACCACGGCCAGGCGTTTTTTATTTACCGCCGGAACGACCGGCATTTTGGTTTCATGGCAGGCGCGCGGGTTGACGAGACAGGAGGTGACCTTGCCGACGAAGATCTGATCCAGACAGGCCTGGTTACAGCCGATGCAGGTATTAATCTCGTCCGCACGGCCGCTTTGCGCTTTGGACAGCAGCTCGGCATCCGCCAGGAACGGACGCGCCATCGACACCATATCTGCGTCGCCTCGCGAAATCACATCGTCTGCCACCTGCGGATCGTTAATGCGGTTAGTGGTCACCAGCGGAACAGACACTTTGCCCTTCAGCCTGCGCGTTACCCAGCTGAACGCCGCGCGCGGCACCGGCGTGGCGATGGTCGGGATGCGCGCCTCGTGCCAGCCAATTCCGGTGTTGATAATCGTGGCACCTGCGGCTTCAATCGCCTGCGCCAGCTGCACGGTTTCGTCGAACGTCCCGCCGCCTTCCACCAGGTCGAGCATCGACAGGCGGAAGACGATAATAAAGTCCGCGCCCGCGCGTTCGCGCACCGCGCGCACCACCTCCACGGCAAAGCGCATCCGGCGGGCATAGTCGCCGCCCCATTCGTCGTCGCGCTGGTTGGTGCGGGCGGCGAGGAACTCGTTGATCAGGTAGCCTTCTGAACCCATCACCTCAACGCCGTCGTAGCCCGCCTCGCGGGCCAGCGCCGCGCAGCGGGCGAAGTCGTCAATCAATGCCAGGATCTCATCGTGGGTGAGGGCGTGAGGTTTAAAACGGTTAATCGGTGCCTGAAGAGCCGACGGCGCGACCAGGTTCGGCTGATAGCTGTAGCGTCCGGTGTGCAGGATTTGCAGGGCGATTTTGCCGCCCTCGCGGTGTACCGCGTCGGTCACAATGCGGTGGTGCGGCAGCTGTGACGCATCGTTCAGGACCGCGCCGCCCTCCATGCCCACGCCGGAAGGCGCAGGGGCAACGCCGCCGGTGACAATCAGCGCCACCCCGTGTCGGGCGCGCTCGGCATAGAAGGCTGCCAGACGCTCGGCCCCGTCCGGATGCTCCTCCAGCCCGGTGTGCATCGAGCCCATCAGCACGCGGTTTTTGAGGGTGGTGAACCCCAGATCGAGAGGGGCGAATAACGACGGGTAGCGGCTCATAGTCTCTTCCAGTGTAAAATTATTGTTATGTGGTCGGATGAGTTACTAATTTAGCCAGCGGGGAGTAAAAGGGAAAAGGCGAATGCAGTGATTGTGATGGAATTCAAATATTGGTGTGGCCTGATGCCCTCACCCTAACCCTCTCCCACGGGGAGAGGGGACGTAATCTCCCTCTCCCTCAGGGAGAGGGCCGGGGTGAGGGGGATGTCCGCACTAGCCCCGGTGCCTGCCACATCGACGTCGTCAGCCCGCTGTCCACCAGCCCAAGCTGGTCGGCGTACACCGCCTGCCATTTCTGCATCATGCCGTCGTACAGCTCGCGGTGCTGCGGGTTTGGCGTGAACTCGCGGCTCCACTTCACGAGGCGCTCGCCCGTTGAGGCCATATCGGCAAACAGCCCCGCGCCAGCACCTGCCGCGATGGCGCAGCCGAGCGCCGTCGCCTCTTTCACTTCCGGCACGCGCACCGGCAGGCCGGTGACGTCGCTTAAAATCTGACTCCACAGGGCGCCTTTGGCCCCGCCGCCCGCAAACACCAGGCTCTCAAACGTCACGCCGGAGAAGCGTGAAATTTGCGCCAGGTTGCAGGCCGAGACGATCGCCGCATTCTCCTCCAGAGCGCGGAACAGCGTCGCTTTGTTGCACTTTTCCGGGTCGATGGAGAGGTTAATAAACGACGGCGCGGCGTGGTACCACTGCTTAAAATGCATCGCGTCGGAGAAGATCGGCATTACCCCGTGGGAGCCAGCCGGTACGCGGCTCGCCATCTCTTCCAGCAGGGAGTAGGTGTCCATCCCCATCCGCTCGGCAATCAGCTTTTCCTCCGCGCAGAAGGCGTCGCGGAACCAGCGCATGGTCAGCCCGGTAAAGAAGCTGATCGACTCCGCCTGCGCCATGCCGGGAATAACGTGCGGGTTCACGCGGATGTTCATCTCGGGGTCGGTGCGCACCTGCGGCAGGTTCACCACCTGCTGCCAGAAGGTGCCGCCCAGCACCGCCGTTTGCCCGGCGCGGACCACGCCCAGCCCCAGACAGCCCAGCTGCACGTCGCCGCCGCCCATCACTACCGGGGTACCTTCGCGCAGGCCGCTCTGCTGCGCGGCCTCTTTGGTGATAGCGCCCAGCACGGTGCCGGTCTCTTTCACCGGGGAGAGGATATCGGCGCGCAGCCCGGCCATGTCGAGCAGCGCCGGACGCCAGTCGCGGGAGAAGAGATCCAGCATGCCGGTGGTGCCCGCGTTAGACGGGTCGACCGCCAGCTCGCCGGAGAGCTTCGCCGCCAGCCAGTCGCTGATCATGGTGATGGTCGCGGCCTTGCGGTAAATATCCGGACGATGGTGCGCCAGCCACAGGAGGCGCGGCATGGCGCTCAGCGCCAGCGTCTGGCCGGAAACCTCATACACTTCGGATTCAAAGCGGTCGTCGTGGATCTCTTTGAGTTCGGCCACCTCGCGGCTGGCGCGGGCGTCGACGTTGGCGCAGGCCCAGATGGCCTCGCCGTTGCGGTCATAGAGCACAATGCCCTCTCGCATCGAGCAGCAGGCGACGGACTGAATGTCCGCCGCGCTCAGGCGCGCGCGCTCCAGCGCCTGATGAATGCACCGGCAGGCCAGCTGCCAGTTGGTCTCGAGGTCGAACTCCATCGACCCCGGCACGTTCTCCACGCTCAGGTGCTTCCACTCGGCCTGGCCGACGGCAACCTGGTTGCCCTGTAAATCGAAAATAACGGCGCGAACGCTGCCTGTCCCTGCATCTAACGCTAAAAGGTAACTCATGAGCTTGCCTCGTTGTTAGCGCAGGGCAACCCCGTTACGTCAGGGCCAGCACCGCGCGGGCTGTCGTCTCCTCCGTCACCAGGCCATTGATACGGCGACCCTTCAGTGCGGCATAAATCGCATCGGCTTTCTCTTCCCCTCCGGCCACGCCAACGATGGTGGGCAGCTGCGCCAGTTCATCGAGCGTGACGCCCAGCAGTTCTTTATGGATCTCCAGTTCCTCAACGCATTCCCCTTCGGCATTGAGGAAATAGCCGAGAATGTCGCCGACCGCGCCTTTGCGGGCGTACATCAGCTGTTCACCTTCGCTGATGTAGCCGGAACGCAGTATCGTCGCGTCACGGCGCTGGTTAACCGAACCAATGCCGACCACGGCGACGTCGGCGGCGGTGGCGGCGAGGATCACGTCCCGCACGCTGGTCTCGCGTTTTAAGATCCCGGCCACCTCGGCGGATGACACGCGAAGCGGGGCGGGGATCATGCTGACGCTGCAGGCCGCGTCCAGCTGGCCGATACCGGTCATATACGGCCCGACGCCGCCGGAGAGCGTCACCAGGCGGATCTGCTGCGAGCTGATAAAGCCGCTCAGGTGCTGCAGGCTGCTCATGGTGGTTTCACCAAACCCCACCGCCAGCAGCTGGCCGGGCTCCAGCACGCCCATCAGCGACTGCGCCGCGCCAATGCCGAGCCGCACGTTCATCGGCGGCGTATTTAACGCGGGCATCACGCGCACCAGCTTCAGGCCAAAGCGCTGCTGTAGCTCGGTTTCCAGCGCCAGGCAGCCCTCGTAGCGGGAGTTGATCTGCACGCGTATCACCCCGGACTGACGGCCCTTTTCCAGCAGGCGAGAAATCTTCAAACGCGGCAGCCCGAGCCGCTCGCCGATGTCGTTCTGGGTCAGCCCGTCGTGGTAGTAGCACCAGGCCACGCGCGCTACGAGTTCCTCTTCCGCCAGTGCCAGCCCGGCAAACCGTCCTTCTTCCGCAGTGCGTTTATCGCTCATAGTTGAACTCTTATAAAAATTTAGATCATATGTTCGTGATGGCGCGAAGGGAAAGTGTGAGCCACGCGACAAAACGGATCTTTTAGATCGTTTCTGGTTTATCTGTATCTCAATCGATAAAACTGTGATCCCTGCACGGTTGTAAATATAGTTCACCGTCTACGCTTTTGAACATTATTAAATCTAAAAATCATTTGTTCAATAGCGGAGCGATGATGACCTCACTTCTCGACGCGCGGAATATCAGCAAGCAGTTCTCAGGCGTGCCGGTTCTAAAAGGCATTGATTTCACGCTGCTTGCGGGCCAGGTGCACGCCCTGATGGGCGGAAACGGCGCGGGAAAATCGACGCTGATGAAGATCATCGCCGGGGTCGAAATGCCGGACGGCGGTGAACTTTCCGTCGAGGGGCAGTCATATGCGCGGCTCACGCCCGTGCAGGCGCACAGGTTAGGCATTTACCTGGTGCCGCAGGAGCCGCTGCTGTTCCCCAACCTGACGGTGCGGGAAAACATCCTGTTCCGCCTGCCGCGCGAGCGCGATCTGGAAAAGCGGCTAGCGGAGAAGCTCCAGCAGCTGCAGTGCCAGCTTAGCCTCGACGCCGCCGCCAGCACCCTGGAAGTGGCGGATCAGCAGATGGTGGAGATCCTGCGCGGGCTGATGCGCAATGCCAGGATCCTGATCCTCGACGAACCCACGGCCTCCCTCACGCCGGGCGAAACCGAGCGGCTGTTCCGCCAGATCCGTGCCCTGCAGGCGCTCGGCGTCGGGATTGTCTTTATCTCGCACAAGCTGCCGGAAATTCGCATGCTTTCGAGCCACGTCTCGGTGATGCGCGACGGCGCGGTGGTGCTGAGCGGCGAAACCGCGCAGTTTGACGACGGCGCCCTGATCGCCGCCATGACGCCGGTAAGCCGGGAGAAATCCCTCAGCGATACGCAAAAGCTGTGGCTGGCGCTGCCGGGCAACCGCCGCACCCAGCCGCAGGATTTCCCGGTGCTGCGGGTGGACGATCTCACCGGAGAAGGGTTTATCGATCTTAGCCTTGAGATCTACGCCGGGGAGATCGTCGGCCTGGCCGGGCTGGTGGGATCCGGGCGCACCGAGCTTGCGGAAACGCTCTACGGCCTGCGTCCCGTGCGCGGCGGCCGCGTCTGGCTGGAGAATCAGGAGATCACCGGCGAGCCGGTAAGTTCACGCCTGGAAAAAGGGCTGGTCTACCTGCCGGAAGACAGGCAGGTGTCCGGCCTGTTTCTCGACGCGCCGATCCGCTGGAACACCGTGGCGCTGAACGAGCCGTCTATCTGGCAGCAGCGCAAGCGGGAGTCGGCGGTGGTGGAGCGCTATCACCGGGCGCTGGGGATCAAGCTCAACCATGCGGATCAAACCGTGCGCACGCTCTCCGGCGGCAACCAGCAGAAGGTGCTGCTGGCGCGCTGCCTGGAGGCCAATCCTTTACTGCTGATCGTCGATGAACCGACGCGTGGCGTGGACGTCTCGGCGCGCGCCGATATCTACCAGCTGATAAAAAGCGTGGCGGCGCAGAACGTGGCGGTGCTGATGATCTCAAGCGATCTCGACGAGTTCCCGGGCCTCGCGGACCGGGTGCTGGTGATGCATCAGGGCGTGCTCAGCGGCGAGCTGCCGCGCCACGCCGTCAGCCTCGACAGGATGATGGCGCTGGCGTTCGGAGGGCAATCATGAAGACCTTACTCAAAAACCGCGAGCTGAGCGCGTTTCTCGCGATTCTGGCGCTGTTCGCCGTGCTGGTGGCGCTGAATCCATCCTATCTGAGTTTACAGACGCTGGGGATGATTTTCGCCAGCTCGCAGATCCTGATCCTGCTGGCCATCGGCGCGGCGCTGGTAATGCTGACCCGCAATATCGACGTGTCCGTGGGCTCCATCGTTGGGCTGTCCGCCATCGCCGTCGGCGTGGCGCTGAATAGCGGCTACAGCCTGCCGGTTTCCATTCTCTTCGCGCTGTCTATTGGGGCGCTGGCCGGGGCGTTCAACGGGTTTCTGGTGGTGGGGCTGCGTATCCCGGCGATTGTCGCCACACTCGGTACGTTGGGACTGTACCGCGGGGCGATGCTGCTCTGGACCGGCGGAAAGTGGATTGAGGGGCTGCCGCCGGGGCTGAAATCCCTATCTGAGCCAGCCGCCGTCGGCATTTCGCCGCTCGGCATGCTGGTGTTGATTATCGCGGCCACAGGCGCGTGGACGTTGTCGCGCACCGCGTTCGGTCGTGATTTCTACGCCGTGGGGGATAACCTCGCCGCCGCGCGCCAGCTGGGCGTGGCGGTGAACCGCACCCGCATGATTGCCTTTACCCTGAACGGCATGCTGGCGGCCTGCGCCGGCATCGTCTTTGCCGCGCAGATTGGCTTTGTGCCCAACCAGACCGGCAGCGGGCTGGAGATGAAGGCCATCGCCGCCTGCGTGCTCGGAGGGGTTTCGCTGCTGGGCGGCACGGGCACGCTGGTTGGCGCGCTGCTCGGTGCCTTCTTCCTGACCCAAATCGACACCGTGCTGGTGCTGTTCAGGCTCCCTGCCTGGTGGAACGACTTTATCGCCGGGCTGGTGCTGCTGGGCGTTTTGGTGCTCGACGGGCGCCTGCGCCAGGCGCTGGCGCGCCATCAGCGGGCGCTGAAGTACGGCCGCTTCCAGCCGGGTAACAAAGGGGGAAAGCACGTCACCCCGTTTCCCAAACGCAAAAAAGAGGTGGCGTAAATGAGGCTTAACTGGGAAAGCGCGCTGCTGATTTTACTGGTGCTGGAGATCCTGCTCTTTGGCGCCATCAACCCGCGCATGCTCGACGTCAACATGCTGCTGTTCAGCACCAGCGACTTCATCTGCATCGGCATCGTGGCGCTGCCGCTTACGCTGGTCATCATCAGCGGCGGGATCGACATCTCCCTCGGCTCGACCATCGGCCTGTGCGCCATCGCGCTGGGCGTGATGATGCAGGCGGGGTGGCCGATGGCGGTCGCCGTTCCGCTGACGCTGCTGCTCGGCCTGCTGTGCGGATTATTTAATGCCGCGCTTATTCACTACACCGGCATCAGCCCGCTGGTTATCACCCTCGGCACGCTCTACCTCTACGGCGGCGGCGCGCTGCTGCTCTCCGGCATGGCGGGCGCGACGGGCTATGAGGGCATCGGCGGCTTTCCGGACGGCTTCACGGCGTTCGCAAACCTCACGGTGCTGGGTCTGCCGATCCCGCTGGTGCTGTTCGCGGTGATTACCGTCTTCTTCTGGCTGATTACCCACCGCGGGCGCTTTGGTCGTCATCTGTTTTTGATTGGGCAAAACCCGCGCGCGGCGCGCTATGCGGCGCTGTCGGTGAACGGCATTCCCTACGCGCTGTACGGGCTGGTGGGCGTGGCATCGGCGATTGCCGCGCTGGTGATGGTCTCCTATTTCGGCTCCGCGCGTTCGGATCTGGGGCGCGATTTGCTGATGCCTGCGCTCACCGCCGCCGTGCTCGGCGGGGCCAATATCTACGGCGGGTCAGGTTCGGTTGTCGGTACGGCGCTGGCGGCGCTGCTGGTGGGCTACCTGCAGCAGGGTTTACAGATGGTCGGTATCCCTAACCAGGTGTCGAGCGCGCTGTCAGGGGCGCTGCTGGTTGTGGTGGTGATGGGACGTTCGCTGAGTCTGCACCGCGAGTGGGTGCGTTCTCTCTTTAGAAAACTATCCGGAGCGTAAGATGAAAACAAAACTGTTCGTCCTGGCAATGGCCCTCAGCTTCGCCTCGGCGCAGGCGGCGGACCGCATTGCCTTTATTCCGAAGCTGGTGGGCGTGGGCTTCTTCACCAGCGGCGGCAACGGCGCGAAAGAGGCGGGGAAAGACCTCGGCGTGGACGTGACCTACGACGGCCCGACCGAGCCGAGCGTCTCCGGCCAGGTGCAGCTCATCAATAACTTCGTCAACCAGGGCTATAACGCCATCATCGTCTCCGCCGTGTCGCCGGACGGTCTCTGCCCGGCGCTCAAGCGCGCGATGCAGCGCGGCGTCAAGGTCCTGACCTGGGATTCCGACACCAAACCGGAGTGCCGCAGCATCTACATCAACCAGGGGACGCCGGAGCAGCTGGGCGGCCTGCTGGTGGAGATGGCGGGCAAGCAGGTCACCAAACCGAACGCTAAAGTGGCGTTCTTCTACTCAAGCCCCACCGTTACCGACCAGAACCAGTGGGTGAAAGAGGCGAAGGCCAAAATCGAGAAAGATCACCCCCAGTGGCAGGTCGTGACGACCCAGTTTGGCTATAACGACGCCACCAAATCGTTGCAGACCGCCGAAGGGATCTTAAAAGCGTATCCGGATCTGGATGCGATCATCGCCCCGGACGCCAACGCGCTGCCGGCGGCGGCGCAGGCGGCAGAAAACCTGAAGCGCGAAGGGGTGGCGATTGTCGGATTCAGCACGCCGAACGTGATGCGTCCGTACGTTGAGCGCGGCACGGTGAAAGCCTTCGGACTGTGGGATGTCGTACAACAGGGCAAAATTGCGGTCAATGTCGCCGATCGCCTGCTGAAAAAAGGCGATCTTAACGTGGGCGACAGCGTGGACGTAAAAAATATCGGCGCGCTGAAGGTCGAGCCGAACAGCGTGCAGGGCTACCAGTATGAGGCGAAGGGCAACGGCATCGTGCTGCTGCCGGAGCGCGTGGTGTTCACCAAAGAGAACATCAGCAAATACGATTTCTGACGGGGGAGCAAATGGCTGATTTAGACGACATCAAAGACGGCAAGGATTTTGGCATCGGCACGCCGCAGCAGAACGTGCCTTACACCCTGAAGGGCTGCGGCTCGCTGGACTGGGGCATGCAGTCCAGGCTTGCGCGCATCTTCAACCCGCAGAGCAACCGCACGGTGATGCTGGCCTTCGACCACGGCTACTTTCAGGGGCCGACCACCGGCCTTGAGCGTATCGATCTCTCTATCGCGCCGCTGTTTGGTGAAACCGACGTGCTGATGTGTACCCGCGGCATCCTCAGAAGCCAGGTGCCAGCCGCGACGAACAAACCGGTGGTGCTGCGCGCCTCCGGCGGTAATTCGATTCTGGGCGAGCTGTCGAACGAGTGCGTGGCGGTGGCGATGGAGGACGCCCTGCGCCTGAACGTCTGCGCGGTGGCGGCGCAGGTGTACATCGGCAGCGAGTTTGAGCATCAGTCGATCAACAACATCATCAAGCTTGTCGATGCGGGCGCGCGCTACGGCATGCCGACGCTGGCGGTGACGGGCGTGGGCAAAGAGATGGCGCGTGACGCGCGCTATTTCTCGCTCGCCAGCCGCATCGCCGCCGAAATGGGGGCGCAGTTCGTCAAAACCTACTACGTGGACGAGGGCTTTGAAAAAGTGACCGCCAGCTGCCCGGTGCCGATTGTCATCGCCGGGGGCAAAAAGCTGCCGGAGCACGAGGCGCTGGAGATGTGCTGGCGGGCGATTGACCAGGGCGCGTCGGGCGTGGACATGGGGCGCAACATCTTCCAGTCCAGCGCGCCGCTCGCCATGCTGAAGGCGGTGAAAAAAGTGGTTCACGAGAACTGGAATGCCCGCGATGCGTTCCAGTTCTGGCAGGAAGAGAAACAGGGAGAAGCAAAATGAACGTGACGCTGGTTGAAATCAACATCAAGCCCGAGCGGGTGGACGAGTTTCTGGAGGTGTTTCGCGCCAACCACGAGGGGGCAATCCAGGAGCCGGGAAACCTGCGCTTTGACGTATTACAGGACCCGAGGGTGAAAACCCGGTTCTTTATCTACGAGGCCTATAAAGATGAGGAGGCGGTGCTGGCGCACAAGCAAACCCCGCACTATCTGGCGTGCGTGGATAAGCTTGAGGAATTGATGTCAGAGCCGCGTAAGAAACGCAGTTTTGTGGGGCTGTTGCCGGAGTAGCGGATTTGCCCGGTGGCGCTGCGCTTACCGGGCCTACGGGTACGGGATGGTGCGGTGTTTGCCCGGTGGCGCTAACGCTTACCGGGCCTACGGGTGCGGGATGGTGCGGTGTTTGCCCGGTGGTGCTGACGCCTACCGGGCCTACGGGTACGGGATGGTGCGGTGTTTACCCGGTGGTGCTGACGCTTACCGGGCCTACGGGGGCGAGGCTGTGTTGATTTTGTAGGCCGGGTAAGCGCGAGCGCCACCCGGCGTTGTTCAGGCCAGAGCCAGATCCGCAAGTATCGCAGCAAGCGCTTCGCGCGGCTCACCCTGAAGAGCCTGAAGCGGGAAGGGAAGCGCGGGTGTTTCCACTTTCCCCAGCATCTCTGCCGCTGCCGCTACCACCCGTAAGCTGCCGTATCGACGGAACAATTCCCACAGCGGCTCCAGCCGCTCGGATTGTGCCGACTCTTTCGAACGTGCAATCGCCAGCGCCGTTTGAGGGAACAACCCCGCGAGAACCGAGTACCAGACGTCAAACCCGGCCTGCAGGGCGGAGGCCGCTCGCCAGTCACCGGCGATGCCCAGCGTGACGTTTTCAGGAAGACGAGCGCGTACCTGCAACAGGTTCTCCGGCACGCGGCCAAGCTTTATGGACCCTATATTCGGCAGGGCCGCGGCGGCAAATAACAGTTCATCGCTAAACGAAAAACCGGTGGTGGCGGGATTATCATAAATGCACAACGGTACGGAGAGCTGGCGGGTCACCGTTTCATACAGATTAAATACTTCATCTTCCGTTAATCGCTGGTACGACACGGGTGCCAGCAGCACGCCGGAGACACCTGCCGATTGCGCGTCGTCAGCCAGACGCAGAATATCGTCCAGCCGTAATGCGCCGATGCTGACGATGACCGGAATGTCATCAGCATGCGCCACCGCGCAGCGTGTAATTTGACCGCGCTCTTCAACGGTCAGATAGGCATAACTTCCCGTTGAGCCCAAAATGCCCAGTGAATCCACGCCAGCGTCGACCACGGGGCGCAGAAGATTGATGAAGGAGTGCTCGTCAAACGTCCCCTCTCTCAGGGGCGTTAACGGAAACGCGCTTAACCCGTGAAACATCGTATTGTCCTCTTACAGCGTCAGAAGCTGAACCCGAGCCGTTGCCCCCGGCATCAGCCGCTGCAGGTTGTTGATGAGCTCTTCTCCTGCCTCTTCCAGTGCCGCAAGCGGCATCGACGGTAGGCTTTCAAGAATAAACCACATAGATTGCGCCCGGCTGTCCAGGCGCGTACGCACCCCCTGTCGCCAGTTCCAGCGGCGGCAGGTGACGCCGAGGTCGTCGCGCCAGATAACCTCGCCAGCATCCGGGTATTCCACCACCGGCTGGCCCTCTTTGAGGGTATCAAACGGCTCGCTGCCGTCGGCCAGCGTCAGACGCGGCGCACTCGTGTACGCCGCGAGATTTTCCCCACCCACCGGGATGGCATAGCGAATGCTCACCGCGTTATAGATATCCACGACCGGATCCAGCGACGGCAGCGAACCGTCTTTCAGTACCCGCTTGCGCAGGGCCGCAGCGGAACAGGGCGTGCGTTTCGGTTTCGCGCCGAAGGCTTTAAACACCTCATCCCAGTCTGAAAGGTGTGCATCAGCCCACGGCACATCATCATTCAACATCTGCTGGCAGGCCTGCGCCAGCGCGGCGGCGGCAACCTCCGGGTGAGTAATCGGCGCAGCTTCAACCAGAATGCTCAGCGCCCGAAAGCCCGGAGCGATCCCGGCAAGATGCGAATCTATTGACGGCGTAACGAGAGACATAAATAATCCTGTATTGACTGTTTTATACCATGGTAGTGACCAATGACTGAGAAAGTCAATATAATGACTGATTCGGGTGCCGATGTTGCCCAGGTAAGCCTGGCCGTAGCGAACCGCATCCGCAACTGGCGTAAAGAGAAAAAGCTGTCGCTGGACGAGCTGTCCCGCCGCGCCAGCGTCAGCAAAGGGATGCTGGTGGAGATCGAAAAGGGCGCAGCCAACCCCAGCATCGCCATTTTGTGCAAGCTGGCCGCCGCGCTCGGCATCTCCGTGGCGGATATCGTCAACGTCTCCAGCGAGCCGCTGGTGCATGTTATCGAAGAAGCGGCGATCCCGGTGCTGTGGCAGGGTGCACAGGGTGGACGCGCCAGACTGCTGGCGGGTACGGCAGGCCCGGACATGATTGAATTATGGCAGTGGGAAATGCAGCCGGGGGAGTGCTTCACCTCTCCGGGGCACCCGGCGGGAACCTGTGAGCTGCTGCACGTGAACGAAGGCGTTTTAACGCTGACGGTGGACGAGACGGTGACCCAGGTTAACGCTGGCGCATCGGCGGTGGCGAAAACGGAAGCGGCGCACGGCTACGCCAATGAAGGCGATACCATGCTTCGCTTCACCATGACGGTGGCGGAGTTTCACCGATAAAAAACTGCCGGGTAGCGTAGCGCCACCCGGCGTTGATTACGCCTCTTCCACGCTCACCCGCAGCGCTGCCAGCGCTTTACGCGCCGCTTTCAGCACCTGCTCACACTGCTCAATCGTCAGCGTCAGCGGCGGTTCTATGCGGATGGTTTTCGAGTTGTTGAGCGTTCCGGCGACCAGCACACGCTGTCGGAACATCTCGCTCGCGAAGCTATAGCCGGTTTCGTTATCAACAAACTCAATCGCCATCAGCATCCCTTTCCCACGCGCGTCCTGCACCAGGTCCGGATACTCCCGGCCTAGCTGACGGAAGCCGTCCAGCAGCATATCGCCTTTCTGCTCCGCCTGCGCGGGCAGGTTTTGCTCCAGCAGCACGTTGATGGTTGCCAGCGCGGCCGCACAGGCCAGCGGGTTACCGCCAAAGGTGGTGGTATGCAGGAACGGGTTGTCGAACAGCACCGAGAAGACCTCCTCGGTGGCCACCGTCGCGCCAATCGGCATCACGCCGCCGCCGAGCGCCTTCGCCAGGCACAGAATGTCCGGCTGAACGTTTTCGTGCTCGCAGGCAAACATCTTGCCGGTGCGCCCCATCCCGGTCTGGACTTCGTCGAGGATCAGCAGCGCGCCAAACTCATCGCACAGCTGACGCACGGCGGGCAGATAGCCCTGCGGAGGGAGGATCACGCCGCCTTCGCCCTGAATCGGCTCCAGGATCACCGCTGCCACGTCATCGCCGGTTTTACGGCATTCGCTCAGCACGGTGCGCATGGCGCTGATGTCGCCAAACGGCACGTGGCGGAAGCCCGGCAGCAGCGGCATAAACGGTTTGCGGAAGGTGGATTTGGCGGTAGCAGACAGTGCGCCCAGAGATTTACCGTGGAACGCGCCGCTGGTGGCGATAAAGGTGAATTTCCCGCGCGGCGACTGGTACGCTTTGGCGAGTTTAATTGCCGCTTCGACCGATTCCGTGCCGCTGTTGCTAAAGAAGCTGTACTTTAGCTTGCCGGGCGTTAAGGCCGCCAGCGTTTTCGCGAGCATGGCGCGAAGCGGGTCGAGCAGTTCCTGGCTATGGAGAGGTTGTTTCGCAAGTTGATTCTGTACGGCGGAAACCACAACTGGATTACGGTGCCCCACGTTGAAGATACCAAAACCACCCAGGCAATCGATAAACTCCTGTCCCTGGGTGTCGACAAGCGTGTTCAGACTTCCCGCTTGCCACTCTACGGCTCCGTAATCCCCGCCGGCGGTAACAGATTTGCGATACTCCAGAAAACCTGGATTGACGTGCTCTTTAAAGTAATCGATGACCTCTCGGTTAAGTTGTTTCATCTCCTCATGATCGAGCGTTCGCTTCTCAATGAGATTCAGTGCGTGCGCGGTACAGGCAAGAGCCGAGGCGCTGGAAGGTAACCTGTTCAAAATGTGCTCCCGGGGATCGCGTATCACATGATACTGGATTAAGTATTGCAGGGATTACGCCACTTCAGATGACTTAACGAAAATCGGGATAAACGCCAGGTTAAAATAATGTTGCACAATATTTAATCATGCCGGAGCAACCGAAACGGGATTTAGCGGTACAGGAAAGAGAGGATAAATGAGGGCGGAAAAGCGCAGCTGCACTAAAGAAGTGCAGTTGCTGCAACTTAAGTGGGCATTAATAGGTCATGCTTTATAGGTAATTTCTTAGTGAAAGTATTTTAAATCAATGAATTATAAAATTGTACAAAAAGTATGGTTTAAGTGAAATCTGCGATCTTCATCAAGTTTAACAACTAAAGATAAATTGTTTACCGCCGAAAAAACATTGACCCACAAAATTAACATTCAAATAACCTGCAAGGGATGCCCACGATGTCCTCTCCAACCTATGTCACCCAGAATGAATATCCTCTGGACGATGACACCACCTTAATGTCTACCACAGACGTCCACAGCTACATCACACACGCCAACGACACCTTTGTGCAGGTGAGCGGCTATCAGCTCGATGAGCTGACGGGCCAGCCGCACAATATGGTGCGCCACCCCGATATGCCAAAAGCCGCGTTTGCCGATATGTGGTACACGCTGCAACAGGGCGAGCCGTGGAGCGGAATTGTCAAAAACCGGCGCAAAAACGGCGACCACTACTGGGTGCGTGCGAATGCGGTGCCGATGGTGCGCCGCGGGCAGGTGACGGGCTATATGTCCATTCGCACCAAAGCCACAGCGGAAGAGATTGCCGCCGTGGAGCCGCTCTACCGGGCGCTGAACGACGGGAGCTGTAAGAAACGTGTGCACAAGGGGCTGGTGGTTGGAAAAGGCTGGCTGGGCAAACTGCCGGCAATGCCGCTGCGCTGGCGCGTGCGTGGCGTGATGGCGACGCTTTTTGCCGTTCTCGCCGCCACGCTGATCGCGACCTCCGCCGGGTGGATGCCGCTCGCCGCGGCCGCGCTGGTGATGCTGCTGGGGACACTGCTGTTTGAGCAACAGATTGTCCGCCCGGTAGAGGATGTGGCGCGACAGGCGCTGAAGGTCGCAACCGGGGAGCGCAACAGCGTGCAGCATCTGAACCGCAGCGACGAGCTGGGGCTGACGCTGCGCGCGGTCGGGCAGCTGGGCCTGATGTGCCGCTGGTTAATCAATGACGTCTCGAGCCAGGTGGTGAGCGTCCGTGACGGCAGCGACAGGCTGGCGCAGGGAAATGAAGACCTGAACGATCGCACGCGCCAGACCGTGGCGAACGTGCAGCAGACCGTTGCAACAATGAACCAGATGGCCGCTTCCGTTCAGAGTAACTCTGAAACCGCCGCCGAGGTGGATAAACTCTCCGTGGCCGCGAGCAGCGCGGCGACGAAAGGGGGCAACGTGATGCAGACCGTGGTCAAAACCATGGATGACATTGCCGACAGCACGCAGCGGATTGGCTCGATTACCTCCCTGATTAACGATATCGCTTTCCAGACCAATATTCTGGCGCTGAACGCGGCGGTTGAAGCGGCAAGGGCAGGAGAGCAGGGAAAAGGTTTTGCCGTGGTCGCGGGCGAAGTGCGCCATCTCGCCAGCCGAAGCGCCAGTGCCGCCAATGATATTCGTAAACTCATTGATGCCAGCGCCAGCAAGGTGCAGTCCGGCTCTGAGCAGGTTCACGCCGCAGGCCGCACGATGGATGATATTGTCGAGCAGGTGAAAAACGTGACGCAGCTTATCGCCCAGATCAGCCACGCGACCTCCGAGCAGGCAACCGGACTGTCAGAGTTGACCCGCGCGGTAGCCGAACTCGACAGCATCACGCAGAAAAACGCCGACCTGGTCGAGGAGAGCGCCCACATTTCTGCGATGGTGAAGCACCGCGCCGGACGCCTTAAGGATGCGGTGACCGTGCTTCATTGAGTCAATAATGTTCCGAAAAAGCCGTTTATTTCGTAAGGAATAAACGGCTTTTTATTTTCTGGTTGTGACTATTAATGTATTTTATTGTTAATTCAATATTAAATAACTAAAGAAAGTGCCTCAGTTATTTATTCCTGCCTAAGTCAGTTCTTCAGAATGCTATTTCGAAAATACCCCGTTTGACGGTCTGGTAACGATCGATGAGGCCTTATTAATAGTCTACACCTATGCATTGCGGGGGTTATGAAATAAAAAAACGATCAAACTCATAAAGTTAGCGAAATCGTTACCGATAACAGCGATCGTCTGAGAAATAATCACATCGATGGAGAAAATATGTTCTTACATGACGTAAAGATCGGCACGAAATTATTTCTGGCGTTCGGGTTCTTTATTGTCCTGATGGCCATCAGTGCGGGCCTGTCTCTGCTGAGCCTGAACCGGGCGAATAACGGGATGCAATCGATTATTACCAGCGATTATCCGACCACGGTAAAAGCAAACCAGTTAATCGATAACTTCCAGGAATTTATTAGCACTCAACAGCTGATGCTGCTGGACGAGCAGGGCACTTACACGGGGCAATCTCAGCAGCGCCTGAAAGAGATCAGCGAGCACATCACGGTGATCCTGGGCGAGCTGAACAACGCGCTGCAGGATCAAAAGTCTCAGCAGGTGCTGGCGGAAATCCGCAGCGTGCGCCAGCAGTATCTGGACTCGCGCTACCGCATTTTGCAGGCGGTGCAGAACAACAATCGTGCGGGCGCTATTCAGGAGATGATGACCACCACTCTCGCCGTGCAGCAGGCTTATAAAGCGAAGGTGAAGGAGCTGATTACCATTCAAAACAGCGAGATGCAGAGTGCAGGCGCGCAGGTGGAAGGGGATTTCAGGTCTAACCGCCTGCTGCTGATCCTGCTCACGCTCTTTAGCGTCGCGGCAGGCAGCCTGATTGGCTGGTTTATCGTGCGCGCTATCACTCGTCCGCTCGGCGAGGCGGTGCATTTTGCAAAAGCCATTTCTGAGGGGGATCTCACGGGCAGCATCACGCCACACGGCAAAGACGAAACGGGTCTGCTGCTGCATGCGCTAATGGAGATGAAAACGCGACTGCTGGACATTGTGCAGCAGGTGCAAACCGGCTCGGAGAATATCTCCAGCGCAGCCGCGCAGATTGTCGCCGGGAACCAGGATCTGGCCGCGCGCACGGAAGAGCAGGCAAGTTCTGTAGAACAGACCGCCGCCTCGATGGAGCAGATCACCGCGACGGTGAAAAATACCGCCTCGCATACCGGGGAAGCGACCAACCTCTCGGCGGATGCCGCCACGGTGGTCAAAAACAACGGCGAGATGATGAAGCAGGTGACCAGCAAAATGCGCCTGATTAACGAGACGTCGAACCGGATGTCCGACATTATCGACCTGATCGACGCCATTGCTTTCCAGACCAATATTCTGGCGCTGAACGCGGCGGTGGAAGCGGCACGCGCCGGCGAGCACGGTCGAGGCTTTGCGGTGGTGGCGGGTGAAGTTCGCCAGCTTGCCCAGAAGAGTGCGTCATCTGCCAGCGAAATCCGCGAGCTGATTGAGAGCTCTACCAGCCAAACCCAGGACGGGATGAACCTGGTTGAAAAAGCGAGTGCGTTGATCAATGGGATGGTCGGCAACGTGGAAGAGATGGACGCGATCCTGCGCGAAATTCGCCAGGCCAGCCACGAGCAGACGGAAGGTATCTCGCAGATTAACAGCGCGATTGGCCTGATTGATGCCACCACCCAGCAGAACTCCGCGCTGGTGGAGGAGTCCGTCGCGGCGGCAGCATCGCTTAACGAACAGGCGATGCACCTGAAGGAGCTGGTACGCGTCTTCCGCGTGAGCGAGCACGCTCCGGCTTAGTCCAGCTGGGAGATCTCGAGCGCCGCGCGGTCAATGACGCCGATAATCTGCTTGAGCTGCGCGTCGCTGAGCTCTCCCTGATTCACCTTCAGGTCTAACACCGCTTTGAAGTTATCCAGAGCCCGCTTCATCTGCGGGTTTTTGCGCAGCTGAAAACCGACGGAACGCGCTTTGATACGCACCTGGATCTGTTCCAGCTGTTCCCGGTTTTCGTCCAGCCAGCGTTGTCCTTCAGCGGTAATCGTAATCGTCTTACGACCGTTCTCTTCTTCCGTAATGGTGATAAAGGTCTGATCCTGAAGATAATCCAGGGTTGGATAGATCACTCCTGGGCTCGGGGTGTAATTCCCCTGGGTCAGATTCTCGATCTCTTTGATCAGCTCGTAGCCGTGGCTCGCGCTGCGGGTCAGGATATCCAGAATCCCCAGCCGCAGATCGCCGTGGCCGAAAAAGCGCGGTCGGCGCCCGCCGCTGTCGTATTCGTGTCGCATAGTAGGTCTCTCAATTTGATATATCTAAACTATATCTAAGATATATTCAGATGCAATCTAAAAGATCTTGCATTTTTGCTTATTAGTAATCATTATCATTTGAAAATTGATTTAGATATATCGTATTCACCAGAGAAGGGGCTAAAAATGGCATCTACCCGTTACCCACAGCGTGTTCGTAATGACCTGCGCTTTCGCGAGCTGACGGTGCTCCGCGTTGAGCGCGCCAGCGCGGGTTTCCAGCGCATTGTTTTAGGCGGCGAGCAGCTGGAGGGCTTTAGCTCCCGCGGTTTCGACGACCATACCAAAGTCTTTTTTCCGGCCCCGGGTGCGGTGTTTGTGCCGCCGGTGGTCACCGATGAAGGCATCGACTGGGGAGACGGCGTACGTCCTCAGACGCGCGACTATACGCCGCTATACGACGAGGCAAACCATGAGCTGGTGCTCGATTTCTTCGTTCATGACGGCGGCATTGCCAGCCGTTGGGCGGTCGAGGCGAAAGCGGGGGACAGGCTGACCATCGGCGGCCCGCGCGGTTCGCTGGTGGTGCCGGAGGATTACGCCTGGCAGCTGTACGTGTGCGATGAGTCCGGCATGCCCGCGCTGCGCCGACGCTTAGAGAGCATTGCTAAACTGCCGGTTCGCCCGGAAATTCATGCGGTAGTGACGGTCGGGGACGACTCTTATAAGGACTATCTGGCGCACCTGAGCGAATTCAACATCACCTGGGTTGTAGGCCACAGCGAGCAGGCGGTAGCGGACCATCTGGCGGCGCTGGCCGTTCCTGGTGAAGATTACTTCATCTGGCTGACCGGGGAAGGGAAGGTAGTGAAGACGCTGAGCCGTCAGTTTGAAACTGACGCGATTGACCCTCAACTGGTGCGTGCCAGCGCATACTGGCACGCCAAATAATCAGGCGGCGGAATCCAGCTGCGCTTCGCTCACCTGATGTTCGAGCGAGGCGCGGACCTCGTGCAGGGCTTTCTCCTGCTGAGCGAAGTAAGCTTCCATATTGTTCAGAGACGAGACCAGAAGCCAGGATTCCTCTTTCTCCAGCTCCGCCAGCTCGTTCACTAAAATGTCGATTTGCTCGCGAACCTGCGCCATTTTTTTGCGGATACGTTCCAGATCGTTCAGCCTGTCGCTTGCCATCAATGGCTCAAAGCCCTGCTGCAGGCGGGCCACCAGTGAGCGAATGGTTTTAACGTCACCACGCTGCTTCGCCTGGTTGAGCTGGACCATCATCGCGTTGGCTTCCTCTTTCAGATCGTCTGCAACCAGGTCCGGGTGGCAGAGCTTGCTCGCCTGACGCCAGAGACGCTTGAGTTCGTTCCGATCCTCTTCCGAAAGATCTCTGCCCTTGCGCAGCCGCACTTCGGCATCGTGATGCTGCTCGCGATACTTCTCGTACTCTTCGTTAGCGTCGTCGCGCGCCTGACGCGCAGGCTCCTCTTCCCGCGTTAAGCCGCTCTCCAGCTCCAGCGCTTCTGCCAGCAGGTTGGCAATCAGATTGCTTTGCTGTTCCAGATGCTTACGCGCCTCAGCGGCCTGGACGGAGTCGGCCGGGAGATCGCGCCAGCGCTGGGTGAGCGTCGCCAGCACCTCTACCGCCTGCGCCATATAGCGCTGGCAGCGACGGTAATCTTCCTCACGGCGACGCGCTTCCGCCTGCTGACGGCGCAGGTTCAGCTCGGCCAGGGTTTTACGCAGGGCGAGGATCTGCTGCATCAGCGGCCCGAGGCGAGAGAAATAGAGATCGTTGAACTCATCAAGCTGCTGCACCCGGGCGTTGCGGCGGTCAATCAGATCGCGCAGACGCTCTACCAGCGCCTTCAGCTCCAGCTTGCTGGCGGCCACCTGCGGATCGCGCCACTGGGTCACGGCGCGCTGGCCCTGAAGCCAGGCGGTAATTGCCGCCATCGCAGCGGTGTAGTTCTTCTTTTCAAGCGCCACGACGATTGCCTGTAGCTCATCGTCAAACGCTTCATTTTTCAGCCGTGTCAGCTGGCTCTGGATGATATCGTCATCTTCCAGTTCAATGGCATTTTTAATGATTTCTAGCCGTTTGATCGGTGTGCTCATGATGCCTTTCGCTTTGGCGCTTAAGTATTTGAGTTAAGGTTAGTTGTTGTAAAAGCTACAGGAAATAATACACACGGATGATGATCGGCGCGATGGGGGATTTCTTTAGTTTTTAGGGTTTGTGAGTAAAGAGACAGGATGGTTTGCGTTTCCCGTTCCCGCTCTGCCAATGCTTCCACGTTTCGCGATGGGGTTCGCAGCGCTTTCCGTGCCTGAGGAGCATCATATAGCCATGGGCATTTCATTGTACAAATCGTATTCGTGAATTCCTCAAAATCCAACGTCACGCTCATTTTTATTACACTAAACCTAAATTTATTTTTTTTAGTTGACCTTTATATCTATGAGTGATTTGTTAATAACATTCCAGGATGTTAATGCCCCGGCATTGTCTCCCGGGAAATAAGCGATGGTATATATAAAGGTAACGGTATGCGATTTTTAAAATATATAATTATTCCAGCAATAGTGAGTCTTTCTGGCTGTAGCACTTTCTTTCCTGAACCGAAAATGTACACGCCTCCTCCGAATAGCGAGGATGTGGCTAAGATTCGCCTCATTGGCCCGCCGATGAGCTATGGCATCTATCAGTATGATAAGGCAGGTAAAGAAACGGGTGGATGGGTACTTAAGCACAATCGTTATCTGAACCCTTTCCTGGGGTCGACAAAAGATATTGGTCTCCCTAAAGTGACGGGCAAGAAATATGATAAAGACTATTTTGAAACGCTGATTGTGCCAGACGAAAAAACGACTGTTCAGCACGCTTTATACCAGGGATGTAATGTATCGCTCACCTTCACGCCAGAAAAGAAAAAGATTTACGAAGGTCATATTAGCTATAGCGATAAAACGGGATATTGCGTGCTTTATATGAAAGAAGTCGCGCTGGATACCGTCAATGGTATTTATATTGAAAAGGATTTTGTACAGTGAGAACCATGAATGTCTTAGGCGTGGCGTTAGTCTGTCTCCTGAGCACCTCTTGTGCATCAAACTACGATGGAACTAAGGCAACAAGCCTGGCGCAGTATTCTGAAAAAGAGATAAAGCAGAAGCTGATCCCAGAGGTCACGACCCGCAAAGATGTACTGATTGCTTTTGGCGTGCCTGCCAATACGGCTGACTACAATAATACGCGCCACTGGGAATATACGTCGCAGATCCTTGACCGTCGTATCTATCTCATCATTCCACTTAATCTGGACCGCAAGCAGCAGCTGTCCGTTGATTTTTCTGACAAAGGAATTCTGACTTCATACAACTACATCGAAAAATAACGTTTAAAATCATCAAGGCTGACGAGCGTCGTCAGCCTTGAAACTGGCAGCCTCAGCTCACCTCGCTGTAAATCCCCACCACGCGACCCACCGTTTTTATCTCGTCGATACCGCATTCAAACGGAACCTTGCCGCCCGCCACGTGGAGCTTTTTACCCGGCAGCAGCGTGAGGTCGCGGATGCTGGCGGTGCCTTCAATCTCAACCAGCCACAGGCCGTCGGTTAACGATGCTTCTTTTTCAACAAAGTGCAGCTTCCCCTCCGCCCGAACGGCGATACCGCGAGCCAGCGGTTTGCTAAAGAAACCAGAGTCAATACTCAAAGTGGTATTTTCTTCCAGCCTTCCATCACTAAGTGTGAATGTGGAAACCGAAACCGGATCGCCCGGCGCGGGGTTACCTTCAAACTGCGCACCTTGTCCGGTCATCAGCCAGCGAAGGCTGGCACCGGTGTCCAGCGCGCACTGAACCGCAAAGTCGTAAGAGACGGTACCGCGCGCGTAGCGGTTCTGAAGCGAGCTGGCGGCGATATTAAAGTGCCGGGCCAGCTGGATTTTCTGCGTGAAACCATATACCTGACAGATTCTATCGAGTAACTCTTCATTATTCACTTGAGAATCCAGAATCAAAATATATTCCTTTGGGTGTTTACTAATACTCATTTGGGTATTAATATCATTACAAATTCGGGCAATCAGCGGCAGACGTTGGCAAACAGAGGCTAATGATTGCAGACATTATCAAAATGGGAATCATGCAGCATGGCATCTGAAATCGCAATCCTCAAACGGCGGAAAAAACCGTGCTGTGCCCGTTTTAAGCGCACTAGCGTGCGTGAATTTACGCGAGGGGAGATATGGCGATAGAAGCTGCCCGTGCAAGGGTTCCACTTAGCGTGGGAGCGCGTCTTAGCGGGCTTAACCACGTCGCTGAACTGCGCGCCCGATATGGGAGCGATAGCGGAAAAGAGCTGGCGCGGTTTATGGCTGAAATGCGCGACAGGCGCGATCCCTGTTTTGAGGAGAACAGCAGGGCGCTGGCCGCCCTCTTTTTCCTGGCGAGATTGCCCGTCGCCCGCCACGAGTGCGATATCAGCGAGCTGTCGACCGAAGAGAAACGGGCGCTGATTAACGCCATGAACCATTTTCGTGCTGTTGTGAGTTTATTTCCTGAACGGCTGACCATGCCGATATAACCCAACCCAAAAACTAATGGCGTAAACCCGCCGGGCACCCTATTGCCTGAAATTAAGGAGAACGCGTGATGCGAAACAGTGAAAACCGCCCTTATCCGACCGGAAGTGAAGAACTGAAGCGCCTGCTGGCAGAGGCAAAAACGGAGGAACGATGCGCGCGAGCCCTCGCGGTCTCCCTGCGTCTGGAGGCGCTGGCGAGCCATATCTACAAAACCGGCATGAGCGGAGAAGACGTTGCCGAACTGCTGTGCCACGAGGCGGCCCGCTACGAGCGTGAATCCCAGGAGCTGCACTGATGGCCGATTTTATCGATCTTGCGCAGGCGCGCGAGCAGGAAGACAGAGAGCGATACATTAATCGCGCCCGCAGACGACCCGTATCGCCTTCGCGTCTCCTCTGCGAGGACTGCGAGGCGCCGATACCGGAGGCGCGCCGAATAGCGGTGCCCGGCGTAGCCCTGTGCGTAACCTGCCAGGAGATCGCGGAGATGAAAAATAAACACGTCCGCGGAGGATAAGTTGGCTACGTCATTTGCTTATCCGTGGAATGCCCCACGGTTGGCCATTGCCAGCCCTTATCTCACCCACGCCCAACAGCAGCGCCGCGATCGCCTTTTCGCGGCGCTGCAGCAGGCAAGAATTGCCCTCTCACAGCAGCCTGACTGCGTACGCTTCGAGATCTGGCGTACGGTTGACGCTCTCGAACAGCATCGGGGCAGCCCGCAGGCTAACGCCTTTTTGATCCGCTTCTGCAAAAGGATGTTACCCCGCCTGCGGCGGGTCTCTGAACGCTATGCCTGCACAGGTCTGCACGATGAAGTCTCCAGGGCCGTGTTCGACGACCATTTTGACACTCAGCTTCTGCAATACCTTGCCTCGCGCATGGTCGAACTGGTTGCCCGCTATAACCGCCTTCCGGATATGTCCCGCGCGGACATCGACCTGCTGGCCGCAGATATCGCCAGCTTTATTCGCGGCGAGCTGGCGAATATTAACGATGCTGAAATGGGCGAATATCAGACGCTGTACGTCTGGTATCAGCGCGCCGGACTGATCGCCCGACAGTTCAACGTGTCGCCACCGCACTGGGAGCGGGTGGCGAAGTCGTTTTTCAACAAAGATGACGTTGCCGCGGCGGTGATCCGCATGTTTTCCGAGGCGTGGTGGCGCGGGCGGCTGCGTCGGGTCGCGGCTGCCTGGCGCGAGCATCTGCAGATTGCCCTCGGCAACGTCAGCAAACGGAGAACGGCGTATGCGAGCAAACGCTGCGTGACCGAGTGGCGCGAGCAGAAGCGCCGCACCCGCGAATTTCTCAAGGGCATGGAGCTGGAAGATGAAGAGGGCAACCGCATCAGCCTGATTGAAAAATACGACAGCTCGGTGGCCAACCCCGCGATACGCCGCTGTGAACTGATGACCCGCATCCGCGGGTTTGAAAATATCTGCGAGGCGCTGGGCTATGTGGGCGAGTTCTATACCTTAACCGCGCCCGCGCAGTATCACGCGACGCTGAAATCAGGCTCCCCCAACGCGAAGTGGAACGGGGCCAGCCCGTCGGATACGCAACTCTACTTTACCCGTCTCTGGGCGCGTATCCGCGCAAAACTCCACCGGGACGGGCACCGAATCTTCGGTATCCGCGTTGCGGAACCCCATCACGACGGTACGCCCCACTGGCACATGCTGATGTTTATGCTGCCGGAAGACGTCGAATACGTTCGCCAGATTATCGGGGATTACGCCCGGCAGGAGGATGGCGCTGAGCTGCAGAGCGAAAGCGCCAGACAGGCTCGCTTTCACGCGGACGCGATCGATCCGCAGAAAGGCAGCGCTACCGGCTATATCGCCAAATACATCTCAAAGAATATCGACGGCTATGCGCTCGATGGCGAGACCGATAGCGAAAGCGGTGGTTTGCTGAAAGAGACGGCGTCCGCCGTGTCGGCCTGGGCAGGGCGCTGGCACATTCGCCAGTTTCAGTTCATCGGCGGCGCGCCGGTTACGGTCTACCGCGAGCTGCGGCGTCTGGTGGATACCGAGGCCGCGCGCGGTCTGAGCGTTGAGTTTGCCGCCGTCCATGAGGCTGCCGACGCCGGGGACTGGGCGGGTTACGTCACCGCGCAGGGCGGGCCGTTTGTGCGTCGCGATGATTTACAGGTGCGCACGCTGTATGAGCCGCGCGCCGGGTTTAACCAGTACGGCGAGGAAACAGTCCGCATCCGCGGCGTGTACGATTCCGCCGTTGGCGCGGGCAGCCCAGTTTTAACCCGACTCACGCAGTGGAGAATTGTGCCGAAGCGGGCAGCGGATCTTAAGGATGTGCCCGTATCCTCTCGGAGTTCTGTCAATAACTGTACGCAGACCGATCTTTCTCAACCCCTCAGCCGACGTGCGAGGCGGGCGTTAACCGAACGCATCAAATTCATCCGCCCTGGCGCGTCGTCGCCCGTCGTCTTCGCGAGCGACCCGCAGAACGGGGTACCGGAGAAGGTGATCGATGAGATACGGCTCGCCACCGGGATAGCCATCAGCCGGGCAGAAGCCCTGCATCTGATGGCGGGAGGCATCAGCCGCTTTAACGATAAATGGTGCAGGGGCGCAGCTGACGGATCGCTATTTCCTGCACCGTGTTCTTACCAGCAAAAGGCGCGGAAAATCCTTGAACGTATTGGGTATTTAACGGATCTCTTCGCTCAGAGAGCCCGCTAATCTCCATCCATATCATGTACATACCGTGAAGGGTTCTGATTTTTCGCTTCACTCTTTTTATGAATACGTGCTACTGTATGTTTATACAGTATCTCGTGGTGGAGGTTGTGTGGACAGAGAGTTGAACGAGCAGGTCATGATTGAACGAGTCGAGCTGATTGCGCGACTGACGACAGAAGGAACGTGTCAAGAAAGAGATCGTGAGATTGCCCTGAATTTGATTGCTGAGATTGCGCGGGGAAATTTAATCAAGAACAACGCGTTTACCGTTGTTTTCTCAGCATCGCCTGTTCCGGAACGAATCAAAAAAGAGGGCAACGTTCGGGTGAACATTACTCTTGATAAAGATCAACAGATTGGCCATGCCGTCGTTGAGGCCTTTCAGTGCGAACTGACCCGCAGAATACGATCCCTGTTTCCGTCATCGCGGGTGAACGTGAAGATAGGATCGGTGACGGGGGTTGAGCTCCAGGGGCTTGAAAAAGAAGCCGATCGCGAGGCGCTGGACGCTATCCTCCGGGAAGTCTGGGAAGACGAGAGCTGGCGCTAGCCCCGGCGTTATCACCCGTACCAACATCCTCATTCCTGTTTTGCGCTTCCGTTGAACCACGCTTCGCCGCTCGTGGACGATCTGTTGTGCCCGCGATTGTCCATCCGTCAGCGATAGCGAAAAGCCTTCTGGCCCGGGAAACTCTACGTTACCTGGAAACCGGATGTTGGGAGCGTCTGATGAAAATCTATGCAATGCAGGGGGACACGCTTGATGCCGTTTGCGCCCGCTTTTATGGGCGCACGGCTGGCGTCGTTGAAGCCGTTCTGAAGGCCAATCCTGGCCTCGCGGAGTTAGGCGTTATCTTGCCTCACGGCACGCCGGTAGAGATGCCGGAGGTGAATAGCGCCCCCACAAAAGAATCCGTAAACCTATGGGACTGAGCCTGGAGAAAATCACCACGGTTATCGCCTACTGGCTGGCCGTGGCGTTGGCCTGGTTCGGGGCGATGTCTCCTGAAAAAGTCGCGCTGTACGTGGGGAGTCTGTGCGCCATTTTTACCGCGCTGACGAATTACTGGTTTAAGCGCAAAACCTGGCGCTATCTCCAGTCTCTTGGCCTCGATAAGAAGAGCATTCGTGAACTCAATCATTAAGCGTTGCAGCGTCGCCGGTGTGCTGGCCCTGGCGGTGTTGATGCCTGACTTTCGATTACTGAAAACGTCCCCGGAAGGATTGGCGTTGATTGCCGATCTCGAAGGATGTCGCCTCTCGCCCTACCGGTGTAGCGCCGGCGTATGGACGTCCGGCATTGGCCACACGGCAAACGTTGTGCCGACGCGGGACATTACCGAGCGTGAGGCCGCGGTAAACCTGGTCGCTGATGTGCTCAACGTTGAGCGGCGTCTGGCGGCGTGTGCGCCGGTGGAGATGCCACCAAGGGTCTATGACGCGCTGGTGAGTTTTACCTTTAATGTCGGCGCAGGTGCCGCCTGCCGTTCGACGCTGGTGTCCTTTATCAAACGTAAACAGTGGCCGCAGGCATGCGGGCAGCTTACCCGCTGGGTGTATGTCAACGGCGTCAAAAATGCCGGGCTGGAAAACCGTCGCGTCCGCGAGAAGGCCTGGTGCCTGAAGGGGCTGCCGTGAGAACGCTCATGCTGGCGCTGGCCGGGCTGTTGGCCATCACGCTGTGGCTTCACCATGACAACCTGAACCTGTCCCGTTCCTTAGCTACGGCCAACCGGGTCGCCAGCGAGCAAAAAACTGCCCTCGCCACGCTTAACCATCAGCTGTCCCTGTCGCAGCGGATGGCCAGAGCAAATGAAAATGCCCAGGTCAGGCTGCGTGAGGAGCTTCTTACTGCGGGCGAGGAGAGGGCAAGACGGGAAGCGACTATCGGGAGATTACTCAATGAAAATGAAGCGTTACGCCGCTGGTATACCGCTCAGCTGCCTGATGCTGTCCGCAGGCTGCACACCCGCACCGCCTGCGCCTCCGCAGCCCATTGTTTACAACGCCTGCCCGAAGGTGAGCCGCTGCCCGATGCCGGGAAGCGAGCCCGCCACTAACGGCGATCTCAGCGCGGATATTCGCAGGCTGGAATACGCCCTTATCGCCTGCGCGCTGCAGGTTGAAACCATTAAAGACTGTCAGGATAAACTCGATGCACAAACTCAAGAGCCTGCGTCAGGCATTAATTGACGCGATCCCCCAACTTAATGCCAACCCGGAGCGCCTGCAGATGTCTGTCGGAGGCGGCAATATTGACACCCGCCAGGCCTCCTCGCTCTCCTTTGAAAAGCGGTATGCGCTGAACGCGAAGGTCAGCGGCTTCACCGGCGACAGTGAGGGATTTTTCGTCCCGGTGCTGGCCTGGCTTCGGGAAAACCAGCCGGATATTTTTACCCTCGATGAAGGACGCAAAAACGGTTACACCTTCGCGATCGTCTTAAACGATGACGATACGATGGATATCACCATCAGCGTGCAATTAACCGAGCGTATTCTTGTTTCCCAGGAGCAGGGCGCTCTGCACGCGACGTATTCCCCCGAGCCGCCGCTGCCGGAGCCCGTCACGCGGCCGAAGGCGCTGTACGTCAACGGCGAGCTGGTCAGCCAGTGGAAGGACTAATTTCCCCGCGCTGAAGGCCGCCTGCCGCCGACTGTCTGGACCGCTTGTTGTTTCATCCCGCAGAAAACCCCGTCTCGTTGCTGCCGTTCCTCCTGAACGGCATTCTCTTCTCATGAATACATTAACTTCCATGAACGGCATCGCTCGCGCGATCCGCAATCTGATTCGTATCGGCGTTGTGACCGATGTTGACCTCAACAGAGGGCTTTGTCGTGTCCAGACCGGCGGGATGAAAACCACCTGGCTGAACTGGCTAACCTGCCGTGCGGGACGTTCGCGCGTCTGGTGGGCTCCTTCCGAGGGAGAGCAGGTGCTGCTGCTGGCCATCGGCGGCGAGCTTGATACCGCCTTCGTGCTGCCCGGCATTTTCTCTGACGACCATCCGGCGCCGTCCGGGTCACCTGATGCATTCCACGTCTCGTTCCCTGACGGCGCGGTGATCGAGTACGAACCCGAGCGCGGGGCGCTGACGGTTGCAGGCATTAAAACGGCCGACATTACCGCCTCTGAATCGCTGACCGCCACCGTGCCGGAGGTGCGGGTGACGTCAACGTCCCGCATCACGCTGGATACGCCTGAAGTGGTGTGTACCAACAGGTTAATTACCGCCTCTCTTGAAGTGCAGAAGGGCGGCGTGATGGCCGGAAATATTGAGCATTCCGGCGGCAAATTCACCTCAAACGGGGTGCAGGTGGATAACCACGCGCACGGGAGTGTGCAAAGCGGCGGAAGCTGGACTAAGGGGACACAATGACGGTGCGTTACAGGGGGATGAACAGGCAGACCGGGCTGAGCATTTCAGAGGCTGAACACATCCGGCAAAGCGTGCGCGACATTCTGGTTACGCCGGTTGGCTCGCGGGTCATGCGGCGGGATTACGGCTCGCTGCTGGCGGCGATGATCGACAGGCCGCAGAGCCCGGCGCTGCGCCTGCAAATCATGGCCGCCTGTTATTCCGCCATCCAGAAATGGGAGCCGCGGATAAGCCTGACGGCCATCACTTTCGAGCGTTCGGAGAACGACGGGACGTTGTATGTCGATATCACCGGCACGCGCCCGACCTCCGGACAATCCTTTTCTATCACCATTTCACTGAGTTAAACGCTATGGCTATTGTTGATCTGAGCCAGCTCGCCGCGCCTGATGTCGTGGAGGAGGTGGATTATGAAACGCTGTTGGCAGAACGAAAGGCCACCTTTGTCTCCCTCTATCCGGAAGAGGAGCGGGAGGCGATTGCACGGACGCTGACGCTGGAATCCGAGCCGATTGTGAAGCTGCTTCAGGAGAACGCCTACCGGGAAGTCATCTGGCGCCAGCGGGTTAATGAGGCTGCGCTGGCCGTGACGCTGGCCTATTCTTCCGGTCACGATCTGGACGTTATTGCGGGAAACAATAATACCGAACGCCTGACCATCACCCCGGGCGATGACACTACCATTCCGCCAACGGCTGCCGTCATGGAGTCTGATGCCGACCTGCGGCTGCGTGCGCAGCAGGCATTTGAAGGGTTGAGCGTCGCGGGGCCGGTGGGAGCCTATGAATATCATGGTCGGAGTGCTGACGGACGGGTCGCTGACGTTTCGGTTGAAAGCCCTCAGCCTGCATATGTGACGATTTCGGTGTTATCCCGTGAGGGTGATGGTACCGCTCGTCCTGAACTACTGGCGGTTGTTGAAAAAGCACTTAATGCTGAAACCGTCCGCCCCGTAGGCGATCGTGTAACGGTCCAGTCGGCAGAAATTGTGCCTTACCAGATAAACGCGACGCTCTACGTTTATCCCGGACCAGAGTCTGAACCCATCAGGCAAGCAGCGGAGCGGAAGCTGCAGAATTATATCAGCGCACAGCATCGCCTTGGACGCGATATCCGTCTGTCGGCCATCTATGCAGCACTTCACGTTGAAGGCGTGCAGCGCGTTGAGCTGGAAACTCCCCACTCTGACATTGTACTGAGTAAGTCGCAGGCCTCGAACTGTACCTCGTATCAGATAGCGATCGGGGGTTCGGATGAGTGAAAGGCTGTTACCCGTTGGGTCCTCACCGCTGGAAGTCGCCGCTGCCGCTGCGCTCTCGAAAATTGAGCGTGTGCCGGTACCGCTACGCACCTTATGGAACCCCAGCGCGTGCCCGGTAAATTTACTTCCCTACCTGGCATGGGCGCTGTCGGTAGATCGTTGGGATGAGGCGTGGCCGGAGAGCACGAAACGCAGCGTTATTATGTCCTCGTTTTTCGTCCATCAGCACAAAGGAACTATCAGCGCATTGCGTCGCGTGGTGGAACCGCTTGGCTTTTTGATTGAGGTGCGCGAGTGGTGGCAGCTCGGTGAGGAGCCTGGCACATTCCGTCTGGTTGTCGGTGTGCTTGATAACGGCATCACTGATGAAATGTATCAGGAGCTTGAACGGCTAATTGAGGATGCCAAACCTGCAAGTAGACACATGACCGGGCTGGCTATCAGCCTGAGCTCAACGGGAGCGTTTCATGTCGGTGCAGGATGCTATCACGGCGATGCGCTGGCTGTTTACCCCTATACCACTGAGGAAATTATTGTCGGTGGTGATTTTTACCCGGCCTCGGCCATCCATTTGATTGATAACCTGAGAGTGAACGCATGACCGCAAAATATTTTGCCATACTGACGAATCAGGGCGCGGCGCGGCTAGCTAACGCGACGGCACTTGGTACGCAACTCAACCTGACGCAGATGGCGGTAGGCGACGCCAACGGAACGTTGCCAACCCCCGATCCGGCGCAGACGAAGCTCGTCAACCAAAAACGCATAGCACCGCTGAACCTGCTCGCTGTTGACCCAAACAATACCAGCCAGATCATCGCTGAACAGATTATTCCCGAGAATGAGGGCGGTTTCTGGATCCGAGAGATCGGTCTCTATGACGAAGACGGCATTCTGATCGCCGTGGCCAATTGCCCGGAGACATACAAGCCTCAGCTGCAGGAAGGCAGCGGCCGCACGCAGACCATTCGCATGATTCTGATTGTGTCGAGCACATCGTCAATTTCCCTGAAAATTGATCCGTCGGTTGTGCTGGCAACGCGCCAGTACGTTGACGATAAAGTTATCGAGGTTAAGGGCTACGCTGATGATCAGATGAAAAAGCATATTGCTGCTGATAATCCGCATAAACAGTACCCTTTAATCGCCAATGCGTTAAAAGAAATTGCCGCTGCAGGGCTGAGCGCTGAGGTTCTAAAAAACCTTGGTTTGAAAGAAGCGGCTAAAAGGGATGTTGGGACTGGCGCTAACCAGATTCCAGATATGGCATCATTCTCCAGTTCACAGAGTTCGCCGGGCTTTCAAAAGCTACCTTCTGGTTTGATCCTACAGTGGGGCATCGTTAGCGGAGGCTCAAGCTATACGGTTACTTTTCCAGTGAGCTTCCCCATAAGGACACTCATGTTAATGGCAATCCCACATACAACTTCAGCGGCAGGAGTTACCTCAGTAGGCGTAGCAAACTGCTCTGATTTGGGTACATCTCAGTTCTATATCGTTGTTGGAAAAGTTAGCCAGGGTGCAATGATTGAATACGAACGCGCCTGTTACTGGTTCGCTGTTGGTATATAGGAGACAAAATGATTTATTTTTCCAAGTCGTCAAATGGCTTTTTCCTGGACAGCATAAACGACAATATGCCTGCTGATATCGTCGAAATTAACGCTGATTTATACAACGCCCTAATGGCGGGGCAGCAAAATGATGGGAAGGTTATCGAATCAGATGATGATGGATATCCAATTCTTGTATCGCCCAAAGTTGACCACATTGCACAGGCAGAGAATCAGCGCGCGCAATTGCTGGCAACGGCTGATAATGTTACGGCAGACTGGCGGGTTGAGTTAATGCTGGGTGATATCAGCAATGAGGACAAAGCAAAATTATCATCATGGATGGACTATAAGAAGGAAGTGAAAGCCGTCGATACGTCGACGGCTCCTGATGTTAGCTGGCCTGTTAAACCGGCGGTGTAGGCCATTTGATATTTGGCGCAGCGTCAGGAACGACCGCCCGCAATTCCTTTATGTAGGTCAGCCAGAGTATCAGGCTGGCCTTATCTTTATCACTGATAATGCCTAACTGTAGTTCGGTCTGCCATATATTGATCGTTGTTTGCGCCTCTGAAAGTAACGCAACTTTTTGTTGCTCCGCCGCTTCCACGTCCGCCGCGTGCTGCGCTTTAGTATCAATCACCCACTCATTACCATTCCACGTGTCATGATATGTCGCAGGTGCCAGCGTGGTAGTGCCGTCAGGGTAATCCCCCGGTGCTGTGATGACAATCGCTTCGCCTGTTTCAGTGCTATATACCGTTTCACCACGGTGATCAGCCATATATTCCCAAGCTGTAAAATCTGCGTTCCGGCATATGGTAAATCCCTCTTTGTCTTCGCCCGGAGAGTCAATGCATGATTTAGCCGGAATGCCGACGCCGACCGGCAAATATTCAACCGAGGAGGAAATATATTCGCGCGTCTCACCATCGTAGTTAAACACAGTTATATCACCGGTCACTGTAGCAATAAGCTCATTGTTTAATTTTGCCTTCGCCATTATGCGGCCCTCACGATGTAGTTAAATGCGATGTTACGCGGACGAGTTTCTGCTGCAGAACGCGCGACAAGGGATGAATCAAAGACAAGATCGACCCCCTGATAATCGGAATTCTGTCCGTTAGTATTTGGGTAAATAGAGCTTCCGCGTTTAAAAACCCCGCTAACATTAGACGTGCTGCTATTCACGAAGCCAGTTGCAGCACCATTACTTGCTGAACCAGTCATTTTTTGAAGGGCATCGAGCTGCAGAGAAAGCAGCGTTCGACCAGCATCAATACCACGTACATCATCCCAGCCACGTATAAACTCCCCGCGTAAGTCTGGAAGTTTCAGGGTTGGGTATGCCAGAGCCAGATTCGGATATTGCGCAGCCGTGAAAGCAGCTCCGTTGCATTTGAGCCACCCCGTCGGTGGATTTGCTGACGGCCACGGAACGGGTACACCGACAGGCAAAGCTGACCCTTCTCCCAAACCAAGGTTTTCGAAAATGCGTCTTTATCCATTAAATGGCATGATTTCCGGTTTTGACGGAGAGAAATACCATGCTTATTGGATACATACGCGTGTCAACAAATGAACAAAACACCGCCTTACAGCGTGACGCGCTGCAGCGTTCAGGATGTGAGCTGATTTTTGAAGATAAAATCAGCGGTAAATCGACAAACAGACCGGGACTTAATCGTGCCCTCAGACAACTTAATGCGGGCGATACTCTCGTTGTATGGAAACTCGATCGTCTCGGGCGCAGTATGCGCCACCTTGTTTCAATGACCGAGGAACTACGCCAGCGAAGCATCAATTTCCGCAGTTTGACTGATAGCATTGATACCTCAACGCCAATGGGGCGTTTCTTCTTCCATATCATGGGGGCGCTTGCTGAAATGGAGCGTGAACTCATTGTCGAGAGGACGTGCGCCGGGCTGGCCGCAGCGCGAGAACAGGGACGAATTGGTGGCAGACGCCCTAAATTGACGCAGGAGGAATGGGCTCAGGCTGGCAGGCTGATTGCTTCCGGGGAATCCCGACAGCGCGTTGCGTTAATTTTTGATGTAGGTATTTCCACGCTTTATAAAAAATTCCCCGCCACGATAGTTGGACAATCGTTGTGCCAGCGGCCGCTGGACAGGGATGGTTAGCTCATAACAAGCCCAGCCGCGACAATATCACTCACCAACTAACCAAGGAGTTAAACGGATGAGTGATTTTCACCACGGCGTGGAAGTCATCGAAATCAACGATGGCACCCGCACCATTTCCACCGTCTCGACGGCAATCATCGGCATGGTCTGTACGGCCAGCGATGCTGACGACAAGACATTTCCTTTAAACGAGCCCGTGCTCATTACCAACGTGCAAAACGCGATTGCGAAAGCCGGCAAGGCGGGGACGCTGGCCGCTTCTCTGCAGGCGATCGCCGATCAGTGCAAACCGGTTGTCGTTGTTGTTCGCGTGGCCGAAGGCACCGCTGAAACCCCGGAAGAGGCGCGCAAGCAGACCCTTTCCAACATCATCGGTACCACCGATGAAAACGGTAAGTACACCGGCCTGAAGGCGCTTCTGACCGCAAAAACGGTAACCGGCGTTAAGCCGCGTATTCTCGGGGTGCCGGGGCTGGACTCTCAGGAAGTGGCGACCGCGCTGGCCGCCATGTGCCAGAGCCTGCGCGCGTTCGGCTATGTCAGCGCGTGGGGCTGTAAAACCATCTCTGAAGCGATCGACTACCGAAAAAACTTCAGCCAGCGCGAGCTGATGGTTATCCATCCTGATTTTCTGGCATGGGATACCACCACGAACGCAACGACGACGGCCTGGGCTACCGCCCGTGCGCTTGGCCTGCGCGCCAAAATCGACCAGACAATCGGCTGGCATAAAACCCTGTCAAACGTTGGCGTCAATGGCGTTACCGGCGTAAGCGCCTCTGTCTCCTGGGATCTGCAGGAACAGGCTACCGATGCGAACCTGCTCAACCAGGCTGGCGTCACCACGCTGATTCGCAACGACGGCTTCAAATTCTGGGGTAACCGTACCTGTTCAGACGATCCGTTATTCGTCTTTGAAAACTACACCCGTACCGCACAGGTGCTGGCCGATACCATGGCGGAAGCGCACGCGTGGGCGATGGATAAACCCATCACGCCAACGCTTATCCGCGACATCGTCTCCGGTATTAACGCCAAGTTCCGCGAGCTGAAAACCAACGGCTATATCGTCGACGGCTCCTGCTGGTATGACCCTGAGTCGAACGATGCAACCACCCTGAAAGCGGGGAAACTGTATATCGATTACGACTACACCCCTGTCCCGCCGCTGGAAAATTTGACCCTGCGCCAGCGCATCACCGATACCTATCTGGCAGACCTGTCAGATTCGGTTAACAGCTAAGGAGCTGAAGCATGGCGTTACCACGCAAACTTAAGTACCTGAATATGTTCAACGATGGCCTGAGCTATATGGGCGTTGTTGAGTCTGTCACCCTACCGAAGCTTACCCGCAAGCTGGAGAAGTATCGCGGCGGCGGTATGCCGGGCTCGGTCTCTGTCGACCTCGGCCTGGACGATGATGCCCTGGCGCTGGAGTGGACCGTTGGCGGCCTGCCGGACGCCGCGCTGTGGGCGCAGTATGCCTCTCCGGGCGCGGACAGCGTGCCGCTGCGCTTTACCGGCTCTTATCAGCGCGATGATACCGGCGAAATCTCCGCCGTCGAAATCGTCATGCGCGGCCGTCATAAAGAGTTTGATGGCGGTGAAAACAAGCAGGGCGAGAGCGGCACCACCAAGATGTCCACCGAGTGCGCTTACTACCAGCTGACCATTGATGGCAAAGAGATCATCGAAATCGACATCATCAACATGGTGCTCAAAGTCGATGGCGTCGATCGCCTGGCAGAACACCGTAAGGCCATCGGCCTGTAACCCTTTAACCGGCCGGGATTACCGGCCGGTGAGTTAACTTTCAGAAGAGTAACGAAATGGAAAATATCAACGAGACCGCCATGAACGAAAGTGAAAACCCACATATCGTCACGCTTGATAGCCCCGTTCAGCGCGGCGAGCAAAAAATCGAAAAGGTGACCGTCGCAAAACCCAATGCGGGGACCCTGCGCGGCGTATCGCTGGCGTCGCTGGCGCAATCTGACGTGGATGCGCTGATTAAGGTGCTGCCGCGAATGACCTCGCCGGCGCTTACCGAGCATGAGGTTGCGCGCCTGGATGCCTGCGATCTGCTCTCTTTTGCAGGTAAGGTGATCGGTTTTTTGTCACCGGCTTCGGCTCGCTGAAATTTCCCGAAAATGTGTCGGTCGACGATCTGATGGCGGATATCGCGGTGATCTTTCACTGGCCGCCGTCAGAACTGTACTCCCTGAGCGTGACCGAACTCCTCTTATGGCGCGAAAAAGCGCTGCAGCGAAGCGGAAACCACCATGAGTAATAATGTCAGTCTTCAGGAGCTGCTTAAGGCAGTCGACCGGGCAACCCGACCGCTTAACGCTCTCCAGAACGCCAGCCTCACTCTCGCGAGCGATATCCGCGATGCGCAGACGGCGCTGGGGGCGCTCGATGAGCAGGCGGGGCGTATTAACGGCTTCAGAAAAGCAAATGCCCGGCTCGCCACGACGGAGCAGTCGCTTGCTCAGGCGAAACAGCATGCCGCGGCGCTGGCGGTACAGTTTAAAAACACGCAAAACCCCACCCAGGCGCAGGCTGATGCGCTGACTGCAGCCCGAAAATCGGCGGCCGACCTTAAGCTTGAGTACAACAGCTTACGCTACTCGGTACAGCGTCAGCGCACTGAACTCGCTCAGGCGGGAGTCAACACGCGCACGCTCTCGTCTGATGAGCGTCGTTTACGAACTCACATCAGCGAAAAAACGCAGCAGCTTAACCGACAGCGGGATGCGCTGGCCCGCGTCAATCAGCAGCAGGAACGGCTGAGTACCGTTCAGAATCGCTACGAGTCAGGCAAACGCGTTACCGCGCGGGTGCGTCAGCTTGCGAATGCGGGTGTGGGCATAGCAAAAGCGGGCTTTGACCAGACGTCCCGGTTTATGGCGCCTGGCATCAGCTTTGAAAAGCAGATGTCGGCCATTCAGGCAAACCTTGGTCTGGCGAAGGGGGATCCCCGGCTTGAGGCCATTCGCCAGAAGGCGCGGGAGGTCAGTTCCGGGACCGGAGTACCTGCAGACACGGTCCTCCGGGCACAAACCGAACTGACTCGTTCAGGATATGACGCCGATGGGCTGCTTGCGGCCACCGCGCCAACGGTCAACCTCAGCCTGGCGGGGAGTGTCGACGCGGCTAAAGCGGCCGATATGATCGCCAGCACGCAGGCCGCGTATAGCCTGGCCGATACGGACGCGGAACGCATCGCAGATGTGCTTACGCGCGGTTCTACCTCTTCAAATACCAGCCTCGCTGAGATGGTGGCGGCCGTCACCTCCGCTGCGCCAGCTGCGGATGCCGCCGGTATGGGGCTTGAAGAGACCACCGCGCTGCTTGGCGTTCTGGCGGAAAAAGGGATGAAAGGCGCCGCCGCCGGGGACGCGCTCAGCGCGATGTTGCGCCATGTTCAGACTCCGGATGCCATAAAAGCCGCGGGGGCGCTGGCTTCCGCTGCGGGTGATGGATCGCTTGATGAAAAACGCCAGCAGTTGCAGGGGGCAAAGGGCAGTACCGCGCTCGCGGCTTCCGTGCAGACCGATAATCTTGACGGCGATATCAACCGATTCCAGGCCGCGTGGAACGGGTTGAAGATTGATGTATTTGATAAAGCGGATGGCGCTCTGCGCAACCTGATAACAACCGCAACCGGCTGGCTTGGCACGGCCTCCCTGTGGGTGAATGCCAATCCTGAGCTGACGCAGACCCTCGCCAGCATCGTTGTCGGCGCGCAGGCGTTTGCTGGCGTACTGGGCGGCGTAGGCACGGTTATCGGCCCGGTTCTGACGGGCGTCAATATGGTTGTTACCGCGGCCGGGATGTTGGGAACGGTATTCAGCGTGGTGGGCGGCGCCATCATGACGGTGCTGGGTGCTCTTAGCTGGCCGGTGATTGCCCTTGGCGCGGCGATTGCTGCCGGCGCCTTACTGATTTTTAAATACTGGGAGCCCATCAGCGCCTTCTTTGGTGGGGTGATGGGAGGGCTTTCGACGGCTTTCGCACCGCTGGGTGCGCTGTTCTCACCGGTGATGGCGGTATTTGACGCTATCTCGGAGAAGCTGGGCGGTATCTGGCAATGGTTCACCGACTTAATCACGCCGATCAAGGCGACGCAGGAAACGCTGGATGGCTGTAAAAACGCTGGCGTGATTTTTGGTCAGGCGCTGGGCGATGCGTTAATGGCACCGCTCGATCTCTTTAATAGCCTGAGCGGCAAGGCCAGCTGGCTGCTGGAGAAGCTCGGTATTATCAAAAACGAGTCGGGCGATCTCGACGCCGCTGCGGCAAAAGCAGAAGCGGCATCCTCACCGGCGGGCAGCGCTTATATTCCGGGCGCGGGGATCTCTGGCGGCAGCCTGGGGTATCAGCCGACAATCGCTACTGGAGGACGCTCTTACGTCGATCAGAGTAAAAGCGAATATAACATCACGCTGCAGGGGGGCATGGCCTCTGGAACGGATCTGACGCGTCAAATCCGGGAGACGATAGATAACATTGAACAGGATAAAGCGAGACGGCAGCAATCCAGCTTTATGTATGGTTGAGGAGAGAAAAAATGTTAATGGTGCTGGGTCTGTTTGTCTTTGAACGACGAACCTTACCGTATCAGTCAATGATATTCACAAAAGACTACCGCTGGGCATCCAGCGCTCGCATCGGGAAACCTAAAGCCTGGCAGTACCTTGGCGAAGGTGATACATCCTTCAGCCTCTCCGGCATACTCTACCCGGAACTCACGGGAGGACGGCTTTCCCTCAAGGCGGTCGAGCTGATGGCGAATGAGGGGCGGGCATGGCCGTTGATAGACGGTACCGGCATCATTCACGGCATGTTTGTCATTGAGAAAGTCACGCACACGCATTCGGATTTTTACAGTGACGGTACCGCTCGAAAAATTAATTTTACTCTGGAGCTTAAACGCGTGGATGAATCGCTGATGACGACGTTTGGCGACCTGCGAACGCAGGCCTCAGAGCTGGTGGAAAGCGCACGGAATAGCATTGGAGGGCTGGTGGGATGATCACCGAAATGAATATCCGGGCGGGTGGAAAAATCGCCCCTGATTTTATGCTTAAGCTTGACGATCGTGATATCACGCAAAATTTCAGCCATCGTCTTATCAGCCTGACCATGACCGACAAACGGGGGCTGGAAGCCGATCAGCTGGATATTCAACTGGATGATTCCGACGGGCTGCTGGACTTGCCTGCCCGGGGAGCAAGGCTCTCCTTATGGCTGGGATGGGAGGGAACCCCGCTCGAGGAGAAAGGGGACTTTACGATTGATGCGATTCAATTCCAGGGCGCGCCGGACACGCTGACCATCCGGGGATTCAGCGCAGATTTTCGTGGAAAGCTAAACGTGCGGCGCGAACAGTCATGGCATGACACGACGATTGGCGCGATAGTCGATACCATCGCTCAGCGTAACCAGTTGACCGCCAGCGTCGCGTCGGGGCTTGCATCCATCGCCATCTCTCATATTGACCAGTCTCAGGAGACAGACGCGGCGTTCCTCTCCCGCCTTGCTGAACGTAATGGAGCATTTGTTTCAATCAAAGCCGGGAAGATTATCTTTATGAAAGCGGGCCAGGCCGTGACGGCCAGCGGCACTCCGCTTTCCTTAATGATGATTGAACGTGGGGATGGAGATAAGCACCTTTTTTCCATAGCTGACCGTGAAAATTATTCCGGCGTAACGGCCAAATGGCTGCAAACGCGTGACCCCAAACAACAAAATCCTCAATTGAGTATTAATCGTCAGCCCGGAGGGCAGCAGACAGAAGCACTGCAGCACCCGGATGCCGCCGCACCGGTAGCGGGAGCAGCAGGCAAGGAGCAGAAACCGCAAGAGAGGCTGGTGGGATCGGCGGAGAACGTATTTGAGCTCACCACGGTTTATGCTTCTGAAGAGCAGGCGCTCAGGGCTGCAGAGGCGAAGTGGCGCGCGCTTCAGCGGGGAACCGTGAAGTTCTCCATCCAGCTTGCGCTGGGACGCGCCGATCTGTTCCCCGAAACGCCGGTGCTGGTAAACGGTTTTAAACGCGTCATCGACGAGCAGGCGTGGATCATCAGCGAGGTGGTGCATACCCTCAACGGTAGCGGCTTTACCACGCAGCTTAAGCTTGAGCTGAACGTCAGCAACGGAAAATTTACTGTTGATAGTGAGTAATGTAGTTGCTATTGGTTTTGTTTTGGGTATTATTGATTCACAAAATGTGAATCAAGTGGAGGGGTACATGTTTCATTGTCCTAAGTGCAAGCACTCTGCGCATGCGCGTACCAGTCGCTATCTAAGTGAAAATACCAAAGAGCGCTATCACCAGTGCACCAATGTGGACTGCAGCTGTACGTTCGTGACGATGGAGTCCGTGGAGCGCCTGATTGCGACCCCCGGTGCGTCTGAGCGGATCAGAACGGCTTCGCTGAACCACGGTTAGCGGCTCAAAAAAACCAATAAAAAAGCCACTCAGTCGAGTGGCTTAATCATATGATTCTAAAGCTAAAAATTTGGTGGCCCCTGCTGAAAGAATTTTCACCAGGGGAATTAATCTGTGAACAGAAAAATTAATCAGGCTCATCCTGAGGGCTGCTCTCAGCCCCGGCGATAAATGGCGTGATATCCAGGTGAAACCGGAAACCACCAGACAGCAGAGAAAAAATAAAAGCAGTCGCCGCCGGTAGCTTGATCAGCCTGGCTGAACAATGGCCGCAGGCGTTCAATCTGACAAACCCCCGTCCACCCGCTGTGGGCATAATCGACGACATAACTGCCGTTCCCGATGCTGCTGGCGCTGGCGGCCACTGTGCGGTGCATTACGCTCTGAAGAGTAAGCCGTGCGGCGAAATCACTCAGAAGAGCGCCAGCATGCTGTCAATGTCTGTAAGCAATGAAGCAGGTGAAAGCACAGTTTTCTGACCAGTTAGAATATGACCGCGTAAAAAAAGTCGAAAGTCTGACTTTAAAAAACTCAACCCTTTTCAACTTTAAAATATTCAGCATATTTATTGGCTGTTTTTATTTATATAAATATTTTATTGGGGTTTCAATCGTTATAAAAAATTACATTTTGATAAAAATAGTGGCTGTAAGGTTTGGTTAATTTCTCAACTAAATGGAATTAATAAAATGGCTGTTCCCGCATATATTTGGCTTTATAACTCTACTGGAACCCTGATTCAAGGGAGTAGCAATGTTCTGCTGCGTGAAGGTGCTATTGAAATGCAGAGCTTTAACCACGGCGTGCATATCCCTTACGATAATACTTTTGGAAAACTTACGGGGACGCGTGTGCATGACCAGTTAAGTTTTACAAAAGAGCTCGATAAGGCCACACCTTACCTGAATCGTGCCGTCTGTCAGGGCGAGACACTCCAGCAGGCAATCATTAAATGGTATCGGATTAATGACGCAGGCGTAGAGGAAGAATTTATGCACATTATTTTGAAAAACGTCAAAGTGGTGGCTGTCACGCCAGTGATGCACAATTTTAAAAACACTGGCGGTCAAATGAATAACCCTACTGAATCCGTGTCGCTGGCGTATGAAAGCATTACCTGGCTATATCTCGACGGGAATATTTTTTACACAGACTCATGGAACCAGCGAGTGGTGGCCTGATGATCAGTTGCCGGGTTGATTTTAACCATCTTTACGACGAGGGGCGCGTAGCCCGTTTGGATGTGGGCGGGGTAGGTTCATTTCCGGTGTTTTCCGGGCTGGGCGATCTCGCCAACAAACCTGAATGTTCGTACATGACAAATGCCACCGTCCCTCCAGGGAGTTACTGGATTGTAGATCGTCCGGCAGGTGGATTATTTTCTCACAGCCAGACATGGTTCAAACACGCGTTTACCGGAAATAACTATTACGACTGGTTTGCCCTGTTTCGCAAAGACGGTGTAGTGGATGACTACATGACCTTTGACGTTGACAGTTCGCATCACTATCAGCGAGGTCATTTCCGCCTGCATCCACCGCGTCCAGATGGTTCGGGCATCAGTGAGGGCTGCATTACCTTCTTTCTTTCACGTGATTTTTACATGGTGCGTACTGCTCTGTTGAAGGCTCACCGGCACCAGATTCTGCAGGGGGATAGACTCTGGGCTTATGGTGATATTACGGTGATCGGTAATGCCTCAGGGAGTTGCGATGTCACGCCCCGCTAAGTGGTCGTTACGCCTGCTGATGTTTCTGACTATCACGTTTGCGCTGATGCTCTCAGGGGTATTCGACCCGCTGGCCGACAGCCTGAAATATACCGTCACGAATCTCATGAATTACATCCCAACAGAGAAACTGGAACCTTACCCAGACCGTGTTGAGGATAACTATTTCACGATGTACATCATGTTTAATGCGCTGGTAGCCGCTGTGATCGTTTTTAGCGGGGAAAAGCTTGTCTTATTAGCGCGCAATTCATAAAACTGCTGTGCAGTTCTGACGGGTTCTAGCAGGCCCACCACCAGCAACTAACAAACGCCCCGCGTAGGGGCTTTTTTTGGGGAGTTAATTTTGCAAATTCGCAGTTAAGTACTCCGTTAAAAGTATGCAATTCGCATTCGGAGATCTGTGAACTGCACAGCTTACATTTAATTATTTCGGAAATTACCAGCACACTGTGCTCCACCCTGCTTGCAGGGCGATAGTGCAGCTGGCATGCCTGTCAGGCTTTTTTTCTGACGGTAAACCTCATGAATTTTCGTTTCGTGATTTTCAAAAATGGTTTTTGCGTTGATTGCTATGAGCAAAAGGAAAAGGCAGCGTTAACTGATAAGCTTTTCCGGTTGAGTCAACTTTCACGGGCGGATATCCGCCAGCAGGACCGTCATAAGCTCGGATACGAAAAAATCTCCCGTAGCTCAATCAAAGCAGCTATTCCTGCCCATGTAACCGAAGACGTAGAACTTATTGCATTACGATTTTGCAGTAAGGCACGTATGGTGGGTTACAAGCGTAATGCTACCTTATACGTTCTCTGGCTGGACAGATCATTTACGCATTATATCCATTACTGACACGTTCCCATACTGACCATCTGGAACCTCGCTATTGGACTACCACCAGCATTAGACTCGTAACAGAAAAGCTAAATATACAGATGTATATTTAGCTTTTCTATATCGTTTTTCTTGCTGCATATCCATCGATAGGAGGGGGAGGATCAATCCCTGAGCCTTTTGTTTTGCGGAACGGCCCGCTTCATCACATTTTTACACCCGCGAAAATAAAAATGGGGTGATGTGATAAAAGGGGCAATTAACTTTATTAGTCATACATGTAAGGCAGTTCACCCGCCAGCATGATTATAGTGTCCCTTGCTTTCATGCCGGTATAGCCCCTGCTGATTGTATACAGGTTAGCGCTATCAGGGCTATTTTCATAACCCCGAGAGTTTAGAAACTCATTGTATCTTTCGCGTTCCTGCTGCCTTTCAATAGACAGAAAGTATAATTCCTGAGGTGTTGGCCGCCGTGGGCTCATGCTTTATCCCTTCGTTAAGTTTGGTTAGAACGTTTAGCTTTTTAACGGCACGTAGTCACGATAGTGAACCATACTTCCCTTTGCGGAATATCCCCGGCATATCCCAAAAAAGCAAAAGGGCCAACGATATCTCGTCAGCCCTTGCTGTATCTGGTGGCCCCTGCTGGACTTGAACCAGCGACCAAGCGATTATGAGTCGCCTGCTCTAACCACTGAGCTAAGGGGCCGTGGCGGTGAATTATAAAGTAACTCCCCGCAGCAATCCAGCCATTCACACCTGCCTGCTGTTTTTATAAACAACGCATAATCAATCCTTTATACTTCCCTGACGATGTATCGAGCGGGAGTAAAGATGATCAACGATATTCTGGCCCCTGGCCTGCGGGTGGTGTTCTGCGGAATCAACCCGGGTAAGTCCTCGGCGCACACCGGTTTTCACTTTGCCCATCCGGGCAATCGCTTCTGGAAGGTGATCTACCAGGCCGGGTTTACCGACAGGCTACTCAAGCCTGAAGAGGAGCAGCATCTGCTGGACACGCGCTGCGGAATTACCATGCTGGTCGAGCGGCCGACGGTACAGGCGAGCGAGGTCAACCTGCATGAGCTGCGCAGCGGCGGGCGGGAGCTGATCAAGAAGATAGAGGATTATCAGCCGGCCGCGCTGGCGATCCTCGGCAAGCAGGCCTACGAGCAGGCGTTTAGCCAGCGTGGAACGCAGTGGGGCAAGCAGAGCATCATGATTGGCGTTACGCAGGTGTGGGTGCTACCGAACCCGAGCGGGCTCAACAGGGCGACGCTGGATAAGCTGGTGGAGGCGTACCGGGAGCTGGATGAGGCGCTGATGGTGCGGGGGCTTTAGGGTCTCTGCGGCCTGATGCCCTCACCCTGGCCCTCTCCCACAGGGAGAGGGAATAAACAAAAAAAAACTCCCGATTGGGAGCTTTTTCACTGTAAGGACCGATTAGTCGTCCAGGAAGCTACGCAGCACTTCAGAGCGGCTTGGATGACGCAGCTTACGCAGCGCCTTCGCTTCGATCTGACGGATACGTTCGCGGGTAACGTCGAACTGTTTACCCACTTCTTCCAGCGTGTGGTCGGTGTTCATATCAATACCGAAACGCATACGCAGGACTTTTGCTTCACGGGCGGTCAGGCCGGCCAGAACGTCGTGCGTCGCAGCGCGCAGACTCTCGGTGGTCGCAGAATCCAGCGGCAGCTCGAGGGTGGTATCCTCGATGAAATCACCCAGATGCGAATCTTCATCATCACCGATTGGTGTTTCCATGGAGATTGGTTCTTTGGCGATCTTCAGTACTTTACGGATCTTGTCTTCCGGCATCAGCATGCGCTCGGCCAGCTCTTCCGGCGTCGGCTCGCGGCCCATCTCCTGCAGCATCTGGCGGGAGATACGGTTGAGCTTGTTGATGGTCTCAATCATATGCACCGGAATACGGATGGTGCGCGCCTGATCCGCGATAGAGCGGGTGATAGCCTGACGGATCCACCAGGTTGCGTAGGTGGAGAACTTGTAACCACGACGGTATTCAAACTTATCGACCGCTTTCATCAGACCGATGTTGCCTTCCTGAATCAGATCCAGGAACTGCAGACCACGGTTGGTGTATTTCTTGGCGATAGAGATAACCAGACGCAGGTTCGCTTCAACCATCTCTTTCTTCGCACGGCGGGCTTTCGCTTCACCGATGGACATACGACGGTTGATGTCTTTAACCTGCTCGATGGTCAGGCCGGTCTCTTCTTCAATCTGATGCAGTTTCTGCAGGCCGCGATGCACATCGTCCTTCACGTCGTGCAGTTTTTCAGACCACGGCTTGTTCATCGCGATAGCCGCGTTGAACCAGGTTTCGCTGGTTTCGTTGCCGGTGAAGAGGGTGATGAAGTTCTTCTTCGGCATTTTGCACTGCTCAACGCACAGCTTCATGATGATGCGTTCCTGGGTACGTACGCGATCCATCATCACGCGCATGCTGTTCACCAGGTAGTCGAACTGTTTTGGCACCAGGCGGAACTGTTTGAATACTTCAGACAGCTTCAGGATCTCTTCTTGAGCGGCGGCATGGCTGCGGCCTTTCGCTTTGATGGTGTCACGCGTCACTTCGTACTGGGTACGCAGCTCGGCAAACTTCTCACGCGCCAGCTCCGGGTCGATGCTGTTGTCATCGTCCGCGGTGTCGTCGTCGCTCTCTTCCTCATCTTCGTCTTCGTCATCATCCATCTCTTCCTGAGACAGTTCAGAACCGACGTGAGTGGCGGTAGGCGCCATATCTTCTTCAGCGTTCGGGTCGACAAAACCGGTGATCAGGTCAGACAGGCGCGCTTCTTCCGCTTCAACGCGATCGTACTGCTCCAGCAGATAGGTGATCGCTTCCGGGTACTCGGCGACAGAGCACTGAACCTGGTTGATCCCGTCTTCGATGCGTTTTGCGATGTCAATTTCGCCTTCGCGGGTCAACAGTTCAACGGTACCCATTTCGCGCATGTACATGCGGACCGGGTCAGTGGTACGCCCGATTTCAGATTCCACGCTGGACAGTACCTGTGCAGCAGCTTCTTCCGCATCTTCGTCAGTGTTGTTGGAGGTTTCAGCCAGCAACAGATCATCGGCATCCGGTGCTTCTTCCATCACCTGAATGCCCATGTCATTGATCATTTGGATGATATCTTCGATTTGATCTGAATCGACGATATCTTCCGGCAGATGGTCATTGACCTCGGCATAGGTCAGATAGCCTTGCTCCTTACCGCGTTGGACAAGAAGTTTCAGCTGTGACTGCGGGTTTTGCTCCATAAGACGGTATCCACACTTAATTCGTTTGATTGGTGTCGGCGATGGGGCTGCCAACCTTTAAAGCGAGGGCGTACTTATATTTTTGCCGCTGCCTCTCAGTGCGGCTGCCGGGGGCTTCCCGATCGATATTCGGCACTTAAGCCGTTAAATTCATTTTTTTTCCAGGGCTTGTCTGATTTCCCAGAACTCCCTGCGTTCTTCACTGCTTAAACCGTGCGTGCGATCGCGAGCTATCAACTCTTCCTGTCGCTGTTCAAGCATTGAATCAAAAATTCGGTTTAGCGTGTCGGTGAACATTTTTTCAACATTCTCATCCTTTATATCGTTCCAGGCTGAGAGTTTTTCAAGTGTTGAATATTCATTTGTCCCGCGATAGTTCTCTAAAAGCTGACCCGTATTCAGCCCAGGCTGGGCTACACAAAGACTCACCAGCTCGTTGAACAGGCTGAGTCCAGGTAGTTTGCTCTGCGCCAGCCCATGTAGCGGTGGCACCAACTGTGCCAGATTCGGGTTTTGCACCAGCAGTCCTATAAGTATACGCATAGGAGTTTGTTTTATCTGCTGAGTGGGGCGTACGACCCCACTTTCTGCCTGTTTTGGCATTAAACGATCGAGTTGGCCGTCGTCAAAAATGCCCAACTTCAGACCCAGCATCTGGCGCAGCTGAATACGGTGCGCATCGCCAGGGACCTGACTGATAAGCGGCAGCGCGAGCGCGGCCAATTGCGTACTGCCATCTGGTGAACTTAAATCGACCTGCGGCAACAGACTATTAAACAGAAACATAGAGAGCGGCTGAGCCTGCTCCATCCGTGCTTCAAACGCCTCTTTGCCTTCTTTACGCACCAGAGTATCCGGGTCTTCACCGTCGGGCAGAAACATAAAGCGTAGCTGACGACCGTCAGTCATGTAAGGCATTGCCGTTTCCAGCGCACGCCATGCGGCATCTCGTCCTGCACGGTCGCCGTCGTAACAACAAATGACGTTATTTGTTGCCCGGAATAACATGTGCATATGGTCGGCGGTGGTCGATGTTCCTAGCGAAGCAACGGCATAATGAATACCGTATTGCGCCAGGGCGACAACATCCATATATCCTTCGACAACCAACAGTCGCTGTGGCTCAGCTTGATGTTGCTGTGCTTCATAAAGGCCATACAGCTGGCGGCCTTTATGGAAAATATCGGTTTCCGGGGAGTTAAGGTATTTCGGCGTATCGTTACCCAGAACGCGGCCACCGAATCCAATAACCCGACCCCGTTTGTCGCGAATCGGAAACATCACGCGATTGCGGAAACGGTCGTAAGTTCTTCCCTGGTCGTTGTTGACCAGCATTCCGGCATCGAGCAACAGCTTCCTGTTGTCGACATTACCACCGAAACGTTTTAATGCGTTGTCCCAGCCTGGCGGAGCAAAACCAATAGCAAACTGCTGAACAATCTCGGCGCTTAAACCGCGTTGCTCCAGATACTGACGTGCAGGCTCGGCATTGGGTTGGGTGAAGGATTGCTGATAGAAATCATTTAACCCTTCCATTAATTGATAGAGATTTTGCCGTTGATGGCGTTCTATCTGACTCAGGCCAGTTCCTGCTTCATACGGCACTTCAAGGTTATGCATCGCCGCCAGCTCTTCGACTGTTTCAACGAACTCGAGCTTGTCGTAGTTCATCAAAAAATCGACGGCATTACCGTGTGCGCCACAGCCGAAGCAATGGTAGAACTGCTTTTCACCGTTTACGGTGAAGGAGGGGGTTTTTTCGTTATGGAACGGACAGCACGCATGGTAGTTCTTGCCCTGCTTTTTTAGCTTTACCCGCGCGTCGATGAGATCGACGATGTCGGTTCTGGCAAGCAGGTCATTGATGAAAACGCGTGGGATTCTTCCGGCCATATGCCCCAAAATTTTAAGCGACTTATAAACGAAAACAAGCCGCGCATTCCTTCCGGAAGCACGGCCTTACGACTATTACTCTGTCTGTCAATTGAGGGCTGAGGCCCTCAACCAATTAGTACAGACGAGTACGGCGTGCGTTTTCGCGAGCCAGTTTCTTCGCGTGACGTTTCACAGCGGAAGCTTTAGCGCGCTTACGTTCGGTCGTTGGTTTTTCATAAAACTCACGACGACGAACTTCAGCCAGAACACCTGCTTTCTCGCATGAACGTTTGAAGCGACGCAGTGCTACGTCGAACGGCTCGTTTTCACGTACTTTAATTACCGGCATGTAACTCTCACCTTTAATAAATTCGGTTTGCCGCTGGCATCAACGCCAGCTTATTTCAAAATGGTGCGGAATTTTACTGCAAATGCTGCTGCTTTGTAAAGCACCGATGCGATTTTGAAAGGGACTTTAATAAGGGTGAGGAGTATACACGAGCCTTCTTCCTGGGGCGAACAAAGTTTTACATCAACCCGCCCAGGCTCTACACTGCGCGGTATTGAAACGAGGTAAAACAAGTCATGCGTGTACTGGGTATTGAAACATCCTGCGATGAAACCGGCATCGCCATTTACGACGACGAAAAAGGGCTTCTGGCCAACCAGCTGTATAGTCAGGTGAAATTGCACGCTGACTACGGCGGCGTCGTACCTGAACTGGCCTCTCGTGACCACGTGCGTAAAACGGTTCCCCTGATTCAGGCGGCGCTGAAAGAAGCGGGATTAACGGCAAAAGAGATTGATGCAGTGGCGTATACCGCAGGCCCGGGCCTGGTTGGCGCGCTGCTGGTTGGCGCGACGGTTGGCCGTTCGCTGGCGTTTGCGTGGGATGTGCCGGCGATCCCGGTTCACCATATGGAAGGGCACCTTCTGGCGCCGATGCTGGAAGAGAATCCGCCTGCATTCCCGTTTGTGGCGCTGCTGGTCTCCGGCGGCCATACGCAGCTGATTAGCGTAACGGGCATTGGCAAGTACGAGCTGCTGGGCGAATCGATCGACGACGCCGCCGGTGAAGCCTTCGACAAAACCGCCAAGCTGCTGGGTCTGGATTATCCGGGCGGCCCGATGCTGTCGAAAATGGCGTCGCAGGGAACGGAAGGGCGCTTTGTCTTCCCGCGCCCGATGACCGACCGTCCGGGGCTGGATTTCAGCTTCTCCGGGCTGAAAACCTTCGCGGCGAATACGATTCGCAATAACGACAACGACGAGCAAACTCGCGCGGATATTGCGCGTGCGTTTGAAGATGCGGTGGTGGATACGCTGATGATCAAGTGTAAGCGCGCGCTGGATCAGACCGGCTTTAAGCGTCTGGTGATGGCGGGCGGCGTCAGCGCCAACCGCACGCTGCGCGCGAAGCTCGCCGAGATGATGCAAAAGCGTCGCGGGGAAGTGTTCTATGCCCGTCCGGAATTCTGCACCGACAACGGCGCGATGATCGCTTACGCGGGAATGGTGCGCCTGAACGCAGGCGCAACGTCCGACCTGAGCGTGTCCGTGCGTCCGCGCTGGCCGCTGGCGGAACTGCCGGAGGCGTAAGTTTTTTGCCCGGTGGCGCTGCGCTTACCGGGCCTACAAAACCGTAGGCCGGGTCAGGCGAAGCCGCCACCCGGCAATAACCTGCACTACACCCGCAACATCCCTTTCTCTTCCAGAAACGCAATAATCGTCGCTAACCCGTCACCCGCCTTCAGGTTGGTAAACGTCCACGGACGATCGCCGCGCATGCGGTTGGTATCGCGCTCCATCACCTCCAGCGACGCACCGACGTACGGCGCGAGGTCGGTTTTATTGATCACCAGAAAATCGGATTTGGTGATCCCCGGCCCGCCCTTGCGCGGGATTTTTTCCCCTTCGGCCACGTCGATCACGTAAATGGTCAGATCCGCCAGCTCCGGGCTGAACGTCGCGCTCAGATTATCGCCGCCGCTTTCAACGAAGATCAGATCCAGATTACCGAACTTCTCGCTTAACGCCTCCACCGCCGCCAGGTTCATCGACGCATCTTCACGAATGGCGGTATGCGGACAGCCGCCCGTCTCTACGCCCACGATGCGCTCCGGCTCCAGTGCGCCTGCCTCGGTCAGGATGCGCTGATCCTCTTTGGTGTAGATATCGTTGGTCACCACCGCAAGATGGTAGGTATCGCGCATCGCCTTGCAGAGCGCTTCCAGCAGCGCGGTTTTGCCCGACCCTACCGGGCCGCCCACGCCCACGCGCAGGGGATGTTTGTAATCAGCCATGTTGACTCCTCAGGAACGGAATAGTCGTGAATATTGGGTTTCGTGGCGCGCGGAGGCGATGGCGGACAGCGGCGTCGCTGCCCCCAGCGCGTCGTCGCTACGCAAAAATGCCTGTTCAAGCCCGGCGGCGTAATGGTCCCCCAGTTCGATGATCAGCTGCTGCGCGGCCTGTTGCCCAAACGGCACCAGCTTGACGCCCGCCATCACCGCGCTCTCCATCCAGCTGTAGCCGAGGCTGAGAGCCAGCTCGCGCACGCTAATGCCCCAGCGCACGCCGAGCCAGGCCATGCCGCAGAGCTGGCTTTGCATAAACAGCGGCAGCCATTCGGGCGGGCAGTCAGGTTCCCAGCTCTTAATCAGCCGCGTAAAGGCCGCCCCGCGGTTACGCTCCTCTTCGCGCAGCTCGCGCGTTTCCCGGCAGGCGAGAAGGTATGCCGTCCAGCGTTTTGCATGTGTAAGAGAGCGTTGCTCGCAGGCCTGATAAAGACGGATAAACAGCGGCAGGTCGACGCAGAAAAAGCTCTGCTCCATCTGCTGGATTTGCCAGCGTTTGAACGCGTCGGCGTCGGTGACCCAGCCTGCCTCAACGGCCCACTCCAGCCCCTGCGACCAGGTAAACGACCCGACCGGCAGGCTGCTGCTGGAGAGCTGCATCAGGCGCAGCCTCTGGCGGGCGTGCTCCATCAGCTCATCAGCGCCAGCAGGGCGGAGACGATCAGCCCGCCGCCGAAGGTTTTACGCAGGCCGTCGTGACGGCGCAGCAGCAGCCCTGCGGCAAAGCTGGCGCACAGCACCGTGGCGCTTGCGAGCATAAAGCCGCTGGTGAAGAGCCAGAAGCTGTGGCCGGACATCTCCACGCCGTGCGCCCAGCCGTGGAACATCGCCAGGGCTGGCACCGCCAGCAGCAGACGGTTTTCAGTTTTAAACATCATCACTCCGGATACCGCCAGCGAGGCGATAATCAGCATCTCCATGCCGCTGAAGCCGCCGAGCAGGCTGCCCGCAATGGCGCCGACAAGCATCATCCCGAGGGTGGCAAACGGCAGCAGGAGTTTGCGACCGCTCAGTGCAGAGAGCACGCCTGCGCCCGCGAGCATCAGCAGGTGATCGAGCCCTGTCAGCGGGTGGAGAAAACCGGCCTGGAAGCTGTCGGTACCGTGGCCGGGATGCGCGAGCGCGGGAACGGAAAAAGCCAGCAGTAACAACGGTAAATACTTGCGCATGATGGATCCTTAATATGAATGAGCGTGAGAATGGCTGTGGCTGTGGGCATCGCTGGCGTAAGCGCCCGCTTCCGGTTCAAACGGCAGGCTCGCGTAGGCCACTTCCAGCCCGAACTGGCGCAGCATGTCGTCGAGAACATGGTCGTGGTGATAGCGCAGCTCGCCGGGCATGATCTGCAGCGGCACGTGGCGGTTGCCCAGGTGGTAGCAGGCGCGGGCGAGCAGGAACGGATCGGCGCAGTGCACCACGGAGACCGACTCCGGGGCTGCGATCACTTCGATGACCTCGCTGCCGTCGTCGGTCGTCAGCAGGTCGCCCCCGCGCAGCAGCAGGCCGCGCGGCAGCATCAGCCCGGCTTCGCGGCCGTCGTTCAGCGCTACGCGGGCGCGGCTTTTCACCCGTAAGTCAATCGGCAGCGTGACGCTGGCGGTAATCGGATGCGCGTGGTCCAGGCGTTGGGTTAAATAGATCATCATCACTCCTCAAAACAGGAAATAGCGTTGCGCCATCGGCAGAACGTCAGCCGGTTCGCTGGTTATCAGTTCACCGTCGACGCGCACCTCGTAGGTTTGCGAGTCGACGGTGATATTCGGCTGCAGGGCGTTGTGGATCATGTCCGCCTTTTTCACTGTCCGGCAGCTTTTCACCACCGCGGTGGCGCTCTGCAGGTTGAGCTGTTGCGGGATGCCGTTCGCACTGGCGGCCTGCGAGATAAACGTCAGCCGGGTGGCGTGGCGCGCGGCGCCCAGCGATCCAAACATCGGGCGGTAATGCACCGGCTGCGGCGTGGGGATCGAGGCGTTGATATCGCCCATCGGCGCGCAGGCGATCATTCCGCCCTTGACGATGGTGGCGGGTTTGACGCCGAAGAAAGCCGGGGACCAGACCACGAGATCCGCCAGCTTGCCCGCCTCAATCGAACCGACTTCGTGGGCGATGCCGTGGGTGAGCGCCGGGTTAATGGTGTATTTGGCGACATAGCGCTTCACGCGGAAGTTGTCGTTATCACCGATCTCTTCCGGCAGCGCGCCGCGCTGGACCTTCATGCGGTGCGCCACCTGCCAGGTGCGGATAATCACTTCCCCGACGCGGCCCATGGCCTGCGAATCTGACGAGGTGAGCGAGAACGCGCCGATGTCGTGCAGCACGTCTTCGGCGGCAATGGTTTCACGACGAATGCGGGATTCGGCAAACGCCACGTCCTCGGCGATATCCGGATCGAGGTGGTGGCAGACCATCAGCATGTCGAGATGCTCGTCGATGGTATTGACCGTGTAGGGCAAGGTCGGATTGGTGGAAGAGGGCAGAATATTCGGGTGCGCGCAGGCGGTGATGATATCCGGCGCGTGGCCGCCGCCCGCGCCTTCGGTGTGGAAGGTGTGGATGGTGCGCCCGGCGATAGCCGCCAGCGTGTCTTCGACAAAACCGGACTCGTTCAGCGTGTCGCTATGCAGCGCCACCTGAATATCCATCTCGTCTGCCACCTCCAGCGAGCAGTTGATCGCCGCAGGCGTCGCTCCCCAGTCTTCGTGGATCTTCAGCCCGATGGCGCCCGCGGCAATCTGCTCGCGCAGGGCGTCCGGGTTGGAGCCGTTACCCTTGCCGAGCAGGCCGATATTCACCGGCAGCGTATCGGCAGCCTGCAGCATGCGGGCGATATACCACGGTCCCGGCGTGCAGGTGGTGGCGTTGGTGCCCGCCGCCGGTCCGGTGCCGCCGCCGATCATGGTGGTGACGCCGGAGACCAGCGCTTCTTCCGCCTGCTGCGGGCAGATCCAGTGGATGTGGGTGTCGATCCCGCCGGCGGTGACGATCTTCCCCTCGGCGGCAATCACTTCCGTTGCCGCGCCAATCGGGATCGTCACGCCGGGCTGAATGTCCGGGTTCCCGGCTTTGCCGACGGCGAAGATCCGCCCGTCCTTGACGCCGATGTCGGCCTTCACGATCCCCCAGTGATCGACGATCAGCGCGTTGGTGAGAACCAGATCTACGCAGCCGTCAGCGGTCATCTGCCCCTGGCCCATGCCGTCGCGGATCACCTTTCCGCCGCCGAACTTGACCTCTTCGCCGTAGACCGTGAGATCGTCTTCCACTTCGATCCACAGCTCGCTGTCGGCCAGCCGCACCTTATCCCCGGTTGTGGGGCCGAACATATCGGCATACGCCCGGCGTGAAATCTCAGCCATGTTTCACCTCTCCCATCACCTCGCCGCGAAAGCCGAAAATGCGCTGCGCCCCGGTGACCTGAACCAGCGTCACTTCCCGCTTCTGGCCGGGCTCGAAGCGCACGGCGGTGCCCGCCGGGATGTTCAGCCGGTAGCCTTTGGTGGCTTCCCGATCGAACTTCAGCGCCGGGTTGACCTCGTAAAAGTGGTAGTGCGATCCGACCTGGATCGGCCTGTCGCCGTGGTTTTCGACAACCACGCTTTGGGTTTCACGCCCGACGTTGAGGGCAATATTTCCGGGCTGGATCTGATATTCACCAGGGATCATTACGCGCTCCTTAGACGATCGGGTTATGGACGGTGACGAGCTTGGAACCGTCCGGGAAGGTGGCTTCGACCTGAATATCCGGGATCATCTCCGGGACGCCCTCCATGACCTGATCGCGCCTCAGGACGTGGCGGCCCGCCTCCATCAGCGAGGCGACGGTTTCGCCATCGCGCGCGCCTTCCATAATGAAGGCGCTGATCAGCGCGACCGATTCCGGGTAATTGAGCTTTACCCCGCGCGCGAGGCGGCGTTCGGCAACCAGCGCGGCGGTGAACAGCAACAGCTTGTCTTTTTCTCTGGGGGTCAGTTCCATAACGTTTCTCTTATGTCTGCCAGATACGCGGCGAACAGGCGGTTTTGGTGGTGAGAAGCGGGCGAAGCGACTGCCAGATGTCGCGCATCACCCGCTGGCAAATCAGGTTGTCGTCGGAGAGAAAACGCACCGACAGCAGGCCATCGGTGAGCGTTGCCCCGGCATAATTTTCCAGCGGTGCGAGCCGTTCGCGCACCGTGTCGAGATGTTCTTCCCGGGCTGGGTAGAACAGCAGCGTGCCGATCCACGGATGTCCGGCGACGGGCGTGAGATCGCCGTCGCTAAGGTGCTGGCGCTCAATCAGGCGCGGCTCGTCATCTACCCACACCTCAAGGCGGCTCTCCAGCGTGCCGTGGCTGAAGGTTTCATTTATCACCGGGCGGCCCAGGCAGTACAGCTCCCACGCGAGCAGCGTGCTGGAGGCCTTCAGATGGAAGACGGAACGCAGCGCGGCATTCGCGCCGGGGAAGATAATGGTGTCCTGCGGCAGCCACTCCAGGGTGGAATCTTCATCGAGGTAAAAATGCTGGTTCAGACGCGCCTGCGGACCGCTGCTGCGATAAAACTTGCTCGCCCCGGGCATGGTGATGAGCGCGTGGCTTTTGGCGTCCAGCCGAACGGAAATGTCCAGCGTATCGCCGCCCACAATTCCGCCGGGCGGGTGCAGCAGGTAAAGGTGGCAGGTTTCGCCTTCAGGGTAAAACGGACGTTGAACGGTGAGCGGCCCGAGGTGGTGGGCGGAGTGCAGGAGGGTTTTCTCAGGGGTATGACAAAACTGCAGGGCAAGCGATGCCTGCCAGCCTTTATACGTATTATCAGTGACCTGAGCTGCTAACATGCTGCATCCATTTCCACACCATCGGGATACGTTTCAGTATGCCCTGGCGGAAATGAAGCCTGTCATATGAGTCGCTTATGGATAAAAACGGCTCATGTGATTTTCGCCCGGCGGCGCTACGCTTGCACGGGCCTACAAGATAATGCGCAGTGTAGGCCGGGTAAGCGCAGCGCCACCCGGCAGGAAAGGCTAGCGGTAATCCTCCGCATCCACATCATACCCGGACGGCTCCCAGCGGATCGCCAGCAGCGACGCCAGGCCGATAAACGGCGCCAGCGCAATCACCCAGAAGACGGCGGTATCCAGCGAGGCGACCAGCAGCGGGAACAGGAACAGCGACAGCGTGGAACTGCTGCGCATCAGCGTCTGGTTGAGACCCACGCCCACGCCGCGCAGCGAGGTCGGGTAGCTCAGAGAGGCGAACGTCATGGTATGCGCGCCCGGGCCGAAGCCCTGACCGAACAGGAATAGCGCCAGCATCGCGACCGCGGGCACCCCTTCAGAGGCGCCTTCCGGTCGGCCAATCAGCGCCAGACCCAGCAGCGCCACAAGCTGGCAGGCATAACCCGCAAGCGACATCCGCCAGGCGCCGAAGCGCGGTACGTAGCGTACCGCCAGCAGCCCGCCGACGAAGGCAAACAGCAGGTTAAGCGCCAGAGAAATGAGAATCGTGGTGAGCATCGACTGGACAAAGAAGCTGGAGATGATCACCGGCAGACCAAACGCCACGGCGTTATAGGCAAACGACGAGACGACGGAAAGCAGCGTGGCGAGCGTCGTGCGGCGCAAGTAGATGCCGCGGAACAGGTTCAGATAGTTTGACCATTTTGCTTTATTCACGACGGGTGCGGGCTGGCCGAGCGCGTCCTGCGGCACGTGGGCATTGATGTTATACGACTGGCGTAAAATCGACGCCGCCTCTTTCAGGTTGCCCTGATTCGCCGCCCAGACCGGAGATTCGCTCATATAGCGGCTGCGGATGGCGATAATCACCAGCGCGGGCACCGCGCCAAAGCCGAGAATCAAACGCCACAGCCAGTCGCTGTGGCTATCCGGCAGCACGGCGTAGAAGAAAAGCACCAGCAGGTAGGAGATGCTGATGGCGGCATACCAGGTGGGGCACCACATCGCGACGCTGGAGGCCTTATTTCCGGGCCCTTTCAGCCTGGCGAACTCGCTTAAAAACGCCATCGCCACGGGAAGGTCAATCCCGACCCCCAGCCCCATCACAAAGCGGGCGCCCGCGAGCACATATTCGTTCGGGGCCAGCGCGCAGGCGATCGCTGCCACCACGAAGAACACCATATCAGCCATAAAAACGCGGTAGCGCCCGATTTTATCCGTGAGGTAGCCGCCGAGCAGCGCCCCGACAATGGCACCAAAGGTAATCGCCGAGGCCACCATACCGGTACCGGCGGGCGTCAGGTTAAATTCGCGGGTGATGTCTTTAATGCCGAACGCCAGCGCGCCCAGATCGTAGGCATCGAGGAAAATCCCGCCCAGCGCGATACCGACCACGATACGGGCGTTTGCCCGGCCCTGAGAACCGTCATTAACGAGGCGTGATACGTCCGATGCGCTGCGCACCCACTGGATGTCGCCATCAGGAGGAGTACCTGCCGTTGAAAGGGGAGTGGTGTCTGTGATTTCAGCCATTTTCTTTTTATGTGGTTGTGTTGTGTCCCTAACAGTTACCACAGGCAGAAGGTGACCAAAATCACATTTGGCTATAAGGCATAACTAACTCTTCGGAGCGTCTTTTTTCTTTCTCTTGAGCTTCGTCCAGATTTTGGTCTCCTGACGACGCCACAGGCGCTGGATATTGTCGTGATGACGCAGCAGGATAAGACAGGAGAGCATCGACACCGGGAAGGTGAACTGGGGTTTGAACCACCAGACGTAGAACGGCGCGATCAGCGCGCTGACGATAGCGCCCAGCGACGAATAGCCGCTCAGAAGAATGGTCAGAAGCCAGGTCCCGGCCATTACACCGGTTAAGTCCCAGCCGATGGGCGCAATGGCGCCAAAGGCGGTCGCCACACCTTTTCCGCCTTTAAAGCCGAAGAATATGGGCCAGATGTGGCCGACGCAGGCGGCAATAGCAATGAGCCCCAGCCAGAACGGCGTGACGCCCAGCGCATACGCGCCCCAGACGGGTAGCATCCCTTTCAGAACATCAAAAATCAAAACCGCTACGGCTGCTCCCTTGCCGCCAATTCGTAGTACGTTGGTCGCCCCCGGATTCCCGGAACCATTTTCACGCGGGTCAGGTAACCCGGCAATGCGGCAGACCAGAATGGCGCTGGAGATTGAGCCGCAAAGATAGGCGAGGAGGATCATTCCAGGCGCGATTGCACTCATAACGCTGTTCCGTTTTGAAAATGTATCTGTATTCTCAGCATCTGTGGATAATACGCATAATTCGCCGGAAGTGGTATCCGGTTTAGCCAAAAAGCAGGCAGGTCGTGATGGATATTGTATTTATAGAGCAACTTTCGGTAATCACCACAATTGGTGTTTACGACTGGGAACAGACCATCGAGCAGAAACTGGTGTTCGATATCGAAATGGGATGGGATAACCGCAAATCGGCAAAAAGCGATGACGTGAACGACTGTCTGAGCTATGCCGACATCAGTGAAACGGTCATCGCCCACGTTGAAGGGCAACGTTTTGCGCTGGTCGAACGGGTGGCGGAAGAAGTCGCAGAATTGCTGTTGAAAAAATTCAACTCACCGTGGGTGCGCATCAAGCTGAGCAAGCCGGGAGCGGTGGCGCGCGCCGCCAATGTCGGCGTCATTATTGAGCGTGGCACAAATCTGAAAGGCAAGATTTAACGTCATAATTGCTAAACCATTTTATGTTATACCGGTCTCAGGACTGTATCTTACCGGTTGTCCGTATGGGACGCCGTTTTTTTATATCTTTTTTAGGGGTTTATAGATGAGCGATATGCACTCGCTGCTGGTGGCGGCAATACTGGGTGTGGTCGAAGGATTGACGGAGTTTTTGCCGGTCTCCAGTACGGGCCATATGATTATCGTTGGCCATCTGCTGGGCTTTGAAGGGGATACCGCGAAAACGTTTGAAGTGGTGATCCAGCTGGGGTCTATTCTAGCGGTAGTCGTGATGTTCTGGCGTCGCCTGTTTGGCCTGATCGGCATCCATTTTGGTCGTCCGCCTCAGCACGAGGGGGCCGGTAAAGGTCGTCTGTCACTGATCCATATCCTGCTCGGGATGATCCCTGCGGTGGTGCTGGGCCTGGTGTTCCACGACGCCATCAAGTCTCTGTTTAACCCAATTAACGTGATGTACGCGCTGGTGGTGGGGGGCTTCCTGCTGATCGCCGCGGAAGTGCTGAAGCCAAAAACGCCGCGCGCGGAAGGTCTGGACGATATGACGTATCGTCAGGCGTTTATCATTGGCTGCTTCCAGTGTCTGGCGCTGTGGCCGGGCTTCTCGCGTTCAGGCGCTACCATCTCCGGCGGGATGCTGATGGGCGTAAGCCGTTACGCCGCGTCAGAATTCTCGTTCCTGCTGGCGGTGCCGATGATGATGGGCGCCACCGTGCTCGACGTCTATAAGAGCTATCACTTCCTGACGGCTGGCGACATTCCGATGTTCGCCTTTGGCTTTATCACCGCCTTTATCGTGGCGCTGATTGCCATTAAAACCTTCCTGCAGCTGATTAAGCGTATCTCGTTTATTCCGTTCGCGATCTATCGCTTTATCGTGGCGGCTGCGGTGTACGTGGTCTTCTTCTGACCGATGGCCCTCAGTCTTTCGGCTGAGGGCAATGCTTTTCCTTCCAGTCCGACACCGCCTGAATTCGCCGCTTTGTGAGCTCTTCTCGAATTTCCGGTCCTTTGAATCCCGCTTCGACAACGTCCTTCGTGGGCACCGCTTTCGCGACGTCCCAGGCTTTACGCAGTAAACGTCCCTGCGGGTAATCGCACGCTTCAAACCCGGTACGACCGCGCACGTCAGCTTCGCTGGTGAGCGCGATTTGCTCTACGCGCTGGGGTTTGCGCCAGGCGTCGATGTTATCGAAAAGCTTAACGATGGTGGCCGGCTTCAGGATAGGGAAGGTGTGGATCAGATCGTGGAACTCGGCCACCAGTTTCGCCAGATCGCGGATCTCGTTCGGCACGCGCAGACGCTGGCACAGCCCCTCGACCAGCTTCACCCCTGCCGGGCCGTGCCCGTGGTGGCGAGGCCAGAACTCTTTTGGCGTTAAGCCCTTGCCGAGATCGTGGCACAGGGTGGAAAAGCGCACGTCCACGTCAGGGCTGAGCATGGCCGCCATGCTCAGGGTCATCAGCGTATGCACGCCGGTATCAATTTCCGGGTGCCATTTTGCCGGGGCTGGTACGCCAAACAGCGCGTCTATTTCCGGGAACAGCACCTTCAGCGCGCCGCAGTCGCGCAGGACCTGGAAAAAGACCTGCGGGTTGCGCGTGGTGAGGGCATTTTCCGTCTCTTTCCAGACGCGCTCTGGCGTCAGATGTTCAAGCTCGCCCGCCTCGGTCATGGCGGTCATCAGCGCCATTGTCTCATCGGCAATACGGAAACTGAGATGGGCGTAACGCGCGGCAAAGCGCGCCACGCGCAGCACGCGGAGCGGATCTTCAGAAAACGCCGGGGAAACGTGACGTAAAAGACGGTTGCGCAGATCGTCCTGACCGCCATAGGCGTCAACGATCTGCCCGTCTTCGTCCTGCGCCAGCGCGTTGATGGTGAGATCGCGGCGCAGGAGATCTTGCTCCAGCGTGACGTCCGGCGCGGCATAGCAGGTAAAGCCCGTATAGCCCGAGCCCGATTTCCGCTCGGTACGCGCCAGGGCATACTCTTCACGGCTTTTCGGGTGCAGGAACACGGGAAAATCGCGGCCTACCTGCTGGTAGCCCGCGTCGAGCATCTCTTCAGGAGTGGCGCCAACCACCACCCAGTCTTTATCTTTGACCGGCAGACCTAACAACGCATCACGTACCGCACCACCGACCAGATAACTCTTCACGCCCAACTCTCCCGTTTTCTCTTTTCCAGAATGATACGTAAGTCTGGCAGAGAAGACGAATTAGTTCATCCAGCGGTCTTTACGCTTGCGGCTTGGGATCAGATGCGGCAGCACCAGACCCAGTACCAGACCCACGCCCAGCACGCCGCCGCCATACATAAACCACTGCATGATGATGGTGCGCTGTTTGTCGTCGAGCTGCAGATTAGCGGCATTCACTTTCTTCTGCGCGACAATCAGCTCGTTTTTAAGTTTCTGGTTCTCTTCTTTCAGACCGTTAATCACGCCGTCGCTTTGCGCCACTTTCTGCTGCATTTCAGCGGTGCGCTGGTTCCAGGTGCCGTCGATGTTGTTCAGCTTGTCGGTCAGAGTTTTCACCTGGTTTTCCAAATCAGGCACGCGCGTGCGCAGGCTTGGCACGGTGCTCAGCTCTTTCAGCGGGATCCAGGAAGTACGACCGGTACTGTCGCGAACCTGACCATAGTTGGTGTCCGCGTTGGTCTGTAACAGGGTGACTTCCTCGCCGGCATTCACCGTGCCCACGAGGCGATAATTATCTCCGGGGCCACTGCGTACCCAGGTGTTCAGTTCGTCAGAAACGTAACGCTTCTCTTCAGCGTGCACTGCGGTTGCGGCGCTAAAAGCGAGTAAAGTAAGTCCAATCAGGCGTAATTTAAGCATCATTAGTCGTTATTTTCATAAATAGTGGAACGATAGTAGTGGCAACAGTGTCTCTACGCAAAGCATTCGTCAGCAATCAGAATCATCTGTGTCACGACTCTACAGATTTACGCCCGACAAATTGCTCATTGCATGGCAATTTGGCGCAAAATACTATGTACTGACAAACAAATGGCGAGGAAGTTCGCCCTCATTGACGCGTCTGTGACGCACGCAAAAGTACAAGGCTATGGCACAAGAAATCGAATTAAAGTTTATCGTCGAAAAAGACAGCGTTGACGGACTCCGCCAGCATCTGCATACGCTTTCCGGCGAACACCATGCACCGGTACAACTGCTTAATATCTATTATGAAACGCCAGACAACTGGCTGCGTCGCCACGATATGGGGCTGCGCATCCGCGGCGCGAGCGGGCGCTACGAGATGACGATGAAAATTGCCGGCCGCGTGGTCGGCGGTTTACATCAGCGCCCGGAATACAATATCGACATCAGCAAGCCAGAACTTGAGCTGGAACGTTTCCCGGCGGAAGTCTGGCCGGAAGGCGAGCTGCCTTCCACGCTGGCGGAGCAGGTGCAGCCGCTGTTCAGCACCGATTTCTGGCGCGAGAAATGGCTGGTGACCGAAGGCAAAAGCCGCATCGAAATCGCCCTCGATCTGGGGGACGTGAAGGCGGGCGAGTTCCAGGAGCCGATTTGCGAACTGGAGCTTGAGCTGCTGGAAGGGGACGCAAATGACGTGCTGAAGCTGGCGCGCAGGCTGGTGAACCAGTCCGGATTACGTCAGGGAAGCCTGAGTAAAGCCGCGCGGGGTTACCATCTGGCCGCCGGAAATGCGCCGCGCGTGCTGAAAGAGACGACCATCCTGCACGTTGCGCCGAAAGCCAGCGTTGAACAGGGTCTGGAAGCCGCGCTGGAGCTGGCGCTTTCTCAGTGGCAATACCATGAAGAGCTGTGGGTGCGAAATGTGAAAAACGCGAAATCCCACATGCTGGCGGCGATTGCCCTGGTGCGCCATACCCTGACGCTGTTCGGCGGTATTGTTCCTCGCAAAGCGAGCGCTCACTTACGTGATCTGCTGACGCAAACCGAAACGCTGATGCTCTCCGACGTATCGGCGCAAACGGCGATCTACAGCCCGCAGGCCGCTTCTGCAAAACTGGCCCTGACCGAGTTTCTGGTGACGCGCGGCTGGCGCGCCTTCCTGGATGCGAAAGCGGAGGCCAAAATCGCGGAAAACTTTAAGCGTTTCGCGGATATTCATCTTTCCCGTCATGCCGCCGAACTGAAGAGCACCTTTGCGTATCCGCTCGGCGATCAGTATGGCGATCAGCTTCCCCGTCTGTCGCACAACATCGACAGCATGCTGCTGCTTTCCGGCGCTTATGACGGCGTTAAGGCGCAGGCCTGGCTGGAGAACTGGCAGGGTCTGAAGCACGCCATTGAAACCCGCCAGCATATTGAGATTGAGCATTTCCGTAACGAGGCCATTTCACAGGAGCCGTTCTGGCTGCACAGCGGAAAACGTTAACTCTGGCAAGGAACCCCTATAATGCCGCTTTCTTCGCAATTACAGCAGCAGTGGCAGACCGTTTGCGAACGTCTGCCTGAGTCATTACCGGCGTCATCGTTAAGCGAGCAGGCGAAGAGCGTGCTCGCCTTCAGTGATTTTGTGCAGGCAAGTATCACCGCCAACCCGGACTGGCTGGCAGAGCTTGAGAACGCGCCGCCGCAGGCGGACGAGTGGCGGCATTACGCCGGCTGGCTGCAAACCGCACTCGAAGACGTTGCGGATGAAGCCACGCTGATGCGCGTCCTGCGCCAGTTCCGCCGTCGGGTGATGGTGCGCATCGCCTGGGCGCAGTCGCTGGAGCTGGTGAGCGAAGAGAGCACGCTGCAGCAGCTAAGCGAGCTGGCGCAAACGCTGATTGTCGCCGCGCGCGACTGGCTCTACGCCGCCTGCTGTAAAGAGTGGGGCACGCCGTGCAGCGAGGAAGGGGTTCCTCAGCCGCTGTTGATTCTGGGGATGGGCAAGCTGGGCGGCTGCGAGCTGAACTTCTCCTCCGACATCGACCTGATTTTTGCCTGGCCCGAGAACGGCTCCACGCGCGGCGGCCGTCGCGAGCTGGACAACGCCCAGTTCTTTACCCGCCTCGGCCAGCGTCTGATTAAGGCGCTGGACCAGCCCACGCAGGACGGTTTTGTTTACCGCGTGGACATGCGCCTGCGTCCGTTTGGCGACAGCGGCCCGCTGGTGCTGAGCTTTGCCGCGCTGGAAGATTACTACCAGGAGCAGGGGCGCGACTGGGAGCGCTATGCGATGGTTAAAGCGCGGATCATGGGCGACAGCGACGACGCTTATGCCAACGAGCTGCGCGCCATGCTGCGCCCGTTCGTGTTCCGTCGCTACATCGACTTCAGCGTGATCCAGTCCCTGCGTAATATGAAAGGGATGATCGCCCGTGAGGTGCGCCGTCGCGGGCTGAAAGACAACATCAAGCTCGGCGCGGGCGGCATCCGCGAAATCGAATTTATCGTTCAGGTCTTCCAGCTTATTCGCGGTGGCCGTGAGCCGTCCCTGCAGTCCCGCTCGCTGCTGCCGACCCTGACCGCCATCGAGCAGCTGCACCTGCTGCCGGACGGCGACGCGCAAACCCTGCGCGAGGCCTATCTTTTCCTGCGCCGTCTGGAAAACCTGCTGCAAAGCATCAACGACGAACAGACCCAGACGCTGCCGGGAGATGACCTTAACCGGGCGCGCCTGGCCTGGGGCATGCGCGTGGACGACTGGGCGGCGTTAACCGAACGGCTGGATGCCCATATGGCAGGCGTACGCCGCATCTTTAACGAGCTGATCGGTGATGACGAAAGTGAATCACCGGACGATGCCCTTTCCGAGCACTGGCGCGAGCTGTGGCAGGACGCGCTTCAGGAAGATGACACGACCCCCGTGCTGGCGCACCTGAGTGACGACGCCCGCCATCGCGTGGTGGCGCTGATCGCTGATTTCCGTCTTGAGCTGAACAAGCGCGCCATCGGCCCACGCGGCCGTCAGGTGCTGGATCACCTGATGCCGCACCTGCTGAGCGAGGTCTGCTCGCGGGCGGACGCGCCGGTGCCGCTGTCGCGCATGATGCCGCTGCTGAGCGGGATTATCACGCGCACCACCTATCTGGAGCTCCTGAGCGAGTTTCCGGGGGCACTCAAGCACCTGATTACGCTCTGCGCCGCGTCGCCGATGGTGGCCAACAAGCTGGCGCGTTACCCGCTGCTGCTGGACGAACTGCTCGACCCGAACACGCTGTATCAGCCCACGGCGACGGATGCCTACCGGGACGAGCTGCGTCAGTATCTGCTGCGCGTGCCGGAAGAGGATGAAGAGCAACAGCTGGAGGCGCTGCGCCAGTTTAAGCAGGCGCAGATGCTGCGCGTGGCGGCGGCGGATATCGCCGGAACGCTGCCGGTGATGAAAGTGAGCGATCACTTAACCTGGCTTGCAGAGGCGATCATTGACGCGGTGGTCCATCAGGCGTGGGTGCAGATGGTGGCGCGCTACGGCCAGCCGAAACACCTGGCCGAACGTGAAGGACGCGGATTCGCGGTCGTGGGGTACGGCAAGCTCGGCGGCTGGGAGCTGGGCTATAGCTCCGATCTGGATTTAATCTTCCTGCACGACTGCCCGGTTGACGTGATGACCGACGGCGAGCGTGAGATTGACGGGCGCCAGTTCTACCTGCGCCTGGCGCAGCGCATCATGCACCTGTTCAGCACCCGCACCTCGTCGGGCATTTTGTATGAAGTGGATGCGCGCCTGCGTCCGTCCGGCGCGGCGGGCATGCTGGTGACCTCAACGGACTCCTTCGCCGATTACCAGAAGAACGAAGCCTGGACGTGGGAGCATCAGGCGCTGGTGCGCGCTCGCGTGGTGTATGGCGATCCGCAGCTCAAAACGCAGTTTGACGTCATCCGCAGGGAGGTTATGACCACCGTGCGTGATGGCAGCACGCTGCAAACGGAAGTGCGCGAAATGCGCGAGAAAATGCGTGCTCACTTAGGCAATAAACACCGCGATCGCTTTGATATTAAAGCCGACGAGGGCGGGATTACCGATATTGAGTTCATTACCCAGTATCTGGTGCTGCTGCACGCCCACGACAAGCCAAAGCTGACGCGCTGGTCCGATAACGTTCGCATTCTGGAACTGCTGGCGCAAAACGACATCATGGACGAGCAGGAGGCGCAGGCCTTAACCCGTGCCTACACGACGCTTCGCGATGAGCTTCATCACCTGGCGCTGCAGGAGGAGCCGGGGCACGTGGCGCTGGACAGTTTTGCTCATGAACGTGCTCAGGTAACGGCCAGCTGGCAGAAGTGGCTGGTGGAACCGTGCGTAACAAATCAAGTGTGATATTATCGCGCGCAAATTGTGAATCTTTCTGGAGTCAGGAATGAAAGTAACACTGCCAGAGTTTGAACGTGCTGGAGTAATGGTTGTTGGGGATGTGATGCTGGATCGCTACTGGTATGGGCCTACCAGCCGCATCTCTCCGGAAGCACCGGTACCGGTGGTTAAGGTCGACACCATTGAAGAGCGTCCCGGCGGCGCGGCAAACGTGGCGATGAACATTGCCTCTCTGGGCGCGCAGTCGCGTCTGGTGGGCCTGACCGGCATCGACGATGCGGCGCGCGCGCTGAGCAAGTCGCTGGCGGACGTGAACGTGAAGTGCGACTTCGTCTCTGTTCCGACCCACCCGACCATCACCAAGCTGCGCGTGCTGTCGCGCAACCAGCAGCTGATCCGCCTCGACTTTGAAGAAGGGTTCGAAGGCGTTGATCCTGAGCCGCTGCACGAGCGTATCAACCAGGCGCTGAGCAATATCGGCGCGCTGGTGCTGTCCGACTACGCCAAAGGCGCGCTGGCGAGCGTGAAGACGATGATTCAGCTGGCGCGTAAAGCCAACGTCCCGGTGCTGATCGACCCGAAAGGGACCGATTTTGAGCGTTATCGCGGCGCGACGCTGCTAACGCCAAACCTCTCCGAGTTTGAAGCGGTGGCGGGCAAGTGCAAAACCGAGGAAGAACTGGTTGAGCGCGGCATGAAGATCATTGCTGACTTTGAGCTGTCCGCGCTGCTGGTGACCCGCTCCGAGCAGGGGATGACGCTGCTGCAGCCGGGCAAAGCGCCGCTGCATATGCCAACCCAGGCGCAGGAAGTGTACGACGTGACCGGTGCCGGTGATACGGTGATCGGCGTGCTGGCGGCGACGCTGGCAGCAGGAAACTCGCTGGAAGAGGCGTGCTACTTCGCCAACGCCGCGGCGGGCGTGGTCGTCGGTAAACTCGGTACCTCAACCGTTTCGCCAATCGAGCTGGAAAACGCGGTGCGCGGTCGTGCCGATACTGGTTTTGGCGTGATGACCGAAGACGAGCTGAAGGTGGCCGTCGCCGCCGCGCGCAAGCGTGGTGAAAAAGTGGTGATGACCAACGGCGTGTTCGATATTCTGCACGCGGGCCACGTTTCGTATCTGGCGAATGCGCGCAAGCTGGGCGATCGCCTGATTGTGGCGGTTAACAGCGATGCGTCGACGAAGCGCCTGAAGGGCGAAACGCGTCCGGTGAACCCGCTCGAGCAGCGCATGATTGTACTCGGCGCGCTGGAAGCCGTGGACTGGGTGGTGTCGTTTGAAGAAGACACGCCGCAGCGCCTGATTGCCGGCATTCTGCCGGACCTGCTGGTAAAAGGTGGGGATTACAAACCGGAGCAAATCGCGGGTAGCGAAGAGGTCTGGGCGAACGGCGGCGAGGTGATGGTGCTCAACTTTGAGGACGGATGCTCAACCACCAACATCATCAAGAAGATCCAGAAGGACAGTCAGTAAAAAAACGGGCCAGTTGGCCCGTTTTTTATGTCGGGTGGCGGCTGCGCCTTACCCGACCTACGCGTTCATGTAGGCCCGGTAAGCGAAGCGCCACCGGGCGATACAACCCGCACTTACTCCTGGTCGTCCACCGGTGGAATAGCCGGTGCCGGCTTCACTTCTTCCGGCGCATTACGGTTTTCCAGCTCGGTCAGACGCTGTTCCAGGAGCGCCAGCTTCTCGCGGGTGCGCAACAGAACCTGGGTCTGCACGTCAAACTCTTCGCGGCTGACTAAATCAAGGCGAACCAACTGCGCCTGCAGCGTCTGGCGGATTTTCTTTTCTACGTCATCACCAAATTCACGAATGCCTTTTGGCATAGATTCATGAACCTGACGCGCGATCTGCTCAATTTTTTTCGGGTCAATCATTGTCGTTTCCCTTGATGGAAAAGTGTTAGTGTCCATTGTAGCGCGTCATGCCCGGGGTAAACAAAATTGTTTGATGCTTATGCATTGCCCAGGATAATCAATAGCGTTATAGTTATCTCGCTTATTCTCAGGGCGGGGCGAAATTCCCCACCGGCGGTAAATCAGCGTGACGCTGAAAGCCCGCGAGCGCTTTGGGTGAATACTCAAAGGTCAGCAGATCCGGTGTAATTCCGGGGCCGACGGTTAGAGTCCGGATGGGAGAGAGTAACGATCAAGTCGGGCATGGGCCCGCTCACGTTATCTTTTTGCCGCTTATACGGCGCTCCTAAGACTGCCCTGATTCTGGTAACCATAATGTTAATGAGGTTTTTTTACCATGAATCAGACGCTACTTTCCTCTTTTGGCACTTCAACTCAACGTGTTGAACATGCACTGGATGCACTGCGCGAAGGCCGCGGTGTGATGGTGCTTGACGATGAAAACCGTGAAAACGAAGGCGATATGATTTTCGCCGCCGAAAACATGACCGTTGAACAGATGGCGCTGACCATCCGTCACGGCAGCGGCATCGTATGCCTGTGTATTAATGAAGATCGTCGTAAGCAGCTCGATCTGCCGATGATGGTCGAAAACAACACCAGCGCCTTTGGTACCGGTTTTACCGTGACCATTGAAGCGGCGCATGGCGTGACCACCGGTGTGTCTGCGGCTGACCGTCTGACCACCGTACGTGCCGCGATTGCAGATGGTGCGAAGCCATCCGATCTGCACCGTCCAGGCCACGTCTTCCCACTGCGTGCGCAGGCGGGCGGCGTGTTGACCCGTGGTGGTCATACCGAAGCGACGATCGACCTGGTGACGCTGGCAGGCTTCAAGCCTGCTGGCGTGCTGTGCGAATTGACCAACGATGATGGCACCATGGCGCGCGCGCCGGAGTGCATCACCTTTGCCCGCCTGCACAACATGCCGGTGGTAACGATTGAAGATCTGGTTGAGTATCGCCAGGCGCACGAGCGCAAAGCCAGCTGATAATAAAAACGCCGGGCTGTCCCGGCGTTTTTTTACCCGATTCCTGCGGTCTGCAGCAGAACCAGACTTAATCCCATCACCGACATTCCGCACAGCACGCCATAGCTGGGGTTGTTGTTAGGATCGATCTCCTTCGCCAGCGGCATCAGTTCATCCACCGAAAGCGCAACCATGATCCCGGCTACCGCGGCCATAATCGCCGCCATCACTACCGGAGAGACCAGGCTACCAAGGATCAGCCAGGCCAGCACGCCTCCAAGAATTTCGGCCATCCCGGAAATGCCCGCCCAGAACACTGCGGTGCGTTTCGATCCCGTTGCGGCATACACCGGTCCGGCGACGGCCAGTCCTTCAGGGATATTGTGTAAGGCGACCGCCAGCGCGATGCCAAAGCCCATCTCCAGATTACTGCTGGCCGTCACGTAAGTGGCGACCCCTTCCGGGAAGTTGTGTAGGCTGATGCCAAGCGTTAACAGCACGGCGGTACGCTTGATATTGCGCGGCATGGGCGCCACGTTTTTCTGCATTAAATCCTGAGGATGCGCGTGCGGCAGCATCCGATCGAGGGCAAAGTATCCCAGCAGGCCAAAGACAAACATGCCGTAGCCCAGCAGCGGAGACATACCTTCTGTGCCCAGCGCGGCAGGCAGCATCTCCATCAGGGAGATGAGCAGCATGATCCCGGCAGCAAAGCCCAGTGAGAAGGCCAGTACGCGGTTAGAGGGCTTTTGGCCGAGCACGCCGAGGAGCGCACCGATGAAGGTCGCGGCGCCCGCCAGTATGGTCAGGATCAGGGGGACTGACATGCATTGCTCCTTATGATAATGATTCTCATTAATATAAATGATTCATTTCTGGCAAAGCGAGGGGGAAAACCCGGCTTTACACATTCCTTACATTCAAATTTCCTGATGATGATCTTCACGCTTATCTGCGTTCATCTTTGCCGGATTGCGCGTAATGTAGCACCATTAAATTGACACCTTCTGTAAGGATATCACCATGACTTCTTCCCGTATGCCAGCCCTGTTTTTAGGCCACGGTAGCCCTATGAACGTTCTGGAAGACAACGTCTATACCCGCGCCTGGCGTCATCTGGGCGAGACGTTGCCGCGTCCGAAAGCGATCGTGGTGGTGTCTGCGCACTGGTTTACCCGTGGGACAGGCGTGACCGCCATGGAAGCGCCAAAAACCATTCATGATTTTGGCGGCTTCCCGCAGGCGCTGTACGACACGCATTATCCGGCCCCCGGCTCGCCTGAGCTTGCACAAAAGCTGGTAGAGTTGCTGGCACCTGTCCCTGTGACGCTGGATAAAGAAGCCTGGGGCTTTGACCATGGCTCATGGGGCGTGCTGATCAAAATGTATCCTGACGCGGATATATCGATGGTGCAGTTGAGCATCGACAGCACTAAATCGGCGGCCTGGCATCTGGAGATGGGGCGTAAGCTGGCAACCCTGCGTGATGAAGGCATCATGCTGGTGGCGAGCGGCAACGTGGTGCATAACCTGCGTACCGCACGCTGGCACGGTGAGAACACGCCGTACCCGTGGGCAACCTCTTTTAACGACTACGTCAAAGCGAACCTGACCTGGCAAGGCCCGGCTGAGGAGCATCCCCTGGTGAACTATCTGGATCACGAAGGCGGTTCGCTCTCTAACCCGACGCCAGAACACTTCCTGCCGCTGCTGTACGTGCTTGGCGCGTGGGACGGTCAGGAGCCGGTTACGATCCCGGTCGACGGTATTGAGATGGGTAGTTTGAGTATGTTGTCGGTACAGGTGGGGTGAAAACATGCCCGGTGGCGCTTACGCTTACCGGGCCTACAAAACCGTAGGCCGGGTCAGGCGAAGCCGCCACCCGGCAAAACTTACTCCACAAAAATATGCGGATAAAACCGTGACAGATCCTGCGTGATCAGCGCGCGATCTTCGCGAATGCCAATCCCGGCCGGCAGATCGTTAATGAGCCAGCTGCCAATCAGGGTATAGCTGTCGCCAAATTTCGGCAGCTGATAGAACTCCTGGACGATCATCCCCTCTTCGCCGTAAGGCCCTTCAACCGCTTCCAGCGTCTTGCCGTTTTCGATAATCGAGACATTTGCGCCTTCGCGGGAGAAGATCGGCTTAACGACGTATTTCTCCATTTGCGGGTAATCATCTTCCGCAAAATAGGCAGGCAGCAGGTTAGGGTGGTTCGGGAACATCTCCCAGAGCATCGGCAGCAGGGCTTTGTTAGAGATGATGCTCTTCCAGGCCGGCTCCAGCCAGCGCACGCCAGCATCTTCCAGCTTGGTGGAGAACATCTCGCGCAGCATGTATTCCCATGGGTAGAGCTTGAACAGGTTGCTGATCACCTGGTCCTGCATATCCGTAAACTGACCCTTTTCACCCAGGCCGATATCCTCGATATAGAGGAACTCGGTCGCCACTTCCGCTTCTGCGGCGCAGTCCTGCAGATACTGAACCGTGCCACGGTCTTCTTCCGTGTCGCGGCAGCAGGCGAGATGCAGCAGGTTAAAGCCATGCTGTTCGCGCAGCTCGGCAAAACGCTCAATCAGCTTTTCCTGCAGGCTGTTAAACTGGTCGCTGCCTTCCGGCAGGTTTCCGGCATTGGCCTGGTCTTCCAGCCAGATCCACTGGAAGAACGCCGCTTCATACAGAGAGGTTGGCGTATCGGCGTTGTTTTCCAGCAGCTTAGGCTCACCTTTGCCGTCCCACGCCAGATCCAGGCGAGAGTAAAGCGAAGGTTGATTCGTTTTCCACGACTGGCGCACAAAGCCCCAAGTATGCTTCGGAATGCGAAACTTTGCCATCAGCTCGTCGCTGTCGATGACCTTTTCCACAACCTTCAGGCACATCTGGTGCAGCTCGGCCGTCACCTCTTCCAGTTTTTCCACCTGAGCCAGCGTGAGCTTGTAATAGGCGTCTTCACACCAGTACGGCTCGCCGTACATGGTGTGGAAGTTAAAACCGTACTCGGTGGCTTTTTCGCGCCAGTCCGGGCGCTCGGTGATACTGACTCGTTCCATGATCAGCCGCCCATTGAGCGAGTTGAGGAGGTGCCTGTCGCACTACGCTGCATGCTGGTCTGCTTCGCCACAGATTCACCAAACCCGCCGCGGGTAATGGTGCTGGTCGTCGCAGGCTTCGGCGCCATCGCCGTTTTCGGTACGGTCACGGTGCGGCCTGGAGTCGCTGCGCCGTAGCCTTTGCCGCTGGCATCGGTATATTGACCGTAAGCCGGGCTGGCCGGGTTTTTCGAGCTAAACAGCGGCTGCTGCTGGTAGCCCGCACCGCCGCCCATCAGGCGACCCATCATGTAGCCTGCCATCAGCGGCATCCAGAAGCTGCCGCTGGACTGCGCCTGCGCCTGATTTTCAGGTGCGGTGCCTGCCTGAGCCGGTGCCTGCTGGCACTGGCCTTCACCAAACTCCGCCACGCAGTCTTCGCGTGAGGCATATTTCGGTGCGGTACGTTCCGCTTCTTTCAGCGCGCTGGTGTAAGCCGTTTTACATTCGGCGGCTTTGCCGGTTGCGGCGGAGCAGTCGTCTGCGTTTTGATACAGCGAAACCGTTTCGTCATTTTTCTCACAGCCTGCCAGCATAAAGACAGCCGTGACCGCCAGCGCAACAGGGGTGAGGTGACGCGCGTTCCAGCTCTTACGGAACGAAGCGTGATTTATAGATTTTGTCCGTTTCATCTTTGTCTTCCAGGACCCAGTGGTAATAACGCTCAGGATAGAGGATGAGTGGTTGAAAATGAAGCGAAGAGGGGCGGAATCAGGGGGATCTTTACGTTGGCTTACGTTCGGATGTGATTCAGATGCGCCCTCTCCCTGTGGGAGAGGGGCGGGGTGAGGGCATCAGGCCGCGGTGGGCCTGATGACACTCTTAGTTACGGAACGGATTATTGCCTTTGCTGGCGGATGTAGTGGTACGCGCAGCAGCCGGCTGTGCCGCAGGGGTGTTGCTGTTAGCGTTGAAGTTATCAACCGCGGCAACCTGCTCCGGGTTCTCCGGCGCAACGCTGTCCGGAGAGGTGGAGACCGGTTTGCCCAGCGCGCTGTTCAGCATCTGCAGATCCTGCTCGTTCAGCGTACCCAGAGCCTGTTTGATGTTCAGCTGGTTAATCAGGTACTGGTAACGCGCGCTTGAGAGCTGCTGTTTCGCGTTGTACAGCGTGGTGGTCGCGTCGAGCACGTCAACGATAGTACGTGTACCGACCGAGTAGCCCGCTTCCATCGCGTCCAGAGAGCTCTGTGCAGACACAACGGCCTGTTTATAGGCGTTGATGCTGCTGATCGAGGCGTTCACGTTGTTGAAGGAGGAACGCACGGTCTGCACCACGTTGCGATGCGCGCTTTCCAGCTGCTCGCTCGCGCCAACAAAGTTGTACTGCGCCTGTTTCACCTGAGAGTTGACCTGACCGCCCTGGTACAGCGGCAGGGAGAAGCTCAGGCCCACTTTGTTCTGACCCATATTGCTGTCGTCGTACTGGGACGTATTGGTTTTAGAGCCGCTATAGGTCGTATCAGAGACACCGGTAGACGCGCTCAGGCTCAGGGTTGGCAGATGGCCGTCCTGCGCCTGACGAATTTGCTCGCGGGCCAGGTCCTGGCTCAGACGCGCCTGCAGTAAACTCAGGTTGCGGTTTTCCGCCTCTTTCAGCAGGGCGTTAACGGCCTGCGGTTTATCCGTTTTAAAGCTGTCCACGTTCAGAGACGCCAGCTCTGGATAGTAATTCCCGGTGACCTGACGCAGGGATTCCAGCGCGTTGTCGAGGTTGTTACGCGCGGTCACTTCGTTAGCCAGCACGGTATCGTACTGTGAACGGGCGTTCTGCACGTCGGTGATCGCCACCAGGCCCACGTTGAAGCGCTGGGTGGTTTGATCTAACTGGCGGTAAATCGCCTGTTTCTGCGCTTCGGTGTAGGAGAGTGCGTCAATCGCGCTCAGCACGTTGAAATACGCCGTGGCAGTGTTCAGGATCAGCGTCTGCTGGTCGGTCTGATAGGTCACATCCTGGATACCCGCGCTCTTTTCCTGCAGGGTCAGGGCGCGCCATTTGGACATATCAAACAGCGTCTGTGTCAATTGCAGTGAGGCGCTGGTAGCATTGGAGTTTACGCCGTTAGCGTCGCGGAAACCGTTGCTGTAGGTATAATCTGCACCTAAACCTAACTGTGGCAGCAAGGGGCTACGCGCTTCGTTAATCTTTTCAAACGCAGCATCACGATCGGCCGCTGATTTACGTAAATCAGGGTTGCCCAGACGTGCCTGCTGGTAGACCTGTAACAGGTTTTCCGCCTGGCTCATTGCACTGAAGCCCGTCAGGCTCAGGCCGATAAGGATGGGGAGCAATTTCTTCATTTGCATTCCTTGTTGTGAAGCAGTATTAGCGCTGATCTAATTAAAAAATAATTGCCGATTCTAACAGAATCTTCCATACCAAAAGGTTGGCGTAACGTGCCATCTGGCGGTAATTTGCACCAATCTACCATATAGCCTTACAAACGGCAGCCAAACAGCCTTGAAATTCACAATTTCATCACCATTGCTACCAGGACTCGACTCATGCAAAAACCAGAAAAGTTGCCCGTGACATTCGCCAAAAACGATGTAGAAATTATTGCACGAGAAACGCTTTATAGCGGTTTTTTTTCAATGGATCTTTACCGTTTCAGGCATCGCCTGTTTAACGGGGAAATGAGCGGCGAAATCAGACGCGAAATTTTTGAGCGCGGGCATGCGGCAGTCTTGCTACCCTTTGACCCAGTGCGTGACGAAGTTGTGCTGGTGGAGCAGATCCGCATCGCCGCTTATGACGTCAGTGAGAGCCCGTGGCTGCTGGAGATGGTGGCCGGGATGATCGAAGAAGGTGAAACGGTTGAAGACGTCGCCCGACGCGAGGCGCTGGAAGAGGCCGGGCTGGTGGTGGGCCGTACAAAACCGGTGCTGAGCTATCTGGCAAGCCCGGGCGGAACCAGCGAGCGCTTGTCCATTATGGTGGGCGAAGTGGACGCCACGACGGCGGAAGGGATCCACGGTCTGGCAGATGAAAACGAAGATATTCGGGTTCATGTGGTGAGCCGGGAACAGGCTTATCAGTGGGTAGAAGAGGGGAAAATCGACAACGCAGCGTCTGTCATCGCCTTGCAATGGCTACAGCTGCATTATCAGACATTACGAAACGAGTGGAAAAAATGAAGCGCTATACACCTGACTTCCCAGAAATGATGCGCCTGTGCGAAACCAATTTCGCACAGTTGCGCCGCCTGCTGCCGCGAAACGACGCACCCGGCGAAACGGTAAGCTATCAGGTGAGCAACGCGCAGTATCGGTTAACGATAACAGAATCAACGCGCTACACTACGCTGGTGGAGATTGAGCAAACGGCACCCAGCATTAGCTACTGGAGCCTGCCGTCGATGACGGTGCGCCTCTATCACGACGCGATGGTCGCTGAAGTGTGTTCAAGCCAGCAGATCTTTCGCTTCAAGGCGCGGTATGATTACCCGAATAAAAAGTTGCATCAACGCGACGAAAAGCATCAAATTAACCAGTTTTTAGCCGACTGGCTAAGATATTGTTTAGCACATGGAGCAATGGCGATTCCGGTTTGTTAGCGTCATAAACCTACCTAAGGACACCATTTGGAAAGCCTGTTGAACCTGACTGTTGCTGGTGGGGCGCCAGTCAGGATATTACAAATCACCGATACCCACCTTTTTGCAGAAAAGCATGAGACGCTACTGGGGGTCAACACCTGGGAGAGTTATCAGGCGGTACTTAGCGCTATTCACGCTGAAAACCGTGCATGCGATCTGATTGTCGCAACGGGCGATCTGGCGCAGGATCAGTCCTCCGCGGCCTACCAGCATTTTGCTGAAGGCATCGCGAGCTTTAGCGTGCCTTGCGTCTGGCTGCCGGGAAACCATGACTTCCAGCCCGCCATGTACAGTTCTCTCCAGGATGCGGGGATTTCTCCGGCGAAATGTGTTTTTGCGGGTGAACAGTGGCAGATCCTGCTGCTCGATAGCCAGGTGTTCGGCGTCCCGCACGGTGAGTTAAGCGAGTTTCAGCTCGACTGGCTTGAGACCAAACTGGCTGCTGAACCTGAACGCCACACGCTGCTGTTGCTTCATCATCACCCTCTGCCGGCGGGCTGCAGCTGGCTCGATCAGCACAGCCTGCGCAACTCCGCGGCGCTGGACCGCGTGCTGGCGAAGTTCCCGCGGGTGAAAAATCTGCTGTGTGGGCATATTCACCAGGAACAGGATCTCGACTGGAACGGACGCCGCATGCTGGCGACGCCGTCGACCTGCGTTCAGTTTAAGCCGCACTGCGCCAACTTTACGCTGGATACCATCGCGCCGGGCTGGCGCTGGCTGGAACTGCATGCCGACGGCACGCTGACTACGGAAGTCTGCCGTTTGACCGGTGCAAAATTCCGCCCGGATACCGCTTCAGAAGGCTATTGATGTCTACGCTCCTTTATCTGCACGGATTCAACAGCTCGCCGCGCTCCGCAAAAGCGACACAGTTTCGCCAGTGGCTGAGCGAGCATCACCCCGACGTTGAGATGATTATCCCGCAGCTGCCGCCTTACCCGGCTGAGGCCGCGGAGATGCTGGAATCTATCGTGCTTGCGCACGGCGGCGAAACCTTCGGTGTGGTCGGTTCATCCCTGGGCGGGTATTACGCTACCTGGCTCTCACAATGCTTCATGCTGCCCGCCGTTGTGGTTAATCCGGCGGTTCGGCCATTTGAGCTGCTGAGGGACTTTCTTGGCGAAAACGAGAACCCCTACACCGGCCAGCAATATGTGCTAGAGTCACGCCATATTTACGATCTCAAAGTTATGCAGGTCGACCCGCTTGAGGCGCCGGATCTCATCTGGCTGCTGCAACAGACGGGTGATGAAGTGCTGGATTACCGCCAGGCAGTGGCGTATTACGCCTCCTGCCGCCAGACTATAGAAGAGGGCGGAAACCATGCTTTCACGGGCTTTGAGAATCATTTCACCCAGATTGTCGATTTTCTTGGACTGCACAGCCACTGACAATCAATGCGAATTGCTAGTTTAAATCATGACGCAAACCTATAACGCTGATGCCATTGAGGTCCTCACCGGGCTTGAGCCGGTTCGCCGCCGCCCGGGGATGTACACCGATACGACGCGCCCAAACCATCTGGGCCAGGAAGTTATTGATAACAGTGTGGACGAAGCGCTGGCGGGCCATGCCAAACGCGTCGACGTTATCCTGCACGCCGATCAGTCGCTGGAAGTCATCGACGACGGGCGCGGCATGCCGGTGGATATCCACCCGGAAGAGGGCGTGCCTGCCGTTGAGCTGATCCTCTGCCGTCTGCACGCGGGCGGTAAGTTCTCCAACAAGAACTACCAGTTCTCCGGTGGTCTGCACGGCGTGGGTATTTCCGTCGTGAACGCCCTGTCCAAACGCGTGGAAGTGAACGTCCGTCGCGACGGCCAGGTCTATAACATCGCGTTTGAAAACGGCGATAAGGTGCAGGATCTGCAGGTTGTCGGCACGTGCGGCAAACGCAACACCGGCACCAGCGTCCACTTCTGGCCTGACGAAAGCTTCTTCGATAGCCCGCGTTTTTCCGTTTCTCGCCTGACGCACCTGCTGAAAGCCAAAGCGGTGCTGTGTCCGGGCGTGGAAATCACCTTTACCGATCACGTTAACAATACCGCACAAACCTGGTGCTACGCCGACGGTCTGAACGACTACCTGTGCGAAGCGGTAAACGGCCTGCCGACGCTGCCGGAAAAACCGTTTGTCGGTAACTTTAGCGGCGATACCGAGGCCGTGGACTGGGCGCTGCTGTGGCTGCCGGAAGGCGGCGAGCTGCTGACGGAAAGCTACGTTAACCTGATCCCAACCATGCTCGGCGGTACGCACGTCAACGGCCTGCGTCAGGGGCTGCTGGACGCGATGCGTGAGTTCTGCGAATACCGCAATATCCTGCCGCGCGGCGTGAAGCTGTCGGCGGAAGATATCTGGGATCGCTGCGCCTACGTGCTCTCCGTGAAGATGCAGGATCCGCAGTTTGCCGGTCAGACCAAAGAGCGCCTGTCGTCACGTCAGTGCGCGGCGTTCGTCTCCGGCGTGGTGAAAGATGCGTTTACCCTGTGGCTGAACCAGAACGTTCAGGCGGCAGAGATGCTGGCCGAAATGGCGATTTCCAGCGCCCAGCGTCGTCTGCGCGCCGCGAAGAAAGTGGTGCGTAAAAAGCTGACCAGCGGCCCTGCGCTGCCGGGCAAGCTGGCGGACTGTACCGCGCAGGATCTCAACCGTACCGAACTGTTCCTCGTGGAAGGGGACTCGGCGGGCGGATCGGCCAAGCAGGCGCGCGATCGTGAATATCAGGCGATCATGCCGCTCAAGGGTAAGATCCTGAATACCTGGGAAGTCTCTTCTGATGAAGTGCTGGCCTCGCAGGAAGTCCACGATATTTCGGTGGCGATCGGTATCGATCCGGACAGCGACGATCTGAGCCAGCTGCGCTACGGCAAGATCTGTATCCTTGCGGATGCGGACTCCGACGGTCTGCACATCGCCACGCTGCTGTGCGCGCTGTTCGTAAAGCACTTCAAAACGCTGGTGAAAAACGGTCACGTCCACGTGGCGCTGCCGCCGCTGTACCGTATCGACCTCGGCAAAGAGGTTTACTACGCGCTGACGGAAGAAGAGAAAGCGGGCGTGCTGGAACAGCTGAAGCGCAAGAAGGGCAAACCGAACGTGCAGCGCTTTAAAGGGCTGGGCGAGATGAACCCGATGCAGCTTCGCGAAACGACGCTGGATCCGAACACGCGCCGTCTGGTGCAGCTGACGATCAGCGACGAAGACGAACAGCAAACCAACGCCATGATGGATATGCTCCTTGCCAAGAAACGTTCGGAAGACCGACGTAACTGGCTGCAGGAGAAAGGCGATATGGCGGATATTGAGGCCTGATGCTGAAAAAGCCCTGCGATGCAGGGCTTTTTTTTGCCCGGTGGCGCTGCGCTTACCGGGCCTACGATTGATCCCCTCGCGCCTTTGGGGAGAGGGTTAGGGTGAGGGGAACACCCCGCACTGACGTCAAAACTCCATCTTCACCGTAAACTGCACTTCGCGCGGATCGCCAATCTGGTTGCCCAGGTTGTTGGTCGCAATGGATGACGTGTAGTAGGTCTTATCAAACAGGTTTTTCACGTTCACCTGCAGCGTCACTGGATACTGCAGCTTCATCTTATACGCCGCAAACGCGTCCGCCACGAAATAGCCCGGCAGATAATAATCCGCACCGTTGGTTGCGGAACGACGGCTTACGCCGTGCCCGCCGCCGCCCAGCGTCAGGGTATTCCCGGCAAACGCATTGTGAATATCGTAGGTCAGGAACAGGGAGCCGGTATGGCGCGGCACGTTCGGCAGCGGTTTGCCCGCATAGTCCGGGTCTTCCAGCACCTTCGCGTCGGTATAGCCGTAGCTGGCGATAATGTTGGTGTTCTCGGTCAATGACCCGGCGAGATCCACCTCTACGCCCTGAGAGCGCACGCGGCCCGCGGTTTTGGCGACGGTTTCATCACCAATGCTTTCGGTGTACAGCACGTTGCGCTTGTGGATATCAAACAGCGCGATGTTGGCGGTAATGCCGTCGAACAGGTCAAACTTAGCGCCGATTTCATACGCGTTCGACGTTTCCGGCGGCAGGTCGCCGATGTAGCTCGCAATGGACGACTGCGGCATAAACGTCTGGGAATAGTTGGCAAACAGCGAGACCGCCGGGGTGAGCTTATAAACAAGACCCAGCTTTGGCGTCCACTGGTCGTCGCGGCTGTCGGTGTTCACGTTAAACGGACGGCCTTTCCCCGCGTACTGGGTGTAATACTGATAGCGCATTCCGGCGACGGCGATCCACTTATCGGTCAGGTACAGCGCGTCCTGCGCGTAGGCGGAGTAGCTCTCCTGCTTGATGGTTTGATCGCTGTCGGATGCCGAGACGGTGGTGCACTTGCCGAGGCTGCCGTAGCTCGGGTTGTAAATATTGAAATCCTTAACGTTCTTACAGCGGATCATGTCCGTACGCAGCAGATCGTAATTCTCATACGACACGCCGGTCAGGATCTCATTGTAAAAGCCCGCGATGTCCACGTTCCCCTGCAGATCCGCGCGCGTCGTGTGCATACGCTGGGTCGAGCCCTGGGTCGCATCCACGCGGCGGGTCAGGTTGCCGGTTTTTGAATCGTAGGCCATCACGCGGGCCTGGTTATCACTGTATTTATCCTGGCTGTAGCTGTAGTCAAACTTCGCGGTCCACTGGCCGTTGAGCCGATATTCTGCGTTGAGCTGAGCGAGATCGGACTGGCCGTCGGTCACGTTAAACGGTTCGTCGAAGCGGGTTTTGCGATCGACGTTGACGGCTTTCTTAGTGTTGAGATCGAAGATCGTTCCGCGATCGAACGGTGTTTTATAGTCGCGATGCGAATAGAGCACGGTCACGGTGGCGTCGTCGCCGAACCAGGTCAGCGACGGGGCAATAAAGGTGCTGCGTTCGGTTCCGAAACTACGCCAGTAATCCTCGTCCTGATATTCGCCCGTCAGGCGATACGCCAGGCGCGTGCCGTCAATCGGGCCGGTAACATCGATCTGTCCGGTGCCGCCGCCAAAGCTGGAAGAGGTGGCGGAGAGGGAACCGCCGAAGGTCTTCTCCGGGCGTTTGGTGACGACGTTAATCAGGCCGCCCGGATCGAGAATGCCATAGAGCGTTGAGGCCGGGCCTTTCAGCACCTCCACGCGCTCGGTTGCGGCATTGAAGCTGCGCGGCAGCACGGTGCGCAGGCCGTTGGTCATGATCGAGCCGTCGCGGTTCGCGCCAAATCCGCGGCGCACGAAGGCATCCTGCGTACCGCCCAGGGTGTTGGTCTGCACCACGTTGCTGACGTTATAGAGCGCTTCATCCAGCGTGGTGGCGTGCTGATCCTCCAGCACTTTGTCGCTGACGGTATTGACCACCTGCGGGATGTCCAGCATCGGCATGTTGGTTAACGTAGCGGTGGAGGTATTCAACGGCTGATAGCCATTCGTTGCCTCCGCCGTAGCATTTGGATCGGCGGTGACGGTAAGCGTTTCGCCGTCTTTAGCCGCGGTGTTATCTGCTGCCTGCACCAGCGGCGCCATAAACAGCAGTGAAAAGAGCGCGCGCCCTTTTACCCCAGAGAGTGAAGGTGTGAACGTAGCCATTACATCTGTTATCCCGAAATATCCCGCGAATGACGTTTCGCGGAAAAATGTGTGAGTCATTGCCCTTTACGGTCTGTCCGTTAGCCACGGCGTGCATCGGACATGTAATTGAGAATCATTCAATCATGCGCGAATGTAGTAGTAAATGGAAAAAAGCAAAAATCGACTACAACGTTTAGCCGGGCGTATAAGCGCAGCGGGATAATTGTTAACTAATTGAATTAAATGCTTTTGAAAATCTTTCCTTGTTCATTTCCCTTCAGGCTTACCCCTGGTTTTATCAGGGTATTTCTTCTCTTGACTACTACATGGCGCAGCGTCAAACTCTCAAAAGAGAATGATTTTTATTTATATTTGTTGCGCTTTTTTATTACGTTGGCATTCACGTGGCACACAACACAAAAAAACCGGGACTGGTTCTGGAGAACCTCTCTGCGGGCTATCAGAAAAAAATCATCGTTGATGATATCTCCCTTGCGATCCCACAGCAGAAAATGACGGTGCTGGTAGGGGCGAACGGCTGCGGAAAATCCACGCTGCTGAGCACCATTGCGCGTTTGCTTCAGCCGCTTGGCGGCGCGGCAGTTCTCGACGGCAAGGCGATCCACGAGCTGCCGACCAAAGCCGTCGCCCGCGAGCTGGGTATCCTGCCGCAGTCTCCGCTGCTCCCGGAAGGGTTAACCGTCTTTGAGCTGGTCTCGCGCGGGCGTTTTCCCTGGCAGAACTTTATGCGTCAGTGGAGCGACCAGGACGAGCTGGCGGTGGAAGAGGCCCTGCGCCTGACCGGCACGGCAGAGTTTGCCCATATGCCGGTGGAAAGCTTATCCGGAGGCCAGCGTCAGCGCTGCTGGATCGCCATGGCGCTGGCGCAGCAAACGCCGTATATCCTGCTTGACGAGCCCACGACGTTTCTCGATCTCCGCTATCAGGTGGAGATCCTGGAACTGCTGCACACCCTGACCCGCCAGCACGGGCGTACCGTGGTGGTGGTGCTGCACGATCTCAACTTTGCCGTGAACTACGGCGATTCGCTGGTCTTTTTACGCCAGGGAAAAGTTGAAGGCGTATTGCATGAGGGCGATGCCTGCACGCCGGAGCTGATCAAAGCGGTGTTTGATGTCGACGTGCATATGTCCATAAACCCGTTGACCGGCAAGCCGTTCTTTATGCCGTTTCGCCAGGGCACGGTTCAGCCATGATGCGCTCCTCTCTGGCCTTCCCGATCTTCGCATTGCTGCTGGCGCTGGGCGCTATTCTGCACCTGGGCATCGGCGCACGCTTCATCGCCCCGCAGACGGTGGTGGAGGCATTCTTCCATTTCGACCCGCGCAATTTCGACCATAGCGTCATTATCAAATTAAGACTGCTGCGCCTCTGCGCCGCGATGGTGACGGGCGCCGCGCTCGGCGTGGCGGGCGTGCTGCTGCAGTCCGTGATCCGCAACCCGCTCGGCGAGCCGCATATTCTGGGGCTCAACGCCGGGGCCGCGCTGGCGGTAGTGATTACCAGCGCGCTTGGGCTGTCGCTGCCGTTTGGTCGCCCGCTCGTTGCCGCCGCCGGTGCCGCCGCGCTGTTTTTGCTGGTGCTGATGTTTTCCTCGTCCGGCCGCACCGGGCTAACGCCGATGAAGGTCACGCTGTGCGGCGTGGCGATGTCGGCGTTTGCCTCGTCGATTACCGCCGCGGTGTTAATCCTCGATGAACAGACGCTGCTCGCCATGCGCACCTGGCTGGCAGGGGACCTGGCCGGGGTCAGCGTTCAGACGCTCCAGAGCGCCCTTTGGGCGGCGGCAGCCGGTTTTGTTCTCGCTATCGGACTGTCGCCCTCGCTCAACATGCTGGCGCTGGGAGACCGGATGGCGCAGGGGCTTGGCGTGTCGCTGCTGAAAACTCGCCTGCTCGCCCTGCTGGCCATCGCGCTGCTCTGCGGTGCGGCCGTCTCTGTCGCCGGGCCGATTGGCTTTATTGGCCTGGTCGTGCCGCAGCTCATTCGCCGTCTGGTGTCGGTCGATTTACGGGTGATGGTGCCGCTGTCTGCCCTGTGTGGCGCGCTGGTTCTGCTGCTGGCGGATATCGCCGCCCGCACGCTGTTTACGCCCTGGGAGCTGGCAACCGGCATTATGACGGCCCTGGTTGGCGCGCCCGTGTTCATCTTTATGGCATCGAGGATGTTCAAATGAACCGGGCGGGATTCCGCGCGATCCGAATTGGCCGTTTATCGGCGCTGGTTCGCCCGCGGGCGCTGGCGTGCCTGACCCTTTTAGCGCTGGTGGCGCTAAGCCTGCTGGGCTTTGGCCTGACGCACGGTTCACTGCCCATTCCCACCTCCGACATCGGGCGCGCGCTGTTTTCTCCTGAGAGCCTGACGGCGGAGACGCGCTACATCGTGATGGATATCCGCCTGCCGCGCCTGCTGATGGCGGTGCTGTGCGGGGCGATGCTCGGTATGGCGGGGGCGGCAATGCAGTCCATCACCCGCAATGGTCTGGCTGACCCCGGGCTTATCGGCGTGAAGGAGGGCTGTAGCGCGGCGGTACTGCTGCTGATTTTTCAGTTCCCGTCGCTGGGACTGGCCTGGCGTCCGCTGGTCGGTATGGCCGGCGGGCTGCTTACCGCGCTGCTGGTGATCGCCCTGGCGCGCGATATCTCGCGCCCGCGATTCATCCTGATCGGCATCGGCGTGTCATGGGCCTTTGCCGCGGCAATGGGCGTCTTTATCACCACCGCCGACGTGCGGGACGTGCAGACGGCGATGCTGTGGCTGGCGGGAAGCCTGCATGCGGCAAACTGGACGCTGGTGGGGTTAGCCGCGCTCTGGGCTGCTCCTGCGTTTGCGCTGCTGCTGTTTACCGCACGGGCAGCGGACGTGGCGTTGCTCGGCAATCAGGCCGCAGCGGGCCTTGGCGTGCGCACAACCCGGCTGGCGCTGCTGCGGGTTCTCGCCCCGGTGGTGCTGACGGCGGCCTGTGTCTCGTGCGTGGGCAGTATTGGTTTCGTGGGGCTAATTGCCCCGCATATGGCGCGCCTGCTGCTGCGCGGTGGGCAAACCGCGCTTCTGACGGGAAGCGCCGCGCTGGGCGCGCTGCTGGTACTGCTGGCGGATAACGTCGGACGTCTGGCTTTCCTCCCGCTGCAGCTGCCGGCGGGAATTGTGATTTCATTGATTGGCGGACCGTTTTTCCTGCTGCTGCTCTGGCAGCGTCGGGACAGATTTTAGGGGACTAGGATGCGCGTAGTATTTTCGATGCTGTTGCTGGTGGGGTTCGCGGTGGGTGCAGCGGAGCCGACGCAGACGTTTACTGACGATCTGAACCGAAAAGTGGTGGTGCCGGTTCATCCGAAACGGATTGTCTCTTTACACGATCTGGATATCACCATTCCGCTGATTGAGCTTGGCGTGCCGCCGGTGGCAAGCCATGGCCGCACGCGGCCGGACGGCAGCCACTTTCTGCGCTCCAGCGGCATGTTGACCGGCGTCGACTTCGATAATTCCGACATTAAGTTTATCGGCACGGCCGATATCGACATTGAAGCCATCGCCGCCGCAAAGCCTGACCTCATTATTACCGAGCCGACCCGCAACACTCCTGTGGAACAGCTGGCGAAAATTGCCCCGACGGTGAGCATCGATCATCTCGACGGCGGCGCGCCGGAGATCTACCGCAAGCTGGCTCAGCTGACGGGAACGCAGGCGCGGCTTAAGGTTCTGGAGCGGCGCTATCAGGAGCAGATTAAGGCGCTGAAGGCGACTATTGATACCAGCAAGGTGACCGTGTCGGTGATTCAGGCTAATCAGGGAAAAATTAACGCCATGCACAGCTACCACTCGCTGGGCCGCGTGCTGCGCGACGCCGGGTTCACCTTCCCGCCGCTGATTGAGAGCATCCCGGACGGAGGACGCATCGACGTCAGCGCCGAGCGCCTGCCGGAGCTGGATGCCGATTTCGTCTTCGCCACCTGGCGCGGGGATACGGGCGGTAAACCGCAGGACGAGATGGCGGCGATGGATGCGGTCATGCCCGGCTGGTGTCAGTTCCTGAATGCCTGCCGAACCGGGCACTACGTGCTGATCTCGCGTGAAGAGGCCATCTCGAATTCGTTCGCGTCTTTAGGGCTGATGGCCGCGCAGGTGCAGTCGCAGATTGCCGGGCGTCCGCTGCCGGAGGCGGCACGGTGATCCGCAAAGAGAAAGGGCGCGTGGATGTCTACGGCGACCGCTTTCGCGCGCGCGCGCATCAGCTGACGCCGCGTCTGCTGCAGGTTGCACGCTATATCCACGACAACCGCGAAGCGGTGATGGAACAGACCGCAATGGAGATTGCGGCGGGGTTGAAAACCTCAGATGCCACGGTGGTCCGCGCCATTCAGGCGCTGGGTTTCGCCGGGCTGCGCGATCTCAAGCAGACGCTGGAGCAGTGGTTTGGTCCGGTGGTCACCTCCAGCGAAAAGATGTCCACCACGGTGAATACGCTCGCCAGCGACGTCAACGCGAGCATTGATTTCGTGCTGGAAGGGCATCAGCACACCTGCGAGGTGTTATCCGAGCCGCACAACCGCTACGCGATGGCCCAGGCGGTCTCTCTGCTGGCGCAGGCGAGGCAGGTCGCCATATTTGGCATTGGCGCCTCCGGCATTCTGGCCGAGTACACCGCCAGGCTGTTCAGCCGCATGGGGTTACCCGCCACGCCGCTTAACCGTACCGGAATAGGGCTTGCCGAGCAGCTGATTGCGCTTCAGCGCGGCGACGTGCTGGTGATGATGGCGCAGAAATCCGCGCACCGCGAGGGGCAAACCACGCTGCGTGAAGCAAAACGTCTGGGCATTCCCACCATCCTGCTGACCAACGCCCTCGATTCGCGCTTCAGCAAGGAGGCCAGCGTGGTGATCCACGTTCCGCGCGGCGGCGAAAAGGGCAAAATCCCGCTCCACGGCACGGTGCTGCTGTGTCTGGAGATGATTATTTTATCCGTAGCCTCCACCGAGCCGCAGCGCACCATTAAGTCGATGAAGCGCATCAACGAGTTACACCGTGGGTTAAAACCGGGGAAGAAAAGCAGCTAAAACAAAGCCCGGTGGCGCTAGCGCTTACCGGGCCTGGATCTGTTCTCCCTCTCCCTGTGGGAGAGGGCTGGGGTGAGGGGAAACTTAAACCCCTTGCTCCAGAATACGGATGTGGGTTTCCAGCACGTCACCCTTCACCGCGTCGCTCCACGCTTTCATGTGCGCGGTCTGCAGGTGCGCTTCAAGGTGCGCGACGGTTTCCCACTGCTCAACCATGATGATTGAGTCTGGCGCGGTCGCCTGGAAGCTGGCGTCAGTGGCGGCATCCACCATCGGCGCGTAGCCGTGGCAGCCTTCTTCTTTCAGTACGGTCGGGATAATTTTCGCGAACTGATCCAGCACCGCCTGACGGTGATGTTGACCTGGACGAGTACGGATTTCTGCGATTACGGTAAGCATGTTTACTACTCCTTTAATTCCAGGCTACCAGTTAAGCAAAAATTTCCGCGAGATGCTTGCGATATTCTGCGATATAACTCGGGACGTCAGGCATTTTAATCACGTCGTTGACGATAAAGGTCGGCAGCGGATCCATGCCCAGGAACTGGTTAGCCTTGTGGAACGGCAGGTACGCGCCGTCAACGCCCACGCCTTCGAAGAACTGATCTTTATCGGTGAAGGCTTCCAGCGGGGCGTTCCAGGTCAGCGAGAGCATATATTTTTTGCCCTGAATCAGGCCGCCCGAGCCGTATTTTTTGGCGGCGTCAGAGCGGGTGCGGCCATCGCTGGCATACAGCGAACCGTGACCTTCGGTGAACACGTCGTCCATGTATTTTTTTACGGTCCACGGCGCGCCCATCCACCAGCCTGGCATCTGCCAGATCACCACGTCAGCCCACAGGAAGTTCTGCACTTCGGCCTTCACGTCATAATTGCTGTCCGCACGCACGACCTTAACATCATGCCCGGCGTCGCGCAGGAAACCGTCCGCGACCTCGGTCAGGGTGTCATTCAACTGGCCTTTAGAGTGCGCAAATTCTTTTGCACCATTGATAATCAGGATGTTGCTCATTATTTGTCCTCGATGATGAGAGTATGGCGAGTATTCTACGCGCGAGGACGGTGCTGTAAAATGAGCAAAATGTGCAAAGTCTTTTGCGTTAAACGCAATAATCCCTACCAGCTGACCTTTACTTCAAAACCGCCTTCAGGGGGATTGCTCAGCGAAACGCGCATCCCGTGCAGGGCGGCGACGCGTTTGACGATGGATAATCCCAGCCCGCTGCCCGTGGCATCCTGACCCGGCGGACGATAAAAGCGCTCGCCGATGCGCGCCAGCGCGTCTGGTGAAATGCCTGGGCCGTTGTCGCGCACGGTAAAGCTTCGCGCGTCCAGCGTCACGTTCACCACGCTGCCGCGCGGGCTGTAGCGAATCGCGTTATCCAGCAGGTTGCGCACCAGCAGGCTCAGGAGCAGCTGCTGGCCCGTGCGTGTAACCTCTGGTGCATGGATGTTCAGGCGAATATCCATGCCCGCCTGCTGCGCCGGATGATAAATATCCATCACCGCGGACTGCAGTAAGTCGGCCAGGGAAATCGGTTCGACATCGTCAAGGTTATCCAGCGAGTCCAGGCGCGACAGCGTGAGGAGCTGATCCACCAGCCGGGAAGCGCGGTCGATGCCTGCATGCAGCTGCGAAAGGGCTTTGGACTGCGCCTCGGGATCGTCCTGATACAGCTGCGCCACGTCAGTTTGCACCTTCAGGGCCGCCAGCGGGCTGCGCAGCTCGTGGGCGGCATCGGACGTAAAGCGGCGCTCGCGGGTCATCATCTCCTGGGTGCGCGCGAAGAGATGGTTCAGGGCGTCGAGCAGGGGGCGCACTTCCGTCGGGAGCCCCTCCGTCGGCAGGTTATCGGTGGCATCCGGCGAGCGGGAGCGCAGGGTCTGCGCCAGCTTTTTCAGCGGCTTCAGTTCACGGCTCAACAGCAGGATCAGCAACAGCAGCATTACAGGTAGCGCCACCAGCCACGGCGTAAGCTGCGAGCTGACCACGTCCAGCGCCATCTCCTGGCGGTACTCCCACTCCTGGCCGACCACCACGCGATATTTTCCGTCAGGTGAGGTCAGCCATAAAAAACGCCACTCGTCGTTGTCGCCCTGCAGCTGCCCGTTATCGAACCCGTCGCGGCGATAGTGGTACGGGATATCGCGCCCGTTTTCACCGTCGTTGAGGAGCATTTTGCCGTCGACGGCGTAAATGGCGAAAGCCAGCGCGTCGTCGTCCAGACGACCGTGCTTCACTTTTTTCGGGATCTCGCGCATGCGTTCGGGGGCGCGGATCTCGTCCAGATCCATCGTCAGCAGCCGTTTAGCAAACAGCATCTGCTGGGTATCGAACAGCTTGTCGAGCTTGTGGGTCGTCTGCTGCCAGGCGACGACACTGGCGGCAAACCAGGCCGTCAGAGACAGGAGTAAAAAGAGAAGCGTCAGGCGCAGCTTAAGGCTCAGGCGTTGCGTCAGCTTCATGCGTCACCCAGGGTATAGCCGATGCCGTGCACGGTGCGGATAAACTCGCTCCCGAGCTTGCGGCGCAAATGATGGACGTGAACCTCGATGGCGTTGCTGGAGACGTCGTCGTCCCAGGTATAAAGCTTTTCCTCGATCAGCTTTCGCGGCAGCACCCGACCTGCGTTACGCATTAACAGCTCCAGCAGCGCGAACTCTTTCGGCTTGAGCGTCAGCGGCTCACCGTCCAGCGTGGCGATGAGACGGGTCGGATCGAGCGTGACCCTCCCGTGACGCAGTTCGCTACGCGCCTGCCCGTGGCTGCGGCGGACCAGCGCTTCGAGGCGGGCACCGACTTCGATCAGCGCGAACGGCTTACAGAGATAATCATCCGCCCCAAGACGCAGCCCTTCGACGCGCTGGTTAAGCGCATCCCGCGCCGTCAGAATTAATACCGGCTCGCTGCGCCCGCTTTCGCGCCAGGCGCGCAGAATGTCCAGACCGTCAATTTCCGGCAGCGTCAGATCCAGCACCACGGCATCATAGGGCGCAGAGGAGAGCGCGGCCTGGCCGGTTTTACCGTCGGTAAACCAGTCCACGCTAAAGCCCATTTTGCTTAACCCCGCCTTGATACCGTCGCCGATTAACCTGTCGTCTTCTACCAGTAAAATGCGCATGTTCCCTCCTTGATGTAGTCAGTAAACCCTCTGTAAGCGCCTGCTGTACAGCAATAATAAATAAATTTCTCCCTTAAGAAGTTGTTAAGGATTACCCTGTTAAATGGACCGCGAAACCAGATTAAAGGGAGACTTAATATGAAAAAATTCGCTGCAATTGCTGCCATCATGATGATGACCACCGCGCCGGTCTTTGCTGCTCAGGGCGGTTTTACTGGCCCATCGGCCACACAGACCCAGACGCAAACTCAGCAGGGCGGTTTTGTCGATAACAACGCTAACCTTACCACCGCGGCAAAAGTGAAAGACCTGAAGGACGATGCCTGGGTGAAGCTGCGCGGGAACATTACCGAGCGCCTGTCCGATGACCGCTACACCTTCCGCGATGAGTCCGGCACCGTGGTCGTTGAGATTGACCACAAGCGCTGGAACGGTGTGACCGTCACCCCGCAGGATAAAGTTGAACTGCAGGGTAAAGTCGATAAAGAGTGGAACGATTTTGAAATCGACGTGAAGCAGGTTATTAAGCTGAACAAATAACCCGAAAAGGGCTGCCTGTGCGGCCCTTTTTCTTTGTGACTCAACTCGCCAGATAAGGTAGTATCTGCGGCAATATTGCCTGAAACCCTTCGGTTTCTGAGTTGAGGAATCACACGTAATGAGCGATATGGCAGAGCGCCTCGCGCTACATGAATTCACGGAAAACGCCTACCTGAACTACTCCATGTACGTCATCATGGACAGGGCGTTGCCGTTTATCGGGGATGGCCTGAAGCCCGTTCAGCGCCGCATCGTCTATGCGATGTCCGAACTGGGGCTGAACGCCACCGCCAAGTTTAAGAAATCCGCCCGTACCGTCGGTGACGTACTGGGTAAATACCATCCGCACGGCGACAGCGCCTGTTATGAAGCGATGGTGCTGATGGCGCAGCCGTTCTCTTACCGCTATCCACTGGTGGACGGACAGGGGAACTGGGGGGCGCCGGACGATCCGAAATCCTTCGCGGCGATGCGTTATACCGAATCCCGTCTCTCTAAATATGCCGAAGTGCTGCTGGGCGAGCTGGGTCAGGGAACCGTGGACTGGGTGCCAAATTTCGACGGTACGATGCAGGAGCCGAAGATGCTGCCTGCGCGTCTGCCGAACATCCTGCTGAACGGTACCACCGGTATCGCGGTCGGTATGGCGACGGACATTCCTCCGCACAACCTGCGTGAAGTGGCGAAAGCCGCTATTACCCTCATCGAGCAGCCGAAAGCGACGCTCGACGAGCTGCTGGATATCGTGCAGGGGCCAGATTTTCCGACCGAAGCCGAGATCATCACCTCGCGAGCGGAAATCCGCAAAATCTACCAGAACGGTCGCGGCTCCGTGCGCATGCGCGCGGTGTGGAATAAAGAGGACGGCGCCGTGGTGATCACCGCGCTGCCGCATCAGGTTTCCGGTGCCAAAGTGCTGGAGCAGATCGCCTCCCAGATGCGCAATAAAAAGCTGCCGATGGTGGACGACCTGCGCGACGAATCCGACCACGAGAACCCGACCCGTCTGGTGATCGTGCCGCGCTCGAACCGCGTGGACATGGAGCAGGTGATGAACCACCTGTTCGCCACCACCGATCTGGAAAAAAGCTACCGCATCAACCTGAACATGATTGGCCTTGACGGACGCCCGGCGGTGAAAAACCTGCTGGAGATCCTCACCGAATGGCTGACCTTCCGCCGCGATACGGTCCGTCGTCGTCTGAACCATCGTCTGGAGAAAGTGCTTAAGCGCCTGCATATCCTCGAAGGTTTGCTGGTGGCGTTCCTCAATATCGATGAAGTGATTGAGATCATCCGTACCGAGGACGAGCCGAAGCCGGCGCTGATGTCGCGCTTTGGCATCAGCGAAACCCAGGCCGAAGCGATCCTCGAACTGAAGCTGCGCCATCTCGCCAAACTGGAAGAGATGAAGATCCGCGGCGAGCAGAACGAGCTGGAAAAAGAGCGCGATCAGCTGCAGGCGATCCTCGCGTCCGAGCGCAAGATGAACACCCTGCTGAAGAAAGAGCTGCAGGCCGATGCAGACGCCTTCGGCGATGACCGTCGTTCTCCGCTGCACGAGCGCGAAGAAGCGAAGGCGATGAACGAGCACGACATGCAGCCGTCCGAGCCGGTGACCATTGTTCTGTCGCAGAGCGGCTGGGTGCGTAGCGCCAAAGGCCACGATATCGACGCGCCGGGGCTGAGCTACAAAGCGGGCGACAGCTTCAAAGCGGCGGTGAAAGGTAAGAGCAACCAGCCGGTGGCGTTTATCGATTCCACCGGCCGCAGCTACGCCATCGACCCGATTACGCTGCCTTCCGCGCGCGGGCAGGGCGAGCCGCTCACCGGCAAGCTGACGCTGCCACCGGGGGCGACGGTTGACCATATGCTGATGGAAGCCGATGACCAGAAACTGCTGCTGGCGTCCGATGCGGGCTACGGCTTTATCTGTACCTTTAACGACCTGGTCTCCCGCAACCGTGCCGGTAAGGCGCTGATAAGCCTGCCGGACAATGCCCACGTGATGGCGCCGCTTGTGATTGAGAACGAAAGCGACATGCTGCTGGCGATCACCACCGCCGGACGTATGCTGATGTTCCCGGTCAGCGATCTGCCAGAGCTGTCGAAAGGCAAGGGCAACAAGATCATCAACATCCCATCGGCGGAAGCCGCGAAAGGCGAAGATGGCCTGGCGCACCTCTTCCTCCTGCCGCCGCAGAGCACGCTGACCATTCACGTCGGCAAGCGTAAGATCAAGCTTCGTCCGGAAGAGCTGCAGAAAGTGGTGGGTGAGCGCGGTCGCCGCGGCTCGCTGATGCGCGGTCTGCAGCGCATCGACCGCGTGGAGATTGACTCTCCTGCACGCAGCGCCGCGGGTGACAGCGAAGAGTAATGTCGTGATATCCCCCTCTGCCCGGAGGGGGAGTTTCAATAAAATTTCCCGTAAAATCGTTGTTAATTCGTGCGTTGCGATTAACAATACGCGCTCGTAATAAAGTCCTTACCTGGCCACAGGTGAAGTATAATTGTCAGCTGTTGGGGCTTCAGAGGTCGCTATGCTATATATTGTTCGTCTTATTCTTACCGTTATCTACTGCATTCTGGTCTGTATTTTCGGCTCTATTTATTGCCTTTTCAGCCCGCGTAATCCGAAGCATGTTGCCACCTTTGGCCATATGTTCGGGCGTCTTGCACCGCTGTTTGGTCTGAAGGTTGAAAAACGTCTGCCTGAAGGGGCGGAGAATTTCGGTAACGCCATCTATATCGCCAACCATCAGAACAATTACGATATGGTGACGGCCTCCAATATCGTGCTTCCACCGACCGTGACGGTGGGAAAAAAAAGCCTGCTGTGGATCCCGTTTTTTGGCCAGCTGTACTGGCTGACCGGTAACCTTCTTATCGACCGTAATAACCGGGCGAAAGCGCACAGCACCATTGCGGAAGTGGTGAATCATTTTAAAAAGCGCAAAATCTCAATCTGGATGTTCCCGGAAGGAACGCGCAGCCGCGGCCGCGGCCTGCTGCCGTTTAAAACCGGGGCGTTTCATGCCGCAATTGCGGCAGGTGTTCCAATTATTCCTGTGTGCGTTTCCAATACTTCGAATAAGATTAATCTTAACCGCCTGAATAACGGGCTGGTGATTGTCGAAATGTTGCCACCCGTCGATACCAGCAAATACGGTAAAGATCAGGTACGCGAGCTGGCAGCGCACTGCCGTGAGCTGATGGCTCAGCGTATTGCGCAGCTCGACAAAGAAGTCGCAGAGAGAGAAGCCTCCGGTAAAATTTAATCCGGCGTTGAAGGGAAAACGAATTCCCGCGTTGTTAGTCGTTTCAGATGGAGCTTATATGTCACTCAGTCGGCGTCAGTTTATTCAGGCTTCCGGGATCGCCCTTTGTGCGGGTGCGATGCCGCTGACAGCCAGCGCCGCCGGGCAGCAACAGCCGCTGCCTATTCCGCCATTAATTGAATCTCGTCGCGGTCAGCCGCTTTTCCTGACGCTGCAGCGCAGCCACTGGTCCTTTACCCAGGGGACGCGCGCGCCGGTCTGGGGCATTAACGGACGTTACCTTGGGCCGACCATACGCGTGTGGAATGGCGATGACGTAAAGCTCATCTACAGTAACCGTACCCCTGAAAATGTCGCCATGACCATCAGCGGCCTACAGGTGCCTGGCCCGTTGATTGGCGGCGCGGCGCGAATGATGTCACCCAGCGCCGATTGGGCGCCGGTTCTGCCGATACGCCAGAGCGCGGCCACCCTGTGGTATCACGCCAACACGCCTAACCGCACGGCGCAGCAGGTCTATAACGGCCTGGCCGGAATGTGGCTGGTGGAAGATGAGGTCAGCAAATCCCTGCCGATCCCGAACCACTACGGTGTGGATGATTTCCCGATTATCATCCAGGACAAACGTCTGGATAATTTCGGTACGCCGGAATACAGCGAGCCGGGCAGCGGTGGCTTCGTCGGCGATACGCTGCTGGTCAACGGCGCGCAAAGCCCGTATGTGGAAGTTTCTCGCGGCTGGGTGCGCCTGCGCCTGCTCAACGCGTCCAACTCGCGCCGCTATCAGCTGCAAATGAGCGATGGCCGTCCGCTGCACGTGATTTCCGGCGACCAGGGCTTTTTACCGGCGCCGGTGTCCGTCAAACAGCTGGCGCTCTCGCCGGGTGAACGTCGCGAAATTCTCGTGGACATGACCAACGGGGATGAAGTGTCGCTGACCTGCGGCGAAGCGGCCAGCATTGTTGACCGCATTCGCGGGTTCTTTGAACCGTCGAGTATTCTTGTCTCGACCCTGGTGCTGACCCTGCGCCCAACCGGTCTGCTGCCGCTGGTGACCGATAGCCTGCCAATGCGTCTGCTGCCGCAGGAGATCATGAGCGGCTCGCCGGTGCGCAGCCGTGATATCAGCCTGGGCGACGATCCGGGGATCAACGGCGCGCTGTGGGACGTCAACCGTATCGACATTACCGCGCAGCAGGGCACCTGGGAGCGCTGGACGGTCCGTTCAGATATGCCGCAGTCGTTCCATATTGAAGGGGTGTCATTCCTGATCCGCAACGTCAACGGCGCGATGCCGTTCCCGGAAGACCGCGGCTGGAAAGATACCGTCTGGGTGGACGGCCAGGTTGAACTGCTTGTCTACTACGGCCAGCCTTCGTGGCCGCACTTCCCGTTCCTGTTCCACAGCCAGACGCTGGAGATGATGGACAGGGGCTCCGTGGGGCAGATGCTGGTGAATCCGGCACCGTAAAATGCTTTTCTCCCTCTCCCTGTGGGAGAGGGTTGGGGTGAGGGCAACAGCCCGCATAATACCCCTTCATTTCCCACATTGATCCAGCGTATAATCCCGCTCCTTTTGTCTATTTTTTCTTCGGAAGCATTATGAGCGCAATTTCCCTGATCCAGCCGGATCGTGACCTCTTCTCCTGGCCCCAGTACTGGGCGGCCTGCTTTGGACCGGCGCCATTCCTGCCGATGTCCCGGGAAGAGATGGACCAACTGGGCTGGGACAGCTGCGACATCATTCTGGTCACGGGCGATGCCTACGTTGACCATCCGAGCTTCGGTATGGCCATCTGTGGCCGTATGCTTGAAGCGCAGGGCTTCCGCGTGGGGATCATCTCCCAGCCTGACTGGAACAGCAAAGACGACTTTATGCGTCTGGGTAAACCGAACCTGTTCTTCGGCGTCACCGCAGGCAACATGGACTCGATGATCAACCGCTATACTGCCGACCGTAAGCTGCGCCATGACGACGCCTACACGCCGGATAACGTGGCGGGTAAACGCCCCGACCGCGCGACCCTGGTCTATACCCAGCGCTGTAAAGAGGCCTGGAAAGACGTGCCGGTGATCCTAGGCGGCATCGAGGCAAGCCTGCGCCGCACCGCCCACTACGACTACTGGTCAGATACCGTTCGCCGCTCGGTGCTGGTGGATTCCAAAGCCGACATGCTGATTTACGGTAACGGCGAGCGTCCGCTGGTGGAAGTGGCGCACCGTCTGTCGCAGGGTGAACCGGTGAGCAGCATCCGCGACGTGCGCAATACCGCCATCATGGTGAAAGAGGCGCTGCCGGGCTGGAGCGGGGTGGATTCCCGCATCATTGATATGCCGGGCAAAATCGACCCGATCCCGCACCCGTACGGCGAAGATCTGCCGTGTGCCGATAACAAGCCGGTTGAGCCGAAAAAAGCGGAAGCGAAGGCTATCGTTGTGCAGCCGCCGCGCCCGAAACCGTGGGAAAAGACCTACGTGCTGCTGCCGTCCTACGAGAAGGTGAAAGCCGACAAGGTGCTCTACGCGCACGCGTCCCGTATTCTGCACCATGAAACCAACCCGGGCTGCGCCCGCGCGCTGATGCAGAAGCACGGCGAGCGCTTTATCTGGATTAACCCGCCAGCGATCCCGCTCTCCACCGAAGAGATGGACAGCGTCTTTGCGCTGCCGTACAAGCGCGTTCCGCACCCGGCGTACGGCAACGCCCGTATCCCTGCGTATGAGATGATCCGCTTCTCGATCAACATCATGCGCGGCTGCTTCGGCGGCTGTTCCTTCTGCTCCATTACCGAGCACGAAGGGCGTATTATCCAGAGCCGCTCTGAAGATTCGATCATCAATGAGATCGAAGCGATTCGCGACTCGGTGCCGGGCTTTACCGGCGTGATTTCCGACCTTGGCGGCCCAACCGCTAACATGTACATGCTGCGCTGCAAGTCGCCGCGCGCGGAGCAAACCTGCCGTCGTCTCTCCTGCGTCTATCCGAGCATTTGCGAGCACATGGACACCAACCATGAGCCGACGATCAACCTCTACCGCCGCGCACGCGACCTGAAAGGCATCAAGAAGATCCTGATCGCGTCCGGGGTACGTTACGACATCGCCGTGGAAGATCCGCGCTACATCAAAGAGCTGGCGACGCACCACGTCGGAGGCTATCTGAAGATTGCGCCGGAGCACACCGAGGAAGGCCCGCTGTCGAAAATGATGAAGCCTGGCATGGGCAGCTACGATCGCTTTAAAGAACTGTTCGACACCTATTCGAAGCAGGCGGGTAAAGAGCAGTATCTGATCCCATACTTCATCTCCGCCCACCCGGGCACGCGCGATGAGGACATGGTGAACCTGGCGCTGTGGCTGAAGCAGCGTCGCTTCCGCCTGGATCAGGTGCAGAACTTCTATCCGTCACCGCTCGCCAACTCGACGACCATGTATTACACCGGCAAGAACCCGCTGAGTAAGATTGGCTACAAGAGTGAAGAGGTGGTGGTGCCGAAAGGGGATAAACAGCGTCGTCTGCATAAAGCGCTGCTGCGCTATCACGATCCGAAAAACTGGCCGCTGATCCGTCAGGCGCTGGAAGAGATGGGTAAAAAACACCTGATCGGCTCGCGTCGCGACTGCCTGGTACCGGCCCCGACGCTGGATGAGATGCGCGAAGCGCGTCGCCAGAACCGCAACACGCGCCCGGCGCTGACCAAGCACACGCCGATTGTACATCAGCGTTCGAACGGTAATTCGAGTGTGCAGAAGCCTGTGAAGCGCAAAGCGTAAATAAAAAACCCCGGCAAGCCGGGGTTTTTTATGTAGACACGTAGGCCGGGTAAGGCGAAGCCGCCACACGGCTTTTTTACGCGACTACCCGCCAAACTGGTCCGGGTCCGGCCCAAGCCGCTTGCCCTTATCCAGCTTCGCAATCTCACCCAGCTCATCTTTGTCCAGACGGAAATCCCAGACGTCGAAGTTCTCGGCGATGCGCGATGGCGTGACCGATTTCGGAATGACCACCAGGCCGTTGTCCAGATGCCAGCGAATGACGATTTGCACCGGGGTTTTACCGTATTTATCCGCCAGCTCACGGATAATCTTTTGATCAAACACCCCTTCGCCGCCCTGTGCCAGCGGGCTCCAGGACTCGGTCTGGATTTTATGCGTAGCGTTCCAGGCGTGTAGCTGGCGCTGCTGCATCAGCGGGTGCAGCTCGATCTGGTTAATCACTGGCGCAACGCCAGTCTCGTCAATCAGCCGCTGCAGGTGATGAACCTGGAAATTACAGACGCCGATGCTTTTCACCAGCCCCTCTTTCTGCAGTTCAATCATCCCTTTCCAGGCATCAACGTAGTGATCGATAGCCGGAACCGGCCAGTGCATCAGCCAGAGATCGACGAAATCGAGCTGGAGTTTCTCCAGGCTCTCCTCCAGCGCTTCGCGGGGGCGTTTTTGATCGTCGTTCCACAGTTTAGTGGTGATGAATAACTCATCGCGGGGGACGCCGGCGCTGGCAAGTGCCTTACCCACGCCGTCCTCGTTTTTGTATGCGGCGGCGGTATCAATGGACCGATAGCCGACTTCCAGGGCTTTATGAATGGCGGAGACGACCTCGTCGTTACCGGCTTTCCATACACCTAGCCCCAACTGGGGCATCACGTTGCCGTCCTGCAGCTTGATTACGGTTTGGTTTGCCATTTTTCCTCCTTCAGGTGCGCATCGCCGGAGGGTTCCTCCGGCGATGGGGTGTGCATTAAGTCTGGACGAAATGTCAAAAAACGAAAGTCGGGAGGGCAAAAACGCTTAGCGTGCCGCTTCGTAGATGCGACGGCTGACGTCCAGCGTAATGTCGCCGTGCTCGCCCAGGTGGGTCATGCCGTGCTCTTCAAGTTTTGCCAGCAGGGCAGGGATGGAGCTGCCGTCCAGACCGTAGCCAGACAGACGCGTTGGCACGCCCAGACCTTCAAAGAAGCTGCGGGTCGCTTCGATGGCGGCATCAATACGCGCATCGTCAGAACCCTCGGTGATGTTCCACACGCGTTCTGCGTACTGCAGCAGCTTGGCGCGCTTGGTGTCCCGCTTTTCGTTCCACAGCGCAGGCAGCACAACGGCCAGCGTTTGCGCGTGGTCCAGACCGTGCATCGCCGTCAGCTCGTGGCCCAGCATGTGGGTTGCCCAGTCCTGCGGCACGCCAGCCCCGATCAGGCCGTTCAGCGCCTGGGTTGCCGCCCACATGACGTTGGCACGCACGTCGTAGTTTTCCGGCTCTTTCAGCGCTTTCGGGCCGTCTTCGACGAGCGTCAGCAGAATGCCTTCCGCGAAGCGATCCTGAATTTTGGCATTCACCGGATACGTGACGTACTGCTCAACGGTATGAACAAAGGCATCGACCACGCCGTTCGCCACCTGACGCGCAGGCAGAGTGTAGGTGTAAACCGGATCCAGAATGGCAAACACGGGCTGAACGTGTTCGTTCATGAAGGCCTGTTTGTCGCCGGTGGTTTTACGGGAGATCACCGCGCCCTTGTTGGATTCAGAGCCGGTCGCTGGCAGGGTCAGCACGGAGCCCATCGGGATGGCGCTTTTAATGTCGCTGCCGCGGGTTTCCAGGATGTGCCACGGATCGATGCCGTCAGCGTAGTATGCTGCCGCCGCGATGAATTTGGTGCCGTCCAGCACGGAGCCGCCGCCGACGGCCAGCAGGAAGGTGATCTTCTCTTCGCGGGCGATTCTCACCGCGTTCATCAGCGTTTCGTAAGACGGGTTTGGCTCGATGCCGCCGAACTCACGCACGTCCAGACCGTCCAGGGCGCTGTAAACCCGATCCAGCACGCCGGTTTTTTTCACGCTGCCGCCACCGTAGGTGATCAGCACGCGGGCGTCAGCAGGGATCTGGGCGCGCAGATCGGCGATAGCGTCTTTACCAAACAGAATGCGGGTTGGGGTGTGAAGATTAAAGTTGTTCATTGCTCGTTCCCTTTAGTGGGTGAAAAACCGTGGTGGCGCAGAGGGCGACCTGATGCTGCACATTGTGGCCGTCCGGGGCTATCCTCTCAATGCACATTCCTGCCGATGTCTTGCCCATTTCTACAGAGCGCTGGAGAAAGCGCGGAAAAGCACGCACACTGTCAACGTCGGAAACCGTACCCGGAGTAACGTAATATGAACCGTGAAGCGATCTGCCATCAGCTCACTGCGCAGATTAAAAGACTGATAGATAAAGAAAATGGCGTCAGCGATCTGCTTCCTGACATTCGCCTGCTTTATGGCACGCAGCCCGGGACGCGCACGCCGGTCATGTACCAGCCGGGCATCGTTTTTCTCTTCTCGGGCCATAAAATTGGCTATATCAACGAGCGCGTGTTCCGCTACGACACCAATGAATATCTGCTTCTGACGGTACCTTTACCCTTCGAATGTGAAACCTTCGCGACAGAAGCCGTTCCGCTGGCCGGTATTCGCGTCAACGTCGATATTCTTCAGCTGCAGGAGCTACTGATGGAGATTGGCGAAGATGAGTTCTTCCAGCCGTCTATGGCGTCGAGCGGGATTAACTCGGCGACCCTGTCGGAAGAGATCCTCTGCGCCATTGAACGTCTACTGGACGTAATGGAAAGGCCGCTGGACGCGCGTATTCTGGGCAAGCAGATTATTCGCGAAATTCTCTACCATGTGCTGCTGGGCCCGGGGGGCGGGGCGTTGCTGGCTCTTGTGAGCCGACAGACCCACTTCAGCCTGATAAGCCGCGTGCTCAAGCGTATTGAAAGCCAGTACACGGAAAACCTCAGCGTCGACCAGCTGGCGGCGGAAGCGAACATGAGCGTTTCGGCGTTTCATCATAATTTTAAATCGGTGACCAGCACCTCGCCGCTGCAGTACCTTAAAACCTACCGGCTGCATAAGGCGCGGATGCTGATGATCCACGACGGCATGAAGGCCAGCGCGGCGGCGATGCGGGTGGGTTACGAAAGTGCTTCGCAGTTCAGTCGGGAGTTTAAGCGCTATTTCGGCGTCACGCCGGGAGAAGATGCATCACGCATCCGAACCATGCAGGGAGTCTGACGGGAAACGTAGGCCGGGTAAGGCGTAGCCGCCACCCGGCAATTTTTTATCACGCGCTGCAGTACTTCTTCTTAATCACCACCGCGATGGTTCCCACCAGCCCTGCCACCAGCAGGAACATCGGCAGCACCATCAGGAAGGTCATCACCTGATCTTCGTGGTGTTTCACAAAGGGGATCATATTCAGCGCATAGCCGAGCGTGGTGACCACACCCACCCACAGCAGGGCGCTCAGCCAGTTGAAGAACTGGAAGCGGCGGTTTGACAGACCGGAAATGCCCGCCATCGTAGGCAGAAGCGTGCGAACAAACGCGAGGAAACGCCCCGCCAGCAGGGCCAGCAGGCCGTGGCGATCGAACATGCAGGTCGCACGCTGATGATATTTATGCGGTAACTGCGCCAGCCAGCCTTTTACGACGCGGGTGTTCCCCAGCCAGCGGCCCTGCAGATAGCTCAGCCAGCAGCCCAGGCTGGCTGCGGAGGTGAGAATAACCATCGTTGGCGTGAAGTCCATGACGCCTTTCCCGATTAATGCCCCGGCAAGTAAAAGCAGGCTGTCACCAGGTAAAAACGAGGCTGGCAGTAATCCATTTTCCAGAAACAGAGTTGCGAACATCACGAGGTAAACGATACCAACGATGTGAGGATCCGCCAGCGCGGCAAAGTCGTGATGCCAGAGCGCCGCGATAATATCTTGAATAACAGCCATGGACTTTCCTGTGGAACAGCAGATATAGCGCTATTGTACTCCCTTATTCGCCCGTCGGGTTTGATCCCGGGCGCAACTCATGCAGACTTTTCTCATTGCCGTGTCCACAAAAGCGTCCAGAGAGTACATTTTCAGCCAGCACTCTACACGATACGCTCGAACCCTGCTGCTAAATCGGCAATCAGATCGTCAACATTTTCTAAACCGATATGCAGTCGAATCAGGGTACCGCTGAAGTCCACTTCACCGCCGGGACGCAGAGCCGCAACCTGTTCCGGCTGATTAGGCAGGATCAGGGATTCAAAACCGCCCCAGGAGTAGGCCATGCTGAAGAGGGTAAAATTATCCAGATAGCTCGCCAGCTCGTCGTTATTTAGCCGCTTCTTCAGTACGAACGAGAACAGGCCGCTGCTGCCCGTAAAGTCACGTTGCCAGAATTCGTGGCCTTTACTGCCCGGCAGCGCAGGGTGATTCACGCGCTCCACCTGCGGATGCTGCGCCAGCCATTCGGCCACCCTCAGGCTGCTTTCATGGTGCTGACGCAGGCGAACGCCCAGCGTGCGGATACCGCGGCTGGTCATGTAGGCCGTGTCTGCATCCACCATCTGGCCCATCAGGTAGGCATTTTCACGCAGCTGATCCCAGCAGCGCGCGTTGGAGACCGCGGTGCCAATCATGCCGTCAGAGTGGCCTATCAGGTATTTCGTCGCCGCCTGAATCGAGATATCAATGTCGAACTCCAGGGCCTTAAACAGCACGCCAGCCGCCCAGGTGTTATCGATCATCACGATCGCCTCTGGGGCTTTGCTGCGCACGGCCTTCACGATAGCCGGCACATCGTGAACTTCCATGGTGAGCGATCCCGGAGATTCCAGGAATACAATGCGCGTGTTTGGCTGAATAAGTTCGGCAATGCCTTCACCAATCAGCGGGTCGAACCAGCCGGTCGTTACGCCGAGCTTGCTGAGGATTTTGGTGCAGAAGTCCTGGCTGGGCTCGTAGGCGGTGTTGGTCATCAGGATATGGTCGTCCTGTTCCACAAACGCCAGAATGGTGTTGGCGACCGCAGCCGCCCCGCACGGGAACAGCGCGCATCCCGCGCCGCCTTCCAGCTCGCACATCGCCTCCTGCAGAGAAAAATGGGTTAGCGTGCCGCGACGGCCATAAAACAGCCCGCCTTTCGCGCGGTTGCGCGTGGCGATTTTTTTCTCCTCAACGGTATCAAACACCAGCGAGGAGGCTCGTTGAATCACGCTGTTGACCGATCCCTGCGTATATTTTTTGCTGCGTCCTGCCTGTACCAGCGTGGTATCAAGATGCTTCTTTGTCATGTTCGCTAACCCTGTTTTTATACGTCTGGACGTCCAGACTACCACGATTGGAAAAAACTGCACCCCGCGGCTTATCGAATAAGCAGAAAATATTAGCAAAAATTCGCATAAGAAATTTTTACTGCGTAAGCGCAAGGAAAGTGAGCGAAAATTACGGCACCATGCAAATACTAATGAGAACTACTATCAATTCGACGACGTTTTGATATTATTACGCTCAGATTTTGTGATTTGCGTCCTGGAGATACAGAGTGGGTAATAATTTGATGCAGACGGATCTCTCCGTTTGGGGCATGTATCAGCATGCTGACATCGTGGTTAAGATTGTGATGATCGGCCTGATTCTGGCGTCCGTTGTCACCTGGGCTATTTTCTTCAGCAAGAGCGCCGAGCTGCTTTCTCAGAAGCGCCGCCTTAAGCGCGAACAGCAGCAGCTGGCCGAAGCCCGCTCTCTGGATCAGGCTGCAGACATGACCTCATCCTTCCACGCGAAAAGCCTGACCACCCTGTTAGTGAATGAAGCACAGAACGAGCTGGAACTCTCCGCTGGCAGTGAAGATAACGAAGGCATCAAAGAACGTACCGGTTTCCGCCTGGAGCGTCGCGTTGCGGCCGTTGGCCGACACATGGGACGCGGCAATGGTTATCTGGCGACCATCGGCGCGATCTCACCGTTCATCGGTCTTTTCGGTACGGTCTGGGGCATCATGAACAGCTTTATCGGTATCGCGCAGACCCAAACCACCAACCTGGCGGTCGTGGCGCCGGGTATCGCAGAAGCGCTGCTGGCGACGGCAATCGGTCTGGTTGCCGCTATCCCGGCGGTGGTTATCTACAACATCTTCGCGCGTATGATTGGCAGCTACAAAGCCACGCTGGGTGACGTTGCCGCGCAGGTTCTGCTGCTGCAAAGCCGCGATCTCGACCTGAACGCCAGCTCGGTTAAGCCGGTGCACGCGGCGTCTAAACTGCGCGCAGGTTAAGAGTATGGCGATGCGTCTAAACGAAAATCTGGACGATAACGGCGAAATGCATGAAATCAACGTGACGCCGTTTATCGACGTCATGCTGGTTCTGCTGATTATCTTCATGGTGGCCGCACCGCTGGCGACGGTGGATGTGAAGGTGAATCTGCCTGCCTCTTCCAGCCAGCCCCAGCCGCGCCCGGAGAAGCCTATCTACCTGTCGGTGAAGGCGGATAAATCCATGTTCCTCGGGAACGACCCGGTGACGGCCGACTCGGTCATCCCGGCGCTGGAGCAGCTTACGGGCGGTAAGAAAGACACCACGGTCTTCTTCCGTGCGGATAAAACCGTTGATTATGAAACCATGATGAAGGTAATGGACACGCTGCATCAGGCGGGTTACCTGAAGATTGGACTGGTCGGCGAAGAGAAAGCGGCCTCGAAGTGATAAAGAAGCTGGCGAAAGCCGGCTTTTTTTATGCCTGTCGGTTTATGCGTTTTTATTATCCGTCGGTGCGGTAGAAGGGGTTGCCAGCGCGTCCTCATCCAGCGCCACGCAGGTGACGTTTGAGGTACGGTACTCGCCGTCGGACAGCTTGCGCGTCAGACGCAGGGTGGCGATTTCTCTGGCAAGCAGATACTGATAATTGGCCTCAAGACGTCCGAGAAGCTTCTCTTTCAGCTCGGGACGCTGTTCTATGATGGCGTTCATCACGGCACCGTAAATCTCTTCTTTGACCTGTAGCGGATAAATTTCACGGCGATTCTGCCATTTCAGACGAACCAGCGTCGCCGGGATCGATACTAGGTCTTGTGTAATACGCGTCATCTCGTCATTTTTTGTGTTTCTCAGTGCGTCGAGATTTTGCTTTAAGATAAATTCATCACTTTTTTTATCATCTAAAGTCAAATAAACGTCGTTGTTTTTAACTTCTTTCACGTTAATCTTCCCCCAGGCTATAAAAAATTGGGTTGTTTTTTTCGCGCGTAATTAAATTAAGCCAAATTTCATTGCCCGCCTCATTAATTTCTTCGGTTTTTTCGGCTATTATTTGACTTAGTTTCTGGGCATCTATTTCACCTTCGGCCTGCAGGTCATTCAGCAGGTGGACAAAGGCTTCAATTTTTATGGCGCGAAATAAGCGGTCTTTTATATGGCGATCGTGCTCTTCCAGCAACATATTTCGGGATTTGCCAGTTCGGGAAACACCAATTAATATATCGGGCTCGAAATCAGAGAGCTTTCTTTTCCCCTGAGTGAAACTGGCCTCTTTTTCTGCTTCCGTCGGTTGCTGTTCCACAGGCGTAATGTGGTACTTAGCCGGGACGAGATAGTCGGGCAGCATTTTTAATTTCCTTTATTTTCAACAGGGTGGGGTTGGTAAAGGCGTGAGATTCGTTGACAATATCATGAGGCAAATTTAAAATCAAAAAAAATGGAGCCTACCCATGAACAGCATCTTTTTTACGGTCATCACATTACTATTACTGACCGCTGGTGTGCTTTTATTGATGCAGGAGTTCAATAAAACAAAAGTGTCGAAAGACACCAGTGAACCCCCGCAACCTGAACTGATGACAAAAGAGGAAGGGGAGGACCATTTCTCTGTATTGATGAACTCCGTTACGCCTGTCTGGTACTGGCGGGTGAACCACGAATATATCGACTTTTTACACGCGACAATTAAGCGCATGAAAATGTCGGAAATTAATGACACGCCCGGACTGTTTGAGGCGCAGCGTCGCTGTAGCGATCTGAATTCAGCAGTCTATAAATATTATGACAATATTAAAAAGCGCTGCCTTAACGGCGAGAAGGTCTCTTATTCCGATCTGGACGTATTAAATTTGCGTCAGTGTTTTCGCGAGTTCAGTCTGGAAGCCTATCCTGAACTGGTGGCGCTTGTCTGGCCGGAGTACGCACGTCCCGAGGTTAACCCGGACAACGTCTGAGTGACGTACCGTTGAGTTATTGCAAACAGCCAGCGCCGTTGAGATATACTGGGCGCTGGTTTCTTTTGCAAACAGGACTTTATGGAACGCTTTTTTGAAAATGCCATGTACGCCTCTCGCTGGATACTGGCCCCTGTCTATTTTGGCCTCTCGCTGGCACTTATCGCGCTGACGATTAAGTTCTTTCAGGAAATCTGGCATGTTCTGCCGAATATTTTTTCTATTGCCGAAGCGGATTTGATTCTGGTTCTGCTGTCGCTGGTGGACATGACCCTGGTGGGCGGGTTGCTGGTGATGGTGATGTTCTCCGGCTACGAGAATTTTGTCTCCCAGCTCGATATCGACGAGCGTAAAGAGAAGCTCAGCTGGCTGGGCAAAATGGATGCTTCGTCGCTGAAGAATAAAGTGGCCGCGTCGATTGTGGCGATCTCCTCTATCCACCTGCTACGCGTGTTTATGGACGCGAAGAACGTGCCGGATAACAAACTGATGTGGTACGTCATCATCCACCTGACGTTTGTGCTGTCTGCGTTCGTGATGGGGTATCTGGATAAGATCAGTAAGAAGTAATTTCCCCTCACCCTAACCCTCTCCCACAGGGAGAGGGAATAGTTAGCGCCCTCTCCCTGTGGGAGAGGGCCGGGGTGAAGGCATCAGACCGCACTATTTATCCGACGACGCCTGCCACAGATTCAACTCCCCATCCGCAACATGCTGGTCAATCCGCTTGAGTTCGTCCTCCGTAAAGCGCAGGTTTTCCAGCGCCTGAACGTTCTCTTCCAGCTGTTCCGGGCGGCTTGCGCCAATCAGCACGGACGTCACGCGCGCATCTTTCAGCAGCCAGCTTAGCGCCATCTGCGCCATCGTTTGTCCGCGCGCCTGTGCCATCTCATTCAGCAGGCGAAGGCTGCTCAGGTTGGCGTCGGTCAGCATCTTCTGCGTCAGGCCGCGCGCTTTATTCCCTTCGCGCTGCATGCGTGAACCTTCAGGAATACCGTTCAGGTATTTTCCGGTCAGCAGCCCCTGCGCCAGCGGGGTGAAGGCAATACACCCCGTACCGTTTGCTTCCAGCGCATCCAGCAAGCCGGTCTTATCGACCCAGCGGTTAAGCAGGTTATAGGACGGCTGGTGGATCAGCAGCGGGATCTTCCACTCGCGCAGCAGCTCGGCCATTTTCTGCGTGCGCTCGGTAGAGTAGGAGGAAATGCCGACATACAGCGCTTTGCCGCTCTGCACGGCGTGGGCCAGCGCAGAGGCCGTCTCTTCCATCGGCGTGTTTTCATCCACGCGGTGGGAGTAGAAAATATCCACATACTCAACCCCCAGACGCTTCAGGCTCTGGTCGAGGCTGGCAAGCAGATATTTGCGTGAACCGCCCGAACCGTACGGCCCCGGCCACATGTCGTAACCCGCCTTGGTGGAGATAATCAGCTCGTCGCGGTACGCGGCAAAGTCCTCACGCAGCAGGCGGCCGAAATTCTCCTCCGCGCTGCCCGGCGGCGGGCCATAGTTATTGGCGAGATCGAAATGGGTGATGCCGAGGTCGAAGGCTTTTCGCAGCAGCGCGCGCTGGGCATCAAGAGGCTGGACGTGGCCGAAGCTATGCCACAGTCCCAGCGACAGCGCGGGCAGGCGCAGGCCACTTTTCCCGCAATAACGATATTGCATACTCTCATAGCGGCCGGGGTAAGGGTGCCAGGACATGATGTCTCCTTTCTTATTAATGAATTTTTCGAAACAACGTTTTCATTCTGAACTTATCACATCGCAAATGACATCACTAAGCGCGGGCATAATGGTTAACGGTAGCTGTGCGACCAGTGAAGCCACGCTAATTAAAAATGATCACAAAACGTTATAATTTCCCTCGTTCCTGCCGATAACGAGAGTAGTACTCGCCTCTGGGCGAACTCACCCTCACGGCAAGGAAGACTTATGAATATGCTCCGTAATTTCACGATCCGTTTCGTCATGCTGACGATTCTCGGGATCTTTTGTTTAATGTGGGCGGGCGTTGGGTTGTACAGCACCTGGTCCCTTTCTCGCGTTTCAGATGGCAATGAAGTCGACCGCCAGCTGGTTAAACAGATGACGGTACTCAGCCAGGGTAACGATCAATATTTCCGCTTTGTAACCCGTCTGAGCCGTGCGATGGAAGTCAAAGCCGCAGGCGGCACGCCGGATCTGTCCTCTGCCCAACAGGCGTTGGATAACATGGGCAAAAAACTGGCCGAGATGAAAGCGATCTCCCCAGGCCCGATGGATGAGCAGATCTCTTCCCGGGTGATCGGCTCCTGGCAGGCGCTGCTCGAACAGGGCGTCACGCCGCAAATGCAGCAGGCGAAGCAGGGGGCTCTGGAGGGGTATCGCCAGCAGGCCAACAACGTCACGCCGCCGCTGAGCCGGGCGTTCGGCGCGGCCGCCGAGGCGTTCAACAATGCCGCCGCGAAGTCGCTCGACAGCACCCGCGTGGTGGTGGACGGCCTGACAAGCATGACCCGCACGGTGATAATCGTCGCCACGATTATCGGCCTGCTGATCCTGCTTTTCACCGACCGTTACCTGGTGGCGATGCTGGTCAAACCGCTGGCTCGCATTCGCCAGCAGTTCCGCCAGATTGCCCAGGGCGATCTCAGCCAGCCCATTGAGCCGTTCGGTCGTAACTGCGTGGGGCAGCTGGTGCCGCTGCTGAGCGCTATGCAGGACAGCCTGCGCGAAGCGGTCAGTACGATTCGCTCCGGCAGTGAGAATATCTGGCGCGGCGCGACGGAAATCTCCAGCGGTAACAACGACCTCTCTTCCCGTACCGAAGAGCAGGCGGCTGCGCTGGAAGAGACGGCAGCCAGCATGGAACAGCTGACCGCCACGGTGAAACTGAACGCGGAAAGCGCGCGTCAGGCCAGCCAGCTGGCCGATGTGGCCTCAACCACCGCCAGCCGCGGCGGCTCGCTGGTGGAAGAGGTGGTGACCACCATGAGCGGGATTTCGGAAAGCTCGAAGAAAATTGCTGAAATCACCAACGTGATCAACAGCATTGCCTTCCAGACCAATATTCTGGCACTCAATGCGGCGGTTGAAGCGGCGCGCGCGGGTGAACAGGGGCGTGGCTTCGCGGTAGTGGCAGGCGAAGTTCGCAACCTGGCAAGCCGCAGCGCCAACGCGGCCAAAGAGATTGAGGGGCTGATTACCGACTCCGTTTCCCGCGTAGAGCAGGGGGCGCAGCTGGTGAGCGACACCGGCACAACCATGGATGCGATTTTGCGCGACGTGACGGAAGTGACAACCATCATGAAGCAAATCGCTTCCGCCTCTGAGGAGCAAAGCAAGGGGATTTCGCAGGTCGGGATTGCCATTACCCAGATGGACGGCGTGACCCAGCAAAACGCCTCGCTGGTTGAAGAAGTTTCTGCCGCGGCGGCGGCGCTGGAGCGCCAGACCGAAGATCTTCAGCGCTCGGTGCAGAAGTTCCGCCTGACGGCATAACGCAACGTATAAGGCCGCCTTGTGCGGCCTTATATTATTAACGCCTTACCCATTCAGCCCCTTCTGAAACTGCTATTCTTTTGCTAACCCCCCTGACGTTCTGGGCTCTCTTCTTCGAGGTGTTGCTATGAACAGATCGTTATCTGTCATTCCTGTCCTTTCTTTCATTCTTCTGATGCTGTTCTCAGTTTCTGCCAGTGCGACCCAGCAGGCGCAGGAGCGGCGCGTGGCGCGTGATGTCAGGCAGGAAACCCGCGACGCGTCGCGGCAGGTGAAGCAGACCTGCGTGGCGAACAATAACCAGAGTAATCACGACTGCCGTCAGGACAAGCGTCAGATGAAACAGTCCGGAAGACAAAAAGCGCGGGACATTAAGTATTAATGCAACAGGTGAGGCGGCATGCAGGTATGTCTTTTACCGCCTTTTCCAATAGCGTTTGAGTATGACGATCGTCATTGATGCTTCGTCCGGCTAGCACTTTCGGGCGTATTTTGACGCGCGTCTCACGCTGGTGCGTTTAACCCTGCAGCTGCAATTCGGGAAATCGGGTATCCCGTTGCAGATGCCACTTCTGCGATACGCTTAAATGAGGGGTTACCGTTTGGTGAGAGTGATTTATAGAGTGATTCGCGAGAAATGCCTGCACGTTTAGCAATGACGGTCATCCCGCCAGAGGCTTCAATAACATGTCGTAAAGCCAGCATGAACGCCTCATAGCCTCCGGGCTCGTCAATTTCAATGAAAGCCTGATGAAGATATACGGGCGCGAAATCCGGAGAATCTTTCAGGAGCTGTACCATTGCGTCATCATGAAGTACTGATTTAGCCATTCCGATTTCCTCTTATATCCTGCGCTTGTAGTCGTTGAGGTACTCAACGGCCCGTTCAATATCTGCATTTTGCTTTTTTTTCGTTCCGGTCAATAGCACCAGACTCACTGCGCCATCTGCCGGATCGAAGACTTCGCTGAAATAGACGCGGTAACCCGGCCCCTGGTCAATCCTGAGTTCTGAAACACCCTCTCTGCATGGCTTGCAATCACCATAGTTACCCGTAGACATTCTGGCGACACGTGTAGCAATCATGGCTTTTGCTATGGGATCTTTCACACTTCTCAGATAGGCATCAAAAGGGTCGTACCCGTCTGCTGTGATGTAGTGTTTGACCTTAGCCATTATTGTAGCCTGTAGTTTACGATAAGCAAATGCATTGTAATCTTCAGGCTACGACAGGCAACTGTTCACAGGGTTGTGGCAGTGGGGAAGATGTGATTTCTGAAAGCGGATCGCAAAAATTTGAGACCTTGTGCGGAGGGATTACTGCATAACAACGAGGCCGGGCTCGAAGAGCGCTGCCCGGCTGTATTAATCAGTGCGTCGCTTCACCAATCAGCGCGCCCGTGCCCGCACCAACGGCCGCACCTTTCAGCACGCTCTTGCCGGTAACCGCCGCGGCACCTGCGCCCACGGCAGCACCTACCGCGCCACCCTTACGCGCGGCTTTACCTTTGTCGCCGTTTTTGAACATGGCACCGGTGCCTGCGCCCACGACGGCGCCGCCAACGGTCGATTTCAGATCTTTGCCCGTGGCCGCACCAATGGCCGCGCCTGCTACGGCGCCAGCGGCGGTTTTGTCGATGGCCATTCCCGAGGTGGAAAAAATGAGGGCGCTGATAACCAGCGTTGTTTTAATAAGTTTCATAACAGATCCTTTGTGACTGCTGTCGGTTGAGACGTCATTTCTCACTCTCAGACGCGAGAAAAACGTCCAGATAGTGCCAGCAATACCGGCTCAACCTTTAAGCTAATCATGCCCTGGGCAGGGATCTCAGTTGCCGGGCGGGGATCCGCCCGGCGGAACATTACGCCTGACGCTTATCTTCCGTATTGGTATCGAAGTCGCTCGCCGCGTGGCGCTCGTGGAGCTGCTCGTTCAGCTCGCCGCTGGTGCGGTTAACGATACGGCCGCGCTTAACGGCATGGCGATTCGCCACGTCTTTCGCCCAGCGCTGGACGTTAGTGTACTTCCCGGCGTCGAGGAACTCGGCGGCGTTATACACGCTGCCCAGCGCCACGCAGCCGAACCACGGCCAGATGGCGATATCCGCGATGGTGTACTCTTCACCCGCCACGTAGCGGCCGCGCGCCAGCTGTTTATCCAGCACGTCGAACAGGCGCTTGGCTTCCATGGTGAAGCGGTCAATCGCGTACTCAATTTTCACCGGGGCATAGTTGTAGAAGTGGCCAAAACCGCCGCCGAGGAACGGCGCCGCGCCCTGCAGCCAGAACAGCCAGTTCAGGGTCTCGGTACGTCCCGCCGGATCTTTCGGCAGGAAGTGACCGAATTTCTCTGCCAGGTAGAGCAGGATATTGCCGGACTCAAACACGCGCGTTGGCGGGTTCGTGGAGTGGTCGCGAAGCGCCGGTATTTTCGAGTTCGGGTTCACGTCTACAAACCCGCTGGAGAACTGATCGCCCTCGCCGATGCGGATCAACCATGCGTCGTACTCGGCGCCCGTCACGCCCAGCGCCAGCAGCTCTTCAAGCATGATCGTCACTTTCTGACCGTTCGGTGTCCCGAGAGAGTATAGCTGCAGCGGGTGGGAGCCCACGGGCAAATCCTTCTCATGGGTCGCGCCGGAAATCGGGCGGTTGATGTTGGCGAACGCGCCGCCGCCGTTCTTTTTCCATTCCCACACTTTTGGTGGCTGATACGTGTTGTCTGACATGTTGGCCTGCCTTTTGAGTGATGTGTTGAGGCAGTGTAGCAGGAGATTTATGAAGCGTTTAACGAACTGAGCGTAATCGATCTGCCGCTATTCCTTCAGGCGCTTATATATATCAAATCCGGCATAAGCTTAATCGAAAATCGCATTTTCATAATTAATGCGTAAACCGATAAAGCTGAATATGATGCTTCAACATAAATAAAAGATGCAGTAATAAACACTTTATAAGGCAAGGAGTTAGTCAGATGCGCAAGCTTCTGTTATCGGCGGTGGTGGTTTCGCTCGCGTTAGGCCTGGCTGGCTGTGATGATGCGAAAAATAAAGAGACAAACAGTGCGGCTGCGGCAAAAAACGACGCGCCAAAAGAGGGCGGTTCGCTAATTATTGGAATTACCTCCGGCGACCCGTTAGCCGTTAATCCGCTCTATGCCAGCGACCGTACGACGTTAACGATCATGCAGGCGCTCTATGCCCCGCTGTACAGCTTTAATAACGGCAACATTGAGTGGGGCCTGGCGGAAAGCCTGACGCCTTCCGCCGACAACCTGAGCTATACCCTGACGTTAAAACCCAACCTCAAATGGCAGGACGGCCAGCCGCTGACGGCGGACGACGTGGTCTTTACCTTCAATAAGCTGCTGGATGCCAAACAGCACAGCTTCTTCCGCAGCATGTTCACCTACGGCGGCAAGCCTGTTGAGGTGAGCAAGGTGGATGAGCGCACCGTTAAGTTCACCTTACCGCAGGTCAGCGCCGCCTTTACCGGCACCCTGGTACAGATCTACCCGATTCCGCAGCACGTGTTCGCCGGTGAAGGCGACCTGGAAAAGAGCACCAAAAACGATGCGCCGGTAGGCTCCGGGCCGTTCAAATTTAAGGAGTATCGCGCCGGGCAGTATTACGCCCTGACCCGTTTTGACGATTACTGGAACGGCAAAGCGAAGCTTGATTCGGTCACCTATCGTTTCGCCAAAGACAGCAACGCCGCCAACCTTGCGCTGCAAAATGGGGAAATCAACCTCAAGATGGTTGACCCGCAGGACGTGAACCGCCTGAAAAATACCGGTAAGTTTGACTTCGTGGTCTATCCGGAAGGCCGTCTGGCCTATATGACGTTCAACCAGAACGTGCCGGTGATGAAGAGCAAAGCGCTGCGCCAGGCCATCGCGTATGCCATCAACAAGGACGAGCTCACCCAGACCGCGTTTACCTCGCTGGACTACGCTAAACCGGCGACCTCGTTCCTGACGCCGGATACGCTTTACAAGACGGATGACGTTGAACAGTACAAATTCGATCTGCAAAAAGCCAAAGACCTGCTGAAGACGTCCGGCGCGCCGGACAACCTCAAGCTGCGCCTGGCGTATGTGAACACCAACAAAACCCAGGAGAGCATGGCGCTCTATATTCAGCAGGCGCTGAAGGGCATTGGGGTGAACGTGGAGCTGATGCCGCTGGACTCCAACGCCATGTCTCAGCGCAGCCTCGATATGAACAACACCGCGTGGGAGCTGAACCTCGGCGGCTACATCATGGGCTCAGAGCCGGACGGTTACAAATCGCTGTTCATGAGCAACGAAGCCTATAATTACGCGCACTACAAAAACCCGCAGTTTGATGCGCTGTGGGATAAAGGCGCAGTGGAAACCGACGCCGCGAAACGTGCCGATATCTACAAGCAAATTCAGCAGACCGTGGCGAGCGACATGACCTACTATCCGATTGCCTACACCAATGCGACCGTCGCGGTGGACAAGCGCTTCGGCGGCACCCAGGAGGCAGAGCCGAAACCGGTCTATCTGTTCCAGGATCTGTCAAAAATCTATCAGAAATAAGTGATTGCCCCGGCCGTCAGGTCGGGGCCTTGGTAAGGGCATGTCGTGAACACACTCCTCACGCGTCGGCTGCTGCAATTGCTGCCGATGCTGTTCTTTATTTCACTGGTGGCGTTTCTGCTGGTCAAGCTCGCGCCCGGCGATCCGGTGGCGGCGTACATTACGCCGCGCATGGCCCCGGAAGATATCGAGCGTATTCGCCAGAGCCTGGGGCTGGATAAGCCGCTGGTCACGCAGTACGTCCTGTGGCTGAAAAACGTCCTGCAGGGCGATCTCGGCTATTCGCTGATCTACCACCGCCCGGTGCTGGAGATGATCGGCGAACGCATTCCGGCCACGCTGGGGCTGATGGGCGCGTCGCTGCTGATGGCGATCGTGCTGGCGATCCCGCTGGGGCTGCTGGCGGGGGCATTTAAGCACCGCTGGCTGGATCATCTGCTCAATTTATTCGCCTATATCGGCATCTCGGTACCGATTTTCTGGTTCGGCATTTTGCTCATCACCGTTTTTGCCGTGCAGCTTAACTGGTTCCCCAGCATGGGGATGCGCACCATCGGCATGGAGGACAACGGGCTGGATCTGCTGCGTCACGGCGTGCTGCCGTGTATTGCCCTCACGTTCTACAACCTCTCCAGCTACGTGCGCTACATCCGCTCCAACACCATCTCGCAGCTCTCCGCTGACTACGTGCAGACCCAGCTTGCCTACGGCGCCACGCGTTCCAGTATTCTGTTCCGCCACGTGCTGAAAAACGTGCTGCTGCCGGTGATCACCCTGTTCGGCCTGTCGTTCGGCGAGCTGATTGTGGGGGCCTATGTGACGGAAAGCGTCTTCTCCTGGCCGGGGATGGGGCTGCTCGGGATCCAGTCGATCGCCTCGCTGGACTACCCGCTGATTATGGCGATCATCATGCTCTCGTCGATGATGCTGATCGTCGGTAACCTGATCGCCGACGTGCTTTATCGCTTCGCCGATCCACGCATTCGTACGCTGAGGTAACCCGGATGAGCAGCCGCTGGCAGCAGGTTCGTCACCAGCTGCGCCGCAACCGTCCGGCGCAGTTCTCTCTGTTTGTGCTTTTTATTTTTGTTGTCGCCGCGCTCTGTGCGGGCTTAAGCCCGTACGATCCGGATCGGATGGCGCTCGGCGCGCGCACGCTGCCGCCGGATGCCGCGCACTGGTTTGGCACCGACGAGTATGGCCGCGACTACTTCACCCGCGCGCTGTATGGCGGCCAGATCTCCCTGATGGTCGGTTTTCTCGCCATGCTTTTTTCCACGCTGATCGGCACGGTGGTGGGAACGGTGAGCGGCTATTTTGGCGGCTGGCTGGATAACCTGATGATGCGCGCCGTGGATATCCTGATGGCCATTCCGGCCTTCTTCCTGCTGCTGGTGGTGAATGCTTACCTTAAGCCGGGCGTGGATAATATCATTCTGATTATCAGCCTCCTGACGTGGATGAACATGTCGCGTCTGGTGCGTGCTGAAACCCTGTCGGTGAAAGAGCGCGAGTACGTGCTTTATGCCCGCGCGTCGGGAGAGCATCCGCTGCGCATTATCGCGCGCCACATCATTCCCGGCGTGCTGCCGACCATTATCGTGGCGGCCACGCTCAATATCGCCTCGGCCATTCTGATGGAGTCAACGCTCAGCTTCTTAGGGCTGGGCGTGCAGGCGCCCGCGGCGTCGTGGGGAAGCATGCTTAACAACGCGCAGTCTTATATTGGCGAAGCGTCGTGGCTGGCGATGTTCCCCGGCATTCTGATCCTGCTGACGGTGTTCAGCTTTAACGTGCTGGGCGATGTGTTCCGTACCGCCTTTGAGCCTGGAGCGAATCGCGATGAGTAACTTATTAGCGCTTGAGAACCTGCAAACCACGTTCCGCACCCGCGAGGGCGAGGTTCACGCGGTGCGTGGCGTGAGCTTTCAGGTTCAGCCGGGGGAACTCGTCGGCATCGTCGGCGAATCGGGCTGCGGGAAAAGCGTCACCTGTAAGTCGATTATCCAGCTTCTGGGGAGCAACGGACGGATAACCGGCGGCAGCATCCGCTTCCAGAATGAGGATCTGGCGCAGAAAACGCCCGCGCAGATGCGCACCATTCGCGGCAACGAGATCGCGATGATTTTTCAGGATCCGATGACCGCCCTGAACCCGGTGTTGACCATCGGCAAGCAGATGTCTGAGATCCTGATGCGCAACAAAGGGCTGGCCAAAAAAGCGGCCAAAGCGGCGGCGATCGCCATGCTGGAACAGGTAGGCATTGCCGAGGCGGAACGTCGATACGACCAGTATCCCCACGAGTTCAGCGGCGGGATGCGCCAGCGGGTGATGATCGCCATTGCGCTCTCCTGCAACCCGAAGCTTCTTATTGCCGATGAGCCGACCACCGCGCTGGACGTGACCATTCAGGCGCAGATCCTGCGCCTGCTGAAAAGTCTGCAACAGCAGACCCGGACCGCGATTTTGCTGATCACTCACGATCTCGGCGTGGTGGCGCAGGTCTGCAGCCGCGTGGTGGTGATGTACGGCGGGCTGGTGATGGAGGAGGGCAGCGTGGAGGACATTTTTTATCGCCCTGCGCATCCTTACACCCAGGGGCTGCTGGCCTCGCTGCCGCGTCCGGATGAGGTCAATCAGCGTTTATCGCCGATTGAAGGTTCGCCGCCCGGCCTGCTTAACCCGCCGCCGGGATGTCCGTTCGCGGAACGCTGTCCGAAGCGCATGCCCCAGTGTGAACGACAGCCCGCCTTTTACATCGCCGGAGAGGGCCATCGCGCCGCCTGCTGGCTATGGGCCGATAAGGAGATTCAGGCATGAATGAACAACAGGCGCCATTAGTGAGCGTGCGCGATCTGCGCAAGCACTATCCGCTTAGCGGCGGTTTGCTGCGTAAAGGCGTGGCCGTGAAGGCGGTTGACGGCGTGAGCTTTGATATCCAGCCCGGCGAGACGTTTGGCCTGGTGGGGGAGTCCGGCTGCGGAAAATCCACCCTCGGGCGCGCCATCCTGCGTCTTTTTGATATCACCTCGGGCGAGATCCACTTTGCCGGGCAGGCGATCGCGCACGCCCGCGAAAGAGAGCTCAAGCCGCTGCGCAAGCGGATGCAGGCGATTTTTCAGGATCCTTACTCCTCGCTCAACCCCGGAATGACGGTGCGACAGCTGGTGGCCGAGCCGATGCAGATCCACGGCTACAGCCGCGAAGAACAGCGGGAACGTACGGAAACGCTGCTCTACAAAGTGGGGCTGAAGCACGAACACCTTGAACGGTTCCCGCATGAGTTCAGCGGCGGTCAGCGTCAGCGGATCAGTATCGCCCGCGCGTTGTCCGTGCATCCTGAATTTGTGCTGTGCGATGAGCCGCTCTCGGCGCTGGACGTTTCGGTGCAGGCGCAGGTGGTGAATATTTTGCAGGATCTGCAGCAGGAGCTGGGGCTAACCTACCTGTTCATCGCCCACGATCTCTCCATGGTGCGCCATATCTCCAGCCGCATTGGGGTGATGTATCTGGGTAAACTGGTGGAGGTGGCCCCGGCGAATGAACTGTACCAGCGTCCGGCGCACCCTTACACCCGCGCGCTGCTGGCGGCGGTTCCCCAGCCCGATCCGCGCATCCGCAATCTCGAAGACGCCACCCTGCGCGGCGACATTCCAGGCCCCACGTCCGCGCTGCCGGGCTGTAAGTTCTGCAGCCGCTGCCCGCACGCCATGCCGGTGTGCCAGACGCAGGAACCTGCCATGCAGGAGATTGCACCCGGGCATTTCGCGGCGTGCTGGCTGTTTAAGATTTGAGCCTTAAACGTGTCGGGTGGCGCTTCGCTTACCCGACCTACAGGGTTTTGTGTTTTGTAGGCCGGATAAGGCGCAGCCGCCACCCGGCATGACCGGCGGCACAACGCTATCCCAACACCCGCTTCGCCCACCGATGTTGTGAATTTTAGTCATTGTTGCGACGAATAATTGTCCACGCAGGTGTATGATAAATCCACCTCTGTCAGGTTAATTACAACGTGCAGACGACGACAACCCATAAAAAATTGCCGCCTGCCTGTTTTAGGTTGGATACATGCGTAAAGGAAAGTTAAGCAGTGATGCGCCATTTGGGACATTGTTAGGCTATGCGCCCGGTGGCGTGGCGATTTACTCTTCAAATTACGGCAGTCTGGACCCGCGCAGCTACCCGCAAGACGCGGATTTCCGCAGCTATATCGGCAACGAATACATGGGCCACAAGTGGCAGTGCGTTGAGTTTGCCCGCCGTTTCCTGTTCCTCAACTATGGCTTTGTGTTTACCGACGTCGGCATGGCGTGGGAAATCTTCTCCCTGCGCTTTTTGCGCCAGGTAGTGAACGATAACATTCTGCCCCTTCAGGCTTTTGCCAACGGCTCAAAACGCGCGCCGCGCGCCGGGGCGCTGCTGATCTGGCAAAAGGGCGGCGAGTTTCACGAGACCGGCCACGTGGCGGTGATCACCCAGCTTCTGGACGATAAGGTACGTATTGCGGAGCAGAACGTGATTCACTCCCCGCTGCCGCTCGGGCAGCAGTGGACGCGCGAGTTGCGTCTGAGCGTGGAGAACGGGTGTTATACGATCCATGACACCTTCAACGACACGGAAATTCTCGGCTGGATGATCCAGACCGACGACACGGCACACAGCATTCCCCAGCCGGAAATCGACGGCGAACTGCTGAAAATCAGCGGCGCGCGGCTGAAAAACAAACGTCAGTTCGACGGAAAATGGCTTAACGAAAATGACGCGCTGCAGCAGGCGTATATCCGCGCCAACGGCCATGTGATCAACAAAGATCCCTGCCAGTTCTTCACCATTACCGAAAGCGCCGAGCAGGAGCTGATAAAGGCCACCAACGAACTGCACCTGATGTACCTGCACGCGACGGACAAGGTGCTGAAAGACGACAGCCTGCTGGCGCTTTTCGACATCCCGAAAATCCTCTGGCCGCGCCTGCGGCTCTCCTGGCAGTGGCGTCGCCACCATATGATCACCGGTCGTATGGATTTCTGCATGGATGAGCGCGGCATTAAGGTCTACGAGTACAACGCCGACTCCGCCTCCTGTCATACCGAGGGTGGGCTGATTCTCGAAGAGTGGGTGAAAAACGGCTATCGCGGAAACGGGCATAACCCGGCGGAAGGGCTGCTGGAAGAGCTGACCGGCGCCTGGAAGCACAGCCACGCGCGGCCGTTCGTCCACATCATGCAGGACAACGATGTCGAAGAGGACTATCACGCGCTCTTTATTCAGCGTTCGCTGATGCAGGCCGGGTTCGAAACCAAAATCCTGCACGGTCTGGAGGCGCTCAGCTGGGATACCGCCGGGCAGCTGATTGACGACGAAGGTCGCCACGTCAACTGCGTGTGGAAAACCTGGGCGTGGGAAACGGCGATAGAGCAGATCCGCGAGGTCAGCGAAACCGAATACGCCGCCGTGCCGATCCGCACCGGACATCCCGAGGGCGAGGTGCGCCTGATTGACGTCCTGCTGCGCCCGGAGGTGCTGGTCTTCGAACCGCTGTGGACCGTTATTCCCGGCAACAAGGCGATTCTCCCGGTACTGTGGCAGTTGTTCCCGAATCACCGTTACCTGCTCGACACCGATTTTGAGGTTAACGATCTGCTGAAGCAGACCGGCTATGCGGTCAAGCCGATTGCCGGCCGCTGCGGCAGCAATATCGATCTCATCAGCGCTCAGGACGAACTGCTGGATAAATCCAGCGGCAAGTTTGTCGACCGCAAGAATATCTACCAGCAGCTGTGGTGCCTGCCGAAGGTCGACGGCAAGTACATACAGGTCTGCACCTTCACCGTGGGCGGGAACTACGGCGGAACCTGTCTGCGCGGCGATGACTCGCTGGTGGTGAAGAAAGAGAGCGATATCGAGCCGCTGATTGTGGTGAAGGACTCGCTATAAAAATCCCCCCGCAGGGCTGAGGGTTGCCTACAAAATAATGCCTGCACTGACGGCCCCCTCTCCCTTGAGGGAGAGGGCTGGGGTGAGGGGGAACATACGGCTCAGGTCACGTTATGTTCCTTGCTACAAAATACTGTGGTTCCCTCAGCCCGCAGGGTCTCCTGCGGGGGCTTTTTGTTACTGCTCTTCCTCTTCCTGCTGCTCGTTGATCTTCAGATCGATGATGCGGCCAATCTGGTCATGATACACCGTCAGCAGGTTGTACTGGCTCATCTCGGAGATGATCTGCGGTGAAACATTAAAGCTGCGGGCCAGCTCCTCCTGGTGAAAATAACCCGGCTGACGCCGTCTCACGTGGGCGCGGCGGCGGTTGTACTGATACCACAAAATCAGCAGCCAGCCGTTGAGCGCGGCGAACAGCAAATAGATCAACACCGTATTAAAGGACGCAATAATCACGCCCCAGCGGTGGTCGCTCTCATCGGTTAGCTGCATCCAGAGCCGGGCATACAGGAAAAACAGAAATCCTCCCCACGCCACCAGCGTCAACGCGGCATCGAAAAGACGCGGCAAGAGCCGATGCTCGGTCAAAATTAAGGTATTTTCGTTCATTAAATGCTCCCTTTTCCCCGGTCCGGACTGATCCAGCGCGCGCGGGCGCGCTGGCGTTTAAGCATGACTTTTGGAAATGCGACGAGGGTGGTGAAGAGGCCAATCATCCAGTACACCATCGGGAACCAGATCACCCAGAAAAGCGAGCTGGCCACTTTTCGTTCATAGCGCCGCTCGATGTACAAGCTGACCAGGAACTGCAGCAGGCACATCACGCCTAGCAGCAGCCCGGTAAACTCCGGTGGAAAAAGGCTCTCCACGGTCAGCCTGGCGGGAACAGGCGCGACATGGCTGAGGAGGAACAGCAGCACCGTCATCGCATACGCGAAGGCCCACAGCGTTGACAGCGCGTACTCCAGAAACAGCGGCCACATGCGGTGATGCTCCCAGCGCACAATCCTGCGCAGGTTGACCAGAAACACCTCCGCGCCTCCCTGGGCCCACCGCAGACGCTGTTTCCACAGGCCCCTCAGCGTCTCCGGCATCAGGATCCAGCACAGCGCCCGCGGCTCAAAAAAGATATCCCAGTGGCGCAGCTGGAGCTTCCAGCTGATGTCGATGTCTTCGGTGATCATGTCCGGACTCCAGTACCCGACGTCCGCCAGCGCCTGTCGGCGAAAGGCGGCGATGACGCCGGAGACGGTAAAGACCCGGCCATAGATCCGCTGCGTCCGCTTGATGAGCCCAATGATGGAGGAGAACTCGCCCACCTGAATGCGGCCAATCAGCGTGGAGCGCGTGCGAATGCGCGGGTTCCCGGTGACCGCCCCAACGTGGGGGTACTGAATCAGCGGGGCCACCAGATAAGCGGCAGTGTCGCGATCGAGCAGGGCGTCGCCGTCAATGCAGACCAGCAGATCGCCCCGGGCCGCAGCCGCCCCGGCTTTGAGCGCCAGCGCTTTCCCCTGGTTCTCCGCGAGGTTAATCACCCGCAGGCGCGGCTGTTCCTGCGCCAGCGCCTGCAATACCTCCGCGGTGTTGTCAGAAGATCCGTCGTTGATGGCGATAACTTCTATATTTTCATACCGCTGATCCAGCGCGGCGCTGATGGTCTCCCGGGCATTTCGTCCCTCGTTGAAGCAGGGGATAAGAATGGAGATGAGCGGCTCACCGGCGAGCGTCGGGGCGGGCGTGTCTTTATCCCACGACCAGTGGCGTTCAAGCTGATACCAGAAATAGAGGCCGCCGGTTATCCAGAGCACCGACATGAACAGCGGCCAGAAGAACACAAAATCCAGAATCAGTTCGCCGGTAAAGAGGGCGGCCACGCCTAACGGCAACCCGAATACCAGACATAAAATAGAGAAGGCGATAATGCGATCAGTCATTGTCAGGATACCAGTACGAAGAAAATTCAGGCCTGATGCGTGAGATATCAGGTTGATTGTTAAGGAAGTCGTCGGGGTAGTAACCGTAGTTTTTGACGCCGTTCAGCTGGAGCACGCGCATCCATTGCGCAAGCTGGCTGTCGGGCACGGCGCGCTGCGGTTTCTGGTCCCAGTCCCTGGCCTGCAGCTCGAAAATGGTTTTATCAAGCGCGCCGGGGCGTGCGGCGACCGCGTTAACCAGACGCGTCAGCCAGGCATCGCTCTCGTCTGCCGGAACGGACTCCATCAGCGGCATGGCCATCGGCACCGTCCAGTCATACTCCGCCAGAAAATCATCAAGATTCTGTGCGAACCACGCCTCGCTTTCCGGCTGCAGAATGGGTAAGGCGAACATGTTGCGCGCGGTTTTTATCTGCGGGCCACGGATATGCTTCACCGCCAGGCTCAGGGCGTGGGTAAACCCGATAAGCGTCTGGCTTTTCTGACGCGTGGTGTTCTGACCGGCATCGTCCACGTTCGTCAGCGCCGCATCGTCATGGAATAAAATCCCGTTGAAGCTGGCATAGCGGGCCAGATCTTCATAGATGTCCGTCACCTGCTGGCGCACCTGCGGGTCCCACGGGGAAAGCCGGATGTAAGGCTCGGTGGCTTCTTGCAGCTGGCCGGTTTGACGCTCCCGACGCTGCACGCGCGGCAGGGAAGGATCGAGATCGAACGAGAGCACCGGCATCCACGCGAAGACTTTTACCCCCGCGCGGGTTTGCAGCTGCCAGGCAACAAAATTAAAGAGATCGGCCCGGACCGGCAGCCGACGGTTGGGGAAATAGAGCGCCTTGATCCTGCCGTCACCCTGCGGGTCGGCAAACGCCTGCAGGAAAACATGGCTGATTTTCATGTCATAGACACGCTGGATCAGCCTGTTGATGTTTTGGGTCTGCTGGGCCGGATCGGGATCGTAAACGTAGTCGAGATCGACGTGCATGACGCGCACGGGATCGCGCTCCTGAACCTGGCTGACCGTACTGGCAAACGCCTTGAGCGAGGGATTTCCGGCGATCAGCAGGCGGGGGATATTGCCCAGATCCTGCACATTTCCCAGCCCGTCCTCAAGGGTGAAGGCCAGCCGGTAACCCTGCTGTCTGGCGATAGCGAGTGAGGTACCGCTGGCGGCGCCGTAGGGCCAGACCCAGGCGCGCGGCGCTTTGCCCGTCACCTGCGTTATTTTTTCAGTCACTTTGCGAACGTCATCCCCGATCCGCTGGCTGAACTGCCGATCGGTTTCATAGCGGCCCGTGGTTTTGTCATAAAAGCGGTTGGCGATGGCCGGTTCCCGGCTGCCCTGCGGGTTGGCCGGAATGCCGTAATGCGAGGCCCAGGTATGCGATCCGATCTCAATCAGCGGGGAGTGGCTGAGCTCGCGCACCATGTCCCACGTCGCGAAGCGCTCGCGGGGTGTCATCAGGCCGCCGAAGTTAACTTTTTGATTTGCCGGCGTATCCACCCAGCTGCCCACCGGCGCCCACAGTGCAGGAACGTTCCATGCCTGAAGCAGCGGCCAGACGCGGGTGTAAAAGCTGCTGTAGCCGTCGTCAAAGCTGAGCAGAACGGCTTTTGGCGGCAGCGTTTTTTTCCCGTCATGCGCGTCAAGAATGTCCTGCACGCTGATGGCGTGATAGCCGTTGTGCAGAAGCCAGCTTATCTGCTCGTTTAACGCGCTGGTGCGAACGGAGAGGTAGCGCTGATCGGCTGCATCGTCTTCGACGTCGTGGTAGGCCAGGACCAGAAACTGGTTCTCCGGCCAGGGTTTACTCGCCTCCAGCTGCGGCCGATCTTTGGGCGCAATGAACGAGATCGCCTTCGCGCAGACGCTCGCGCTGAGGCAGAGCCAGCCGAGGAGTATCAGGCTCACGGAAAAACGTGTGTTCAGCATATTCATCCTTAAAAGCGTAAAGTCGCGTCAAACGTGACGGAGAGGTTGCTCTCGCGTTTGCCGTCGTAAGGGCGTTTATCCCAGTTCAGCATCACGCCGGTATCAATGACGTTGTTCCACTGGACGCGCTGTCCGTAACCCAGCAGGGCGATGGCGCCAGCGGACTGATTTTTCTGCCAGTAGCTGCCCCCTCCCGCCACAAACTGCTGGCTCCAGAGGGTGTCGTAATGGCGGTACATCTCATGGTCAACGGCCAGGGCCGCCGTCACGGACAGATCCCGCGCCGGGTTGTAGTAGAGCGTGTCCCGCAGGCTGTTTTTGCTGGCGGCGATCCCCGGCTCGAGATCCAGCGTCAGGGACGGTGTCTGCCAGAGACGCTCCTTGCCCGTGAGGGTGTATTCCTGGCGACGGTTATGGTCGGAGAAGCGGCTGAGGGCGGCGCTGAACTGATACTCGCGCCGCTCGTTTTGATACCAGCGCACCCCACCTTCACCCCGGTTGGCGCTAATTCCGTTGCGTAACGCCCGAAGGGGCGTGGTGCGCGACAGGCGTTCCAGGCTGCCGCTGACCTGCCAGCTATCGGTCACAAAATACGTTGTTGCGAGGCGAGCGCCCGGCTTGTTTTCACCGTGATAGCGGTTGCTGGAAAGCTCGGCTTCGAGCTGGAGGTCGCGCGGTCGCCACTCGACGCCGCCCAAAAGGTGACGGCTGGTGCCTTTGCCCTCATCGAAATTACTCTGCGCATAGCGGGTGCCTGCAAACAGCCGCCAGCTGTCCGCTACGGGTGGGCCATAGAGTGTGGCGTCCCAGCTCAGGTCGTGCGTCCCGCTGACGGGGCTATCGGAGTGCAAACCCTTGCTCGCGTTGAGGCGCAGTTCGGACATGTGGTGGACCGTTCTGAGCCTGTCGAGACGCCTGGCGCTGCGATCGGCGGGCGCGCGAGCCAGCACGTCGTCGGCCAGTAAATCCATCTGTCGCCACTCCTGAAGATCCATCGCGACGTAGGCCTGCTGCTGCTCCAGCTCTGTATTGGACGGCTCCAGCGCCTCCGCCGTTTTCAGCTTTTGCTCGGCCGCGCGCGGCAGGCCCCGAGCCTGAAGCAGGGTGGCGTAGTCAATCTGTAACCCCTGATTGCCCGGCGCCGTTGTCGCCAGACGGTGCGCCAGCGTTTCGGCTTCCGGCAGGGCGTTCGTCGCCAGCAAATAGTTAAAGCGGAGCGATTGTCCGGTAAGCCACCGATCGTTCGGCTGAGGGGTAGGGGAGCCGAAATCGTAGCGGGTCCACGGGACGTTGTGGGTCTGGCGCTCAGCATATCGGCGGGCGGATTGATAATCTCCCGTATCCAGCCAGGCGTAGAAAAGCGCATGCTCTTCGTCCTGCGGGTCGGAAGCGTATTGCGGATAGCGGTGCAGAAGCGCGAAGGCGGCGGCCGCGTTTTTCTCCTGCAGATACGCGGAGATGACCCAGCCGATTGCCCAGCCCGGCACCGGATGCTGGGCTGCCGTAAGATCCTGATATTCGCTAATCACCTGTGGGTAATCAGCATGGGCGTACAGCGCGCCAAGCCTGTCGATACGCGCAAGGACGACGTCTTCCGCCGCCTGCGGATCTTTTTGCCAGCGAGCAAGCAGAGCGTCGTAACGATTCAGCGCAGATTGCGCAAGCTGCAGGCGCTCCTTTTCCGTTCTGCCAGGCACATCGGCAAGGCGAACCCGTTCGGCGGCGGCATTACGCTCAAGACGACGACGCTCCGCGGGAGACAGCGTCACGCTTTGTGAAAGCTGGAGCGCGGGGGTGTTCACCCGGCTATCCGTTAGCGCGTCGATCAGCTCGCTGAGGAGCGCTTTATTCTCCGGTGCGATATTCAGCGCGCGGGTGTCTGCCAGAAGCCGATCCCAGCTTTTTCCCTGACGTAACCAGACATACGAGAGCGTCTGGAGATGTGCCTGAGAGGGATTTTCCGCTACCAGCCGTCGGGCTTCCTGCAGGGCAAGCGTGTCCATGCGGGCATCGGCCAGGGTTTTGATATAGCCGATACGATAATCATCGTTATCCGGCGCAAGGCTACTCGCCTCTTTCCAGCGCGCCAGGGCCGGCTGCCACGCTTTTTTATTCCGCCAGGACTGTGCGACGGCAGCAACGCCGCGGGCGGGCAGCGGCATATAAATGCCGTAACGCTGCCAGACCTGAATAACCTCGTCATCATGACCTGCCCAGGACGCAACCTGTAACCAGTCCGCAACGTTTTCTGGCGTCAGGGCATGCTGCTGCTGATAACGATGAAGATAATCGAGAAACGGCGTGTAATTACCGTTACGCGCCTGTTGAATCTGTTGCTCATAAACGGATTCAGTCGCCTGAGCCAGAACAGGAAAGAGGAATAACAGAAACAATAATGTTGGGGCGCGATAAAAGAATAACGTATTGAAGCGAAGCGATCTTTCCATATCTATTTGCCATTTGTTTATCATGAATCCATTGCATAACACGGCCGCCTTTAAACTCAGCGTTAAAGGCCATAAATGAGAACATTAAATCTTAATGCAGTGATGTTACGGGGTACTTACCTAAAGGTAATTATGGATCCTTATCTCAGTGGACTGGGTGAAAGCTAATGTACACCTGATATGTTGCCGGATAAATATGTTGAAAAGCCGCTGTGTCGTTTTGAGATAATTCTGGGTTGAGCGCTTTGTGACGTTTTTATTGAATTAGGTGTTTATTTTTAACTTATTGAAATTAATGTGTTTTGTTTTTATGTCGACAGCTTTTTATATATTTTTAATGGGGTTTGCCTGCCTCAATTAAAGTACTTTCTGGTGCATGTTTGGGAAGTTTCATGACAAAAACTCTTAATGTTTAGAGAAGTGACTTTTCTGCGATTGTTTTTTATTTATAATTAATGGCAGCCATTGAATGATAGTCTACAGGAAGTCTTACTCATCAATGTCTGTATTGAGGGATGTCCAAAGCCAGAATACATTTATCGTTAATATAACAGCGCTATAAAACGAAGGCGGCCTTCTTTGCGAGGGATCGTGCTTGCTTTAATCTAAAAGGGATGGTTAGTGGCAACTTCAATTGTTTTAGTGACTCAGGATCGCTACCTTGTCAGAGGGATGCGGATATTTTTCCCGGATATTATTCTGCTCGACTCGATTGACAGAAACATATTTGATAACGGTGCAGATGAATATTCTGTATTGATTGATAGTCGTTCTCCGCTCCGTTTATATGATTACCTGATACGCCATCCGGCCAGAACGAAAAAAACAATCTGCTGCGTTATGCTCGATATGCGACACCGCGAGGAGAATCTGCTCAGTATGAAGTTATTTATGAACACGTCGCTGACCGCGCCGGATATGGCCTCACTGTTTAATCTGGTGCTCAATATGAAGGGCAGGCGCCTGACCACGAAGTGGCTGCTTAATTTACGGCTTAGCACGCACGAAGCGATCATGCTGCGGCTGCTGAGGGCAGGGATGCCGATGGAAGCCATCGCCGATGAGCTGAATACGTCGGTGAAAAGCCTCTATCGCAAACGCACGGCGCTCTCGGAACGCCTGGGGGCGGAGAACTTCAACGAGGCGTGTTTGTTTATCTTTAAAAACAAACTGCTGGACGCAGGTGGGAACGATCCCTAGGAGGGGGGAGAAACCAAAAGCATAGAACTGACTTGCGGGCGGTATTCTGAGTTTTAAGAAAACTGGACGGTGACGACATCCTTGTTTTAGCTATGGATTTACTCTGGCTCAAAACGAGAGAAAGGGCGTTGTAATGGACACGGTTGAAGAGACTGGTTGGAAATTTTTCTGATGCTACATGATGAGCAAGAATTGTTAGATTACCTCACTGAGAATTACAGTGACCGTAAATCTCCGGCAAAGAAAGAATGGACCTTCCAGGTGATTTCTCATACCTGAGTTCGACGGTTTCCATAGGGTTTTCGTTAGGGTTATCGCCTGTAGTCATCGCAGGTGAAATCAACACTATCCTGACGTCTTCAGGCAACATGTTGAAATACTCTTCTTCAAGGCCAGAGTAATTTATCCGATACCACTTTATCTCAGCTGATGACAGGTTTTGACCTGTCGCAACAGCTTTGTACAGGTATGGGCTTGGAACAATCGAATTCCTTAATGACCAACATAGTCGAGTACAGTCGCGCCCATCGCTTTCTACTCCCTGCGCGTGCCCGTTCAGCACGTCGATTCCCTGACAGGCAGGCGCTAAGCAGGATTATTTCTTTGACGGGCATGGGAGATACCTTTGATAAGGTGCGTGGTAACGCGCTTATCTCGATACCGGCGGATATAAGGTGGCAGAAAATGAGCGGGTGGCGGTTGGATTTTGGGGGAGAGGAAACGCGTATTATAATGAAAAACGAATAGTATCTTCTGCTCTTCAACCCCGTTTATGAACTGCCAGAGGCTAAGCCATGTGTTTTATCCTGAGCGGGTGATACCAGAAGGAGACTCCTGGAAGTGATTGAAAAATTTAAAAGGACGTTAGAAATGAATAAATATCTGTCTGGTCTGTGTGTTGTTTCTTTTTTTTATTTTTCTTCAATAGGTTACGCGCACTCTGCGGATCTAAATAAAGTTCAGGTTAGTATCAAACCCAGCAGCGGTAATTTAGGATATATCCCGGTAATTTCTGATGCAGATGAAATCGAGCCTTCTGATTTCAGAGCGTCGGATCTACAGGAGATGCAGAATAGCCTGAGTAAGATGAAGTCCGACAACCGCAAAGTCGATGAGCTAACTCAGAAGGTTTTACAGCTTGAGAGAAAGAATTCTGAGCAGGAGAGTAAGATCGAGCGATTGCAAAAAAGCCTTGATGACATGAAGCGGAACAACGACAACCTTTCAAATCAGGTCAGCAATTTATCCGGCAAAATTAAGTGATAAAAAAGAGCCACCGCCTGTATTAACTTACCGGGCTATTAGCGTAAGCGTGCCTGCATTAAAGCCACGCTTATCAGCGCCCAGAAATCGGCCGTAGCCACATAGCAAAAACCCAGCCATAGGCTGGGTTTTCTAAATAGTGGTGCCCGGACTCGGAATCGAACCAAGGACACGGGGATTTTCAATCCCCTGCTCTACCGACTGAGCTATCCGGGCAACGGGGCGCATTAAACCCGATCTGCCCCGTGGCGTCAACGAAAAATGTTGTTTTCGTTACAGACTGCGCAATCTCTCACCATTTCGCCGTATCCTTAAGCAAAAAAGTGCGTCCAGAGCGCAGAGAGCGGCATGGCGAGCAGCAGTGCGGGCAGCATGTTCACCACGGCAAACATCTTGATTCCACAGATGCGCAGCCCGGTAGCCAGCAGCAGCAGGCCGCCGACGGCGGTAAAGTCTGCCATCATCGCCGGCGTGGTGAGCGGGAGAATCAACGTGGCGCAGGTGGCGAGTGCGAGCTGGATAAGCAGCATCGGGATGCAAATCACCGCCACGGCGACGCCAAGGGTAGTGGCGAAAATGGTGGCGGTGAAGAAATCAAGGAACGCTTTCGCAATCAATATGCTTGGGTCGCCCGTCATCCCCTCCTGCATCGAACCGAAAATCCCGGTGCCGCTGGCGCAAAACAGAATGATGATGGCGACATAGTTTTGAATAAACGACTCGTGCGTGCCGTGTTTCGCCTTGCCGCCCGGTCGGGCAATCAGGTTTTTGGCTTTACTCACCGCGCTGTTGATGCCTTTTTCCAGATAGCAGAACTCGCCAATAAGCGCGCCGAGCAGGGTGGCCAGCACCATCACCGGCAGGTTGGCGCATTTGATGACTAAAAGAATACCGATCCCTAACGATGCCAGGCCGAATATTGAGGGCATGGAGGTGCGAATACGCTCCGGCAGCCGCTGGCTCAGCACGGCGCCGAGTACGCCGCCCAGCAATACGGCGCCTGCGTTAATAAATGGCCCGATAACCAAAGTTAACTCCTGTTATTTAATCATTGATATTGCATTATTATGGCACGGCAGGGCTGCGCGGGCCTTAGCTTTGGTTGATTTCGTGCATACTGATTCCTTCTTGCACCTCAAAATAAAAGGTGACATTATTGCGCGAATTTTCTCCTCCCTGTCTCACCGCCCGGTGAGGGTAACTGCGCCTATGAAAACCATGAAAATTGCCGTCAGCCGCGAGCTGGCCTCCACCGTGTCTACCCACCGCGAAAAGGTGACGCTGGACAGCACTGATTTTACCGATGTGGCGGCCGTCGTCATCACAACAGCTGAAAGTCGCAGCGGCATTCTTGCACTGCTGAAACGCACGGGCTTCCAGCTACCGGTGTTTATTTTCTCGCAGGAGCCAACGGACGTACCTGACGGCGCCACCGCGGTCATCTCGGGTAAAGCTCAGGAGTTTCTGGAACTGGAGAGCGCTGCCAGCCGTTACGAAGAGAACCTGCTGCCGCCCTTTTTTGACACCCTGAGCCAGTATGTGGAGATGGGCAACAGCACTTTCGCCTGTCCGGGCCACCAGCACGGGGCCTTTTTCAAAAAGCATCCGGCAGGGCGACAGTTCTATGATTTCTTCGGTGAGAACGTGTTTCGCGCCGACATGTGCAACGCCGACGTGAAGCTGGGCGATCTGCTGATCCACGAAGGGTCCGCCAAGCACGCGCAAAAGTTCGCGGCGAAAGTGTTCAACGCGGACAAAACCTACTTCGTGCTGAACGGCACGTCAGCGGCCAACAAGGTAGTGACCAACGCGCTGCTGACCCGCGGCGACCTGGTGCTGTTCGACCGCAATAACCATAAATCTAACCACCACGGGGCGCTGATCCAGGCGGGCGCCACGCCGGTTTATCTTGAGGCCGCGCGTAACCCGTTTGGCTTTATTGGCGGGATTGACGACCACTGCTTTGACGATGGATATCTTAGGGAGCTGATCCGCGAGACGGCGCCGGAGAAAGCCGACGAGGCGCGTCCGTTCCGCCTGGCGATCATTCAGCTCGGCACCTACGATGGGACGATCTACAACGCCCGTCAGGTGATCGACAAGATCGGCCATCTGTGCGACTACATCCTCTTTGACTCCGCCTGGGTGGGCTACGAGCAATTTATTCCGATGATGGCGGCAACGTCCCCGCTGTTGCTGGAGCTGAACGAGAACGATCCGGGAATTTTCGTGACCCAGTCGGTGCATAAACAGCAGGCCGGGTTCTCGCAAACGTCGCAGATCCATAAAAAGGATAACCACATCCGCGGCCAGGCGCGTTTCTGCCCGCACAAGCGGCTGAACAACGCCTTTATGCTGCATGCCTCCACCAGCCCGTTTTACCCGCTGTTCGCGGCGCTGGATGTGAATGCCAAGATCCATGAAGGTGAAAGCGGACGCAGGCTCTGGGCGGAGTGCGTCGAGCTGGGGATTGAGGCGCGCAAGGCGATCATTGCGAACTGTCATATGATCAAACCGTTTATCCCGCCGGTGGTGGCGGGGCGGCCGTGGCAGGACCATCCGACGCACGCTATCGCCAGCGAGCTGCGCTTCTTCAGCTTTGAGCCGGGGGCCAAATGGCACGGGTTTGAGGGCTATGCCCGCGAGCAGTATTTTGTCGACCCGTGCAAGCTCCTGCTGACCACGCCGGGTATCGATGCCGAAACCGGGGAGTACACGGATTTCGGGATCCCGGCGACGATTCTGGCACACTACCTCCGCGAAAACGGCATCGTGCCGGAGAAATGCGACCTCAATTCGATCCTGTTCCTGCTGACGCCTGCCGAAAGCAGCGAGAAGCTGGCGCAGCTGGTGGCGATGCTGGGCCAGTTTGAACAGCATATTGAAGACGACACGCCGCTGGCGGACGTGCTGCCGACGATCTTCCAGAAATACCCGGTGCGCTACCGGGATTACACCCTTCGCCAGCTGTGCCAGGAGATGCACGATCTCTACGTCAGCTTTGACGTCAAGGATCTGCAGAAAGCGATGTTCCGCAAGGAGAGCCTGCCAGAGGTGGTAATGAACCCGCAGGATGCAAACCGGGCCTATATTCGCGGAGAGGTGGAGCTGGTTCGCATACGGGATGCCGCAGGGCGCATTGCTGCCGAAGGGGCGCTGCCCTATCCGCCGGGCGTGCTGTGCGTGGTGCCGGGTGAAGTCTGGGGCGGGGCAGTACAGCGTTACTTCCTGGCGCTGGAGGAGGGCGTCAACCTGCTGCCGGGCTTCTCGCCGGAGCTGCAGGGAGTTTACAGCGAGAAGGATGCCGACGGGATTAAGCGGCTGTATGGGTATGTATTAAGGTAGCCCCTCTCTCGAACGTAGGCCGGGTAAGCGTCAGCGCCACCCGGCGATTTGCCCGGTGGCGCAAGCTTACCGGGCCTACAATACTGCGTCAGGCTTCCGCGCGGCGGTACATCCTCCTCGGATGCCCAATCTTGCCGTACAGCATCTCCACCGTCAGAAAACCCGCCTCTACGCAGTGTTCCAGATAGCGCCGGGTGGTGGTTTTGCTTAATCCCGTTTCGCTCACCACCTCATCCACGGTAAAGCAGTGCGTTGCCTTGTCGTTGAACAGCGTCTGCACCCGCGCAAGCGTATTTTCCTCAATGCCTTTACTGCCGTTGTCCAGGCGGTAGTTTTTCGCCTGGAGCTGATAGAGCGAATCCACGTTCTGCTGGTCGACAATTTTCCAGACGCGCTGCTGTTCTGCAAACTGCACGAACCGCTCCAGCGACTGGCTGAGCCGCTTCCAGGAGACGGGTTTGAGGATGTAGTCGAACGCGCCGTTGCGAATCGCCTGGCTGCAGGTGTCCATATCGCTGGCGGCAGTAATAAAAATCACCGAGCAGTTGGCGCGGGCCAGCATGGGGTTATTGATCAGCGAGATGCCTTTACCGTCCGGCAGGTAGTTATCCAGCAGCATCAGCTGCGGCTGTTTGCTTTCAAGCTCTGCCTGGGCCGCAGCCAGCGACGAGGCAATGCCTACCAGCCTCAGACGCGGGTGTTTGCCTATCAGCTCCGCATGCAGTTGCGCCAGTTCGTTCTCGTCTTCAACAATCAGTACGTCGATAAGTTCATGTTGCATAGTCGGTGTCTTCCAGTTGCCGGGCGGTTCCCGTGGCCGGGATAAACAAGGAGAAAATGGCGCCGCGCGGGGTATTATCGGCAACTTCTATCGCGCCGCCAGCCTGTGTGACGTAGCTTTCGATCAGATACAGGCCAATCCCATGATCGCCGCGCGTTTTGGTGGTGATGCCGCGTTCAAAGATCCGGTCACGGATCGCCGGTGTAATGCCAACGCCCTGGTCGGCGACTTCAATAATCAGCTCCTGTTCGCTGAGTTTGATCAGCACTTCTACCGGCGCGTGGGGAAGCGGCGACCGCTGTGTCGCTTCGATGGCGTTATCCAGCAGGTTGCCAATAATTGAAATCAGCTCTTGCTCCCCAAGGGGCAGGAAGGGTCTGTCCAGCCGACAGCCCGGGTCGAAACAAAGCTCGACGCCTTTCTCCCGAGCACGCGCGGCTTTCCCCAGCAGCAGGCCGCACAGGGTCGGTGAACTGAAGCGCGAAGAGATAAAGTCCAGTAGCTCCTGGGCATGTTCCGACTGCGCCTGAATGTAGCCAATGGCTTCCTCGTAGCGGCCCATGTGCAGCAGGCCGGAGAGGGTGGTCATCCTGTTTAACTGCTCGTGGCGCATGATGCGCAGGTTATCGACATAGCGTTTTACCTGGCTGAGCTGGGCGCTCAGCGAGTCGATCTCGTTGCGATCGCGGAAGGTGATCACCCAGCCCTGCAGCGACCCATCAAGCATGATGTGCACCCGGCTGGCAATCACCGTGAGATCGTTAAAACGGCAAATCTCGTCATGGGTATCTTTCGCCAGCATCGTCTGCGTGTCGAAGAACGGGACCGGATCGATCACCTGGCTTATCAGCTGTCCGCGCAGCTCGCGGGCCGGCTGGCTCAGACCCAGCAGCTTGCGCGCCGCCTGGTTGATGACTTCAATCCGCCGCCGATCGTCAATGGCAATCACCCCTTCATAAATAGATTCCATCATCGCCTTCTGCTGGCGCACCAGCAGGCCGATCTCGCGCGGCTCAAGGGAGAAGATCTGCTTTTTGATACTGCGGGTAAAGAACCAGGAGAAGATAAAGAGAGCGATCAGCAGCAGCACGGCGGCAATCAGGATATTGACTACCTTACTGACGGTAATGGTATCAAGATAGCTGGTCAGATAGCCTACCGAAACGATGCCGACCACCTGTCCGGCAGCGTTAAAGATGGGGGCTTTACTGCGCAGCGAAATGCCCAGCCCGCCTTTGCGGATGGTGGTGGTGCTTTTACCCTGCAATACGGCTTCATTGTCTCCGCCCACCAGGGTAGTGCCCACTCTGTCGGCAAAGACGGAGTGAAAAAGATGCTGCCCTTTATTATCACCAATCACAATAAAGCTGGCGTCACTGTGCGCAGAAATCTTCTGCATAAAATCATGGATGGCGGAGATATTCTTTTGTTCAACTTCATTACGCAATGTCGGAATAAGCGCAATCTCTTCAGCCTGTATTTTGGCACGCGTACTCATTTCCTGATAAAGCTGTTTCCCGACGTCGGCATAATAATATCCGCCCAGCAGCGCGAAAAGCACTGAGAAAAAGGCAACCAGCGAAATAAACAACTTGATCTGGAAAGAGACTTTCATAACTATCACGCGAGGTAGCAGCAAAGATCGCCAATATATCATCTTTTTTCGCGCTGACGCCCGCTTTGCCGAAAACTTGTGATCCCTTGCACAGCGGGCGCTGTAAAAGAGTTATCCTGAAGGCTAACGTGCTTCGGGCTGCCCGAACAAATGTTATTTGTTTGTTCAATTCGGAAAAGAAACCATAAAAACCACGGCAATAAATAAGGTATAAATCACATTAAATAAAAGAAACCATTAAAACCATAGCTGCCATTAAAACTTCGCTTTTAATATGCCATCCCTCACATAAAGTAAGCCTTTGTGACTCTAAGCTGAACGCACAAAATAACCAAGGGGCTTATTATGAGCACAACTGACGATTCTTTCTCTGTTACCCACGACCCGATTGAAATTCAGCGGCCTTCGCTCAAAGAGCGCTGGTGGCATATTATGGATACCTGGAAAGTTGGGATTATTCCTCTGCCGCTGTTCGTTCTGGCGGGCGCGCTGATTGCCATTGATTGCCTGGGCGGAAAACTGCCGAGCGATATCGTGGTCATGGTGGCAACGCTGGCCTTCTTCGGCTTTGCCTGCGGCGAGTTTGGCAAACGCCTGCCGATTGTCGGCAAGCTCGGCGCGGCGGCGATTTGCGCCACCTTTATCCCTTCCGCGCTGGTCTACTATGGCCTGCTGCCGGACGTGGTGGTCGAGTCCACCACCAAGTTCTACAAATCCACCAACATTCTCTATCTCTACATCTGCTGCATTATCGTCGGCAGCATCATGAGCATGAACCGCACGGTGCTGATTCAGGGCTTCCTGCGCATCTTCTTCCCGATGCTGTGCGGTGAAATCGTCGGCATGCTGGTGGGGATGGGCGTAGGCCTGGCGCTGGGCCTTGAGCCATTCCAGATCTTCTTCTTTATCATTCTGCCAATTATGGCGGGCGGCGGCGGGGGGGGGGGGGTCCCGCTTTCCATCGGCTATGCCACCCTGCTGCACATGGACCAGGGCGTGGCGCTCGGCCGCGTGCTGCCGATGGTGATGCTCGGCGGTCTGACGGCAATCATCATCTCCGGCTGCCTGAACCAGCTCGGTAAACGCTTCCCGCACCTGACCGGCGAAGGCCAGCTGATGCCTAACCGCGCGAATGCCGATGCCACCGTCTCTCAGCCTGCGTTTTCCGGCAAAGCGGACGTCACCACTATCGCCTCCGGCGCGCTGCTGGCGGTGCTGCTCTACATGCTGGGCATGCTCGGCCACAAGCTGATTGGCCTGCCTGCACCAGTTGGGATGCTGTTTATGGCGGTCCTGGTGAAGCTCTGCAACGGCGCCTCTCCGCGCCTGCTGGAAGGCTCTCAGGTGGTGTACAAATTCTTCCAGACCTCCGTGACCTACCCAATCCTCTTCGCTGTCGGCGTGGCCATCACCCCGTGGCATGAGCTGGTGGCGGCGTTCACCGTCAGCAACCTGCTGGTGATTGTCAGCACCGTTTCCGCACTGGTCGCCACCGGCTTCTTCGTCGGCAAAAAGATTGGTATGCACCCGATTGATGTCGCCATCGTCTCCTGCTGCCAGAGCGGCCAGGGCGGTACCGGCGACGTGGCGATCCTGACCGCAGGCAACCGCATGAGCCTGATGCCGTTCGCCCAGATTGCTACCCGTATCGGCGGGGCGATTAACGTCTCTGTCTCACTGCTGATTCTGGGCAACTTCCTCGTTTAAGTTTTCAGGAAAGAACAATGAAACTCGCAAGCTTTTTATACCAGGGAAAACGCAGCTACGGCATCGTCCAGGCCGACGGCGTGATTGATTTAGGCCGCCGTCTCGGCGACCGCTACAGCGACCTTAAAGCGCTGCTGCAGGGCAACGGGCTGGCGCAGGCCACCCGCTACCTGAACGACGCCGTGGACGTGCCGCTGAGCGCCATTACCTTCTTACCGGTGATCGAACAGCCGGAAAAGATCCTCTGCGTGGGCATGAACTACGCCGACAAGCGCAAGGAGTTTGACCAGCATAACCCGGCCCCGACGCTGTTTGTCCGCTTCCCGGATTCACAGACCGGCCACAACGAGCCGGTGCTGAAGCCGCGCCACTCCAGCGAATTCGACTACGAAGGCGAGCTGGCGGTGATCATCGGTAAAGGCGGGGAGAACATCAGCCGCGATGACGCCCTGCGCCACGTGGCGGGCTACAGCTGCTACATGGACGGCTCCGCCCGCGACTGGCAGCACACCTGGTTCACCGCCGGTAAAAACTGGCGCAAAACCGGCGCGTTTGGGCCGTGGATGGCGACGGCGGATGAGATCCCGGATCCGCACCAGCTGGCAATCCGCACCTGGCTGAACGGCCGCATGGTGCAGGAAGATAACACCAGCAGCATGATCCACAAGGTGGCGGAGCTGATCGAGTACATCAGCACCTTTACCCGCCTCAGCCCGGGCGACGTGATCATCACCGGCTCGCCTGGCGGGGTGGGTAAAAAGCGCAATCCGCCGCTGTTTATGAAGGAAGGGGATCGCATTGAGGTGGAGATCGAGCATATCGGTCATCTGAGCAACGTGATCGTGGAAGCGCCAGCCGTCGGGCTTGCGGCAGCACACTGAGTAAGGCGGCATGAACAGTCAACCCATCGATTTTCGCCACACGCTGGTGGCGAAACACCCGGAACGCTTAAGCCAGATCCGTTACCTGCTGGCCGACAGCGGCCTTGGCCTGGACAACGACATCACGCTGTTTGTCGAAGCCTGGTCCGGCTCGCAGCTGGTGGGTTGCGCAGGGCTTGCTGCCAACGTCATCAAATGCGTGGCGGTTAACGAGCAGCTTCGCGGCGAGAACCTCAGCGCGCGGCTGCTTGCAGAGGTGGAAAATGCGGCGCTGGAGTGCGGCCATTTTCACCTCTTCCTCTGCACCCGACCTTGCAACCGGGAGCGCTTTGCCCGCAGCGGCTTCTGGCCGATTGCCCAGAGCGGGAACAACGCGGTGCTGATGGAGAACACCCCGCAGGGGATCGAACGCTACTGCCGTTCCCTGCGCGCGAAGCGCAGGTGCGGGGAGAACATTGGCGCGATAGTGATGAACGCCAATCCGTTCACCCTCGGCCATCGCCATCTGGTGGAGCAGGCGGCGCAGCGGTGCGATGCCCTGCATCTGTTCGTGGTGCGTGAAGACGCCTCGTTCTTCCCGTTCAGCGCGCGCCTTGAGATGGTGCGCGCGGGCGTGGCGCATCTGCCGAACGTGGTGGTGCATGAAGGCTCGCAGTACATCATCTCCCGCGCCACCTTCCCGGCCTACTTCCTGAAGGAGACCGGCAAGGTGCAGCAGGCGTGGAGCGAGATTGACGTGCTGATCTTCCGGGACTTCATCGCCCCGGCGCTCGGCATCACGCACCGCTTCATCGGCTCGGAGCCGTTTTGCGATATCACCCGCCAGTACAACCAGACGCTGCACGACCTGCTGGCCTCGCATATTGAGGTGGTGGAAATGCCGCGCATCAAGGCCACCGGCAACGCTATTTCAGCGTCCGAAGTGCGCCGCTTACTGAAGACACAGCAGTTTTCCCGGATCCGGGAGATTGTCCCGGACTCCACCTTCGCGCATCTCGAAACGCATTACCGTGCGAGTGCGGAAGTCGCTTAACTACCAGGAATTTATCATGAAAATTGTAAGGGAGGCGCTGGCCGGAACGCAGGAGTCCAGCGACCTGATGGTGAAAATCGCTCCCGCTCACGGCGAGCTGGAGATAGTCATCCACAGTGAAGTGATTAAGCAGTTTGGCGAGCAGATTCGCCAGGTGGTCAACGACACATTGCGCGCCATGAACGTGCACCAGGGATTAATCATTATTGAAGACAAAGGGGCGCTGGACTGTGTTATCCGCGCCCGCCTGCAAAGCGCGCTGATGCGTGCCGCCGATGAACAGGCCATCAACTGGGGGGCGCTGAAATGAGCAAACTCCGCCGCAGCATGCTGTTCCTGCCGGGCGCCAACGCCGCCATGCTCTCAACCGCCTTTATCTACCGTCCCGACTCCATCATGTTTGACCTTGAGGACGCCGTTGCCCTGCGCGAGAAGGATACCGCGCGCATGCTGGTGTTCCACGCCCTGCAGCACCCGATGTATCAGGATATCGAAACCGTGGTGCGCATCAATCCGCTCAGCACGCCGTTTGGCCTGCTGGATCTGGAGGCCGCCGTGCGGGCCGGCGTGGACGTGATCCGCCTGCCGAAAACCGACACGCCGGACGATATCTACGAGCTGGAAGGCCACCTTGAGCGTATCGAACGCGAGTGCGGGCGCGAGGTCGGCTCCACCCGCGTGATGGCGGCGATTGAATCAGCCATTGGCGTCATCAACGCCGTGGCGATTGCCCGCAGCTCTCCGCGCCTCATCGGGATTGCGCTGGCCGCCTTTGACTACGTGATGGACATGCAGACCGAGCGCGGCGACGGCACCGAGCTGTTCTACGCCCGCTGCGCCGTGCTGCACGCCGCCCGCGCGGCGGGCATCGACGCCTTCGACGTGGTGTGGTCAGACGTTAACGACGAGGCCGGGTTCCTGCGCGAGGTCGATCTGATCCGCAAGATGGGCTTCAACGGCAAATCGCTGATTAACCCGCGCCAGATTGACCTGCTGCACAACGCCTACGCTCCGACACAGGAAGAGGTGGATCACGCCAAAAGGGTGATTGAAGCGGCAGAAGAGGGCGAGCGTAACGGCCTGGGCGTGGTGTCGCTCAACGGCAAAATGGTGGATGCACCGATTATTAACCACGCGCAGGTGGTGCTGGAGCGTGCGGCTGCCTCCGGCGTGCGTCGGTAAGGATGAGATGATGAATCAGACAGAACTTCTTCACGTGAATTTTCCCCATCTGCGGGACTTAAAACCCTTTGATACCGCCCACAGCGCCACGCCGTGGCTGGCGGACAGCGACGCGAAGCACAGCCGCAAGCTCTGCGCCTCTGTTGAAGAGGCGGTGATGCGAAGCGGCCTGCAGGACGGGATGACCATCTCCTTCCACCATGCGTTTCGCGAAGGCGACCGGGTGATTAACACCGTCGTGGCGCTGCTGGCGCGGATGGGTTTTAAAAACCTGACGCTGGCCTCCAGCTCGCTGATGACCTGCAACGACGCGCTGATCGAGCATATCGAAAGCGGCGTCATCACCCGGATTTACACTTCAGGCATGCGCGGCAGGCTGGCGGACGCCATCTCCCACGGGCTGATGGACGAGCCGGTGCAAATTCACTCCCACGGCGGGCGCGTGAAGCTGCTCCAGGACGGCGAGCTGAATATCGACGTGGCGTTTCTCGGCGTGCCGTGCAGCGATGAGTTTGGCAATGCCAACGGAACGCACGGTAAATCGTGCTGCGGATCGCTCGGCTACGCGATGGTGGACGCGCACTTCGCCCGCAAGGTGGTGCTGCTGACCGAAGCCCTGGTGCCGTTCCCCAACATGCCCGCCAGCCTGGTGCAGGATCAGGTGGACTACATCGTGCAGGTTGAAAGCGTAGGCGACCCGGCGAAAATCAGCGTCGGCGCGGCGCGCGTCACCAGCAACCCGCGCGAGCTGATGATCGCCCGCTATGCGGCGGACGTCATTGAACACTCCGGCTACTTTAAACCGGGCTTCTCGATGCAGACCGGCTCCGGCGCGGCGGCGACCGCCTGCACCCGTTTTATGGAAGAGAAAATGGAGCGCAGCGGCGTGAAGGCGCGCTTTGCGCTCGGCGGCATCACTGGCAGCCTGGTGGATTTGCACGAGAAGGGGCTGATCGAAAAGCTGCTCGACACCCAGTGCTTTGACGGCCAGGCGGCGGCTTCGCTGGCGCGCAACCCGAACCACGTGGAGATCTCCACCAATGTCTATGCCAACCCCGGCAGCAAGGCGGCAAGCTGCGACCAGCTCGACGTGGTGATCCTCAGCGCCCTCGAAATCGACGTCGATTTCAACGTCAACGTTATTACCGGCTCCGATGGGGTGATGCGCGGCGCGTCCGGCGGTCACTGCGACGTGGCCGCCGCGGCGAACCTGACCATTGTGGTCGCGCCGCTGCTGCGCAGCCGTATTCCGACGGTCGTGAAGCGGGTTACCACGCGCCTCACGCCGGGCGAAAGCATCGACGTGCTGGTCACCGACCACGGCATTGCGGTCAATCCGGCGCGGCCGGAGATCCGCGAGCGGCTGCTGGAAGCCGGGCTCAAAGTTGTGGATATCAGCGCGCTTTACGAGCGGGCGATTTCTCTGACGGGCGTACCGAAACCGATTGAATTTACCGACAAAATCGTCGGAGTGATCCGCTACCGCGACGGCAGCGTGATCGACACCGTACGACAGGTGAAGGAGTAGTTATGACAACAGCGACACCCGTGCGGGCGGGTGTCAGCCTGGATGAACTGCTGGTGGCGAAAGATCGCCGCGCGGCGCGCCAGGCTGACATGCTTACGCACTATCAACAACCGGTGATTTCCCTCACGCTGGTCACGCCAGGGGAAATCAAAGACAGCCTGCGCTATCGCAATACCATGGGCGTGGCGCTGCAAATGTGTGACCAGCTGCTGTGGGAAAACCGCTGGCAGGTGCTGGACCGCCAGGTGCTGTGGCTCCCTACCGGGCCAGAAGCTCTGTGGTGCGTGGCCCATCCGGCGGCGGAAATCAAAGCGCACTGTGCGGATCTGGAGCAGACGCACCCGCTCGGCAGGCTGTGGGATCTGGACGTGATCTGCCCTCAGCACGGCCACGTCGGGCGTCAGTCGCTGGGGGCAAACCTCAGACGCTGCCTGATCTGCGACGAACCCGCTCACGCCTGTTCCCGTTCGCGCAATCACCCCGTTGAGAAGGTGGTTTCCCGCGTGGAGAAGATGATTGATGAATGGTTTGCTCGCGACTAAACCGCGCCCGGCTGACGTGCCCGCGCTTGCCGAAGCGGCGCTATGGCAGGAGCTGGAGCTGACGCCCAAACCGGGGCTGGTGGACAAGCTCAATAACGGTTCCCATCGCGATATGGACCACGCGCTGTTCGTCCGCAGCATCGCGGCGATTACGCCGTGGTTTTCGCGCTTTGCCGAGCTGGGTAGTGCGCATGCGGATAAACCCGCTGACGCACAGCTGCGGATTATCCGCCCGATGGGGATGGCCTGCGAGCAGGCGATGTACGCCGCGACGAACGGAGTGAACACCCACAAGGGCGGGATTTTTGCCCTGGGTTTACTGTGCTTCGCCGTCGGGCGTGTGAAAAATATCTCCGCAGACAGCCTCTGCTGTGAGGTGAGTAACATCTGCAGCGGGCTGGTGTCGCGTGAGCTGGCCGCGCGCAGCGGACAGGCGACGGCGGGCGAGCGGCAGTTTCAGCAGTACGGCTTAACCGGCGCGCGCGGTGAGGCGGAAAGCGGCTTTGCGACGGCGCGTAGGGCGCTGGCGCAGTGGAACGGACAGTCGCTTCACGGCCTGCTGCTGCGCCTGATGTCGGTTAATCAGGACAGTAATCTCGTGTCGCGCGGCGGCATTGAAGGGCTGCGCTACGTTCAGGGCTACGCGCGGGAACTGCTGGCTAACGGCTGGGATCGCGAGGCGTTGCTTAAGATGGATAAGGCATTGATTGAACGCAATCTGAGCCCGGGCGGCAGCGCGGATTTGCTGTCGGTGGGGTGGGTGCTGTCTGCAATAAAATAGCCGGGTGGCGCTAACGCTCACCCGGCCTACTCTCCGTGCTTTTGTAGGCCCGGTAAGGCGAAGCCGCCACCGGGCAAAAGACATCAAGGATTAATGCGCAATCGGCTGCGCACCGTGCGGCTCGCGCACGTGCTTGTACTTGAACAGTGCGATGAACGCGAAGAACAGCACCAGCGAGTACGCCGCGAAGATCAGCCACACGGGCTGCCAGTTGGTGATGCCGTTGGTGGTGTACATCTCTACCACTTTACCGCTCATCACGCCGCCCAGAATACAGCCGAAGCCGTTGGTCATCATCAGGAACATACCCTGCGCGCTGGCGCGGATTTCAGGCTTCACCTCTTTTTCCACAAACACCGAACCGGAGATGTTGAAGAAGTCGAAGGCGCAGCCGTAAACGATCATCGACAGCACCAGCAGCACGGTACCAAACGCGCTCGGGTCACCGTAGGCGAACAGGCCGAAGCGCAGCATCCATGCAGCGATACTGATCAGCATGACGTTCTTGATGCCGTAGCGGCTCAGGAAGAATGGGATGGTCAGGATGAACAGCGTCTCAGAGATCTGAGAGATGGACATCATCACCGACGCGTGCTCGACGATAAAGCTTCCGGCAAACAGCGGGTTGTTGTCGAAGCTGTGCAGGAAGGTATTGCCGAACATGTTGGTGATCTGCAGCTCTGCGCCCAGCAGCATGGAGAAGATAAAGAAGATCGCCATGCGCTTGTTTTTAAACAGCGCGAACGCGTCCAGGCCGAGCATGGCGCTCCAGCTCTGGTTTTTCTGCTGGTTAGACACCGGAATATGCGGCAGCGTCAGGGTAAACACGGCCAGCACCACGGAGAGCGCCGCACCGATATAGAGCTGCATATGGCTCAGTTCAAAGCCCGCGAAGCTCACGCCCCACATCGCCATGATAAAGCCGATGGTGCCCCAGATACGGATTGGCGGGAAATCGGTCACGATGTCCATGCCCGCAGACTTGATGCGGTGGTAGGAGATGGTGTTGATCAGGCCAAGCGTTGGCATATAGGCCAGCGAGTTAAGCAGGATCACCATGAACATCGCTCCCGGCGTGGTCACCTGGGCTGCCATAAACAGCGTCCCCGCGCCCACCAGATGGCAAAGCATGTACAGCCACTTCGCACTCAACCATTTATCCGCCACGATACCGAGCAGCGTTGGCATGAAGACAGCCGCAATACCGAGCGAGCTGTATACGGCACCGATTGACGCACCGTCGAACTTGAGCGTCACAAACATATAGGAGCCGAGTGTGGTCAGCCAGCTACCCCACAGGCAGAACTGCAGAAACGACAATATTTTAAGCTGCAGCTTAAGGTTCATGTTACTTTCCTCACAAGTGAGCGGGAGATATGTTGTTTTGGGAACATTCAGGGTTGTTATTTGATGCAATTCTATCAGTTGGCAACGATATGTTTTGTTACCTCCCGCAAAAAAATGCAATCCACATTAATTTGCAGTTTGGATTGTGATGCAAATAACATTTTCGTATGGGTGGAAGTGGGATGAGTGCGGCCTGATGCCCTCACCCTGCCCTCTCCCAGAGGGAGAGGGCAGGGTGAGGGGTAGTTTTCTAGCGACGACGATAGTTCTTCTGCGCCGTATTCACCTTATACAGATAGCGACGGGATTCCGCAGACGGGTGGCGGGTGGTGAGGGTTGAGTAGACATCCCCCGGCGCCATGCTGTTGATGATGTTTGCGGCCTGCACCTTGTCATTTGAGAAGACGCGCAGCACGCTGCCCGCACCGCCGTTATAGGCGGTGATCACCGCATAGCGGCGTGACGTTGGGTTATCAATGCCGCCCAGGTAGACATTGTTCAGCATCGCCAGATAGGCCGTGCCGGTATCAATGTTGCTCTGCGGATCGAACAGATAGCTGCGGCTCGGCGTGCCGGATTTCCCCTGCGCGCGGAAGACGTCTTTCCCGGCGCTGTGCTGCACAACCTGCATCAGCCCAAGGGCGTCGGAACGGCTTACCGCGTACGGGTTGAACGAGGACTCGGTCTGCATAATCGCCAGGATCAGCGACTCATCCACGCCGTACTTGCGCGAGGCCTGACGCACCATCCCAATGTACTTATGCGCACGCTTGTCGAGGTGGTTCGGGACGAGGTTGATGGTGACGCTGTAAATAATCTTCAAACCGTTGGAGCGGCTTTTCAGGCGCGTCTGCAGCAGGTAGTCGGCAAATTTCGTGGCGCGACCTTCCCAGCGGATCGGCTGGCCGGTCTGATCGACAACCTGGCCGTACAGGAACGGCTCTTTCGAGATCGTGATATCGTCGGCATCGGAGTAGAGATCGATAGATCCCGGATCGTCACCCATCAGCAGGGTTTTGATAATCGCCTGACGGAGTCGTGCCGCAGGGTCGGTGCCTGCAATTGTCTCAATCGTGATCGTGCCCTCATCAAAGTTAATGTGGCTACGGGTCTGATAGGCATCGGTGTACTTAACGTAGTCCTTAGGTCCGGCAATAAGAACTTCGTTAAATCCCCATATATTCTCGATGTTGTGGGCAAACTGCCCCATCAAAATGTCAAAACCGTTGGTGTCCTTGATCCAGGCTTCGTTGTAATCTTCGCCTTTTTTTGACGAACACGAGACAAGCAACGGCGCAACAAGGGCTAGCGCTAAAAGTTTTTTCATCATTCCGGGAGTGCGTGTTGTGTTTGCTTAGTCGTTGCTATTGCCCGGCAGCGCTACGCTTGCACGGGCCTACGGTTTTGTAGGCCGGGTAAGCGCAGCGCCACCCGGCAACAGCCGCTCGATATTATTTTTCCGGTGGCGTGTAGCCTTCGATGTGCACATCTTTACCTTCGAACAGGAAGCTCACCATCTCCTGCTCCAGCAGCTTGCGGTGTTCCGGGTTCATCATGCTGAGTTTTTTCTCGTTGATCAGCATGGTCTGCTTTTTCTGCCACTGTCCCCAGGCTTCTTTGGAGATTTCATTGTAGATGCGTTTACCCAGATCGCCCGGATAAAGCTGGAAATCCTGGCCTTCAGCGTCACGCTGCAGGAAAGTACAAAAAATCGTTCTGGCCATACTCATTCCTCTTTTTCTTGTCGATGCTAAACCATTGCACCGGCACGTAATTGCTGTAACAGGCGCTCCACGGGAGCCGCCAGTCCGACTGATGGCGGTTGCGCTAAGTTATACCAGAGAGCGGTGCCTTCATCCATGCACGAGGCAAATGACGACATGGGAAGCCACATGGGTACAATATCCAGGTGGAAATGGCTGAACGTATGGCGAAACGCGGTCAGCTGCGTCAGGTTATCGGCAGCAATCCCGCGCTGTTTAAGCCATTCACGCAGCAAATCTTCATCTTCAAACTGTGGGAAGCAGTATAGACCACCCCACAGACCGCTCGGTGGACGCTGGGCGAGGAAAACCTCGTCGCCGTGCTGCATCAGCAGCATATAGCCGGTGCGCTCCGGCAGCGTCTGTTTGGGTTTCTTACCCGGATATTGCGCCCATGAATGGTTGGCATACGCCACGCAGAGATTATTCACCGGGCAGAGCTCGCATTTTGGTTTTGAGCGCGTGCAGACCATCGCGCCGAGATCCATCATCGCCTGGTTGAAACGCTCGACGCCGTTGGCCGGGGTGACCGCTTCACTTATTTCCCAAAGACGTTTTTCAACGTCCTTCTTCCCCGGCCAGCCGTCGACGGCATAGCAGCGTGCCAGCACGCGCTTCACGTTGCCGTCGAGGATCGGGAAATGCTTGCCTAAAGACAGGGAGAGAATAGCGCCTGCGGTTGAACGTCCGACGCCGGGGAGATCGGCCACCTCATCGAAGGTTTCCGGGAATTTCCCATTGTGGCGCGTCGCGACCTGCTGTGCGGCCTTGTGAAGGTTACGCGCGCGGGCGTAATAGCCAAGACCGGTCCACAGGTGCAGGACCTCGTCCAGCGGCGCGTTGGCCAGATCGGTCACCGTCGGGAAGCGCGCCATAAAACGCTCGAAGTAAGGAATGACCGTGGCGACCTGAGTTTGTTGCAACATCACCTCGGAGAGCCATACTTTATAAGGCGTTTTTTCAATTTGCCAGGGCAGGGTTTTACGCCCGTATTTGTCGTACCAGTCCAGCACCTGGGCTGAAAATTGAGAGGCTTGCATGGTCATCGATTCGCATAATCAGGGACGCAGATTGCAGCACAGCGTCAATCTGCTGTAAACCGGATCTTTCCCATGCTTGCATAGAAGCCTTAACTTTGGATAATGCCCGTTTCCCGAACATTCTCACAAGCAGACAACTCTTTTATGAAAAACGACGTCATTTCACCGGAATTTGATGAAAACGGTCGCCCGCTGCGCCGTATTCGCAGCTTTGTCCGCCGTCAGGGCCGCCTGACAAAAGGGCAGCAACATGCGCTGGACAACTACTGGCCGGTGATGGGCGTTGAGTTCAGCGAGCAGCCTCTGGACTTTACCGAGCTGTTCGGCCGCGAAGCACCCGTCACGCTGGAGATCGGTTTTGGTATGGGCACCTCGCTGGTGACTATGGCGAAAGCGCGACCGGAGCAGAACTTCCTCGGTATCGAAGTCCACTCCCCGGGCGTGGGAGCATGCCTGGCAACGGCCCATGAAGAGGGCGTTGAGAACCTGCGCGTGATGTGTCACGACGCGGTGGAAGTGCTGCATAAAATGATTCCTGACAATTCTTTAACCATGGTTCAGCTCTTTTTCCCTGACCCGTGGCACAAAGCACGTCATAATAAACGCCGTATCGTTCAGGCACCGTTTGCCGAGCTGGTGAAAAGTAAGCTGAAGCTGGGCGGTGTCTTCCATATGGCGACCGACTGGGAACCGTATGCGGAACATATGCTGGAAGTGATGTCGTCGCTGGACGGGTATAAAAACCAGTCTGAGAGCAACGACTATGTACCGCGTCCGGAATCGCGTCCGGTAACGAAATTTGAACAGCGTGGCCATCGTCTTGGTCACGGTGTATGGGACTTAATGTTCGAGAGGGTGAAATAATGGCAAAGAATCGTAGCCGTCGTCTGCGTAAAAAGATGCACATCGAAGAATTCCAGGAAGTGGGCTTCTCCGTTGCGTGGCGTTTCCCGGAAGGCACCAGTGTAGAACAGATCGATCAGGACGTGGATGCGTTCATCAATGACGTCATTGAGCCAAACAAGCTGGCCTTCGACGGTAGCGGCTACCTGGCATGGGAAGGTCTGATCTGCACCCAGGAAGTGGGTAAATGCACCGAAGAACATCAGGCGCTGGTACGTAAATGGCTTGAAGACCATAAGCTCGAAGATGTCCGCGTCAGCGAACTTTTCGACGTTTGGTGGGACTAATAAAGCAGTAAGGGGCCAGCATTAGCTGGCCCATTTTGTCTGAGGGAGTGTTTAAGATGCGCAAAACGTTGCTGGCTGTTGCTTTGATGGCAACTGGATTCACCGCCCATGCGGATTATCAATGTAGCGTCACCCCGCGTGATGACGTGGTGTTAAGCCCGCAAACCGTGCAGGTCAAAGGCGAGAACGGCAATCTGGTGATTACGCCGGATGGTAACGTGACGTTTAACGGCAAGCCGCAAAACCTGACTGCCGCGCAGCGCGAGCAGGCGAAGGATTATCAGGCTGAGCTGCGTACCGCACTGCCGTGGATTAACGACGGCGCGCTGACCCGCGTTGAGAAAAGCCGCGTCGCGCTGGATAAGATCATTACTAAAGAAGTGGGTGAGAGCAGCAACATGCGCACCCGCCTGACGAAGCTCGATAAGCAGCTTAAAGAGCAGATGAACCGCATTATCGAGACGCGCACCGACGGCCTGACGTTCCACTACAAGGCGATCGATCAGGTCCGTGCTGACGGGCAGCAGCTGGTGAATCAGGCGATGGGCGGCATCCTGCAGGACAGCATCAACGAGATGGGCGCCAAAGCCGTGCTGAAGGGCGGCGGTAACCCGCTGCAGGGCGTGCTGGGCAGCCTGGGCGGCTTGCAGACCTCCATTCAGAACGAGTGGAAGAACCAGGAAGATGATTTCCAGCAGTTCGGCAAAGACGTGTGTAAACGCGTGGTGTCGCTGGAAGATAGCCGCAAGGCGCTGGTGGGGACGCTTAAGTAAGATCTCTGCGCGCAGGGCCCCTCACCCCGGCCCTCTCCCCATGGGAGAGGGTGTAATCGTTCCCTCTCCCTGTGGGAGAGGGTTAGGGTGAGGGCATCAGGCATTGCAGTCGTTGCAGAATAGCTATCAACACTTCCTCCTCATTAGCCCTGAATTCGTTATTCCAGAACCGCAAAACTTCCCAGCCGTTTGCGTTTAAGAATGCTTTTCTTCGTAAGTCATACGCCTCTTCATTCTGATGCTGACCCCCGTCCAGCTCAACGATCAGCTTCGCCTTAAAGCAGGCAAAATCCACGATGTACGGACCAACAGGCATCTGCCGACGAAACTTATACCCAAAGAAGCGACGCCCCCTGAGCAAATACCAGAGGCGTAATTCTTCGGGCGTCATTTGTTTGCGGAGTTGTTTTGATTTTTCCATCCCCACACTCTGCCAGCCTTTCCCTCAGCCGGCAGAGCGGGATGCAAAATCCTGAATCAGCCTTCAGGATTCTTCGGCGAGGAACAGCTCAAGAAGGGAGTTTAAGAACAGCTTGCCGTGCTCGGTGATCTGCCAGTATTCCTCGCTCTCGGTCAGATACCCCTGCGCCAGCGCCTCGTCGATCTGCGGGCGAATCACCGACTCCGACAGCCCGGTATAACGCGCAAATTCCGCGCGCGGCGCGGCTTCCAGCAGACGGAAGCGGTTCATGAAGAACTCAAACGGCTTATCCGCCGCCTCGACGTCGTGCTGACGCTCCAGGTAGCGGCCTTCCATATACCCACGCGGGTGGCGGGTTTTAGCGGTGCGCAGAATGCGGCCGTCCGGGAAGGTCACCTTGCCGTGCGCGCCGCAGCCAATTCCCAGATAGTCGCCAAAGCGCCAGTAGTTCAGGTTGTGCTGACACTGATAGCCCGGCTTCGCGTACGCGGACGTTTCATACTGCTGATAGCCCGCAGCGGTTAGAAGCCTGTGGCCCTGCTCGAAGATATCCCACAGCGCGTCGTCGTCCGGCAGCACCGGCGGGCGCGAGCCAAACAGCGTGTTTGGCTCGATGGTGAGCTGGTACCACGACAGGTGCGGCGGGTTCAGTTCGATCGCCTGGCGCAGGTCGTCCAGCGCCTCTTCCAGCGACTGATCCGGCAGGCCGTGCATCAAATCGAGGTTAAAGCTGCGAAGGCCCAGCCCGGTCGCCAGGTTTGCCGCGCGCTTCGCCTCTTCCGGGCCGTGAATGCGCCCCAGACGTTTTAGCTTCGGCTCGCTAAAGCTCTGCACGCCGATGGAGATGCGGTTCACGCCCGCTCGCTGATAGTCGACAAAACGGTCGGCTTCAACGGTGCCGGGGTTGGCTTCCATCGTAATTTCCGCATCCGCCGCCAGGTTCAGGCGCGCACGCACGCCGTCCAGCAGCGTCTGCATCGCCGGGCCGGACAGCAGGCTCGGCGTACCGCCACCAATGAAAATGGTCTTAACTTCACGTCCCTGTGCGTAAGCGACATCGGCGTCCAGGTCGGCCAGCAGATGCGCAACGTAGTCATCGTGCGGCACTTCGCCCTTCAGCGCGTGCGAATTGAAATCGCAGTACGGGCATTTCTGCACGCACCACGGGATGTGAATATAAAGACTCAGAGGCGGCAAATTAGCCATTACGCAGTGCTTCCAGTAACAGTTTCAGCGCGCGTCCACGGTGGGATATCGCGCTTTTCTCTTCGCGGGTCAGTTCCGCAGCGGTTTTGCCCTCGGTCGGGACAAAGAAAATCGGGTCGTAGCCAAAGCCGCCGCTGCCAGCCGCTTCACGGGTAATCACGCCCGGCCAGCTGCCGTGACAGACGATCGGCGTAGGGTCTTCCGCATGGCGCATATAAACCAGTACGCAGTGGAACTGCGCGGTGCGCTGCTCGTCCGGGACGTCTTTCAGGGCGACAAGCAGTTTTTCCAGATTCTGCTGGTCGGTGGCGTCAACGCCGGAGTAGCGCGCAGAGTAAATCCCCGGCGCACCGCCGAGAAAATCCACGGCCAGGCCGGAGTCGTCGGCAATTGCTGGCAGACCGGTAATCTGCGCGGCGTGGCGTGCTTTCAGGATCGCGTTTTCGATAAACGTCAGCCCCGTCTCTTCGGCGGACTCCACGCCCAGATCGGTCTGGGCGACCACGTCCAGCCCAAAATCATTTAATAGCGAGGCCAGCTCGCGCACTTTACCGGCGTTGCCGGTCGCGAGAACAACTTTCTGCATGGTTTAGTCCTGTTCTTTCAGAGCCGCGACTTCCGTCGGGATAGATTGCGGATTAAGGATTTTTACCTGTTTATGTCGCCCAAGTTCACCTTTTTCAATGATGACCTGGCTTTTGGCGACGCGAAACTGTTTTGCCAGATATTTGGTCAGATGCGCGTTCGCCTGGCCGTCAACCGGCGGGGCGGTGATGGCGACTTTTAACTCGTCGCCATGCAGCCCAACAATACTGTCACGGCTGGCTTTTGGCTGTATATACAGCCGCAAAACCAGCCCGTCAGCGCAGGTGCTTACTGCACTCATAGCGCCATCCACAGCCCCGGCAGCAGCATATTGCCCGTGGACTGTAACAGCTCAGCGATCCCCATATTGACCACGTACAGCAGCAGAACCAGGATCATCGGCGAAAAATCAATACCGCCCATCGAAGGCAGCAGGTTGCGAATCGGGCGCAGCAGCGGCTCGGCCAGTTGGATCAGCGCATATTCAACCGGACTACGGCCCTGGCTTACCCAGCTCATGATGGCCATGACCAGCAGCACCCAGAAAATCAGCAGGCCGATGGTTTTGACCAGAATAAGGACCGCAGCAATCCAGATAATCGGCTGGAAGGTGATGACCATAAATAGCACGATCGCTTTGATAACGCTCAGAATAAACGCCACCAGCAAAGACGAACTGTCGATGGGGCCCATGGCCGGGATAATACGGCGCAATGGTCCGACAACAGGTTGCGTGATTTTCACGACAAACTGCGAGAACGGATTGTAAAAATCACAGCGGGCCCACTGCATCCAGACGCGCAGCAAAAGCGCCATCGTGTACAGCTCAAGCACTGTTGAGAGCAGGAAAGTCAACGTCTTCATGGCGTTCCTCAGGTTTCCTTATTATTTTGAGTAGTCGCGCGCACCGAAAATTGCCGTGCCGATGCGCACCATAGTGCTGCCTGCCGCGATGGCGGCTTCCATATCATCCGACATGCCCAGTGAAAGCGTGTCTACCGTGTTATAGCGCGCTTTAAGCGCCTCAAATGCTACAGCCATTTGCTGTGCCACGGCAAACTGCCTTTCATAACTTGACTCAGGCGCCGGAATTGCCATCAGCCCGCGCAGGGTCAAGCGCGGAAGGGCGGCCACGTCTGCGGCCAGCGCCTCCAGCTCGCTCAGCGCAATGCCGGACTTGCTGTTTTCGTCGCTGATGTTGACCTGAATCAGCACGTTAAGCGCCGGCATTTCTGCCGGACGCTGGTCATTCAGGCGGGTAGCAATACGCAGGCGGTCGATGGTGTGGCACCAGTCGAAGTGCTCTGCCACCAGACGGCTTTTGTTCGACTGCAGGGGGCCAATAAAGTGCCATTGCAGACTCGTCTTCCCCTGTTCCTGAAAGTAGCGAATTTTATCCACGCCTTCCTGCACGTAGTTTTCACCAAACGCCCGCTGGCCTGCATCCATAGCTTCTGCGATGGCGCTCGCAGGCTTGGTTTTGCTGACTGCAAGCAGCGTAATTTCTTCTGAAGCACGGCCGCAGCGCGCTGCGGCGGCTGAGATTTTGTCCCGGACCTGTGCCAGGTTATGCGCAATGTCGTTCATTTTCCGAGGAGTAGTCTATGGATGTGGAAGAAATTGTGGCCCTTAGTGTAAAGCATAACGTCTCCGATCTACACCTGTGCAGTGATTCACCGCCGCGCTGGCGCAGATTAGGCCGGCTTGAACCCGCTCCCTTTCCGCCTCCCGATGTCGGAGCGTTATTAAAAGCGTGGCTCAACGATGAGCAGCAGGGGACATGGTGGGCAAAGGGCCAGGTGGATTTTGCCGCGACGGCGACGGGAGGCCAGCGGCTGCGCGGCAGTGCCTTCAAGCAGATGAGAGGTGTCTCTGTGACGCTGCGGCTGTTGCCGCGTAGCTGCCCGCAACTCTCTTCGCTGGGCGCGCCGAGGGTAATCCCGGAACTGTTATCCAATGACGCCGGGCTGATTCTGGTCACGGGGGCGACCGGCAGCGGCAAATCCACTACGCTGGCGGCGATGGTCGATTTTCTTAACCACCATGCTGACGGCCATATCCTCACGCTTGAAGATCCGGTGGAGTTTATCTACCAGAGCGAACGTTGCCTGATCCAGCAGCGGGAGATAGGCCAGCACAGCCCGTCATTTGCTGAAGCGCTGCGCAGCGCCTTACGCCAGGATCCGGACGTTATTCTGCTGGGAGAACTGCGCGACAGCGAAACGATCCGCCTGGCGCTGACGGCGGCGGAAACCGGACATCTGGTGCTGGCGACGCTGCATACGCGCGGGGCATCGCAGGCGATTGAACGGCTGGTCGATACGTTCCCGGCGCAGGAGAAAGATCCGGTGCGTAACCAGCTGGCCGGCAGCCTGCGGGCGGTGCTGGCGCAGAGGCTGCTTCCCGATCTACAGGGCGGGCGCGTCGCGTTGTATGAACTGCTGGTGAACACAGCGGCGGCGGCGAATCTGATTCGCGAAGGGAAAACGTGGCAACTGCCCGGCATCATTCAAACCGGTCAGCAGGCAGGAATGCAGAACTTTGACCAGAGCCTGTCGGAGAGACGGGCGCAGGGGCGGCTGTAGGCCCCTGTGGTTAAAAGCCCTGGTCGAAATAGCTTTCGAGGATAATCACGGCAGAAGCGGAGTCCACGCTGCCCTTGTTGAGCGCACGGAAGCCGCCGTGCTCAAACAGGCCCGCACGCGCTTCGACGGTGCTGAGACGCTCGTCGTGAAGCTTTACGGAGACGCCAAAGCGGCCATGGATTTTATTGGCGAACTTACGCGCCCGTGCGGTGAGCGGCTGTTCTGTGCCGTCCATGTTCAGCGGGAGCCCAACAATCACGTCATCCGGCTGCCACTCTTTGAGCAGACGCTCGATAAGATTCCAGTCTGGCGTGCCGTCATTAGCCTTCAGGGCCGTGAGTGGACGCGCGGTACCGGTGATGCGCTGACCCACGGCGACGCCAATGCTTTTGGTTCCAAAATCGAAGGCCAGAAGCGTTCCGCTCATCAGGCGTGCCCCGCTACGCCAGGCATGGTCAGGATATCAATGCCAATCAGCTTCGCCGCGTCACGCCAGCGATCGGAGATAGGGGTTTTAAACAGGATATTCATGTCCGCAGGTGCGGTAAGCCAGGCGTTATCAAGGATCTCTTGCTCAAGCTGGCCTTTCTCCCACGACGAATAGCCCAGCGCCACCAGCACTTCAGAAGGCTGCTCTGCGGTGCCCAGCGTTTCAAGCACGTCGCGCGAGGTCGTGATGACGGTGTTATCCGAAATTCGAATGCTGGAAGAGAATACCGGCGGCGTATGCAGAATAAAGCCGCGATCTTCTGCAAGAGGTCCACCCAGCATCACCGGTTTATCAAGCCGGATTTCCGGCAGTCGCGCTTCAGCCGGTATTTTCAGCTTGTCCAGAATTCCTTCAACCTGAAGATTTTCCAGCGGTTTATTGATGATAATACCCATCGCGCCGTCTTCATTGTATTCACAAATATAAACCACGGCGCGGCGAAAAATCGGGTCCTGGAGAGCAGGCATGGCAATAAGAAAGTGATGCTGTAAATTCATTGTCAGAGGTACTGTTTCCTGGTTTAAAAAGCGACAGCGCCCAGTATGGGGACAAACACAGGCGCTGTCACTAATAGTATTGTTAGGTTATTTCTGTAAACGTTTTTCGATAGCGTCCATCAGCATTCCGGTGATCGAAATCGGGAATTCCGCTTCAATTTCACGAATGCAGGTCGGGCTGGTGACGTTCACTTCGGTCAGACGATCGCCGATGATATCCAGGCCAACGAAGATCAGGCCTTTCGCTTTCAGCGTTGGGCCAACGCGGCGGGCAATTTCCCAGTCGCTTTCGGTCAGCGGGCGCGGCTCACCGCGGCCACCGGCGGCCAGGTTCCCACGAGTTTCGCCACCCTGCGGGATACGCGCCAGGCAGTAAGGAACCGGTTCGCCATCCACCACCAGAACGCGTTTGTCGCCGTCTTTGATCGCCGGAATATAGTTCTGCGCCATGCAGTAACGCGTGCCCAGCTCGGTCAGCGTTTCGGCAATCACGCCAATGTTCGGATCGCTCTCTTTCACGCGGAAAATCGACGCGCCGCCCATGCCGTCCAGCGGCTTCATGATGATATCGCCGTGCTTCTGCCAGAATTCCTTCAGCTGCGCTTTGCTGCGGGTCACCAGGGTTTCCGGCGTCAGGTCAGAGAACCAGGCGGTGTAGAGCTTCTCGTTGCAGTCGCGCAGGCTCTGCGGCTTGTTGACGATCAGCGTGCCTTTCTCTTCTGCACGCTCAAGAATGTAGGTACTGTAGATGTATTCGGTGTCGAACGGTGGATCTTTACGCATCAGTATGACGCTGAGATCGGCCAGGGCAATGTCCTGCTCGGTGCCGAACTCGTACCATTTGTCGTAGTTTTGCTCGACGTTAACGATGCGGGTGCGCGCGCGGGCTTCACCGTTGATCAGGTAAAGATCGTTCATCTCCATATAGTGGAGTTCATAGCCGCGACGCTGCGCTTCCAGCAGCATGGCGAAGCTGGAATCTTTCTTGATGTTAATGTTTGCGATGGGGTCCATCACGATGCCGAGCTTGATCATGTTCTTCTCCGTTAATGCTTCAACCCAGATCGCCAAACCGTACCTGTAGCGCGGTAATGGCCGTGAGTGCCGTTGTCTCAGTGCGCAGAACGCGAGGTCCCAACAGAATATCAGTAAACTGGTAACGTGCCGTCATCGCAATTTCGTCCGCCGACAGGCCGCCTTCGGGGCCAATCAGCAGGCGTACGCGCTCAACGGGCAGGGGCAGCGTATTGATGCTGGCGCTGGCGCGCGGATGAAGATTGAGCTTCAGCCCGCTGTCCTCTTCTGCACACCAGTCCTCCAGATCCATCGCCGGGCGGATCTCCGGAATACGGTTGCGGCCACTCTGTTCGCAAGCCGCAATGGCAATTTTCTGCCACTGCTGGATCTTTTTGTTCAGACGTTCCGCATCCAGTTTAACGCCGCAGCGCTCAGAAAAAAGTGGCGTAATGAGGCTTACACCCAGTTCAATGGATTTCTGAATGGTGAACTCCATTTTCTCACCGCGCGACATCACCTGGCCCAGATGGATGTGCAGCGGTGATTCCCGGTCATCCACTTCGCCACGCAGGACGTTAACGTGTACGCTTTTTTTATCCGACCGCGTGATTTCCGCGTCGAAAACCTGGTTCGAGCCGTCGAACAGCTGTATTGCCTGACCTGCGCCCATGCGCAGCACGCGGCCAACGTGGTTGGCGGCGTCATCAGACAGGGCGATTTCGCGGCCTGCGGTAATCAGTTCAGGATGGTAAATGCGGGGAATGCGCATAGTCAGAAATTCCATGTGTCATGCGATATAAGCTAATTGCCGTAGTGTAGGTTAGCTCTTTTGCGCCTGGCAAGCCCGCTGGACGTAAGGGTTGTGATTCCCCTGGACTCTGGCGATACGTTCGTCGCGCTGGCATTCCCACTCCGTCACCGGGTACTGCTTGTCCCAGGCGTTGAATAGCTGCGTCTGCTGGCGGGAGAGGTTGAGGTCGTAACGGTCACGCATATAGAAGTAGGTGCGGGCGATACTGCCGCGCGCGCGGGCAGGGGGCTCGGCGACTTTCTCTTTAAAATCAACCTTCATACCGCACTGGCCGTACTGACCTTCGCCACCGTTCCACTGGCTGTACATGAAATTACCGCGGTCGCCGTTCACTTCACCTACGGCAGGCTGCAGGTTATGCATATCGCTTTCCATCTGACGATAAACCGGATCTTTGGCGCAGTTTTTACGTCCGCCGTCCTGCCAGCACTGGCGCTGGTGGCCAAACTGCCAGGCCGGAACGACATGCTCCCATTCAATACGGCTGGCGCGGTTTTCGTTTTTACGCACCTTATAGCCGCAGGACTCAAGGTCAACGACCCCTTTTTTACCCTGCCAGTTTATTTTACAGCCGCAGTAGAAATCGCCCGGCACATCGGCGTTCACCTTCACGCCTGCTGCCTTCGCCTGGGAAAAACTGTTGATACCGTCGGCCAGCGCATGGCCTGAGAGCGCCGTCGTCAGAAAGGCGACCGCGAGAGAAAAATTACGGGACATCTTACACTCCGTGTCAAAACGAGCCCGCAACGTAACGAATGTTGTTCCCGTATGCAATCAGTCAGATCAGGAAAGTTCCTGAAAGTTCAGATGATTATTCCGCAACCAGCGGCTCGCCGCATTTGACGCAGCGGTAAGTCGCCTCGCCGCGTACCACGCGATTATGGCGGCGGACGGTAAGCTGATGCTGCTGACACTGGCAGCGGTAGGGGAAGGTATTGCGGCGCACCGATTCCAGCTCGAACTGATGGGTACGGCGTGCCGGAACGCCGAGCACCGCTTCCATCATCCACTTCCACTCTTTCCCGTGGGGCGCTACGCGTCCGAAGTGTTTCCACACCAGCAGATGCGCCAGCTCGTGCGGCACCACTTCCTCGATAAACGCCTGCTGGTTTTCCATCATCAGCACCGGGTTAAGGCGGATCTCATAAGGCTCGAGCCAGGCGGTACCCGCCGCGGTGCCGCGCTGCTGATAAACGATCTTAGGTTCAGGGTAATTGCGACCGAGCTTCAGGTTCGCCTGGGCGAGTTTTTCCCGCAGGCTGCGCATAACGGCTTGCTGAAGGGCGATGGGGAGACGGGGTGCTTTCATAGGGGCAGAGCATAAAGCGCGAAGCGGGGAGGCGCAAGAGGCGCCTCCCGCATGAGGATCAGTCGTGGGCGCCGATTTCGCGCAGCGGACGACCTTTCATCAGGTTACGTTCAATATGTTCCAGAGAAACGTGTTTGGTTTCAGGAACCAGCCAGATAGTCAGCACAATAAAGAAGATATTCAGACCGGCGTAGACCCAGAAGGTGTTCGCGTTGCCCAGGGTATTGAGCATGGTCAGGAACGTTGCGCCGACGATCATGTTGGCAATCCAGTTGGTTGCGGTAGAGCAGGTGATACCAAAATCACGCCCTTTCAGCGGCTGGATCTCAGAGCACAGCACCCAAATCAGCGGGCCGGCGCTCATCGCAAACCCGACGATAAACATCAGCAGCATACCTACCGCAAAGTACTGGGCAGTTGGTGAGTGAATGCCCACATGCATCATGGTACCGAGGACACCCATACCGGCCGCCATCACCAGGAAGCCCAGCGTCAGGGTTGGCTTACGTCCCCAGCGGTCCACCAGACCGATGGCGATAAAGGTCGCCAGCACGTTGGTCAGACCCACGATAACGGTCCCCCACATCTGCTCGGTGGTGTTGGTATAGCCCGCCAGCTCAAAGATTTTTGGCGCGTAATACATGATGACGTTCATCCCGGTGAACTGCTGCATCACCTGAAGCAGCACGCCGAGGAACACCGCGCGGCGGAAGTTGCTGTTCTCTTTAAACAGCGCCCAGCCGGACTGTTTGACCTTCAGGCTTTCGCGGATCTCTTCCAGCTCGTTTTTCGCTTCGGCGCTGGTGTCGCGCAGGCGCATCAGTACGCGTTCGGCATCGTGGAATCGACGTTTCGCGGCAAACCAGCGCGGGCTGTCCGGCAGGAAGAAGACGCCAATCAGCAGCAGAATGGCCGGGATGATGATCACGCCGAGCATCCAGCGCCATGCGCCGCTGTAGCTAAACGCGGTATCGGAAAGATACGCGCCCAAAATACCGATGGTGATCATGAGCTGGTACATCGAAATCATACTGCCGCGGATTTTCTCCGGCGCGATTTCAGACAGGTAAAGCGGGGCGGTGTAGGACGCCACGCCCACGGCCAGGCCGAGCAGCACGCGGGAAACCAGCAGAACCTCTACGTTAGGCGCTGCGGCAGAGAAGAGTGAACCGGCAACGAACAGGATCGCGCCGATCATCAGGCTCTTTTTACGCCCGAGCTTGAAGGAGAGCCAGCCGCTGCCGACGGCCCCGACGGCCGCGCCAAACATCATGGAGCTGACCACCCACTCCTGAGTGTGAGCGCTGATCTGGAACTCGTCAGTGATGAAAGGTAATGCACCGGCAATCACGCCGATATCCAGGCCAAAAAGTAATCCTGCCAGGGCGGCGAGGAAACAGACGAAGAATGTCATCGCCTTGTTGGACGTACGCCCCTGTTTTTTATTGTCAGGCATTATGCCCTCCAGTTGGGTTATCAGTTTTATTGATGTAAAGGGTAGGTGAGTGACCCGTAAAAATATGTGAGATTAATCACATAGGTGTAATCGGTTACACTAACGCGAAACCGTAAAAATAATTAAAGCTTTGAAAATATAGAGGTAAACGAGGTGATGCGCATCGCGTTTGTTAGAATTTCGGACTTAACTGAAATGAAATGTAACAGCAGAAGAAAGGCGATCAGGCAAAGAGATTATTCTGAAAGCGGGATATATTCGGCATGGTGTAATCGGTTTCAAACATTGCCGGGTGGTGGCTGTGCCTTATCCGGCCTACAAACACCGCAAAACCCGTAGGCCCGTGCAAGCGAAGCGCCGCCGGGCAAAGATGAGCGCATAAATGCAAAAGGCCAGCCCGAAGGCTGGCCTTTTATAAAGCACCTGTCAGTCGATTACTTCAGACCGGCAGCTTCACGCAGCAGGGCGGCTTTGTCGGTTTTTTCCCATGGGAAATGTTCACGACCAAAGTGACCGTATGCAGCGGTTTCCTTGTAGATTGGGTGCAGCAGATCCAGCATCTGAATCAGGCCGTATGGACGCAGGTCGAAGAACTCGCGCACCAGCAGCGTCAGCTGTTCTGAAGGCACTTTTTCAGTACCAAAGGTTTCAACCATGATGGAGGTTGGCTCAGCCACGCCGATAGCGTAAGAAACCTGGATCTCACAGCGGTCAGCCAGGCCGGCAGCAACGATGTTTTTCGCCACATAACGTGCAGCGTACGCCGCAGAACGGTCAACTTTAGACGGATCTTTACCGGAAAACGCACCGCCACCGTGACGCGCCATGCCGCCGTAGGTATCAACGATGATTTTACGACCGGTCAGGCCGCAGTCACCCATTGGGCCGCCGATAACGAAGCGTCCGGTTGGGTTGATGAAGAATTTGGTCGCAGAGCTCAGCCATTCGGTCGGCAGAACCGGCTTGATGATCTCTTCCATCACTGCTTCCTGCAGGGATTTCTGATCGATATCTTCGGAGTGCTGGGTAGACAGAACCACCGCGTCAATACCGACGATTTTGCCGTCGTCGTACTGGAAGGTGACCTGGCTTTTCGCATCCGGACGCAGCCACGGCAGGGTGCCGTTTTTACGCACTTCAGCCTGACGCTGCACCAGACGGTGTGCGTAGGTGACCGGCGCTGGCATCAGCACGTCGGTTTCGTTGGTTGCATAGCCGAACATCAGGCCCTGATCGCCCGCGCCCTGTTCCAGCGGATCGGCACGGTCAACGCCCTGGTTGATGTCTGGAGACTGTTTGCCAATCGCGCTCAGTACCGCGCAGGAGTTGGCATCAAAGCCCATATCAGAATGCACATAGCCGATCTCACGCACCGTGTTACGGGTGATCTCTTCGATATCAACCCATGCGCTGGTGGTGATCTCACCGCCAACCAGAACCATGCCGGTTTTGACATAGGTTTCGCACGCTACGCGCGCTTTAGGATCCTGCGCCAGGATCGCATCCAGCACCGCATCGGAGATTTGGTCAGCAATTTTATCAGGATGTCCTTCTGATACGGACTCGGACGTAAACAGGTGTTTTGCCATGTTTTATTTCACCTAAGAGGAATTTGGTTAGCTCAAGCTGCTGTGCGGAATAGCCAAAGGAGATAATTCTACCAAGGCCTGCAGGTTTTTGACACTGGCAGTATGAGTGTTAATCAGTATAGATGGATTAACATCTGGATGGCTATTTTAGGTCACTTCTTCGCCCGATTTCCAGTTTTTTTTGACTAACCTCTCACTCAGTTGAAATTACGGCTGGCAATAATTCCTGACGGCCCCGGCAACACGCACATTTATCTTTTGCTTTTTACCCCTGTTCTCGGTATAAAACGCGGCGCGCGGCTCATATAAAATAAGCGCTCGATGAACTCATCGTGTCGCCACTTCCAGCCGGGTTAAGCAGTGAACTTTTAGCTTTGGCTTGTGGTCCGTTTCAGCAGAGGCGGCCGTGGAGGTGATACGAGATAATGAACCATCGTTTTCCGCACATTCAGCGCAGCCGTTCTGGCGCGTATTTGATTCCCGCAACCCGCATTTCTAGTCTGCAAACCTGCCGATGTTATACCCATCTCGGCGCTTCTCAGGATTCCAGGGCCGGTCACGCTTTGTGAAAACTGAACAAGGGCGCTCTTGTTAATACAAGAGTTTTCTCGTGGTTTCGCCGAACCTTGTCATACAGAGTTCGGATACGTGTTTTACAATGATATGAATAAGAAACCGGTCGCACGGTCTGGTTTTCAGCATACTCTGCTGGGAAACGGAGCCGTTTATGGGTTGTTATCGCCGTATAACGCTGCGATAGTAGTCAACTGTTTTACACTTATTACAAAGAGTTGAGGTTCGCTATGTCTGACGACATGTCTTCTTTTTCGCCTTCGTCAGCGGGCGAACAGGGTGTACTACGTTCTATGCAGGAGGTTGCGATGAGCTCCGAGGAAGCCAGCAAGATGCTGCGCACTTACAATATTGCCTGGTGGGGCAATAACTACTACGACGTTAACGAACTGGGCCACATCAGCGTCTGCCCGGATCCGGACGTCCCTGAAGCGCGCGTGGACCTTGCTAAACTGGTGAAAGCCCGTGAAGCTCAGGGCCAGCGTTTGCCTGCACTGTTCTGCTTCCCGCAGATCCTGCAACATCGTCTGCGTTCTATTAACGCCGCGTTCAAGCGCGCGCGTGAGTCCTACGGCTATAAAGGCGACTATTTCCTGGTTTACCCGATCAAGGTGAACCAGCACCGCCGCGTGATTGAATCCCTGATCCACTCCGGCGAGCCGCTGGGCCTGGAAGCAGGCTCCAAAGCGGAGCTGATGGCGGTTCTGGCGCATGCGGGCATGACCCGTTCGGTGATCGTCTGTAACGGCTATAAAGACCGTGAATACATTCGTCTGGCGCTGATTGGCGAGAAGATGGGCCACAAGGTCTATCTGGTTATCGAAAAGATGACCGAAATCGCCATCGTGCTGGAAGAGGCTGAGCGTCTGAACGTGGTGCCACGCCTTGGCGTGCGAGCGCGTCTGGCGTCACAAGGTTCCGGTAAATGGCAGTCCTCCGGCGGTGAAAAATCCAAGTTCGGCCTGGCGGCAAACCAGGTGCTGCAGCTGGTGGAAATTCTGCGCGAGCGCGGTCGTCTGGACAGCATTCAGCTGCTGCACTTCCACCTCGGCTCGCAGATGGCCAACATTCGCGACATCGCCACCGGCGTGCGTGAATCCGCGCGGTTCTACGTGGAGCTGCACAAGCTCGGCGTGAATATTCAGTGCTTCGACGTGGGCGGCGGCCTCGGCGTGGACTACGAAGGGACCCGCTCGCAGTCTGACTGCTCGGTGAACTACGGCCTGAACGAATACGCGAACAACATCATCTGGGCAATCGGCGATGCCTGTGAAGAGAACGGCCTGCCGCACCCGACGGTCATCACCGAATCCGGTCGCGCGGTTACCGCGCACCATACGGTGCTGGTCTCTAACATCATCGGCGTTGAGCGTAGCGAAATCTCCGAGGCAACGCCTCCGGCAGACGATGCCCCGCGTTCCCTGCAAAGCATGTGGGAAACCTGGCAGGAGATGCACGAGCCGGGCACGCGTCGTTCCCTGCGCGAATGGCTGCACGACAGCCAGATGGACCTGCATGACATTCACGTGGGTTATTCTTCAGGCACCTTCAGCCTGCAGGAGCGCGCGTGGGCGGAGCAGCTTTACCTGAACATGTGCCATGAAGTGCAGAAACAGCTCGACCCGAGCAACCGCGCGCACCGTCCGATTATCGACGAGCTGCAGGAGCGTATGGCGGATAAGATTTACGTCAACTTCTCGCTGTTCCAGTCGATGCCGGATGCCTGGGGTATCGACCAGCTGTTCCCGGTTCTGCCGCTGGAAGGGCTGAACCACGCGCCGGAACGCCGTGCGGTGCTGCTGGACATCACCTGTGATTCCGACGGCGCCATCGACCACTACGTTGACGGCGACGGTATCGCAACGACGATGCCAATGCCGGAATATGACCCGGAGAACCCACCGATGCTGGGCTTCTTTATGGTCGGTGCGTATCAGGAGATCCTCGGCAACATGCACAACCTGTTCGGTGATACCGAAGCGGTGGACGTGTTCGTGTTCCCTGACGGCAACGTGGAAATCGAGCTGTCCGATGAAGGGGACACCGTGGCGGACATGCTGGAATACGTTCAGCTGGATCCGAAAAAACTGCTCACCCAGTTCCGCGATCAGGTGAAAAATACCGGGCTGGACGATGCGCTCCAGCAGCAGTTCCTGGAAGAGTTTGAAGCGGGTCTGTACGGGTACACCTACCTGGAAGACGAGTAGCCGCTGATGCCCGGTGGCGCTGCGCTTACCGGGCCTACGAATGTAGGCCGGATAAGGCGAAGCCGTCATCCGGCAGAATGCTATACTCACTTGAACCCGTATGCATTACCGGCGATAATTCGCCCCAATAAGCGATTTACGAATCAATCCCTTCCTCGTCGGGTTTAACGACGCGGAGGGGATTTTTTTTCATCTGTTTTTAATGTATCGACTTTAAAAGAGGTCAGGACATGAGCACTTTAGGTCATCAGTACGATAACTCTCTGGTATCTAACGCGTTTGGTTTTTTACGCCTTCCGATGAACTTCCAGCCGTACGACAGTGACGCCGACTGGGTGATCACCGGCGTGCCGTTCGATATGGCAACATCTGGCCGCGCGGGTGGTCGTCACGGCCCGGCAGCGATTCGTCAGGTTTCCACTAACCTGGCCTGGGAGCATAACCGCTTCCCGTGGAACTTCGACATGCGCGAGCGCCTGAACGTGGTGGACTGCGGTGACCTGGTGTACGCCTTCGGCGACGCGCGTGAGATGAGCGAAAAGCTGCAGGCGCACGCCGAGAAGCTGCTGGCTGCCGGCAAGCGCATGCTCTCCTTCGGCGGCGACCACTTCGTGACCCTGCCTCTGCTGCGCGCCCATGCCAAGCACTTCGGTAAAATGGCGCTGGTGCACTTCGATGCACATACCGACACCTACGCGAACGGCTGCGAGTTTGATCACGGCACCATGTTCTTCACCGCGCCGAACGAAGGTTTGATCGACCCGAACCACTCCGTGCAGATCGGTATTCGCACCGAGTTCGACAAAGACAACGGTTTCACCGTGCTGGATGCGGGCCAGGTTAACGATCGCGGCGTCGACGACATCATTACTCAGGTGAAGCAGATCGTGGGTGATATGCCCGTGTATCTGACCTTCGACATCGACTGCCTGGATCCGGCATTTGCACCGGGCACCGGTACGCCGGTCATCGGCGGTTTGACCTCAGATCGTGCCATCAAGCTGGTGCGCGGTCTGAAGGATCTGAACATCGTCGGGATGGACGTGGTGGAAGTGGCGCCTGCGTACGATCAGTCCGAGATTACCGCGCTGGCCGCAGCGACTCTGGCGCTGGAAATGCTCTACATTCAGGCAGCCAAAAAAGGCGAATAAGCCTCGCCTGGCGTGAAAAAAACCTCTCTATTGAGAGGTTTTTTATTGCCTTTAGAACACGTTAAACGGGTATTCCACGTAAGCGCGGATCTCGTCCCCGCCCGCGTTGTACTCGCTGGCGTTGCTGGAGACGCGCAGGACGGAGTAGCGCAGTTTCAGCTTCAGATCCTTCGCCGGGCCATCCTGCACCTGGTACTGAATCTGGTTAAACCACTCGTGCTCTTTGCCGTTGCTGGTTTCAGAGGTTTTGATGTTATCCCCACGCACGTAGGCGGTGGTCCAGCTCAGGCCCGGTAAGCCAAGGCCGCCAAAGTCCAACCCGTAGGATGCCTGCCAGGAACGTTCATCTTCGCCGTTAAAATCAGACCAGTAGGAGTTCGCCAGCCAGATGGTGTTACCGCCGTCGCCCACGCCGCCCTTGTCGCGATAGCCGCCGTAGTTGTAGCCGGTGCTGCCGCTGCTCTGCTGGTACGCCACTTTGAACGTGTGAATGTCCCAGATGTAGCTCGCCGCCAGGCTCCAGATGGTGTTGCTGCGGCCCGTGTCGAGGCTGTCCGCGTAACTCTGGTCCAGACGGGAGTTATAGCCGTTGAAGTCGAGCACCAGCTGCTGCCCGGTGCTAAACGGCTGTTTGAAGTTCATGCCCAGGTACTGCTTGTTCATTACCTCTTCATTATGAGAGGCGTACAGCGCGCCGCTGAACTGGTCGTTAAACTGATAGCTCGCACCGCCGAAGGAGAGGCTCTTCAGCCCGCTGTCGTGGCGGTCATCGCTTTTACGCTGCTCGTCGGTGAAGTAACCAGCGTTGACTTCCAGACCGTCGATCTCTTTCGAGGTCAGCATGGTGCCGGTATAGCTTTCAAACAGCAGGCGGGAGCTGTCGGCATTGATGATAGGCAGCTCAGGACGCTGATTTCCGTAGCTCAGCACGGTGTTTGATATACGCATTTTGGCGGTGGCGCCAAATTTTGCCAGATCGGATTTTGCCCGGCCATCATCTTCCTGTTTAAAGAAGTCGATGCCGCCTGCGCCGCTTTTGCCACGGCCGCCGTCCAGGCGCACGCCGTATTGAGCAATACCGTCCACACCAAAGCCCACCAGCCCTTCGGTATAGCCGGATGCAAACGTGGCGATGATCCCCTGACCCCATTCGGCTTTGTCCTGCTGGCCCTGATGGTAGTCGCGGCTGATATACGCATTGCGCAAAAACAGATCCAGATGGCTGTCGTCAATAAAACCCTGGCTGTCGTATTGCTGGCTTGCAGCGGCAGGTAATGCGGTAAATAAACTTAAAGCAATTAATGATAATTCTTTTTTCACGGAGGGAACGTCTCTGTCTGGATATATTAATTTGAATAACTGCGGGGTGATAATTACCGGAAAAAGTGACCTTTGCAATAATTATGTGACCAGACATTTCAATACGATAGGGCAGATTTGGCGGGGCTTTTAGAGGTGTTATCGATACGTGCTGTTAAGTTAACAATTCATGCGAAATAAAAAGGAGGCGAAACTGCCTCCTTCTAAAATTATTTAATTCCGTCTGCGGCCATGCGGTCGCGAATATGCTGTGCGCGCTCTTCTGAGGCAGGGTGATCGTCAAACATGGAGCTTTGGCGTCCCGCTTCAAGCTTGGCCAGCTTTTCGAAGCTGGTGGCTAAACCTGATGGGTTAATGCCGCGTTTGCGCAACAGATCGTAGGAGTAGTCATCCGCCTCGGACTCCTGACGCTGTGAGAACTGAGAGTTAACCAGCTTTTCACCCACGTCGCCAAGCTGTGACTGCGACAGGCTGCCAACGATACCGCCCGCTGACGCCGCCGCTGCGCGGATGGCATTGGTGCCAAGGGCAACCTGCATCCCTTTCTTCACGTGGCCCAGGGCAACGTGGCCCATTTCGTGGCCGATGACCGCTTCCACTTCGTTGTCGGTCATCATGTCCATCAGCCCGCTATAGACGCGGATACAGCCGTTCGCCATCGCGAAGGCGTTCACGTCTTTCGCCATGTACACCTTGTAGTTCACCGGCTGGCCGTTGATGTTGTCGCCCAGCGCGGAAGCAATCTTATTCAGACGCTGCGTGTAGGTACTGTTAGCCGGCGCAAGCGTGGCTTTTCCGTCCATATCTTTACAGGCCTGGTCGCTCAGCGCTTTCACCTGCGCATCGCTCAGGGAATAGGCCTGAAAGGCCTCTGCGCCTGACGTCATCAGACCGTTAGAGTCCATATTCTGACAGCCGCTCAGCAGGAGCGTTGTACCCAGGGCCAGCACTATTGCACGCATTTTCATGAAGTTGCTTCCGTACTCGTTAAACTGAATAAAATCCGAAAAGGGCACCGTCAGCGAAGCCGGTGTCGGGCTAAGTATAAGGAATATCTGCAGGGCCGGGCGAGCAGATTGCGCAACATGCGAGCATGATCCAGAGATTTCTTAACAAGCAAAAGAATGCTCCATGTACATGACTTGCGGCTTGGGTTACATTGTTGGCACTTTTTTCCGGCGTAGCCCAAAACGCGCTGTCGTCAAGGGCATGGCCTTTAACAGTCCGATCTGGAGTTAAAATGTCCTCACGTAAAGAGCTTGCTAATGCTATTCGTGCGCTGAGCATGGACGCAGTACAGAAAGCCAAATCCGGCCACCCAGGGGCTCCTATGGGTATGGCTGATATCGCCGAAGTTCTGTGGCGTGATTTCCTGAACCACAACCCGCAGAACCCGTCATGGGCTGACCGCGACCGCTTCGTGCTGTCCAACGGCCACGGTTCTATGCTGATCTATAGCCTGCTGCACCTCACCGGCTACGAGCTGCCAATTGAAGAGCTGAAAAACTTCCGTCAGCTGCACTCTAAAACTCCAGGTCACCCGGAAGTGGGTTACACCGCTGGCGTAGAAACCACCACCGGCCCGCTGGGTCAGGGTATTGCTAACGCTGTGGGTATGGCGATTGCTGAGAAGACGCTGGCGGCGCAGTTCAACCGTCCTGGTCACGACATCGTAGACCACTTCACCTACGCGTTCATGGGCGACGGCTGCATGATGGAAGGCATTTCTCACGAAGTGTGCTCCCTGGCAGGTACCCTGAAGCTGGGCAAACTGGTTGCGTTCTATGACGACAACGGTATCTCCATCGACGGTCACGTTGAAGGCTGGTTCACCGACGACACCGCAGCACGTTTCGAAGCCTACGGCTGGCACGTAGTGCGCGGCGTTGATGGTCACGATGCTGACTCGATTAAACGTGCAGTGGAAGAAGCGCGCGCTGTGACGGACAAACCGTCCCTGCTGATGTGCAAAACCATCATCGGCTTCGGCTCCCCGAACAAAGCGGGTTCTCACGACTCCCACGGCGCGCCGCTGGGCGATGCGGAAATCGCACTGACGCGTGAAGCGCTGGGCTGGAAACACCCTGCATTCGAAATCCCATCTGAGATCTACGCTCAGTGGGATGCAAAAGAAGTAGGTCAGGCGAAAGAAGCGGCCTGGAACGAGAAGTTCGCTGCCTATGCGAAAGCGTTCCCGCAGGAAGCGGCTGAATTCACCCGTCGTATGAAAGGCGACATGCCGTCTGACTTCGACGCGAAAGCGAACGAATTCATCGCTAAGCTGCAGGCGAACCCGTCTAAAATCGCGAGCCGTAAAGCGTCTCAGAATGCGATTGAAGCGTTCGGCCCATGGCTTCCTGAATTCCTGGGCGGCTCCGCTGACCTGGCGCCATCTAACCTGACCCTGTGGTCTGGTTCTAAGCCAATCAACGAAGATACTGCCGGTAACTACATCCATTACGGTGTACGTGAATTCGGTATGACTGCGATTGCCAACGGTATCTCCCTGCACGGTGGTTTCCTGCCGTACACCTCTACCTTCCTGATGTTCGTTGAGTATGCACGTAACGCAGTGCGTATGGCCGCGCTGATGAAACAGCGTCAGGTGATGGTCTACACCCACGACTCCATCGGTCTGGGCGAAGATGGTCCAACTCACCAGCCGGTAGAGCAGGTGGCTTCCCTGCGCGTGACCCCGAACATGAGCACATGGCGTCCATGTGACCAGGTTGAATCCGCGGTTGCGTGGAAATACGGCGTTGAGCGTCAGGACGGTCCAACCGCGCTGATCCTCTCCCGTCAGAACCTGGCACAGCAGGAGCGTACGCCTGAGCAGCTGGCGAACATCGCTCGCGGTGGTTACGTGCTGAAAGATTGCGCGGGCCAGCCAGAGCTGATCTTCATCGCCACCGGTTCTGAAGTTGAACTGGCGGTTGCAGCGTGGGAAAAACTGACTGCCGAAGGCGTGAAAGCGCGCGTGGTCTCCATGCCGTCTACCGATGCGTTCGACAAACAGGATGCCGCTTACCGTGAATCCGTCCTGCCTAAAGCGGTTTCCGCTCGCGTGGCAGTGGAAGCGGGCATCGCTGACTACTGGTTCAAATACGTGGGCCTGAACGGCGCTATCGTCGGTATGACCACCTTCGGTGAGTCTGCTCCGGCAGAGCTGCTGTTCGAAGAGTTCGGCTTCACCGTTGAGAACGTTGTCGCGAAAGCGAAAGAACTGCTGTAATTGCTGTTTTGCCCGGTGGCGCGTTAGCGCTTACCGGGCCTACAAATGGCACGAAAGTAGGCCGGGTAAGCGCCAGCGCGCCACCCGGCTTTTTTGTAGGCATTATTCCACCTAAAATGTGACGCAAGTCATATAGCTCGCTTATTCATCTGGACAGACATTCCTTTTATTCCCCGATTCGCTTATTCTTGCTGAAGCGTTTCAGTCGATTAAATGTTCGACAATTGACCAATCAATCGCAGTTTGTGACAGCAAGGATTCCCCTTCGGGCGTAGCTGGATTACTCTTTCAGCCACCTCAAACTCAGGGATTGCTTTGCAGGAGATCTATGACCGTACGCGTAGCGATTAATGGCTTCGGTCGCATCGGACGTAATGTGGTTCGTGCTTTGTATGAATCCGGACGTCGGGCGGAAATAACCGTGGTGGCAATCAATGAACTGGCGGATGCTACGGGCATGGCGCATTTGTTGAAATATGACACAAGCCATGGGCGCTTTGCCTGGGATGTTCGCCAGGAAAGAGATCGGCTTTTTGTGGGTGATGACGCTATTCGTGTGCTGCATGAGAACAGTATCTCCGGGCTACCCTGGCGTGAACTGGGTGTGGATGTGGTGCTTGACTGTACCGGTGTCTACGGCAACCGCGAACATGGCGAAGCGCATCTTGCTGCCGGCGCGAAAAAAGTCCTGTTTTCTCATCCCGGCAGTAACGACCTCGACGCGACCGTCGTGTTTGGCGTCAACCAGCATGAGCTGCAGGCCGAACACCGCATTGTTTCCAACGCCTCCTGTACCACCAACTGCATTATTCCGGTCATCAAACTGTTAGACGATGCGTATGGCATTGAATCCGGCACCGTGACCACGATTCACTCCGCCATGCACGATCAGCAGGTTATCGACGCCTACCATCCGGATTTACGACGCACTCGCGCGGCGAGCCAGTCAATCATTCCGGTGGATACAAAACTGGCGGCAGGGATCACCCGAATTTTTCCGCAGTTTAACGACCGGTTTGAAGCGATTGCCGTGCGTGTCCCAACGATAAATGTGACCGCGATCGACCTCAGTGTGACGGTGAAAAAACCGGTAAAAGCCTGTGAAGTCAACCTGTTGCTGCAAAAAGCGGCACAGGGAGCATTTCATGGTATAGTTGACTATACGGAATTACCGTTGGTCTCAGTAGATTTTAACCACGACCCGCACAGCGCCATCGTCGATGGCACGCAAACGAGAGTCAGTGGCGCACACCTTATCAAGACGCTGGTCTGGTGTGATAACGAATGGGGCTTTGCTAACCGAATGCTCGACACCACGTTAGCAATGGCCGCTCAAGGTTTCAGGTAAGACGCATTGTGCGTCTGCAAAACTTTAAGAATCAACGAGAGGATTCACCATGTCTGTAATTAAGATGACCGATCTGGATCTGGCTGGTAAACGCGTTTTCATCCGTGCCGATCTGAACGTACCGGTTAAAGATGGCAAAGTGACCAGCGACGCGCGTATCCGTGCATCTCTGCCAACCATCGAACTGGCTCTGAAGCAGGGCGCGAAAGTGATGGTCACCTCCCACCTGGGTCGTCCAACTGAAGGCGAGTACAACGAAGAGTTCTCTCTGCTGCCAGTGGTTAATTACCTGAAAGACAAACTGTCCAGCCCGGTTCGCCTGGTGAAAGATTACCTGGACGGCGTTGAAGTTGCTGCCGGTGAACTGGTTGTTCTGGAAAACGTTCGCTTCAACAAAGGCGAAAAGAAAGACGACGAAACCCTGTCCAAAAAATACGCTGCGCTGTGCGACGTATTCGTGATGGATGCCTTCGGTACGGCTCACCGTGCACAGGCGTCAACCCACGGTATCGGTAAATTCGCAGATGTTGCTTGCGCCGGTCCTCTGCTGGCTGACGAACTGGAAGCGCTGGGTAAAGCACTGAAAGAACCTGCTCGTCCAATGGTGGCTATCGTTGGTGGTTCTAAAGTTTCTACCAAACTGACCGTTCTGGATTCCCTGTCTAAAATCGCTGACCAGCTGATCGTTGGCGGTGGTATCGCGAACACCTTCGTTGCCGCTCAGGGCCACAACGTGGGTAAATCCCTGTACGAAGCAGACCTGGTTGACGAAGCTAAACGCCTGCTGACCACCTGCGATATCCCGGTGCCAACTGACGTTCGCGTAGCGACCGAGTTCTCCGAAACCGCAACCGCGACTCTGAAATCTGTAAACGACATCAAAGATGAAGAGCAGATTCTGGACCTGGGCGACGTTTCTGCACAGAAACTGGCTGAAATCCTCAAAAACGCAAAAACTATCCTGTGGAACGGTCCTGTTGGCGTGTTCGAATTCCCGAACTTCCGCAAAGGTACTGAAATCGTTGCTAACGCTATCGCAGACAGCGAAGCGTTCTCTATCGCAGGCGGTGGTGACACCCTGGCAGCAATCGACCTGTTCGGTATCGCTGACAAGATCTCCTACATCTCCACTGGTGGCGGCGCATTCCTCGAATTCGTGGAAGGCAAAGTACTGCCAGCAGTAGCAATGCTCGAAGAGCGCGCTAAGAAGTAAGCCATTCAAGGGCAGGGAAACCTGCCCAATTTTCAGCGCGCTTTTAAGAGCTCGCACCTTTTCTAACGGCCGAAGATACAGGACTAAGCAACATGTCTAAAATTTTTGATTTCGTAAAACCTGGCGTTATCACTGGTGATGACGTACAGAAAGTGTTCCAGGTAGCTAAAGAAAACAACTTCGCTCTGCCAGCAGTTAACTGCGTGGGTACCGACTCCATCAACGCCGTACTGGAAACTGCTGCTAAGGTTAAAGCGCCAGTTATCGTTCAGTTCTCTAACGGCGGCGCTGCGTTCATCGCAGGTAAAGGCGTGAAAACTGACATTCCTCAGGGTGCTGCAATCCTGGGCGCTATCTCTGGTGCGCACCACGTACACCAGATGGCTGAACACTACGGTGTTCCAGTTATCCTGCACACTGACCACTGCGCGAAGAAACTGCTGCCGTGGATCGACGGTCTGCTGGACGCGGGTGAAAAACACTTCGCAGCCACCGGTAAGCCACTGTTCTCTTCTCACATGATCGACCTGTCTGAAGAGTCACTGCACGAAAACATCGAAATCTGCTCCAAATACCTGGCGCGCATGGCCAAAATGGACATGACTCTGGAAATCGAACTGGGTTGCACCGGTGGTGAAGAAGACGGCGTGGACAACAGCCACATGGACGCTTCTGCACTGTACACCCAGCCAGAAGACGTTGATTACGCTTACACCGAGCTGAGCAAAATCAGCCCACGCTTCACCATTGCGGCGTCCTTCGGTAACGTACACGGCGTTTACAAACCAGGTAACGTGGTTCTGACCCCGACTATCCTGCGTGATTCTCAGGAATACGTTTCCAAGAAACACAACCTGCCGCACAACAGCCTGAACTTCGTTTTCCACGGCGGTTCCGGTTCTTCTGCTCAGGAAATCAAAGACTCCGTAAGCTACGGCGTAGTGAAAATGAACATCGATACCGACACCCAGTGGGCAACATGGGACGGTATCCTGCAGTACTACAAAACCAACGAAGCTTACCTGCAGGGTCAGCTGGGCAACCCGAAAGGCGAAGACCAGCCGAACAAGAAATACTACGATCCACGCGTATGGCTGCGCGCTGCCCAGACTTCTATGATTACTCGTCTGGAGCAGGCATTCAAAGAACTGAACGCGGTAGACGTTCTGTAATTTGAACTGCTAACAGCATCAGAAGGCCCGCAAATGCGGGCCTTTTTTTATGCTTTTTCAATACCCTGTCTGGCCGGTTTTTGTGATCTGTTTGGCAATACTTGCGCTTTTTGTTTACCCTTTACGGACCTGCCTGTCTCCATGGGGGATGGATTTTGTGTTTTGGTTTAACAAAAGGAAGAATAAATGGAACAACTCGATGTTGTAGACAGCATCAATAACGCCGGTAACTGGCTGGTGCGCAACCAGGCGCTGCTGCTGAGCTATGCCGTGAACATCGTCGCGGCGATTGCCATCATCATCGTCGGGATGATCGTGGCGCGTATCGTATCGAACGCGGTTAACCGCGTAATGCTGGCCCGTCACATTGACGCCACGGTGGCTGACTTCCTCTCTGCGCTGGTGCGCTACGGCATTATCGCCTTTACGCTGATTGCGGCGCTGGGCCGTGTGGGCGTGCAGACCGCCTCCGTCATTGCCGTTCTCGGTGCCGCCGGTCTGGCTATTGGTCTGGCGCTGCAGGGCTCGCTGTCAAACCTGGCGGCTGGCGTTCTGCTGGTCACCTTCCGTCCGTTCCGCTCCGGCGAATACGTTGACCTTGGCGGCATTGCCGGGACCGTGCTGCAGGTGCAGATTTTCTCAACGACCATGCGTACCGTCGATGGCCGCATCGTGGTCGTGCCGAACGGGAAAATCATTGCGGGCAACATCATTAACTTCTCCCGTGAACCGGTGCGTCGTAACGAACTGATTATCAGCGTGGCGTACGACTCCGACATCGATCAGGTGAAGTCGCTGATCAGCAACATCATTGCTTCAGACGATCGCATTTTGAAAGACAAAGAGCAGACGGTTCGCCTGAACGAACTGGGCGCGTCCTCGATTAACTTCGTGGTGCGTATCTGGAGCAAGAGCAGCGATCTGCAAAACGTGTACTGGGACGTGCTCGAGCGCATTAAGCGCGACTTCGATGCCAACGGCATCAGCTTCCCGTACCCTCAGATGGACGTAAACGTCAAAAAAGTCAAAGAAGCCGAATAACTTCTCCCGCAGGCCCGGTCAGCGCTAGCGCCACCGGGCTTTATTTTTATAAGAGCTGCTAATCCCCAATTAATATTATCAATTTCCTCTAATGTAATTCGCGCAGTATAGTCACCTTCCAGAACAACACTGTGAGAATTTCGTCATGTTATCTTATTACTTTCAAGGGCTTGCCTTAGGTGCGGCCATGATCCTTCCCCTCGGCCCGCAAAATGCATTCGTGATGAACCAGGGCATTCGCCGCCAGTATCATCTGATGATTGCCCTGCTGTGCGCGGTTAGCGATTTACTGCTGATCTGTGCCGGAATTTTTGGCGGCAGCGCATTGCTCATGCAGTCACCGTGGCTGCTGGCGCTGGTCACCTGGGGCGGCGTGGCGTTTCTGCTCTGGTATGGTTTTGGTGCCCTGAAAACCGCGATGAGCACCAACCTCGAACTGGCGAGCGCGGAAGTCATGAAGCAGGGCCGCTGGAAGATTATCGTCACCATGCTGGCGGTCACCTGGCTTAATCCCCATGTTTATCTGGACACCTTCGTGGTGCTGGGCAGCCTGGGCGGACAGCTGGACGTTGAGCCGAAACGCTGGTTTGCGCTTGGCACGGTCAGCGCCTCTTTTCTCTGGTTCTTCGGTCTCGCCATTCTTGCCGCATGGCTGGCACCTCGTCTGCGTACTGCCAAAGCCCAGCGCATCATTAATACGCTGGTGGGGCTGGTGATGTGGTTTATTGCCTTTCAGCTGGCAAAAGAGGGGATTCACCACGTTCAGGAATTGTTCAACTAATCCTTGTCTTATGGACAACTGAACAAGACCCGCTAAGCTTGCTGGCATGCGCCCTGTTAATGGGCACTCTTCGCAACATGGAGGAATAACAGTGAAGTTTAAGGTGATGGCCCTGGCGGCATTAGTAAGTTTTGGTGCGGTGTCGGTGCAGGCAAGTGAACTGCCGGATGGCCCGCACATCGTCACTTCAGGCACCGCAAGCGTGGACGCGGTACCCGATGTTGCAACGCTGGCAATTGAAGTCAATGTCGCTGCGAAAGATGCGGCAACTGCCAAGAAGCAGGCTGACGATCGTGTTGCGCAATACCTCTCTTTCCTCGAGCAGAACGGTGTAGGTAAAAAGGATATCAACTCCGCGAATCTGCGTACTCAACCTGATTACGACTACCAGAATGGTAAAAGCATCCTGAAAGGCTACCGCGCCGTGCGTACCGTTGAAGTGACTGTGCGTCAGCTGGATAAGCTTAACTCGCTGCTGGATGGCGCGCTGAAGGCGGGTCTGAACGAAATTCGTTCCGTGTCGCTGGGCGTTGCGCAACCGGAGAAATACAAAGACGAAGCGCGTAAAGCGGCGATTGATGATGCCATTCACCAGGCGGAACAGCTGGCTTCTGGCTTTAAGAGCAAGCTCGGCCCGGTTTACAGCGTGCGTTACCACGTCTCTAACTACCAGCCAAGCCCGATGGTACGGATGATGAAGGCTGATGCCGCCCCGGTGTCCGCTCAGGAAACCTATGAGCAGCCAACCATTCAGTTTGACGATCAGGTGGATGTGGTCTTCCAGCTGGAGCCTGTTGCAGCACAACCGAAACCGGCTCAGTAATCTGTAGGCCGGGTAAGGCGAAGCCGCCACCCGGCTTGTTTTTTTAATCCTGTCTCAGTACCTTGTGCCCGTACGCCAGCAGCGCGTCGGTGACGTTGCGCATCATGCGGCTTTCCGGCGCAAAACGGTGCCAGTAGAGCATCCGGCGCTGATACAGCCCCGGCGTCAGGTCAATCAGCTCACCGCTTTTCAACTCTTTCTCAATCTGCAGATGCGGGATCATGCAGCAGGTGGTGCCCTGACGCGCAAGCTGCACAAAGGCTTCTGACGAGTTAACGATATGGCACGGCACGCTGCCCGGCGGCAGATCGAAGTTTTGCTGCAGGAACGCCTGGTGCATATCGTCCAGATGGTCGAACGCTACGGCGGGGGCTTTCAGCAGCGCGGCGCGGGTGACGCCGTTCGGGAAGTAGCGCTCGGCAAAGGCTTTTGAACCCACAAACAGGTAGTCCAGGGCGCCCAACTGATCGACAAGACAGCTTGGCAGCGCCTGAGGCTGGATACTGACCGCCCCAACCACTTCACCGCGACGCAGGCGTTCCTGGGTACGGGTTTCATCTTCCACCTGGAGATTCAGGCGAATAGGGGAGTCCGCTAATACCGGCGCAAGGGCCGGCAGCAGCCAGGTTGCCAGACTGTCGGCGTTGACCGCCAGAGAGAGCAGCAGCGGCGTAGAGCCCGTTTGTTCGTCACCCAGCCACTCGTCTTCCAGCAGTTCAACCTGGCGCAGCAGGGCGAGAAGCTTTTGACCTTGCTCGGTTGGACGTGGCGGCACGGTACGCACCAGCAGCGGCTGGCCGAACATGTTTTCAAGCTGTTTGATACGCTGTGATACGGCGGACTGGGTGATGCAAAGCTTTTGCGCCGCGCGCTCAAAACCTCGTTCACGAATAACAGCATCAAGTGCCTGTAGTGTTCTGTAGTCCGGACGTTTCATTGCTCTGGCTGGCTCCTTAATTTTGCTTATTCTGCACTATGACACAATTTTCCCTTCGTGGCAGACGAATTCCATTCGACGTGTTCTATAATGCGCCCTGAGTTTTCACACCACAGGCAAAACGATCATGACGCAGGATGAACTGAAAAAAGCAGTAGGATGGGCCGCTCTCCAGTACGTGCAGCCGGGTACCATTGTCGGTGTCGGTACGGGATCAACCGCGGCACACTTTATCGATGCGCTGGGCACGATGAAGGGGCAAATCGAGGGCGCGGTTTCCAGCTCTGATGCTTCCACGGAAAAGCTGAAAAGCCTCGGCATTACCGTTTTCGATCTCAACGAAGTGGATCGTCTGGGGATTTACGTTGATGGCGCGGATGAAATCAACGGCCACATGCAGATGATCAAAGGCGGCGGCGCTGCGCTGACTCGCGAGAAGATCATCGCCTCCGTTGCGGACAAGTTTATCTGCATCGCGGATGCCTCCAAGCAGGTCGACATTCTGGGTAATTTCCCGCTGCCGGTCGAAGTGATCCCGATGGCGCGTAGCGCGGTTGCTCGTCAGCTGGTGAAGCTGGGCGGTCGTCCGGAATATCGTCAGGGCGTAGTCACCGACAACGGTAACGTGATCCTCGACGTTCACGGTCTGGAAATTCTCGACGCGATTGCGCTGGAAAATGCCATCAACGCTATCCCAGGCGTAGTGACCGTAGGGCTATTCGCCAACCGTGGCGCGGATGTGGCGCTGATCGGCACCGCTGACGGCGTGAAAACCATTATAAAATGATCTGACGGGGGGAGTCCTCCCCCCGCTAAAAAATTTTTGAAAAGCTAAATTCGGTGACTTGTGTCACGTTTTTCAGCCTCTTTTGCCGATCCTGCCGCGTTTGTAAATTTCCATAGCATTTTCCTCTGATATTTTGCCCTGGATGACTTTTCTTCAGAGTGCCGACGCAAACGTTCATATTGCTGCAATAGTTTTTTTTGATATGTTGGCTACAGCGGATTCATATCCAGCACAACATCAGTTCAGACAAAAACAGGGTCGGGTAAATGGCAAAGGTATCACTGGAGAAAGACAAGATTAAATTCCTGCTGGTCGAGGGCGTGCATCAAAAAGCAATCGATAGCCTTCGTGCGGCAGGTTACACCAACATCGAATTTCACAAAGGCGCGCTCGATACCGAAGAGCTGAAAGCGTCCATCCGTGATGCCCACTTCATTGGCCTGCGATCCCGTACTCACCTGACTGAAGAGGTTATTGCCGCGGCGGAAAAGCTGGTGGCTATCGGCTGCTTCTGCATCGGTACCAACCAGGTTGACCTGAATGCTGCCGCCAAACGCGGTATTCCCGTTTTCAACGCCCCGTTCTCCAACACCCGTTCCGTGGCGGAGCTGGTGATTGGCGAGCTGCTGCTGCTGCTGCGCGGCATTCCAGAAGCGAACGCCAAGGCGCACCGCGGCGTGTGGAACAAGCTGGCGTCAGGCTCTTTCGAAGCGCGTGGTAAAAAGCTGGGGATTATCGGCTACGGCCACATCGGTACGCAGCTCGGTATTCTGGCGGAATCCCTGGGTATGCACGTGTTTTTCTACGATATCGAAAGCAAGCTGCCGCTGGGCAATGCGACCCAGGTTCAACACCTGTCTGACCTGCTGAACATGAGCGACGTGGTGAGCCTGCACGTGCCGGAAAATGCGTCCACCAAAAACATGATGGGCGCGGAAGAGCTGGCGCTGATGAAGCCGGGCTCGCTGCTGATTAACGCCGCACGCGGCACGGTTGTCGATATCCCGGCACTGGCGGATGCGCTGAAGCGTAAGCATCTGGCGGGCGCGGCCATCGACGTGTTCCCAACGGAGCCAGCGACCAACAGCGATCCGTTTACCTCTCCGCTGTGCGAGTTCGACAACGTGATCCTGACGCCGCACATCGGCGGTTCGACCCAGGAAGCGCAGGAGAATATCGGTCTGGAAGTAGCGGGTAAGCTGAGCAAATACTCCGACAACGGTTCTACGCTCTCTGCCGTGAACTTCCCGGAAGTGTCTCTGCCGCTGCACGGCGGTCGTCGTCTGCTGCACATCCACGAAAACCGTCCGGGCGTGCTGACCGCGATCAACCAGATCTTTGCCGAGCAGGGCGTCAACATTGCCGCGCAGTATCTGCAAACGAACTCGCAGATGGGCTACGTGGTTATTGATATCGAAGCGGATGACGATGTTGCCGAGAAAGCGCTGCAGAGCATGAAGTCTATTGCCGGGACGATTCGCGCGCGTCTGCTGTACTGATAGTGCGAGGTAAATGCAAAACGGTAACGATAGTTACCGTTTTTTATGTTTTCACCCTCTCCCTGTGGGAGAGGGCTGGGGTGAGGGCATCTGGCCGCACGCCTGGTTCACCACTCCCACAACTTCGATGGCGTCACCACCGCCGGCAACGGCACATCCCATTTCTCCACCGGCAACGCCTCCACGCCCTGACAATCATGCGCATAGCCCACCGGCTGCAATCCGTACTGCTGCCAGTTTTGCAGCGTCCTGTCATAAAAACCACCGCCCATCCCTAAACGCTGCCCCTGTTCATCAAACGCCACCAGCGGCGTAATCAGCACATCCAGCTGTGACAGCGGGAGCACGTCGCGCACGTCGAGTTTCGGTTCGGTGATTTTAAGGCGATTCACCACCAGCTCGCTGTGCGGATGGTAGTGCAGAAACAGCAAATTACCTTCGCTGAACGGGTGCAGCACCGGCAGATAGACCTTCTTCCCGGCGCGCCAGAGCTGCTCAATCAGCGGCTGGGTATCCAGCTCTCCATCAAATGACAGAAACAGCGCAACGGTGTGCGCCATCACGACAGGGGGATACGCCATCATACGGGCGGCGGCCTGCTGGGCAAAATGCGCTTGCTGATCGGCGGTTAACGCACGGCGGCGCTGACGAATTAACTGACGGATGTCCTGGCGTGAAGCAGAAACTTCAGGGAATTGGGTCATGGTAGTCGGTAGAAGAAAAGAGAGGGAATCTCCGAGATGCCGCCGCAGGCTGTAACCCTTGAACCCTTGGTTCAAGGTGAATGTGTCGTCATAGTTTTAAGGCTTCTCGGACGGACCGAGCATGCTCACCAACCATGGAGCGCCACATTCTTGTGGTATGAAATATCGGCTCAGGGGACTGGCCCGCTTGCGAACATCTCAGAGAAATTTTGTCTTCACAGTTACTCTACCATAGTCAACTGAGAAGTGTTATTCAAACTTTGGTCCCGGTCTTTCGGGATTGCGACCTTGATCAAGCAATGCCTGTTCGATGGTCTGCTGGAGCATTTTAATGCGCTGCTCCATGCTTGCCGCGTAGTCGCGGGTCTTCGCTTTTTCCTGAGTCAGTTCATAGCTGATGTTCAACGCGGCGATGAAAACCAGCTGCTCAGTATTTGTGACTCTAGTGCGTTCTTTTAGATCTTGCAACCGCTGATTCAAATCGTCCGCTGCCTGATTCAAAGCATCCCTTTGTTCAGGCGGACAATTCACTCGCAGTGAACGGCCAAAAATCTGGAGATCGACGGGTTGTGCAGACATGCCACCTTCCTGCTGATTGACTGCGCTGCCTTCGCTTACTGCCCCGGGGGCTGCGAAGGGGCGACACTATAGCTACCCTGATGTGAAGATACAAGCCCTTTTCTGGTATCACCAGGGTCCAAAGTGGTAGCATATCATGAAACTTCCCCCCTTTGATGACGAATGCTCATGTCTATACAGAACGAAATGCCTGGTTACAAGGATTTAAACCAGTTACTGAACCAGCAGGGAGTCGGTTTAACCCCTGCCGAAATGCACGGTCTGATCAGTGGCATGCTGTGCGGCGGAAACAGCGACAGCTCATGGCAGCCGCTGATCCACGACCTCACGAATGAAGGGCTGGCGTTTGGTCACGAGCTGGCGGAAGCGCTGCGTAAAATGCACGCCGCAACCAGCGATTCGCTGGAAGACGATGGCTTCCTTTTTCAGCTTTATCTGCCTGAAGGCGACGACGTCAGCGTGTTCGATCGCGCCGATGCGCTGGCCGGCTGGGTAAACCACTATCTGCTGGGGCTCGGCGTGACGCAGCCTAAACTGGATAAAGTGACCGGCGAAGCGGGTGAGGCGATCGACGACCTGCGTAACATCGCCCAGCTTGGCTACGATGAAGACGAAGACCAGGAAGAGCTGGAAATGTCTCTTGAAGAGATCATCGAGTACGTGCGTGTGGCGGCTCTGCTGTGCCACGACAACTTCACGCGCTCTCAGCCGACCGCGCCGGAAGTCCGCAAGCCAACCTTACATTAAGAAAAATAACGCACAGGAGGGTGTCATGGTTATCTCGAGTCAAGAGTATTCCCGCCGCCGTCAGGCGCTGCTGGCAACAATGCAGCCGGGCAGCGCCGCGCTGATTTTTGCTGCGCCCGAAGTTACGCGCAGCGCCGACAGCGAATATCCCTATCGCCAGAGCAGCGATTTCTGGTACTTCACCGGCTTTAACGAGCCGGAAGCGGTGCTGGTGCTGATTAAGAGCAATGACACCCACAACCACAGCGTGATTTTCAACCGCGTGCGAGACTTAACCGCTGAAATCTGGTTTGGCCGCCGCCTGGGCCAGGAGGCCGCACCGGCGAAGCTGGGCGTTGACCGCGCGCTGGCGTTTAGCGAAATCAACCAGCAGCTCTATCAGCTGCTTAACGGCCTCGACGTGCTCTATCACGCGCAGGGTGAATATGCCTACGCCGATGAGATTGTTTTCACCGCGCTGGATAAGCTGCGCAAAGGCTCGCGCCAGAATCTGTCCGCGCCGGCCACGCTGACGGACTGGCGTCCGGTGGTGCATGAGATGCGCCTGTTCAAGTCTGAAGAAGAGCTGAATTTGATGCGCCGAGCGGGCGAAATCAGCGCCCTGGCGCACACTCGCGCCATGGAAAAGTGCCGTCCCGGGATGTTCGAATACCAGCTGGAAGGCGAAATTCATCACGAATTTAACCGCCACGGCGCGCGTTATCCCTCTTACAACACCATTGTTGGGGGCGGCGAAAACGGCTGCATTCTGCACTACACCGAAAACGAAAGCGCGCTGCGCGACGGCGATCTGGTGCTGATTGACGCCGGTTGCGAATACCAGGGCTACGCGGGGGACATCACCCGTACCTTCCCGGTGAACGGTAAATTCTCACCGGCACAGCGCGCCATTTACGACATTGTCCTGGAATCGCTTGAGACGGCGCTCAGGCTGTATCGTCCCGGTACCTCCATGCAGGAAGTGACCGGCGAAGTGGTGCGCATCATGATTACCGGCCTGGTCAGGCTCGGGATCCTGAAAGGGGAGGTCGACACCCTGATCGCTGAAAATGCGCATCGACCATATTTCATGCACGGCCTGAGCCACTGGCTGGGGCTGGATGTACATGACGTTGGCGCGTACGGCACCGACCGTTCGCGCGTCCTAGAGCCGGGCATGGTGTTAACCGTGGAGCCAGGCCTGTATATCGCGCCGGATGCCGACGTACCTGAAGAGTACCGCGGGATTGGCATTCGTATTGAAGACGACATCGTTATTACCGAAACCGGTAACGAAAACCTGACCGCGAGCGTCGTGAAAAACGCTGACGATATCGAGGCGCTGATGGCAGCGGCACGCGCATGAGCGTGATTATCGTTGGCGGCGGCATGACCGGGGCCACGCTGGCGCTGGCCATTTCGCATTTGACGAAAGGCCAGCTTCCGGTTCACCTGGTGGAAGCCGTCGCGCCGCAGGCAAAGAATCATCCCGGTTTTGATTCCCGCGCCATTGCCCTGGCGCAGGGTACCTGCCAGCAGCTGTCCCGCATTGACATCTGGCAGGCCATCGCCGATTGCGCGACGGCAATTAAAACCGTTCACGTCAGCGATCGCGGCCATGCTGGCTTTGTTACGCTGGATGCCCATGATTACCGTATCGACGCGCTGGGTCAGGTTGTTGAGCTGCACGACGTCGGATTGCGTCTGTTCCGCCTGCTCCAGGATGCGCCGGGCGTCACGCTGCATTGTCCGGCGCGCGTGGCCAGCGTGAGCCGCAACGAGGCGTCGGTCAGCGTGACGCTGGAAAACGGCACCGTGCTTGAAGGTCAGCTTCTGGTCGCCGCGGACGGCTCGCGCTCGTCGCTTGGCGCCCAGTGCGGCGTGGAGTGGCGTCAGCAGCCTTACGGGCAGGTTGCGGTCATTGCCAACGTCTCTACCGCAGCTGAACACCACGGCAGGGCGTTTGAACGCTTTACGCAGCACGGTCCGCTGGCGATGCTGCCGATGTCGGACGGGCGCTGTTCCCTGGTCTGGTGTCACCCGCAGGATAAGGCCGAAGAGGTTAAAGCCTGGTCAGACGAACGTTTTTGTACCGAGCTGCAGAAAGCCTTTGGCTGGCGGCTGGGGCGTATTACCCATGCGGGCCAGCGGGCGGTTTACCCGCTTTCGTTGACTACGGCCTCTCAGTCCATCTCCCATCGTCTGGCGCTTGTCGGTAATGCCGCGCAGACGTTGCACCCCATCGCGGGGCAGGGGTTCAACCTTGGCCTGCGTGATGTCATGAGCCTGGCGGAAACCCTTTCGCAGGCGTGGGGTGAGCAAAAAGATTGCGGCGCATACCCGGTACTCAGCCATTACCAGAAGCGACGTCAGGCCGATAAAGAGGCGACAATTGGCGTTACCGACGGCTTAGTCCATCTCTTTGCCAATCGCTGGGCGCCGCTGGTTGCAGGTCGCAACCTCGGGCTGATGGCGATGGAATTATTCATTCCGGCACGTGACGTGCTGGCGCAGCGGACTCTTGGTTGGGTCGCGCGTTAAGGAGTTATCACCGTGCAAAATGTTGATGTCGCCATCGTTGGCGGCGGTATGGTCGGACTGGCGCTGGCCTGTGGTTTACAGGGCAGCGGCCTGCGCGTGGCGGTGCTGGAGCAAAAGCAGCCTCAGCCCGTTGCACCAGATGCTCCGCCGGAACTGCGCGTCTCGGCGATCAATGCCGCCAGCGAGAAATTGCTGACACACCTTGGCGTCTGGGCAGATATTGTGGCGCAGCGCGCCAGCTGCTATCACGGCATGGAAGTGTGGGATAAAGACAGCTTTGGTCATATTGCTTTTGATGATGAAAGCATGGGCTATAGCCATCTGGGTCATATCATCGAAAACGCGGTGATCCACCACGCTCTGTGGCAGAAAGCACAGCAGTGCAGCGACGTGACCCTGATTGCGCCAGCGCAGGTCCAGCAGGTGGCGTGGGGTGAAAACGAGGCGTTTATCACCTTACAGAGCGGCGACATGCTGACCGCGCGTCTGGTGGTCGGTGCTGACGGTGCGAACTCCTGGCTGCGTAATAAAGCCGATATTCCGCTGACCTTCTGGGACTATCGTCATCATGCTCTGGTGGCAACGATCCGAACAGAGGAGCCGCACGGCGGCGTGGCGCGGCAGATTTTCCACAACGACGGCATTCTGGCGTTTCTGCCGCTTGCCGACCCGCACCTGTGCTCGATTGTCTGGTCCCTGGTGCCTGAAAAAGCCCAGCTGATGCAGGAGGCGGCGCCGGACGCCTTTAACCAGGCGCTGTGCATGGCGTTTGATAACCGCCTTGGCCTGTGCACCCTTGAAAGCGAGCGGCAGGTGTTCCCGTTAACCGGACGCTACGCGCGTCAGTTTGCGGCGCACCGTCTGGCGCTGGTTGGTGATGCGGCGCATACCATTCATCCGCTGGCCGGGCAGGGCGTTAACCTTGGCTTTATGGACGCGGCTGAGCTGGTTGAGGAACTGCGTCGCCTGCATCGCGAAGGCAAAGATATCGGCCAGCATCTCTACCTGCGTCGCTACGAGCGCAGCCGCAAGCACAGCGCGGCGATGATGCTGGCGGGCATGCAGGGCTTCCGCGAGCTGTTTGCCGGCGCGAATCCGGCAAAAAAACTGCTGCGCGACATTGGCCTCAAGCTTGCTGACACCCTTCCGGGTGTTAAACCTCAACTCCTCCGTCAGGCGATGGGTCTTAACGACCTGCCGGACTGGCTACGTTAATTTAGACCCCTGTCACACTTTATTTTCCCGGCCTCTGCGCCGGGGAAATTCCCTCGTTTGAAATATTCTAATTTCACGTCATTTTTCGCATTAGAAAATCTAATCTACAAGATTTTATGTTACGGAAAATCGGCCCGTTTTTCCGCACGATATATCACCATGTGCTAAATCCTGTTAGATCATTGTTAATTTTGTGCGGGGTTAATCGCATTTTTCCAGTGAATAACTCTGTAGGCTTTTTAGCGTTTTTTGGTCATAAGCTAATGTGATGACCCGTTTTACCTTATGGTTAACCGCCGGTTTCGGTGGTAAGTTCGGGTAAAAGAGAACGTTTGCGTCGGCGCCAGGTAACGGGGCCGATACCGGGTTTCACGGTGAATTTTTCAACGAGGACAAGATGGCTCAACAGACTCCTTTGTACGAACAACACGTGTTATGCGGCGCCCGCATGGTGGACTTCCACGGCTGGATGATGCCGCTGCACTACGGCTCGCAAATTGATGAGCACCACGCGGTGCGCACCGATGCCGGTATGTTCGACGTGTCCCACATGACGATTGTCGATCTGCGCGGTAGCCGCACCCGGGAGTTTTTGCGTTATCTGCTGGCAAATGACGTCGCCAAACTGAAGACGCCGGGTAAAGCGCTCTATACCGGCATGCTGAATGCCTCGGGCGGCGTGATTGATGACCTTATCGTCTATTACTTCACTGAAGATTTCTTCCGCCTCGTTGTCAACTCCGCCACCCGCGAAAAAGACCTCTCCTGGATCACCCAACACGCCGAACCTTATGCCATCGACATCACCGTCCGTGACGATCTGTCGCTGATCGCCGTGCAGGGGCCAAACGCGCAGGCGAAAGCCGCGTCTCTGTTTAACGACGAGCAGCGTAAAGCAACCGAAGGCATGAAGCCGTTCTTCGGCGTGCAGGCGGGCGATCTGTTTATCGCCACCACCGGCTATACCGGTGAAGCGGGCTATGAAATTGCGATGCCGAACGAGAAGGCCGCTGATTTCTGGCGTGCGCTGGTGGAAGCGGGCGTGAAGCCTGCGGGTCTGGGCGCGCGCGATACGCTGCGTCTGGAAGCGGGGATGAACCTCTACGGTCAGGAGATGGATGAAGGCGTCTCTCCGCTGGCCGCCAACATGGGCTGGACCATCGCATGGGAACCGGCTGATCGTGACTTTATTGGCCGTGAAGCGCTGGAGATGCAGCGTGAGAAGGGTACGGAACAGCTGGTGGGTCTGGTGATGACCGAGAAGGGCGTGCTGCGCGGTGAACTGCCGGTGCGCTTTACCGATGCCGACGGCAATCCTCGCGAAGGCGTGATCACCAGCGGTACCTTCTCCCCAACGCTGGGCTACAGTATTGCACTGGCACGCGTGCCGGCGGGTATTGGCGAAACGGCGGTGGTGCAAATCCGCAACCGCGAAATGCCGGTCAACGTAACCAAACCGATTTTTGTTCGCGCCGGTAAGCCGGTCGCCTAATCATTTTTATCAGGAGAACTTCAATGAGCAATGTGCCAGCAGAACTGAAATACAGCAAAGAACACGAGTGGCTGCGCAAAGAGGCGGACGGCACTTACACCGTAGGGATCACCGAGCACGCGCAAGAGCTGCTGGGCGACATGGTGTTTGTTGACCTGCCTGACGTGGGCACGACCGTTAGCGCGGGCGACGACTGCGCCGTAGCGGAGTCCGTAAAAGCGGCATCTGATATCTATGCCCCTGTGAGCGGCGAAATCGTTGCCGTCAACGACGCGCTGAGCGATTCGCCAGAGCTGGTGAACAGCGAGCCGTATGAAGGCGGCTGGATCTTCAAGATCAAAGCCAGCGACGAATCTCAGGTTGCCGCGCTGCTGGATGCGACCGCGTACGAAGCACTGTTAGAAGACGAGTAATTGTTTATCCCCCTCTCCCTCTGGGAGAGGGCAGGGGTGAGGGTGCCAGTCTTCCCCTCACCCTAACCCTCTCCCAGAGGGAGAGGGAACTTAAATTCACTGCACGTTTCAGGAACCATCGCTCATGACACAGACTTTAAGCCAGCTTGAAAACCGTGGCGCCTTCATTGAACGTCACATTGGGCCGGATGCTCAGCAACAGCAGGAGATGCTGAAGACAGTTGGCGCGGATTCATTAAACGCACTGATCGGCCAGATTGTGCCAAAAGACATCCAGCTTGCCACGCCGCCTCAGGTGGGGGAAGCCACCACGGAATTCGCCGCGCTGGCGGAGCTGAAGGCTATCGCAGGCCTGAACAAGCGCTATAAGTCTTACATTGGCATGGGCTACACCAACGTGCAGTTGCCGCCGGTTATCCTGCGCAACATGCTGGAAAACCCGGGCTGGTACACCGCTTACACCCCGTATCAGCCGGAAGTCTCCCAGGGCCGTCTGGAAGCGCTGCTGAACTTCCAGCAGGTGACGCTGGATCTGACCGGGATGGACATCGCCTCCGCCTCGCTGCTGGATGAAGCGACCGCCGCCGCCGAAGCAATGGCGATGGCTAAGCGCGTGAGCAAGCTGAAAAATGCCAACCGCTTCTTCGTGGCGGCGGACGTGCATCCCCAGACGCTGGACGTGGTGCGCACCCGTGCGGAAACCTTCGGCTTTGACGTGATTGTCGACGACGCTGACAAAGTGCTGGATCACCAGGACGTCTTTGGCGTGCTGCTTCAGCAGGTAGGCACCACCGGCGAAGTTCACGACTACGGCACGCTGATTGCCGAGCTGAAATCCCGCAAAGTGGTTGTCAGCGTTGCCGCCGACTTTATGGCGCTGGTGCTGCTGACGGCGCCGGGCAAACAGGGCGCGGATATCGTATTCGGTTCAGCGCAACGCTTCGGCGTGCCGATGGGCTACGGCGGCCCGCACGCGGCGTTCTTCGGCGCGAAAGATGAATTCAAACGCTCCATGCCTGGCCGCATTATCGGCGTCTCAAAAGACGCTGCCGGTAACACCGCCCTGCGCATGGCGATGCAGACCCGCGAGCAGCACATTCGCCGCGAGAAAGCGAACTCCAACATCTGTACCTCGCAGGTGCTGCTGGCAAACATCGCCAGCCTGTACGCCGTGTTCCACGGCCCGGCTGGCCTGAAGCGCATTGCCAGCCGCATTCACCGCCTGGCCGATATTCTGGCCTGCGGTCTGCAGCAGAAAGGCCTTAAGCTGCGCCACGCTCACTACTTCGACACCCTGTGTGTGGAAGTGGCGGACAAAGCGGCCGTGCTGGCGCGCGCGAATGCGGCAGAGATCAACCTGCGCAGCGACATCCACAACGCCGTCGGCATTACGCTGGATGAAAGCACCACCCGCGACGATATCCTGAACCTGTTCAGCGTGTTGCTGGGTGACGCACACGGTCTGGATATTGACGCGCTCGACAAAGAGGTCGCACTCGACAGCCGCTCCATTCAGGAAAGCATGCTGCGTAACGATGCGATCCTGACGCATCCTGTCTTTAACCGCTATCACAGCGAAACCGAGATGATGCGCTATATGCACTCTCTGGAGCGCAAGGATCTGGCGCTGAACCAGGCGATGATCCCGCTGGGTTCCTGCACCATGAAGCTCAACGCCGCGGCAGAGATGATCCCGATCACCTGGCCTGAATTTTCCGAGCTGCACCCGTTCTGCCCGCCAGAGCAGGCGGAAGGTTATCATATGATGATCAACCAGCTTTCCGACTGGCTGGTGAAATTGACCGGTTATGACGCGCTCTGCATGCAGCCGAACTCCGGCGCGCAGGGCGAATACGCGGGCCTGCTGGCGATCCGCCACTATCATGAAAGCCGCAACGAAGGTCACCGCGATATCTGCCTGATCCCAAGCTCTGCCCACGGTACCAACCCGGCCTCTGCCCAGATGGCGGGCATGGAAGTGGTGGTGGTTGCTTGCGATAAAAACGGCAACATCGATCTGGCCGACCTGCGTGCGAAAGCCGAGCAGGCGGGCGACAAGCTCTCCTGCATCATGGTGACCTACCCGTCTACCCACGGCGTGTACGAAGAGACTATCCGTGAAGTGTGCGAAGTGGTGCACCAGTTCGGCGGTCAGGTTTACCTCGACGGCGCGAACATGAACGCCCAGGTGGGCATTACCTCTCCGGGCTTTATCGGCGCGGACGTATCGCACCTGAACCTGCACAAAACCTTCTGCATCCCGCACGGCGGTGGCGGCCCGGGCATGGGCCCAATCGGCGTGAAAGCGCACCTGGCGCCGTTTGTCCCAGGCCACAGCGTGGTGCAGATTGAAGGCATGCTGACCCGTCAGGGCGCGGTCTCTGCGGCACCGTTCGGCAGCGCCTCTATCCTGCCAATCAGCTGGATGTACATCCGCATGATGGGCGCGGAAGGGCTGAAGCAGGCGAGCCAGGTGGCGATCCTCAACGCCAACTATATTGCGACTCGCCTGAAGTCCGCCTTCCCGGTGCTCTACACAGGCCGCGACGGTCGCGTGGCGCACGAGTGCATCCTCGATATTCGTCCGCTGAAAGAGCAGACCGGCATTAGCGAGCTGGATATCGCCAAGCGTCTGATCGACTACGGCTTCCACGCGCCAACCATGTCGTTCCCGGTTGCGGGTACGCTGATGGTGGAGCCAACGGAATCTGAAAGCAAAGCCGAGCTGGACCGCTTTATCGACGCGATGCTGGCGATCCGCATGGAGATCGACCGCGTGCAGGACGGCGAGTGGACGCTGGAAGATAACCCGCTGGTTAACGCCCCGCACACCCAGCACGAAATGGTGGCAGAGTGGAACCACGGCTATTCCCGCGAGCTGGCGGTCTTCCCGGCAGGTGTGGCAAACAAATACTGGCCGACCGTGAAGCGTCTCGATGACGTCTACGGCGACCGTAACCTGTTCTGCTCCTGCGTGCCGATGAGCGAATACCAGTAATATTGCTGATGTAGTAACGTAGGCCGGGTAAGGCGAAGCCGCCACCCGGCTTTTTTATTGGGAGAAGCGAATGGCAATTGCACTGGTCACCGGCGCCAGCCGGGGCATTGGAAAAGCCACCGCGCTGCAGCTGGCGCGCGAAGGCTACACCGTGGCGGTGAACTATCACCACAACATTAAAGCCGCGACGGACGTGATCAACCAGATCGTTGAAGCGGGCGGTAAAGCCTTTGCCGTCCGCGCGGATATCAGTGATGAAGCCCAGGTGCTGGCGATGTTTGACAGCCTCGATCGTGAAGGCGAGCCGCTTCGTGCGCTGGTCAATAATGCGGGCATTCTGTTTGAGCAATCCACTATCGAGAACCTCTCCGCTGAGCGCATTAACCGCGTCCTGGCGACCAACGTCACGGGCTACTTTCTCTGCTGCCGGGAAGCGGTAAAACGCATGTCCTTCAGGCATGGCGGCAAGGGTGGGGCGATAGTGAACGTCTCTTCCGCCGCGTCGCGTCTGGGGGCGCCGGGTGAATATGTGGATTATGCCGCGTCGAAGGGGGCGGTGGATTCGCTGACAACCGGGCTATCGCTGGAGGTGGCGGCGCAGGGCATTCGCGTCAACTGCGTGCGTCCGGGTCTGATTTATACCGATATTCATGCGTCCGGCGGAGAGCCGGGGCGGGTAGATCGCGTGAAATCGCTGCTGCCGATGCAGCGCGGCGGCCAGCCGGAAGAGGTGGCCCAGGCGATTGTCTGGCTGCTGAGCGAGAAGGCGTCGTACGTAACGGGCAGTTTTATTGAGTTGGCCGGTGGGAAATAAGCCGGGTGGCGGCTTCGCCTTACCCGGCCTACTGTTCGTGTAGGCCCGGTAAGCGCAGCGCCACCGGGCAAAAATTACAGCGCCTCGCCGTTGCTGGCAATCACTTCCTTATACCACTCGAAGCTTTTCTTGCGGGAACGCGACATGTCGCCCGTGCCGTCGTCGTGCTTGTTCACGTAGATAAAGCCGTAGCGCTTGCTGTACTGGCCGGTGGTGAACGACACGCAGTCGATGCAGCCCCATGGCGTATAGCCCATCAGATCCACGCCGTCGTGCGTCACGGCTTTGATCATCTCTTCTACGTGGGCACGCAGGTAGTCGATGCGATAGTCGTCGTTGATGCTGCCGTCTTCTTCTACCTTATCGTAGGCGCCGAACCCGTTTTCCACGATAAACAGCGGTTTCTGATAACGCTCGTACAGTTCGCACAGGGCATAACGCAGGCCCACCGGGTCAATCTGCCAGCCCCAGTCGGACGCCTTCACGTGCGGGTTCGGCACGCTGCCTTCGAAGCCGGAAATGGCATCGCCGGTACCGCCTTCTGCTTTCACCGCGTTGGTCATGTAGTAGCTGAAACCTAAGTAGTCGCAGGTACCTTCACGCAGGATCTGCTCGTCGCCTGCCTCCATTTTGATGGAGAAGCCACGGCGCTCCCACTCGTTCAGCACGTAGGACGGGTAGTATCCGCGCAGCTGGACGTCGGTAAAGACATAGCGCTCGCGCATGGATTCCTGGGCGAACATCACGTCTTCCGGTTTGCAGGAGAACGGATAGAGCGCCACCATCGCCAGCATGCAGCCGACCTTCATCTCCGGGTTGATGCGGCGTGCGGCTTTCACAGCCAGTGCGCTGGCCACAAACTGGTGGTGCAGGACCTGGTACATGGTCTCTTCCGGATTTTCATGTTCGGTATAGACCACGCCCGAGCAGCAGTAACCGAACAGCGGCGCGCGCCAGTTACGCTGGTTATTGATTTCGTTGAAGGTCATCCAGTATTTGACCTTGTTTTTGTAGCGCTCAAAAACCACTTCCGCGAAGCGCACGAAGAAATCGACCACTTTACGGTTGGTCCAGCTACCGTACTCCTGCACCAGGTGCAGCGGCATTTCGAAGTGGGAGAGGGTGATCACCGGTTCGATGTTGTATTTCAGCAGCTCGTCGAACATATCGTCGTAGAACTTCAGCCCCTCTTCGTTTGGCTGCGTTTCGTCACCTTTCGGGAAGATGCGCGTCCAGGCGATAGAGGTGCGGAAGCATTTGAAACCCATCTCGGCAAACAGCTTGATGTCTTCTTTATAGTGGCCGTGGAAGTCGATGGCCTCGTGGTTTGGGTAGTATTTACCCGGCACCACCTCCTGCGTGATTTCTCGCGGGACGCCGTGCGCGCCGCCGGTCAATACGTCACAAATGCTTGGCCCTTTGCCGCCTTTGTTCCAGCCGCCTTCAACCTGGTGAGCGGCAACCGCGCCGCCCCATAAAAAATCTTTTGGTAAGGTCAATTTTTTCATCGCTGCTCTTCTCAATAAATGGCTTATTGGCATCGAGTCTAGCAAAGCGAAATTGAATGTCACGATATAACAATTCCCAGTAAATGTGATTTGTTACACCAAAAAAACAGGGTGTTTTATTCTGTGAGTTTCTTCGCCAGTTTACGTCCGAGAGATTCCAGAATATAAATGACGGGAATTTGCGTGGTGATGTCGTAGACGCCTGCAATACGCGTCTGAGGAACATGCCAGGAGAGATTAAAGTCCGCCAGTTTTGCGAGACGCGAGTGCTCGTGGCTGGTTATCGAGAGTACCTTGCAGTGATGCAGGCTGAACTGGCTGGCGAAGCGCAGGATCTCCTCGGTCTCGCCCGAGACGGAGAGCACAATCGCCAGCGCATTTTTCGCCATATCATTGGTGACCGGGAAATAAGGATCATCAATATGGTTACTGAATTTCCCGATATTAGAAAAGAAGCGTGCGCCATATTTTGCCAGCGAACCCGATGTTCCGGCACCGACGAATATAATTCGCTCGGACGATAAAATAATATCTACCGCCTTATCTAATAACGCATCGAACTCTTCATTATTCACGCTTTTAAAAAAGCTGATAATTTCGCTGGCACCGAAATTCGCCTGCTGGGGCTCGTTCTGTTCAAGATAAAGCTTAAAGCGCACCCGAAATTCAGAATACCCTTCGCAGTTAAGCTTGCGGCAAAAGCGCAGGATAGTGGTGGTTGAGACGTCTGCCGCATCCGCCAGCTCGCGGATGGTCATGTACATCACTTTGTCGCGATTTTTTATGACATAGTTGTAGACCATCATCTCCAGGTTATTGAGACTGGCAATGGCGGAATGGGAGAACATGCTCACAATGGCTACACTCACTCATCAGACTTTTCTTCATGGAATAATAACATGCAGCCAAACGACATCACTTTTTTTCAGCGCTTTCAGGACGACATTTTGGCCGGGCGTAAAACCATCACTATCCGGGATAAAAGTGAATCCCATTTCAAAACCGGCGATATCCTGCGGGTGGGACGCTATGAGGATGATGGTTATTTTTGCACCATCGAAGTAACAGGAACGTCAACCGTTACGTTCGCCACATTGACGCAAAAACATGCTGAACAGGAGAACATGACCCTGGATGCATTGAAAAGCGTGATCGCAGAGATCTACCCCAGGCAGAACCAGTTTTATGTGATTGATTTTAAATGTTTATAATTAAAATCGAAACGCACGTTCGCTGAAATTAAAGTGTAACTGTCTGATTGTAATTTAGAAACGTTATGTTTAACTTTATTTTAGCTAACAGGTGTTCACTGGAATCATTCTCAGTTAGCATAGTTATGCGATGAATAATCATCTTTTGTTTTCCCGGAGTTTTGTATGGTGAGTAGACCATTAATCGCACAGGGATATTCGCTGGCTGAGGAAGTAGCCAACAGCATCAGCCACGGCATTGGCCTGGTGTTTGGGATTGTCGGTTTAGTGTTATTGCTGGTGCAGGCGGTGGACGCCAATGCCAGCGCGATGGCCATTACCAGCTACAGCCTGTATGGCGGGAGTATGATCCTGCTGTTCCTGGCCTCGACGCTGTATCATGCGATCCCGCATCAGCGGGCCAAGATGTGGCTCAAGAAATTTGACCACTGCGCTATCTATCTTTTGATTGCAGGCACCTACACACCGTTTTTGCTGGTGGGGCTCAACTCACCGCTGTCGCGTGGCCTGATGATTGTTATCTGGAGCCTGGCACTGCTGGGGATCCTGTTTAAGCTGACCATCGCGCACCGGTTTAAGGTGCTGTCACTGGTCACCTATCTGACAATGGGCTGGCTGTCGCTGATTGTGGTGTATCAACTGGCGGTCAAACTGTCGGTAGGGGGCGTAACGCTTCTGGCCTTAGGCGGCGTGGTGTACTCGCTCGGCGTGATTTTCTACGTCTGCAAGCGCATCCCGTACAACCATGCCATCTGGCACGGCTTTGTGCTGGGCGGCAGCGTATGCCACTTTTTGGCGATCTATTTGTACGTGGGGCAGGTGTAGTTTTTTCCACCGTGCGGGCGGTTGCCCTCACCCCGGCCCTCTCCCACAGGGAGAGGGAGGGCACCTGGATACGATTACTCTTCTAACGAATATGGCAACGGCTCGATGCTCAGCGTGTTCGCATCGTCACGCACGCGGAACACGCTGTCGGCTTCCATGTCGTTGTTCATGACGGCTTGAACCAAAAGACGTCCATCATCCAGCTGTACGGCGGCTAACACGGTGCCGGTGCGGCGCCAGTTATCACCCATCTTCAGCTCTAAGTCTTCACCCGCTTCAGGTACACGGCTGGCATGGCCCGTCAGCGTCCACAGCGCACGTTTGTTTGCGCCGCGGAATTTTGCACGCGCCACCATCTCCTGTCCGGTGTAACAGCCCTTTTTAAAGCTGATGCCGCCCAGCGCCTGAAGGTTTGTTGCCTGGGGAATAAACTGCGCGCTGTTTGCGGCGTCAATCACCGGCAGACCCGCTTCGATGTTCAGCGCCAGCCACTGCTGACTGTTGTTGAGCTGCGCTTCGCCGCGCAGCGCTTCGGTCACTCGTTCGGCCGTTGCCGCATCCGTGACTAACAGGAAACGCTCCGCCGGGTGTTCAAACCACAGGATGGAGGTCGCGCCTTCGCTGACCACCTGCTTTTCCGCATCCGGCAGTTCGCTGAAGAGATTTTTCAGCGCCGCACGGGCCTGGAAACCGGCCACACCCAGCAGGACATGTTCGTCGTCCGGGGCGATAGTGACTTTGGAAAAGACCGCGTACTTCTTCAGCTCTTTGAGCTGGGCCTCTTGCAGGCTGCGGCGCTCAATAAAGGCAAAGCCGTCCTGACGGCGGAAGATACGCAGGTTGCTCCACATTTTGCCTTTTGGGTCGCAATGCGCGGCCAGCAGGTGCTGGTGTTCGGTCATCTGGCTGACGTCGGCGGTCACCTGGCCCTGCAGATATTTTTCGGCGTCGGCACCGGTGAGCGTTGCCAGCGCCCAGTCATCAAGAGAAATAAGCGTCAGCGGCAGACGCGCAGAGGCGGCGGGCTGGCGAGGAGAAAATGGTGTAAATGCCATAACGATATCCTGAATTGCTTAACGCTTTGATAATGCCTAATGGTAAAAGAGCCTGCAGGCAATGCAAGCGCTTTCAACAGACCATTTGTGCCCTAAACCGGTTATGCGTAGCGCTACGCAAAATAATGTAATCCGCTGTCTTTGTAGGGATTATTCTGGAAGCCTGCTCGGCGATCGCAATATTCCAGTAATGAAACGGTCAAAAACACGTTACACTAGCTGGTGTCCCCGTAGAGAAATAAAGAACACTGAACGGGGTACCGACTGTGCCAAACGTAATGCAGGAAACTGAACATGGATATTAACAACAAGGCCCGTATTCACTGGGCGTGCCGTCGCGGCATGCGTGAACTTGATATTTCCATCATGCCTTTCTTCGAATATGAGTATGACAGCTTAAGCGATGACGATAAGCGTCTGTTTGTTCGCCTGCTTGAGTCTGACGATCCGGATTTGTTCAACTGGCTGATGAACCACGGCAAACCCGCCGACACCGAGTTGCAACGGATGGTGCAATTAATTCAAACACGGAATCGGGAACGTGGTCCTGTGGCAATCTGATCTTCGCGTCTCGTGGCGTTCGCAGTGGATGTCTTTATTGCTCCACGGCCTGGTTGCGGCCTTTGTGTTACTGATGCCCTGGCCGCTGAGCTATACGCCGCTGTGGCTGCTGTTACTGTCATTTGTCGTTTTTGACAGCGTACGCAGCCAGCGTCGCATTAATGCCCGTCAGGGAGAGATTAAATTACTGATGGATTCCCGCCTTCGCTGGCAGGGTAAAGAGTGGGATATTCTCGGTATGCCCTGGATGCTCAACTGCGGCATGATGTTACGGTTACGCAAGGTGGACGGCGGTCGTTGCCAGCATCTGTGGCTGGCGGCTGACAGTATGGATGCTGCCGAGTGGCGAGACCTGCGCCGGATGCTGTTGCAACAGACGACGCAGGGGTAATGCGCGTTAGCTAAACTTTTCAGCCATTTCGCCCAGAATCTGCTCGCACCAGCTTTGCAGGCGCTCATCGCTGAGATCGTACTGGTTGGTTTCATCCAGCGCGAGTCCAACAAACAGCTCGCCGTCGGCAATAATCGGTTTTTTACTGGTGAACTCGTAACCTTCGGTTGGCCAGTAGCCGATAAACGACACCCCTTTCGGCGCCAGCTTGTCGTGCAGCATGCCGAGCGCGTCCAGGAACCATTCCCCGTAGCCCAGCTGATCCCCCATGCCGTACATGGCAATGATTTTGCCGTCGAGATTGACTGAATCGAGTTGACCCCAGATGGCTTCCCAGTCTTCCTGTATCTCACCAAAATCCCAGGTTGGGATGCCAAGGATCAGGACATCGTACTGTTCCATCAGCGCGACCGCGTCATCTTTCAGGTTATGCAACGTCACCAGTTCCGGGCCAATGATGTCGCGAATTTTCTCTGCCGCCATTTCGGTGTAGCAGGTGCTGGAACCATAGAACAGACCAATATTCATCGCGTAACTATCTCAATTCTTGCTTTGACTATGCGCGTAGTGTACCAGAAACCGGTCGCAATCAGGCATAATGGCCTGACTGCAGAATCAAAGGGGCTGATGTGGAAAAGGATCTCGCACTGATCGAACAGTTTCTCGACGCGCTGTGGCTGGAGAAAAATCTGGCCGAGAATACCCTCAGCGCCTACCGTCGCGATCTCACCATGCTGGTGGAGTGGCTTGCGCACCGGGGGTTATCCCTTGCGAGCGCGCAGCGTGACGACCTGCAGGCGCTGCTGGGGGAACGTATCGCAGGGGGCTACAAAGCCACCAGTTCCGCGCGTTTGCTCAGCGCCATGCGTCGGCTGTTCCAGCACCTCTACCGTGAGAAGATTCGTGAAGACGATCCCAGCGCGCTGCTGGCATCCCCTAAGCTCCCGCAGCGGCTGCCGAAAGATCTCAGCGAAGCACAAGTTGAGAGATTATTACAGTCACCGGCTGTTGACCTGCCGCTGGAGTTACGCGATAAAGCCATGCTTGAGCTATTGTATGCTACCGGCTTGCGCGTTTCGGAACTGGTTGGCCTGACGATGAGCGACATCAGCCTGCGTCAGGGCGTGGTGCGCGTCATCGGTAAAGGAAACAAGGAGAGGCTGGTTCCGCTGGGTGAAGAGGCGGTTTACTGGCTGGAAACGTACCTGGAGCACGGTCGTCCGTGGCTGCTCAATGGTACGTCTATCGACGTCCTGTTTCCGAGCCAGCGCGCCCAGCAGATGACGCGGCAAACGTTCTGGCATCGCATTAAGCATTACGCCACACTGGCGGGTATCGACAGTGAAAAGCTTTCGCCGCACGTATTGCGTCACGCCTTCGCGACGCATCTGTTAAACCACGGCGCTGATTTACGCGTGGTGCAGATGCTGCTGGGGCACAGCGATCTTTCCACGACGCAAATTTATACCCATGTCGCGACGGAACGCCTGCGGCAGCTACACCAACAGCACCACCCTCGTGCGTGAGTGCCGACGAATTGTAACAGGATCACATATGAAAAAGTCTTTCGCGCTGTTCACCCTGCTGGCAGCCTCATTTACCGGTTTCGCCCATGCGGACGACGCCGCCATCAAACAGTCGCTGGCTAAGCTTGGCGTCACCGGTAGCGATATTCAGCCTGCACCGGTTGCCGGCATGAAAACGGTACTGACCAACAGCGGCGTGCTGTACGTCACCGAAGATGGCAAACACATTATTCAGGGGCCAATGTACGACGTGAGCGGCGCGCAGCCTGTGAACGTCACCAACCAGCTGCTGATGAAAAACCTGAACGCGCTCGAAAAAGAGATGATCGTTTATAAAGCGGCGCAGGAAAAACACGTTATTACCGTCTTCACCGACATCACCTGCGGCTACTGCCACAAGCTGCATGAAGAGATGAAAGACTATAACGCGCTGGGCATTACCGTGCGTTACCTGGCCTTCCCGCGCGCGGGCGTGCAGAGCCAGCCAGAGCAGGACATGAAGGCGATCTGGTGTGCGAAAGACCGCAACAAAGCGTTTGACGACGCCATGAACGGCAAAGGCGTTAAGCCGGCCACCTGCGACATTGATATCGCTAACCACTACGCGCTCGGCGTGCAGTTTGGCGTGAGCGGTACGCCAGCGATTGTTCTGAGCAACGGCTATGTCGTTCCGGGCTATCAGGGACCAAAAGAGATGAAAGAGTTCCTCGACGCGCACCAGAAACAGTTTGGTGGTAAATAATCCGCGTGAAAGCCCCGATAAAATTGCGCCGCCGCGAGGCGGTTGAACACGTTGATTTGCCAGACGATCTCCCGGCGCTGCTTAAGCGCCTCTACGCCAGCCGCGGCGTGCGTAGCGCTGAGGATCTTGAACGCAGCGTGAAAGGGATGCTGCCGTGGCAGCAGTTGAGCGGTATCGAAAAAGCCGCTGAAATGCTCTACAACGCGCTTCGTGAGGGAACGCGGATTGTGGTGGTAGGCGATTTCGACGCCGACGGCGCAACCAGCACCGCGCTGAGCGTGCTCAGTCTGCGCGCGCTGGGCTGCGATAACGTCACGTATCTGGTGCCGAACCGCTTTGAAGACGGCTATGGCCTCAGCCCGGAAGTGGTCGATCAGGCCCACGCCCGTGGTGCACAGATGATCATGACCGTCGATAACGGGATCTCTTCCCATGCGGGCGTCGATCATGCTCACGCTTTGGGGATCCCGGTGCTGGTCACCGATCACCACCTGCCGGGCGAAACGCTGCCGGATGCGGAAGCGATTATTAACCCCAACCTGCGCGACTGCGATTTCCCATCGAAATCCCTCGCAGGCGTGGGCGTGGCGTTTTATCTGATGCTGGCGTTGCGTACCCTGTTACGCGACAAGGGCTGGTTCGACTCCCGCGGTATTGCCGTACCGAACCTGGCCGAATATCTCGATCTGGTGGCGCTGGGTACCGTCGCGGACGTGGTGCCGCTTGATACCAATAACCGCATTTTGACCTGGCAGGGCTTAAGCCGCATCCGGGCGGGCAAGTGCCGTCCTGGGATCAAGGCGCTGCTGGAGATTGCCAACCGCGATCCGCTCAAGCTGGCGGCAAGCGATTTGGGCTTTGCCCTCGGGCCGCGTCTGAACGCTGCCGGAAGGCTGGACGATATGTCCGTCGGCGTGGCGCTGCTGCTGTGCGATAACATTGGTGAAGCACGCGTGCTGGCCAACGAGCTTGACGCGCTGAATCAGACCCGTAAAGAGATTGAGCAGGGGATGCAGGCCGAAGCGCTGACCCTGTGCGAAAAGCTTGAGCGCAGCGGCGATACGCTGCCGGGCGGCCTGGCGATGTACCATCCAGAGTGGCATCAGGGCGTGGTCGGCATTCTGGCGTCGCGCATTAAAGAGCGTTTCCACCGTCCGGTGATCGCGTTCGCCCCCGCGGGCGACGGCACGCTGAAAGGCTCTGGCCGTTCGATTCAGGGTCTGCACATGCGCGATGCGCTGGAGCGTCTTGATACGCTTCACCCGGGTCTGATGATCAAGTTTGGCGGCCATGCGATGGCGGCAGGCCTGTCGCTGGATGAGGCGAAGTTCGACGAGTTTCAGCGGCTGTTTGGTGAACTGGTCACCGACTGGATCGACCCAGCCCTGCTGCAGGGGGAAGTGGTGTCCGATGGCGAGCTTTCACCGCTTGAGATGACGATGGACGTGGCGCAAATGCTCCGAGATGCCGGCCCGTGGGGGCAGATGTTCCCGGAACCGCTGTTCGACGGGCGTTTCCGCCTGCTGCAGCAGCGTATCGTCGGCGAACGTCATCTGAAAGTGATGGTCGAACCCGTGGGCGGTGGTCCGCTGCTGGACGGCATCGCCTTCAACGTTGACACAGCGATATGGCCGGACAACGGCGTGCGCGAGGTTGAGCTGGCGTACAAACTGGACATCAACGAGTTTCGCGGTAACCGCACCCTTCAGATCATCATCGACAATATCTGGCCAATTTAGCGGCAGTAATCTCTATAAAAAAGGGCGTGGATTCGGTACAATCCCGCTCTTATCACCGCATTTTGACAAGTCCATAAAAGAAAACAGACCATGTTTGAAATTAATCCGGTAAAAAACCGTATTCAGGACCTCACGGAGCGCTCTGACGTTCTTAGGGGGTATCTTTGACTACGATGCCAAGAAAGAGCGTCTTGAAGAAGTAAACGCCGAGCTGGAACAGCCGGACGTCTGGAACGAACCTGAACGCGCACAGGCGCTGGGTAAAGAGCGTTCCTCTCTCGAAGCTATCGTAGATACGCTGGATCAAATGGCCCAGGGGCTGGAAGATGTTTCCGGTTTGCTGGAGCTGGCCGTCGAAGCCGACGACGAAGAAACCTTTAACGAAGCCGTGGCAGAACTCGACGTGCTGGAAGAGAAGCTGGCGCAGCTTGAGTTCCGCCGTATGTTCTCCGGCGAATACGACAGCGCTGACTGCTATCTCGATATTCAGGCTGGTTCTGGCGGCACCGAAGCGCAGGACTGGGCCAGCATGCTGACGCGTATGTACCTGCGTTGGGCAGAAGCGCGCGGCTTCAAAACCGAAATTATCGAAGAGTCTGAAGGTGAAGTTGCGGGTCTGAAATCCGTCACCATCAAGATCATTGGCGATTACGCCTACGGCTGGCTGCGTACCGAAACCGGCGTTCACCGCCTGGTGCGTAAGAGCCCGTTCGACTCCGGTGGCCGCCGTCATACCTCCTTCAGCTCCGCGTTTGTTTACCCGGAAGTTGATGAAGATATTGATATCGAAATTAACCCGGCGGACCTGCGTATCGACGTTTATCGCGCATCCGGCGCGGGTGGTCAGCACGTTAACCGTACGGAATCTGCGGTGCGTATTACCCACATTCCAACCGGGCTGGTAACACAGTGCCAGAACGACCGTTCCCAGCATAAGAACAAAGACCAGGCCATGAAGCAGATGAAAGCGAAGCTTTATGAGCTGGAGATGCAGAAGAAAAATGCTGAGAAACAGGCGATGGAAGACAACAAGTCCGACATCGGTTGGGGCAGCCAGATCCGTTCTTACGTCCTTGATGACTCCCGCATCAAAGACCTGCGTACCGGGGTTGAAACCCGCAACACGCAGGCGGTGCTGGACGGCAGCCTGGACCAATTTATCGAAGCAAGTTTGAAAGCAGGGTTATGAGGAACCAACATGTCTGAACAACAAGCACAGGGCGCTGACGCGGTAGTCGATCTTAACAACGAACTGAAAACCCGCCGCGAGAAGCTGGCAGCGCTGCGCGAGCAGGGCGTGCCGTTCCCGAACGATTTTCGTCGTGACCATACCTCAGACCAACTGCACGCTGACTTCGACGCTAAAGAGAACGAAGAGCTGGAAGCGCTGAACGTTGAAGTGGCCGTAGCAGGCCGCATGATGACCCGTCGTATCATGGGTAAAGCCTCCTTCGTGACCTTGCAGGACGTTGGCGGCCGTATTCAGCTGTACGTTTCCCGTGACGACCTGCCGGAAGGCATCTACAACGAGCAGTTCAAAAAGTGGGACCTGGGCGATATCCTGGGCGCGAAAGGTAAACTGTTCAAAACCAAAACCGGTGAACTGTCTATCCACTGCACCGAGCTGCGTCTGCTGACCAAAGCTCTGCGCCCGCTGCCGGACAAATTCCACGGCCTGCAGGATCAGGAAGCGCGCTATCGTCAGCGCTACCTGGACCTCATCTCTAACGATGACTCCCGCAAGACCTTCAAAATTCGCTCCCAGATCATGGCCGGTATCCGCCAGTTCATGGTGAACCGCGACTTTATGGAAGTGGAAACCCCAATGATGCAGGTGATCCCGGGCGGCGCATCTGCGCGTCCGTTCATCACCCATCACAACGCCCTGGACCTGGACATGTACCTGCGTATCGCGCCGGAACTGTACCTGAAGCGTCTGGTGGTCGGTGGTTTCGACCGCGTGTTCGAAATCAACCGTAACTTCCGTAACGAAGGTATCTCCGTACGTCATAACCCAGAGTTCACCATGATGGAACTCTATATGGCGTATGCGGATTACAAAGATCTGATCGAGCTGACCGAATCCCTGTTCCGCACCCTGGCGCAGGATATTCTGGGTACCACCCAGGTTCCTTACGGTGAAGAAGTCTTTGACTTCGGCAAGCCGTTCGAAAAACTGACCATGCGCGAAGCGATCAAGAAATACCGTCCGGAAACCAACATGGCGGACCTGGATAACTTCGATTCTGCGAAAGCGATCGCCGAAAGCATCGGTATCAAGGTTGAGAAGAGCTGGGGTCTGGGCCGTATCGTGACCGAGATCTTCGAAGAAGTGGCCGAAGCGCACTTGATTCAGCCGACCTTCATCACCGAATACCCGGCTGAAGTCTCTCCGCTGGCGCGTCGTAATGACGAGAACCCGGAAATCACCGATCGTTTCGAATTCTTCATTGGCGGCCGTGAAATCGGCAACGGCTTTAGCGAGCTGAACGATGCGGAAGACCAGGCTCAGCGCTTCCAGGATCAGGTTGACGCGAAAGCGGCAGGCGACGACGAAGCGATGTTCTTCGACGAAGACTATGTGACCGCGCTGGAGCACGGCCTGCCACCAACGGCGGGTCTGGGGATTGGTATCGACCGTATGGTGATGCTGTTCACCAACAGCCACACCATCCGCGACGTGATCCTGTTCCCGGCAATGCGTCCGGTGAAATAAGGCGTTCAGATGTAAAAAAGCCCCGAAAGGGGCTTTTTTATTGCGCCGCGAAGGCTTTGAGTTTTTCGCGGGCGGTCGTCGCTTCCATGACCATCCATGGGCTAAAGGCCCAGGGCGTCGCCTCCAGCGCGCGGAATAACGCGTCCAGCTCAACCCACTGATAGTCCATCACTTCATCTTCGTTTATCGTCACGTCGTTGGTGATGCGGGCAGCGAATACCGGGCAAATTTCGTTTTCCACGATCCCGGACGGGTCGGTTTCCCGATAGCGAAATTCAGGGGCGACGGCGGTGATATCGGCCAGTTCAGCGCCGACTTCAAAGCGGCAGCGGCGGATTATCGCCTGTATCGTCTCTTCGCCGGACTGCGGGTGGCCGCAGACGGAGTTGGTCCAGACGCCGGGCCAGGCTTTTTTACTTAAGGCGCGCCGGGTGATCAGACATTCGCCGTTTGCGTTAAAAAGCCAGGAGGAGAAAGCCAGATGCAGCGGGGTATGTAAGGTGTGCGCGGCATATTTTTCCTGAGTGCCAATCACCATTCCCTGGTCGTTTACCAAAATAACGTGTTCTTGAATACTCATTGATGCTCCAGTGCCAAAATGCCGAGTGGTTCAGCACCATCAGCCGGATCATTATACTGCATTCTTATACGAACGGTTTGGCGTGTAGAGCGGAAAAGGGCATGACCCATATTCGTTTTGGCTGTTATCATAGTGCGCCATTCACGCTGACCGAGGATCTGTTTTGTTTGCAGGAAGCCTGATGAGAAACCCCATCACCGCCATTTTTTGCCTGACGCTGACGCTATTGCTGGCGGGCTGCTCAGGGAGCAAATCTTCGGATATGGGCAGCTATTCCGGTTCGGTCTATACCGTTAAGCGCGGGGATACGCTGTACCGGATTTCGCGCGCAACGGGAACCAGCGTGAAGGATCTGGCGCGGCTGAATAATCTCTCACCGCCCTATACCATCGAGGTGGGGCAGCAGCTGAAGGTTAGCGGCGGATCGTCCTCGGGCAAAAAATCCTCTTCGAAAGGCAAAACCGCCAAAGTGACGCCGTCTTACGCGGTGCCGCAGTCGTCCTGGCCGCCGGTCGGTCAACGCTGCTGGGTCTGGCCGGCCAGCGGTAAAGTGGTGCTGCCTTACTCCCTGTCTGAAGGGGGGAACAAAGGTATTGATATCGCGGCTGCACGCGGTACGCCGGTTTATGCCTCCGGAGCAGGGAAGGTGGTTTACGTGGGTAACCAGCTGCGCGGATACGGTAACCTGATCATGATTAAGCATGGCGAAGACTACATCACGGCCTATGCGCATAACGATACGATGCTGGTCAACAACGGGCAGAACGTCAAAGCCGGGCAGAAGATTGCCACCATGGGCAGCACCGGTACGGACGCGGTGAAGCTGCATTTCCAGATTCGCTATAAGGCGACGGCCATCGATCCGCAGCGTTATCTTCCTGCGCCCGGCAGCAAACCGAAGTGCTAAGTGATTATTTTATCGCCGGTTAGTTGTTAAGAGACTTGTATGAAGGTGCGTAAGGTCTATAATGCCATACGCACCTCAAAGCGGGCGTAGTTCAATGGTAGAACGAGAGCTTCCCAAGCTCTATACGAGGGTTCGATTCCCTTCGCCCGCTCCAGACCTTTAAAAGCCTTGTAGCTCAATGAGTTAGCTCTAAGGTAATGTGACCAAAGTACCGCTATTTACCCTGATAGTTGCCGCGATTTGTTGAACGGTGAACAGGGAGTTTAGCAAAGCGCTGGCGGTCGTTCCACTGGTCATACCGCGATAGCCCAACATGAACTGAAAGCCGCACACCCGGCACGATTCCTTGAAACTTTTAGTGAAGCGCATTTTAGCCCGATGCCCCCGTTCTGTCGCCGTCGCGAGACGCCGCAGGGGATAAACAGGTTTATGGTGGTCACGGTACTTGCAGACCATATGCAAGCTCTGCCAGCGGTTCGGCCTCGCTCCCCTTGGGTACATGGTCATCCTGATAAGCCTCACTATCTGACATAACCCTGATGAAGTCGCCAGACGCTCCGTTTGTTGTCTTACCACCAACGGGGCTAATTGACTTCTTTTATTTAAAAAAATTTGCGGTATCATCTGATTGACAAACCAAATATCTGGGGGGGGGGCTATATGACTTGCGTAGAAGTTGCTGTATGGAGCGATGACGCTTGTTCAAAGCAAATTGTAGAGTTCGATTTGCCTATTTCTGTCTGCGATAGACATGATTTTTTTCTGAAAGCTGTTAATGATCATCTGGTCGATAAGGAATATATAGAAGATCAACATGAAAATTTTTTGACTAACCTTGAGTTATCCGAAGTTAAATCAATCACAACATCAAGAGATGTTATGTATGATTGTTATATGATTGATAAACACACTAATGAATGCACACATGTTTATTCTGGTCATAAGAAGATGCAAATTTCTTCTCGATCTATTTAACTTTGTTGTTAATCTGTAATTTTGTAGTTTGAGTTGTCGTTTTTATTTGAATGAAAATATTTTCGATAAGGATAGAATTATGAAATCACGTGACCTCAAAACAATTCATGATTTGATTGCAACTAATTATCAGAAACTTGACCTTGGCAATGGTCGCTTTTTACATACTTTTCAACCTGCAACAACTGATACAACATATCAGTTTGAAGCTAATTTCGAAGATGTCATCGTTGAGGGAGAACGATATAACATTGGTTTCACCGAGGAAAATGGCTGTAAGGTAGTTGACCTATCCTGTCTATCCAAAGCGTCCATTTTGGATAAAGATTTTAGCTATCTATATGCTCGTAATATGTCAAAACAAAAACATGATGAAAATAAAGGAAAGAATGACTCGCGGGTAAAATATCAATCCGAAGATGGTTATTACTGGGGTAGGAAATATGCGTGGCGGGAATTTGGTTTGGTTTTGCCTCGCGATGCCTTCGAAAGCTATTTAATTGATTGTGTTAAGCACCCTACAATTGAATGCGTAGTCGAAACCGAGGGGTATCCTAAAGGTGAGGATTCTATTGCCTTTAAAGAAAATGGCCTTGAAAAAGCCATAGATGAGTTAATAGAAACTGCTGTTATGGTTAACAAAGGGCCTTATTTTAAATCTCCATTGTACTTTAACAATGAAAAAAAATTTACTATTAAGGGGGTTCCTGCGATAACAGATAAAAAATAAAATAAACTATAAATAAGGTTGATATGTTGTTTGAGTTTTTATCAGCCTTATTTTATTTTCTTGTCTGCTTTTTAATCCATTCTTTATACCATTTTGAAGCTGTACGGTATGATACCCTCATTATATAGGAGGCAGCGAGCGGAGTTGCTTTTGCATCATAGAGCATGAGTATTCCTTTCGCACCTTCCGCGCTGAATGTGCCATTACTTTTTGTGTTTTTCGGATGGCCGGGTTGTATAGTATCCATAACTTCCCGTGGAATGTTGCGGATTATTTTGTTTGTGGTTTCTATAGTAATATTCAGCTTATCAATCCCAGCGTTAACCTTTTTCTTTAACCGCTTAATCTCCTTAAGGTATGCTTGCTCTGCGGCGTCAAATGCCAATGTGTTGAAAGATAACTCAAAGCAAAATGACTTTTCCATCATTTTTCTTTCTATATCCTTTCTAAACTTTTGTATGCGTTGGACTGCTGAGTAATCATACTTTGCTATTTTATGTCCGTTAGGGAGGTCATACTCTGCCAGATTTGAATATGCTCCAATATCTATGGTAATTCTGTGGATCTCATGGCCTATAGTATTACGGTAGTCAATCATTTCTTTCAGTTGTACGCTTTCTTCTTGTGTTATGACACCTTCTAAAATGAGTAATTCATGTGCTTTTTTAAAACTAATTTGCTCTTCGTTATTTGTTTTTGGGTTCGTGTTATCAAGGATTTTTCTTAGGCGTTTTGTAACTTTGACAGAACTGATAATAAAACCTTTCAGGTTTTCTACATAGAAAAGCACTAACACCATTTCTAGCGCTCGAAGTTTAAGTACATCTGCTTCTAAAGTGGTTACGGTACGACCATGTGGGCGATATCTTTCCATTCCTGAAAACTCCCCATTCAACCATCAGTATAATAATTAGTAGCTTAGTAGCTTAGTAGCTTGAGTAATCTGTGGCCTTAAGTCAATCATGATGGATGAGTAGTATGTATTGAGTCCTTTGTAGCTCATGTCATTTCAGGTATTCTTAGCTTGAAAAATTGCACGCTTATGGTTGCCCCTCCCTCAACGATTAAGGTTTCAACTTCCCCCATGCGCCTCTCCCAGCCGAAGGCTGGGCGGGCTGTATATCGATTTGCCTTTCTCTGTGGCGTTTATGACCCTGTTTCGCGTTCTGACCGTGAGGCTGTGGGTTAGGGTTAGTCTTCTCTTTAAACGCTAAATCACTCTTGAATCTCCACTGTTAAAGCACTTTGCGTTGATGCTTGGCGCTTCTCTTGGCTGTCGTTATTGTTTTGGCTTCGGTGTCATCAATCGTTCGATTCTTGCTACCTGTCTGAGTGATTACTATCTGGTGTCATCAATTTAGGGTTTGACCAAATGCTACCACCAATGCAATGATGCTACCGTTTTGTGATACCAGACGGGTGAGGTGACCATGAGGACTTTTATCTACTGCCGCGTTTCAACACGCGAGCAGGATACGCAGAATCAGGTGCTGGCTATTGAGCGTGCCGGGTACAAGGTGCCTGAAAGCAGGGTAATCAGCGAGGACATTTCTGGTAGCGTTCAGGCTATGCAGCGCCCTAAGTTTCGGGCGATGGTTGAGCACAAGCTGGAAGCGGGAGATCAGCTTGTCGTGCTGAAATTGGACAGGCTGGGGCGTGACAACATCGATGTGCAGCAGACCATCGACATGCTGTTAGAACGCGGCGTGAGTGTGGTGTCGCTTGACCTGCCAGCGCGTGATCTGACTTCATCTGAGGGCAAGCTCATCCGCCAGATGTTTGGAGCCTTTGCTGAGTTCGAGCGAAACCGTATCCGTGAGAGGACGCTGGACGGGCTGGAAAAGGCGAAAGCCAATGGCGTTAAGCTGGGACGCAAGGAAGCCACCGACACCACTCAAAAGGTGCAGGAGCTGCGGAGTGAGGGGCTGTCTCAATCGAAGGTAGCGAAGCGTCTCGGCGTTAGCGTGAGCACCGTTAAACGCCACTGGAACAAGGGCGAGGGGTGATGACCTACAAGCGAAAGAGGTACTACGACTGGCCGTTACTGGGCTGTGGGTGATGGATGACCTACAGCTTTTGTATTGAGTTCAGAGGGTTATGATATGCGTTTTATCATAACGATATGATTTATAATGTATTTTCGTGTTACTTGCGGCTCTCGATGTGAAGAGGTGGCGGGGCTTCAGCCGTGCCAGACGATGAACATCGAGATCAGATTGTGAATGTGATTCATCACTGAACAATTCGAGGGATGGGCAGGGGAAGGGATCAAAGGCTGTGTTGTCCAGTCTCAAAGCCAGACAGGAGACGGAGTAGCATCACTTGGTTGAGCTGTTTTAAAGATGTATTTTTTGTACATGTACAAAAAAGGGTTCTTCCCCTACATCCCCATCTCCTAATCAGTGTTATCGCTTCACGCTCTCCACTGGCTGCGCTTCTCGCAGTGCTCCAGCCCGGTCCATCGCCTTTGGCTCATTCCCGGTCTTCGCCCGCTGTGATGCTCGGCCACTCTACGCAACCGTGCTTGCCGTGGCAGGCAACGCGGCGGGGATGTGTAGTGGTACGGTACTCTCTACTGGTACTGTATTTTTCATATCATTTTCCTTATCACATTCGCTTACAGGTATTCATCTCAGAGCTTCAACCCTGCGGCCTCTTACTGTGCCTGCTGCCACTACCCTACTGCGTTTACGTTCTGACGTCTGTGATCCTGTCAGATTCCATCCAATGAGAACTACTATATTGGGATACGGTACACACAATGCCGCTACTAACCGCATCCATTCCATTGTTCCGCCAAACCTACCAAAAGTTATCAAATAATTACCCGTAAAGTCAGATAGAGCAAGGCTTGCAATGGATCTGATTAAATATCGTTCAAATAAAGGTGTCTACTGTGGGGAGACGGATCATCGGCGCCAATGCAATGAAAGCATCTACTAAGAAGGACAGGCTGCCACACTCTCGGCGCTTCCGTCCTGCGCCCCATTCTTAACTCACCTTAATTTTTGGAGATTTCACCATGCCAACGAACCTACGCCGTTTGCTTGCGCAGGCTGCCGATGCTGACCCGCTCAATATCGCTAACGCCGATGTACAGCAGATGATCACTGACGGGGCTGTTATTCGACGTTCCAAGATCTGCCCCGTTAAGCGTAAACCCGTTAAGGCGGCATACAACACAAAGACGGAAGAGTTTTATTACAATGCTGATGGTTCCGCGATGACCCTGCGGGAGTGGCGAACGCTGCACGGTGTTCAACCGAGGAAGCAAAAACAGCGTTCTGACACGGGGTTACGGCAAGTAATCCAGCCCGGTGACGCGGTACATTGCCGACGCGCTGAGATAGAGATGTGGCTCAACAAGAAGCCTGCTCGTTATGTTGACCCGCTGCCGCCAGATTTTCCCTATGTTCGCGTAGACGATGCCGCGTTGAAACCGCGAGAGCACGCCGTGCCGGAATCAACAACCGGACAGAATGCTTTTCTCAAAGCCTGCCGCGAGTTTCTGATTTGCGATGAGAAGACCATGCGCCGTATTAACAGGGGCATGAGTAAACTGGAAGCGATGCGTAACGCAGATTTCAAACGCTACGGAGACTCAGGGGAGTTTCGTCAATTGTGGTGTGGAGAGTCGAAGCCTACCGAAGATAGATTTAATAGTTCTAATCATCATTGTGACCCGAACGGCTTGGCTGCTTCGCCGTCTGTGCCGCCACTGAATACTGCACCGTATGAGTTCCGCCCGCTGGCTCGCTGTGACCGAAATGCACGCGTTAGCCTGCTGCCACCTGATGGGCTGGAGTGGAGGCCGGGGCAGTTGTCTGTTGCTGATGCGATCTTTTCCCGTGGCAGTGATGTGCTTGCCGTTCTGCCTACCGGGTATGGCAAAAGCGCTGCCTTCACTTACCCATTGATTTATGAATCCCGCGCTGGGGTTGGCCTGTCTGTAATCGTGGTTCCCACTAATACCCTAAAGCGCCAGATTCTCCGCCAGTTGCGGGATGCTGGCGTTCACGCTGTGGCATTTGGTGACAAGCTGCCGAGGCACCGTAACGCACAACAGTTGGCGGGACTGGCTGCCGGGGCGTTCCGTGTTGCTGTTGTTTCGCCTGAACATCTGGTTCCGTCGAGTCAGGTTTTCGCGGCGCTGATGGTCTACGGCGTTGATCGTTTTATTATCGATGAGGCACATACGGTCAAAGACTGGGATTTCCGCCCAGCTTACGACGCAATGCAGCACACACTACAGAATGCTTTTCCTTCGGCTCAACGCTGTGTGTTTACGGCTACGTTGCTACGTGAAAATGAGCGCAGTTTAATGGAGGCGCTGGGATGCCGTGGCGATTACGTCACATTCCGTGCTGATGTTGCTCGCGAGAATATCCAGTTGATTCCGGTTAGGCAGTGCCGCCAGCTATACCGTGCGGCTGTTGGTCTGGCCGAGGCTCTGCCGGATGAAGAGAAGACGCTCATTCTCGTCAATGACCTTAAGACGTTGCGGGCGTACCTGAAACTCTTGGGCGACCGGGCGCGGCCATATCACTCGAAGACGATGCACCTGAGTAATGAAGAACGCCACGCAAACGCTGAGTGGTTTGCCACTACGCCGGGCGCGATTCTGATTGCGACTAAAGCCTTCGGGCTGGGGGCTGATGTACCAGACATTCGCAACGTCATCGTTACATATATTCCTGATGACCTGCCTGACCTCATTCAGATGATTGGACGAGCCGGGCGTGATGGTCAACCTGCCCGCGCGTTTTTGCTGTGGTCATCGCTGGCGCTCGATGCTGCACCTGATGAGCTTGCTTACTTCTACCGTGCTGAAAACTGCAACTGGCAGTACATCGCTAAATACCTCTGAGCCGAAAGGCTCCCTCTGATTTTCTGGAGTTATTCATATGCCTGTTACCGAACATGCGCAGCGTCGTGCTGCGCGTGCGGATGCGCTCGTCACCGCACAATTAGCCTTTGCCCTGAACGGCTATTCCTTTGATGGATTGGCTGAGCGCCATCGCCAGACCCTTAACCGCGAGGCTTTGTTACGTCAAGCAAGTACGCCGCTACAGCGGTATTGCCTTCTGAATGGTTGCGAGGCGTGGGAGTGTATGGCCGCTGTGCTGAACCGCATGAAAAGGCCGGATGGCTCACGTTGCTGGAAAGCTGTCCGCTTGTCTGATCGGGTTTTCAATGGCCGAGTGCATCCGGTGCGCAAGACTCCTGATGAAGTTTACGCCGCCATTGCCCGCCGTTTGTTTCTGCCGAAGCCCGTGCATCAAGAAGTGATTCAGCACATCCGTGCGCTTGGCCTGTTGCCTGTCGGAGATAACCACTAATGACGAAATCTGAATTTGAAGCTGGCTCGTGGGAATTAAAAACCCTGCTGCTGGGGGCGCTGACGCGCAGGCTTAAAGAGGACGAGGCAGGAGAGTCCCGCATGGCTGCCGCCGAGTTGTCATCCTGCGTTAATTTTCTCAAACAGCATGCCGCCGATGCGCCGGACGCATCTTTCAATAACGTGTTCCCGGAGGATGACAACGAATGACGCCACACCAGTTTAGGGCGTGGTTCGCCTTGCTCCCTGAGAAATACCAGAAGCAGGCCAAAACCATGTACGACAACGCCCGGCGCGGCGGTGGTGTCCACACCGCTTCCAGCCTCGTATTGATTAAAGACCTTGTAGAAGATTCGATTAACTTTGATGGAGAGTTCCAATATGACAACCACCAGTAACGCGACCTTAACCATTGCGAATATCCAGCACATCAACACGCTGGTGTACAAACAGCTTCTGAATAACGAGCAAATCGCTGCGGCCACTGGTTTCAGCCCGAGCGACATCGACCGTGTAATCCGTGGCGTCTATGTCGATGACTTGGCCGAACAGTGGAAAGACGGTGCTGATATTACTCTGGCTGAATACAACGCCATCCGCAGCCGCTATAAGCCCGGCAAGCTGCACCGTGATACGGAATTTATGATTGCCCGCGATATGCTGATTCGCCCTGAGACTGTGCTGGCTATCGCACATTCCCGCTTTAGCAACGCCCACACCCACCCGATGCCGAAAGCTGTTAAAGCGAAGCCTGAGAAGCCGCAGACGATGCGCCGCCTGTCTAGCGCTGATCTTGACGAGGCGCACAAGCTGGAGCGCTTTGGCTGGCCTGTCGGTGAGATCGCCGGAAAGCTTGAAATTCCTGTTGAAGCGGCTGCTCAAGTGCTGCGCCTGCTGCGTAACCGCTGGAGCTATCCCGATATTCTGGAAGACGTTAACACGCGATTCGGGGCTAAGTGATGGCAGAGAACGAACCGCTGCACCCTGCCGTTAATCCCGATCTCTATGTGAATCTTGACGAACAGCGTGAAGGGTACGCCCCGTTTGAATCACGCGGCTGGGATGTACTGACAAAGAACCTGTCCGGGGAAGGGCGAACTGACCCCGGCCAAACGCTTAACCAGAATCCGAAACAACGCCCACGCGGCTCCGTTGGTGAGCGTCGTTGGCTTCGCCGTCACGGGCTTATTTAACTGAGGATTATTTCATGAGCACCATCATTTTAATGGAGCCACGCCGCGCGGCTGATTGCGGGCAACAATTGAAATTCATTGCTGACACCTTGAATCTACGCCAAATCGATTTGGCTCATGTGTACCAGATCGACAGACAAGATCTCGGCAAGGCGTACCACGGCCAGAAGATGATTCCTGCCCGATGCGTACACGCTCACATGCTTTTACTTGAACTGGCACATCGCCGAGTTACGTCACAAGAGGTTGAATAAACATGGCTGATAATCAAAACCCTTATCTCGCTGCTGGCGCTGATGCTGCGCCGCAGCAATCGCCATACATGGCCGCACCTGTCGGGGCTGATAATGGCGCATCACGTTTTAGCTCTGTGCCTGCTGATGCCGATTTCCTCCGTACCCAGCCCGTTAACGGTAATGATGGCGGCCAATGGAATAATGGCAACATTGCTAATCAGCAAGACCAGAACGCGGACAGCGCCGGGGCGCAGGTGGGCGATACTATCCCCCTGATGGATGGGACAGCAATTGAGTACACCGCCGAGCTGCAAGGGTTGATGGGGCAGTTTCACCAGTCCATAGAAAGCCAGCTTGGGCAAGGGACAGTTGACGCTATGTTGCAGTACGCAGGCAAACTCGATGCCGGGACGCAATCAACCCTTGAGCGGATGGTTATGTCTGGCGACCCTGCTCAGATGCAGCGGGCGGTTCAGTATCTGCAAGAGCGTATGGCTGGCGGTTCACAAACTGGTTATGTCCAGCACGGCCAGACTACCGCGCAACCTGTTGGTATGTCTCATGCTGAGTTTATTGCAGCGTATGACCAGCTTTCGCAATGGGCGCAGCAATCGGGGTATGGCCCCGGTCATCTCCAGTACGACGAGCAATACCGCGCTCTGGTTGCGCAGCGTTCCGCTGGCAAACGCGCTGGCCGCTAAGCAATCGCCTGTCCTGTCTTCCCCACGTCTTAACCTTATGTTTTAGAGCCTGAATCGCGTTGTGCATCGCCAGATGTGCATTCGTATACCTGCGCCTGTAAAACGCGAAATTACCTCTCAAACACCACACATAAATCCACTTTGCATTGAGATCTGACAATGACCTTACTGACACCTGAAAACGCGGCAGCGGCTAGGGCTGCCCGTAGCGCAAGGATTGAACACTGGAAAGCCAACGCCAGCCAGCTTAAGCAGGACTTTGCCGACGAAGCGCACTGGCGGCGGCTCGCCTCACGCTTCGGCGTGCGTATGCCCTCGGCGTATGTTCCCGGCTCGGAGCTACGATTGCTGCGCCGGGCGGCCAAACGCTCGGGCATCTCTGGTGCTGATATGCGCGATGCTTTTGGTGGGGGCGTTGCGCACCTGCACGAGCTTAATCCCCATTGGCCTGCCTTCGCGCTTATCGGCCTGATTCTTGAGATCGCGGCTGAAAAAGCTGCTGCCTGATTCATCCCATTCTCTTTTCCCCTTTTCTATAAATCGCGCTGGCTAACGCTGGCGCGGGAGCTATTTCTATGACTGACAATGTTTATACCCCTGACCAATTCCGCCCGCACTGGGGCGGTGTGGATGCTGACAACGACATTCACATTGAAGCGTATGACCGGGACGTTCAGACCCGCCTTGAGGCAAAGAGCGTGTTTCTCGCCGAGGGGCTGAGCACATACAAGCCGCTGAAAGCCAGCAACCAATATCGTGTTGATCGCCTGAGTGGTGATCTGGAGGTGAAGGGCAGAACCGCAGGGCAATCGCTGGAGCCTGCCGCCGTTAAGTCGGACAAGCTGATTATCTCTGTGGATACGCTGAGCTATATCCGCGTCCCGATTGACTATCAGGATGATTGGACTGCACCCACCTTTCGCGCAGAGCTGAGCCGCAATATGGGTACTGCTCACGCTAAATTCTACGACGAAGCGCACACCATCCAGCTAATCAAAGCGACTGACTTTGTACCGCCGCCGACACTGCAACCAACGTTTAACCCACTAACGGATAACGTTGTATCACTCGACCTGACAGCGGGGAGCGAAGAGGACGCCGCAAACGAATTGGCTCACGCCGTCAAAGCGGCTGCTAATCGCTTCCTCACTGAGAAAGATATTCCGGTGCCCGAGCTGGTACTGCTTATCGACCCGGCTTGGTTCAGCATCCTGATGGAACATAAGAAGCTGATGAACGTCCGTTACAGCCGGGATAGTGGCAACGATTACGCATGGCGGCGCATCGGTTACGTGGCCGGGGTGAGAGTCATTGAGCTGAACAGCTACCCGCAGGAATCCATTACCGGGCATGAACTGGGCGCAGATTATGATGTTACCGCAGAGGAAGCGCTGACACGGGCGACACTGTTCCGGCCTGCGTCTGTACTTATGACAGTCGAAGCGCAGAGCGTTATCAATCGCCAGTGGGACGATGAACGCGAAATGACAATGGTGATGGATTCATACCGCCTGTTCAACGTTGGGCTGCGTCGTCCTGACTGCGTTATCAATTTCCGACAAGCTGCATAACTGGAGGGGCTGAGTCATGGTTAATGATGCTTACGCCCCTGAGCTGCTGCGCTCTTTGTTTCGGTACGATGCGGAGACTGGTCGCCTGTTCCATGTAGTGGACAGGGTAGGAGCCAATAAGCGTGTTTACGCTAGAGCCGGGGAACTGGCCGACACCGCAACGGACAACGCCGGGTATCGGCGCGTGTCTGTCCGCATTGGCGGAAAGTCACTCATGCTTTACGCGCACCGCGTCGCCTCCACCATTGCTAACGGTGGTATCCCTGCCGGGATGCAAATTGATCATATCAACGGCATACGTGATGACAATCGACTGATTAACCTCCGCACTGTGACACCGCAGGAGAATCAGCACAACTACCGCAAAGCGAAGGGATACAGCCGTCATTCCTGCTCTGGTCGGTGGGAGGCTTACATACGTGTTGGTGGTGTTCGGCATCACCTCGGTTTGTTCACTACCGAAGCGGCTGCGCGTGCTGCGTACCTGAAAGCGAAGCGACTCTATCACCCATCAACACCAGCCGACTTATTAATAGCTGCGTAATTCTCGGAGGTTCATTTAATGGCTGTTGAAAAGCCGATTAAGCCGCTGGCCGAAGATGACTCGCGCCGCCAGCGTTACGCCGAACTGCTGGTCGAAGCGCAGCGCATGACCGTCCCACGATTACAACCGGGTGATGCTGATGGAATCATGTGCCAGCTTGCGGCATTGCTTGGCGCTCCTGTCCCCTCTGTTGGTTCCCTGACTGAACACGCCGTGGCGTGGCGTGCCTGTCTGCTTGAACAAGGGCTTGGTGAACTGCTGGAGGGAAACAGCAAGCAGGTGCTGACCATCTTTTTTTTACTGTGCTGGAAAGATGCTGCCGTGAAATTTGAAGGAGAACGCCGGGAAGAGATGGCCGCAGCCCGTGAGGGGCTGACGGTTGAGCGGTTTCGGCAAACCCACCCAGTTAATGACGAGGAGAAGGGCAATGGTAACAACGATTAAATTACGGTGGCGGTACATTGACCCGCCGCCGATGACGGGCGCACTTGCTGACCTGAAACAATGGGTGGCAGATGCCGGGACGCCTGAGCTTGAAGCTAAGTTTCGTGAGCTGCTGGGACTGGTGCGCCGCAACGGTATCAGTGATGAGCTGGTCTATTCGATGGCGTCTGAACTCGACGCACTGCTTAAGCTACGCCAGCGGGAAGAGTTTGAAGCCTGCAAACGTGCTGACCATGACGACGAGGATTTAGAGCGCTGGTTGCATGGAGAAATATATAATGGCGACTCTTGAACAGAAATTGAGAAAAGCACTGCGCGGTTATCTTGAGCGTCTTGGCAATATGTCTCTGGCTGACCGGGTTAAATACGCTGATGCTTTTGAGGATGTTTATAACATTGTGCTGAATAGCCCCGGCAGGCTGGAACTGCGCCGCGCTGACGTGGCTGCCGTCCGTGTCTTCCTTTGGAACTATCAATACCGCCGCTGTGCCATAACGGGTAAGCCGTTGCGCCTTGCGTCTGCTGTGCTGGATCACTGTCATCGAACTGGGCGTGTACGAGCTGTTGTACATCGCTCTGCTAATGCGGCGGAAGGCGGTTGCCATGTGGGGCGGCTATGTGGGCTGTCACTCGCCAGCATGAGCACAATGTTGGTGAGCTACCGCCGACAATACAAGGGGCTTGGCGTCATCTACCCCACTTAATATTATCGTTTTCGCTGGTTTTATGATCAGTGTCAATTGTTTGATTATTGTACGTTTACTGGTAGGGGAGGCAGCCATATAACATATGTGCAGGCAAAAGCCTGTATCACGAGGATTCAGTAAAATGACTGATAATAAGAAGAAAGTTGGTACACCTGATAACGATTTAATAAGTATCAAACAAGATTATGAGAAACGTGATTGGGCTAAAAAGTTTGGCGTCAGTGAGGATAAACTGACAAGAGCTGTAATTGCAGTAGGACACTCGGCTAAAAAAGTGCAGGAGTGGTTGAAGAAAAACTAACGAATAAGCGCCTTTCGAGGCGCTTTATTTTTCTATATTATTCAGGATAAAAATAATGGCTAATAATCTCATAATTACATACGACTTAATAAAGACAAAAGATTATCCAGCAGTGCACAATGCTATTAAGTCGTTAGGCGCTTGGGCAAAAGTGACAGAATCAAACTGGTATGTTAATTCAGCTTATACTGCCGAGCAGGCCGTTAAAGTTGTAAGAGGAGCAATGGATAATGACGACAAATTAATGGTTGTCGATGCCACTCACAATATTGCTTATTGGTGCAATCTACAAAAAGACGTAGAAACCCATATTTTGCGTGAGTGGCATCAATGATAAAAAGGGGCATGTCCCCTTAATTTTCAATAGAGCCATAATAATTTACTAGCTCAACATATCCGGCTAATTCCTTCATCCCAGCTCCTTTGCTATATGTCCTGAATGCTTCCGTTTTAGCTTTCTGTTCGATATGCCCGGTGATTGCACCTATGCGCTGTTCTGGTACGCCAGCCCTGTCTAAGCAGGTAATGAAGTGACCGCGTAGTGAATGGAAGCATTGGCGATCTGTAGCCGCTGGCAGCACGCGACGGCGTAACCGTGTGAATGCTTGTGAGTACCATGGCCCACGTTTTCCATCGGCCCTTTTTATTTTGTTCGATTGCGGCAGCAGGTACTCTCCGCTGTTCTGGCTGAGATATTTATCAACAATGCCGATTAACAGCGAGTGAATAGGGACGTGCCTTACTCCCGCTTTAGTTTTAGATTTGCTGACGTAGAAGCACCGTATCCCTTCAACTGTGACGATCTCATCTCGTTTGATGCTGGCGATTTCGTCGAGACGCATACCGGAATACAAGCCGATTATGATTACGTCCCCTATCTCGCTACCTGCCTCTTTTATTAATGCCTGTAACTGGTGCGGTTCAAAAGGTTGATAACTTTCATTCGTCTGGCGAGCTTCCAGATTGTGGCCGTGAAAGGGATTATCAGGGGCGATATTGTCATATTTACGCCGGGCGAAGTCATACAGTGTCCCTAAACAGGTTAGCCAGTTTTGCAGCGTCTGCCGGGAAAATTTATCTTGATTCACCTCCAGAAAGTCAGAGACGAGACGCCGCCCGATTCCGTTTATAGTAATGGTTGGGCGCTTAATTGAATTGGTGAAGGCCGATACAGCGCGAGCGGATTTACTCAATGTCGAGTAAGAGCGTCGAGCTTTGTATTGCTCTGCATATTCTTTACTGACATCTGTCAATTTTGGTGATGCTGGTTTCCCTCGTTCTGCTGGAGTAGTTACTGGCGCGGTAATGTCGCTGGATATTCCTGCCAGTAAATGAAGATCTGAAATAGCAGAATGAATCCGGTTAATGGGGTTATCCGGTTTCATCATGAGCTGGAGCTTACGGAATTCTAATAAGTACTGGTCACGGAAAATGCGAGCTTGCATGATGTCCCGCGTGCCTGTCGATTTCTTGAGCGAACGTCGCCCGCCCCACAAGTGGCGCATGTACACCGGGACATAGATTTGAAAAATGAATATCCCATCCTTGTTTGCATAAAGATAAGAAGTCTTCTTGATTGGCATGGTAATTACCTTGTAATCTACCGCTACCAACTACCGGGATAAGTACCGCGATTACTTATTTTGGTTCACAATTCATAGGGTTAGGCGAGAGGGTTCGATTCCCTTCGCCCGCTCCAGTTTCAACACTTCTGAAGCCCTCCAGATTCAATTTTTACTCGATAAACCAGCGGTTACAGATTGTTAAGCCTCTCTGAGATATTCCTCGATTTATTGATGTTTAACATAATAATTACATAAAGATTTGGTCAGGTGTATATAAAGGCGCTCGGTAATCCTTTAAAAGAGTGAAATATTAAGGGCACAAATAGTGCCCTTATGATTGTATATAGGTATACCAAGCTAACTTATTTAGGCGAAATCTTGAAATCAAAGATGGATTATGTAAGACCGTTTATATAAATTAGTAACTTGGATAATCTGGAAAGAGATATTGAGCATATGGAAACTAAGTTACCTGACAATGTGTTTCAGATTGTCCTAGCAGCAGCCGATCACAGAAAGGCCGAAATTGCCCTAAACAGGTATTTTCGATGAAGTTTCTAAAGATGCATGGAGATATGTGTGATGATACCTAATGAGAAGTCGAAATTAATAAAGGCAAGACTAATTCTTGCACAACAACTACTTGAAGAAGCTGACGTATTACCTGGTCTTGAAGGCTATAACTTCAGCAATCCAGACAGTGATTCTGATGACCCTTTCTTTCATATGCGGCATGAAAGAGAAGCCCTAGTGGTTTACCTCCTCCTAACTTGTTTTGACCTTCTGGGACAGTCACAACCGCACGTTCCCTTTATGAAATGGCTAACAAGTAACGATTCTGTACTTGTTGATGAAAGAAGAGTAGCGGCGGAAGGGCTTGATTCTGAAAACAGTGATAGTGTTGCTCATGCTTTAGGGCTGTTTAATTACTATAATAGGCATCACGGGGCAACAATTGCCTTTTATTCCGGAATTTATCTGCTTCCCGAAAATGCCAGAAACGATTTGTTGTCTACAATTGATGTTGCAAAAGAAGATCCCGATGCAAGGAAACCTGAAAATAAAGATAAAAATATAAGTTATTGTCGTATTCCAATTAATGATGATGCTAAGGTAGTAAAACTCCAAAAGGAGTATTTATATACAAAAAGAAATGAATTCACTCACCAGCTCTCACAGAGACACTTTTCATCGGTCCCGATGATGTCAGGTTTTGGCCGTAATGCAGATTTCAGCAATACTCTTTCGGAGTCTGGAGCCTCTTGGGCTATTTTTGTTTCCGACGGAAAAATACATTACGGCGGCGTTAATCAGGAAGTGAAAGATAAATATGTCTACACGCTTTCTGATTGGCCGTTTGTTTTATTTGAGGTTCTGTATTCAGCGCTTGGTGAAGAATTTGACAGGACCTCAATAAAATTGAAGTTCTTCATTCAAATTATGAATTCTGGAGAAGACTTTGTTGTAAAATATCCTTCCGTTGATCATGAAAAAGTAGCTGAACTCCTGTTAAATCAGCATGGCGTCTCCAGAAGCTGATAGGTTGCATTTCAGTGAGTCGGTTGAGTGGGTAGACTTACGATTTTCTAGAAGCCCAACTGTCTTAGGGGTCAGTTTGGATGATGAAATCGTCGGTCATCGCAGTATGACTGCCCCTGACCTTACAGCAGAAACATATTGATCAGCGGAACCTGGCTGAACTGGTTGATCGGCTGGCGCCCATTTTGCTGGCCGGATATCTGTCGTCATCGCAGGTGATTTCGCTGGTACACTATATAGTGCAGGAAGGCGAAACAGCTGACGCCAAAGCCTTTGGACGCGAACTGGCAGAGCGTGTGCCGCAACACGGAGACGCGCCTATGACCATCGCACAACAGTTCGAACAGAAAGGCGTTGAAAAGGTTATCCAGCAGGGGGATCCCGTTAGGAGAACAACGTGGCATTGAAAAAGGCAAACTCGAAGTAGCCCGTACCATGCTGCAGAATGGCATTGACCGCAACACTGTCATTAAAATGACCGGTTTGACCGAAGAGGACCTGGCACAGAGCCGCCACTAATCCCCCTTTCCTGGCACATCCTATCCGGCCATTAGCAAATACTGGTGGGGCAGGGATACACCAGATTCAGGCTCTGCCTGCCACCCACAGCGATTAAACAGCTTCATCACCTGCTGGTGATGGTTTTGCTGGCTTGCTGCAGGCCGATGCTCCTCTGCCCAACATTACCGGTACGCTACTCAGGCTCCTGGCTCTCAAGCCAACGGGTCTGAACTTCATGAGCTGTTCTGTTCATAACTTTTGTGCTTATATCGTTAGTGGGTGATATCTCTGCTTTTGCAGTCACGACACGACAAAGACATTAACTTATGATAGATTAATTACACAATATATTGATATATAAAATAAAATTTATTTAAGTACACTCAGCATGTCAGATTTAAAAAGGCTGCATCCCGCAGCCTTTTCTTTTCAAATTCACCCTTTCGGGAACACCCAAACATGCTTCTCAGGCAGCGAAAGATGGCAGTGCTGCGGATCCCGAACCTCATGCCCATACGCGCGGATCACAAAATCATCCCCCACCGTGCGGAACAGGTACTCCCAGCGGTCACCGAGGTACATGCTGGTGAGCAGCGGCAGCTCGAGCTGATTTTCCCCTGGCCCCTCGACCACCGCCACGCGCTCGACGCGGATCACCGCCGTCGCTTCTTCACCGCTCTTCACCCCTTCGCCCGCCTGACCCCACAGCACCCAGCCTTTCCCCTCGATACGCGCTTTGCCGTCGCGCACTTCGGTGACCTTGCCATGCAGGCGATTGTTGCTGCCCATAAACTCGGCGGTAAACAGCGTCTTCGGCGAGCCGTACATCTCCTGCGGCGTGCCCTGTTGCTCAATTTTGCCGTTGTTAAGCAGCAGGATACGGTCGGATATGGACATCGCTTCGTTCTGGTCGTGCGTCACCATCAGCGCGGATAGCCCGAGCTTGATAATCAGCTCGCGCAGGAACACGCGGGCCTCTTCGCGCAGCTTGGCGTCGAGGTTGGAAAGCGGTTCGTCCAGCAAAATCACCGGCGGGTTGTAGACCAGCGCCCGGCCAATCGCCACGCGCTGCTGCTGCCCGCCGGAGAGCTGGTGCGGGTGACGTTTGCCAAGATGGCCCAGACCAAGCTGGTCCAGCACGTCCTGCACGCGCTGCTGGATCTCTTTGGCCGGGACTTTGCGCAGCTTGAGCGGATAGGCCACGTTCTCAAACACGGTTTTGTGCGGCCACAGGGCGTAGGACTGGAATACCAGCCCCAGGTTACGCTCTTCCGCCGGGACCTCGCTGCGCGGCGTGCCGTCGTAAACTTTATTGTTGCCAATGACAATGGACCCCTGCGTCGGTTTTTCCAGACCCGCAACGGCGCGCAGCAGGGTGGTTTTGCCGCTGCCGGAGGGGCCTAACAGGGACACCACTTCGCCGCGCTTCAGGTTCATGGAGACACCTTTTAAAACAGGATTGTCGCCGTAGGTTAAGTGCAGATCGTCAACCGCTAATTCAATCATGTATTTTCACTCCGAAACGAAGGGCAATGCCCAGACCTACCACGACCAGCAGGATGTTAATGAAAGAGAGCGCCGCCACGATATCGATGGCACCCGCGGCCCAGAGGGAAACCAGCATCGAGCCGATGGTCTCCGTGCCGGGTGAAAGCAGGTACACACCCGTTGAATATTCGCGCTCAAAGATCAGGAACATCAGCAGCCACGAACCGATAAGACCGTAGCGGGAGAGAGGGATGGTGACGTGGCGGGTGATCTGCCCGCGCGTCGCCCCGGTGCTGCGCGCCGCCTCCTCAAGCTCCGGACCTACCTGCAGCAGCGTGGAGGAGATGAGTCTGAGACCGTAAGCCATCCACACCACGGTATAGGCCAGCCAGACGCTGAAAATGGTGCTGCGCAGCGAACGCAGCCAGACGATGACGTTTTCGCGCATCCAGTCGGTCCAGGCGAACCCGGAAAGCCAGCCTGATTTCAGCGAGTTATCCAGCCACATCGGCAGGAACAGGAACACCCACAGGAACGCCAGACCCGCCAGCAGGCCAGGCACGGCGCGCGGCACCAGCACGCTGTAGTCCAAGAAACGCGTGGTGTTATCCGGCTTGCGGTGCATGGCAATGCCGACAAACAGGTAGCACACCACGGCCAGCGCGCCGCCAATCACGCCAATCGCCATGGAGTTGACGATGGCGCGCAGCAGGTTGGGCTGCGCCCAGATGGTGCGGAAGGTGTTCAGAGAAAGCTCGTCCCACAGCGAAACGCCCACGCCCCAGTTGGAGATAAACGCGCGCAATACCACGCCGAGCAGCGGAACGCCGATGGTGACGGTGAGCCAGAAGGCAATCACCCCGCCAGCAACCCAGCGCCATTTACCCAGAGGCAGCGCGCGGGCCTGCGAAGCCTTGCCCTTCATGGTGACGAAGCGGTTGGCGGTGCGCATCAGGCGACGCTGGAGCATCACCAGCGGGATGGTGATGCAGATAAGCACCACGGCAACCGCCGCCATCAGGTTATAGGATGGGGTGCCCATCTTGTTTGTCAGCTTATAGAGATAGGTCGCCAGCACCATGTTGCCTTCCGGATCGCCGAGTACCAGCATCAGGCCGAACACTTCCAGCCCCAGGAAGAACAGCAGCACGGTGGCGTACAGAATGGACGGGCGCACCATCGGCAGGCTGACGGAGGTCATCACCTGCCAGGGCGACGCGCCCGCGGTGCGCGCGGCTTCTTCCACATCGGAGCCCACGCTGCGCAGCGCAGACGAGATATACAGATAGGCGTGCGGGACGTGCGTCAGGCCGGCGATGACCACAATGCTCGACATGTCGTAGATATTCCACGGCACAAAGCCAATCAGCGCCTGAGCCCACTGGGAGAGAAAGCCTACCGGACCGGCGGCCACCACGTAGCCGAAGCCCAGCACCATCGGTGAAACGAAAATCGGGACCAGGATCAGCGGCTCAATCAACCGGCGACCGGGCAGGTCGGTACGCACCATCAGAAACGCCAGCACGCCGCCCAGCGGAATGGAGATAAAGACCAGCCCGAAAGCAAGAATAAAGCCGCTTTTCAGGGCCTTATAAAAATCGGGGTCGGTGAAAATAAACTCAAATGATTCAAAGCTCCACTCTTTTGACGGCGAAAAGAACGGGGCGGACAGGAAGCTCTGTATCACGATAAACGACAGCGGCGTGTAGATAACCAGGGCGGTTATCAGCACGACGATGCCTCGCGGCAGGCTTTGCCACTTTCTGCGTAATGTATTCATGGGGTATCCCTGGTGTTGCAGCCCAGAAAAACGAACTCAGTCGATAAGGGAGCGCGGCGGCCTGCGCCGCGCTCAGACGCTTATTTACCGGCGGCGGTACGCCACTCTTTGATGTACTCCAGGCGTTTTTTCGGCTGCAGGTATTCCAGCAGCGTTTCATCAACCGGAATTGGCTTCAGCGCGTTGCCGAGGATTTTGGTCAGGCCGTCGATATCATTTTTCCCTTCGATATCGTTACGAATGGAGGGAATATCCGCCTGATTGGCCAGAATGTTTTGCCCTTGTTCAGACAGCACGTAGTCCAGCCACAGCTTCGCGGCGTTGCTGTTTTGCGATTGCTGGCTGATGAACGACACGCGCGACAGCACCAGGGTGTAATCTTTTGGATAGGAAATGCCGAGCGACGGATCGTTCTTCGCACGCGCTTCCGCGTAGGAGCCGAGGATGTTGAAGCCGATCAGGTTTTCACCGGAGGAGACGCGCTCCATCATGGTGCCGGTAGACGACTGCACCGATAAGCCACCTTTGGCGACGTCGGCCAGGGTTTTAAAGTAGTTAGGATCGGCGTTGTGATCCTGAACCGAGAGCATAAAGCCCAGGCCCGATTTTTCGATGTCGTAGGTGGTGACTTTGCCCTTGAATTTGTCCGTCTGGCTGGCAATCAGCTTCGCCAGCGCGGCGTGAGAGTCCGGCACGTCGCCGGCCGGGATCAGACGCTTGTTGTAGATAAAGACCACCGGCTCATAGGTGGTGCCGTAAGCCTTATCCTTCCAGACCGCCCATTTCGGCAGCTGGCCTTGCTCCGGAGATTTGTACTCCATGGCGTAGTCGGTGGCGAGCTTCAGGCCGGTGTCCATAGAGGAGCTCCAGACCACGTCGCCGCTCACGCCACCGGAGGCCTGTTCGCTGATGAAACGGTTGTACAGCTCGGTGCTGTTCATGTCGTTGTATTCAACTTTGATGCCCGGGTAGGTTTTTTCGAAGCCCTGGATCAGCGGCCCGGCGGCCTTGATGTCGGTGGTGGAATAAATAACAACCTTGCCCTCTTTCGTTGCGGCATCAACCACTTTTTGATACTCAGCAGGATACCCCTGCGGCAGGGCAGACAGTGCAGAAGCAGAGAACAGTACAGTAGCGGTAAGCAGAGAAATTCGGAACGTGTTCGACATTATAGTTAACCTTTTAGTTACATTTGAGGAACTAATTGTCAACATAGCGCATCAGGCTCCACCCACAATAGGGGGGAGCGGGTAATGATTCCGAAGTGTGATTGTCGCCGTCGTTTCAGCAATTAACACCATAAAATCCGCGAACGTTAGCTTACGAACGGTTCTGGATTACGGTTTATCGGGCGCTTTGCGGTATAACCTTCGCGGATGGCCAATATTGCCATACAGCATTTCGATGCTGATTAACCCGCTCTCCACGCAGTATTCAAGGTAGCGACGCCCCGTGGTTTTGCTGATCCCCACGTTTTCCACCACCTCTTCAACCGACATCGCGGTGTCGGGATGCTCGGCGAACAGGTTTTTAATTCGTTCCAGCGTCTGGGGTTCAATGCCCTTCGTCGACGGCGTAATGGAGGCTTCCGCAGCGGGCAGATTAAACAGGCGATCCAGCGCATGCTGGTCGACCACCTTTACCTGCTGCACGGTGTGGATGAAGCGCATAAACCGCTCCAGCGAGGCGTGCAGGCGCTGGAAAAAGACCGGCTTAATCAGGTAGTCAAACGCGCCGCTGCGCATGGCGTGGCTGCAGGTCTGCATATCGCTGGCGGCGGTGATGAAGATCACCGAACACTCATAGCTTTTCAACAGCGGATTATCGATGAGCTCCACGCCTTTACCGTCCGGGAGATAGTTGTCCAGCAGGATCAGCCGCGGCTGATGCTGACGAATCAGGCTGCATGCCTGCTCAATCGACGCGGCGATGCCCACCACGCGCAAATGGAAATTCTGCTCGATATACTCGCGATGCAGCTCCGCCAGGTGCGGCTCATCTTCAACTATCACAACGTCAAGTGGTCGGGTGGTGCTCATGCTTTAGCCCTGTTGATCGGGGAGTAGAATAGGTATAAACACAGAAAAAATCGTGCCCTGCGGCGTGTTGTCGGCAATCTCAATACTGCCGCCGGCCTTGTCGATATATCCTGCCACCAGAAATAGGCCAATACCGTGCTCGGTGCCCACAATGTCGTTTTCGCTGTCCGGCTTGCTGCTGAACCCCTGGCGGAAAATGTGCGGCTTCAACGCATCGTCCACCCCGCAGCCCCGGTCGGCCACCTCGATCAGCAGCTCCTGGTTACGGTCAGAAATGTAGAGTTCTACCGGCGCGTGAACCGGCGCGTTGAGGGTCGCCTCCACGGCGTTATCCAGCAGATTACCAATAATGGACATCAGCTCCGTTTCACTCAGCGCGGCAGGCATGCGGGTGAGCTGGCAGGCGGGGTCAAACAGCAGCTCGATGCCTTTTTCGCGCGCGCTGACGTATTTTCCGAGCAGCAGCCCGCACAGCGCCGGGGAGACAAAATGAGCAGAGACAAAGTCCAGCACGCGCTGCGCGCCTTCTGACTGCACCTGGATGTAACGGATCGCCTCGTCATAGTGTTTCATCTGCAGTAGCCCGACCAGCGTGGCGGTCCAGTTCAGCTGTTCGTGGCGCATAATGCGCAGGTTATCCGCATAGCGTTTGATCTGACTGAGCTGGCTGCTGAGCGTGTTAATGTCATTTTTGTCGCGAAAGCTGTACACCCAGCCGCTTTCAACGCCCGGCTCGACCTCAATCGCTACGCGGTTGACGATCACCTCCCGCTGGTTCAGCACCGCAATCTGGTCGTGGCTACCGCTGCTCACCGAGGCGTAGCGCTGGGATAAAAAGCCCGGCGACGTTTGCAGAATGTCTTCCAGCGGTTTACCGATAAGTTCTTTCTCACTTTGCCGAATATCCAGCATTTCTCGTGCCGCGCGGTTAATTAAAATCAGCTGCTTCTCGCCATTAACGGCAAATACCCCTTCGTACATGGCTTCTAATAGCGCGCGCTGCTGCAAAACCAGCTGAGCGATATCTTTCGGCTCCAGCCGGAACATCTGTTTTTTTAAATTGCGGGTAAACAGCCAGGAGAAAATAAAAAGCAGCAGCAGAAGCGCGGCGCCGTACAGCCCGGACTGCCAGAGAATGCGGGCGTTAATGTTGGCAATATACGACGTCAGATAGCCGACCGAGACAATGCCAATCACCTGATGCTGCGCGTTGAAGATGGGCGCTTTGCTGCGCAGCGACACGCCAATTCCGCCCTGACGCACGGAAATAATGGTTTTGCCCTTTAACACCTCGGCATTATCCCCGCCGATCATCGGTAAATTAATACGCTCCGGCGATTCCGAATGATAAAGGTGCTGTTCCTCGGTATCGCCAATCACAATGTAGCTGGCATCGCTTTCGGCGCGCAGCGGCTGAATTAACCGGGCTATTCCCGGAATATCTCTGGCCGCAACCATTGTCGCCAGTCCCGGCATCAGCGCGATCTGGCTGGCCTGAACCCGGGCGCGCTGGCCGAGATCGTGATGGAGCTGCCGGTCAATAAAATGAAACAGGATTGTTCCCAGCAGAACTAACAGCAGGCAGGAGAAGCACACCAGCGCTAAAAACAGCTTTACCTGAAAAGAGAGTCTGCGTTTCATTCAACCTGCGCTTGCCCTGTAAAAGTAAGATATTTGCGGAGCCTGACATGCGTAAATAGCGGACGCAATCTGGCGAGAAAAGAGTTGTGACCTGGCTTTTCGTTTTCGGCGTTATACCCTAAATAATTCGAGTTGCGGGAAGGCGGCAAGGGAACGAATCCCCGGGAGCGTACATAAGTACGTGACTGGGGTGAGTGAGTGCAGCCAACGCACCTGCAGCTTGAAGTATGACGGGTATATAGCCATCAGGATCCCGTGGGGCTATGATTCATTCAGCACGATAATAATTACAGAGGCAATGTCATGGATAAAGAACTATTGGATGCGGGTTACCGGGCCTATACCGGCGAGAAAATTGACGTTTACTTCAATACCGGGATCTGCAAACACTCAGGTAACTGCGTGCGTGGGAGCGCAAAGCTGTTTAATCTGAAACGTAAGCCGTGGATCGTTCCCGATGAAGTGGACGTTGAAACGGTTGTCCGCGTGATTGATACCTGCCCGAGCGGTGCGCTGAAGTATCGCCAAAAATAAGCGAGGAACCATGGATATTCTGGAAGGCCATAACAAGTTTTACGTGAATGATGCGAACGGCAACCAGGTCGCGGAGATTGTCTTCGTACCGACCGGCGAGCACCTGAGCATTATCGAGCACACCGACGTGGATGAGAGCCTGAAGGGGCAGGGCGTGGGTAAACAGCTGGTGGCGAAAGTGGTGGAGAAGATGCGCGGTGAAAACCGCAAAATTATTCCGCTGTGCCCGTTCGCGAAGCATGAGTTTGATAAAACGCGGGAATATGACGATATTCGGGCGTAAATAACACCGGCGATGGCCGGTGTTTTTTCATCTCGCCTGCTCAAATAGCAATATCAGCGCGATCAGCACCATTATCCCTCCCGATGCCATGCTGAGCAGACGCGCCGCCTGTGGCCGGGTCGCCAGTACCGCTTTCGAACCGTACCCCACCAGCAGATAGACCAGCGTACAGGTGATAAGGTGCATCACGCCAAGCGCGGACATCTGCATCGCTATCGACCAGCTTCCGGTCGGGTCTGTAAACTGCGGAAGCAGCGCCAGGAAAAGTAAAAAAACTTTCGGGTTAAGGCCGCTAATACAGAGTCCTTTCACCGCCCACTGCCTCCAGTTTCCCGCATGGTGGGTGGCCTTTTCCGGTGCGGCAGGGTGACGCAACAGCCCGATACCAAGCCACAGGAGATACACCGCCCCCGCGACGGTAAGCCCGGTTAACGCCAGCGGATGTTGAGCAATCACTACGCCCACCCCAGCCACCACAACCAGCGTGGCTAACAGATGCCCGGACATTAACCCCATCACCGCCGGTACCACGCGTCGCCCGTTAATCCCGGCGCTAATGGCGTAGGCCCAGTCGGCGCCTGGCGTCATGATAAGCAGAAAAGAAACCACCCAAAAGCCAGCCACAATACTCATTTCCATCGTCCTGATGACTCCCGCAGTGCGTCAAAGGTTGAGAAAAAGAATATCGCTAACCCTGCGAAATAGGCTTTCAATGTTATGCTCATAACACCGTGAAATTGAGAAAATCTTCCACATGGATAGCATCGATCGAAAAATTCTTGCTGAGCTACAGTCTGATGGCCGCTTATCCCTGACCGAGCTGGCTGAAAGAGTGAATCTGAGCCTCTCGCCGTGCCATCGCCGCGTGCGGGCGCTGGAGCAAAGCGGGGCGATAACGGGATACCGTGCCAGCCTCGACCCCGCCAAAATGGGATTCAACTTCCTGGCGATAGTGTTTGCGACGCTGAAGGAGGGGGACAGAAAGGCGGTTAGCGCGTTTGAAGCGGCGGTGGAGGAAATTCCGCAGATCGTGCTGGCACAGCGCCTGTTTGGCGATCCCGATTATCTGATGCACGTCGTGACCCGCGACCTGTCGGCTTTCCAGAAACTCTACGACGAGAAGCTCTCCGCCATGCCGGGCGTGCAGCACCTTCGCTCTACGCTTGTTATGAAAACGGTCGTGCAGGACAGGCCTTTTCCGCTGTAAGCAGCAGGCCAGGACTGAATGGCCTGCCCGGCAGAGCGCCGGGCAGGAAAGAGGATTAGCCTACAAACATCACCGATACGCACAGCACGCCGACGATCAGCGTCAGCAGGTTGCCAATGGAGCGGTACTGTTTCAGCGAGGGGATCAGATACGTCGACAGCGTCGGCATGATAAACAGGATCATGGCGATAAGCGGGCCGCTGATGGCGTAAATCATCGAAATGGCGTTCGGGTTAATGCAGCAGACGGCAAAGGTGATTAACGACACCCCCATAATGGAAATCGCGCGGTTGAAGGCGCGGCTCTTTTTCACGCCTACCTGATTAAGCGACGACTTCACGATCTCCGTCGCCCCTTCAATCACCCCAAAATAGGTGCCGAGGAACGATTTCGACATCGCAATAATCGCCACCACAATGCCGGAAATGCCCAGCCACGCCGGAGAAGAAGGCATCATCGACAGCGCGGACAGGATCGTTACCCCTTGCTCTTTGGCGGCCACAATGTACGACGGCGGAATTGAGAGCAGGCAGCTGAAGACAAAGAACAGCACGCTCAGGCAGATGATCAGGTATGCCACCTTCATGATTTTCTTGCATTTATCCATGGCGCCGTCGGCAAACTTCTCGCGACGGTCAACGGCAAACGTTGAGATAATCGGGGTATGGCTGAAAGCAAATACCATCACCGGAATTGAAATCCATACCTGATGCAGCGTATGACGATCGACGGCCATCTGGCTGGTCAGCAGCGAGGGTTGCCAGCTTCCGGTCAGATAGAGCGAGACAAACAGAAAATAGGCAATCAGCGGAAATACCAGGAAGCCCATCACTTTTATCGTGATATGGCGTCCCATCAGGAAGATCAGATTGAGAACCAGCACCACGCCCAGGCTGACCAGCACGCGAACGGCGGTATCCACCGTCAGGTGTTTTGCCAGCTGCTCCGTGAGCGAGTTGGTGATGGCCACCGCATAAATCTGCACTACCACAAAGAAGGCGATGAAATAGAGCGTGGTGATCAGGTTGCCAATCTTCCTGCCGTAGTAGTGCGAGACGGCGCCGGTGATCCCTTCGTTGCCTTTTGTTTTTGACGACAGGATAAATTGCGCCAGCGCTCTGTGCGGCCAGTAGGTTAAGGGGTAGGCCACGAGGGCGGTAATAAACAGGACAATAGCGCCTGCGGAGCCCAGCTGAATGGGCAAGAACAGCGTTCCTGCGCCCACGGCCGTGCCATAGAGAGCGAAACTCCAGAGAGTCTCATCTTTTGACCAAATTTTCGACATTAGAGCAACGTATCAACTATCAAACCATCGGAATGGAGTGCAATTTACCATAGTTATGCACGGAGAGCGCAGTTGCTTCGACGGAGTTTGGCCGGAACGGGCGTCCGGCCAAAGGCGGTTTAGCCTGCCAGGGCGCGCCGTTGCTGGCGACGCTTAAGAAATTTCTCGCGCAGGCAATCGTATGCCCAGTTATAGAACATGGTGTAGGGCAGGAAGAACAGGAAGAAACCTATTTCCAGCGTAAATGCCTGAAGCAGGGTGACGCCCAGTACGGCGGCGACAATCGACACGCCAATCACGATAAACCCGCATTCGAACCCCAGCGCATGCAGCGCGCGCACTTTTGCGGTACGTTTGACGCGCTGAACCGGCCAGAAACGGTCGAAGCCAAAGTTATAAAGAATGTTCCACAGCATGGCGGTGGTGGCCAGAATAATGGTCAGCCCACCCATCTCCACCACGGAACGCTGCATCAGCCACGCCGCCGTAGGGGCGAGGATCGCAGTAGCAATCCCTTCAAAACAGACTGCGTGAAAGATCCGCTCCGGCAGTTTACGTTGGAGTGCATCCTGATGTTGCATAGTCATAGACCTCATTAATTCGCCGGTATGGGCGTTGATGCAGCCTATTTTCATCGCTAAAGTTGATATACTAAAGATAGTATCCATCGCTAAAACAGATAGGTTATGCGCTATTCACCCGAAGCCCTTAAGGCGTTTGTCGAGACCGTTGCGGCGGGCTCTTTCTCTGCTGCCGCACGCCGGCTGCGTAAAAGCCAGTCGACGATCAGCACGTCCATTGCCAATCTTGAAGCCGATCTCGGTTTCGAGCTGTTTGACCGCTCGGCGCGCCAGCCGGTGTTAACGGTCCAGGGAGAACAGGTGCTGGGCTACGTGCAGGCCATCCTGGCCGCCAGCACGCGGCTGGACGAGCTGGCGGTGTCGTTAACGGCGCAAACGGAGGCGCGTCTGACGTTTGTCCTTTCCGATACCCTCAACCCGGACGTGCTGGAAGATATGATGAAACAGTTTGACGCGCGTTTTCCCCATACGGAATTCGAATGTCTGATTGGCGAGGAAGAGGACGTGATCGATCTGCTGCAAAAGGAGCGAGCGCAGGTTGGCCTGACGGAAGCGCGAGACGGTTACCCTACGGATATTGGCTTCACCCGCCTGCCGATGCAGACCCGCATGGCGATCTACGTCGCGACCACGCATCCGCTGGCCGGACAACATGACGTTCAGCATGACGAGCTGCACGGCTGGCGGGAGCTGCGGCTCAGCACCTATCTTGAGCGCGAGGCTGAGATCGCACGCGGGCCCGTCTGGTCAGCACCGAATTACCTGTTACTCTTGAGTATGGCGGTACAGGGATTTGGCTGGTGCGTGCTGCCCTGTGCGCTGGTGGATGAATTTGCCGCCGCGAAATCCCTGGTACAGCTCGATGTTCCAGGATGGCCTCGGGCGATCGGCATCGACCTGCTGTGGAATAAACGATCCCCTCCCGGCGTTGCCGGAAGCTGGCTGCGGCAGTATCTGCAGGATGCGCGCTGATCCTTGTGATTAAACTCACTATTTTTAAACAATTAAGATAATTGCCAGTAACAATCCTCTACTATCGTCATGTCATTTAACACAGAGGTCGTGATGAAAGATGTCGTAATAGTGGGTGCGTTGCGTACAGCTATCGGCTGTTTTCAGGGAGCGCTTGCGCGTCACTCGGCGGTTGACCTGGGCAGCGTGGTGGTAAAAGCGCTGGTGGAACGCAGCGGGATCGCAGCACATGAAGTTGATGAGGTGATCCTGGGACAGGTCCTCACGGCCGGTGCCGGGCAAAACCCTGCGCGTCAGGCGGCGCTGAAGGGCGGGCTGCCCAATACCGTTTCGGCCATCACCATCAACGACGTCTGTGGCTCAGGATTAAAAGCGCTGCATCTCGCGACGCAGGCTATTCAGTGTGGTGAAGCGGACGTGATCATCGCGGGCGGGCAGGAGAATATGAGCCGCGCGCCGCACGTGTTAACCGACAGCCGAACCGGCGCACAGCTGGGCAACAGTCAGCTGCTCGATAGCCTGGTGCATGACGGGCTGTGGGATGCGTTCAATGACTATCATATGGGCGTGACGGCGGAAAATCTGGCGCGCGAGTACGGCATCAGCCGTGAGGTGCAGGATGCCTATGCGCTAAGCTCGCAGCAAAAAGCGCGTGCGGCGATTGATTCCGGTCGTTTTCGCGACGAGATTGTCCCGGTCAGCACGCAGCGTCAGAGCGGCGAGCTTATCCTCGTGGATACCGATGAACAGCCCCGCACCGACGCCAGCGCTGAAGGCCTGGCGAGACTGAATCCCGCGTTTGAAATGCAGGGCTCGGTGACGGCGGGAAATGCCTCTTCCATTAACGACGGCGCTGCCGCCGTCATGATGATGAGCGAAAGCAAAGCCCTTGAACTCGATCTTCCGGTCCTGGCCCGCATTAAGGCGTTCGCCAGCGTGGGGGTTGATCCTGCGTTAATGGGGATCGCACCGGTCTACGCGACCCGCCGCTGTCTGGAGCGCGCGGGATGGCAGCTTTCGGATGTGGATCTGATCGAAGTGAACGAAGCCTATGCCGCCCAGGCGATCTCCGTCGGAAAAATGCTGGAGTGGGATCCCCTGCGGGTCAACGTTAACGGCGGCGCGATCGCGCTGGGGCATCCAATCGGTGCGTCCGGCTGCCGCATCCTGGTTTCGCTGGTCCACGAAATGAAAAAGCGCAATGCCCGCAAAGGGATTGCCACACTCTGTATAGGCGGCGGGCAAGGGGTGGCGCTGGCCATCGAACGCTAACCTCTTCTCAAACAAAATGACCTCCTCCGGGAGGTTTTTTTTCGCGTCCTTTTTCTCCCGGCGGTTGAATTGTGATCCGAACATCATTTCCGTTATAAACAAAAATAAAAATGAAACGTTGTTTTAAATATAATTGAAAAGCCCACTTTATGCCGATAGTATGTGCTCATTATGAAAAACGGAACGCTGTTTCGTTTATTTCCGCCTTCGGGCATGACCACATCTGGAGGTTACCGTGGACGTCAGAGAAAGCATCCACAGTGCGCACGCCAAAACGCTGGATACTCAGGGGCTGCGCAATGCATTTTTAGTTGAGCAGGTATTCGAGGCCGACAGGTACACCATGGTTTACAGCCATATCGACCGCATCATTGTGGGCGGGATTATGCCGGTCACGAAAAGCGTCTCCGTGGGCGGTGAGGTCGGTAAACAGCTGGGCGTGAGCTACTTCCTCGAGCGTCGCGAGCTGGGGGTGATTAACATCGGCGGGCCGGGCACCATCACCGTAGACGGACAGTGCTATGAGATTGGCCATCGCGAGGCGCTGTACGTGGGTAAAGGGGCGAAAGACGTGGTCTTTGCCAGCATCGACGGCAGCAGGCCTGCGAAGTTTTACTACAACTGCGCGCCGGCTCACTCCACCTACCCAACCAAAAAGGTAACCCCGGCAGACGTCGCACCCGTAACGCTGGGCGACAACCTCACCAGCAATCGCCGCACCATCAATAAATACTTCGTGCCGGACGTGCTGGAGACCTGCCAGCTCAGCATGGGATTGACCGAGCTCGCGCCAGGCAACCTGTGGAACACCATGCCGTGCCATACCCACGAGCGCCGCATGGAAGTCTACTTCTACTTCAATATGGATGAGGACGCCTGCGTGTTCCACATGATGGGACAGCCGCAGGAAACGCGCCATATCGTGATGCACAACGAGCAGGCGGTGATTTCACCGAGCTGGTCCATTCACTCCGGCGTAGGGACGAAAGCCTACACCTTTATCTGGGGAATGGTGGGTGAAAACCAGGTCTTTGATGATATGGACCACGTTGCGGTCAGCGATCTGCGCTAGTCGCGGGCAGTGAAGCATAAACCTGCCTGTGAGTGACAGGCTCTGAAAGAGTAAGGAATAAACATGATTCTGGATGCATTCTCTCTGCAGGGAAAAGTGGCTGTGGTTTCCGGATGTGACACCGGGCTGGGTCAGGGGATGGCGTTAGGCCTGGCGGAAGCGGGCTGCGATATCGTCGGAATTAATATCGTTGAACCGACTGAGACCATCGAACGCGTGACGGCCCTGGGCCGCCGTTTCCTGAGCCTGACCGCTGACCTGCGTAAAATCGATACCATTCCTGAACTGCTGGACCGCGCGGTGGCTGAATTCGGTCATATCGACATACTGGTGAACAACGCCGGGCTGATTCGCCGCGAAGACGCGATCAGCTTCAGCGAGCGCGACTGGGACGACGTGATGGATTTGAACATCAAGAGCGTATTTTTCATGTCCCAGGCGGCGGCGAAGCATTTTATTGCGCAGGGGAAAGGCGGCAAAATCATCAATATTGCCTCTATGCTCTCGTTCCAGGGCGGCATCCGCGTGCCGTCTTACACCGCGTCCAAAAGCGCCGTAATGGGCGTGACCCGCCTGCTGGCAAACGAATGGGCAAAACATAACATCAACGTGAATGCGATTGCGCCGGGCTATATGGCGACGAACAACACGCAGCAGCTGCGTGCGGACGAGCAGCGTAGCGCGGAAATCCTCGACCGCATTCCGGCGGGACGCTGGGGTCTGCCGAGCGATCTGATGGGGCCAATTGTCTTCCTGGCCTCCTCCGCATCGGATTACATCAACGGCTACACCGTGGCTGTAGACGGCGGCTGGCTGGCGCGTTAATTCCACCGCTGTTAAGAACCTCTGCCCATGGGCGGAGGTTTTTTTGCGCAATAATTGGCTTAGTCCATATCGATAAAGATGAAAAATCCATACTGAAAAATCACAAATGACGGTAATCACACTTTTATTCCTTAAATATTAACTGATTAGTAAAAATACGTGATTATTCGCCACGAGTTGAAATTGTAATGTCCATCACAGAACCGTATGCCGTAGCGGAATAATCCATAACTTCGCGATTTCCTGCCTGACACTTTTCCTCGCTTTCTCGTAATTTCAGTTAACGAATTTTGCTGTTGAGGCAGGAAAAATATGACATCTATAAATGACTCTACCCTGATGCCCGCTGCGCTGCGCGATACTCGCCGCATGAACCAGTTTGTCTCCATTGCCGCCGCCGTGGCGGGCCTGTTGTTTGGACTGGATATCGGCGTCATTGCCGGCGCATTACCGTTTATTACCGATCACTTTACCCTCAGCAGTCGCCTGCAGGAGTGGGTGGTGAGCAGCATGATGCTCGGCGCGGCCATTGGCGCGCTGTTCAACGGCTGGCTGTCGTTCCGTCTGGGGCGCAAATACAGCCTGATGGTCGGGGCAATTCTGTTCGTTGCCGGCTCCATTGGCTCGGCGTTTGCCGCTAACGTTGAAATCCTCCTGCTCTCCCGCGTGCTGCTGGGCGTGGCGGTGGGGATTGCCTCCTACACCGCGCCGCTTTATCTCTCCGAAATGGCGAGCGAGAACGTGCGCGGCAAGATGATCAGCATGTATCAGCTGATGGTCACGCTGGGCATCGTGCTGGCGTTCCTGTCTGACACCTACTTCAGCTACAGCGGCAACTGGCGCGCGATGCTGGGCGTGCTGGCCTTACCGGCGCTGGTGCTGATCGTCCTGGTGATTTTCCTGCCAAACAGTCCGCGCTGGCTGGCGCAAAAAGGGCGTCACGTGGAGGCTGAAGAGGTCCTGCGCATGCTGCGCGATACCTCGGAAAAAGCGCGCGAAGAGCTGAACGAGATCCGCGAAAGCCTGAAGCTGAAGCAGGGCGGCTGGGCGCTGTTTAAGATCAACCGCAACGTGCGCCGCGCCGTCTTCCTTGGCATGTTGCTGCAGGCGATGCAGCAGTTCACCGGGATGAACATCATCATGTACTACGCGCCGCGCATTTTCAAAATGGCCGGGTTTACCACTACGGAACAGCAGATGATCGCGACCCTGGTGGTAGGGCTGACCTTCATGTTCGCCACCTTTATTGCGGTATTTACCGTGGACAAAGCCGGCCGTAAACCGGCGCTGAAAATTGGCTTCAGCGTAATGGCGCTCGGCACGCTGATCCTCGGCTACTGCCTGATGCAGTTTGATAACGGCACTGCCTCAAGCGGGCTTTCCTGGCTTTCTGTCGGTATGACCATGATGTGTATCGCAGGTTACGCGATGAGCGCCGCGCCCGTGGTGTGGATCCTGTGCTCCGAAATTCAGCCGCTGAAATGCCGTGACTTTGGCATCACCTGTTCCACGACCACCAACTGGGTGTCGAACATGATCATCGGCGCGACGTTCCTGACGCTGCTGGACGCGATTGGCGCAGCGGGAACGTTCTGGCTCTATACGGTGTTGAACGTAGCGTTTATTGGCGTCACGTTCTGGCTGATCCCGGAAACCAAAGGCGTGACGCTGGAACATATCGAGCGCAAGCTGATGGCAGGGGAGAAACTGCGGAATATCGGCGTGTGATTGTTTTGCCTGTTTAAGCGTTCAATACAAGTCAGAGTTGGTAAGATAGTTAGTAATTACAATAATAACGTAATGAAATTCACTACCAACTCTGGCAGGGTAGGATGAATAGAGGGATTTGAACTTAAGATAATTCTTAGGATAATGTATCATCGGACCACCGCTGTTATTTGCGCAACATGAAACGCATCCTAAAAAGAAGAATGTCTATGTCTGAGATGGATATCAAAAAAAGCACCGATCTTGATTTTCCCCGTTATACCTCTCCGGTAATACACGCTAAAGAAATTGATCTTTTCGGTTTATTAACGGTTCTTTTGGCGGCCAAAAAACGCATTGTCACCATTACCCTTGCTTTTGCACTGGCGGGGCTGGCCATTTCATTTTTACTGCCGCAGAAGTGGACCAGTAAAGCAGTGATCACTCAGGCAGAATCGTCGCAGTGGAACCCGCTGCGCCAGATGATGGTAGCGTTGCAGGTGCTAGACGTGGACGCAAAGATTTCCCGTCCGGAAGTCTTTGACATGTTTATTAAAAAGTTTCAGTCGCAGTCATTGCTCGAAGAGTACCTGAAATCCTCTCCTTACGTGATGTCACAACTTAAAGATGCCGAGGTGGATCCGCTTGAGCTGCATCGGGCGATAGTTAACATTTCAGACAGAATGAAAGCGGTGAATGACGCTCAGGGAAAAGATGCGGATAAAGCGCCTTTTGTCTCCTGGACATTGAGCTTCACTGCGCCGACAGCTGACGATGCGCAAGCCGTCCTGAATGGATACATCGATTATATCGCGGCTATTGTTGAAAAAGAGACGGTGCAGAATATCCGCAACCAGATCGCCCTGAAAAAGAACATCGTTGAGCAGCAGCTGGAACTCGATCGTGTCCGTCTGACTAATATTCACAATACCAACCTGCAGCGACTGAATTATTCGCTGGAAGTGGCAAATGCCGCAGGCATTAAGAAACCGGTTTACAGCAACGGGCAGGCCGTAAAAGATGACCCGGATTACTCCGTTGCGCTCGGCGCTGACGGTATCGCGCAAAAGCTGCAGATCGAAAAAAATCTGAAGGACGTGACCGAGCTGAATGCGGATTTCCAGAACCGGGAATACTACCTTGCACAGCTGAAAAAGCTCTCCTTTGCCGATGTTAAACTTGAGCCATTCAGGTACCAGCTTTCTCCTTCCATGCCGGTGAAAAAGGATGGCCCGGGCAAGGCTCTGATTGTCGTTCTGGCGGCGCTCCTGGGGGGCCTGTTTGCCTGCGGTAGCGTTTTACTGCGCGAGGCGATGCTCGCCCGTACTTCGCCGCCAGAGCCGGTAGCGGAATAAGCTCTGCAGTTTAAAAAGGCGCTGAATACAGCGCCTTTTTTTATGTGCATCGGTTGTGTTAAAAAAAGAGACCAAAGATAAGGAGGGATGATGAAAACGATCGGCCTGTTAGGTGGAATGAGCTGGGAATCGACAATCCCTTATTACCGCCTGATTAATGAAGGGGTAAAGCAGCGCCTGGGCGGTCTGCACTCCGCCAGCCTGCTGCTGCACAGCGTTGATTTCCATGAAATCGAAGCCTGCCAGTCGAGCGGTGAGTGGGATAAAGCCGGGGAGATCCTGGCCCAGGCGGCGCTGGGGCTGGAGCGTGCCGGCGCCGAGGGGATAGTGCTTTGTACCAATACTATGCATAAAGTGGCGTCGCATATTGAGAACCGCTGCTCGCTGCCGTTTCTGCATATTGCGGACGCGACCGGTCGTGCGATCGCGGCATCCGGGATGCGCCGCGTAGCGCTTTTGGGCACACGCTACACCATGGAACAGGATTTTTATCGCGGACGTTTGCACAGTGAATTTGGGATCGAGAGCCTGATCCCGGATGAAGGAGATCGGGCACGCATCAACCAGATTATCTTTGACGAGCTCTGCCTCGGTACCTTCACCGAATCTTCCCGCGCGTATTACGTCAGCGTCATCGATAAACTCGCGCAGCAGGGGGCTGAAGGAGTGATCTTCGGCTGCACCGAGATTGGCCTGCTGGTGCCAGCCGAGCGAAGCCCCGTCCCGGTATTCGATACCACCGCCATCCATGCCGCGGATGCCGTGGCGTTTATGCTGTCATAACGGGTTTTGCAGGTCAGGTAAGCGAAGCGCCACCTGACGCGCGTGCTCCGTTAAGTGTTCGGTGAACGCGTCCACCAGCGCGGAGGCCGGACGGTGCAGCGGGCGGATCAGGCTCACGGTGAACGGGACGGAGACGCTAAAGCGGCGGATGACGATCCCGCTTCCGGCATAGTCCAGCGCCGTGAGCGGATTCACCACCGCGACGCCGACGCCTGCACGCACCATCGCGCAAATCGAAGCCGCGCTGTGCGTTTCCACCACCATTCGGCGTTTGACCTGATGCTCGGCAAACAGCGTATCCAGCAGCTGTCTGTAGCTGTCGGTCTGCGACAGGCTAATGTAGTTTTCCCCGTGGAAATCCTCCGGTGTGAGCACCTCCTTACCGGCAAGCCGATGCTCTGCGGGCAGAACGCACACTTCATCTAACGAGATCAACTCCGTGCGCGCCGTTCCCGCTGGGGTGGAGAGGGTTTCGGTCAGGCCTAAATCATGGCGCTGGGCCGAAAGCCACTCTTCAAGCAGAGGTGATTCCTGAGGCACGATGGTGAGGCTGACCTCCGGGTATCGGGCCAGAAAGGGCTGCAGCAGCATCGGCAAAAACGATTGTGAAAAGACGGGCAGGCAGACGATCGACAGCTCGCCCTGGCGAAACTCGCGCAGGCTTTCCGCCGCGCTCACTATTCTGTCTAGTCCGTACCAGGAGCGCTGAACTTCCTCGAACAGGCGTAACCCCTGCACCGTAGGGTGAAGCCTGCCCCGGGTACGCTCGAACAGCTCCAGCCCCAGCACTTTCTCAAAGCGGGCCAGCTCGCGGCTCACCGTCGGCTGCGAGGTATGCAGCATCTGTGCGGCTTCGGTGAGATTGCCGGTGGTCATCACGGCGTGAAAAATTTCTATGTGGCGTAAATTGACGGCGGGCATAGGGCACCTGAAAGCAAATGACTGTCCATATCATTTTTGCATAGACTCGCGATAAAACGATATTTTTTATTCTCTTCATGCTGTGGCGTAATCATGAAAACGCATTTACCGGAGAAGACCATGCCACGCCCGCTGAACCAGACTGATACCGATTTGAACGCCGACAACCTGCTGCGCCTGCCCGCCGAGTTTGGCTGTCCGGTGTGGGTCTACGACGCGCAGATCGTTCGCGAGAAGATCGCCGCCCTGCATCAGTTTGACGTGGTGCGCTTTGCCCAGAAGGCGTGCTCCAATATTCATATTCTGCGCCTGATGCGTGAGCAGGGCGTGAAGGTGGACTCCGTCTCGCTTGGCGAAATCGAGCGCGCGCTGGTGGCCGGATTCGATCCGAAAGCCGACGGCGACGCGATTGTCTTTACCGCCGACGTGATCGACGATGCGACGCTTGCGCGCGTCCACGAGCTGCAGATCCCGGTCAATGCCGGTTCTGTGGATATGCTGGAGCAGCTGGGCCAGGTTTCTCCCGGCCATCGCGTCTGGCTGCGCGTGAATCCGGGCTTTGGTCATGGTCACAGCCAAAAAACCAATACCGGCGGCGAAAACAGCAAGCACGGGATCTGGTATGCCGATATGCCTGCTGCGCTGGAGGTATTACAGCGCTACGGCCTGAAGCTGGTGGGTATTCATATGCACATTGGTTCAGGCGTCGATTACGGCCACCTGGAGCAGGTGTGCGGCGCGATGGTGCGCCAGGTTGTCGATTTCGGTCAGGATCTGGAGGCGATCTCTGCCGGTGGCGGTCTCTCCATTCCCTATCGCGAAGGCGAAGAGGCGATCGATACCGATCACTATTACGGTCTGTGGAGCGCCGCGCGTGACCAAATCGCCGCGCATTTGGGCCACGCGGTGAAGCTGGAAATTGAGCCGGGTCGTTTCCTGGTGGCGGAAGCAGGTGTGCTGGTTTCACAGGTGCGCAGCGTCAAAGAGATGGGGTCTCGCCACTTCGTGTTGATTGACGCAGGCTTTAACGACCTGATGCGTCCGTCCATGTACGGCAGCTATCACCACATTACCGCCCTGGCTGCCGACGGCCGCGACTTAACGCAGGCGCCGCGGGTTGAGACGGTCGTTGCGGGACCGCTGTGCGAATCGGGTGACGTGTTTACCCAGCAGGAAGGCGGCAAAGTGGAGACCCGCGCGCTGCCAGAGGTCAAACCGGGTGATTATCTTGTGCTGCATGATACCGGTGCCTACGGGGCGTCGATGTCATCAAACTACAACAGCCGCCCGCTGCTGCCGGAAGTGATGTTTGATAACGGCAAGGCACGGCTGATCCGTCGTCGTCAGACCATTCAGGAACTGCTGGCTTTAGAACTCATCTGATTAAAGTACGGCCCGGTGGTGACCGAATCGCGTAAGACCAGCGTGCCGGTAAACGGCGGGATGGCATCGACCGGCTGGTTTTTTGCCAGCCGGATCGCCTGATCGATGGCCGTGACAATCATATTGTCGATGGGCAGATAAACCGACGAGAGCGCAGGCTCCAGCCATTTCGCGCTTGGGGCATCGTCAAAGCCGAACAGTGAAATATCCTGCGGAATTTTAAGCCCCGCCTGATGTAACGCTTTGGACGCCCCCAGCGCCATATCGTCGTTACAGGCAAACAGGGCGCTAAAGGGCACACCGTCGGCAATCAACTCCTTGCACAGCTCGTATCCCCGCGTCATTCCCGCATCGCCGTACTTTATCCGACGCTCGTCCAGGCGGATGCCGTGCTTTTCCAGCGCCTTGCGATAGCCCATCAGCCTCGCTTTCCCGGTTGGGGTATGGATCGGAACGGTGATACAGGCGATCTCCCGATGGCCCTGGGCGATCAGGTAATCCACGGCCTTAAACGCGGCATCCTGCTGTTCGAAAAACACGCAGCGATCCGGCGCCTGGCTCACTTCGCGGTTAATGACCACCAGCGGCGTTTTCACGGTATTCATCAGTTTGAAGATCGCTTTTTCGCTCATGTAGCGCGTGTAAAGCACGATGGCATCGCACTGGCGATCGGCCAGCATCTGCACCGCCTGTTCTTCCTGTTCCGGCGCGTCGTGACCGTCGGTGACGATCAGCTGTTTCCCGTGAGTTTCCGTCTGCCGCGACGCCTGCTGGAGAAGACGACCAAAGTAAAAGCCGTCGAAGGTCGAGACGACCAGGCCAATGCTGTTGCTGGTCTGGTTAGCCAGCGAACGCGCGAGAAAGTTCGGGCGATAGCCCAGCTCTTCCATCGCAGCAAAGACCTGCTGACGCGTACTCTCTTTAACCTGACCCGTGCCGTTCAGCACGCGCGAGACGGTAGCCTTCGACACGCCCGCACGCAGTGAGACATCCAGCATTGTTGCCATTCTACATTCCTGCTTCCACGTAATGATTTGCAGTTTAACACAGACCTCACGGCGTATAAGCGATGCGGGAAGCGCAAAACTTCTGCCACGATCACGCTTTTTGGTCACGATTCGTCTGGCCTGCGTGAAGTAAAACTAAATAGCCTGACTCTGGTAAAATAATCGCCGAACCGAGCTGGGGCGACAGGCCAGCAAAACATGAGAAAACGCAGGTGAAACGTGAAAAAGAGTGTCATCCTCCCGCTTTACCAGGCACCAAACTATGCGGAGCAGGTCACCGACTGGCTCTGGCAGGCCTTTGGCGAAGGGCTTTCTCGGGAATTTTTCCACAGCATTATTGAGCACAGCCAGACGCCGGGAGCATTACCGCTGACCTTTATCGCCGTTGAAGACGAGCAGCTTGTTGGTACGGTAGGGCTCTGGCGCTGCGATTTGATCACGCGTCAGGATCTCTTTCCGTGGCTGGCAGCGCTCTACGTTGACGACGCGGCGCGAGGCAAGGGGCTGGCAGGAAAGCTCCAGCAGCACGTTATTACCTGGGCCGCGCAGGCGGGATATGAAGAACTGCACCTCTGGTCTGCCTGCCGCGACTTCTACGAACGTTACGGCTGGCAGTATATCGGTGATGGGCTGGAATACCCCAACACCCGGGTTCACCTCTACCGTTATTCGCTCTGCGCTTCCGCAGGCGATGCAACGGAGTGACGGCGAACCAGCGTCGGGCTAAATAGATGCGTAATATCCGGCGGCTGGCGCTGTTCGGCCAGCGCTAGCGCCAGCTCGGCGGCCTGCGTTGCCATGGTGATAATCGGGTAGCGCACGGTGGTCAGACGCGGGCGCACGTAGCGAGAGACCAGCACGTCATCGAAGCCAATCAGCGAAATTTCTGCCGGTACCTCAATCCCGTTGTCATTCAGCACCCCCATTGCCCCTGCGGCCATCGAGTCGTTATAGCTGGCAACCGCCGTGAAATTTCGTCCGCGACCGAGCAGCTCGGTCATGGCCTGTTCACCGCCGCTCTCATCCGGTTCACCGTAGGCCACCAGACGGTCATTACACGGCAGGCCGTTTTCGCGCAGGGCGTCGTAGTAGCCCTGCAGGCGGTCTTCCGCATCAGAAATCGGATGATTGGAACAGAGATAGCCAATCCGGGTATGGCCCTGTTGAATCAGATGACGGGTCGCAAGCCAGGCGCCGTAGCGGTCGTCGAGGGCCACACAGCGTTTTTCAAACCCGGGAATAATGCGGTTGATGATCACCATTCCGGGCATCTGTTTCATCAGGTGAATCAGCTCGGCATCCGGGATCATTTTGGCGTGGACCACCAGCGCGGCGCAGCGGTGGCGGATCAGCTGCTCGATGGCCTGGCGTTCTTTTTGCTCATTATGATAGCCATTGCCGATCAGCAAAAAATTGCCCGTCTGATAAGAGACCTGTTCAACCGCTTTCACCATGGCGCCGAAAAAGGGGTCAGAAACATCACCCACCACCAGCCCAATGGTTTCGGTGGACTGCTGGGCGAGCGCGCGGGCATTGGCATTGGGATGATAATTCAGGGATTCCATGGCGGTTTGTACCGCCTGGCGCGATGCGTCACTGGCTTTTGGGGAGTCGTTAATCACTCGGGAGACGGTTGCCACCGACACACCTGCCAGACGAGCCACATCCTTTATTGTCGCCATTCATTACCTTCTTATTGGGGGTAAGCGTTTACACACCAAATAGTGTTGCGGAAAAGCGCCGCGCATTCAAGGGGAGCGGATTTCCGCTCTCCACAAACGTGACGCAGGACAACACTGGTAGTGTAATCGTTACACGCGCAGTCATGTCTGAAGAATGTCAATCTGAACCTTTGGTTACACTTTGCGTCAGGCTGTTGCGATTGTCCGATGGCAAGGATGTTAGAGAGGTTGATACAGTCGAAATCCCAGAGGTATTGATAGGTGGAATCAACTCCGGTTGATTAACACGCTTACACCAGCCTGCGTTTTTACGCAGGTTTTTTTTGCCTGAAAGTTCAACCTGTAACAGCAATAGAAAATATTCACACCTGGTTGCACTTCGGCTCATTCCCTTGCGTTTTCCTGCTGGCGAATCGCAGGGCGAACGACCACAATCAAGATCCCAGAGGTATTGATTGGTGAGAATTCTTAGTACGGTTTCGTACTCATCTCTTGCACCAACCTGCGCGGATGCGCAGGTTTTTTTTCGCCTCCACTTTTGCTGTCGCTCCCGTATCACTTCTCGTGTAATCTGCCACCATTTACTATCAACCCTCCACACTGGCTGGCAAAGGGAGTTGAGATGCTATTTGGGTTCTTCCGTACACTCTTCCGTATTCTTTTTCGCATCCGCGTCACTGGCGATGCCCAGGCGCTTCGCGGCGAACGCGTTCTTATCACGCCAAATCATGTTTCCTTTATAGACGGCATTCTGCTGGCGCTATTTTTACCCGTGCGCCCGGTGTTTGCGGTCTATACCTCTATCAGCCAGCAGTGGTACATGCGCTGGCTCACGCCGCTGATTGATTTTGTGCCGCTCGATCCGACAAAGCCGATGATGATTAAGCATCTGGTACGTCTGGTTGAGCAGGGGCGTCCGGTGGTTATTTTCCCGGAAGGGCGTATTTCAGTGACCGGTTCGCTGATGAAAATCTACGACGGCGCGGGGTTTGTTGCAGCGAAATCAAAAGCGACCGTGGTGCCGCTGCGCATTGAAGGCGCAGAGCTAACGCATTTCAGCCGCCTGAAAGGGCTGGTGAAGCAGCGTCTGTTCCCAAAAATCACGCTGCATATTCTGCCGCCCACGTCGTTACCGATGCCGGACGCGCCGCGTGCCCGCGATCGCCGTAAAATCGCCGGGGAAATGCTGCACCAGATTATGATGGAAGCGCGCATGGCCGTGCGCCCGCGCGAAACGCTGTACGAATCTCTGCTATCCGCGCAGCACCGCTATGGCGCGAAGAAAAACTGCATCGAAGACATCAACTTTACCCCGGATACCTATCGCAAGCTGCTGACTAAAACCCTGTTTGTGGGCCGCATTCTGGAGAAGTACAGCAAAAAGGGTGAAAAGATTGGCCTGATGCTGCCTAACGCGGGCATCAGCGCGGCGGTGATTTTTGGTGCGGTTTCCCGGGGGCGCATCCCGGCAATGATGAACTACACGGCGGGCGTGAAAGGGCTGACCAGCGCCATCACCGCGGCCCAGATTAATACCGTCTTTACCTCTCGTCAGTTCCTGGACAAAGGCAAGCTCTGGCATCTTCCCGAGCAGCTCACTCAGGTGCGCTGGGTCTTCCTTGAGGATCTGAAAGCGGACGTGACTACCGGCGACAAGCTGTGGATTTTTGCTCACCTGCTGATGCCGCGTCTGGCGCAGGTCAAACAGCAGCCGGAAGATGACGCGATTATCCTCTTCACGTCGGGATCGGAGGGCAACCCGAAAGGCGTCGTCCACAGCCACAAGAGCATTCTGGCGAACGTTGAGCAGATTAAAAGCATTGCCGACTTTACCGCGGATGACCGTTTTATGTCGGCGCTGCCGCTGTTCCACTCCTTTGGCCTGACGGTGGGGCTGTTTACGCCGCTGCTGACCGGCGCAGAAGTGTTTCTCTATCCAAGCCCGCTGCATTACCGGATTGTGCCGGAGCTGGTGTATGACCGTAACTGCACCGTCCTGTTCGGCACCTCAACGTTCCTCGGCAACTACGCGCGTTTCGCCAATCCGTATGATTTCTATCGCGTGCGGTATGTGGTGGCCGGTGCGGAAAAACTGCAGGAGAGCACGCGTCAGATCTGGCAGGACAAGTTTGGCCTGCGCATTCTCGAAGGCTATGGCGTTACCGAGTGTGCTCCCGTGGTCTCGATTAACGTACCGATGGCCGCGAAGCCGGGTACGGTGGGCCGAATTCTGCCGGGAATGGATGCGCGTCTGCTGGCCGTGCCGGGCATTGAGGACGGTGGCCGTCTGCAGCTGAAAGGGCCAAACGTGATGAACGGTTATCTGCGCGTGGAGAACCCAGGCGTGCTGGAGGTCCCTACGGCGGAAAACGTCAACGGCGAGATTGAAACCGGCTGGTACGACACCGGTGATATTGTCCGTTTTGATGAACAAGGCTTTGTACAGATTCAGGGGCGTGCGAAGCGCTTCGCCAAAATCGCCGGTGAAATGGTCTCTCTGGAAATGGTTGAGCAGCTGGCGACGGCCGTTTCCGCGGATAAGATGCATGCGACGGTGGTGAAGAGTGATGCCAGCAAAGGCGAGGCGCTGGTGCTATTTACGACCGACGGCGAGCTTAAGCGCGACAGGTTACTGAGCTATGCGCGTGAACACGGTATTCCTGAACTGGCCGTGCCGCGCGATATTCGCTTCCTGAAGCAGCTCCCGGTGCTGGGGAGCGGGAAGCCCGATTTCGTGACCCTGAAAGGCATGGTTGAAGAGGCGGAACAGCAAAATGCGTGAGTCAGTACACACTAACACATCGCTCAGATCGAAAGGCATGATGGCCGTTATCGCCGCACAGTTTCTCTCTGCGTTTGGTGATAACGCGCTGCTGTTTGCCACTCTGGCGCTGCTGAAGGCCGAATTTTACCCCGACTGGAGCCAGCCGATCCTGCAGATGGTGTTTGTGGGCGCTTACATTATTTTTGCTCCGTTCGTAGGGCAGGTGGCAGACAGCTTCCCGAAAGGCCGGGTGATGATGTTTGCCAACGGCCTCAAGCTGCTGGGTGCCGCCAGCATTTGCTTTGGCTTCAACCCGTTTATTGGCTACACGCTGGTGGGCATTGGCGCCGCCGCCTACTCTCCGGCGAAGTATGGCATTCTCGGAGAGCTGACCACGGGCGATAAGCTGGTGAAAGCCAACGGCCTGATGGAGTCGTCAACCATTGCCGCCATCCTGCTCGGATCCGTTGCGGGCGGCGTACTGGCCGACTGGCATGTTCTGGCGGCACTGGGCATCTGCGCGGTGGTGTATGGCGGCGCAGTTGTGGCGAACCTGTTTATTCCTAAGCTGCCGGTGGCTCGCCCGGGGCAATCCTGGCGCTTTAAACCGATGACCGGCAGTTTCTTTACCGCCTGTCGCGTGCTGTGGCGTAACGGAGAAACGCGTTTCTCCCTGATGGGAACCAGTATGTTCTGGGGCGCGGGCGTCACGCTGCGCTTCCTGCTGGTGCTGTGGGTGCCGGTGGCGCTGGGGATTACCGACAACGCGACGCCGACCTATCTTAATGCGATGGTGGCCATCGGCATTGTGGTGGGAGCAGGTGCGGCGGCGAAGCTGGTGACGCTCGAGACCGTAGCACGCTGCATGCCCGCAGGGATCCTGATTGGCGTCGTAGTGCTGATTTTCTCGCTGCAACATGCATTATTGCCTGCGTATGTCCTCCTCATCCTGATTGGTATTCTGGGCGGTTTCTTCGTGGTACCGCTGAACGCGTTGCTGCAGGAGCGTGGCAAGCAGACCGTCGGGGCGGGGAATGCTATCGCCGTACAGAACCTGGGTGAAAACCTGGCGATGCTGTTAATGCTGGGGCTCTACTCGCTGGCGGTAAAAGTCGGTGTGCCGGTGGTGGGGATTGGCGTCGGGTTTGGCGGGCTGTTCGCGCTGGCGATTGCGGGATTGTGGGTTTGGCAACGTCGGCGCTGATATATAGCCGGGTGGCGGCTTCGCCTTACCCGGCCTACGTTTGCGCACCTGTAGGCCCGGTAAGCGTAGCGCCACCGGGCAAAAGCATCAGGCTACGGTGCAGGATACGTATAAACCTGATGCACCGCCTCAATCTCCGCTAACACTTCTTCGCTCAGGTTCAGGTGGAAACTCTCAATATTGGTTTTCAACTGTTCCATCGTGGTCGCGCCCAGCAGTGTGCTGGCAACAAACGGCTGACGACGCACGAAGGCCAGCGCCATCTGGGCAGGGTCAAGACCGTGACGCTTTGCGATATCCACATAGGCGGCAGCGGCTTTCTGCGTCTGCTCGCCGCTGTAGCGGGTAAAGCGGCTAAAGAGGGTATTTCGCGCCCCGGCCGGTTTCGCGCCGTTCAGGTATTTCCCCGTCAGCGTGCCAAAGCCGAGACAGGAATAGGCGAGCAGTTCCACTTCTTCATACTGCGTCACTTCGGCCAGACCCACCTCATAGCTACGGTTAAGCAGGCTGTACGGGTTCTGGATGGTGACGATACGCGGCAGATTGTGTTTATCTGCAAGGTGCAGATAGCGCATTACGCCAAAGGCCGTTTCGTTAGAGACGCCAATGTAGCGGATTTTTCCCGCGCGCTGGCACTCGGTCAGCGCTTCCAGCGTTTCCAGCAGCGTTACGGCGGGGGCGCTCTCATTCCAGCTGTAGCCGAGCTTACCAAAGCAGTTGGTTGGGCGCTGCGGCCAGTGCACCTGATACAGGTCGAGGTAGTCGGTTTGCAGGCGCTTCAGGCTGGCGTCAAGTGCGGCGCGGATATTCTTACGATCGAGGATCTGATTCGGACGGATCCCGGTATCGTTGTTGCGCGCGGGACCACTGACTTTTGAGGCAATCACCAGCTTTTCACGATTGCCGTGTTTTGCCAGCCAGTTACCGACGTAGGTTTCGGTAAGTCCCTGCGTTTCCGGACGTGGCGGGACAGGGTACATCTCCGCGACATCAATCAGGTTAATCCCCTGGCTGACGGCGTAATCGAGTTGTGCATGGGCATCGGCTTCGCTGTTTTGTTCACCAAATGTCATCGTGCCCAACCCCAGTTGGCTTATTTCCAGAGCGCTGTGGGGGATACGGTGATAATGCATAGCCGGCTTCCTCAGTAGACTTATAGACCGCGTCAGGGCGTGCCCGACAAAGGAATATAAACATGGCAGAGGGGAAGCAAAAGGGGAAGAAAAAAATCAAAAAGGCCAGCAAGCGACTGACCTCTCTGTTTATCGCTCGATAATTTGCGATACTTCGTCGCGATTGATCTGCATTTTATTTCCTTCCTGGTCGCGGTAGCTGACCAGACCGGTATCATCGTCGACTTCGGGTTTGCCGTCGGTCAGGATCATTCGACCGTCTTTTGTCGCCATAACGTAATCGCTGCTACAGCCCGATACGGCAAACGCTAAACCGACTGCTGAAACTAACACTGCCCATTTTTTCATCGTTATCGTCCTCATCTGGCGCGTATCAAATCATAATCTAGTATTAACCCGATATGGCGACTTGAGGAAGCGGTAAAATCTTAAAAAGCAGTCGATTATGTTTGAGAGCTCGCAAAATAAGTAAAAAACTATGTTTTTAACAGGAAATGACGTGCCAGGAGCGCGCCGGTGAAATTCTTTTTGAGATAAAAACCGCGCGGCAGCGTCAGTATCGGCTCGCCCTGCGCGCCGATTGCCTCGGTCAGCGCTTTGCTGTTGGCCGCTTTTGGGCGCAGCTGTAATACTTCTCCGTGTCGGGCGGTGATGCGCTCTACCTGCCCAAGCACAATCATGTCCATCAGCTCCTCCCAGTCCAGCCGCAGCTGATGGTCTTCATCGTCGTTCGGGCTCCAGAGCAGCGGCGCGCCAATGCGACGCTCAGCCAGGGGGATCTGACGCTCACCTTCGACCGGCACCCACAACACGCGCTTCAGCTTGTGGCGCACGTGGCTGGTTTCCCACGTCACGCCGGTGTTGCCGGTTAATGGCGCAACGCAGACGAAGGTGGTCTCAAGGGGCTTGCCCTGGCTGTCTATGGGGATGGTTTTTAACTCCACGCCAAGCGCTGCAAAATCCTGCTCGGGTTTGCTCCCTGCGCTGGCGCCCAGCCACAGCTCAAGCAGCATGCCGATCCAGCCTTTATCCCGTTTCAGATCCTTTGGGATCTGAAGCCCTGCCATTGCCGCCAGCTCGCCAAGCGAAAAGCCTGCCAGACGCTGTGCCTGCTGTAGCAACTGGCCCTCGCTGGACGGCGGCGAGAGCAAGGGTGTAAGCGGATGCATAAAGGTAACCTTTTGATTAAAAAATAAACGAAGAAATTGTCCCCTGTGGATAGAGTTTAACTATTTCTGTACCAATATTCCATGCATATGATTTATAAGTTTTTTTGTTGGTTTGAAATCGTTTCACCTGAGTCAGAAAACCGGTTGTTCAAATCTGGTCACTAACAATGAACAGGATCTTACACCATGTTATCCACAGAAAAATGGGATAACTGGGCATAACCCTGACTACTGTTTCAATTTACAGCCTTGACGTGCGATGAAAATCGAATTTTCAAACAAATTGTGACTAACTTATTGGCACAATCTGTGGATAAAACCGACGCTGTTCGATCTTTCATCAGCACGACGATCCCTGATGTGACGATCGTCACGCTATTCTGTTTTTAGTTCATAAAAACACATTTAACTTTTTGAAAAGCATTGAGTTATTTAACTGGCGCGAAAGCGGTGGCAAGGCAGGGTTTGAGGTTGTTCATCGGTAATCAGACACTTCTTCACAACTATATCCACAGAAAAGGTGAATAAAATTCCCTTCACTGCCTCTCATCTGTTTATAACTCAGCACTTATTTGTGAGTTATTCAAATGTTATTAGGTTGCAGCCCTGTAAGAGAGTGGTTTACCGCCTCCTTGTAGTGTGAAACAATCATTCATATATAAGGTTTAGTTTGGGGTAGTCCGGTGATTGATGACGATGGCTACCGCCCGAACGTAGGAATAGTAATTTGTAATCGTCAGGGCCAGGTAATGTGGGCCCGGCGATATGGTCAGCACTCCTGGCAGTTCCCGCAAGGCGGGATCAATCCGGGAGAGTCCCCAGAACAAGCGATGTACCGGGAGCTTTTTGAAGAGGTCGGTTTAAGCCGAAAAGATGTTCGCATCCTGGCTTCGACCCGCAACTGGTTGCGTTACAAGTTACCGAAACGTTTGGTGCGTTGGGACACAAAGCCGGTTTGTATCGGCCAGAAACAGAAGTGGTTTCTGTTGCAGTTGGTGGGCAACGATTCAGACATCAATATGCAAACCAGCAGTACGCCGGAGTTTGATGGCTGGCGCTGGGTGAGCTATTGGTATCCTGTTCGTCAGGTCGTGTCATTTAAACGCGATGTTTACCGTAGGGTGATGAAAGAGTTTGCAAGTGTGGTAATGCAGCTTCAGGAGATCCCGCCTAAGCCGCAGAGCGCACCTGCATGGCGACGTAAAAGAGGTTAAGCTACGCAAATCATGCTCACCCGCTTGCGAGAAATAGTCGAGAAGGTGGCCAGTGCTCCGCGTCTGAACGAGGCGCTGAATATTCTGGTCACTGACATCTGTCTTGCGATGGAGACCGAGGTCTGTTCGGTGTATCTGGCCGACCACGATCGGCGCTGCTATTACCTGATGGCGACCCGTGGTTTGAAAAAACCACGTGGACGCACCGTAACGCTCGCCTTTGATGAAGGTATCGTGGGTCTGGTTGGGCGGCTGGCTGAACCCATCAATCTTGCTGACGCGCAAAAACACCCCAGCTTTAAATACATCCCTTCCGTAAAAGAAGAGCGCTTCCGCGCTTTCCTTGGCGTGCCGATTATCCAGCGTCGCCAGCTGCTCGGCGTGCTGGTTGTCCAGCAGCGCGAGCTCCGTCAGTACGATGAAAGCGAAGAGTCTTTCCTCGTCACGCTGGCCACGCAGATGGCGGCGATCCTCTCCCAGTCCCAGCTTGCCGCGCTCTTTGGTCAATATCGCCATACGCGCATTCGTGCCCTTCCGGCATCGCCAGGCGTAGCGATTGCTGAAGGCTGGATGGACGCCACGCTGCCGCTGATGGAGCAGGTTTACGAAGCCTCAACGCTTGATGAAGCGCTTGAGCGCGAGCGTCTTACCGCCGCGCTGGAAGAGGCGGCGAATGAATTTCGTCGCTACAGCAAGCGTTTTGCCGCAGGCGCACAGAAAGAGACGGCGGCCATCTTCGACCTCTATTCGCACCTGCTCTCCGACGCGCGTCTGCGTCGTGAGCTGTTTGCGGAAGTGGATAAAGGCTCGGTCGCGGAGTGGGCGGTTAAGAAGGTCATCGAAAAATTTGCCGACCAGTTTGCGGCACTGACCGACGGTTACCTGAAAGAACGGGCTGGAGATCTCCGCGCCCTGGGACAGCGTCTGCTGTTCCATCTTGATGACACCATTCAGGGGCCGAATGCCTGGCCAAAACGGTTTGTGCTGGTCGCCGATGAACTCTCGGCAACGACGCTGGCTGAACTGCCACAGGACAGGCTGGCCGGTGTGGTGGTGCGCGATGGTGCCGCCAACTCACACGCCGCCATTATGGTGCGTGCGCTGGGTATCCCAACCGTTATGGGAGCGGATATCCAGCCGTCGGTACTGCACCGCCGTACGCTGGTTGTGGACGGCTATCGCGGTGAGCTGCTGGTCGATCCTGAGCCGGTTCTGCTCCAGGAATACCAGCGCCTTATCAGCGAAGAGAATGAATTAAGCAAGCTGGCGGAGGATGATGTTAACCTGCCCGCACAGCTTAAGAGCGGAGAGCGGATCAAAGTCATGCTCAACGCCGGTTTAAGCCCGGAACATGAAGAAAAGCTTGGCAGCCGCATCGACGGTATTGGCCTGTACCGTACTGAAATCCCGTTCATGCTGCAGAGCGGTTTCCCCTCCGAAGAGGAGCAGGTGGCGCAGTATCAGGGGATGCTGCAGATGTTTAACGACAAACTTGTCACCCTGCGAACCCTCGATGTCGGCGCGGATAAACAGCTGCCCTATATGCCGATCAGCGAAGAAAACCCGTGCCTGGGCTGGCGTGGGATCCGCATTACGCTCGATCAGCCGGAGATCTTCCTGATCCAGGTGCGTGCAATGCTGCGCGCCAACGCGGCGACGGGCAATCTCAGCATCTTACTCCCGATGGTCACCAGCATTGATGAGATCGACGAGTCCCGGCGACTGATCGAACGTGCAGGCCGTGAAGTGGAAGAGATGATCGGCTATGCGATCCCGAAACCACGGATCGGTGTGATGCTTGAAGTGCCGTCTATGGTCTTTATGCTGCCGCAGCTGGCAAACCGTGTTGATTTTATCTCTGTCGGCACGAACGACCTGACGCAATATATTCTGGCCGTCGACCGTAACAATACCCGCGTCGCCAGTATCTACGACAGCCTGCATCCGGCGATTATTCGCGCTTTAGCGATGATTGCCCGAGAAGCGGAGCAGTACGGCATTGATTTACGCCTGTGCGGCGAAATGGCGGGGGATTCAATGTGCGTTGCGATCCTGATTGGTCTGGGATACCGCCATCTGTCGATGAACGGTCGCGCTGTCGCCCGCGTGAAGTACCTGCTGCGGCATATTGACATCAATGATGCCCGCGAGCTGGCTGAACGCAGCCTTGACGCGCAGCTGGCAGCAGAGGTTCGTCATCAGGTCGCAGCGTTTATGGAACGGCGCGGCATGGGCGGCCTGATCCGCGGCGGCCGCTAATTTGCATTTCTCCCTCTCCCCGTGGGAGAGGGCTGGGGTGAGGGCATCAGGCCGCACAATACCCTATACACATCTTTTACATCTCTGGCGCATCCTCCGCGCCCGCCTTGTGCTATGATTCGCAACTTTGGAGCCTCTGCTTACGGCAGAATCGCATTTCTACCGCTGTCCACTTTCAGCGGAATAACAACATCTTGTGGTGACAGATGAACAGTGGTTATCTGCATTTTCCGGAATTTGATCCGGTCATTTTCTCAGTAGGACCTGTTTCGCTTCACTGGTACGGTCTGATGTACCTGGTGGGCTTCATTTTTGCCATGTGGCTCGCTGGCCGTCGCGCCAGTCGTCCGGGCAGCGGCTGGACGAAAAACGAAGTTGAAAACCTGCTCTATGCGGGCTTCCTCGGCGTGTTCCTCGGTGGCCGTATTGGATACGTGCTGTTCTATAACTTCCCGGTATTCCTGAATGACCCTCTCTATCTGTTCCGCGTGTGGGACGGCGGCATGTCCTTCCACGGCGGCCTGATTGGGGTGATCCTGGTGATGGTGATTTTTGCCAAACGCACCAAACGCAACTTCTTCCAGGTTTCAGATTTTATCGCACCGCTGATCCCGTTTGGTCTCGGCGCTGGCCGTCTGGGTAACTTTATCAACGGTGAGCTGTGGGGCCGCGTCGACCCGAGCGTGCCGTACACGATGCTCTTCCCGGGCTCCCGCGCAGAAGATATCGCGCTACTGCCATCACACCCGGAGTGGCAGTCCATTTTCGATACCTACGGCGTGCTGCCGCGTCATATGTCTCAGCTGTACGAACTGGCGCTGGAAGGCGTGGTGCTGTTTATCATCCTTAACCTGTTTATCCGCAAACCGCGTCCGATGGGCGCTGTCTCCGGCCTGTTCCTGATCGGCTACGGCGCATTCCGTATTATCGTCGAGTTCTTCCGTCAGCCAGACGCACAGTTTACCGGTGAGTGGGTACAGTACATCAGCATGGGGCAGATCCTCTCCATTCCGATGATTGTCGCGGGTGCCATTATGATGATTTGGGCGTATCGTCGTCGTCCACAGCAACAAATTTCCTGAGGAACCATGAAACAGTATCTTGAATTGATGAAAAAAGTGCTCGATGAGGGCACGCCGAAAAACGACCGCACCGGCACCGGTACGCTCTCCATTTTTGGCCACCAGATGCGCTTCAATCTGCAAGAAGGCTTCCCACTGGTGACGACAAAGCGCTGCCACCTGCGCTCGATCATTCATGAACTGCTCTGGTTCCTGCAAGGCGATACCAACGTTGCGTATCTGCACGAAAATAACGTCTCAATCTGGGACGAGTGGGCAGATGAAAACGGCAACCTGGGCCCGGTTTACGGCAAGCAGTGGCGCGCCTGGCCAACGCCTGATGGTCGCCATATTGACCAGATCACCACCGTGATGAACCAGCTGAAAAACGATCCGGACTCGCGCCGAATCATCGTTTCCGCCTGGAACGTCGGCGAGCTGGATAAAATGGCGCTGGCACCGTGCCACGCGTTCTTCCAGTTCTATGTGGCGGATGGGAAGCTTTCCTGTCAGCTCTACCAGCGCTCCTGTGACGTGTTCCTCGGCCTGCCGTTTAACATTGCCAGCTATGCCCTGTTGGTCCACATGATGGCGCAGCAGTGCGATCTGGAAGTGGGTGATTTTGTCTGGACCGGTGGGGACACCCATCTTTACAGCAACCATATGGAACAGACGCATCTCCAGCTGACTCGCGAACCGCGTGCGCTGCCGAAGCTGATTATCAAGCGCAAACCGGCATCAATCTTCGATTACCGCTTTGATGATTTCGAGATTGAGGGCTATGACCCGCATCCGGGCATCAAAGCGCCTGTCGCTATCTGATGCGATAAAGCGTGACACAACCGGTGCTCTTTAGCGCCGGTTTTTTTTCGCCTTTATCCCGTTTCCCGAAGCGCTATCCAGAAAGCGTGCAACCCGCTGCAACACTCTCAATTCTCCGGATAACGCCTCGTAAAACGAAGAACCGTCGCTCGTCTTGTTCACGGCGCTTCGCCACACTCCCGGTATGAAAAAAGAGAACGGTTTTACGCTTATCGAAACGCTGATTGCGATTTCGCTTGTCGTTATCCTCAGCGCCTCAGGGCTGTACGGCTGGGACAGCTGGCAGCGGCAGCAGCGGCTGTGGCAAACCGCCAGTCAGGTGCGAGATTACCTGCTGTTTCTGCGCAATCATGCCAACCGCTACAACCGCGATCATCAAATTACCCGTCTGCGGGTGGGAGGCATGGATTGTCTGGTGAGTTCTGCCGCGCAGGGCTGTGAGAAGGGCAGTCCCTTTGTGCTGATACCACTCTGGCCTGAGGTCGCGATCGGCGAGGTAACGCCGTCGCTCGCGTTCTATGGATTAAAGGATACGGCATGGGCAGGGCGAATACGCGTTCAAAGCCGTGCAGGAGAATGGCTGATTATTGTCTCAAATGGAGGACGCATCAGGATGTGTAAGGTCTCTGCGGGAGGTTCATGTCGATGAAGCAGCGAGGTTTCTCACTGACTGAAGTTCTGATTGCAACAGTGATTAGCAGCCTTTTGCTGATAAGCGCATCGCGTTTTTTACCCGGCTTGCAGCGGGCGGTCTTAGCGCAATCTGGCCAGAGACAACTGGAGGAAGAGGTCTGGCACCACCTGTTTGCCCTGGGCAAACAGCTTCAGCGTGCGGGGTACTGCGCGGGAAACTGTCAGGGACCGGCGCTGGTGACCGCGAGGCTTGGAGGCTGCGTCATTGTGCGGTGGGATGCCAACAGTAACGGCAGCTGGGATAACAGCGCATCAGAAAATGACAGCACCGGTTTTCGACTGGAGTCTGGTGCGCTTGAAACCCAGCGTGGAGCGACCTCATGTGAAGGAAAAGGATGGGAAAAGCTCACGGACCCGGACAGACTTACTATCACGCATTTTGTGGTGAGGACAGTTGAACATGCCGGTTTTGCGCCAGAGGTGAATATCGAACTGGCGGCGATTCGTAAAGGCGAGCAGGGGGAACCCTGGCAGGCGTTGTATACGGTCACGGGGTACAACCTGTGAATCGTCAACGCGGAATGTCTTCGCTGGCGCTGGTACTGCTTTTACTGGTGCTGGGTACCCTTATCCTCACGGGTCTCAATCAGCAGCTCACAACCTTTAGCGCGCTCGTCGGCGGTGAGAAAAGCTCGCTTCAGCAGCAGGCGACGGTACAGTCCGCGCTTGAATGGGGACGGGTTCAGAGCTGGTCGTCAGAGACACAGGTTCAGTGCAAAAAGACACCGGCGTGGCGAGTGTGTTTGCGCCAGCTGACTGGAGCGCGTGTGCTGCTGATTGCTGGAGACAGCGGCCTCCTGCTCTGGCGCGCAGGAGAGATTGTAGACGGAAAAGTTCGCTTTTCGCCTCACGGCTGGAGTGATTTTTGTCCCCTTAAGGAGAGCGCGTTATGCCAGCTGCCGTGAACAGAGAAAAAGGGTTTAGCATGGTTGAGGTACTGCTGGCGATGATGCTGCTGGTGATCGTCGTGACGGCTCTGTCCGGTTATCATCGGGCGCTGGCGGCGCGGTTTACCCTGTTTAACCAGTATCGCCAGCTCTGGCACCATGCCTGGAATCAGTCTCAGCTCTCAACAAATGTTCTCCCGGCAGGCTGGCAGGCCAGTCGGGGGCAGACAACGCTCTCAGGATGTGTCAGCATCACGGTCACACTTATTTCTCCTCTGGGGCGGCGCGGTGAGATAACGCGTCTGCATTGCCCGGTTAGCCAGTAGTCGGGAGCGTCTATGTTAAGGGTCTACCACTCAAATCGTCTGGACGTGCTGGAAGCACTGATGGAGTTTATCGTTGAGCGCGAGCGGCTTGACGATCCTTTTGAGCCTGAAATGGTGCTGGTGCAGAGCACCGGTATGGCACAGTGGCTGCAAATGTCGCTTTCCCGTAAATTTGGCATAGCCGCGAACATTGATTTCCCGCTCCCCGCGAGCTTTATCTGGGAGATGTTTGTGCGCGTGTTGCCGGACATCCCGGAGCAGAGCGCCTTCAATAAACAAGCCATGAGCTGGAAGCTCATGGCGCTGCTGCCGGAAATGCTGCAGCACGATGAATTCGCCATGCTGCGCCACTACCTCAACGACGATACCGATAAGCGCAAGCTGTTCCAGCTGGCGTCGCGCACCGCCGATCTCTACGACCAATACCTTGTTTACCGTTCTGAATGGTTAATTCGTTGGGAAGCGGGCGAGCTGGTTGAAGGGCTACCGGAGGCGCAAATATGGCAGGCACCGCTGTGGAAAGCGCTGGTGGAACATACGGAGAAACTTGGGCAGCCTAAGTGGCATCGTGCCAACCTGTACGAGCGGTTTATCTCAATACTCGAGAATGCCCCGGAGCGCCCGGCCCGACTGCCGTCACGCGTTTTTATCTGCGGGATATCCGCATTACCGCCTGTTTATCTGAAGGCGTTGAACGCGCTGGGTAAACATATTGATATCCATATTTTGTTCACCAACCCTTGCCGACAGTATTGGGGGGATATCCTCGACGAACGTTGGCTTGCGCGGCTGGTAACTCGCCAACGAAAGCGCCTTTTTGAAGAACGTTCCGTCCCGCTGTTTAAAGACGGCTCGACTGCCGGGCAGCTTTTTGATGAAGACGGTATCCAGAACCTGCCCAATCCACTGCTTGCCTCGTGGGGGAAGCTGGGGCGAGACTACATTCACATGCTTTCAGACATCACTTCATCAGGCGAAGGTGACGTGGATGCCTTCGTCGATATTACCCCCGATAGCCTGCTGCATCATATTCAGCTGGATATCCTCGATCTGGAAAACCGTGCCGTGATGGGCGTGACGGCGAACGAATTCGAACGTAGCGACAGCAAGCGGAAGCTGGACGCTGACGATCGCAGCGTCACGATCCATGTTTGCCATAGCCCTCAGCGTGAGGTCGAAGTGCTTCACGACCAGCTGCTGGCGATGCTGCAGGACGATCCCGAACTGACGCCACGCGATATCGTGGTGATGGTGGCGGATATCGACAGCTACAGTCCCTTTATTCAGGCCGTCTTTGGCAGTGCGACGGGCGAGCGATACCTGCCTTACGCTATCTCTGACCGTCGTGCCCGCCAGTCACATCCGGCACTGCAGGCCTTTATCACCCTGATTTCACTGCCGGATAGCCGCTTTATCTCTGAAGATGTCCTGGCGTTACTGGATGTTCCCGTGCTGGCTGCACGCTTCAACATCAATGAAGAGGGGCTGCGCTACCTTCGCCAGTGGGTGAATGAATCTGGTGTTCGCTGGGGGATCGACGACGATAACGTTCAGGAGTTCGAACTTCCTCCTACCGGGCAGCATACGTGGCGTTTTGGCCTGACGCGTATGCTGCTTGGCTACGCCATGGAGAGCAGCCAGGGCGAGTGGAACGAGGTGTTGCCTTACGATGAGTCCAGCGGGTTAATTGCTGAACTGGTGGGGCATTTAGCGTCACTCCTGATGCAGCTTAACCGCTGGCGACACGAGCTGATGCAGCCGCGTCCGCTTGAAGCGTGGCTCCCGGTTTGCAGGGCATTGCTTAGTGATTTCTTCCTGCCAGACAGTGACACCGAAGCGGCAATGGCGCTCATTGAAACGCAGTGGCAGGCGATCATCGATGAAGGCGTGAATTCCCATTATCAGGAGGCCATCCCACTGTCGCTGTTGAGGGATGAGCTGACGCAGCGGCTCGATCAGGAGCGAATCAGCCAGCGTTTCCTGGCTGGCCCCATCAATATCTGCACCCTGATGCCAATGCGTTCTATCCCGTTTAAAGTGGTCTGTCTGCTTGGCATGAACGACGGCGTTTATCCGCGCGCGCTGGCGCCGCTGGGGTTCGATTTGATGAGCGCAGATCCAAAGCGGGGCGACCGTAGCCGCCGCGATGATGACCGCTACCTCTTCCTTGAGGCGCTCATTTCCGCCCAGAGTAAGCTCTATATCAGCTATATCGGCCGTTCCATTCAGGACAACAGCGAGCGTTTTCCTTCCGTTCTGGTGCAGGAGCTGGTGGACTATATCGGGCAGAGCCACTATCTGCCGGGGGATGAAGAGCGCAACTGCGATGAAAGCGAGAAGAGGGTGAAAGCTCATATCACCTGTTTCCACAGCCGCATGCCGTTTGACCCGGTGAACTACACGGCCAGCGAGCGCCAGAGCTATGCGCAGGAGTGGCTACCGGCGGCGAAAAAGGAGGGGAGTGCGCATACCGATTTCATACAGGAACTTGACCCGCGCCCTATGGATACCCTGACCTTCGAACAGCTTCAGCGGTTTTGGGCGCATCCGGTGCGCGCCTTCTTCCAGCAGCGATTGCAGGTCAACTTCCGTTCTGAAGAGAGTGAAATTCCTGATGCCGAGCCTTTTACGCTGGAAGGGCTGGAGCGCTATCAGCTAAACCTTCAGCTGCTCAATGCGCTGGTTGAAGAGGAAGATGCGGACAAACTTTACCGCCGCTACCGTGCTGCAGGGCAGTTGCCCTATGGCGCGTTCGGGGAAATTGTCTGGGAGGCGCAGTGTCAGGAGATGACCGCCCTGGCGGAGCGCGTGAGAGCGTGTCGGCAGCCAGGCAAAAGTATTGAAATCGATCTCAACTGCAGTGGCGTAGAGCTCACGGGCTGGTTAACCCAGGTCCAGCCGGACGGGCTGCTGCGCTGGCGGCCCTCTATGCTGAGCGTTTCACAGGGATTGCAACTCTGGCTGGAACATCTTGTCTACAGTGCGGGTGGTCATAAAGGTGAAAGCCGGATTTTCGTGCGCAAAGAGGGCGAATGGCGCTTCCCGCCGATGGAGTCTGAACAGGCGTTAGGGTATCTGTCTTTGTACATTGAGGGCTACCGTCAGGGAATGAACAAACCGCTCCTGTTACTGCCGGAAAGTGGCGGAGCGTGGATAAAAGCCTGTTATGACGCGCAGAATGATGCGATGTTAACGGATGAGTCTTCGCTGCAGAAAGCGCGCAGTAAATTTATGCAGGCCTATGAAGGTAACATGATGGTGCGTGGCGAAGGTGAAGATGTCTGGTATCAGCGCTTATGGCGAACCCTTGAGCCAGAGTACTTCGAGGCTATCACGGAAGAGGCGCAGCGCTATCTGCTGCCGTTGTTTAAATTTAATCAGTCCTGAGTGCTGTATAAAAATTGCGCAGCATGGGGTGTTCATTTATGATGCACTTCTTATCACGGACTGATGTACCCAATAAAGAGATGTTGGCGTGTCCAGCACGCAATGTGTTAATGATGTAGCCGTGATAAAGAGGTAGCACCTTGTTTAAAGCGTTTGTTTTGTTTGTCGCCCTCTGGGTACCTGTCACTCAGGCAGATTCCGGTTGGCAACCCGTTCAGGAAACTATTCGTAAAAGCGAAAAAGATACCCGTCAATATCAGGCTATTCGTCTTGATAACGGCATGACCGTACTGCTGGTTTCCGATCCGCAGGCGGTGAAGTCCCTCTCGGCATTAGTGGTGCCGGTTGGATCGCTGGAAGATCCTGACGCGCATCCTGGGCTTGCACACTATCTGGAACATATGACGCTGATGGGGTCAAAAAAATACCCGCAGCCGGATAGCCTGTCCGAATTTTTGAAAATGCATGGCGGCAGCCACAATGCCAGTACGGCACCGTACCGCACGGCTTTTTATCTCGAAGTCGAAAATGATGCGCTGGAAGGCGCGGTCGATCGCCTTGCTGATTCCATCGCCGCCCCCCTGCTGGATAAAAAATATGCCGACCGTGAACGCAATGCCGTCAATGCTGAGTTGACACTTGCCCGCACGCGAGACGGTATGCGTATGGCCCAGGTCAGCGCCGAAACCATCAACCCTGCGCACCCGGGTTCGCGCTTCTCCGGCGGTAACCTGGAGACGTTAAGCGACAAACCGAATAGCCCGGTGCTCGATGCCCTGCACGCGTTTCGCGATAAATACTACTCCGCCAACCTGATGAAAGCGGTCATCTACAGCAATAAACCGTTGCCAGAACTGGCAGGCATGGCGGCTAAAACGTTTGGCCGGGTGCCGAATAAAAATATCGACCTGCCGCAGATAGACGTACCGGTGGTCACGGACGCGCAAAAGGGCATCGTGATCCACTACGTGCCTGCGCTGCCGCGCAAAGTGCTGCGCGTGGAATTCCGCATCGATAACAACACCGCACAGTTTCGCAGTAAAACCGATGAGCTGGTGACCTACCTGATAGGTAACCGTAGTCCGGGTACGCTTTCTGACTGGCTGCAAAAACAGGGGCTGGTGGAAGGTATTCGCGCCGATTCCGATCCGGTTGTGAACGGCAATAGCGGCGTGCTGGCGATCTCCGCCACCCTGACCGACAAAGGGCTGGCAAACCGTGATGAAGTGGTGGCGGCGATCTTCAGCTACCTCTCTTTACTGCGTGAGAAAGGCGTCGATAAGCGCTACTTTGATGAACTCGCCCACGTGCTGGATCTCGATTTCCGTTACCCGTCCATTACCCGCGACATGGATTACGTTGAGTGGCTGGCGGATACCATGATCCGCGTGCCGGTGGAGCACACCCTCGACGCGGTCAATATTGCCGACCGGTATGATGCCGATGCGTTAAAGGCCCGCCTGGCGATGATGACGCCGGAGAATGCCCGCATCTGGTACATCAGCCCGAACGAACCGCATAACAAGACGGCGTATTTTGTCGATGCTCCTTATCAGGTGGACAAAATCAGCGCACAGACCTTCACCGACTGGCAGAAGAAGGCCGGGGAGATTGCGTTGAAGCTGCCGGAGCTGAATCCCTATATTCCGGATGACTTCTCGCTGATCAAAACGACTAAAAATTATCCGCACCCGGCGCTTATCGTTGATGAGCCGACGCTGCGCGTGGTGTACACCCCCAGCCGCTACTTCACAAGCGAGCCTAAGGCCGATGTCAGCGTGGTTCTGCGTAACCCGAAAGCGATGAACAGCGCTAAAAATCAGGTGATGTTCGCGCTCAATGACTATCTCGCCGGGATTGCGCTCGATCAGCTCAGCAACCAGGCGGCCGTGGGCGGCATCAGCTTCTCCACCAACGCCAACAACGGTTTGATGCTCAATGCAAACGGCTATACCCAGCGTTTGCCTCAGCTGTTCCAGGCGCTGCTGGAGGGCTATTTCAGCTATACGCCGACGGAAGAGCAGCTTGAACAGGCCAAATCGTGGTATGCGCAGATGATGGATTCTGCGGAGAAGGGCAAAGCTTACGATATGGCGCTTATGCCGGCGCAAATGCTGTCGCAAGTTCCTTATTTCCAGCGAGAGGACCGCCGCGCGCTGTTGCCTTCGATCACCTTAAAAGACGTGCTGGCTTACCGTGACGCGCTGAAAACCAACACGCGTCCTGAGTTCCTGATCGTCGGCAACATGAGTGAGGATCAGGCCAAAACCCTGGCAGAGAATGTACGCACTCAGCTCGGTTCGAAAGGCGACGAGTGGTGCCGCAACCAGGACGTGCTGGTTGAGAAAAAACAGAATGTGATTTTTGAAAAGGCTGGCAACAGCACGGATTCCGCGCTGGCCGCGGTATTTGTGCCAACGGGCTATGATGAATTCGCCAGCTCGGCGCAGAGTGCCGTACTGGGACAAATTATTCAGCCGTGGTTCTACAACCAGTTACGCACTGAGGAGCAGCTTGGCTACGCGGTGTTTGCCTTCTCCATGAACGTAGGCCGACAGTGGGGGCTGGGTTTCCTGCTGCAAAGCAGCGATAAACAGCCGGCGTATCTCTGGAAGCGTTACCAGGCCTTCTTCCCGCAGGTGGAAGCAAAACTGCGCGCCATGAAGCCGGAAGAGTTTGCGCAGATCCAGCAGGCCGTCATCGCACAGGTGATGCAGCCGCCGCAGACGCTGGGTGAAGAAGCCTCGCAGCTGAGCAAAGATTTCGATCGCGGTAATCTGAAATTTGATTCGCGTGATAAAGTAGTGGCCGAGATAAAACAGCTGACGCCGCAGAAGGTTGCCGACTTCTTCCATCAGGCGGTCATTAAGCCGCAGGGTATGACCATTCTGTCCCAGGTTTCCGGTAGCCAGAACGGGAAAACGGAGTACGTGAACCCGAAAGGCTGGAAAGTCTGGAAGAGCGTCAGCGCGCTGCAGCAATCTATGCCCTGGAGTAAGAAAGAATGACCGATACCGCTGAGTCCCTTGATCCCTTACGTTTACCTCTGCAGGGTGAACGATTGATTGAAGCCTCAGCGGGAACGGGAAAAACCTTCACCATTGCCGCCCTCTATCTGCGTCTGCTGCTGGGGCTTGGCGGCAACGCCGCTTTTCCACGCCCTTTGAGCGTGGAGGAGCTGCTGGTAGTCACCTTCACCGAGGCTGCCACCGCTGAGCTGCGGGGCCGTATTCGCAGCAATATCCACGAGCTGCGCATCGCCTGTCTGCGTCAGAGCACGGATAACCCTCTCTACGCGAGCCTACTGGAAGAGATTGCCGATAAGCAACAGGCAGCCCAGTGGCTGCTCCTCGCTGAACGGCAGATGGATGAAGCGTCCGTCTTCACCATTCACGGTTTTTGCCAGCGTATGCTGAGCCTGAATGCGTTTGAATCCGGCATGCTGTTTGAACAGCAGCTTATTGAAGATGAATCCGTGCTTCGCTATCAGGCCTGCGCGGATTTCTGGCGTCGCCACTGTTACCCCTTACAGCGCGATATCGCCGAAGCGGTACACGCGTTGTGGAAGGGCCCGGAGGCGCTGCTGCGCGCTATCGATCGTTATCTGCAGGGGGAAGCGCCGGTCATCAAATCCCCGCCGCCTGCGGATGAAACCCTGGCCTCACGGCATGAAAAAATCATCGCGAAAATTGCCGACATCAAGCAAAAATGGATTGAGTCCGTTGGCGAGATTGACGCAATCATCGAAAATTCCGGGATTGACCGACGCAAGTTTAACCGTGGCAATCAGGGGAAATGGATCGACAAGATCGGCGCCTGGGCGCAGGAGGAGACGCGAGGCTATCAGCTCCCGGACGCGCTGGAAAAATTTTCCCGGCGTTTCCTAGCTGAGCGGACCAAAGCCGACGGCATTGTGCCTGAGCATCCCCTGTTTGTGGCGATTGAAACCCTGCTGGCTGAGCCTTTAACGCTCAACGATCTGATGATTACCCGCGCCATGACGGAAATTCGCGAAGCCGTCGCGCGTGAAAAACGCCGCCGGGGTGAGCTGGGGTTTGACGATATGCTGAGCCGCCTCGATGCGGCGCTGTGCAGTGAAAACGGCGAAGCGCTTGCCGCCGCGATCCGCACACGCTTCCCGGTGGCGATGATTGACGAATTTCAGGATACCGACCCTCAACAATACCGCATTTTCCGCCGTATCTGGCGCCAGCAGCCCGGCACTGCGCTGTTGTTAATCGGCGATCCGAAACAGGCCATTTACGCCTTCCGCGGTGCGGATATTTTCACCTACATGAAAGCCCGCAGCGAAGTTGACGCGCACTACACTCTCGATACTAACTGGCGCTCCTCTCCCGGCATGGTGGAAAGCGTCAACGCGCTCTTCGGCCGCATGGATACGGCGTTTATGTTCCGGGAGATCCCGTTTCAGCCGGTAAAATTTGCCGAGAAAAATGCCTCGCTGCGCTTTGAGTTCAACGGCGAGACGCAGCCCGCCATGAACTTCTGGCTGCTGGACGGGGAAGGCTACGGCGTTGCCGACTATCAAAATGCCATGGCCCAGCACTGTGCCGCGCAAATACGCGACTGGCTCAGTGCGGGCGCGCACGGTAAAGCGCTGCTGTGGAAGGGGAATAAACCTGACCCGGTAAAGGCATCTGATATCACGGTGCTGGTTCGCAGCCGTCAGGAGGCCGCGCTCATCCGCGACGCCCTGACGTTACTGAATATCCCCTCCGTCTACCTCTCGAACCGCGACAGCGTCTTTGAAACGCTGGAAGCGCAGGAGATGCTATGGCTGCTGCAGGCCGTGCTGGCGCCGGAGCGGGAAAGCACGCTGCGCAGCGCACTGGCCAGCGCAATGCTCGGGTTGAACGCGCGTGATATTGATGCGCTCAACAATGACGAAGCCGCGTGGGATGCCGTGGTAGAAGAGTTTGTTCGCTACCGCGAAAAATGGCAGAAGCGCGGCGTGATGGCGATGGTGCGCGAGCTCATGGCACAGCGCCACATTGCGGAGAATATGCTGGCGACAGCGGGCGGCGAGCGTCGGTTGACCGATATTTTGCACATCAGCGAGCTGCTGCAGGAGGCGGGTACGCAGCTGGAGAGCGAGCACGCCCTCGTGCGCTGGCTGGCGCAGCAGATTGCCGACCCGAACAGCAATTCGTCCAGCCAGCAGATGCGCCTTGAGAGCGATAAACATCTGGTGCAGATCGTCACCATTCACAAATCGAAAGGCCTGGAATATCCGCTGGTCTGGCTGCCGTTTATTGCCAATTACCGCGTGCAGGATCAGGCCTTTTACCACGATCGCGAGTCTTTTGAGGCGGTGCTCGATCTCAGCAACGCGGAGTCCAGCGTTGAGCTGGCAGAGGCTGAACGTCTGGCGGAAGATTTACGCCTGCTCTACGTAGCGCTAACCCGTTCGATCTGGCACTGCAGCCTGGGCGTTGCGCCGCTGTTCCGTCGCCGTGGCGAAAAGACCGGTGAAAGCGATTTTCATCTGAGCGCGCTGGGGCGGCTTATTCAGCACGGTGAACCCAAAGACGCGGCTGGTCTGCGCCAGTGCATCGAATCGCTTTGCACGGAGCATGTTGCCCTGCATATTCCGTCGCAGCCCGACACGAGCCGCTGGCAGATGCCGGAGCTGCGTGAGTCAGCGCTCCATGCCCGCCAGGTTGTGCGTACCATTGCCGACGACTGGCGCGTCACCAGCTACTCCGGTTTACAGCAGCACGGGCAGAGTATTGCGCAGGATCTGATGCCAAAACTGGACGTGGATGCCGCAGGAGCCGGTAGCGTACCCGTTGAGCCGGTGCTTACGCCGCACCAGTTCCCGCGCGGCGCCTCGCCGGGCACGTTTTTGCACAGCCTGTTTGAAGAGCTGGATTTTACCCAGCCGGTTTCCGAAGAGTGGGTGCTGAAGATGTTACAGAGTGGCGGCTACGACGCGCAGTGGCAGCCGGTTCTCACCGACTGGATCCGCGCTGTACTGCACGCGCCGCTTACGACGCAGGGGATCTCGCTGAGCCAGTTGACCGCCAAAGATAAGCAGGTGGAGATGGAGTTTTATCTCCCCATCGCCAGCCCGCTCAGAGCTGAGGCGCTTGATGCGCTGATCCGCGAGTACGATCCGTTATCTTCCGGGTGCCCGCCGCTGAACTTCCGCCAGGTGCAGGGGATGCTCAAAGGCTTTATCGACCTGGTTTTCCGCCACGAAGGGCGCTACTACCTGCTGGATTACAAATCAAACTGGCTGGGTGAAAGCAGCGAAGCCTACACGCAAGACGCGATGGCCTCGGCCATGCAAATGCATCGCTACGATCTTCAGTACCAGCTTTACACCCTTGCGCTGCACCGTTACCTGCGCCATCGCATGGCCGATTACCGCTACGAAGATCATTTTGGCGGCGTCATTTACCTGTTCCTGCGCGGAGTGGATGCTAACGACCCGCGTTCCGGCGTCTTTAGCACGCGTCCGGCTGCGGAACTGATTGAAAAAATGGATAACCTGTTTGCTGCAAGCACGGAGGAGGTGGCATGACGATGCAGGCGCTACTGCTGGACGCGGTTGAACAACGATTACTGCGCCACCTGGATGTGCAGTTCGCCATGATGGTGGCTGGCGAGGAGCCTGCCGTCATGCTTGCCGCCGCCATTCTGAGCAAAGACGCGGGGGAAGGGCACGTATGTCTGCCGCTGTCGCGTCTGGCGGTGGATGAGAAAATGCCTCCGGCTTTACAGGCGTGTTTCGCGCTGCTGGGGGACGGAGTGGACTGGCAGGAAATATTACTTGGCTCGCCTGCCGTGAGCGGAGCCGATACCGGGACGCCAATGATTCTGGTCGGCGATCGTTTATATCTTAACCGGCTGTGGCGTAACGAATTGACGGTAGCGCGTTTTTTCAGCGAGACCAACGCCCCGCTTCCCTGCGATGAAGTACAGCTCCGGCAAACGCTGGATACGCTGTTTATCTCTGACGACGAGACAGACTGGCAGAAAGTGGCGGCAGCCGTGGCCTTAACGCGACGGATCTCGGTGATTTCTGGCGGCCCGGGCACCGGGAAAACGACCACTGTGGCAAAACTGCTTGCCGCGCTGATTCAGCTATCGGGTGAGCAAAAGTGCCGTATTCGCCTGGCGGCCCCTACCGGTAAAGCGGCGGCACGTCTGACGGAATCGTTAGGCGGCGCGCTGCAAAAACTGCCGCTCACCGGAGATCAGCTTGCGCTTTTCCCCAATGAAGCGAGCACGCTGCACCGTTTGCTTGGCGCACAGCCGGGTAGCCAGCGTCTGCGCTATCATGCCGGTAACCCGCTGCACCTTGACGTGCTGGTGGTGGATGAAGCGTCGATGATTGACCTGACGATGATGTCGCGTTTGATTGATGCGCTCCCGCCGCACGCGCGCGTCATTTTCCTCGGCGATCGCGACCAGCTTGCCTCCGTAGAGGCGGGGGCCGTGCTGGGGGATATCTGCACCTATGCCAGCCTGGGATATACCGCTGAACGTGCTCAGGAGTTAGCCCGTCTCACCGGATGTTCGCTCACCTCTGAAAACCATTCGCTTGCAGGGGCGCTGCGCGACAGCCTGTGTCTGCTCCAAAAAAGCTACCGTTTCGGCAGCGACTCCGGCATCGGCCAGCTTGCGGCAGCGGTGAACCGGGGCGACCGGCGTACCACCACTGCGGTGTTTGACGGTACCTTTACGGATATTGAGAAAAAATCGCTGCAAAGTGGGGAAGAGTATCAGGCGATGCTGGACGACGCCCTGCAGGGGTACCAGCACTTTCTGACGGGCGTACAACAGCAAAGTACGCCGGAGCAGGTCATTGCCGCGTTTGGTGAATACCAGCTGCTCTGTGCGCTGAGGGAAGGCCCGTTTGGCGTCCGCGGGCTGAACGACAGGCTGGAACAGCTGCTGGCGCAAAAACGCAAAATTAACCGCACCCCGCACTCGCGCTGGTATGAAGGGCGACCGGTGATGATCTCCCGCAACGACAGCGCGCTGGGGTTGTTTAACGGGGATATCGGGATTGCGCTCGACTGCGGCCATGGCCTGCGCGTCTGGTTCCAGATGCCGGACGGGAGCGTGAAGTCCTTCCAGCCCAGCCGTTTGCCCGAGCATGAAACCGCCTGGGCGATGACGGTGCATAAATCCCAGGGCTCTGAGTTTAACCATGCGGCGCTGATCCTGCCCACGCAGCTTTCACCCGTCATTACCCGCGAGCTGATCTATACCGCCATTACGCGCGCGCGTCAGCGCCTGTCGCTGTATACCGATGAACGGGTGCTGGTGCAGGCGATCGCCACCCGAACGGAACGCCGAAGCGGGCTGGGCGCGATATTTGAGTCCCTCTGAACCGGGCAAGACCTGTAAGCCGGGTACGCGCAGCGCGACCCGGCAAGCGTTGTATTATCCCAGGTCAGCCATCAGCACTTTTGAACGACGCTGATAGTTGTACATCTCTTTCTTCGTTTCCGGCAGGGAATCGATATCCACCGGCGTGAATCCGCGCTCCTGGAACCAGTGAATGCTGCGCGTCGTCAGGACGAACAGCTTGCTTAGCCCCATCTGGCGCGCCTGTACCGCCACGCGCTCAAGCAGCATTTCGCCGCGTGAAGAGCTGCGGTAGTCAGGATGCACCGCCACGCAGGCCATTTCACCGATCTTCTCTTCCGGGAACGGATAGAGCGCGGCGCAGGCAATGGTCAGGTTATCGCGCTGAATAATGGTGAATTTGTCGATCTCCATCTCAAGCTGTTCGCGTGAGCGACGCACCAGAATGCCCTGCTGTTCCAGCGGGCGGATCAGCTCCAGAATGCCGCCGATGTCATTAATGGTGGCGCGGCGGATCTGCTCCGCACTCTCCATCACAATCTGTGTACCAATACCATCGCGGGAGAATAGCTCCTGCAGCAGGGCTCCGTCTTCCTGATAGCTGATCAGGTGGCTGCGGCGCACGCCGCTGCGGCAGGCCTTCACGGCGCCACGCAGGAAGCGGACGGTGCCGGAGTGGTAATCCCCTTCGGCTTCCAGCGCTTCCACGCGGGCCTGGGCTTCATTCGGGAAGAGTTCCGGTACGATTGTTCCTTCAGCGTCCACGACGCCCTGGGAGGAGCAGAACCCAATCATTTTTTCCGCCTTCAGCTTGATCGCCAGCTGCGTGGCGATCTCTTCGGACGTCAGGTTAAAGCTTTCGCCGGTCACGGAAACGGCGACCGGGCCCATCAGCACGATGGCACCGCTGTCCAGCTGGCGGTGAATTGCTTCCTCATCAATACGACGAATGCGGCCGCTGTGGCAGTAATCCACGCCATCGTCCACGCCTAGCGGCTGGGCAATGATAAAGTTGCCGCTCACAACGTTGATATGCGCGCCCTGCAGCGGCGTATTGTTCAGGCTCATGGAGAGACGCGCGGTAATATCCAGTTGCAGCAGACCCGCCGCCTGTTTTACCAGCTCCAGGGTTTTGGCATCGGTGACGCGGGTGTGTTTGTGGTAAATCGGCTCGTGGTGATGAGCGGCCAGGTTGGCGTCGATCTGCGGACGCGCGCCATACACCACCACCAGGCGGATCCCGAGGCTGTGCAGCAGGCCAATGTCATTGACGATGCTGGAAAAATTTTCATGCTCAATGGCTTCGCCGCCAAGCATGATGACAAACGTTTTTCCCCGATGGGCGTTGATATAGGGAACAGAATGGCGGAATCCCTGGACCAGTTCGGTTCTACGTTCCTTCACCATGGCACAACCCTTAATGAATGTTTATTCGTAATTTCTGTATTTTTATTCGATTGTGGTCGCGTGTGCAAGTGCAAATTTTCCGCGACCCACAGAAATTGGTAAGTAATCCGTGCGTTAGCGTATGATTGTTTACCCTTTTATAGATGACAGTTTATGCGTCATTCGTTAAAGTTTTCGGTCAATTTGGACATTTTGTATATCAGTCAGTGTTCTTGCTCGGGAGAAGCATGTCGGGATCCAATTCAGCAATAAGCCGCCGCCGTTTGTTAAAAGGGGCCGGGGCAATGTGGTTGCTTAGCGTCAGTCAGGTCGGTCTTGCCGCCACCAGTCAGGTGGTGGCGGTGCGCGTCTGGCCGTCGTCGACCTATACGCGCGTGACGGTCGAATCCAATCGCGTGCTGAAATATAAGCAATTTGCCCTCAGCAACCCGGAACGCGTGGTGGTGGATCTCGAAGGCGTTAACCTCAACTCCGTGCTGAAAGGGATGGCGGCGCAGATCCGCGGCGACGATCCGTTTATTAAATCGGCGCGCGTCGGGCAGTTTGATCCGCAAACCGTGCGCATGGTGTTTGAGCTTAAACAGAACGTTAAGCCGCAGCTGTTCGCCCTGGCGCCCGTCGCGACGTTTAAAGAGCGCCTGGTGATGGATCTCTACCCGGCCAATGCGACGGATATCCAGGATCCGCTTCTCGCTCTGCTGGAGGACTACAACAAGGGCGATCTTCAGCGTCAGGTGCCGCCTGCGCAAAGCGGCCCGCAGCCGGGGAAAGCAGGGCGCGATCGTCCGATTGTGATCATGCTCGATCCCGGCCACGGCGGCGAAGACTCTGGCGCCGTGGGGAAATACCGCACGCGTGAAAAAGACGTGGTGCTGCAAATTGCACGCCGCCTGAAGGCGTTGATTGATAAAGAAGGCAATATGCGCGCCTATATGACGCGCAATGAAGATATCTTTATTCCGCTGAAGGTCCGGGTGGCGAAAGCGCAGAAGCAGCGCGCCGATTTGTTCGTGTCGATCCATGCGGATGCGTTTACCAGCCGCCAGCCAAGCGGCTCGTCGGTGTTCGCGCTCTCAACCAAAGGCGCGACCAGTACCGCAGCAAGATTCCTGGCGGACTCCCAGAACGCCTCTGACCTGATCGGTGGCGTGAGCAAAAGCGGCGACCGCTACGTCGACCACACTATGTTCGATATGGTGCAGTCGCTGACCATTAACGACAGCCTGAAGTTTGGTAAAGCGGTGCTGGGCAAGCTGGGCAACATCAATAAGCTGCATAAAAACAGCGTTGAACAGGCCGGGTTTGCGGTACTCAAGGCACCGGATATCCCGTCCATTCTGGTAGAAACCGCGTTTATCAGTAACGTTGAAGAAGAGCGCAAGCTCAAGACGGCAAAATTCCAGCAGGAGGTTGCGGAGTCGATTCTGGCGGGGATACGGGCGTATTTCTCAGACGGGGCGACGCTGGCGCGACGCGGGTAAATCTTTCAGCCGGGTAAACGCCCGGCAAATTCACAAACGACAGATACAAAAAAACACCCTTAAGGGTGTTTATTGTTTTCAGAAGTGTTGGTTGCGGGGGCCGGATTTGAACCGACGACCTTCGGGTTATGAGCCCGACGAGCTACCAGGCTGCTCCACCCCGCGTCCGTCTTTCTACTCGTGTAGAAACTTACTTCTTCAAATTTGATTGGTTGCGGGGGCCGGATTTGAACCGACGACCTTCGGGTTATGAGCCCGACGAGCTACCAGGCTGCTCCACCCCGCGTCCGTCTTTCTACAGTCGTAGAAGATACTTCATCAAATTTTAATTGGTTGCGGGGGCCGGATTTGAACCGACGACCTTCGGGTTATGAGCCCGACGAGCTACCAGGCTGCTCCACCCCGCGTCCGTGGATGCGCACTATACTCGGATAGGTTTGTGATGCAACCCCTTTTTCACATAAATCATGATTTTGTATGCAAATTGAACGACATGGCTCTGTTTGGACTATTTTTTGCGCAAAATTTGCCAAAGGGCATGCGATCGCATTTCATTAGCCCTGGCGGTTTGTTATCTTCATCACGCGGAAATGGGCAACTTAAAGACGAGATATAATGAAAGGACGTTGGGCGAAGTATCTGATGGCGGGCGCAATGGTAGCGATTCTTGCGGCCTGTTCTTCCAAACCGACCGATCGCGGTCAACAGTATAAAGACGGGAAGTTATCCCAGCCTTTCTCTTTAGTTAATCAGCCTGATGCCGTCGGCGCACCGATTAATGCCGGTGATTTCTCCGAGCAGGTCTACCAGATCCGCAACGCGTCGCCGCGTCTGTATGGCACCCAGAGTAGCGTGTATAACGCGGTCCAGGACTGGCTTAAAGCAGGCGGCGATACGCGCAACATGCGCCAGTTTGGTATCGACGCCTGGCAGATGGAAGGGGCCGATAATTACGGCAACGTCCAGTTTACCGGCTACTACACCCCGGTTATCCAGGCACGACACTCCCGTCAGGGCGAGTTCCAGTATCCTATCTACCGTATGCCGCCAAAACGCGGTCGTCTGCCGTCTCGCGCTGAGATCTACGCCGGTGCGCTGAGCGAGAACTACGTTCTGGCCTACAGCAACTCCCTGATGGATAACTTCATCATGGACGTTCAGGGCAGCGGCTACATTGATTTTGGCGACGGGTCGCCGCTTAACTTCTTCAGCTATTCCGGTAAAAACGGCCACGCCTATCGCAGTATCGGTAAGGTGCTGATCGACCGCGGCGAAGTGAAGAAAGAAGATATGTCGATGCAGGCGATCCGCGAGTGGGGCGAGAAACACAGCGAAGCCGAGGTGCGCGAGCTGCTGGAGCAGAACCCGTCGTTCGTCTTCTTCAAACCGCAAAACTTCGCGCCGGTGAAAGGGGCGAGTGCCGTTCCGCTAATTGGCCGCGCGTCGGTAGCATCGGATCGTTCTATTATTCCTGCAGGCACCACGCTGCTGGCTGAAGTCCCTCTGCTGGACAATAACGGCAAGTTCAACGGCCAGTATGAGCTGCGTCTGATGGTGGCGCTGGACGTTGGCGGGGCAATTAAAGGCCAGCACTTCGACATCTATCAGGGTATTGGCCCTGACGCAGGCCATCGCGCGGGCTGGTATAACCACTACGGACGCGTGTGGGTACTGAAGGCGGCGCCGGGTGCTGGAAACGTATTCAGCGGCTGATTGTGGTATTCTGAGCACAATACGGATTACTGTTCAGGGTGAGGAAAACCTCACCCTTTTTACATCTGAGGTTTTATGTCTGTGGTAATCAGCGACGCCTGGCGCCAGCGTTTTGGCGGGACGGCACGTTTATATGGTGAAAAAGCCCTACAGCTGTTTGCGGATGCGCACGTCTGCGTCGTGGGCATTGGTGGTGTGGGGTCGTGGGCGGCAGAAGCGCTGGCGAGAACCGGTATTGGCGCAATCACGCTGATTGACATGGATGACGTTTGCGTCACCAACACCAACCGTCAAATCCACGCCCTGCGCGATAGCGTCGGCCGGGCAAAATCTGAGGTGATGGCGGAGCGTATTCGTCTCATCAACCCGGAGTGCCGCGTGACGGTGATCGACGACTTTGTGACGGCAGATAACGTCGCGGAGTACATGAGCAAAGGCTACAGCTATGTGATTGACGCCATCGACAGCGTGCGGCCAAAAGCGGCGCTGATCGCATACTGCCGTCGCTACAAGGTGCCGCTGGTCACGACGGGCGGTGCGGGCGGGCAAATCGATCCGACGCAGATCCAGGTGGCAGATCTGGCGAAAACCATTCAGGATCCGCTGGCTGCCAAGCTGCGCGAACGCCTGAAGAGCGATTTTAACGTGGTGAAGAACAGCAAAGGCAAGCTCGGCGTCGACTGCGTGTTCTCGACCGAAGCGCTGGTCTACCCGCAGGCGGATGGCTCAGTCTGCGCGATGAAAAGCACGGCGGAAGGGCCAAAACGAATGGATTGCGCCTCAGGTTTTGGTGCGGCCACCATGGTGACCGCCTCCTTCGGCTTTGTGGCGGTGTCTCACGCCCTCAAGAAAATGATGGCGAAGGCGGAACGTCAGGCCTGAGCCTGACGTGCGGCATCCAGTACCGCGTCGCTGAGCGCGATCAACCCCTGGCCGCGCGAAGCGCTGAGCTGCGCGCGCAGCCCAAGCTCATCAAATAGCGCCAGCGGCGAATGTGCCAGCAGTTCCGCCGCGCTTTTCCCTTCCACAGCGGTCAGCAATACGGCCAGCAGGCCCCGGACGATGCGGCCTTCGCTGTCGCCAAAGAAGTGCAGCTTTTCGCCGGAGACGCTCACGCCCAGCCAGACGCGGTTTTCACAGCCGGCAATCTCTTTCGCCTGCGCCTTAAGATCGTCTGAAAGCGCAGGGAGCTGTTTACCCAGCAGGATCAGCTGTCGATATTTATCTTCCCACTGCTGGAGCGGGGCGAAGGTCTGTTTTAAGGTCTCTTCTGTGATTACGGTGCCAAACGGATGTCCGGCTAAAGCAGCGCTTGTCATTAATCCACCAGTATTTCAAGGGCGCGGTCAACGGCGGCAACCAGCGCGTCGACGTCGCTTTGGGTATTATACGGCGCAAACGAGGCGCGCAGCGTACCGTTAACGCCGAGCGCTGCCAGCAGCGGCTGGGCGCAGTGCTGTCCGGCACGCAGGGCAATGCCGTATCCGGCCAGCAGCGTCACCATGTCGCTATGGTGAACGCCCGCAAAATCAAAGGCGAGCAGGCTGGAGTCCTGAACGCGGAACGAGCGGAATCCCGGGCGCTTTTTGAGCTCTTCCTCTGCCAGCGTCGCCAGCCCCCGGCTCCAGCTTTCAGCCTGAACAATGTCGGTTTCAGCCAGCCACTCCAGCGCCGCGCTTAAGCCAATCACCCCCGCCACGTTCGGCGTACCGGCCTCCAGGCGATAGGGAACATCCTGAGTTTTGAAGCCATCGAACGACACTTCGGCGATCATTTTGCCGCCACCGAGCCACGGCGTCATTTTTGCCAGCAGTTCTGGCTTGCCGTACAGCGCCCCAATACCGGTTGGCCCGTAGAGCTTATGTCCTGAGAAGGCATAGAAATCGATATCAAGCGCCTGCACATCAGCGGGGAAGTGCACCACGCCCTGAGCGCCGTCGACCATCACCACCATCCCGCTGGCATGGGCGATGCGAATGGCCTGAGCCAGGTCCGGGCAACCTCCCGTGACGTTCGACATCTGTCCGAGCGCCAGAATGCGGCTGCGGGATGTAATCAGCTCGGGGAGACGGGCTACGTCGGGCAGAAGGTCTGCACCCAGTGGAAGCTTCACCACGCGCGCACCCGTTTGCTCGGCCACCATCAGCCATGGCACCAGGTTGGCGTGATGTTCCGCCTCGCTGACGACGATCTCGTCGCCCGGCTGAAGCAGCGGGCGCGCGTAGCACTGGGCCACCATATTGATGGCTTCGGTCGTGCCGCGCGTCCAGACGATGTTTTTCCCGCTTTCGGCATTGATCAGGCGCGCGACCTGATCGCGTGCGGCTTCGTAGCGCGCGGTTAATCGCTGCGCTTCGGCAAACTGGCTGCGATGCACGTTCCCGGCGCTCAGGCTGTAGAACTGCTGCGTGGCCTCAATCACCGCCTGTGGCTTAAGGGCGGTGGCGGCGCTATCCAGGTAAATACCGGCATCGGCCAGGGCCGGAAACTGTGCGCGGAACTGCGCAGGACTGAAAGCGTTCATGGGATTCCTCATTTCAATATAGCGATCGTCGCGCAATTTCAGCGGCAGGGCAAGGAGGTTGATATCTATCAGAATTGTCTGCTTATCCTTACGACCTCAAAAAAGCAGGTTATGCTAAATAGTGTTAGGCGGATGTTTTAGCCTGTTATAAATCGAGGTTTGAATAGCATTAATTGCTAAAGGAGAATAATCATGAATAAGACAGCTGCAATCATTTCTGCCTGTGCGTTTACTTTTGCCCTGAGCGCCTGTTCTGGTAACAACTACGTGATGCACACCAACGATGGTCGTTCTATCGTTTCGGAAGGGAAACCGACTACCGATAATGATACCGGGATGATTTCGTACAAAGATGCTAACGGGAACAAGCAGCAGATCAACCGCACGGACGTTAAAGAGATGAAAGAGATCGAGCATTAACAGATCGCAGGCGAAAAAAAAGCACCGCAAATTGGCGGTGCTACATTAATCACTATGGACAGACAGGGTAAATGTACAGGAAGTGAAAAATTGGTAGCGTTGCTACCGTGGTCTGAATCGCAGACCAATTGCAAACACAACAACACAACATCACAACCGTAAGCCAAAAGCCCTTCAGAACACGCATTCCGAAAAAAGCTCTTCGTTCCGGCTCAGGAAGTGCCGCCACTATAGGTATTTGCTGGTAGTTCCTCAACGGACAAATTATAATGGCTCAGATAAAAAAAACTAATAGGTTAAACGTTGTTTCCTATTTGTTAAAATCCGTTAACATCTAAGCCAGATAACCATGTCAAAGCGATTGCCACCCCTTAATGCATTACGTGTTTTTGATGCAGCAGCACGTCACCTGAGCTTCACCCGCGCGGCAGATGAGCTTTTTGTGACACAGGCCGCAGTAAGTCACCAAATCAAGTCTCTTGAGGATTTTCTGGGCCTTAAGCTGTTTCGTCGACGCAACCGTTCGTTGCTGTTGACCGAAGAGGGGCAGAGCTATTTTCAGGATATTAAAGAGATTTTTTCCCAGCTTACGGAAGCCACGCGTAAGCTGCAGGCTCGCAGTGCAAAAGGTGCCCTGACCGTCAGTTTATTGCCCAGTTTTGCCATTCATTGGCTGGTGCCGAGACTCTCAAGCTTTAACTCAGCTTATCCGGGGATCGACGTTCGAATCCAGGCGGTGGATCGTCAGGAGGACAAGCTGGCCGATGACGTGGATGTCGCCATTTTTTATGGTCGCGGTAACTGGCCGGGCTTGCGCGTTGAAAAATTATACGCAGAATATCTCCTGCCGGTCTGTTCTCCTCTGCTGTTAACAGGTGAGAAGGCGCTGAAGTCACCCGCTGACCTGGCTCAGCATACGCTTTTGCATGATGCCTCTCGCCGCGACTGGCAAACTTATACCCGTCAATTAGGTCTTACACATATTAACGTGCAGCAGGGACCCATTTTTAGCCACAGTGCGATGGTGTTACAGGCTGCCATTCACGGGCAGGGCGTGGCGTTGGCGAACAACGTCATGGCGCAGTCCGAAATTGAGGCAGGCCGCCTGGTTTGCCCTTTTAATGATGTACTGGTCAGCAAGAATGCGTTTTATCTGGTTTGTCATGACAGTCAGGCAGAACTGGGTAAAATAGCCGCCTTCCGGCAGTGGATACTGGCGAAAGCGGCAACCGAGCAAGAAAAATTCCGCTTCAGGTATGAGCAATAACGTTTGTGTGCCGGGCACGCATCAACTCAGGACTTAAACATGACCAGCCGATTCATGCTGATTTTTGCCGCGGTGAGTGGCTTTATTTTTGTTGCACTGGGCGCCTTTGGCGCACATGTATTAAGCAAGTCTTTGGGCGCAGTAGAGATGGGCTGGATCCAGACCGGCCTTGAATATCAGGCGTTCCACACGCTGGCGATTTTTGGGCTGGCGGTGGCGATGCAGCGTCGTATCAGTATCTGGTTTTACTGGAGCAGCGTGTTTATGGCGCTGGGTACCGTGTTGTTCAGCGGTAGCCTGTACTGCCTTGCGCTCTCACATCTGCGCCTGTGGGCGTTCGTTACACCTGTCGGCGGCTTCAGCTTCCTGGCGGGTTGGGTATTAATGTTTATCGGAGCTATCCGTCTGAAACGCAAGGGCGTTGTTCATGAATAAGGTTGTTTTATATTGTCGCCCGGGGTTTGAGAAAGAGTGCGCCGCGGAAATTACCGATAAAGCGGCGAAGCGCGAAGTCTTCGGCTTTGCCCGTGTAAAAGAAAACGCGGGTTATGTCGTATTCGAGTGCTATCAGCCTGAAGACGCAGACAAGCTGGCGCGCGAGCTGCCGTTCAGCTCGCTGATCTTCGCTCGCCAGATGTTTGTCGCGGGTGAGCTGCTGAAGGATCTTCCGCCGGAAGACCGCATCACGCCTATTGTCGGCATGCTGCAGGGCGTGGTGGAGAAGGGCGGCGATCTGCGCGTTGAAGTGGCGGATACCAACGAAAGTAAAGAGCTGATGAAGTTCTGCCGTAAGTTCACCGTGCCGCTGCGTGCGGCGCTGCGTGATGCGGGCGTGCTGACGAACTACGAAACGCCGAAGCGTCCGGTGGTGCATATCTTCTTTATCGCACCGGGCTGCTGCTATACAGGCTATTCGTACACCACCAACAACTCTCCCTTCTTTATGGGTATTCCGCGTTTGCGCTTCCCGTCCGATGCGCCAAGCCGTTCCACGCTCAAGCTGGAAGAGGCGTTCCACGTCTTTATCCCGGCGGATGAGTGGGATGAGCGTCTGGCAAACGGCATGTACGCCGTCGACCTTGGCGCGTGCCCGGGCGGCTGGACCTATCAGCTGGTGAAACGCAATATGTGGGTATCGTCCGTTGATAACGGCCCAATGGCGCAAAGCCTGATGGACACCGGGCAGGTCACCTGGCTGCGTGAAGACGGTTTCCGCTATCGCCCGAACCGTAATAACATCTCGTGGATGGTGTGCGATATGGTTGAGAAGCCGGCAAAAGTCGCCGCGCTGATGGCTTCCTGGCTGGTCAACGGCTGGTGTCGTGAGACCATTTTCAACCTCAAGCTGCCGATGAAAAAGCGCTATGAGGAAGTGTCGCAGAACCTGGCCTACATTCAGGAGCAGATGGATGAACACGGAATTAACGTGGAGATCCAGGCGCGTCAGCTCTATCACGACCGTGAAGAGGTGACGGTTCATATTCGTCGCTGGTGGGCTGCGGTCGGCGGACGTCGCGACGAGCGATAGTCCGTGTTCTATTGCCCGGTGGCGCTACGCTTACCGGGCCTACAAAACCCTGAAGTCGTTTTAACGTTCTAACCGCAACTGCTGTAAATTCCCGTCCAGCTGTAAATCCGTCTGTAGCGTTGCGATTTCCCGGCAGATAAACGCCATCTCTTTATGCGCCTCCAGCTTCTTGCGCCACTTTTCTGGCACCTCATCCAGACGGGCGTAAATCACTTCCAGACTTTGAAAATCGGTCAGCAGCTGTGCGGCGCTCTTCGGCCCAATACCGGCGACACCCGGAACTTTTGAACTGCTGATGCCTGCCAGCCCCCAGTAATCCGGCAGTTGCTCGGGCGAGACGCCAAACTCGCTGGCAATAAACGGCGCGTCCAGCCAGCGTTTTTGAAAATAGTCACGAATGCGGATAGTCGGAGAGAGCAGCTGGCAGTAGCCTTTGTCAGTTGAAACGATAGTAGCCTGATGCCCGGCGCTTGCCACCTTTACGGCCAGTGTGGCCGCGAGATCGTCGGCTTCATTTCCCTGTGCACCCCAGCAGGGAACGCCACGCTGTTCAAATGCAGCGCGCAGCATGGGCAATTCAGCGTGAAGATCGTCCGGCATCGGGGCGCGTCCGGCTTTGTAGTCCGGCAGACGCTGGTGTCGCCAGCCCGTGCTGCGGGCTTCGTCATCAAATACCGCGACCGCGTGGGTGGGTTCACTGTGGCGGATAAGCTGTTCCAGCGCGTGCAGGCAGGTGTCTTTACAAGGCGTCCCCTGTACCGCATGGATACGGCGGATCAGGTTAAGAGCATCGACGATAAGTAAATGAACGGCCACAGATAATCTCCCTTCTATCTCATGCGTGAAGGGTAACACTGTCAGCAGCGCGAAACTATGAATGGTGGGGAAAACAGGAAGAAGCCTCGCAAAACGAGGCTTCCTGAGAGGCTTAATCGCAGGTCACGATCTTCATCGCCAGGCCGCCGCGAGAGGTTTCGCGGTATTTAGCGTTCATATCTTTACCGGTTTCGTACATGGTTTCGATAACCTTATCGAGACAGACGCGCGGCTCGCTGGTGCGGCGCAGCGCCATACGTGCCGCGTTCACCGCCTTCACGGAGGCAATCGCGTTACGTTCGATGCACGGCACCTGTACCTGTCCGGCAACCGGGTCACAGGTCAGCCCCAGGTTATGTTCCATGCCGATTTCCGCAGCGATGCACACCTGTGTCGGGCTTGCACCCAGCAGTTCGGCCAGACCCGCCGCCGCCATGGAGCACGCCACGCCGACTTCACCCTGACATCCAACTTCCGCACCGGAAATGGACGCGTTCATCTTGTACAGCGAACCAATCGCACTGGCGACCAGCAGGTAGCGCGCCAGTGAGTTCGCGTTCACTTCACGGATAAACTTGTCGTAGTACGCCAGCACCGCCGGAACGATACCGCAGGCACCGTTAGTCGGCGCGGTGACCACACGGCCGCCTGCGGCGTTCTCTTCGTTCACCGCCAGGGCGAACATGTTGATCCAGTCTACGACGGCCATCGGGTCCGTCGTCGTTTTGTCGGTGCTCACCAGCATACGGCGCAGCGCAGCAGCGCGACGCGGCACGCGAAGCTTGCCAGGCAGAACGCCTTCGGTGGTGATCCCACGCTCAATACCGCCGCGCATCACTTCCCAGACGTTAGTGAAGTGCTGTTCGAGCTCTTCTTTGCTGTGAAGTGCCAGCTCGTTTTTCATCATCAGGCCGGAGAGGGAAAGGCCCGTCTCCTGACAGTGACGCTGAAGATCCGCCGCCGTTTTGTACGGATACGGCACCTCGACGGAAGCGTTATCGGTTTGACCAAAGTGGTCTTCGTCGACGATAAAACCGCCGCCGATAGAGTAATACGTCTGGCTGTATACCGCTTTGTCGCCGGCCAGCGCGGTAATGCGCATGCCGTTTTCGTGCAGCGACAGGTTGTCCGCATGGAAATTCATGCAGTGGTCAACCGGGAATTCAACCTCATGCTCACCGTTCGCCAGCAGCAGGCGACCGTGGGTGTTCACATCCTGGATGAAGCCAGGGATCGCATCAATATCAACGGTATCCGGCAGGTTTCCCGCCAGGCCCATGATAATGGCGATATCGGTATGGTGGCCTTTCCCGGTCAGGGAAAGCGAGCCGTATACATCGACAACCACGCGGGTAATGTCATGCAAGATGCCGCGTGCAATCAAGTCATCCGTGAACTGCTTACCGGCTTTCATTGGTCCGACGGTGTGAGAGCTGGAAGGACCAATACCGATTTTGAAGATATCGAATACGCTAATCATGATGCGTCCATTGCTTTCAGTCAGAGAGGGAGGAGTGCGCCGTCCGTAGACGGCGCGGGTGATAATCAGAACATGGTGTACAGGGAGTAGAAGATCGCAGAGATTGCGATAAGACCCATGATTACTACAAACACGTTGCTCACATGACCGCTGTACTTGCGCATAGCAGGGACTTTCTGAATCGCGTACATCGGCATCAGGAACAGAATCATCGCGATGACCGGGCCGCCCAGGGTTTCAATCATGCCCAGGATGCTTGGGTTCAGCGTTGCTACCGCCCAGGTGGTGAGCAGCATGAACAGCGCAGTGATTTTGTTCAGCTTGTTGATTTCAATGCTCTTGCCTTTACCGCGCAGAGATTTAATCACCATACCGTTGAAGCCTTCACGCGCGCCGAGGTAGTGGCCCAGGAAGGATTTGGTGATGGCGATGATCGCGATGATTGGTGCCATCCACGCAATGACCGGTGCGTTAAAGTGGTTCGCCAGGTAAGACAGAATAGAGATGTTCTGCTCTTTCGCTGCCGCCAGATCCGCCGGGGAGAGGCTCAGTACGCAGCTGAAGACGAAGAACATAACGGTCAGTACCATCATGATGTGAGCGCGTGCCAGGATGCTGGAGCACTTCTTCTCTGCGCCATTACCGTACTCTTCACGTTTCGCCACAGCGAAAGAAGAGATGATTGGGGAGTGGTTGAAAGAGAACACCATTACCGGAATCGCCAGCCAGAGGGTCATCAGCAGGCCGTTACCGGTTGCCGATGCGCTGCTCAGGGACAGGGTTTCCAGCGCTGCACCGTTCCACTGTGGGATCAGGTAGCAAGCCAGCACCATCAGAGCAATCACGAACGGGAAGACCAGTACGCTCATTGCTTTCACAATCATCTGCTCACCGAAGCGAACGATAGTCATCATGCCCACGATCAGGATCAGAGACAGAATCGCACGCGGAGGCGGCGTCATGTGCAGCTGGTGCATCATGAAGCTTTCAACGGTGTTGGTGATTGCCACGCTGTAGACCAGCAGAATAGGGTAAATCGCGAAGAAGTAGAGCAGGGTAATCAGTTTACCTGCGCCAACGCCGAAATGCTCTTCAACAACTTCAGTGATGTCTTCGCCCGGGTTTTTACCGGACAGCACGAAGCGGGTCAGACCGCGGTGTGCGAAGAAGGTCATCGGGAAAGCAATGATAGCCATAATGATCAGCGGGATCAGACCGCCGACGCCTGCGTTGATAGGAAGGAACAGTACACCAGCGCCGATTGCCGTGCCGTAAAGGCCAAGCATCCACATGGTATCCGTTTTGCGCCAACCACTTCGGGATTCAATCGAAGCAACGGTGCTGGTTTGAGTGGTTTCCATCTGTATCTCCTGGAGGAAGCGAATTGTCAGGTTTTTTAGTCAAATCCGATGAAAAAGTGCCTGACGGTAATATGAAATTCGTTCAGTGACGGTTTTTTAATAATTTTCGCCCGTAACTATTGGCGGGCGGAAAGATACATTCTAGTTATGAATCTATCAGTGATCCTGATCCCAAATGCAATAATCCACTTATGATGTGGGCATCTTTAGACCATTTATCTGTTAAAAAAACGTCAAAGAGAATTTACGGGCGCGAAGGCTACCACCAACGACATGTGAGCTGAAAGACTGACCCGTGATATAGGTGTCTTTAGCTGTAAAGAAATGGGTTTTTAGTATTTTCTGGCGGGTAATTTGGATTAAGGCTGATAATTTACGGTTGAAAAAACAAGGTAATCGTTTGCGTTTGCGCATAGTTTGTAAAAGACATAAGTGATGCGTATGAATTACCTCGGTAATAAAAAAGCCGGGACGCGCAACAGGGCGACCCGGCTTCGATCAGATGCTGCTGAGCGTTATGTGCAGATTTCGTAGCAAGGAATATAGGCTGAGCCCGGCAGCTTCATGCGGTGCTGAGCGACAAAGCCCTGCAGCATGTCGTCCATGCGGCGCATCATCTCCGGGTCGCCGTGGATCTTGTACGGACCGTACTGTTCAATAGCGCGGATGCCCATCTCTTTGACGTTGCCCGCCACAATCCCGGAGAAGGCACGACGCAGATCGGCAGCCAGGACTTCCACCGGCTGGTCCGGATAGAGTTTCAGGTTCGCCATATTTTCGTGCGTTGGCTCGAACGGGATCTGCAGATCCGGCGCGATACGGATTGACCAGTTAAAGCTGTACGCATCGCCGGTATCGCGACGGTTTTCTTTTACCAACGGCATCGCTTTTTTCATCTGGCGCGCCACTTCCGCGGCATCGTCAATGATGATGCGATAGTGACGACGCGCGGCTTCGCCCAGCGTGTGCACGATAAACTCGTCCAGCACGCGGAAGTAGTCGGCGCTCTCTTTTGGCCCGGTCAGGATCAGCGGCAGAACCTGATCTTTGTTGGCCGGGTTCATCAGAATACCCAGCAGGTAGAGCAGCTCTTCCGCTGTTCCCACGCCGCCCGGGAAGATGATAATGCCGTGGGCGATACGGACAAACGCCTCAAGACGCTTCTCGATATCCGGCATGATAATCAGCTCGTTAACCAGCGGGTTAGGCGGCTCAGCGGCAATAATTGACGGCTCGGTCATGCCGATAAAGCGCCCCTCTTTATAACGCTGCTGCGCGTGTCCTACCGCGGCGCCTTTCATTGGCGCTTCCATCGCACCCGGACCACAGCCGGTACAGATATTCAGCTCGCGCAGGCCAAGCTGGGTGCCAACCCGACGCGCATAAAGGTATTCGGTTTCGTTAATGGAGTGGCCGCCCCAGCAGACGACCATGTTCGGCGCTTCGCCAACGTGCAGGGCACGGGCGTTACGCAAAATGGAGAACACCAGGTTGGTGATATGGACCGAGCTTTCCAGGTCGAGATGCTGGAAACGGCCTGCGTTGTGGATCTGCCCGTTAACAAACAGGATGTCACGGAGTACGGCAAACAGGTTAGCCTGAAGTGAACGAATGATGCGCCCGTCGACAAAGGCCTCTTCCGGCGGGTTGATGACTTCAAGCTTCACGCCACGCTCGCGGCGCAGCACGTTGATATCAAAGCTTTCGAAGCGGGACAGCAGTTCTTTACTGTTATCTGTCAGGCTTCCGGAGTTCAGTACGGCAAGTGAACAGTTACGAAACAGTTGATAAAGATCGCTGCTGGCCGTGCGCTTAAGCATGTCCACTTCCAGCTGCGACAACATATCCATTGAGCCAAGCGGGCTAATATGTGTAATCAAGTGAGCTCCTTACGGGACGATTATCGTCTTTCCCTGTTGATTACAATAGCCCTGGCGCGTGACGTTTCACAACCTAAAGCGCGGAAGATACCGCGCATATTGTGAAAATATTTATATTATTGACGCACCAGCCGTCCCGTTGCCGGCACAAAATCGGTGTTGGTGCGCCAAGGGTTGATGTCCAGACCGCCACGGCGGGTGTAGCGCGCGTAAACGCTCAGTTTTTCTGGCTGGCAGAAACGCTGAATATCGCTAAAGATACGCTCCACGCACTGCTCGTGAAATTCGTTGTGATGGCGGAACGACACCAGGTAGCGCAGCAATTTTTCCCGGTCAATTTTCGGGCCGCGGTACTGGATCTGCACCGAGCCCCAGTCCGGCTGGTGGGTGATCAGGCAGTTGGATTTCAGCAGGTGGCTGACCAGCGTCTCTTCGACCACTTTTCCGCTCGCCGCGTTTTCGAGGTAGTCGGCGCTGAACTCATAATTCTCCACCTCAATATCCTGATCGTCGATGCAGGTCCCGTTGAAGTGGGCGACCGGCTGCCCTTCCAGCTCGTGCAGGCGATACAGTGAAACGCTCACCTTTCCCTGCGCGCAGGCGCTTAAATCACGTTCCAGGGTGTGCTGAACGTCGTCCCAGCTGTTGAATTTTGTCTGGTTAAAACTGTTGAGATAGAGCTTAAAGCTTTTGGACTCGACGAGATTAACGCTGGCGTAATCCAGCTCAACGTGGCCCACTGCCACCTGCGGCAGACCGCGCGCGTTAAGCCACGAGAGTTCGTACAGCGTCCAGATGTCACCGCCGACAAACGGCAAGGCATCCGCATGCAGGCCCAGAGGATCGCGGTTCAGGCTGCGTGGCACGCCCTGCAGCAGGCTTGCATCGTAGGTATCGCGGTAATCGGTCGATTTACCCAGCGTTAAGCCGGTTAACGCCTGATGATTTTCGTAAGACATGTTTCATAGCCACTTTACAGGTACACTTATGGCCTGAGTTTATCCTGTCTGACAAGAAGAGAGAAATCGGTGGACATCGAAACTGCAAATGCCCTCACTGCCTTCACGGCCCGCTATTGCGACGCATGGCATGAAAAGGACCAGACTTGGCCGCAAAGTGCTGATTTGTATGGTGTACCTTCGCCGTGCATTATCTCTTCAGTCGACGATTACGTTATCTGGCAGCCAAAACCTTTCGACGGCGAGCAAAATGTAAATGCGGTTGAACGGGCAATGGACATTGTGGTACAACCAGCGGTTCATGCGTTTTATACCACGCAGTTCGCAGGGGATATGCCCGCGCGCTTTGCTGATATCACGCTGACGCTGTTGCAGACCTGGAGCGAAGACGATCTGCAGCGTGTTCAGGAAAACCTGATTGGTCATCTGGTCACGCAAAAACGCCTGAAGCTTTCTCCGACGCTCTTTATTGCCACGCTGGACAGCGAACTTGATGTGTTATCCGTCTGTAACCTGTCAGGTGAAGTGGTTAAAGAGACTATCGGCACCCGCAATCGCGAGACTCTCGCCCCCTCTCTTGCGGATTTCCTCACCCGTCTTGAGCCACTTCTGTAATCCATGATGCTATCGCGCGTGTGAGAGATCTCTTACAACGTTTGTGAGAGATCGCTGAAGATTCAGTATTACCTCATTTAATTCAGATTAATATCAGTCTATTTTTCAATGAATTACTTATTCACTGTGTTGTTTTCAGGGATTGCTTACGGCTTACAACCCAGAAAGGGTGGGTTGTAAGACGAAGCGGAATAGCGGATTCTATCTCCGTCGACAGGACGCCGACACGAGAAACGAACATCAGGATGATGGCGTTTCTCACTCAGGACTCGTCAGGATGGCGCTGCAGGAAGGCTTCAGGATGAAGCGAAGTGGATAACGCAGGATGCGTAAGGGACACCTCCAGGAAGGAGAACGAGAGCCGGTCAGGATGATCGGTGGGTCAGGAAGGCCAGGACGTTTCGGGATGAAACAAACACGTCAGGAAGATGTGTGCAGGATGCATTGGCTTACGGATGACCAGGCCTTCGGGCTTCAGGAAAAGTTGTCACGGATGAGCAGGGAGCACGAATTGTAGCTGGAATGCTGCGAAACGAACCGGGAGCACTGTTTTTACAGTGCTCCCTTTTTTTATTTCTGCCTTCCGCAATGCTATGCTGCGCGCCGTTCACTTTTTCAGTTGAGGTTACTATGACGCAACACGATAGCGTTCGTGCTCAGTTGCACGCCATCGAAGCCCTTTTGCGCCAACATCAGCTGTGGCAGGAGACCGCGCCGCAGCCAGAAGCGTTCGCGAGCACTCAGCCCTTCTGCCTGGATACGCTGGCCCCGTTTGAGTGGCTGCAGTGGGTGTTAATTCCGCGCATGCACGCCCTGCTTGAGGGCGGTCACCCGCTTCCGCAGGCGTTTGCTGTCTCTCCCTACTATGAAATGGCGCTCGAGGCGACGCACCCGGCGCGCGACGTGATGCTGATCGAACTGGAAAAACTGGATGCCCTGTTTGCCGGTGAAGATGCATGACGCTTGAGATCCTCTATCAGGACGAGTGGCTGGTGGCGGTAAATAAACCGTCAGGCTGGCTGGTACACCGCAGCTGGCTCGATCGCGATGAGAAAGTGGTGGTGATGCAGACCGTTCGCGACCAGATTGGTCAGCATGTTTTTACCGCCCATCGTCTCGACAGGCCGACCTCAGGCGTGCTGCTGATGGGGCTTTCCAGCGAGGCGGGACGCCTGCTGTCACAGCAGTTTGAACAGCATCAGATGCAAAAGCGCTACCACGCGATCGTGCGCGGCTGGCTGACGGAAGCCGCCACGCTGGACTATCCGCTGGTAGAGGAATTGGACAAAATCGCCGATAAATTTGCCCGCGATGACAAAGGTCCGCAGCCCGCAGTAACGGATTATCGCGGCATGGCGACGACCGAAATGCCGGTTGCAACCAGCAAATTTCCGACCACACGCTACAGCCTGGTTGAGCTTCTGCCTAAAACCGGGCGTAAGCACCAGCTGCGACGCCATCTTGCGCACCTGCGCCATCCGATTATTGGTGACAGCAAACACGGTGATTTGCGCCAGAACCGCAGTGCGGCCGAACACTTTGGCTGCCATCGTCTGATGCTGCACGCCAGCGAGCTGAGCCTGACGCACCCGTTTACCGGCGAACCGCTGACTATTCGTGCGGAGCTGGACGACGTCTGGATGCAGGCGCTGTCACAGTTTGGCTGGCTGGGACAACTCCCCGAAAATGAAAGGGTTGAGTTTGTATCGGGCAACGTTCAGGATGAACGGTAAACGCATTCATTATGGGAAAATATCATGGCTGAAGTAGGCATTTTTGTCGGCACAATGTACGGCAACTCGCTGCTGGTAGCGGAAGAGGCTGAGGCAATACTCGCCAGCCAGGGCCATAAAGCCACGGTCTATGAAGACCCGGAACTGGCTGACTGGGAAAAGTATCAAGATAAATACATTCTGGTGGTGACCTCCACCACCGGGCAGGGCGATCTGCCGGACAGCATCGTGCCGCTGTTCCAGGGCATTAAAGACCAGCTTGGCTATCAGCCGGACGTGCACTACGGCATCATTGCCCTGGGCGACAGCTCTTACGCCAACTTCTGCGGCGGCGGCAAGCAGTTCGATGCGCTCCTGCAGGAACAGAGCGCCCAGCGCGTCGGCGAGATGCTGCTAATTGATGCCGGGGAGCACCCGGAGCCAGAAAGCGAGTCGAACCCGTGGGTGGAGAACTGGGCCTCACTTCTCAAATAACACTCTGCCCGGCGGCGCTTCGCTTGCGCGGGCCTACGGGTTTTCCAGGCCGGGTAAGGCGTAGCCGCCGCCCGGCGCTACAAACCGCACCAAACGCCAATTCCGTGAACCACCTTCCATTCCCCTGGGCTTATGCCATAAACAACCTCTCATGCACCCTTCAATACTGTGTTTTTGCACGGTGAGAGAACGGGCCACTCCTTCATATACTTTTCCGGTCACTATAAAACGGCGTCAGGCCGTACCAAAACGACAAAACACCAATCTCATTCTGATTACCCTACCGGTGCTGTACAGAATGAACCAGGCGAAAGCTATGTTTCAGGAGTGCAACAATGAGTACATTAAGCCACGCAGCGAGCAGCGCTGAAAAGCGCACCAATGCCCGCTACTGGATAGTGGTGATGCTGTTTATCGTCACATCCTTTAACTATGGTGACCGCGCCACGCTGTCGATTGCCGGTTCGGAAATGGCAAAAGATATCGGCCTCGATCCGGTGGGCATGGGTTACGTTTTCTCCGCATTCTCATGGGCCTACGTCATCGGGCAAATTCCTGGCGGCTGGCTGCTGGACCGTTTTGGATCTAAACGCGTCTATTTCTGGTCCATCTTTATCTGGTCGATGTTTACCCTGTTGCAGGGTTTCGTCGATATCTTCAGCGGCTTCGGCATTATCGTGGCGCTCTTCACGCTGCGCTTCCTGGTGGGCTTAGCGGAAGCACCTTCCTTCCCGGGGAACAGCCGAATTGTGGCGGCATGGTTCCCGGCGCAGGAGAGGGGAACGGCGGTGGCGATTTTCAACTCAGCACAGTACTTCGCAACGGTGATCTTCGCGCCAATCATGGGCTGGCTGACGCATGAGGTGGGCTGGTCACACGTCTTCTTCTTCATGGGCGGGCTTGGGATCGTCATCAGCTTCGTCTGGCTGAAAGTGATCCACGAACCCAACCAGCATCCTGGCGTGAACAAAAAAGAGCTGGAGTACATCGCGGAAGGCGGAGCGCTGATCAACATGGATCAGAAATCCGCAAAAGCAAAAGTCCCGTTCAGCCAGAAATGGGCGCAGATCAAGCAGCTCGTCGGCTCGCGCATGATGATCGGTATCTATCTGGGCCAGTACTGTATTAACGCCTTAACCTACTTCTTCATCACCTGGTTTCCGGTATACCTGGTGCAGGCACGCGGCATGTCGATTCTGAAAGCGGGATTTGTCGCGTCGGTCCCGGCAATCTGCGGCTTCGTCGGCGGCGTGCTCGGCGGGGTGATTTCCGACTGGCTGATGCGCCGCACGGGGTCACTGAACATCGCGCGTAAAACCCCGATTGTGCTCGGCATGCTGCTCTCCATGACCATGGTGTTCTGTAACTACGTCAACGCCGAATGGATGATTATCGGCTTTATGGCGATGGCCTTCTTCGGCAAAGGCATTGGCGCGCTGGGCTGGGCGGTGATGGCGGATACGGCACCGAAAGAGATCAGCGGCCTGAGCGGCGGTCTGTTCAACATGTTCGGCAACATCTCCGGGATTGTGACGCCAATCGCTATCGGCTACATCGTCGGCACCACCGGCTCTTTCAACGGTGCGCTGATCTATGTTGGGGTGCATGCGCTGGTGGCGGTGCTGAGTTACCTGGTGCTGGTGGGGGATATCAAACGCGTCGAACTTAAACCTGTAGCGGAGCGTGGATGATGACAACGCAATCGAGTCCAACCGTCACGGAGATGAAGGTCATCCCGGTGGCCGGGCAGGACAGCATGCTGCTCAATATTGGCGGTGCGCATAACGCCTGGTTTACCCGTAATATCGTCGTGCTGAAAGACAGCGCAGGGAATACCGGTGTGGGCGAAGCCCCGGGCGGAGAGGTGATCTACCAGACGCTGGTCGATGCCATTCCGCAGGTCGTAGGCCAGGAGGTCGCCCGTCTGAACAAGGTGGTTCAGCGGGTGCATAAGGGCAATCAGTCGGCGGACTTTGATACGTTCGGTAAAGGTGCCTGGACGTTTGAACTGCGGGTCAACGCGGTCGCCGCCCTGGAGGCCGCCCTGCTCGATTTACTGGGTAAAGCGCTCAATGTTCCGGTTTGCGAGCTGCTGGGGCCCGGCAAACAGCGTGATGCGGTTACCGTGCTGGGCTATCTGTTCTACGTTGGCGATCGCAATAAGACCGATCTCCCCTATCTGGCGCGATCCACGGGCGATCACGACTGGTATCGCCTGCGCCACCAGGAAGCGCTCTCCAGCGACGCGGTGGTGCGGCTGGCCGAGGCGGCGCAGGATCGCTACGGCTTTAAGGATTTCAAGCTGAAGGGCGGCGTGCTGCCCGGCGAGCAGGAGATTGAAACGGCCCGGGCGCTGAAAAAACGCTTTGCGGATGCGCGGATCACCGTCGATCCCAACGGCGCCTGGCTGCTGGATGAAGCGATTAACCTATGCAAAGGGCTGGGGGATGTCCTGACCTATGCGGAAGACCCCTGCGGCGCGGAGCAGGGCTTCTCGGGCCGTGAAGTCATGGCCGAGTTTCGTCGCGCCACCGGGCTGCCTGTCGCGACCAATATGATCGCCACCAACTGGCGTGAAATGAGTCACGCGGTGATGCTGAACGCCGTCGACATTCCGCTGGCGGACCCTCACTTCTGGACGCTTTCAGGCGCAGTTCGCGTGGCGCAGCTGTGCGATGACTGGGGGCTGACCTGGGGCTGTCACTCGAACAACCACTTTGATATTTCGCTGGCGATGTTTACCCACGTTGGCGCGGCGGCGCCGGGTAACCCGACCGCCATCGACACCCACTGGATTTGGCAGGAAGGGGAAGCTCGCCTGACGAAAAATCCGCTGGAAATCATCAACGGCAAGATTGCCGTACCGGATGCGCCGGGCCTGGGCGTGGAGATTGACTGGGATCAGATCCATAAAGCCCATGAGGCGTATAAAAAGCTACCTGGCGGCGCGCGTAACGACGCGGGCCCGATGCAGTACCTGATCCCCGGCTGGACATTTGACCGTAAGCGCCCTGTTTTCGGACGTCACTGATAAAAGGATTGAACGATGAGTACTTTTTCTACCCCTGTAGTTACCGCCATGCAGATCGTTCCGGTTGCGGGCCATGACAGCATGCTGATGAACCTGAGCGGCGCACATGCGCCATTCTTCACCCGCAATATTGTCATTATCAAAGACAATTCCGGCCATACGGGCGTGGGCGAAATTCCGGGCGGGGAGAAGATCCGCCAGACGCTGGAAGATGCCATTCCGCTGGTGGTGGGCAAAACGCTGGGTGAGTATAAAAATATCCTCAACACCGTGCGCAATACCTTTGCCGATCGCGATGCCGGAGGGCGTGGCCTGCAGACCTTCGATCTGCGCACCACCATTCACGTGGTGACCGGGATTGAATCCGCGTTGCTGGATCTGCTGGGTCAGCATCTGGGCGTCAACGTTGCGTCGCTGCTGGGCGAGGGTCAGCAGCGCAGCGAAGTGGAAATGCTGGGCTATCTGTTCTTTGTCGGCGACCGCAGGCTGACGCCATTGCCTTATCAGAGCCAGCCGGATGAACAATGCGACTGGTATCGACTTCGCCACGACGAGGCGATGACCCCTGATGCGGTGGTGCGCCTGGCGGAAGCCGCGTACGAAAAATATGGCTTTAACGATTTCAAACTGAAGGGCGGCGTGCTGGCCGGTGAGGAAGAGGCGGAAGCCGTCACCGCGCTGGCAAAACGTTTCCCGCAGGCGCGCGTGACGCTGGATCCGAACGGCGCATGGTCGCTTAATGAGGCCATTGCGATCGGTAAACAGCTGAAAGGCGTGCTGGCGTATGCGGAAGATCCGTGTGGGGCTGAGCAAGGCTTCTCAGGACGTGAAGTCATGGCGGAATTCCGCCGCGCAACGGGGCTGCCGACCGCGACCAATATGATTGCGACCGACTGGCGTCAGATGGGACACACCCTGTCCTTGCAGTCCGTCGACATTCCGCTGGCGGACCCGCACTTCTGGACGATGCAGGGGTCGGTGCGCGTGGCGCAAATGTGCCACGAGTTTGGCCTGACCTGGGGCTCGCACTCTAACAACCACTTCGACGTGTCGCTGGCGATGTTCACGCACGTTGCCGCCGCCGCGCCGGGCACGATTACCGCTATCGACACGCACTGGATCTGGCAGGAAGGTAATCAGCGTCTGACTAAGCAGCCGTTTGAGATCAAAGGTGGCATGGTGCAGGTGCCTTCCACGCCGGGGCTGGGGGTTGAGCTGGATATGGACCAGGTCATGAAGGCCCACGAGCTGTATCAAAAACACGGTCTGGGCGCGCGCGACGACGCGATGGCGATGCAGTATCTGATCCCCGACTGGACATTCGACAATAAACGCCCGTGCATGGTACGATAAACGCATTGGGACCGCTCCCACAGGCGGTCTTTTACGTGGTGTATGCTTAACGTAACGACTATGCGTAAGGATGGCTTATGAAAATTGTTATCGCACCGGACTCGTATAAGGAAAGTTTGAGTGCGCTTGAGGTTGCGACAGCGATAGAACGTGGTTTTCGCGAGATCTTCCCCGAGGCGGTTTACGTCAAACTGCCGGTCGCGGACGGTGGCGAAGGGACGGTAGAGGCGATGATCGCGGCAACGCAGGGACGCATTGTACATGTTCCGGTGACCGGCCCGCTGGGTGAGCGCGTGGAAGGGTTTTATGGCTTATCCGGTGACGAGCAAAGTGCCTTTATTGAAATGGCGGCGGCAAGCGGCCTGGAGCTGGTCGTCCCTTCGCAGCGTAATCCCCTGAAAACCACCTCGTGGGGAACGGGCGAACTTATTCGTCACGCGCTGGATGCAGGCGTTAAGCATATCATCATCGGTATTGGCGGTAGCGCCACCAATGACGGCGGAGCAGGGATGGTGCAGGCGTTGGGGGCAAAGCTGCTGGACGACAGCGGGCAGCCCCTTGGTCAGGGCGGGGGCGAGCTGGGAAAACTCGCGCGTATCGACCTGAGTGGGCTGGACAGACGTCTGGCGGAGTGCCGGATAGAAGTCGCCTGTGATGTGACGAATCCGCTCACCGGAAAGGATGGCGCGTCAGCCGTATTTGGCCCGCAAAAGGGGGCCACTCCCGAGATGATCGTCACCCTGGACAACGCGCTGGCGCAGTATGCGAGAGTCATTGCCCGGGATCTGGATATCGACGTGCTAAACCTTGCTGGCGGCGGCGCGGCGGGTGGTATGGGGGCCGCGCTGTACGCCTTTTGCGGCGCGCAGCTGCGCCAGGGCATTGAGATCGTGACCGATGCGCTACACCTGGCCGACCAGGTGGCCGATGCGGATCTGGTGATCACGGGAGAAGGCCGCATCGACAGCCAGACGATCCACGGCAAAGTCCCGGTGGGCGTGGCGAAAGTGGCGAAACGCTTTAACAAACCCGTCATCGGCATTGCAGGCAGCCTGACGGCGGACGTTGGCGTGGTACACGATCACGGCATTGATGCGGTGTTTAGCGTGATCTACACCATCTGCTCGCTGGAAGATGCGCTGGAAAATGCCAGCGAGAACGTCAGGATGGCCGCAAGGAATATCGCGGCGGTGCTGAAAGTGGGGCAGGGAATGTAGTTCTCCCTCTCCCTGTGGGAAAGGGGCGGGGTGAGGGCATCAGGCCGCACCCGCAATTGTAGGCCCGGTAAGCGTAGCGCCACCGGGCTTTTACCTCAGCTCCCCAATACCTTCATCGCTTCCCGCGTTACGTTATCCATCTCATCCAGCAGCTCCAGGAACTCCGGTTCAAGCTCCGATTCCGGCGTGCCGGCACGCAGCTGCTGCTCCAGCAGCTGGCAAAGATTTTTCAGCCGCGGCACGCCGCTGTACCCGCAGCTACCGTGCAGCTTGTGGATTGCTTCCAGCAGATCTTCCGGGTTTTCACCCACCAGCTGCTCTTCCACCTTATTGCGAATTTCCGGCAGAAACGCGACCAGCATTTGCAGCATTTCGCGGGCCAAATCGGGTTTACCTGCCGCCTGGCGCAGCGCGAGCTGCCAGTCAAAGGTGGCGTTCTGGTTAACGCTGATTTCAACCGGCTCGCTGGAAACCGTGTACGTCCCGCCAATATGACCCGGCTTATAGCGTAACAGCAGGTTATGAAGTTTCTCTTCATCGATGGGCTTCGCCAGATAGTCATTCATTCCGGCGCTCAGCAGCTTCTCTTTCTGACCGGCCATCGCGTGCGCGGTGACCGCAATGACCGGGGTTTGCTGCTGGTGAGGCAGCTGGTGGATCAGCTCGCAGGCCCGAATGCCATCCATGCCCGGCATCTGAATATCCATCAGGATTAAATCGAACTGCATCTGCTTCGCCTGTTCAACGGCCTGCGCGCCGCTGGTGCACAGCTCAACGTGCTGAACCTGGTCCTCAAGCAATGCGCCAATCAGCTTCAGGTTGGCCTGATTATCATCCACCGCCATCACGCTCATCGGCAATTTTTGCTCATCGTCAATCAGCGGGAGGGCATGCTGGCTAAGACGACAATACTCCGTGAGCGCGGGCAGGAGGCGGGTCGAGGTGAGCGGCTTCAGCAGACACGCGGCGGCCCCGTCATTTTTCAACTCTTCTGCATTGAGCTGGGCATGGCAGGGCAGCGCCAGCAGCAGATAGTCGGTCATTGAGGCGGCTTTCGCCAGCCGCTCCTGCTGCATGGTCAGCTCGCCGGTAAAGGTGACCGGGATCCCCATCAGCAGAATGTCGTAGTGCTCAACGGCAAGCGCTGAGAAGGTTGGGCTGTAGACCACCTCCAGCGGCGTGGTGCTTAAAATATCGAGCGCGCACTGCGCTGCCGCCGCGTTAGGTTCGACGTAGGCCAGACGCTTGCCTTTCAGGCAGTCCGTCACCGGTCCATCGGTCAAAACGTTCGGATTGAGGTCCAGATTAATGTGGAACCAGAAGGTTGAACCGCGATTCGGCTGGCTGTGGAAGGAGATATCGCCGCCCATCTCGTTCACCAGACGCTGCGTGATCACCAGCCCCAGGCCGGTACCGCCATGACGGCGGGAGATACTGGCGTCCGCCTGACGGAACGCCTGGAACAGACGCGACTGATCCCGCTCAGGAATACCGATGCCGGTATCGCGGATCTGGACTTCAATCTGCACCTTATTGCTGCTGATGGAGCGTTTTTCTACCAGAATGTCGATGTTACCGCTTTCGGTGAATTTAATCGCATTCCCGACAAGGTTGGTAATGACCTGCTGCAGACGCAGCGGATCGCCAATGACGTTATCCGGCACGTCGTTTTTAATATTAAGCGTCAGCTCAAGGCCTTTGTCGTGCGACGAGTGCGCGAGCAGCGTCACCACCTCATCGAGCGTACTGCGCAGCGGGAACGGAATACTCTCCAGGATCAGCTTGCCCGCTTCCAGCTTGGAGAAGTCCAGCACGTCGTTGATGATCGCCAGCAGGTTGTTGGCCGAACGTTCAATGGTGTGCAGGTGATCGCGCTGAGTCGGGTTGAGCTCGCTTTTCAGCGTCAGGCGGGTAAAGCCGATCACGCCATTCAGCGGCGTACGCAGCTCGTGCGACATATTGGCCAGGAATTCCGACTTAATACGTGCCGCTTCCTGGGCGCGCTTTTTCGCCAGATCCAGCTCAACGTTCTGAATCTCCATCTGCTCCAGCGTTTCGCGCAGGTCGGACGTGGCCTGGTCAACGTTGTGCTGCATCTCTTCGTGATACGCCGCCAGCGACATGGCCATCGAGTTGATGCCGTTCTTCAGCATATCCAGCTCACCCAGCATAAACCCTTCCACCCGGCTGTCGAGCTGTCCCCGGCGGATGCGGTCAACCGTATTGACCATGTTGCGGATGGGGCCCGTCACGTCGCGCATCAGGCGCCAGCCGAAGATCAGCGCAATGCCAATGCAGAACAGCATCATCACGCCAGAGATGAATATTTCTTTATACTGCTGTAGCCGGACCGACTTGAGATCCAGCTCCAGCGCCACGTATCCCAGCATATTGTTGCTGGATTTGGCGTCGGATTGCGCAGACTCATCGGGTGAATAGCTTTCCGACACGATCGGCGTGCGCAGGATCATGATATCGCCGCGCCGCAGTACGGTGAGGTGGCGCGGGAACGGCGTACCGTCCGGGATCTTCAGGGCCGCCGGATCGAGATGAAAATTCGAGGTGACAAACAGGCGGTTATGTTCGTCGTACACGGAAATGGCGCGTACGATGTCCGAGTGGCGGCGGTGGAGCACGCTGATTAACTGACCAATGGATTCGCGGTTTTGCAGGTTCATGCCGTACTCGCTGGAAACGGCAAGCGGTTCGATAATGCTGGCACCTGCATCCTCCAGCTGCCGCTGCAAATCGTTATAGCGGTGCACCACAAAGAAGATACTCAGCAGCAGACCGATGAGAACGGTGGGGGCGAGGATCAAAATCATCATGCGCGCGCGCAGGCTGTAGTTGGTCATGGCGTTCCGTTATGGGACAATTAAGATAATTATGTTTATGTGAGAAAAATCTCGGCGATGGCGCAATTCTACTCTGCAAAGCGACGCGTGACGACGCGTCAAATCATTACTGTTGAAGCCACGGATCTCGATCCGTTTGGTCAGGGAGTGGCACGTCACAACGGTAAGGCTCTGTTTATAACAGGTTTACTGCCAACAGAACGAGCAGAAATTACGCTGACGGAAGATAAACGCCAGTTCGCGCGCGGACAGGTTAAGCGTCGCCTCAACGATAGCCCGGAGCGCGTGAAGCCACGCTGCCCACATTTTGGCGTTTGCGGGGGCTGCCAGCAACAGCATGCGAGCACAGAATTACAGCAAAAAAGCAAAAGCCGCGCGCTGGCGCGTCAGCTTAAGCATGACGTTAACGAAATTCTTTCCGATGTGCCCTGGGGCTATCGTCGACGCGCGCGCCTGAGCCTCAGCTATCAGCCAAAAACGGCGCGGCTGGAGATGGGGTTTCGCAAGGCCGGTTCCAGTGACATTGTTGATGTGCAGCAATGCCCCGTTTTGGTGCCCCATCTTGAGGCGTTGCTTCCGGAAGTGCGCACCTGTCTCTCCGGGCTGGACGGCGTTCGCCACCTCGGGCATGTCGAACTGGTCATGGCAAACAATGGACCGCTGATGGTCCTGCGCCATACCGCGCCGCTGTCGAAAAAAGATCGCGAAAAACTGGAACGCTTTTCGCATTCCCACGACCTGGCACTTTTCCTCGCACCACAAAGCGAGATACTTGAGCAGGTTACCGGTGAGGCACCCTGGTATGCGTCAAACGGGCTACGCTTAACGTTCAGCCCGCGGGATTTCATTCAGGTGAATGACGGCGTTAACCAACTGATGGTCGAGAAAGCGCTGACGTGGCTGGATGTTCAGAAAAGCGATCGGGTGCTCGATCTGTTCTGCGGAATGGGCAACTTCACGCTGCCGCTGGCGCGAAAAGCGGCGAGCGTCGTAGGCGTGGAAGGTGTTGAGGCGCTGGTGGCTAAAGGGCAGGAGAACGCGCAGCAGAACGGCTTGCAAAATGTGACATTCTTTCATCAAAATCTTGAGGAAGATGTCACTCAACAGCCGTGGGCAAAACAGGGCTTTGATAAAATTTTGCTCGACCCGGCGCGCGCCGGTGCCCCGGGTGTGATGGCACATATTATTAAACTCGCGCCGAAGCGTGTGGTCTATGTTTCCTGTAACCCGGCAACGCTTGCCCGGGACAGCGAGGCATTAATCAGCGCGGGTTACCAGATTCAGCGTCTGGCAATGCTGGACATGTTCCCGCACACTGGACATCTGGAATCGATGGTGTTGTTCGAGCACATCTAATTTGTTTGGCTTGTCGACTTCGACAGGCCCAGGTCCCTAAAGGAGAGGACAATGGTTGCGGTAAGAAGTGCACATCTCAATAAAGCTGGGGAATTTGACCCACAAAAATGGATCGCAAGTCTGGGAATTTCCAGCCAGCAGTCGTGTGAACGCTTAACCGAAACCTGGGCCTATTGTCTGCGCACCACGCAGGGGCATCCGGATGCCGATCTTCTCCTGTGGCGCGGCGTGGAGATGGTGGAAATCTTATCCATGCTGAACATGGACATCGAAACGCTGCAGGCCGCGCTTCTCTTCCCCCTCGCGGATGCGGACGTGGTCAGCGAAGACGTGTTGCGCGACAGCGTCGGGAAATCCGTCGTCGCGCTGATCCACGGCGTGCGCGATATGGCGGCCATCCGCCAGCTCAAAGCCGCGCACACCGATTCCGTCTCCTCTGAGCAGGTCGATAACGTTCGCCGAATGCTGCTGGCCATGGTGGATGATTTCCGCTGCGTGGTCATCAAGCTTGCCGAGCGGATTGCCCACCTGCGTGAGGTGAAGGATGCGCCGGAAGATGAGCGCGTGCTGGCGGCTAAAGAGTGTACAAATATCTACGCGCCGCTGGCGAACCGCTTAGGGATTGGTCAGCTGAAATGGGAGCTGGAAGATTACTGCTTCCGCTATCTGCACCCGGCGGAATATAAACGTATTGCCAAACTCCTGCACGAGCGCCGTATCGACCGCGAGCACTATATCGAGGAATTTGTCGGCGGGCTGCGCCAGGCGATGAAAGAAGAGAACGTGCGCGCCGAAGTCTACGGTCGGCCTAAGCATATCTACAGCATCTGGCGCAAAATGCAGAAGAAACACCTCGCCTTTGACGAGCTGTTTGACGTGCGGGCCGTGCGTATCGTGGCGGAGCGTCTGCAGGACTGCTACGCCGCGCTGGGGATAGTACACACTCACTTCCGTCATCTGCCCGATGAGTTCGATGACTATGTCGCCAACCCCAAACCGAACGGCTATCAGTCTATCCATACCGTTGTGCTTGGCCCTGGCGGCAAAACGGTCGAGATTCAGATCCGCACCAAACAGATGCACGAAGACGCCGAGCTGGGCGTCGCCGCGCACTGGAAATACAAAGAAGGCACGTCCGGCGGGGCGCGTTCAGGACATGAAGACCGCATTGCCTGGCTGCGCAAGCTGATTGCTTGGCAGGAAGAGATGGCCGACTCCGGCGAGATGCTCGACGAAGTGCGCAGCCAGGTCTTTGACGATCGCGTGTACGTCTTTACCCCGAAAGGGGACGTTGTCGACCTGCCTGCGGGCTCTACGCCGCTCGATTTTGCCTACCACATCCACAGCGATGTGGGACACCGCTGCATCGGGGCGAAAATCGGCGGACGAATCGTACCGTTCACCTATCAGCTGCAGATGGGTGACCAGATTGAAATCATTACCCAGAAGCAGCCCAACCCGAGCCGTGACTGGCTTAACCCTAACCTGGGCTACGTCACCACCAGCCGTGGGCGCTCGAAAATTCACGCCTGGTTCCGTAAACAGGATCGTGACAAGAACATCCTTGCCGGCCGCCAGATCCTTGACGACGAGCTGGAGCATATCGGGATAAGCCTGAAAGAGGCGGAGAAATTCCTGCTGCCGCGCTACAACTTTAACGAGCTTGACGAGCTGCTAGCGGCCATTGGCGGTGGTGATATCCGTCTGAATCAGATGGTGAACTTCCTGCAGGCGCAGTTCAATAAGCCAAGCGCGGCAGAGCAGGACGCGGCGGCGCTGAAGCAGCTGCAGCAGAAAACCTACGCGCCGCAGCAGCGCAGCAAAGACAACGGGCGCGTGGTGGTCGAGGGCGTAGGTAACCTGATGCACCACATTGCCCGCTGCTGCCAGCCTATTCCCGGCGACGATATCGTCGGCTTTATCACCCAGGGGCGTGGGATTTCCATTCACCGTTCCGACTGCGATCAGCTTGCCGAGCTGCAGTCGCATGCGCCGGAGCGCATCGTGGAAGCGGTTTGGGGTGAGAGCTATTCCGCTGGCTACTCGCTGGTGGTGCGCGTCACTGCCAACGACCGCAGCGGCCTGCTGCGCGACATCACGACCATTCTCGCCAACGAGAAGGTCAACGTGCTGGGCGTTGCCAGCCGCAGCGATACCCGCGAGCAGCTTGCCACTATCGATATGACCATCGAAATCTACAACCTGCAGGTGCTGGGCCGCGTGCTTGGCAAACTGAACCAGGTGCCGGATGTGATTGACGCGCGTCGTCTGCACGGCGGATAAGATTTCCCTCTTTTGTAGGCCGGGTAAGGCGTAAGCCGCCACCCGGCATTTTTTTATCAGGACATAACCATGACTCAAATCGACCGCCTGCTCGGCATCATGAAACGCCTGCGCGACCCGGAAAACGGCTGCCCGTGGGACAAAGAGCAGACTTTCGCCACCATCGCCCCGTACACCCTTGAAGAGACCTATGAGGTGCTGGACGCTATTTCCCGTGAAGATTTTGATGACCTGCGCGGCGAGCTGGGCGACCTGCTGTTCCAGGTGGTGTTCTATGCGCAAATGGCGCAGGAAGAGGGGCGCTTTAACTTTGACGATATCTGCGCTGCCATCAGCGACAAGCTTGAGCGCCGTCATCCCCATATCTTCGGCGATGCCACCGCAGGCAATAGCGCTGAGGTGCTGGCCCGCTGGGAGCAGATCAAAAGCGCCGAGCGAGCGGAAAAATCCCAGCACTCGGCGCTGGATGATATTCCGCTGAGCCTGCCCGCGCTGATGCGCGCGCATAAAATCCAGAAGCGCTGTTCCGCCGTCGGTTTTGACTGGACCTCCCTCGGCCCGGTGCTGGATAAAGTGCACGAAGAGATTGACGAAGTCATGCACGAAGCGCAGCAGGCGGTAGTGGATGAAGCAAAGCTTGAGGAAGAGATGGGCGACCTGCTGTTTGCGACCGTCAACCTTTCTCGCCACCTGGGTGTAAAAGCGGAAACCGCCCTGCAAAAAGCCAACATAAAATTCGAACGACGCTTTCGCGAAGTTGAGCGGATTGTCGCCTCGCGAGGCCTGGAAATGAGCGGAATTGACCTCGAGGCAATGGAAGAAGTCTGGCAGGAAGTAAAGCGCCAGGAATCTGATCTCTAACGAGATTTTGCGATCAAGCGCAATTTGTGTGATTTTTTAAATGACAAGCGCTTGATTTGCGTCAAAAACATTTACCCAAAAGGGGCTATTTTCTCACTCCTTATGTTTGTCATGGCCTGGAATGGAGACGGAGAATGAAAGTTTGTGGCGCTCGCCGTGTTCGGGTATACTACTTTCCCGTCCTGGTTATTCCATCGTTTCACCCTAACTTCTCAGGTTCAGCATGACAACGAACTATATTTTTGTGACCGGCGGGGTCGTATCCTCTCTGGGTAAAGGCATTGCCGCAGCCTCCCTCGCAGCCATTCTTGAAGCCCGTGGCCTCAATGTGACCATGATGAAACTGGATCCGTACATCAACGTCGATCCGGGCACCATGAGCCCAATCCAACACGGGGAAGTGTTCGTTACTGAAGACGGCGCTGAAACCGATCTGGATCTTGGCCACTACGAGCGTTTCATCCGCACCAAAATGACCCGTCGTAACAACTTCACGACTGGCCGCATCTACTCCGACGTTCTGCGAAAAGAGCGCCGTGGTGACTACCTGGGTGCAACCGTTCAGGTTATCCCGCACATCACTAACGCAATCAAAGAACGCATTGTTGCGGGTGGCGAAGGCCACGACGTGGTGCTGGTTGAAATCGGCGGTACCGTGGGTGATATCGAATCCCTGCCATTCCTGGAAGCGATTCGTCAGCTGGCGGTAGATATCGGCCGTGAGCACGCGCTGTTCATGCACCTGACCCTGGTGCCGTACATGGCCGCCGCTGGTGAAGTGAAAACCAAGCCGACTCAGCACTCTGTGAAAGAGCTGCTCTCCATTGGTATTCAACCAGATATCCTGGTTTGCCGCTCCGATCGCGCAGTTCCGGCGAACGAACGTGCGAAAATTGCATTGTTCTGTAACGTGCCTGAAAAAGCCGTTATTTCAATGAAAGATGTCGATTCCATTTATAAAATCCCGGGCCTGTTGAAATCGCAGGGCCTGGACGATTATATTTGTAAACGATTCAGCTTGAACTGTCCGGAAGCTAACCTGTCTGAATGGGAACAGGTTATTTATGAAGAAGCCAACCCGGCAGGCGAAGTGACTATCGGTATGGTCGGCAAGTACATTGAACTGCCGGATGCCTATAAGTCAGTCATCGAAGCGCTGAAACACGGTGGTCTGAAGAACCGTGTTTCCGTGAACATCAAGCTGATTGATTCGCAGGATGTTGAAACGCGTGGCGTTGAAATCCTGAAAGATCTGGATGCTATCCTCATCCCTGGCGGCTTCGGCTACCGTGGTGTAGAAGGCAAGATCGCCACCGCGCGCTATGCGCGTGAAAACAATATTCCATACCTCGGCATCTGTCTGGGTATGCAGGTTGCGCTGATCGAATTTGCGCGCAACGTAGCGGGAATGGAAAACGCGAACTCTACGGAATTTGTGCCAGACTGTAAGTACCCTGTTGTGGCGCTTATCACTGAATGGCGTGACGAAGAAGGTAACGTCGAAGTCCGTACCGAGAAGAGCGATCTGGGTGGCACCATGCGTCTTGGCGCACAGGCCTGCCAGCTGTCTGACGATAGCGTGGTTCGCAAGCTGTATGGCGAGCCGGTCATCACCGAGCGCCATCGTCACCGCTATGAAGTCAACAACATGTTGTTGAAACCTATTGAAGCCGCGGGCCTGCGTGTTGCGGGCCGCTCCGGGGATGATCAGTTAGTCGAGATCATTGAAGTGCCAAACCATCCGTGGTTTGTCGCCTGCCAGTTCCACCCGGAATTTACTTCAACGCCACGTGACGGGCATCCGCTGTTTGCAGGCTTCGTGAAGGCCGCCAGCGACTACCAGAAGCGTCAGGCGAAGTAAAAAAAGTTAGAACGGCAACGCGTACCTTTGGTACGCGTTGTTTGTCTGGAGTTTTAGTTTAACTTGTACTGAGGAAAATCTAATGTCCAAAATCGTTAAAGTCATCGGTCGTGAAATCATCGACTCCCGTGGTAACCCGACCGTTGAAGCCGAAGTTCACCTGGAAGGTGGTTTCGTTGGTATGGCTGCTGCTCCATCAGGTGCTTCTACTGGTTCTCGCGAAGCGCTGGAACTGCGCGATGGCGACAAATCTCGCTTCCTGGGCAAAGGCGTACTGAAAGCGGTTGGCGCTGTAAACGGTCCTATTGCTCAGGCAATCCTTGGCAAAGACGCCAAAGACCAGGCTGGCATCGACAAGATCATGATCGATCTGGACGGTACTGAAAACAAATCTAACTTCGGTGCGAACGCAATCCTGGCTGTTTCCCTGGCGAACGCCAAAGCGGCTGCAGCTGCGAAAGGTATGCCACTGTTCGAGCACATCGCTGAACTGAACGGCACCCCAGGCAAATACTCCATGCCTGTACCAATGATGAACATCATCAACGGTGGTGAGCACGCAGACAACAACGTTGATATTCAGGAATTCATGATTCAGCCAGTTGGCGCGAAATCCCTGAAAGAAGCGGTACGTATGGGTTCTGAAGTGTTCCACAACCTGGCTAAAGTTCTGAAAGCTAAAGGTATGAACACTGCTGTTGGTGACGAAGGTGGCTATGCGCCAAACCTGGGTTCTAACGCAGAAGCGCTGGCTGTTATCGCAGAAGCAGTTAAAGCTGCTGGCTACGAGCTGGGCAAAGACATCACCCTGGCGATGGACTGTGCAGCATCTGAATTCTACAAAGACGGTAAATACGTTCTGGCTGGCGAAGGCAACAAAGCGTTCACCTCCGAAGAGTTCACTCACTTCCTGGAAGACCTGACCAAACAGTACCCAATCGTGTCTATCGAAGACGGTCTGGACGAGTCTGACTGGGCTGGCTTCGCATACCAGACTAAAGTACTGGGCGACAAAATCCAGCTGGTTGGTGACGACCTGTTCGTAACCAACACCAAGATCCTGAAAGAAGGCATCGAGAAAGGCATCGTTAACTCCATCCTGATCAAATTCAACCAGATCGGTTCTCTGACCGAAACTCTGGCTGCGATCAAAATGGCGAAAGACGCTGGCTACACCGCTGTTATCTCTCACCGTTCTGGCGAAACTGAAGACGCTACCATTGCCGACCTGGCTGTGGGTACCGCTGCAGGCCAGATCAAAACCGGTTCTATGAGCCGTTCTGACCGTGTTGCTAAATACAACCAGCTGATTCGTATCGAAGAAGCGCTGGGCGAAAAAGCACCATACAACGGTCTGAAAGAGATCAAAGGCCAGGCATAATTGCTTAAGCCTTAAAATGAAAATGCCAGTCGTATGACTGGCATTTTTTTTGGCTATTTAAAATCGACCGCCATTTGCTCCGGAATGGTCAGCCCCTGGGTGGTTTGCACGCAGCGGGCGATGTAATCCGTAAACCGGGGCGGCTTCGGCATCCCCATGCTCAACAGCTTATCGTTGCTGAAGCGCACGTTAAGCGTGGCAAACGCACCGTATAAACGCATGGCTTTCAGCATCAGACGTTCGTTGCACGGGCCAAAAATATGTTTCAGCTCGCGGCGCATTCTTACCAGCGTTTCGTAGCTGACCTGTGCATATTTATCCCCGACGGGGGCTTTCTCCAGCGCCTGCGCCATTGCCTGATCGATATCCGCAAAGCGAACGCTGTTCTCTTCTCCCGCAGAAATGTGTACCACTTCTCCCGGACGAGCGTTGCTGTTGAGCAGCATTAACATCGCGTCGGCGCAATAATCCACAGGAACAACGTCGATCCTGTCTTCCATTGAGCACATAAACTTCTGCAGCATCAGGCCCATGCTAAAGACCCAGAAAATGCTGCTCGACGGCGTGCAGCCGTGACGGGTATGGCCGACGACGATGGACGGACGGGCGATGAGCAGCGGCAGGTTCGGACACTCCTGGCGCATCAGCTGTTCGATGGTTGACTTCGAAAACGTGTATTCCACCAGGTGTTCAGCATTCTCTCTGAATTCAGCGCTTTCGGCGACCAGTGAATCCTGCTCCGGCGTGCATGACATTGCTGTGCCGACGTGGAGGAAACGCTGCAGTCCGGTGACCTGCTCCATACGGCGCGCCAGCGCGAGCGTACCTTCAACGTTGACCTTCCAGATCAGCGGGTTATTACCAAATGAGGCGACGGCCGCACAGTTAACCACGTGCGTCACCCGATCCAGACGGGGATCGTTGAGAAAGGCTTCAGGCTGGCTGAGGTCGCCAATCAGGATATTATCCACCTCCAGGGTGGCCAGTTTGTCCTCGGGAACGTTGAACTTGCGCATGTTCTCCAGCACGCGCTCCAGCCCGCTCTGCGGATCGCTGGCGCGCGCAAGCAAAAGGAGTTTTGCGGGTTGATCGCTGGTCAGGATTTTTTCAAGAACTGCACCGCCCAGAAATCCTGTCACGCCTGTAATCAATAACATCTTCATTAATACCGTCTCATTATGATTGATGAGGCGGATTGTAGGCGCGCAAAAGTAAACGGCATTTAAATAATAAAACGCCGAAATCAATGGCATCTTAAGCTTATTTTAAGGAAAGGAATTCGGGTGGATAGATTGGACATTAGCGGAAGGGTAAAAATTCACTCTATTAGAATTAAAATTTTAACTTATTGAATTTAATGTTTTTTATAGAGGGGGGGCGAAAGGTAAACTTAATTCAAAATGTAATAAATATAATAATTTGTTACACCAAACATTTACCAAATAAATGATTTAAACACCACTTAACTGAAATCATTTGCAGGCCTATTTATTTAGCCTGCGAATGTTTTTCAGAGCAACAGGGGAAGCGTGGCGCTGGCGGTTTGTTGGCTAACGTCGCCGTAATGACCATCCAGCGCAATCATGGACGTGGTCAGCAGCTCGACCAGCAGCATGACTCCAACCTTAGCATTGAGCGCGCCTGCACTTAGAGGACCTTCTGGTTTGGCGGCAACCAGCTGCATGTCGCTCAGAGACGCCAGCGGGCTGCGGGGCGTATTGCTGAGTGCCAGAACCTTAACGCCGCGCTTGCGGGCAAGCTTCACCACGTGGAGTAAATCCCGCGTTGAACCCGAACTGGAGATGGCCACAACCAGCGTCTCTTTCGAAAGCGTTGTCGCATTCATGGCCGCGCGGTGCATATCGCTAAACAGCTGTGCGGGTTTGCCCAGCCGCAGCAGCTTGTAATGCAGATACTCCCCGAGGATCGCGCTGGCCGCAACGCCATAAATCTGTACGGATTGCGCCTGGTGCAGCGCCAGCGCCGCTTTTTCAAGCAGCGTGCGGTCGAGGAGTCTGGCGGTATCCTGCAAAGCCTGCACCGACTCATCCACGACGTTATCAATCTCATCCCCCGCCTGACGCGCGGGCTGGCCCTGCTGAATATCCAGCGCAAGCGCCATTTTAAATTCGTTATAGCCCTTGCAGCCCAGCGTCCGGCAAAGGCGCGTGACGCTTGCCTCGCTGGTGTGGCTCTCGCGCGCCAGTTCAGTGATCGTCAGGTAGAGCACCCGGCCAGGATCGCTGAGGACAAACTCGCCGAGTTTTTGTTGCGTTGGGCTGTACCCGGAAGCCTCCTGGCGGAGCTTCAGCAGCAGATTTTCATGGTCCGACATGCCACGTCCTTAATGTGTTTCGCTGCGACTAGTGTGGCGGAAAGGAGGGGAAAGATGCCAGTCATTTTGAAAAAGTATGATCGGCGTCCTGGTTTTTGGTGATAATTTTCACTTAAAAATATTTATGTGGTAAAAATTTTCATCAATTAACGGGGAGATGAAAAAATGATGCAAATGTTCAGTGGTGCTTCTTCGGGGGGATGGTTTGAAAAAGCGCAGCGCTTTGGTAAATCCTTTATGTTGCCCATCGCCGTGTTGCCCGCGGCGGGTCTGCTGCTGGGGGTAGGCGGCGCGTTATCGAATCCCAACACGCTGGCGGCTTATCCGTTTTTAGACGTGGGCTGGCTTCAGGCTATTTTCACCATCATGAGCAGCGCAGGTTCAATCGTGTTTGCAAACCTCTCGGTGCTGTTTGCGGTTGGTGTTGCCGTCGGGTTGGCAAAAAGCGATAAGGGCACGGCTGGGCTGGCGGCGCTGCTCGCGTTTCTGGTGATGAATGCCACCATCAACGTGCTGCTGATCCTCACCGGCAAACTGGCGCAGGAGAACCCGGGCGCTGTGGGGCAGGGCATGACGCTGGGGATTCAGACGCTGGAAACCGGCGTATTTGGCGGCGTGGTGATTGGTCTGGTGACCTGCACGCTCCATCATCGGTTTAATAAAATTGCGCTTCCGCAGTTCCTCGGATTCTTTGGCGGGTCGCGCTTTGTTCCCATAATCAGCTCGCTGGCGGCGATACTCGTAGGCGCGCTCATGACCGTGGTCTGGCCGCATTTCCAGAAACTGATTTTTGGTCTCGGCGGGCTGGTGGATGCCACCGGTTATCTGGGCACCCTGCTGTACGGCTTCATTTTACGCATGCTGGGCCCGTTTGGTTTGCACCACATCTTCTATCTGCCGTTCTGGACCACCGCGCTCGGCGGCAGTGAGATTGTTAACGGTCACCTCGTCGAGGGCACACAGCGGATCTTCTTCGCCCAGCTGGCCGACCCGAACACGCAGCATTTCTATGAGGGCACGTCGCGCTTCATGTCCGGGCGCTTTATTACGATGATGTTTGGCCTGCTCGGCGCGTGTCTGGCGATGTACCACACGGCAAAACCGGAGAATAAAAAGCGCGTTGCCGGGCTGCTGCTCTCTGCGGCGCTAACCTCGTTCCTGACCGGGATTACCGAGCCTATCGAGTTTTCCTTCCTGTTTATTGCGCCGGCGCTTTACGTCATTCATGCGCTGTTTGACGGGCTGGCGTTCATGCTCGCGCACATGCTGCATATCACTATCGGGCAAACCTTCTCCGGCGGTTTTATCGACTTCGTGCTGTTCGGTATTTTGCAGGGAGAGGCCAAAACCAACTGGATGTTCGTTCCGCTGGTCGGCGTGCCGTGGTTCTTCCTTTACTACTTCACCTTCCGCTACCTGATTAACCGCTTCGATTTCGCCACGCCGGGTCGGGAAAAGGAGGCGGTGGCCGATGAGGTGACCTTCTCGCAGAGCGAGCGCGCCGTTGCGGTGATCGCGGGATTAGGCGGAAAAGAGAATCTGGAAGAGGTGGACTGCTGCGCCACGCGGCTTCGCGTCACGGTGAAGGACGGCAGCAAAGTGAATGACGCGGCGCTGAAAGCCACCGGCGCGCGCGGCGTTATCGTTCGCGGTAACGGTGTTCAGGTCATTTATGGCCCGCACGTCACGATTATCAAAAACGAAGTAGAAGAGATCTTATCGTAATGAAAACTGTACTGGATAACCTGAAGGGAAAACTGGTCGTCTCCTGTCAGGCGCTGGAGAATGAACCGCTGCATAGCCCGTTTATTATGTCGCGGATGGCGCTGGCGGCGGCGCAGGGCGGGGCCGCTGCCATTCGTGCCAACAGCGTGGTGGATATCGAGGCCATTAAGCAGCAGGTCTCTTTGCCTGTCATCGGCATTATCAAACGGGATTACCCGGAAAGCGAGGTGTTTATCACCGCCACGATGAAAGAGGTGGATGAGCTCATGGCCGTCTCTCCGGAAATCATTGCGCTTGATGCGACGGCGCGGGAGCGTCCCGGTGGTGAATCCCTGGAAACGCTGGTCGCGCGCATCCGCTCGCGCTACCCCTCCGTACTGCTGATGGCCGATATTTCCACCGTGGACGAAGCCGTGACGGCGCAGGCGCTTGGCTTTGACTGCGTCGGCACCACGCTTTACGGCTATACGGCGGAAACGGCGGGCCATTCGCTTCCGGGGAATGACTGCGCGTTCCTGAAGGCCGTGCTGGTCGCCGTGACGGTTCCCGTGGTTGCCGAAGGCAACGTGGATACGCCTGAACGCGCGGCCAGATGCCTGGCGCTGGGCGCGCATACGGTCGTCGTCGGCGGCGCGATCACCCGTCCGCAGCAAATTACCGAGCGTTTTATGGCGGCGATTGGCGCGCAAAGCACCGATGGAGCATGACCATCCGGCGGGGATCTGCGATACTTATCGTTTATCCCCTTTACTGAGATGACTATGCAGTACCCGATTAACGAGATGTTCCAGACCCTGCAAGGCGAGGGTTACTTTACCGGCGTTCCCGCTATTTTCATTCGTTTACAGGGATGCCCGGTTGGCTGTGCCTGGTGTGATACCAAACATACGTGGGATAAGCTCGCAGATCGGGAAGTGTCGCTGTTTAGCATTCTGGCGAAAACCAAAGAGAGCGATAAGTGGGGCGCGGGCAGTTCAGAAGATCTGCTGGCCATTATTGGTCGTCAGGGCTGGACGGCGCGCCACGTGGTGATCACCGGCGGTGAACCCTGCATCCACGATCTGACGCCGCTGACCGAGCTGCTCGAGAAGAACGGCTACAGCTGCCAGATTGAGACCAGCGGCACCCATGAAGTGCGCTGTTCACACACGACCTGGGTGACGGTATCGCCAAAAGTGAATATGCGCGGCGGGTATGACGTGCTGTCTCAGGCGCTGGAACGCGCGGATGAGATTAAGCACCCGGTTGGGCGCGTGCGTGATATCGAAGCGCTGGATGAACTGCTGGCCACGCTGACGGATGAAAAGCAGCGCGTCATTGCGCTACAGCCGATCAGCCAGAAAGACGACGCGACGCGCCTGTGCATTGAAACCTGTATTGCGCGTAACTGGCGCCTTTCGATGCAGACGCACAAGTACCTGAATATTGCATAAAAAAGCCCGGTGGCGCTAGCGCTTACCGGGCCTACGGTTTGAGGCTCTTATAGGCCGGGTAAGCGTCAGCGCCACCCGGCAAGCATCACTCCCCGCGATAGATACAGCCAGCGGTACAGGTCTCTTTGATCATCACCGCGCTCAGCAGCGGCACCAGCGGCTTCATCTGATCCCAAATCCATTTCGCCAGCACTTCGCTGGTCGGGTTCTCAAGGCCCGGGATATCATTCAGGTAGTAATGATCCAGACGATCGTAGGTCGGCTTAAACGCCGCCTTCAGCTCGGCAAAATCCATGATCCAACCGGTATGCGGATCAACTTCACCGGTGATCTCAAGACGCACCATGAACGAATGCCCGTGCAGACGGCCGCATTTATGCCCTTCAGGGACATGCGGAAGGTGGTGGGCGGCTTCGAAGGTGAAATCTTTAAACAGTGTGGTGGACATGATCGCTCTCAGTAATGCGGAAAAAACCGCCGCATAGTACCGGAAAGCACAATTTTTAGCATTAACTAAAACGGCTCTGAAGCCTGACGTCTCGTTAATAGGCGTTTTTTGTGGTTTTTATCGATAATTTTCAGAGAGTTAATTAATCGCTTTTATCGCTAAGTATGACAACTAAAACAGGTTAGTCCATTTGGTTATTTATTATTTCCATCCCTTCTTTAATTGTTATTATCCTCGCCGTTAACCTTATCTTCAGTTTGGATTTATTCGCTTAAAGTCCGCTTGGCTACTGGAACATAACGACGCATGACAACACAGGCCCCACCTTCAAATTTGCTTCCCCTGAACCCGGAGCAACTGGCGCGCCTTCAGGCTGCCACCTCTGATTTTTCTCCCACTCAGCTTGCCTGGGTCTCCGGTTATTTCTGGGGAATGCTCAATCAGCAGCCTGGCGCTGTGGCGGGTGCACCGGTAACGGCCGTTGAAATTCCGGCCATTACCCTGATTTCCGCCTCGCAGACGGGCAATGCGCGCCGCGTGGCCGAAGCGCTGCGTGACGACCTGCTGGCCGCCAAACTGAACGTGAACCTGGTCAACGCCGGGGATTATAAATTTAAGCAAATCGCGTCAGAAAAACTGCTGGTGGTGGTTGCCTCTACGCAGGGGGAAGGTGAACCCGCTGAAGAAGCGGTGGCGCTGCACAAGTTCCTGTTCTCGAAAAAAGCGCCGAAGCTGGACGGCACGGCGTTTGCCGTCTTTGGCCTGGGCGATACCTCCTACGAATTCTTCTGCCAGTCAGGTAAAGACTTCGACAGCAAGCTGGCGGAGCTGGGTGCGGAGCGCCTGCTGGACCGCGTTGACGCGGATGTCGAATACCAGACCGCCGCCGCCGAATGGCGTGCCCGCATTGTTGAAGTGCTGAAAGCGCGCGTGCCGAAAGAGACGTCGGCGCAGGCCGCGCTCACCGCGACGGGTGCCGTCAACGACATTCACACCAGCCCGTACACCAAAGAGGCGCCGCTGACGGCGAGCCTGTCGGTGAACCAGAAAATTACCGGCCGCGATTCGGAAAAAGACGTGCGCCATATCGAAATCGATCTCGGTGACTCTGGCCTGCGCTATCAGCCGGGCGACGCGCTGGGTATCTGGTACCAGAACGACCCGGCGCTGGTGAAAGAGCTGGTTGAGCTGCTGTGGCTGAAGGGTGACGAGCCTGTCACCGTTGACGGCAAAACCCAGCCGCTTTCAGAGGCGCTGCAGTGGCATTTCGAGCTGACGGTGAATACCCCGAATATCGTCGAGAATTATGCCACCTTAACGCGCAGCGAATCCCTGCTGCCGCTGGTGGGGGACAAAGCGAAACTGCAGCATTACGCCGCGACGACGCCAATTGTCGATATGGTGCGTTTCTCTCCGGCTCAGCTGGATGCCGATGCGCTGATCGGCCTGCTGCGACCGCTGACCCCGCGCCTGTACTCCATCGCCTCTTCGCAGGCCGAAGTGGAGAGTGAAGTGCATGTCACCGTCGGCGTGGTGCGCTACGACATCGAAGGCCGCGCCCGTGCGGGTGGGGCATCAAGCTTCCTGGCGGATCGCGTGGAAGAAGAGGGCGAAGTGCGCGTCTTTATCGAGCACAACGACAACTTCCGCCTGCCTGCGAATCCGGAAACGCCGGTCATCATGATTGGCCCAGGCACAGGCATCGCGCCGTTCCGTGCCTTTATGCAGCAGCGCGCGGCAGACGGCGCGCCGGGTAAAAACTGGCTGTTCTTCGGCAACCCGCACTTTACCGAAGATTTCCTCTACCAGGTCGAGTGGCAGCGCTATGTTAAAGAAGGCGTACTGACCCGCATCGATCTGGCCTGGTCCCGCGACCAGAAAGAAAAAGTATACGTACAAGACAAACTGCGCGCACAGGGCGCAGAGCTGTGGCGCTGGATCAATGACGGTGCCCACATTTATGTCTGCGGCGACGCCAATCGCATGGCGAAAGACGTTGAGCAGGCACTGCTGGAAGTGATTGCCGAATTCGGCGGTATGGATGCCGAAACGGCGGATGAATTTTTAAGTGAGCTGCGCGTTGAGCGCCGTTATCAGCGAGATGTCTACTAATGAGCGAAAAACATCCAGGGCCACTGGTGGTCGAAGGTAAACTGACAGACGCCGAGCGCATGAAGCTGGAAAGCAACTATCTGCGCGGCACCATTGCTGAAGATCTGAATGACGGTCTCACCGGCGGCTTCAAAGGCGACAACTTCCTGCTGATCCGCTTCCACGGTATGTACCAGCAGGACGATCGCGATATCCGCGCCGAACGCGCTGAACAGAAGCTGGAGCCGCGTCACGCGATGCTGCTGCGCTGCCGCCTGCCGGGCGGGGTGATCACCACCAAACAGTGGCAGGCGATCGACAAGTTTGCGGGTGAAAATACGATTTACGGCAGCATCCGCCTGACCAACCGTCAGACCTTCCAGTTCCACGGCATTCTGAAGAAGAACGTGAAGCCGGTGCACCAGATGCTCCACTCCGTCGGGCTGGACGCGCTGGCGACCGCCAACGACATGAACCGTAACGTGCTCTGCACCTCGAATCCGTATGAATCCGAGCTGCACGCCGAAGCGTACGAGTGGGCGAAGAAGATCTCCGAGCACCTGCTGCCGCGCACGCGCGCCTATGCGGAGATTTGGCTCGATCAGGAAAAAGTCGCGACCACGGACGAAGAACCGATCCTTGGCCAGACCTATCTGCCGCGCAAGTTTAAAACTACTGTCGTGATCCCGCCGCAGAACGATATCGATCTGCACGCCAACGACATGAACTTCGTGGCGATTGCCGAAAACGGCAAGCTGGTCGGCTTTAACCTGCTGGTGGGCGGCGGCCTGTCCATTGAGCACGGTAACAAGAAAACCTACGCCCGCACCGCGAGCGAGTTCGGCTTCCTGCCGCTGGAGCACACGCTGGCCGTGGCGGAAGCGGTAGTGACCACCCAGCGCGACTGGGGCAACCGTACCGACCGTAAAAACGCGAAAACCAAATACACCCTGGAGCGCGTGGGCGTTGAGACGTTCAAAGAGGAAGTGGAGCGTCGTGCGGGCATCAAGTTTGAGCCGATCCGCCCTTACGAATTCACCGGTCGCGGCGATCGCATCGGCTGGGTGAAAGGTATCGATAATAAATGGCACCTGACGCTGTTTATTGAAAACGGCCGTATTCTGGATTATCCGGGCCGTCCGCTGAAAACCGGTCTGCTGGAAATTGCTAAGATCCATAAAGGCGAGTTCCGCATTACCGCTAACCAGAATCTCATTATTGCCGGCGTGCCGGAGAGCCAGAAGGCGAAGATCGAGAAGCTGGCGCGCGACCACGGGTTAATGGATGCGGTCAAGCCGCAGCGTGAAAACTCGATGGCCTGCGTGTCGTTCCCGACCTGCCCGCTGGCGATGGCCGAAGCGGAACGTTTCCTGCCGTCATTCACTGACAAAGTGGAGGCGATTCTGGAAAAACATGGTATTCCGGACGAGCATATAGTTATGCGCGTCACCGGCTGCCCGAACGGCTGCGGCCGCGCGATGCTGGCCGAGCTGGGTCTGGTCGGGAAAGCGCCGGGTCGTTACAACGTGCACCTTGGCGGTAACCGTATGGGGACGCGCATTCCGCGTATGTACCGTGAAAATATTACGGAACCGGAAATTCTTGATTCCATCGACGAGCTTGTCGGGCGCTGGGCGAAAGAGCGCGAAGCGGGTGAAGGCTTCGGCGACTTTACGGTGCGTGCGGGCATCATTCGCCCGGTGCTCGATCCCGCAAGGGATTTCTGGGAGTAACCCATCCTTTGCCCGGTGGCGCTTCGCTTACCGGGCCTACGGGTTTTGTAGGCCGGGCAAACGCAGTGCCGCCCGGCAAAACAGGCAAACGAGGTTCTTATGTCCGTACTCGATCTAAACGCCCTTAACGATCTGCCTAAAGTCGAACGCATTCTGGCGCTGGCAGAAACCAATGCCCACCTTGAAAAGCTGGACGCCGAAGGGCGCGTGGCGTGGGCGCTGGAAAACCTGCCGGGAGACTATGTGCTGTCGTCGAGCTTTGGTATTCAGGCGGCGGTCAGCCTGCATCTGGTGAATCAGATCCGTCCGGACATTCCGGTGATCCTCACCGATACCGGCTACCTGTTCCCGGAAACCTACCAGTTTATTGACGAGCTGACGGACAAGCTCAAGCTGAACCTCAAAGTGTATCGCGCGACGGAAAGCGCGGCCTGGCAGGAGGCGCGCTACGGTAAGCTGTGGGAGCAGGGCGTTGAGGGCATTGAGAAATACAATGAGATCAACAAAGTTGAGCCGATGAACCGGGCGCTGAAAGAGCTCAATGCTCAGACGTGGTTTGCGGGCCTGCGTCGCGAGCAGTCCGGAAGCCGTGCAACCTTGCCGGTGCTGGCGGTCCAGCGCGGGGTATTTAAAGTGCTGCCGATTATCGACTGGGATAACCGGACGGTGTATCAGTATCTGCAAAAACACGGGCTGAAGTACCATCCGCTGTGGGACCAGGGCTATCTGTCGGTGGGCGACACCCACACCACGCGCAAATGGGAACCGGGAATGGCGGAAGAAGAGACGCGATTCTTTGGGCTGAAGCGCGAGTGCGGGCTGCACGAAGGGTAATCCTTTATCCTCCCTCTCCCTGTGGGAGAGGGTTGGGGTGAGGGCATCAGGCCGCGCTATGCTTAACAACCTCAGGCTTTCCCCGCTTTTGCCAACTCCTTCACCAGCGGCAGCATCACCTTCACCACGTCACGGCTGCGGTGCTCAATCCGCTGCGGCAGCGCGCTGTCAATGTGCTGCTGATTATCCAGCATCACGTTGTGCCAGCTTGTCCCGTCCGGGAAGGCTTTCGATTTAGCCCGCTGCTGATAGCCATCTTTCTTGCCCAGTGCCCAGTTTGTCGCTTCCACGTACAGCACCGGAATGCCCGCCTTATCGAACACTTCCCCGTCGTTGCAGCAGCCCGTTCCTCGCGGATAACCCGGGTTACCGCCGGGGTTGCTGGTGGCATAAACCCCATGGCTGCGGGCAATCGCCAGCGCCCGGTCGCGCGTCAGTTTCCGCACGGTACCCGGCGTACTCTGCCCGCTGTTGAAATAAAGCTTATCGCCGACGATCAGGTTATCGAGGTTGATCACCAGCAGCGTATTTTTCTTCTCCTCAGCGCTCATGCGTTTAAGGAGATTCTCAGCGCCGAGTTTGCCCTCTTCTTCCCCGCTGGTGGCCACAAAACGAATACCATACTGGGTTGGAATATCCTTCATCCGCTCGGCCAGTTCGAGCATCACGCCCAGGCCTGCCGCGTTGTCGTCCATGCCCTGCAGCGTCAGCCCGCCGAGGTTGTTATCCGTATCGGCATCGCTCATCGGGGCGTAGGTATCAAGGTGCGCCATAATAATAATTTGTTCATCCGCGCTACCTTCATGCGCCGCGATAACCGTACTGCCGGTCACGTTATGCCAGTTTTTCGTTTTATTTCGTGAGGTATAAACGTAGCGGCTGTGAAACGACCGGATATCGCTCTGATATCCCATCCCGGCAAACTGCTGGCGAAGATAGTCCGCGGAGAGCATCTCCGCAGGCGAGCCGGTCATGCGGCCGGGAAAGACGGTGGCAATATGCCGCGCCTGCATAGTGGCGATTTCACCATAAGGTTGGTTTTTTGCCTGGGCCGGAAGAATAAAGCAAACGCCGAGCGCCAGGGCAGCAATACGGTGGCGCGTTGCGGAAAACATAGTGAGTCCTTAAAAACAGAGCAAAATATTAACCCGCCTAGTATGAAACTGTGATCGCCCATACACAATTTGAATTGCTCTTAAATGCCCGATATTTCGCGTGTTAAGCACTTTTTGGTATTAGCTTTTTCACGGCGTTATTCCATTGAGTAACTACTCATTCCAATTCGTAATTTCATTCGGTCTAAGCCGCCCCCTATAGTCCCTTTATTCCTCGTTGTTAGTGAGTTGTTGCTTGTGGACTATCTGCCCTTATTTGCCGCGATAAAAGAGAAGCCGGTGCTGGTTGTTGGCACGGGTGAAATTGCCGATCGCAAAATCGCGTTTTTGCAGCGCGCTGGGGCGCAGGTGCGGGTAGTGGCAGAAGCGGACTTTGACGAATCACAAATCGACAGCGTCGTGCTGGTAATTGCGGCGACCGAAGATCGCGACCTGAACCGACGGATTTCCGACGCCGCTCAGGCCCGTTACCGCCTGGTGAACGTGGTGGATGACCAGCCGTTATGCTCGTTTATCTTCCCGTCGATCGTTGACCGTTCTCCGCTGCTGGTGGCGATCTCCTCGGGCGGTACCGCACCGGTGCTGGCGCGCGTGCTGCGTGAAAAAATCGAAGCGCTGCTGCCGACCAGCCTCGGGCGCATGGCGGAAAAAGCCAGCTTCTGGCGCAACCACCTGAAAACGCGCCTGACCAGCGTGACGGAACGCCGTCGCTTCTGGGAACGCGTGTTTCGCGGCCGCTTTGCCAGCCTGATGCATGCCGGTAATGAGACGGCGGCGCAGAAAATCCTCGAGGACGAACTGGATAACCCCGGCAGCACGGGCGGGGAGATCATTCTGGTGGGGGCGGGGCCGGGCGATGCCGGGCTTCTGACGCTGCGCGGCCTGCAGGTGCTTCAGGACGCGGACGTGGTGTTCTACGACCATCTGGTCACCGACGGCGTGCGCGAGCTGATCCGTCGCGACGCGGAGCAAATCTGCGTCGGCAAACGGGCTGGCGAGCACTCGGTGCCGCAGCACGACACCAACCAGATGCTGGTTGACGCCGCCAAGGCGGGTAAAACCGTGGTGCGCCTGAAAGGGGGAGACCCGTTTATCTTCGGTCGCGGCGGCGAAGAGCTGCAGGCGGCAGCCGAAGCGGGCATACCGTTCCAGGTGGTGCCCGGCATCACGGCGGCCTCTGCGGTAACGGCCTACGCCGGTATTCCGCTGACCCACCGTGATTACGCCCAGAGCGTGACCTTTGTGACCGGCCACTACAAGGCCGACAGCACGCCGTTCGACTGGTCGCATCTCGCCCAGAGCCGCCAGACGCTGGCGATCTACATGGGCACGATGAAGGCCGCGGACATCAGCGAACAGCTTATTCAGCACGGTCGCGAGGCGACGACGCCCGTTGCCGTCATTTCTCGCGGCACGCGCGTCGATCAGCACGTTGCGACGGGCACGCTGGAACATCTTGCAACCCTGGCGAAAGACGCCCCGATGCCCGCCCTGATCGTGGTGGGTGAAGTGGTGCAGCTGCACAGCACGCTCGCCTGGTTCCAACACACAACCGATACAGAAGGCTTTGGTTCTTCTGTTGTAAATTTGGCTTAAGGAACGGTTATGGACCAAAAACGTCTTACACACCTGCGGCAGCTCGAAGCGGAGAGTATCCATATCATCCGCGAAGTGGCCGCCGAGTTTTCTAACCCGGTGATGATGTACTCCATCGGTAAAGATTCCAGCGTCATGCTGCATCTGGCGCGTAAAGCGTTTTATCCGGGCACGCTGCCGTTCCCGCTGCTGCACGTGGATACCGGCTGGAAATTCCGCGAAATGTACGAGTTCCGCGACCGTACCGCGAAGGCCTACGGCTGCGAGCTGCTGGTGCACAAAAACCCGGAAGGGGTGGCGATGGGCATTAACCCGTTCGTGCACGGCAGCGCCAAGCACACCGATATCATGAAAACTGAAGGGCTGAAGCAGGCGCTGAACAAATACGGTTTTGACGCGGCCTTCGGCGGCGCGCGCCGTGACGAAGAGAAATCCCGCGCCAAAGAGCGTATCTACTCCTTCCGCGACCGCTTCCACCGCTGGGATCCGAAAAACCAGCGTCCGGAGCTGTGGCACAACTACAACGGTCAGATTAATAAAGGCGAAAGCATTCGCGTCTTCCCGCTCTCCAACTGGACCGAGCTGGATATCTGGCAGTACATCTATCTGGAAAACATCGAGATCGTTCCGCTGTATCTGGCCGCCGAGCGCCCGGTTCTGGAGCGTGACGGCATGCTGATGATGATCGACGACGATCGCATCGACCTGCAGCCGGGCGAAGTGATCAAACAACAGATGGTGCGTTTCCGTACCCTCGGCTGCTGGCCGCTGACCGGCGCGGTGGAATCCAGCGCGCAGACGCTGCCGGAGATCATCGAAGAGATGCTGGTGTCCACCACCAGCGAGCGACAGGGGCGCGTGATTGACCGCGACCAGGCAGGCTCCATGGAGCTGAAGAAACGTCAGGGTTATTTCTAAGGAGCCGCCATGAATACCACTATTGCTCAACAAATTGCCAACGAAGGCGGCGTGGAAGCGTATCTGCACGCGCAACAACACAAAAGCCTGCTGCGTTTTCTGACCTGCGGCAGCGTGGATGACGGGAAAAGTACCCTGATTGGCCGCCTGCTGCACGATACGCGCCAGATTTACGAAGATCAGCTCTCTTCCCTGCATAACGACAGCAAGCGCCACGGCACCCAGGGCGAAAAACTCGACCTGGCCCTGCTGGTGGACGGCCTGCAGGCGGAGCGCGAGCAGGGCATCACCATCGACGTGGCCTACCGCTACTTCTCTACCGAGAAGCGCAAATTTATTATTGCCGACACCCCGGGGCACGAGCAGTACACCCGCAACATGGCGACCGGCGCCTCCACCTGCGACCTGGCGATCCTGCTGATGGACGCGCGTAAAGGCGTGCTGGATCAGACCCGTCGTCACAGCTTTATCTCGACGCTGCTGGGGATCAAACACCTGGTGGTGGCGGTCAACAAGATGGATCTGGTGAACTTCAGCGAAGAGAAGTTCGAGGAGATCCGCCAGAGCTACCTGACCTTTGCCGAACAGCTGCCGGGCAACCTGGATATTCGCTTTGTACCGCTCTCGGCGCTGGAAGGGGATAACGTCGCCTCCCAGAGCGCGAACATGCCGTGGTACAGCGGCCCGACGCTGCTGGAAGTGCTGGAAACCGTTGAGATTCAGCGCGTGGTCGATACCCAGCCGATGCGCTTCCCGGTGCAGTACGTGAACCGTCCAAACCTCGATTTCCGCGGTTTCTCGGGCACTCTCGCGTCAGGCTCCGTGAAGGTAGGTCAGCGCGTCAAGGTGCTGCCATCCGGCGTGGAATCGACTATCGCCCGCATCGTCACCTTCGACGGTGACCTGCAGGACGCGGGTGCCGGTGAAGCCGTAACGCTGGTGCTGAAAGACGAAATTGATATCAGCCGGGGCGACCTGCTGGTAGACGCGCAGGAAACGCTGGCGGCAGTGCAGGGGGCTTCCGTAGACGTGGTCTGGATGGCCGAACAGCCGCTGACCGCTGGCCAGAGCTATGACATCAAAATTGCCGGCAAGAAAACCCGCGCCCACGTGGACGGTATTCAGTTCCAGGTGGATATCAACAACCTGACCCATCGGGACGTCACCGAGCTGCCGCTGAACGGCATCGGTCTGGTCGATCTGACCTTCGATGAACCGCTGGTGCTGGATCCGTATCAGCAGAACCCGGTCACGGGAGGGCTGATCTTTATCGACCGGCTGACCAACGTTACCGTCGGGGCCGGTATGGTTCGCGAACCGATTAAACAGGCTGCCGCAACGTCTGAATTCAGCGCTTTCGAGCTGGAACTGAACGCGCTGGTGCGTAAACACTTCCCGCACTGGGGCGCACGCGATCTGCTGGGAGGCAAGTAATGGCCGCCCATGATGAGAACGTCGTCTGGCATCCTCATCCGGTGACCGTCGCCCAGCGCGAACGGCTCCACGGTCACCGTGGGGTTGTGCTGTGGTTTACCGGGCTGTCAGGCTCGGGTAAATCAACGGTGGCGGGCGCGCTGGAAGAGGCGTTGCATCAGCAGGGCGTAAGCACGTACCTGCTGGACGGAGACAACGTGCGTCACGGCCTGTGCAGCGATTTAGGGTTTAGCGACGATGACCGCAAAGAAAACATCCGCCGGGTGGGCGAAGTCGCCAGCCTGATGGCTGACGCCGGGCTGGTGGTGCTGACCGCGTTTATCTCTCCGCACCGCGCCGAGCGCCAGATGGTGCGCGAACGCGTGGGCCAGGATCGCTTTATCGAGGTGTTTGTCGATACGCCGCTGGAGATTTGCGAAGCGCGCGACCCGAAAGGGCTGTACAAGAAAGCGCGTGCCGGAGAACTGCGCAACTTCACCGGAATTGACGCGGTATACGAAGCGCCTGAATCGCCTGAGATTCACCTGGAAGGTCAACAATTGGTAACAAATTTAGTAAGCCAATTATTAGACCTGCTCAGACGGGACGATATTATCAGATCCTGAGGCGGTATCGTTCGGGAGCTGTCTTCCCGAACGATGAGTCACGGTCACAGGATTAGCTATGCGCAACAGTGAACATTACATCACCACCACCGGGTCGGAGCCGCTAGCGACCGACGACGAAACGACCTGGTCATTTCCCGGGGCCATCATTGGCTTCGTCTCATGGCTGCTGGCGCTTGGCATTCCGTTTCTTATCTACGGCGGCAACACGCTGTTCTTCTTTCTCTACACCTGGCCTTTCTTTCTGGCGCTGATGCCCGTGGCGGTTGTCGTCGGCATTGCGCTGCACTCGCTGCTCAACGGTAAGCTCCTCTACAGCACCGTGGTCACGATTGTGACGGTGGTTCTGATGTTTGGTCTGTTATTTTTGTGGCTCATGGGCTAACTTCAGCCATAATTCAAACCGTAACCAACTGTGTAACGATATTGTGCAGGACGATTCTGCGGAAAAAATGTGGTACATTTGCCCGCGATGTTGCGGCATCTCTGTTACCCCGGCGTAGTGCTCTGGGGAAGTCTTGGGATGATGATGCCGTTTTTCAGGGGGCAGGATGGGTAAACTAACGCTGCTGTTGCTGGCTTTGCTAATCTGGCTGCAATATTCGCTGTGGTTCGGTAAGAACGGACTGCACGACTATAGCCGGGTGAGCGATGACGTCGCGGCTCAGCAGGCAACAAACGCCAAACTTAAGGCGCGAAACGATCAACTCTTTGCTGAAATTGATGACCTCAATGGCGGGCAAGAGGCGATTGAGGAACGCGCACGCAATGAACTCAGTATGACTAAGCCGGGCGAAACCTTTTATCGTCTGGTTCCGGATGCGTCTAAACGCAATCAGGGCTCAGCACAAAACAATCGATAATCAGGCCCAGGATTACGACATGGCAGTAACTTTTTCGGACGTATGCGCCGTGGTGCCGGCCGCAGGTTTTGGCCGGCGCATGCAGACAGAATGTCCCAAGCAGTACCTCTCTATTGGCGATAAAACGATCCTCGAGCACGCCGTGGCGGCGCTGCTGGCGCACCCGCGGGTGACGCGAGCGATCATCGCTATCAGCCCTGGCGATGCGCGCTTCGCGGAGCTGCCGCTGGCAAATCATCCACAGATTACCGTCGTAGACGGTGGCGCCGAGCGCGCTGATTCCGTGCTGGCGGGCATTCAGGCCGCCGGAAACGCGCCATGGGTGCTGGTGCATGACGCGGCGCGTCCGTGTCTGCATCAGGACGACCTTGCGCGCCTGCTGGCCCTGAGCGAAACAAGCAAGGTCGGTGGGATTCTGGCCGCGCCGGTGCGCGACACCATGAAGCGCGCCGAGCCGGGCAATCAGGCGATCGCCCACACCGTCGATCGCGTCGATTTATGGCACGCGCTGACGCCACAATTTTTCCCCCGTGAATTACTCCACGACTGCTTAACGCGTGCGCTTAGAGAAGGTGCGACCATCACGGACGAAGCCTCCGCGCTGGAGTATTGCGGTTTCCACCCTGAGCTTGTTGAAGGACGCGCTGATAATATTAAAGTGACGCGTCCGGAAGATTTACAGCTCGCGGAATTTTATCTTACCCGTTCGACCCATCAGGAGAAGGCATAATGCGAATTGGACACGGTTTTGATGTACACGCCTTTGGCGGAGAAGGCCCAATTATCATTGGCGGCGTGCGCATTCCCTATGAAAAAGGACTGCTGGCGCATTCTGATGGCGACGTGGCGCTGCATGCGCTGACCGACGCGCTGCTGGGCGCTGCCGCGCTGGGCGATATCGGCAAACTGTTCCCGGACACCGACCCGGCATTTAAAGGGGCGGACAGCCGCGAGCTGCTGCGCGAAGCGTGGCGCCGCATTCAGGCGAAAGGCTACATCCTTGGGAACGTCGACGTGACGATTATTGCCCAGGCCCCGAAAATGCTGCCGCACATTCCGCAAATGCGCGTGTTTATTGCAGAAGATCTGGGCTGCCATATGGACGACGTGAACGTCAAAGCGACGACGACCGAGAAGCTGGGCTTTACCGGGCGTGGCGAAGGGATTGCCTGTGAAGCCGTGGCGCTGCTGCTGAAGGCGAGCAAATGACGGACTTCGATAACCTGACATACCTGCACGGTAAACCGCAGGGGAACGGGGTGCTGAAAGCCAGCCCGGAAGATTTCCTCGTGGTGGAGGATCTGGGCTTTGAGCCGGATGGCGAAGGCGAACATATCCTGGTGCGTATTCTGAAAAATGGCTGCAATACCCGCTTTGTGGCCGACGCGCTGGCAAAATTCCTCAAAATTCATGCCCGCGAAGTGAGCTTTGCCGGACAGAAAGATAAACACGCCGTCACTGAACAGTGGCTCTGCGCGCGCGTTCCCGGCAATACGATGCCTGATTTAAGCAAATTTGAGCTTGAAGGCTGTAAGTTATTGGAGTTCGCCCGCCACAAGCGCAAGCTGCGTCTGGGGGCATTGAAGGGGAACGACTTTACGCTGGTGCTGCGTGAAGTGTCCCACCGCGAAGACGTTGAGAAGCGTCTGAGCGCGATTCAAGAGCTGGGCGTACCGAACTACTTTGGCGCACAGCGCTTTGGCATTGGCGGCAGCAACCTTCAGGGGGCGCTGCGCTGGGCGCAAAGCGATGCACCGGTGCGCGACAGGAATAAACGCAGTTTTTGGTTGTCGGCGGCCCGCAGCGCGTTGTTTAATCAGATTGTGAGCGAAAGGCTGAAAAAACCGGACGCGAATCAAGTTGTTGTTGGCGATGCGCTACAATTAGCGGGACGCGGAAGCTGGTTTGTGGCAACGGCCGAAGAAATGGCCGATGTGCAATCGCGCGTGGACGCAAAAGCGCTGATGATTACCGCCGCGCTGCCCGGTACGGGCGACTGGGGAACACAGGGCGACGCGCTGGCCGCCGAGCAGTCAGCCGTAGCGGATGCGCCAGAATTGCAATCCTTGCTGGTGCGGGAAAAAGTCGAAGCGGCACGCCGCGCGATGCTGCTCTATCCGCAGCAGTTAAGCTGGAACTGGTGGGATGACGTAACCGTCGAGTTACGCTTCTGGCTACCGGCAGGTAGCTTTGCCACCAGTGTTGTCAGGGAACTTATCAACACCTCGGGTGATTATGCGAATATTGCTGAGTAACGATGACGGGATCCACGCGCCAGGCATTCAGACCCTGGCGAAACACCTCCGTGAATTTGCGGATGTGCAGGTCGTGGCACCCGATCGTAACCGCAGTGGAGCGTCTAACTCTCTGACGCTGGAGTCGTCGCTTCGCACCTTTACCTTTGAAAATGGCGATATTGCCGTGCAGATGGGCACGCCAACCGACTGCGTTTTTCTGGGCGTGAACGCGCTGATGCGTCCGCGTCCGGATATCGTCGTCTCCGGCATTAACGCCGGTCCTAACCTCGGCGATGACGTGATTTATTCCGGTACCGTGGCGGCCGCAATGGAAGGGCGCCATCTGGGGTTCCCGGCGCTGGCGGTCTCGTTGAACGGCCACACGCATTACGACACCGCCGCCGCGGTGACCTGTTCGATCCTGCGGGCGCTCGGCCGCGAGCCGTTGCGTACCGGACGCATCCTCAACATCAACGTGCCGGATCTTCCTCTTGATGAAATTAAAGGCATTCGCGTCACCCGTTGCGGAAGCCGACATCCTGCCGATCAGGTGATCCCGCAGCAGGATCCTCGCGGCAACACGCTTTACTGGATTGGCCCTCCCGGCGATAAGTGTGATGCGGGTCCGGATACCGACTTTGCCGCCGTGGATGAAGGCTATGTTTCGGTTACCCCGCTGCACGTAGATTTAACCGCGTATAGCGCGCATGATGTGGTGTCGGGCTGGCTGGATCGCGCAGGAGTGAACGCGCAATGGTAAACAAACGTGTACAAACTCTTCTGGAACAACTCCGCGCGCAGGGGATCCGCGACGAGCACGTGCTTGAGGCGCTTGCTCAGGTTCCGCGTGAGAAATTTGTAGACGAGGCGTTTGAACACAAAGCGTGGGAAAACGTGGCGCTGCCCATCGGGCAGGGTCAGACGATTTCGCAGCCTTACATGGTAGCGCGCATGACGGAGCTGCTGGAGCTAACCCCGGAATCCCGCGTGCTGGAGATTGGCACCGGGTCGGGGTATCAGACCGCGATCCTGGCGCATCTGGTTCATCATGTATGCTCCGTTGAGCGGATTAAAGGTTTACAGTGGCAGGCGCGTCGTCGCCTGAAACAACTTGATTTACATAATGTTTCGACACGACACGGTGATGGATGGCAGGGTTGGAAGGCGCGCGCGCCGTTTGACGCCATCATCGTGACGGCGGCCCCGCCTGAAATTCCTGCAGCCCTGTTGTCGCAGCTGGATGAGGGGGGCATTCTTGTTCTGCCCGTTGGGGACGAGCAGCAGCTTTTGAAGCGCGTTCGTCGGCGCGGCGGCGAGTTTATTATCGACACCGTGGAAGCCGTGCGCTTTGTGCCTCTGGTAAAGGGGGAGTTGGCCTGAGACTCGGAATTATCCAGGGTTATTAAGGCAAATTCAGCGTATGGTGTGGCGCGAAAGATTCGTGCCATCACGGTAAATTTTAAGTCACTGGTAGTTAACACATTCCTGGGGGATAAATGAGCGCGGGAAGCCCTAAATTCACCATCAGCCGTGTTGCGGCATTATCACTGGTTTCGCTCTGGCTGGCAGGCTGTACAAGTTCTAACAACGCGCCTGCGCCCGTCAGTTCTGTTGGCGGAAACAGCGGCTCGGGTAACACGTCCAGCGGAATGTTGATCACACCTCCGCCTAAAATGGGTACCTCTACGGCGCAACAAAATCCGCCAATTCAGCCGGTTCAACGTCCAATGACGCAGCCGACACAGATTCAGCCAGTGGAACAGCCTGTTCAGACCCAAAATGGCCGCATAGTCTATAACCGTCAGTATGGGAACATTCCGAAAGGCAGCTATACCGGTGGCAGCACCTATACCGTGAAACGCGGCGATACGCTGTTCTACATTGCGTGGATCACCGGGAACGATTTCCGTGACCTCGCGCAGCGCAATAACGTCCAGGCCCCGTACGGTCTGGAAGTGGGGCAAACGCTCCAGGTCGGTAACGCAACGGGCACGCCGCTTACGCCTGGCAACACCGTTTCAGCGGCCGATGTGACGGCTCAAAATAACAGCGTTAAGCCTGCACAAAAATCCACCACGGTGGTTGCTTCACAACCTGTAATTACGTATTCTGAGGATTCAGGTGATCAGACTGCTAACAAAATGTTGCCGAATAATAAAGGGACTGCGACTGTTGTCACAGCACCGGTAACGGCACCTGTGGTTAGCTCTACTGAACCGACTGCCAGCAGTATGACCTCCAGTTCGCCAATTTCTGCATGGCGCTGGCCAACTGACGGCAAGGTTATCGAGAACTTCTCTTCCTCCGAGGGGGGAAATAAAGGGATCGATATCGCAGGGAGTAAAGGACAGGCTATCATCGCGACCGCAGACGGGCGCGTTGTGTATGCCGGTAACGCTCTGCGCGGTTACGGTAATCTTATTATCATCAAACATAACGATGATTACCTGAGTGCCTACGCCCATAACGACACAATGCTGGTCCGGGAACAACAAGAAGTTAAGGCGGGGCAAAAAATCGCTACCATGGGTAGCACCGGAACCAGTTCTACACGCTTGCATTTTGAAATTCGTTACAAGGGGAAATCCGTAAACCCGCTGCAGTATTTGCCGCAGCGATAATTTGACGGGGCATGCCAGCCAGGGTGTCTCGTTCAGGGATCACGGGTAGGAGCCACCTTATGAGTCAGAATACGCTGAAAGTTCATGATTTAAATGAAGACGCGGAATTTGATGAGAACGGAGTAGAGGCTTTTGACGAAAAAGCCTTAGTAGAAGAGGAACCCAGTGATAACGATTTGGCTGAAGAAGAGCTGTTATCGCAGGGCGCCACACAGCGTGTACTGGACGCGACTCAGCTTTACCTTGGGGAGATTGGTTACTCCCCACTGCTAACGGCCGAAGAAGAAGTCTATTTCGCACGTCGTGCTTTGCGTGGTGATGTCGCCTCGCGTCGTCGCATGATTGAAAGTAACCTGCGACTGGTCGTGAAAATTGCCCGCCGTTACGGCAATCGTGGTCTGGCTCTGCTGGATCTGATTGAAGAGGGCAACTTAGGTCTCATCCGCGCAGTTGAGAAGTTTGACCCGGAACGCGGGTTCCGTTTCTCAACCTACGCGACCTGGTGGATTCGTCAGACAATCGAACGGGCTATCATGAACCAGACCCGTACGATCCGCCTGCCGATTCACATCGTCAAAGAGTTGAACGTTTATCTGCGCACCGCGCGCGAGTTGTCCCATAAACTGGACCACGAGCCAAGCGCAGAAGAAATTGCCGAACAACTCGATAAACCGGTTGATGACGTAAGCCGTATGCTGCGTCTCAACGAGCGCATTACCTCCGTTGACACCCCGCTGGGTGGCGACTCCGAAAAAGCGCTGCTGGACATCCTGGCCGATGAAAAAGACAACGGTCCGGAAGACACCACGCAGGACGATGACATGAAGCAGAGCATCGTCAAATGGCTGTTCGAGCTGAACGCCAAACAGCGTGAAGTGCTGGCACGTCGTTTCGGTTTACTGGGGTATGAAGCTGCGACACTGGAAGACGTCGGCCGTGAAATTGGCCTGACCCGTGAACGTGTTCGTCAGATTCAGGTTGAAGGTCTGCGCCGCCTGCGTGAAATCCTGCAGGGGCAAGGTCTGAACATCGAAGCGCTGTTCCGCGAATAAGCAACCTTTCGTCAAAAAAGGCCCGTCGTGAGACGGGCCTTTTTCTTTTGCGCTACGGCTTAGCCGTTTCGTGCAGCAGGCGCCACACTATCCGATCGCCTTCCTGATTGAGCACCGCGGTTGACCAGCGCACGTTGTCAGGCAGGTCCGGCCGGGTTTGCGTCTCCCGGTAGTGCAGCACCGCGCCACGATCCCAGCGCTCGATCGTGGATAATTCGTCAATGACGATCTTCAGTCCGGGACGGCTTCCGCGCTGTTTTTCCAGAAAACTGACCAGACCGGCATAGTCGATATGAACGCCGCCCGGTGGGATCATCAGGAAATCTGGGCTGAAGCGGGCGAGCAGGGCGTCGGAATCACCTTCACCTTTGCCTAACCAGTCTTCGAGCGCAATGTGGAGGTCGATAATGTCGTGTTCGAAAGGCGTCATGAATTCTCCTGTCGCAGCTGGGTGAGCACCTGCGTATTGTTAAGACGAAAAACGTACGGTACAGGCAGCAAGGTCATGCCTGCGGCAAAAATAAACATCCCGTGCCAGGCGGCTAGCGGTGGCAGCCAGGCCTGCGCCAGGTTCAGCGCCTGCGCCAGCAGCAGGGCACCGGCAAAAAAGCTCAGCTGACGATTAAGATTCCACAGCGCGCTGGCATCCGGCATCTCTTCCCGGCGCGTCGTCAGAAAAGCGCTGCTCTGAGCCGTACTGCTGCACAGGCTTCCCCCCGCGCCCATTAAGGTAAACGCAGCGGCAGGTAGCAGCGTAGCCGAAGCGACGTTAATCAAAAGCAGAATACCCGTCGCCTGCAGCAGGCAGCCGATGACGATCAGCGGTCGGGGGCCGATACGGTTAAAATAGCGTCCCGTTGCCGTGATGGCGATAAACGATGCTACGGACCACGGCAGCATGAGCATCCCCGTTGCGGCTGGGCTCATGTGCGCCACGTGCTGAAGATAAAACATGCCCGTGACGTTCACCCCAATAAACATGCCGGGTACGCAGATATAGACAAGCATGGAAAAACGCAAAAGCGGGTCCGCGAGCAACGACAGGTTTAACAGTCTGGCCGCTTTCATCGCGGGCATTTCGTGTTTAAGCCACAGGCAGGCTAAAACAAAGGTCACGACAGCGACCGGTAGCGTGGCGAAAAATATCCATCGCCAGCTTAGCGTCTGCACCAGCAGTCCCCCGATAGCCGGGGAGCAGGCCGGGGCAAGCAGCGCGACCATCATCACCGCCGAGGAGAGTCGGGCACGCTCGTGAGGCTTAAACTGTTGCCAGGTCAGCGCCTGTCCGACGGGGATCAGTAAGCCTCCTCCCACGCCCTGGAGTACTCGCCAGGCAATCAGACCTTCAAGCGTTGCAGACAGGCCCGCCGCTGCGGAGGCTGCGCTGAACAGAAAAAGCGAGAGCAGGATGACGCGCTTTGGCCCGATGCGGCGCGTGAGCACGCTGCTGAACGGGATCACCAGCGTCAGGCCGGCAATGTACCCGTTACTGACCCAGGCAAGGGCTGAAGGCGTGGTGTTAAAGGCATGAGCCATTGCCGGGAACGCGACGCTGGCAATGAACATATTGATCAAATCAAGAAAAAAGCCCAGCAGATAAACAGCGGCGACTTTGCTGCGATACGTCATGGTGGATCCTCCGGTGAGGTGGCGTATCGTATCGACCCCGGAAGCACGGATAAACCTGACAAAGCGCGATATACTGTCAAAAAAATTTTGACAGTACAGGGCGTGATGATGATTAACCTGCAGCGGGCGCAGATGTTTGTCGCGGTGGCCGATACCGGCAGCTTCACTGCTGCAGCCGAGGCGATGGGGCTGACAAAAGCCGTCGTCAGCTTCAATATTCGCCAGCTTGAAGATGAGCTGGGCGTTACGCTGCTGCTGCGCTCCACCCGCCGCCTGACGTTAACCGAGGCGGGCGCGCTTTTTCATCAGCGCAGCGTGGCGCTTCTGAAGGATGCGGAACGGCTGCAGGATGATGTCCGCGCGAATCATGCGGGGCTTACTGGCGAACTGCGGATCACGACTACGCCCGAGTATGGCTCACAGGTGGTGGTGCCGCTGCTGGCCAGGTTTAGCCAGCAGCACCCGGATCTTCGCGTGCGGCACGTTTCGTCGTCCCTGCACGCCGACCTTATCTCGGAGCGCTTTGACGTGGCCATCCGGCTGGGAACGCTTGCCGATTCGCGCAACCACGCCGCGCTTATTTCGTACTTCTCCATTCTCCCCGTCGCGACGCCCGGGTGGCTGGTTAACCATCCGATCGAAACGCTTGCGCAGCTGGCCCACGCCGACTGGATTATTCACGAGCGTCTGGCCTCACCGCTGCGCTGGCAGGTGAAGGATGCCAGCGGTGCGCCTGAAACGCTGGAGATAAAAAAAGCGCCGCGCCTGTTTGCCGACAGCGCTCAGGCCCTTATGGCTTTTGCGCTCGCAGGCGGAGGCGTGGCGTTACTGCCGGAATGGCTGGCGCGCGATGCGCTTGATGCGGGAAAACTGGTCCCGGTTTTACCGGGATATACCTTTGCGCAGCAGGGCATCTATGCGGTTTATCCTGATGCCCGGCATGTGTCAGCGAAGGTGCGCACCTTTATCGATTTTATGCGTGCCAGCGTGAATTAATCGTGCATCATCTTTTTGATGAGCGCGGAGAACTGCTCGCGCTCGGCCTTGTTAAGACGTCCTAAAAACGCCTCATCCACCTCGTTGCCAACCGGTTTACAGCCAGCAAGCAGGGCTTCACCTTCCGGCGTAAGGAAGACAAACCGGCGGCGCTTATCGGCCGGATCGTGCTCGCGTTTGACCAGCCCGCGCGCCTCCATGCGGCTGAGCATCTCCGCCAGGGTCGCTTTCGTACTGACCGCCACTTCGGTCAGTGCCACCTGTTCAATACCCGGATGCTCGGCAATAGAGCGCATCACCGCATACTGTGGCTTGGTCAGTTCCGGTAAGGCATGTTGCCACTGTGCGGTATGCTGTTGAAAAAGCTGACGTAACAGGTGGAACGCCTCTTGTCTTAGTTCCATGAACACTCCGACGGAAAAAATCTCCCCCTATGATAGCCGCTATTGCTCTCAATTTTAACGCGGCATCTTTTAGCCATTCGTGTGATCGTATGCGAACGATCTTGTCAGTAAAACAATCCTGGAGTAGTTTATTTATAATGTTCGTGTACGAACAAATAATTGAGGTGATGAATGAGATTGATAGTAGGAATGACGGGAGCAACGGGTGCGCCGCTGGGCGTGGCGCTGCTGCAGGCGCTGCGGGAAATGCCGGAGGTGGAAACCCATCTGGTGATGTCGAAGTGGGCAAAAACCACCATTGAGCTGGAAACGCCCTACACCGCGCAGGACGTTGCTGCTTTGGCTGACGTTGTCCACAGTCCGGCTGACCAGGCCGCCACCATCTCCTCCGGCTCGTTTCGCACCGACGGCATGATCGTCATTCCCTGCAGCATGAAAACGCTGGCGGGTATCCGCGCGGGCTACGCCGAAGGGCTGGTGGGACGCGCGGCGGACGTTGTGCTGAAAGAGGGGCGCAAGCTGGTGCTGGTGCCCCGTGAAACGCCGCTCAGCACCATTCATCTTGAGAACATGCTTGCCCTTTCCCGCATGGGCGTGGCGATGGTGCCGCCCATGCCTGCGTATTACAACCACCCGCAAACCGCCGATGACATTACCCAGCACATCGTGACCCGCGTGCTCGATCAGTTCGGCCTGGAGCATAAAAAGGCGCGCCGCTGGAACGGGCTGCGGGAGGCGAAACATTTTTCACAGGAGAATAAAGATGGCATTTGATGATTTGAGAAGCTTCCTGCAGGCGCTCGATGAGCAAGGGCAACTGCTGAAAATTGAGGAGCAGGTTAACGCCGAGCCCGATCTCGCGGCGGCGGCCAACGCGACCGGCCGCATTGGCGACGGCGCGCCCGCGCTGTGGTTCGACAACATTCGTGGCTTTACCGATGCCCGCGTGGTGATGAACACCATCGGCTCCTGGCAGAACCACGCCATTTCGATGGGGCTGCCTGCGAACACTCCGGTAAAAAAACAGATCGACGAATTTATCCGTCGCTGGGATAAATTCCCCGTCACACCGGAGCGCCGCGCCAACCCGGCCTGGGCGCAGAATACGGTCGACGGAGAGGACATTAACCTGTTCGATATTCTGCCGCTGTTTCGCCTGAACGACGGTGACGGCGGTTTTTATCTCGATAAAGCGTGCGTAGTCTCGCGCGATCCGCTCGACCCGGACAACTTCGGCAAGCAGAACGTCGGGATCTACCGTATGGAAGTGAAGGGCAAGCGCAAGCTCGGCCTCCAGCCGGTTCCGATGCACGATATCGCCCTGCATCTGCACAAGGCGGAAGAGCGTGGTGAAGACCTGCCGATTGCGATTACGCTGGGCAACGACCCGATCATCACCCTGATGGGCGCCACGCCGCTGAAGTACGATCAGTCCGAGTATGAAATGGCCGGCGCGCTGCGTGAAAGCCCGTACCCGATTGCCACCGCGCCGCTGACCGGCTTCGATGTGCCCTGGGGTTCTGAAGTGATCCTGGAAGGGGTGATTGAGGGCCGCAAGCGTGAAATCGAGGGGCCGTTCGGCGAGTTTACCGGACACTATTCCGGTGGCCGTAACATGACGGTGGTCCGTATCGACAAAGTCTCATACCGCACCAAACCGATATTCGAATCCCTTTACCTCGGCATGCCGTGGACCGAGATTGACTATCTGATGGGACCGGCTACCTGCGTGCCGCTCTACCAGCAGCTGAAAGCAGAATTCCCGGAAGTGCAGGCGGTGAACGCGATGTACACCCACGGTCTGCTGGCGATTATCTCCACCAAAAAACGCTACGGCGGTTTTGCCCGCGCGGTCGGTTTACGTGCCATGACCACGCCGCACGGTCTGGGCTACGTGAAGATGGTAATCATGGTGGATGAGGATGTCGATCCGTTCAACCTTCCGCAGGTGATGTGGGCGCTGTCGTCGAAAGTGAACCCGGCAGGCGATCTGGTGCAGCTGCCGAACATGTCTGTCCTTGAGCTTGACCCTGGTTCCAGCCCGGCGGGCATTACCGACAAGCTGATTATCGATGCCACCACGCCTGTCGCGCCGGACACCCGGGGCCACTACAGCCAGCCGGTACAGGATCTGCCTGAAACCAAAGCCTGGGCCGAAAAACTGACCGCGATGCTGGCAGCACGCCAATAAGGAGGAAAAGATGATTTGTCCACGTTGTGCCGATGAGCATATTGAAGTGATGGCGACGTCGCCGGTAAAAGGGGTCTGGACCGTTTACCAGTGCCAGCATTGTTTGTATACCTGGCGCGATACCGAACCGCTGCGTCGTACCAGCCGCGAGCATTACCCGGAAGCGTTCCGCATGACGCAGAAGGATATTGACGAGGCGCCGCAGGTGCCGACAATCCCGCCGCTGCTGTAAAAAAAGCCCGGTGGCGCTGCGCTTACCGGGCGATAATATTGTGCGGTCTTTTGCCCGGCGGCGCTGCGCTTACCGGGCCTACGGTTTTGTAGGTCGGGTAAGGCGAAGCCGCCACCCGACAAAACAGACCGCAGAAAACTAAACCAGACTCTTCAACCGATAAATCCACTCCAGCGCCTGACGCGGCGTCAGTGAATCCGGGTCGAGGTTCTCCAGTGCTTCCACCGCTGGGGACGTCTCTTCCGCAGGCACCAGCAGCGACATCTGGGTGCCATCAATCTGCGTCGCCGCCGCATTCGGTGACAGGCTTTCCAGTTCACGCAGTTTCTGACGCGCGCGCTTGATCACGTCCTTCGGCACACCTGCCAGCGCCGCGACGGCCAGGCCATAGCTCTTGCTCGCCGCGCCATCCTGCACCGTGTGCATGAAGGCAATGGTATCGCCGTGCTCCAGCGCATCCAGATGAACGTTCGCAACCCCTTCCATTTTCTCCGGCAGCTGCGTCAGTTCGAAATAATGGGTGGCAAAAAGCGTCATGGCCTTGATTTTATTCGCAAGGCTTTCCGCACAGGCCCATGCCAGGGACAGACCATCATAGGTTGACGTTCCGCGTCCGACTTCGTCCATCAGCACCAGGCTGTGCTCCGTCGCGTTATGCAGAATGTTTGCCGTTTCGGTCATCTCGACCATGAAGGTTGAGCGTCCGCTCGCCAGATCGTCCGCTGCCCCAACGCGGGTAAAGATGCGGTCGATAGGGCCAATCTCCACGTTTTGCGCCGGCACGTAGCTGCCGATATACGCGAGCAGCGCGATCAGCGCCGTTTGACGCATATAGGTACTCTTACCGCCCATGTTCGGACCGGTAATGATCAGCATTCTTCTATGCGGTGACAGGCTCAGCGGGTTGGCGATGAACGGTTCATTCAGCACCTGCTCTACCACCGGGTGACGGCCTTCAGTGATGCGAATACCTGGCTTATCGGTAAAGGTCGGGCAGGTGTAGTTCAGCGTTTCAGCGCGTTCTGCCAGATTGACCAGCACGTCCAGCTCCGCCAGCGCGCTGGCGCTCTGCTGCAGGTCACCCAGGTGCGGCATCAGCATGTCGAACAGCTCGTCATACAGCTGTTTTTCCAGCGCCAGCGCTTTACCTTTCGAGGTGAGGACTTTGTCTTCGTACTCTTTCAGTTCAGGAATGATGTAGCGTTCGGCGTTTTTCAACGTCTGGCGGCGCACGTAGTGAATCGGCGCCAGGTGGCTCTGCCCGCGGCTGATCTGAATATAGTAACCGTGTACCGCGTTATACCCCACTTTCAGGGTGTCGAGCCCAAGACGCTCGCGCTCGCGGATTTCCAGCTTGTCGAGGTAGTCCGTCGCACCGTCGGCCAGCGCGCGCCATTCGTCCAGCTCTTCGTTGTAGCCTGGGGCAATCACGCCGCCATCACGCACCAGAACCGGAGGCGCATCGATAATAGCGCGCTCCAGCAGTTCGCGAAGCTCGGTAAATTCGCCCATGGTTTCGCGGAGTTTCTGTACCGGCGCGCTGTCAACGTCACTCAGCTGCGCGCGCAGTTCCGGCAGCTGCTGGAAAGCATGACGCATCCGCGCGAGGTCGCGTGGTCGCGCTGTTCGTAGTGCCAGACGCGCAAGGATACGCTCCAGATCGCCCACCTGGCGCAGAACCGGCTGCAGCTCGGTATAGCGATCCTGCAGCGCGGCAATCGTCTGCTGACGGCAAACCAGCGTCTCGGTATTGCGGATCGGCATATGCAGCCAGCGTTTCAGCATGCGGCTGCCCATTGGCGTAACCGTACTGTCAAGGACCGACGCGAGCGTATTTTCTACGCCACCCGCCAGGTTCTGCGTGATCTCCAGGTTACGGCGCGTGGCGGCATCCATGATGATGCTGTCCTGCTGGCGCTCCATGGTGATAGAGCGGATATGCGGCAGGGCGGTGCGCTGGGTATCTTTCACGTACTGCAGGAGGCAACCTGCCGCACACAGTCCGCGCGGTGCGTTTTCAACGCCAAAGCCAATCAGATCGCGGGTGCCAAACTGCAGATTCAGCTGCTGGCGCGCGGTATCAATTTCGAATTCCCACAGCGGACGACGACGCAGCCCGCGACGACCTTCAATCAGCGCCATTTCGGCGAAATCTTCGGCATAGAGCAATTCTGCCGGGTTGGTGCGCTGCAGTTCGGCGGCCATCGTTTCACGGTCAGCAGGTTCACTCAGGCGAAAACGTCCGGAGCTGATATCCAGCGTCGCGTAGCCAAACCCTTTACCGTCCTGCCACAGCGCTGCCAGCAGGTTATCCTGGCGCTCCTGTAACAGGGCTTCGTCACTGATGGTGCCAGGCGTGACGATGCGCACGACTTTGCGTTCCACCGGGCCTTTTGAGGTCGCCGGATCGCCGATCTGTTCGCAGATGGCAACGGACTCGCCCTGATTCACCAGCTTCGCCAGGTAGTTTTCTACCGCGTGGTGCGGGATACCTGCCATAGGAATGGGTTCGCCTGCCGATGCGCCACGTTTGGTCAGCGAGATATCGAGCAGCTGCGATGCACGCTTAGCATCGTCATAAAACAGCTCGTAAAAATCGCCCATACGGTAAAACAGCAGAATTTCCGGATGCTGTGCTTTCAGCTTCAGATACTGCTGCATCATCGGCGTATGGGCGTCGAAATTGTCGATTGTGCTCATGGAGTTATGATGTCCATTTCTTTGAAAATAAACCGTTTTGATGGGCTCAAGGGCCGTTTGTTCCTTCTATTGTCGCATGAAAAAAAGGTCCGGCGCAGAAAAATGTCGTGGCTTTACGAGGCATCTTCCGACATTAATTCGATGACAATTTTTCCATGCTCGACGCCCACCCTGACTCGGGAATGGGTCGTAAATCCCGCTTTTTCAAGCCAGTCACCTTTTAAGCTCAGCGCCGCATGCACGCTGTAGCGCTTCGGTATCTTGGTATTGCGGTCTTCATGGCGCTTTCTAAAATATCCCACTTTTAAATGGCGATAGGGTTTGCCGATCGCGAGCTCTTGCATAGGGTCTCCAGACAACATGGACAAAGGACATTTCTGATGCCTGTATAAAATACCAGTGATTGTTAGCCGATGCAGGGCTAAAACTGGAATCAGGCTTCAGGAAACGAAATGCAACCGCTGAAATTCAGTGCTGAAAGGTGTATTATCGATGCACTTTATTATTCGGTAATCCGCTATGTCCGGTAAACGCATCTCACGAGAAAAAGAGACCATCGCGAAAATGATCGCGTTGTATGAAAAGCAGTGCCCGCAGGCATCTCAGGAGGAAGGGCATTATCAGGCGCTCAACGCGTATGCCGATAAGCGCCTGGATAAATGCGTTTTCGGTGAGGACAAGCCGGCCTGCAAGCAGTGTCCGGTACACTGCTACCAGCCTGCCAGACGTGAAGAGATGAAGCAGGTTATGCGCTGGGCAGGCCCGCGTATGTTATGTCGTCATCCTGTTCTGACCGTTCGTCATCTGATGGATGACCGTCGTCCCGTGCCGGAACTGCCGGAGAAGTACCGTCCGAAAAAAAAGGCCCTCACCAAAGGCGGTATCAGAGAACTACCGCCAGGCGAAACAGATTAAACCAGGCTCTCTTTATCAATCCCGAGACGCTTCATGCGCGACAGCAGGGTGGTGCGTTTTAACCCCAGGCGCTGGGCGGCACCTTTTGGCCCGGCGACCACGCCGTTGGTCTCTTTCAGCACGCGCATAATGAGCTGATATTCATCTTCTCCCTCTTTTGCTGTCTCGGCGGCGGGCGCGGTTACGTCAGGAAGCGTAACCTCAGGCAGGGAGAGTTGCAGCACATTGCCGCGCGTCAGCAGCACCGCGCGTTCGATGACGTTTTCCAGCTCGCGCACGTTGCCGGGCCATTCCATCGATGAAAGGGTACGCAACGTCTCGGCAGGAATACTGTCGATGTTTCGCCCCATCCGGCGCGCGATCTTCGCGGTAAAGGCTTTGACCAGCAGGGGGATATCCTCCGGGCGCTCGCGCAGCGGCGGCAGGAAGATCGGGAAGACGTTCAGGCGATAGTAAAGGTCGCTGCGAAACTCGCGGTCGGCGACCATTTTTTTCAGGTCGCGGTTGGTGGCCGCAATCAGCCGCACGTCGGTCTGGATAAGCTTGTTGCTGCCAAGGCGCTCAAACTCCTGCTCCTGCAGGACGCGCAGCAGTTTCGGCTGTAGCTCCAGCGGCATATCGCCCACTTCGTCGAGGAACAGCGAGCTTTTGTCCGCCAGCTCAAAACGGCCCAGCCGCTGGCTGCTGGCCCCGGTGAATGCACCGCGCTCGTGGCCAAACAGATCGCTTTCCAGCAGTCCCGCAGGCATCGCGGCGCAGTTCATCTTCACCATCCGTCGGCTGTTGCGGTTGCTCAGGTTATGGATAGCGCGGGCAATCAGCTCTTTACCCGTACCGGTTTCGCCGAGGATCAGCACCGTGCTGTCGCTTTGCGCCACCATCTCAACCTGCTTGAGCACGCTGTACATGGCGTCGCTGCGCCCGATGATTTCACCAAACTCGCTGTCCACGTTGTTGAGCTGTTCGGTCAGGGCCAGGTTCTCATCCACCAGCCGCTCTTTCAGGCGATGAATTTCCTGATAGGCGAGGGCGTTATCGAGCGCGATGGAAATACGCTCGGCGATCTGGCGCAGCAGCTTCAGGTTGGCGGTGGTAAACACGCCCTCCTCGCACTGCGCCAGCTTCAGCACGCCCAGCATGGTGTTGCCGGACATCAGCGGCAGCAGGCACAGGGTCTGAATTTTATTGCCCCATGTGTTAAACAGCATCCGCTCGTACGGCGCGACCGGGTCCTGCTCGTTCAGGTTGAGCAGAAGGATCTCTTTGCTTTTGAAGACCCGTTCAGACAGGGTGCCCGCTTCGTCCACCTCGCTCTGCTCGTGCGCCGGGTTGGCTTCATCGAGATAGTGCGTGGAGTAGATGTTCAGCTTGCCCTTGCGATGCCCGCGCAGCGCAATGCTGATGGCGTCGATTTTGAAATAGTGGTGGATCTCTTTCGAAACTTCGCTGACCAGTTCGTCCATGTCCAGGCGGGAGAGCACGGCGTTGGTGATGGCGACCAGAATGCGGAAGTTGTCGCGCTCGCGGCTCAGCAGGTCGTAATCGACGTTATTGGTGACGCGGCTTTGGATCTGCTCCGCGACGACGGCCACAATCTGGGTAAAGGTATGAAGGCGCTCGTATTCCGCCTCGCTCCAGGGCTGGTCGGTCGTGCGGATAAACTCGCAGCCGCCAAAAATCTGGCCCTCAGCCGCCAGCGGCAGCATGCAGTAATGCCCGAAAGGCTGATAGAGGTCGCTCTGTGCCAGCTTCGGCCACGCCTGGCGGAACTCCGCAAAGTTGCAGTGCAGCACTTCAGGCCGGGAGAGTATGCGGCGCACCGGGCCATGCGCCAGATACGTTTCGTCTTCGTATTCAAACGTTTTGCCATTATCACGCGTCGAGAAGTAGCTCGCGCGGTGCGTTCCGCTATGCCAGAGCACAATCGCGGCGCTGTCCGCCAGCGCCGATTGCCTGACCAGCCGCGTCAGGGCATCGCTCAGCGCACCGAGGTCGGGCTGCTGTAAAAGTGTGCGCGTGATGTCAAACAGGCCCTGCTGTCCAAGATCGCTCATCGGTGTATACGGCATATTGCTTTCCAATAGAAACTGGCAAAAAAAAGAGACATTCTGTGCTGACCGCTTTTGGCGCGGTTCTAGCAAATACGGGGTAAGGGTTCCGCGTGCGGCAGATCAAGCGTCCGCTTCACGCCATAAAGCCCGGTCAGGCGCACCCCTTTGCGCTCAACCACTTCACCAATCATCGCCGCCTCTTTCCCTGACGGATGAGCCCGCAGCTGTTCAAGAACGGCTTCCGCGGCCGCGCGTTCAACGCCAATCACCAGTTTGCCTTCATTTGCGAAGTTAAGCGGGTCAAGGCCCAGCAGCTCGCAAAGCCCGCGAACGGCAGGCTTAACGGGCAGGCTGCGCTCGGTGAGTTCAATCCCGTACCCGCAGCTTGCCGCAAACTCATGGACTACGGCATTCACGCCGCCTCGCGTAGCGTCCCGCAGGGCTTTCACGCCGGGCACGGCACGCAGCGTCTGAATCAGCGGGGTGAGCACCGCACAGTCGCTGCGCAGTTCCCCGTCCAGCCCCAGACCTTCGCGCAGGTTAAGGATGGTCGCCCCGTGGCAGCCCAGCGTTCCGGTCACGATCAGCACGTCGCCCACGCTAAGCTGCTGCGCGCCCCAGTGAATATCGGCGGGGATCGCCCCCATGCCGGCGGTGTTGATAAACAGCTTGTCGGCCGCGCCGCGCTGCACCACTTTGGTATCGCCGGTGACGATAGCTATCCCCGCCTCGCGCGCGGTCTGCGCCATGCTGTTGACCACCGTCGTGAGCGTCTCCATTGGTAATCCCTCTTCGAGGATAAACCCGCAGGAGAGGTAGCGCGGAACGGCACCGCTGACCGCCACGTCGTTGGCCGTGCCGCAGACGGCGAGCTTGCCGATATCCCCTCCGGGGAAGAACAGCGGATCGATCACGTAGCTGTCGGTGGAGAAGGCCAGCCTGTCGCCCTGTGCGGTGAGGCTGGCGAGGTCAATCCGCGCCTGGTCTTCCTGTTCGGCGAGCCAGGGGTTGTTGAAGGCTTCCATAAACAGCCGGTTAATCAGCTGCTGCATCGCCAGCCCGCCGCTGCCGTGCGCCATTTCAACCGTATTCATGCTTCACTCTCCTGGTTGCGATACTGATACCACGCGGCACACGCCCCTTCGGAGGAGACCATCAGCGCGCCAAACGCCGTTTGCGGGTTACAGGTATTGCCAAATAACGGGCATTGATGAGGTTTGCATTTACCGGTGAGCACGTCGCCGCAGCGGGCCCGGGGATCGTCGCAAACCTGCTGCGGCTGCGGGCGGAAATGCGCTTCGGCGTCGAACGCGCGATAGGCTGACGTCAGGTGCACGCCGGATTCGGCAATCAGCCCCAGACCACGCCACTCGCTGTCGCCCTCAACGCTAAACACGTCGGCTATCGCCTGCTGCGCCCGTTCATTTCCCGCATCCGGCACCACGCGGCGGTACTGGTTTTCCACTGCACTCAGGGCCGCTATTTTCTGCTCAACCAGCATGGTCACACCTTGCAGTAGATCAAGTGGTTCGAAACCAGCGACCACTAACGGACGATTGTACTGTTCAGCGATAAAACCGTAGGCGTCTGTGCCAATCACCATGCTGACATGCCCCGGTGCCAGAAAGGCGTCAATGCCGTTTCCCGGCTCTTCCAGCAGGCTGCGCAGCGTGGGAATGAGCGTAATGTGCTGGCAGAAGAAGAAAAAATTTTCGACGCCGCGCGCTTTCGCCTGCTGCAGCGTGATGGCGGTGGCGGGCATGGTGGTTTCAAATCCCAGGCCAAAAAACACCACCTTGCGCGCGGGGTTGTCCTCCGCCAGCGTCAGGGCATCCATCGGCGAATAGACGATCCGGATGTCGGCTCCGCGCGCTTTCGCCTGCAGCAGCGAGCCGTTTTTCCCCGGCACGCGCATCGCGTCGCCAAAGGTGCAGAAAATGACGTCGGGCTGGCTGGCAATTTCGATGCAGCTGTCGATGCGTCCCATCGGCAGCACGCACACCGGGCAGCCGGGGCCGTGGATAAACTCGATGTTCTCCGGCAGCAGCTGGTCAAGGCCAAATTTGAAGATGGCGTGCGTGTGTCCGCCGCACACCTCCATGATCCGCAGCGGTCTCTCTTTCGTGTAGTTCAGCAGCGCCGCGCGCGTTGTCAGGTGCCTGATAAGCTGCAGCACCTGCTCCGGCGCGCGATATTCATCAACGTAACGCATGTGCTAACGCTCCTCGCCGTACAGGAGTGCGCCCACGTCCGGCTCCACGTCGAACATGTTTTGCAATGCATCCAGCGTGTCGCGGGCTTCCGCTTCGTTAATCACGCTCATGGCAAACCCCACGTGAACCAGCACCCACTGGCCGAGACGCGAGGCGCCCGTTTCATCGCTGCTGCCCACCAGCGTCAGGTCTACGTCGCGCAGGATGCCGCAGACCTCGACTTTGGCCTGATTACCGTCGATGGTGTGAATTTGTCCGGGGACGCCTATGCACATCGTTCGTTCTCCAGCCACTGTAGCCAGCCGTCCATGCCGTCACCGCGCGTGGCGGAGACCAGCAGGATCTCAATCTCCGGATTCACTTCACGGGCATACGCCAGGCACTTATCCACATCGAAGTTCAGGTACGGCAGCAGGTCAACTTTGTTCAGCAGCATGATGGACGCGGCGGCAAACATATGCGGGTATTTCAGCGGTTTGTCTTCGCCTTCGGTCACCGAAAGCACCGCCACTTTGTGGCGTTCGCCCAGATCGAAGCTCGCCGGACAGACCAGGTTGCCGACGTTTTCAATGAACAGAATGCCGTTATCCGCCAGCGGCAGACGCGGGGCGGCGTCGGCAATCATCTGCGCATCCAGGTGGCAGCCTTTGCCGGTATTAACCTGAATCGCCGGGGTGCCGGTTTCGCGAATGCGCGCCGCGTCGTTAACGGTTTGCTGATCGCCTTCGATCACCGCGCAGGAGACGCGTCCGTTCAGGCGTTTGAGCGTTTCCGTTAACAGCGTGGTTTTGCCGGAGCCGGGGCTGGAGACCAGGTTCAGAACCAGCTGTTTGCGGGCGGCAAAGCGCGCGCGGTTGCGGGCGGCGATCTGGTTATTTTTGTCCAGCACGTTGATTTCCACCTCCAGCATCTGGCGCTGGCTGATGCCCGGCGCGTGGGTACCCGCTTCGCCGTGGCCGTAGTGGAGATCGCCCGCCTCGGAGCGCTGCGGGACGAAAGCGATCCCGGTCAGAATCGCAGAAGGGCGTGGGGCAGGCGAAAATGGCGCGGAGCGAAACGCGGAATGGGGACGGTGTTCATCCCCTTCTATATACAGGTTGCCTTCGGCGCAACCGCAGGTGCTACACATACTTTACTCCTTCTCGATTTCGAGGCGTTGGATCTGCATGCCGTCGTCCGCCACGATGCGAAGACCGGTGCTCTGACACTGCGGACAGCGCTGAACCTTTGATGACAGCAGGGTGACGTACTGCTGGCACTGCTCGCACCAGCACTCCGCCTGCTGCTCTTCGATATGGAGTTCGCAGCCTTCCGCCAGCGTGCCGCGACACACCAGCTCAAAACAGAAATGCAGGGCGCTGGTCTCGACGCAGGAAAACGCCCCGACCTTCAGCCAGACGCCTGTGATGCGCTTCGCGTGGTTTTGCACTGCCTGCTGTTCGATAAGTTCCAGAGCCCGCTGGCAGAGGGTGATTTCGTGCATGACGCCTCCTCAATGAATTGCGCCATTGAATGCAATAACGGTGCCAGCTTGATTTTTGTTAAGGCGTGACGATGTCAACGCTGTCGAAATGACACGTCGACACCGCGAAGCTGACAGCGGTTTTGTAATTAAATCTATTTAAAATCAGCAAGATAAAAACTGGCATGGAATCTGCTTAACAGCCGCTATCTCCACTAAACGGATACCTTCTATGACTATTTGGGAAATCAGCGAAAAAGCGGATTACATCGCGCAGCGTCATCAGCAGCTGCAGGACCAGTGGCACCTCTACTGCAACTCTCTGGTTCAGGGCATAACCCTCTCGAAAGCGCGTCTTCACCACGCGATGAGCTGCGCGGCGCAGGGCGACATGCGCTTCGTCCTGTTCGGCCATTTCACCATCAACGTTACCCTGGCGGATAACTTCAACAGCCACACCATTGAGTACCACCTCGAGACAAAAGACGGCGAAAAACAGTGTATTGCGAAGGCGCAGCTGATGGCCGACGGCATGGTGGACGGCCACGTCAGCAACCGCGATCGCCAGCAGGTGCTGGAGCACTATCTGGAAAAAATCGCGCCGGTCTATAACGGCCTTTACGCCGCCGTTGAACACGATCTTCCGGTCAACCTGAAGCAGCTGATGGACGGAAATGCCTCAGCGAACGTGGCCTGACCCTTGCGTGTCGAGAAGTGTCGACAAGACAGTTTTTCGTCAAAAATGACTATCACCAGAGGATAACCCGGTGAACCGTTTTGTAATTGCTGACTCGACGGTCTGTATTGGCTGTCGAACCTGTGAGGCGGCGTGTTCGGAAACGCATCGCCTGCATGGGCTGCAGTCCATGCCGCGCCTGCACGTCATGCGTAATGAAAAAGAGTCTGCCCCGCAGCTCTGCCATCACTGTGAAGACGCCCCCTGCGCGGGCGTCTGCCCTGTGAATGCCATCACCCGCATTGATGGCGCTGTCCAACTGAACGAAAGCCTGTGCGTAAGCTGCAAGCTGTGCGGCATTGCCTGCCCGTTCGGCGCAATTGAATTTTCCGGCAGCCGTCCGCTGCACATTCCGGCGAATGCCAACTCGCCAAAAGCCCCGCCCGCGCCACCGGCTCCGGCACGCGTAAGCACGCTGCTGGACTGTGTGCCCGGCATCCGTGCCGTTGCGGTGAAATGCGACCTGTGCAGCTTCGATGAGCAGGGCCCGGCATGCGTACGCACCTGCCCGACTAAGGCCTTGATTCTGGTTAACATTCGCGACATTGCCCGTACCAGCAAGCGTAAACGCGAGCTGACTATCAACAGTGATTTTGGCGACCTTTCTCTGCTACAGGCGCTTAACGAGGGGGCGAAATGAACGCGGCGATGATGATTACCAGCGCGGTAGCCTGTTTTGCTGGCGCCGCTGTTCTGGCGCTGATTTTCTCATTCCATAAAGCCCTCAGCGGCGCGATCGCCGGGATCGGCGGGGCAGCCGCTAGCCTGATGACGCTGGCTGCAGGTGGCGTTGTCCTGCTCGGCGGCCAGTCAGCAGAGACCGTAATGCCGCTGATTCGCCACACGGTTGAGATCACGCCGCTGAACGCCATCTGGCTGGTGACCTTTGGCCTGTGCGGGCTGTTTATCAGCCTGTTCAATATCGACTGGCACCGCCATCCGCACGCCAGGGCTAACGGCCTGCTGGTTAACCTGCTGATGGCGACGGCGGTCTGCACCGTTATCGCCAGCAACCTCGGCGCGCTGGTGGTGATGGCGGAAATCATGGCGCTGTGCGGCGTGTTCCTGACGGGCTGCAGCGCCTCCGGCAAGCTGTGGTTTGCGCTGGGACGCCTCGGGACGCTGCTGCTGGCGCTGGCCTGCTGGCTGGTGTGGCAACGCTTTGGCACGCTGGACTTCGCTGCGCTCAACGGGCATCCGCTGGGGAACGACGTCTGGCTGCTGGGCGTGCTCGGCTTTGGCCTGCTCGCCGGCATCATCCCGCTGCACGGCTGGGTGCCGCAGGCGCATGCGAATGCCTCCGCGCCCGCCGCCGCGCTGTTTTCTGTGGTGGTGATGAAAGTGGGTCTGTTCGGGATTCTGGCGATTACGCTGACCGGCGGACAGCCGCCGCTGTGGTGGGGCGTCGTGCTGCTGGTCGCCGGAATGATTACCGCATTCGTCGGCGGCCTGTACGCGCTGATGGAGCACAATATCCAGCGTCTTCTGGCGTACCACACGCTGGAAAATATCGGCATCATCCTGCTCGGTATTGGCGCGGGCGTGACCGGGCTTGCGCTCAATCATCCGGCGCTGATTGCCGCCGGGTTTATCGGCGGTCTGTATCACCTCGTCAACCACAGCCTGTTTAAAAGCACCCTGTTCCTCGGGGCGGGCAGCGTCTGGTTCCGCACCGGTCATCGGGATATCGAAAAGCTGGGCGGGATTGGCAAAAAGATGCCCGTCATTTCACTCGCCATGCTGGTGGGTCTGATGGCAATGGCCGCGCTGCCGCCGCTGAACGGCTTTGCCGGGGAGTGGGTGATCTATCAGTCCTTCTTCGCGCTCGGCCAGAGCGACGCATTTATCGCGCGCCTGCTCGGCCCGCTGCTGGCTGTCGGGCTGGCGATTACCGGGGCGCTGGCGGTGATGTGCATGGCGAAAGTCTATGGCGTCACTTTCCTCGGCGCGCCGCGCACCCGCGAAGCTGAAAACGCCTGCTGCGCGCCGTTGTTGATGGGCGTGAGCGTGGTCGCGCTGGCGCTGTGCTGCATCGCGGGCGGCGTCGCCGCGCCGTGGCTGCTGCCGCTGCTGGGCAACGCCATTCCGCTGCCGCTGACCGTGGCGAATACCACCGTCTCTCAGCCGATGATCGCGCTGCTGCTGATTGGCGCACCGCTGCTGCCGCTCGTCCTGATGCTGTTCTTCAAACGCGACCGGCTCGCCTCCCGCTCGCGCGGTACGGCGTGGGCCTGCGGCTACGAACACGAACAGTCGATGGTTATCACCGCCCACGGTTTCGCCATGCCGGTGAAGGAGAACTTCGCCGCCGTGCTGAAGCTGCGCCACTGGCTGAACCCGGTGGGCTGGGTACCCGGTTGGCAGAGTGCCGCCGCGCCCGCGCTGTTTCGCCGTCTGGCGGTCATCGAGCTGGCGGTGCTGGTGGTCATTGTGATTTCACGAGGAGCCTGACATGAGTCTGTTACTGGCAATTCTTCAGGCGCTGGTGCTGTTCGCCGCTGCGCCGCTGCTGTCGGGCATCACGCGCGTGGCGCGCGCCCGAATGCACAACCGTCGCGGGCCTGGGGTGCTCCAGGAGTACCGCGATCTCTTTAAACTGCTCTCCCGTCAGAGCGTCGCGCCGGATGCCGCAGGCTGGGTCTTCCGCCTGACGCCGTTTGTGATGGTGGGCGTCATGCTGACCATCGCCACCGCGCTGCCGGTTGTGACGGTGGCGTCGCCGCTGCCCGTGCTTGGCGATCTGATCACGCTTATTTACCTCTTTGCCATCGCCCGCTTTTTCTTTGCGATTGCGGGCCTGGACACCGGGAGCCCGTTTACCGGCATCGGCGCCAGCCGCGAGGCGATGCTCGGCGTGCTGGTTGAGCCGATCCTGCTGCTGGGGCTGTGGGTCGCCGCGCAGGTGGCGGGTTCCACCCACATCAGCTTTATCACCCACACCGTTTACCACTGGCCGGTGGCTCGCTCGATCCCGCTGGTGCTGGCGCTGTGCGCCTGCGCGTTCGCCACGTTTATTGAGATGGGCAAACTGCCGTTCGATCTGGCGGAAGCCGAGCAGGAGCTGCAGGAAGGGCCGCTTACCGAATACAGCGGCTACGGCTTTGCGGTGCTGAAGTGGGGCATCAGCCTCAAACAGCTGGTGGTGCTGCAGATGTTTGTCGGCGTCTTCTTCCCATGGGGGCAGATGACGCACTTCTCCGTGGGCGGCCTGGTGCTGGCCGTCGTGGTTGCCGCCCTCAAGCTGCTGGTCGGCGTGCTGGTGATTGCCCTGTTTGAAAACAGCATGGCGCGCCTGCGTTTTGTGGAAACGTCGCGCATCACCTGGGCCGGTTTTGGTTTTGCATTTTTAGCGTTCGTCTCCTTGCTGGTGGCGTGATTAAAGAGAGTATTTATGTCTGAAGAAAAGAAAGGTCAGCAGTATCTCGCCGCGTTGCATCAGGCTTTCCCCGGCGTGGTGCTGGAGGAGTCCTGGCAAACCAAAGACCAGATAACCGTCACCATTAAGGTGAATTATCTGCCGGAAGTGGTCGAGTTTCTGTACTACCAGCAGGGCGGCTGGCTGTCGGTGCTGTTCGGCAACGACGAGCGCCAGCTGTGCGGGAACTATGCGGTGTACTACGTGATGTCGATGGAGCAGGGCGAAAAGTGCTGGCTCACCGTGCGCGTCGAAGTCGATCCGAACAAGCCGGAATATCCGTCCGTCACGCCGCGCGTGCCTGCCGCAGTCTGGGGCGAGCGCGAAGTGCGCGACATGTACGGCCTGGTGCCGGTCGGCCTGCCGGACGAGCGCCGCCTGGTGCTTCCGGACGACTGGCCGGACGAACTCTATCCGCTGCGCAAAGACAGCATGGACTACCGCCAGCGCCCGGCGCCGACCACCGACAGCGAAACCTACGAATTCATCAACGAGCTGGGCAGCAAGAAGAACAACGTGGTGCCGATCGGCCCGCTGCACGTCACCTCCGACGAACCGGGCCACTTCCGCCTGTTCGTCGACGGCGAGAACATCATCGACGCCGACTACCGCCTGTTCTACGTCCACCGCGGCATGGAAAAGCTGGCGGAAACCCGCATGGGCTACAACGAAGTGACGTTCCTCTCTGACCGCGTGTGCGGCATCTGCGGCTTCGCCCACAGCACCGCCTACACCACCTCGGTGGAGAACGGCATGGGGATCGTGGTGCCGGAGCGCGCACAGATGATCCGCGCCATTCTGCTGGAGGTGGAACGCCTGCACTCGCACCTGCTGAACCTCGGCCTGGCCTGCCACTTTGTCGGCTTTGACTCCGGGTTTATGCAGTTCTTCCGCGTGCGCGAGGCGTCGATGAAGATGGCGGAGATCCTCACCGGGGCGCGTAAAACCTACGGCCTGAATCTGATCGGCGGGATCCGCCGCGACCTGCTGAAGGACGACATGATCCAGACCCGCCAGCTGGCGCAGCAGATGCGCCGCGACGTGCAGGAGCTGGTGGATATGCTGCTCAGCACGCCAAACATCGAGCAGCGCACCGTCGGCATCGGGCGCCTTGACCCGGAAATCGCCCGCGACTTCAGCAACGTCGGCCCGATGGTGCGCGCCAGCGGCCACGCTCGCGACACGCGTGCCGACCATCCGTTCGTCGGCTACGGTCTGCTGCCGATGACCGTGCACAGCGAGCAGGGCTGCGACGTCATCTCGCGCCTCAAGGTGCGCATCAACGAGGTGTTCACCGCCCTGAACATGATCGACTACGGCCTTGATAACCTGCCGGGCGGCCCGCTGATGGTGGAGGGGTTCACCTACATCCCGAACCGCTTTGCTCTCGGCTTTGCCGAAGCGCCGCGCGGGGACGATATCCACTGGAGCATGACCGGCGACAACCAGAAGCTCTACCGCTGGCGCTGCCGCGCGGCCACCTACGCCAACTGGCCAACCCTGCGCTACATGCTGCGCGGCAACACGGTTTCCGATGCGCCGCTGATCATCGGCAGCCTCGACCCGTGCTACTCCTGCACCGACCGTATGACCGTGGTGGACGTGCGCAAGAAGAAAAGCCAGGTGGTGCCGTACAAAGAGCTTGAGCGCTACAGCATCGAGCGTAAAAACTCGCCGCTGAAATAAGGACTCGCCATGTTTACCTTTATCAAAAAAGCGATCAAAACCGGCACGCAGACCAGCAGCTATCCGCTGGAGCCGATGCCGGTAGATAAAAACTTTCGCGGCAAGCCGGAGCACAATCCGCAGCAGTGCATCGGCTGCGCGGCCTGCGTGAATGCCTGTCCGTCGAATGCCTTAACGGTGGAAACGGATCTCAAAACCGGCGAGCTGGCCTGGCAGTTTAACCTCGGGCGCTGCATCTTCTGCGGCCGCTGCGAGGAGGTCTGCCCGACGGTCGCCATTCGCCTGTCGCAGGAGTACGAGCTGGCGGTGTGGAAGAAAGAGGATTTTCTGCAGCAGTCGCGCTTTGACCTGTGCAGCTGCCGCGTCTGCAGACGCCCGTTCGCCGTGCAGAAAGAGATCGACTACGCCATCGCGCTGCTGCAGCACAACGGTGACGCCCGCGCGGAGCATCACCGCGAAAGCTTTGAAACCTGCCCGGAGTGCAAGCGTCAGAAGTGCCTGCTGCCGTCCGACCGCATTGATATCACCCGCCATATGAGAGAGGCCAGCTGATGGAAAATTTACTCGGCCCGCGCGACGCTAACGGCATTCCGGTGCCGATGACGGTGGAGGAATCCATCGCCAGCATGAAGGCGTCGCTGCTAAAAAAAATCAAACGCTCGGCCTACGTCTACCGCGTGGACTGCGGCGGCTGCAACGGCTGCGAGATTGAGATCTTCGCTACGCTGTCCCCGCTGTTTGACGCCGAGCGCTTCGGCATCAAGGTGGTGCCGTCCCCGCGTCATGCGGACATCCTGCTGTTTACCGGGGCCGTCACCCGCGCCATGCGCTCGCCCGCGCTGCGCGCCTGGCAGTCCGCACCGGACCCGAAAATCTGCATCTCCTACGGCGCCTGTGGCAACAGCGGCGGCATCTTCCACGACCTTTACTGCGTCTGGGGCGGCACCGACAAAATCGTGCCGGTGGACGTCTACATTCCCGGCTGTCCGCCAACGCCCGCCGCGACGCTGTACGGCTTTGCCATGGCGCTCGGCCTGCTGGAGCAGAAAATCCACGCCCGCGCGCCGGGCGAGCTGGACAACCGGCCTGCGGCCATCCTGCACCCGGACATGGTGCAGCCGCTGCGGGTGAAGATCGACCGCACGGCGCGCAGGCTGGCGGGCTATCGCTACGGGCGTCAGATTGCCGATGATTATCTGCGCCTGCTGAGCCAGGGAGACCATCAGGTGGCGCGCTGGCTGGAGGCGGAAAACGATCCGCGTCTCAATGAGATCGTGGCGAACCTGAACAGCATCGTGGATGAGGCGCGTATCCGATGAGTGAAACGGTGGTGTTCAGCCAGCTGAGCCGTAAGTTTATTGATGAGAACGATGCCACGCCCGACGCGGCGCAGCAGGTGGTCTATTACAGCCTGGCGATTGGGCATCACCTCGGGGTGATTGACTGCCTGGAGGCGGCGCTGAGCTGCCCGTGGCCCGAGTACCTGGCGTGGATCGCTACGCTGGAGGAGGGCAGCACGGCGCGGCGCAAAATGGAGGGCGTGCCGAAATACGGCGAGATCGTCATCGACGCCAACCATATTGCGATGCTTGCCAACGCCTTTGACGCGGCGCTGAGCAGGCAAACCCCCGAGCAGCAGGCGTGGAGCAAAACGCTGCTCGGCATGCTGCACGATATTCATCAGGAGAGCGCCATCTACCTGATGGTGAGGAGATTACGTGACTGACGTTTTACTGTGTGTCGGCAACAGCATGATGGGCGACGACGGCGCGGGCCCGCTGCTGGCAGATATGTGCGCCGCGAACCCGCAGGGCAGCTGGGTAGTTATCGACGGCGGCAGCGCGCCGGAAAACGACGTGGTCGCCATACGCGAGCTGTGCCCGGACAGGCTGTTAATCGTCGATGCCACCGATATGGGGCTCAACCCCGGCGAGATCCGCCTGATTGACCCGGACGACATCGCCGAGATGTTTATGATGACGACGCACAATATGCCGCTGAACTACCTGGTCGATCAGATTAAAGACGACGTGGGCGAGGTGCTGTTTTTGGGGATCCAGCCGGACATTGTCGGGTTCTATTACCCGATGACGCCGCCGGTTAAGCAGGCGGTGGAAGTGGTCTATTCACGGCTTGCGGAGTGGGTTGGGGATGGAGGTTTTTCTCAGCTCTGAGCAGTGCCGGGTGGCGGCTTCGCCTTACCCGGCCTACCAAACCCATCTCCCTCTCCCTGTGGGAGAGGGCCGGGGTGAGGGGAACAGGCTACTCGAGATCCCCCCCGTTACTCGCAATCACCTTCTTATACCACCAGAACGATTTCTTGCGTTTTCTGTCCAGCGTGCCGTTTCCGGCGTCGTCGCGGTCAACGTACACAAACCCGTAGCGCTTGCTCATCTCGCCGGTTGAGGCGGCCACCAGGTCGATGCAGCCCCAGGTGGTGTAGCCCATCAGCGGCACGCCGTCCTCAATCGCGTCGCCCATCGCGCGGATATGCTCGCGCAGGTAGCTGATGCGGTAGTCGTCGTTGATCTCGCCGTTTTCATCAATGACGTCCTTCGCCCCGAGGCCGTTTTCCACCAGGAACAGCGGCTTCTGGTAGCGGTCGTACATCATGTTCATGGTGATGCGCAGGCCGAGCGGGTCGATGCCCCAGCCCCATTCGCTCACCTGAATATGCGGGTTACGCAGGGACTTCACGATATTCGCCGCGCTGGTATTTCCAGCGTTCATGTCCGCCGACGCGCAGCGCGAGGCGTAATAGCTGAACGAAACAAAGTCGACGGTGTTTTTCAGCAGTTCGTCGTCGCCGGGATCTTTCACAATCACCACGCCTTTCTCGCGGAACACGCGGGCGGAGTAGGCCGGATAGCTGCCGCGCGCCTGCACGTCGATAAAGAACAGGTTCTCGCGGTCTTTCTCCAGCGCCATCCACACGTCTTCCGGCTTGCAGGAGTACGGATAGAAATTTCCGCCCGCCAGCATGCAGCCGACCTGGTTTTCCGGGTTCACCTCGTGGGCGATTTTGGTCGCCAGCGCGCTTGCCACCAGCTCGTGATGCGCGGCCTGGTATTTCACCTGGTCTTCGTTTTCACCTTCCTCAAACACCAGCCCCGCGCCGGAGAACGGGCTGTGCAGCATGATGTTGATTTCGTTGAAGGTCAGCCAGTATTTCACCAGCCCGTTAAACTCCTCGAAGCAGGTGCGGGCGTAGCGGGCAAAGAAATCGACCATCTTGCGGTTGCGCCAGGAGCCGTACTCCGTCACCAGGTGCATCGGCACGTCGAAGTGGCAGAGCGTTACCAGCGGCTCGATGTTGTACTTTTTGCACTCCTCGAACACCGCGCGATAGAAGGCAATGCCCTCTTTGTTCGGCAGCGGTTCGTCGCCGTTCGGGTAGAGGCGGCTCCAGGCAATTGAGGTGCGGAACACCGTAAAGCCCATCTCCGCCATCAGGGCGATGTCTTCTTTATAGCGATGGTAAAAATCAATCGCTTCGTGGCTCGGGTAGAACTCGTCGTCACGCAGCGAAAAACGCTTTTCCTTACCGAGCTTCACCGCCAGGCGGTTCGCGCCGTGGGGGATCATATCGACCGTCGTCAGTCCTTTGCCGCCTTCACGGTAAGCCCCTTCACTCTGGTTGGCGGCAAGCGCGCCGCCCCATAAAAATCCTTGTGGAAAAACAGACATTCTTACCTCGCTTTCAATTTATGCTTTTGCTGCGTTGTTCTGTACCGGTGCTGTCTGCAGGGCGCGCGCTTTTTCAGCCTCGTCTTCGACCGGGATATCCTCAAACCCTAAAAGCAGGGTCAGAACAAACGACAGCACCACTGCCAGCCCCATCACGCCGAACACCCAGACGATGGTCATCGGGTTGGCCGGGTCGAAGAACTGCACGCTGGTGAACAGCCCCGGTGCTGCCATCGAGTGGCTGGCAAGTCCGGCCATGCCGGCGACCGCGCCGCAGATAAAGCCGCTGATCAGGCTCGCAATCAGCGGACGTTTCAGACGCACCGCCACGCCGTACAGGGCCGGTTCAGAGATCCCCGCCATGATGGCGGAGGCCGCCGCCGCCAGCGCCGTCTGGCGCAGCTCCGGGTTTTTGGTTTTCCACGCCACCGCCAGCGACGAGCCGCCGAGCGACAGGTTGGCGCCGATTTCCGACGGCATCACCATCCCTTCCTTGCCCGTCTCGGCGATGGTCTGAATGATGGTCGGCGTAAACACGCGGTGCATCCCGGTCATCACCAGCAGCGGCCAGAGCGCGCCCATGATGGCGACGGAGAGCCAGCCCAGATAGCCGTGAATGGTGTAGACCAGCGCGGAGATGGCGCTACCGATCCAGATCCCCAGCGGGCCAATCAGCACAATGGCGAGCGGGGCGGCAATCAGCACGATCAGCATCGGCTTGAGGAAGTTTTTCGTCACCGCCGGGGTAATGCGATCCACCCAGCGTTCGATATACGACAGGCACCAGGTCATCACCAGCGCCGGGATCACCGTGTAGGTGTATTTCACCGCCGTCACCGGAATAAAGGCGAACTCAACGTGCTCGCCCTGCGCGGCTTTCGCCATCAGCTCGATAAAGCTCGGGTGCACCAGCACGCCCGCAATGGCAATCGCCAGCGACATGTTGGTTTTGAATTTCACCGCCGCCGAGGCCGCCACCATCAGCGGCAGGAAGAAGAAGGCGCCGTCGCCGATGACGGTCAGAATAGTGAGCGTCGGCGCGCCTTTTGGCAGCACGCCTGTCATCTCGAGGATCATCGCCAGCAGCTTGACCATCGAGCCGCCGATGATCGCCGGGATCAGCGGGGACATGGTGCCGATCAGCGCGTCGAGGATCCCGGCGCCAATTCGGCGTAAGGTCATCTTCTGCGGACCTTCCGGCACTGCGGGCTGCAGGTCCGTGGGCAGCAGGCTCACCACTTCGCGGTACGCCTGTGAAACCGTGTTGCCAATAATGACCTGGCACTGGTTGTCGTTGCGCACTACGCCGAGGACGCCGCTGATGCTTTTCAGGCGCGCTGCGTCGGTCAGGCTTTCGTCTTTCAGTACGAAACGCAGACGCGTCATGCAGTGGGTGACGGCGACGATGTTCTCTTTACCGCCCAGCGCGCTGATAACGTCGTTCGCCAGCGCAGCGTAATTTTTGGCCATCGGATGTGATCCTGTTATTGTTGTGAGACATGTAGGAAACCGGTTCCACATAATCATCATGAGTTTCTGCGAATGAAACAAGATCGCTTTTTGACCATTTTTTCGTTTCGTGATGCAGATCGCAATGGGGTAGCGAAAGCGTGATTTCACCGCTGCGACAATTTTTTTGCAGTGCAGTACACTGCGCTCCATCAGATTCAGACGGAATAATAATATGACCACGATGCTTGAAGTGGCGAAGCGGGCAGGCGTTTCGAAAGCCACGGTGTCCCGGGTGCTGTCGGGAAATGGCTACGTCAGCCAGGAGACCAAAGACCGGGTGTTTCAGGCCATTGAAGAGAGCGGCTATCGCCCGAATTTGCTGGCGAGGAACCTGGCGACCAAACGTACCCAGACGCTGGGGCTGGTGGTGACTAACACCCTCTATCACGGCGTCTACTTTAGCGAACTGCTGTTTCACGCCGCGCGCATGACGGAAGAGAAAGGGCGCCAGCTGATCCTCGCGGACGGCAAGCACAGCGCGGATGAAGAGCGCGAGGCGATCCAGTACCTGCTCGATATGCGCTGCGACGCGGTGATTATCTATCCGCGTTTCCTGAGCGTGGAAGAGATGGATGAGATCGTCGAGAAGTGCGAGCAGCCCATTATGGTGCTCAACCGTCGCCTGCGGAAAAACAGCAGCCACAGCGTCTGGTCAGATCATAAAGCCTCCAGTCAGGAGGCGGTGTCGCAGCTGATTGCGAAAGGGCACCGGGAGATTGCGTTTATCACCGGCTCGCTGGATTCTCCCACCGGGGTTGAGCGTCTCTCCGGCTACCGGGACGCGCTGGCGCAGCACGGTATTCCGCTGCGCGAGGGCCTTATTGCGCAGGGGAAGTGGAACCCCGCCAGCGGCGCGGCGGCGGTTGCCGAACTGCTTGCTCGCGGTGAACGGTTTACGGCGCTGGTGGCGAGTAATGACGACATGGCGATCGGCGCCATGAAGCAGCTGCACGACAGCGGCGTGGCCGCACCGGACGCGGTGTCGGTGATCGGTTTCGACGACGTGGCCATCGCGCCCTACATCGTGCCGTCGCTTTCCAGCGTGCGTATTCCGGTGACGGAGATGATCAAAGAGACCATCAGCCGCCTGATCTTCATGCTCGACGGCGGTGAGTTTAAGTATCAGCAAACCTTCTCCGGCGAACTTATCCTGCGCGACTCCGTTATTGACGGCCCGCACCGCTGATGTCGACAGCTGTCATCGTCATAAGTGACGATGACAGCGCCGCCGTAATTTTTAAATTCTTATAAAATCAATAAGTTAATTATTGGCACGGTTTATGAATATCTCCGCGCATAACTGTAATGCTGGAGAAGCAGATGAACCGTTTTATTATGGCCGATGCCAGTAAGTGTATTGGTTGCCGTACCTGTGAAGTGGCGTGCGTGGTTTCCCATCAGGCGGAGCAGGACTGCGCGTCGCTTACCCCTGACACGTTCCTGCCGCGTATCCACGTCATCAAAGGCGTGAATATTTCCACCGCCGCCATCTGTCGCCAGTGCGAAGACGCACCGTGCGCGAACGTCTGCCCGAACGGGGCGATTAAACGTGAGAAAGGCTTTGTGCACGTCATGCAGGAGCGCTGCATTGGCTGCAAAACCTGCGTGGTCGCCTGCCCGTACGGCGCGATGGAGGTGGTTGTTCGTCCGGTGGTACGCAACAGCGGCATGGGGCTGAGCGTACGTGCGGAGAAAGCCGAAGCCAACAAATGCGATCTTTGCTATCACCGCGACGCCGGTCCGGCCTGCATGGAAGCCTGCCCGACGCATGCGCTGGTCTGCGTGGATCGCGACAAGCTTGAGCAGATGAGCGCCGAAAAGCGCCGTCGCGCGGCATTCGACACGTCGTCATCGCTGCTGTTCTGAACCGTATGTGCAGTAACGGTGTCCAGCTGCGCGTGCGCGGCAAGGTGCAGGGCGTGGGGTTTCGCCCCTTCGTCTGGCAGCTGGCGCAGGCGCTTCAGTTGACCGGTGACGTCTGCAATGATGGAGAGGGCGTGCTGGTGCGCCTCGCGGGTAATGGGGGGGCCTTTACCGCGAGGCTGCATCAGGACTGCCCACCGCTGGCACGCATCGACCACGTTGAAACGCAGCCGTTTACGTGGGCGCAGGTGCCGGAGGACTTTACCATCCGCCGCAGCGCGGGCGGGACGATGGACACCCAGATTGTACCCGATGCCGCGACCTGTCCGGCGTGCCTGGCTGAAATGCGCGACCCTGCCGAGCGCCGCTATCGCTATCCGTTCATCAACTGCACGCACTGCGGGCCGCGGTTTACCATTATCCGCGCGATGCCCTATGACCGTCCGGCCACGTCAATGGCCGCATTTCCCCTCTGCGTGCCGTGCGAAGCGGAATACCGCAATCCCGCCGATCGACGTTTTCACGCCCAGCCGGTAGCCTGCCCGGACTGCGGGCCAGCGCTGGAATGGCGTGCGGGCGACGTTATTGCCATCCGCGAAACGGCGCTGCGTGCGGCGGTAGAGATGCTGAAAAGCGGAGGCATCGTTGCGGTTAAAGGGCTGGGGGGGTTTCACCTCGTCTGCGATGCGCAAAACCCGCAGGCGATACTGAAATTGCGGTTACGCAAGCAGCGCCCGTCAAAGCCGCTGGCGGTGATGATCCCGCAGGCGGATAAGCTGCCTGAGTCGCTTCAGACGCTGCTCGGCTCACCCGCTGCACCCATCGTGCTCACGCCAAAAGCCTGGCTGCCTGACTTCCCTGAGGCTATCGCACCGGGTATGGATAGCGTGGGCATCATGCTTCCCGCTAACCCGCTGCAACACCTTCTGATGATGGACTGCCGGCGCCCGTTGGTGATGACTTCCGGCAACCTCAGCGGCAGACCGCCTGCCATGACCAACCAGCAGGCGCTGAATGAGCTCGGCAACATCGCGGACGGCTTCCTGCTGCACAACCGCGATATCCTGCAGCGGATGGACGATTCGGTGATGGATCGGGACGGCACGATGCTTCGCCGCGCGCGCGGTTTTGTGCCCGATGCCGTCACGCTGCCTGAGGGTTTTGAGAATATCCCCGCCATGCTATGCACCGGCGCGGAGATGAAAAACACCTTCTGCCTGGTGCGTGGCAGCCAGGCGGTGCTGAGCCAGCATTTTGGCGATCTCGGCGACGAGGGCGTCGAAGCGCAGTGGCGCGGCGCGCTCTCGCTGATGCAGAAAATTTACGCCTTTCAGCCGAAGCGCGTGGTGTGCGACGCCCATCCGGGCTATCACACTCAACGATGGGCGCAGGCGCAGGGGCTGCCGGTCGAAACCGTGCTCCATCATCACGCCCACGCGGCGGCGTGCCTGGCGGAGAACGGCTGGCCGCGTGAGGGCGGAGACGTTATCGCCCTGACGCTGGACGGGATCGGCATGGGCGAGAACGGCGCGCTGTGGGGCGGGGAGTGCCTGCGGGTGAACTATCTCGCGTGCGAGCGTCTTGGCGGGCTGCCTGCCGTTGCGCTGCCGGGCGGCGATCTGGCGGCGCGGCAGCCGTGGCGCAATTTACTCGCCCACTGTCTGGCCTTTGTCCCTGACTGGCAGCAGTATCCGGAAACGCGCGCGGTACAGCGCCAGAACTGGCCGCTGCTGGCGATGGCGATCGGGCGCGGCATCAACGCGCCGCAGGCCTCGTCCTGTGGTCGCCTGTTTGATGCGGTCGCCTGCGCGCTGGGTATTGAAACCCAATCCTGGGAAGGTGAAGCCGCCTGCAGGCTGGAAGCGTTGGCCTCGCAGTGCGCGGGTGTGGACCATCCGGTGACGCTGGACGCGGATAACCTCGCGCTTTTCTGGCAGCAGTGGCTGAGCTGGCAGGCGGAGCCGCGCGATCGCGCGTGGGCGTTTCACGACGCGCTGGCAAAGGGGCTGGCGGAACTCGCCGCGCGCCATGCCCGACGCCTGTCGCTGTCGACCATCTGTCTCAGCGGCGGCGTGCTGCACAACCGTCTGCTGCGCGCGCGCCTGCGTCATTATCTCTCTGACTTTACGCTTCTTTTTCCTTCGCGCCTGCCCGCAGGTGACGGAGCGATCTCCTTCGGGCAGGCGGCGATCGCCGCTGCCCGGTCATGTTCACAAAGGACTTAAAATGTTACGACTCTTACGCAATGAACCTCGCGCCGCGCTTCTGCTGCTGGCTCTGGTAATGGCAAACCTGCTGGCCTGGGGATGGGCATGGCACGCTTTTAGCGGCAGCACGGCGCTGATGGCCGCCAGCCTGCTGGCGTGGTGCTACGGGCTGCGTCACGCGGTGGACGCTGACCACATCGCGGCCATTGATACCGTGACGCGTAAGATGATGCAGCAGGGCAAACGTCCATCCGGCGTGGGGGCGTGGTTCTCGCTGGGGCACTCCACAATCGTGGTGCTGGCCTCCATTGCTATCGCCGCTACCGCGACGGCGTTTCAGAAAAACATGGAATGGTTCCACGAAACCGGCAGCCTGATCGGCACTGCGGTTTCCGCCACCTTCCTGCTGGCGATGGCGCTGGTGAACATGGTGATCCTGCGCGGCGTCTGGCGCAGTTTTCAGGCGCTGAAACAGGGCAGGCCCGTGCAGGGCGACATCACGCTCCCTGCCCAGGGCGGCGTCATGAACTGGCTGTTTGGCAAAACCTTCCGCCTGGTGAATAAAAGCTGGCAGATGTACCTGGTCGGTTTCCTGTTTGGCCTCGGCTTTGACACGGCCACCGAGATTGGCGTGCTGGGGATCTCTGCCGCCAGCGCGTCAAGCGGGATGTCGGTGTGGTCAATCATGGTCTTCCCGGCGCTCTTCGCCAGCGGCATGGCGCTGGTGGATACCCTCGATAACCTGCTGATGGTCGGCGCCTACGGCTGGGCGTTTAACAAGCCGCAGCGCAAGCTCTACTACAACATGACCATCACCGGCACCTCCGTGGTGGTGGCGCTGTTTATCGGCGGGCTGGAAGCGCTGGGTCTGCTGATGGACAAATTTGCCCTCAGCGGCGGCGTGTGGGATCTGATTGGCGCGGTAAACGACAACCTGGGCAACGCCGGGTTTGTAGTGGTCGGGCTGTTTGTCGCCTGCTGGCTGATCTCCATGGTCAACTACCGCTGGCGCGGCTACGACGCGCTGGTGGTACGTTCCTGAACCGGCTCCTGCACGGCGCAACCTCCGCGACTTCCTCAATGGCTGGCGCATAGCGGCATACAGATAAAACAGATGCTGAAAATGTAGGACTTTTGCGGAATAAATATATTCCGCATTCTTCGCTCGTGTGAAATAGCGAGAAAGATAATTGAGTTATTTATAAAAATTCGCCATGATTCGCCTCCAGCTGATGATGTCTTTTAGACTGAGTTGGCTGCCAGTAATAAAACAGGATGATGTTTTTAAGCTGTTTCATATTAAAGCATTTACGAAAATAATAAATAATGGATTGATGGTGATGATATATCTACTTTGCATTTATTTGATGAATAGAATGCGTAAGAAAAAGCCCCGGAATATCGGGGCGGTGAATAATAAAATTCAAAAGTTAAGTCAGCGTAGACTCGTTGTTGGCCGGGTAAACGAAGCGCCGCCCGGCAACGCGAGGGTTAAGCAGGTAACAGTTTCAGCAGAGCGAAAGCCTCCTTCATCCGGTCTTCACTAACCACAAAAGCGCGAATCTGACCCTCGTTATCCGCGCCGCGCGCGACCATTCCCTGCGGTTCGAGGGTAATTTGCCAGTTCAGATCCTGACGCTGCGTTTCACCGGCAAGATGGAGCGGTAATTCCGGTGTTTTGACTTTAATCAGCATGGCGGGTAATTTCAGCGGCGCGCTGCCGCCGAGCAGGTTTTTCGCCAGATACATCGCGCTTAATTGAATTGGCTGTAAAAAGGGCAGTACCTGACCGTTAATCTCAGCGCAGTCACCTAACGCGTAAATATCAGGTTGCGTGGTTTGCAGGTAGCTATTTACCTTCACGCCACGCTGTATTTCGGCGCCTGCGCGATGCGCCAGCGCGGTTTCCGGGCGCAGGCCCGTCGCCGCGATTACCACATCCACCTCAACGCTGCGGCTGCGGTCAAGCGTGGCACGAATGCCGCCTTCGGTTTTGCTCAGGCTTTGCAGCTGCGATTTCAACAGCAGATGCACCCCCATGTCGGTCAGGCGATGCTGTAAGCGACTGCTTACTTCTGCGGGCATCAGCGACGACAGAATGCTTGCCGCGTGGTCGACCAGAGTCACGGATTTACCCGCCCGGCAGAAATCCATCGCCAGCTCGGTGCCTATCAGCCCGCCGCCGACAATCATCACCCGCTGCGCGTCGCGAAGCGCCGTTTCGCTGGCCTGATACTCCTGCTGGCTGTTCAGCGTGATTGTCAGCTCGCGGCCTTCAACCGGCGGCACAAACGCAGAGGCACCCGTGGCCAGCACCAGTTTGTCGTACTGCCAGGTTTTCTCTTTTGCTTTCACCACGCGGGCGGCGGCGTCGATGTCGGTGACCCAGGTATACGGGAACAGACGCAGGTTAAACTGTTCCGCGAACTCCCCCGCCGTCTGGCGGGTGAGGTCTTCGGCGCGCTGATTCTGGCTAATGACGTGGCTTAGATCGGGCTTGTTGTACTCGTCCATGCTGTCGGCGGCTATCACCGTCAGCGGCACGCTGGCGTCCTGCTTGCGGATGTTTTTCACCAGCTGGCGGGCGGCAAAGCCCGAGCCGATGATGACGATACCGTTGCTCATTTTGCCTCCGTACCCAGTTCGTCAAAAACATCTTTTCCGAGGGAACATTCCGGGCAGAGGAAGTTGTCCGGTACGTCGCGCCACGGCGTGCCCGGGGCAACATCCTGCAGCGGTTCGCCCAGCTCAGGATCGTAAATCCACTGGCAGACGCTGCACTGCATGCGCGGGCCGAGATCGGCGGCTGCCGCGGCTGCACAGGCGCAGGCTTCCTGCTGTTCGGATGGTTGTGCCGCTTGCGGAAGGGGGGCGAGCGCCCACTGACGGGCAATGTCGCGACCGTGCTGGCGGCAGACCTCCAGGGCGTCGATATCCGGGCGCCATTTCGCCTTCAGGCTCAGGGACATTTCAAAACCGGCATCCTGCAGGCGGGTAGACAGACGGTCTACCGCGCCGCCGCTCCAGCCGTGGGAGCCAAAGGCGCTGGCGCGCTTGTTGCGAAAACGCAGGCCGGTCATCTCTTCCACCAGACCGGCAATTTTAGGCATCATCACGTTGTTCATGGTGGAGGTGCCCACCAGCACGCCCTTAGAGCGGAACACGTTGGTCAATACCTCGTTCTTATCGCTGCGCGCCACGTTGAAGATTTTCACCGCCACGTTGGGGTCAACTTCGTTGATGCCCTGGGCAATGGCGTCCGCCATCATGCGGGTGTTGTTGGACATGGTGTCGTAGAAAATAGTGATGCGGTCTTCCTGATAGTCCGCCGCCCATTTCAGGTACAGCTCCACAATCTGGGTTGGGTTCTCACGCCATACCACGCCGTGGGAGGTGGCAATCATGTCCACCGGCAGGTTAAAGCCGAGGATCTCGGTGATTTTTGGCGTCACCAGGCGGCTGAAGGGCGTCAGGATGTTGGCGTAGTAGCGCTGGCACTGCTCGAAGAGTTCGGTCTGGTCCACTTCGTCATTGAACAGGCGCTCGTCACAGTAGTGCTGGCCGAAGGCGTCGTTGCTGAACAGCACCGCGTCGCCGGTCATGTAGGTCATCATGCTGTCCGGCCAGTGCAGCATCGGGGTTTCCACAAAGATCAGCTGTTTGCCGTTGCCGATATCCAGCGCGTCGCCGGTTTTCACGGTGTGGAAGTTCCACTCCGGATGGTGGTGGTGGCCGTTGATCGAGTCGATGGCGTTGGTGGTGCAGTAGATAGGCGTGTTCGGAATGTAAGACATCAGCTCGGTCAGCGCACCGGCGTGATCTTCTTCCGCGTGGTTGATGATGATGTAGTCGATGGCGTCCAGGTCGATTTCACTGCGCAGGTTCTGCACGAACTCCCGGCTGAACTTATGATCGACCGTATCGATCAGCACGTTTTTACCTTCGCGGATGAGATAGCTGTTGTAGCTGCTGCCGCGCAGCGTTTTGTATTCCGTCCCGTGGAAATCGCGCACTTCCCAGTCACGTTGACCGACCCAATGAATGTTATTTTTAACCAGAATAGACATAGCAACCTCTACGTAATACAGCATTTTCAAATAAGATGGTTTGCCTATATCAAGTTGCGTGCCAGTTTTTAATTTATTGATTTTACTTAATTAATATTTTTATGATCCGTAATGGGTAGTCATTTTGACTATCAAAAACAGTGTCAATATGACAACATGGATTGTCAAAATGACAGCGAGGCCAATATGAGCTTTTCCGTAGACGTGCTGGCGAAGATCGCCATTGAGCTGCAGACCGGTATCGGCCATCAGGACCGCTTTCAGCGGCTGATTTCCACGCTGCGCCACGTGCTGGCGTGCGACGCCTCGGCGCTGCTGCGCTACGAGGGGCGGCAGTTTATTCCGCTGGCAATCGACGGGCTGGCGAAGGACGTGCTCGGACGGCGTTTTACCCTTGAGGGCCATCCGCGTCTCGAAACTATCGCCCGCGCGGGTGACGTGGTGCGTTTCCCGGCGGACAGCGACTTGCCCGACCCGTACGACGGGTTGATTCCCGGACAGGAGAGCCTGAAGGTGCACGCCTGTATCGGCCTGCCTTTATTTGCCGGACAAAATCTGATCGGCGCGCTGACCCTCGACGGCCTGTCGCCGGACCAGTTCGACACCTTTAGCGACGAAGAGCTGCGCCTGATTGCCGCCCTGGCCGCCGGGGCGCTGAACAATGCCCTGCTGATTGAACAGCTCGAGAGCCAGAACATTCTTCCCGGCAGTCCGGCGGCGTTTGAGCAGGTAACGCACACGGAGATGATCGGACTCTCTCCGGGCATGGCGCAGCTCAAAAAAGAGATTGAGATTGTCGCCGCCTCAGATTTGAACGTGCTGATCTTCGGGGAAACCGGCACCGGCAAGGAGCTGGTTGCGAAGTCCATTCACGAAGCCTCGCCGCGCGCGGTGAACCCGCTGGTGTACCTCAACTGCGCCGCGCTGCCGGAAAGCGTGGCGGAAAGCGAGCTGTTTGGTCACGTTAAGGGGGCGTTTACCGGGGCCATCAGCAACCGCAGCGGCAAGTTCGAAATGGCCGATAACGGCACGCTGTTTCTGGATGAAATCGGCGAGCTCTCCCTGTCGCTGCAGGCCAAGCTGCTGCGAGTGCTGCAGTACGGCGACATCCAGCGCGTGGGGGATGACCGCAGTCACAGAGTGGACGTTCGCGTGCTGGCGGCGACCAACCGCGATCTGCGTGAAGCGGTGCTGGCAGGGCAGTTTCGCGCCGACCTGTTTCATCGCCTGAGCGTGTTCCCGCTTACCGTGCCGCCGCTGCGCGAGCGCGGGGATGACGTGGTGCTGCTGGCGGGCTTTTTCTGCGAGCAGTGCCGCCTCAGGATGGGGCTTTCCCGCGTGGTGCTGAGCCCGGGGGCACGGTCGCATCTGCTGAGCTACGGCTGGCCGGGCAACGTGCGCGAGCTGGAGCATGCGATCCACCGCGCGGTGGTGCTGGCACGGGCGACGCGTTCGGGTGACGAAGTGGTGATCCACGCGCGGCATTTTGCGCTGCAGGATGAAACCGCACCGGCAATCGCGCAGGCTGCGCCAGAGATAGCGAATGAAAATCTGCGTGAAGCCACGGAGGCGTTTCAGCGTCAGATGATTACCCGCGCGCTGGAGCAGAATAACCGCAGCTGGGCGGCGTGCGCGCGGGCGCTGGAGATGGACGTCGCCAACCTGCACAGGCTGGCGAAGCGTCTCGGACTGAAGGGTTAGATAATGCCGGCCTGATAGAAATCCTGCAGGTTGATGGCGCCGCACAGCCTTCCGGAATCATCAACCACCGGTGCGGCGGTGATTTTGCGCTTCATCAGCACCTCTTTGGCTTCAATGGCGCGGCTCTCGGCGTTGAGCGTCAGCCCGCCTTTGGTCATGGCGTCCGACACGTTGGTTTCCAGCCTGCCGCCGCCCACCAGCCAGCGGCGCAGGTCGCCGTCGGTGAACACGCCCTTGACGCTCCCGTTGTCATCGCAGACTGCTACCAGCCCCAGACCGGTGCGGCTCAGCTCCAGCATCGCATCCATGACGCTGGTATCGAGTTTGACCTGCGGAATGGCATCGTCGGTGCGCATCAGGTGGTGAACCTTGTTGAGAAGGCGTGCGCCGAGTGCGCCCGCCGGATGCGAACGGGCAAAATCTTCTTCGTTAAAGCCCCGCGCCTGCATCACCGCCATTGCCAGCGCGTCGCCCATCATCAGGGTGTTAACGGTGCTGGAGGTCGGGGCGAGGTGCATCGGACAGGCTTCACGCTCAACGGAAATATCCAGCGTCGCTTTGGCTGCCAGCGCCAGCGGCGAGCGGGATTTGCCGGTCATCGCCAGCAGGGCGACCGATTTTTCCTGCAGGCGCGGAATAATCAGGTCCAGCTCTTTGGCCGAACCGGAGTAGGAGATAAACAGCATCACGTCGCGGCTTTCAATCATTCCCAGATCGCCGTGCAGCGCCTCAGCGGGATGCACGAAGAACGCCGGGGTGCCGGTGCTGGCGAGCGTCGCGGCAATCTTTTTGCCAATATGGCCGGATTTACCGATGCCCGCCACGATCACTTTGCCTTCGCAGTGGATAATGGTGTTGGCGGCGCGGACAAAATCCTCGCCCAGACGTTCCGGCAGGCGGCTGGCTTCCTGCAGTTCCAGCATCAGCGTCTGGCGGCCCGTTTCTAACAGAAAATCACTCATCTCTTTCTCCGGTTACGATCACGTCGATTCCTTTCTCTTCCAGCGCTTTCTTGAACGCCGGGTCGATACCCGCGTCGGTAATCAGCTTATCAACGCTTTCAAGGCTACAGACAATGTTGGGGCTTTTGCGGCCAAACTTCGACGAGTCTGCCATCAAAATCACTTCCCGCGCGGCGTTGCACATGGCTTTACTGACGCTGAACACCTCGTTGAACGTCGTCACGCCCGCGTTCAGGTCGATGCCGTCGGTGCCCATAAAGAGTTTATCAAAGCTGAAGTGCTCGAAGGCATTCTCCGCCAGCTGGCCGTGAAACGACGCCGATTTTTTGCGGAAGGTGCCGCCGGGCATCAGGATGGTCTGCTCGCTGTCGAATTCTGACAGGGCGTTGACGATGTGCAGGCTGTTGGTCATCACCGTGATGTTGTTAAAGCGGCTGAGCAGCGGGATCATCTGCAGGACGGTACTGCCTGCGTCCAGAATGATGGAATCGCCGTCGTGGATAAATTTTACGGCGGCTTCGGCAATCAGCGCTTTCTGGTGGGTATTGATCAGCGTTTTGTGATCGATAGGCGGGTCGGCTTCGTCTTTATTGAGCACCACGCCGCCGTAGGTTCGAATGACGGCGCCAGAGTTTTCGAGCAATACCAGGTCCTTGCGTATTGTCGTGCCGGTGGTGTCAAAGTAGTGGGCCAGATCCTCAACCGAGCATTTTCCCTGCTTTTGCAGATGTTCGAGAATGGCCGCCTGCCGCTGACGAGGTTTCATAGGCGCTTCGTTCCTTAGGTTGCGAAATGATAATTTCGCAAGTCTATAGCTTTCACAACGAAATTATCCATGTTTCAGATTAAGCGCTAATGATAGTGCATTCTGACAGAGTGGATCATGGGGAAAGATCACATCAGGCCGTAATTCCTGCAGCGAAATGCCGTTGATTGCCTGGATTTTCACCGGACGGGCGAAGACGGTCATGCCGCGCATGATCAGGGAATCGCACACCTGGTCGTGCTCGTCCAGCGCAACGGCGACGACCACGCGCGGTTTGAAGCGTCCGCCGGAACGCCCGACCCCGACGCGACCTTTCTGGCACAAGGCATCAAACGCGCGGTTAAACTGGTGGATCTGCCAGCCGCCAAACGCCATCTGGCACAGCCAGGCGAGGGCGGCGACGGTGATGAGTGCGGTTACCATATCGACTCCTTTAATTGCCGGGTGGCGGCTGCGCCTTACCCGGCCTACGGTTTGAAGGTTTTTGTAGGCCCGGTAAGCGGTAGCGCCACCGGGCAATACCGTTCGATCAGAACATGACCTGCCCACCGGTGACGTTAATCGATTGCCCGGTGCAGTACGAGGCTTTCGGGCTGGCGTAAAACAGCAGCATGTTCAGCACGTCCTGGTAATCGCACCCGCGCTTCAGCGGCACTTTATCGATGTAGTACTGCTCCACTTCCTCAGCCTTGATGCCGAGCTTGGTGGCATACTGCGGCAGCAGGGACTGGAACATCGGCGATTTCAGCAGGTTGCCCAGCATCAGCGAGTGCACGGTAATGCCGTACTCTGCCAGATCCAGCGCCAGAGACTGCGTCAGCCCCACGCCGCCAAACTTCGCCGCGCTGTAGCCGGAGTTATGCTTGCTGCCCACTTTCCCTGATTTAGAGTTGATCTGAATGATGCGCCCCTGAATGCCGTCGCGGATCATCAGACGGGAAAACTCGCGGGCGCAGAGGAAATAGCCCACCAGATTCACCTGCAGCGAACGGTCAAAATCCCCCAGTTCGAAATCGCTGATAAAGGCCGCTTTCGCAATCCCCGCGCTGTAGACCAGCAGGTCGGTACGCCCAAAAATCTCGTCCACGCCGCGGGCCAGCGCCATTACGCTCTGCTCGCTGGTGGCGTCGGCACCAAACCCGTACGCCATCCCTTCGCCAAACTCGGTGTTAATGGTGTCCGCTACCCGGGCGGCTTTTTCACTCTGAATGTCCACTACCGCCACGCGGTAGCCCTCTGCGGCAAGCCCACGGCAGAGGAACTCGCCTAAGGTTTGTCCTCCACCAATGACAACGGCAACCTGACTCATGTGTTTCTCCTTAATTACGCAACAAATTTTAACGTGCAGCCTGGGGTGACAGCCTGCGGAACCGGGCCCGCCACGTGAACCGTGCCGGGATACTCGGCCTGCGGCTGGCCGTCGAAACGCAGGGTGATGTGCCCCAGCTCTCGCAGGTTTTGCTCGGCCACGTCGCCGACGGCGGTGACGGCATAGCGCGCCTCGCCCAGCTCAAGCCGGCTTCCTGCTTTCAGCTCGCCCTTCAGCTCGCCGTGGCAGTGGATAAAGCAAAACTCTTCGATATCCGCCGGGGCACCTTCGCGGAAGGTGATCAGCATCTGGTCGCTCAGCGCGTCGGCCGCGCTCTGGCCGATGCGGGTAATGGTGGTCTGGTAAATCACGGTCATCGCAGGAACCTCTTATTGATAAATAAAGCCGGAGACAAACCAGGCAATCAGCACCGTCGGCGCGCCCGTCAGGAAGCGGCTCACCAGCACTGACGGCACGCCCACGCGCACGGTGTCCTGGCGCGCTTCCGCCAGCGACAGCCCAACGGGGATGAAGTCACACGCCGCCTGGGCGTTAATGGCAAACAGGGCGGGCAGGGCGAGGTGCGGGGGAATGTTCCCCAGACCAATCTGCACGCCAATCAGCACGCCGATGACCTGGGCAATCACCGCACCCGGGCCGAGGAACGGCGACAGCAGCGGGAAGGAGCAGATCAGCGCCAGCGTAACCAGCCCGAGCGGGTGGCTCGCGAGCGGGGCGAGGCCGTGGGCAATCCAGTCGCCCAGACCGGACGCCATGATGATGCCGATCAGCGCCGAGACGAACGCCATAAACGGCAGGATGGTTTTCAGCACCGTGTCGATGGTGTCTCGCCCGGACTGGAACAGCACCGCCACGGCGGAACCCATGCCCATCCCGACCTTCGCCAGCAGGCCGTCGCTCTGCTCGGTGATTTTCTTGCTGGTGTCGTACTCGCGCGGGGCCGCTTTTTGCGGCGCGGCAGTGCCATTCACCAGCGTGATGTTGTCCTCCTTTACGCCTGAGACATAAATGTCCTCAAGGATGTACTGCGCCAGCGGGCCGGATTTTCCGGTGGAGTGAATATTCACCGTTGGGATGCGGCGCTTCGGATAGATACCGCAGCGCAGCGTGCCGCCGCAGTCGATTACCGCCACGCCTATTTCCGCTTCCGGCGGCTCGCCTTCCTTGAAGCCGTCGACCGCTTCCCAGCCGGTCAGCTCGCGCAGCCGGTCGACGATCGCCGGGCGCGTCCCTGCGGTGATGTAGACGATCTTTTTGCCTTCGGTGGCGTCGAACTCCAGCGGGCCGCCCCAGCCGCCCGTGCCTTTCTCAATGCGGATCCGGTTCATGCTGTGGCTCCTGAAAGATGGACTTTCTGTTCAAGCTGGATGCCCATTTTTTTCTCAAAAATAGCGGTGGTGAGGTCGGTCACCCAGCCGCGGAAGAAGTTGGTGACCAGGCCGACCAGCAGATAGCTCACCGCCAGCGGGCCGAGCGGCAGGCCAAGGGTGGTGAGGCCGCTGGCGATCCCGAGATAAACAAACAGCTCGCCGGGGTTAATGTGCGGGAACAGGCCGTTCATCGAATGGCAGCTGTAGGAGGCGGCGGCGTAATAGCTCGGCTTGTACTTTTCCGGCATGAAGCGACCGAGGCTTAAGGTCATCGGGTTACAGAACACGAAGGTACCGATGAACGGCAGTACCAGGTAGCGGGACAGCGGATTCCCGGCACAGCGCTGGGCGAAGCGTTCAATGCGCTGCTGGCCGATAAAGTTGATCAGCGCGTTCATGATCACCAGCAGGCTGATCAGCAGGGGCAGGATCCCGGTCACCATGCCGGTGAACACTTCTCCGCCTTTCTGAAACAGCCCGATGAACCACTCGGCGCCGTGGGTGATGGTTTCTATCATTCTTCTCTCCTGTGGGGCTTTTTTGTTTTTGTCTGACTGGGCTAATAATAATCACTTTGAAAGGTTTTAAAGTGTTAATTGGATCTCACAGTGAAAGAAAAATGGATTATTTTGAAAGTTTATTGATGGGGTGAATGATTTTCGGTGGAAAAAAGCGCGGATTTGCGTGGGGGAGGTGCGTACCGCTTCCTTGAGGTGTTGCGGATGCTTTACCATACTGGGTTCTTATCGAACCCGTTAAATGGATGTCTCATGTTCAAGCGTCGTTATGCAGCGCTGTTGCCTGCGCTTATTCTGCTGTCTGCCTGTAGTAGCAAACCTAAGACCGAAGCCGTTCAGCAAACTGCGGGCGCGCCTTCCGGAGGATTCCTGCTGGAGCCGCAGCACAATATGATGCAGATGGGCGGCGACTTCGCGAATAACCCGGCGGCCGAGCAGTTCATCGATAAAATGGTGAGCAAACACGGCTTTGACAGACAGCAGCTGCACGAAATTTTGTCTCAGGCCAAGCGTCTGGACTACGTGCTGCGCCTGATGGACCGTCAGGCGCCGACGGCCCAGGTGCCGAGCGGGCCGAACGGCGCGTGGCTGCGCTATCGCAAACAGTTTATTACCCCGGACAACGTGCAAAACGGCGTGGTGTTCTGGAATCAGTATGAAGATGCGCTCAACCGCGCGTGGCAGGTGTACGGCGTACCGCCGGAAATCATCGTCGGGATTATTGGCGTGGAAACCCGCTGGGGCCGCGTGATGGGTAAAACCCGCATCCTGGACGCGCTGGCGACGCTCTCCTTTAACTACCCGCGCCGCGCGGAGTATTTCTCTTCCGAGCTGGAAACCTTCCTGCTGATGGCGCGCAGCGAGCAGGACGATCCGCTCGATCTGAAAGGGTCGTTTGCCGGCGCAATGGGCTACGGCCAGTTTATGCCGTCCTCCTATAAGCAGTACGCGGTCGACTTTAACGGCGATGGTCATATCAACCTGTGGGATCCGGTGGATGCCATCGGCAGCGTGGCGAACTACTTTAAAGCGCACGGCTGGACGCCGGGTGGGCAAGTTGCGGTGCAGGCAAACGGCGAGGCGTTTGGCCTGGAAAACGGCTTCAAAACCAAATACAGCGTTGCACAGCTTACGGCGGCAGGCTTAACGCCAACCCAGCCGCTGGGCAATGTTGATCAGGTAAGCCTGCTGCGTCTGGATGTCGGGACGGGCTATCAGTACTGGTACGGCATGCCGAACTTCTACACCATCACCCGCTATAACCATAGCACCCACTATGCAATGGCGGTGTGGCAGCTGGGGCTGGCGGTGTCTCAGGCGCGCGTTCCTGCGGCGTCGCCGTTTAGTCAGTAAGTCATCTTATTCCCCCTCTCCCTGTGGGAGAGGGCTGGGGTGAGGGCACCCGCGCGCACCTATTTCCCGCAGAAACATTTCGCCACACTCCCTTTTCAAACCCGCCATTTACATCTTATCCGCCTTTTATTATTGTTATGTTATAACATTTAATGTGGTGTCGACATGTCAACGTCCCTTTTTTCTCTGTCTGCTCTGGTTCGGCTTTTGCTGGCGCTGGTGCTGGTTGTCTTTATCGGGCTGGCCGTGCGCTGGGCGGTGGCACTGCCATGATCGTGATGAACGAACTGGTCGCGGGTTATGAACGCCAGCCCGTTACGCGACCCCTCTCGGGCACGATTGAGCGCGGAAGCATGACCGCCATTATCGGCGCTAACGGCTGCGGGAAATCCACGCTGCTGAAAACGCTGGCGGGGTTTCTTCCTCCCGTCAGCGGCGGCTTCCGCTGGCAGGGTAAGCGTCCGGTAATCGGCTGGCTGGCACAGCGTCACGCGCTGGAGGCGCAGTTTCCGCTGACCGTACAGGACGTGGTAAGCATGGGCTGCTGGCCGGGCATGTCGCTTTTTTCCGGGTTTCGTCGCGAAACGCGGCTGCGCATTGCCAGCGCGCTTGAGCGCGTTGGGCTTGAGTCCATGGCGTTATCCACCATCGATGAACTCTCCGGCGGTCAGTTTCAGCGCATGCTCTTTGCCCGCGTCCTGGTGCAGCAGGCGCCGCTGGTGATGCTGGATGAACCCTTTACCGGGGTCGATGAAGCTACCTGCAGCGTGCTGATGGATTTGATGCTGGAGATGTATATGCAGGGGCAAACGCTGCTCGCGGTACTGCACGACAGCGAGCGCGTGTCGCGCCATTTCCCGCAGACGCTGCGGCTGGATGCTGACGTTCCCCAGTGGAAAACCGAGCGGGTGAGGGTGGCATGATCTGGCATCTCTTTTTTCAGCCGTTTATTGAGTACGGCTTTATGCGTCGCGCGCTGGTGGTTTGCCTGGCGCTTTCCGTCAGCACTACCGCGCTCGGCGTGTTTCTTCAGCTGCGTCGGATGAGCCTGATGGGCGACGCCCTTTCTCACGCCATTTTGCCGGGTGTCGCCGTGGGGTATTTGCTCAGCGGGATGTCGCTGCTGGCGATGAGTATTGGCGGTTTTATCGCGGGAATTACCGTGGCGCTGCTGGCCGGTCTGGTCAGTCGACGCACGCCGCTGAAAGAAGATGCCAGCTTTGCCGGGTTTTATCTTGGCTCGCTGGCGCTGGGGGTCACGCTGGTGTCGCTGCGCGGGTCGAATGTCGATCTGCTGCATCTGCTGTTTGGCTCCATCCTTGCCGTGGACAACGACGCCGCGCTGTTTGTCACGGGCGTTTGTATGTTCACCCTTATTACGCTGGCGCTGTTTTATCGCGGGCTGGTTACAGAAGCGTTTGATACCGCCTGGCTCCAGGTGAACGCTCGCTGGCTGCCTGGCCTGCTGCACGGACTGTTTCTGGCGCTGCTGGTGCTTAACCTGGTGGCCGGTTTTCAGGTGCTCGGCACGCTGATGGCCGTCGGGCTGATGATGCTTCCGGCCGTGGCGGCACGCTGCTGGGTGCGCACGTTACCAGCCTTACTCCTGATGGCGGGTATCAGCGGTATCTTCTGCGCATGGCTGGGGCTGAGTCTCTCCTGGGCGATGAGCCTACCGGCCGGGCCATCCATCGTGCTCACCGCCAGCGCGCTGTTCTTTATTTCCATTTTACTGGGTACGCGAAGCAGGCTCGCTGGCAGCCTGCGCGCGCTTTTTTAACGCAAGGGGAAACGATGAAACGTACAGGATTTGTAGTGGCGCTCGCGCTGGGGATGATGTCGCACGGCGTGATGGCGAAAACGCTGAATGTGGTCACCAGCTTTTCGATACTGGGGGATATCACGCGGGAGGTAGGCGGTGACCATGTGAACGTGACGACGCTGGTCGGTCCGGATGGCGATCCGCATACCTTTGAACCGTCGCCGAAAGACAGCGCGGCCCTGAGTAAGGCTGATGTGGTGGTGGTAAACGGCCTGGGGCTGGAAGGCTGGCTTGACCGTCTGGTAAAAGCCTCCGGATTCAAGGGGCAGCTGGTGGTGGCTTCAGCCGGGGTGAAAACCCACACCCTGGAAGAGGACGGCAAAACCGTCACCGATCCGCACGCGTGGAACAGCGCGGCGAACGGTGCGCTCTATGCACAAAATATTCTGAACGGGCTGGTGAAAGCCGATCCGGATGACAAAGCCGCGCTGGAAGCCTCTGGCAAAACGTATATCGCGCAGCTTAGCCAGCTGGATAACTGGGCCAAAACGCGCTTTAGCCAGATCCCGCCGGCGAAGCGTAAAGTGCTGACCAGCCATGACGCGTTCGGCTATTTCAGCCGCGCCTACGGCGTGACGTTTATGGCGCCGCAGGGGCTGTCGTCTGAGAGCGAAGCCAGCGCGGCACAGGTCGCCGGGATTATCAATCAGATTAAAGCCGACGGCGTGAAAACCTGGTTCATGGAAAATCAGCTCGATCCGCGTCTGGTTAAGCAGATTGCGTCGGCGACGGGCGCACAGCCCGGGGGTGAGCTTTACCCCGAAGCGCTGTCGGCAAAAGGTGGGGTGGCTGACACCTACGTTAAGGCGTTTCGCCATAATGTGAACACCCTCGCTGAGAGCATGAAATAATCTTTCCACCGCCGGTGCGTCCGTACCGGCTTTTTTCTGAAGCCCCCTCGTAAAACCTGAAGTGCATCCCCACATCTGATGAGAAAGTGCTATCTTGTGCAGCACGTTTTTCTGATGCCTGGAGCGAGAATGACTGACCATGAATTGATGCAGCTTAGCGAGATCGTTGGCCTTGCGCTGAAGCAGCGTGGCGCGACAATCACCACTGCGGAATCCTGCACCGGCGGCTGGGTGGCGAAAGCGATTACCGATATTGCCGGCAGTTCCGCCTGGTTTGAACGCGGTTTTGTGACCTACAGTAACGAAGCTAAAGCACAGATGATTGGCGTGCGTGAATCCACGCTTGAACAGCATGGCGCGGTCAGCGAACCGGTGGTGATCGAGATGGCCATTGGCGCGCTCAAAGAGGCGCGCGCAGATTACGCGATTTCCATTAGCGGCATTGCGGGGCCGGACGGCGGCAGCGACGTGAAGCCTGTCGGCACCGTCTGGTTTGGGTTCGCCACCTCCAAAGGGGAAGGGATCACCCGCCGGGAGTGCTTCAGCGGCGATCGCGAAAGCGTGCGTCGTCAGGCAACCGTTTATGCGTTAAAAACGCTCTGGCAACAATTTCTACAAAACACTTGATACTGTATGACCATACAGTATAATTGCACCAACAGAACAGAAATCCACGGTGAAGCACAGTCGCTTCTCCCGGCATGACAGGAGTAATAATGGCTATCGACGAAAACAAACAGAAAGCGTTGGCGGCAGCACTGGGCCAGATCGAAAAGCAATTCGGTAAAGGCTCCATCATGCGCCTGGGTGAAGACCGTTCCATGGATGTGGAAACCATCTCCACCGGTTCGCTTTCTCTGGATATCGCGCTGGGCGCTGGCGGTCTGCCTATGGGCCGTATCGTAGAAATCTACGGGCCAGAATCCTCCGGTAAAACCACCCTGACGCTGCAGGTGATTGCCGCGGCACAGCGCGAAGGTAAAACCTGTGCGTTTATCGATGCCGAGCACGCGCTGGACCCTGTTTATGCCCGCAAGCTGGGCGTGGATATCGACAACCTGCTGTGTTCTCAGCCGGACACCGGTGAGCAGGCGCTGGAAATTTGTGACGCGCTGGCGCGTTCTGGTGCCGTTGACGTTATCGTGGTCGACTCCGTTGCCGCACTGACGCCAAAAGCCGAAATCGAAGGTGAAATCGGTGACTCTCACATGGGCCTCGCGGCACGTATGATGAGCCAGGCGATGCGTAAGCTGGCGGGTAACCTGAAGCAGTCCAACACGCTGCTGATCTTCATCAACCAGATCCGTATGAAAATTGGTGTGATGTTCGGTAACCCGGAAACCACTACCGGTGGTAACGCACTGAAATTCTACGCCTCTGTCCGTCTGGATATCCGCCGTATCGGCGCGGTGAAAGAGGGCGAGAACGTGGTCGGTAGCGAAACCCGCGTGAAGGTTGTGAAGAACAAAATCGCCGCGCCGTTCAAACAGGCTGAATTCCAGATCCTCTACGGCGAAGGGATCAACTTCCTCGGCGAGCTGGTTGACCTGGGCGTGAAAGAGAAGCTGATTGAAAAAGCGGGCGCCTGGTACAGCTACAACGGTGACAAGATTGGTCAGGGTAAAGCGAATGCGATTTCCTGGCTGAAAGAGAACCCGGCTGCGGCGAAAGAGATTGAGAAGAAGGTACGTGAGCTTCTGCTGAACAACCAGGACTCCAAACCTGATTTCGTGGTGGATGCCGCGGATGCTGAAGAAACTAACGAAGACTTTTAATTCTTTCGTTTAAAAATGAAGGGCTGCTGATGCGGCCCTTTTTGCATTTCTGAGTCAGCAGGTTTTTTATGAGTGAACCGACAACACGTCGACCGGCGTATGCACGCTTACTGGACCGCGCGGTGCGCATTCTGGCCGTTCGTGACCACAGTGAACAGGAGCTGCGGCGAAAACTGTCGGCTCCGGTGATGAGTAAAAACGGGCCGGAAGAAATTGATGCCACGGCGGAAGATTATGACCGCGTGATTGCCTGGTGCTATGAGCATCGTTATCTCGATGACGAGCGCTTTGCCTCACGGTTTCTCGCCAGCCGCGGCCGTAAAGGATATGGGCCCGCGCGCATCCGGCAGGAGCTGAACCAGAAAGGTGTGGCCCGGGAATCCATCGAAAAAGCGATGCGCGAATGCGATATTGACTGGTGCGAGCTGGCCAGAGAACAGGCGATACGTAAATACGGCGAACCGCTGCCGCGTGAATTTTCAGAAAAAGTCAAAATCCAGCGCTTTTTGCTCTACCGCGGCTTTCTGATGGAAGATATTCAGGATATCTGGCGTAATTTTGCCGATTGAACGCATGCGGGATTTTACTTCCCACTAAAGAAAACTTATCTTATTCCCACTTTTTCCAGTAGCTGGTCTGTCCAACGGTTTACCTATACAGGCTGGCTACGACATTTCGTTAGCTTGATTTCAGGATAATTATGAGCAAGAGCACCGCTGAGATCCGTCAGGCGTTTCTCGATTTTTTCCATAGTAAGGGACACCAGGTTGTTGCCAGCAGCTCCCTGGTACCGAACAACGATCCGACTCTGCTGTTTACCAACGCCGGGATGAACCAGTTCAAGGATGTGTTCCTTGGTCTCGACAAGCGTAATTATTCCCGCGCCACAACCTCACAGCGTTGCGTGCGTGCGGGCGGTAAACACAACGACCTGGAAAACGTCGGTTACACCGCGCGTCACCATACGTTCTTCGAAATGCTGGGTAACTTCAGCTTCGGCGACTACTTCAAACACGATGCCATTCAATATGCGTGGGAACTGCTGACCGGTGAAAACTGGTTCAACCTGCCGAAAGAGCGTCTGTGGGTTACCGTCTATGAAACCGATGACGAAGCCTACGAAATCTGGGAAAAAGAAGTCGGGATCCCGCGCGAGCGTATTATTCGCATCGGTGATAACAAAGGCGCGCCATACGCGTCTGATAACTTCTGGCAGATGGGTGATACCGGCCCTTGTGGTCCGTGCACCGAGATCTTCTACGATCACGGCGACCACATCTGGGGTGGCCCTCCAGGCAGCCCGGAAGAAGACGGCGATCGCTACATTGAGATCTGGAATATCGTGTTCATGCAGTTCAACCGTCAGGCCGACGGTACGATGGAGCCGCTGCCGAAGCCTTCCGTCGATACCGGTATGGGTCTGGAGCGTATTGCCGCGGTTCTGCAGCACGTTAACTCCAACTACGAAATTGACCTGTTCAGCACCCTGATCAAAGCCGTTGCGAGCGTTACCGGCGCGACTGACCTGAACAACAAATCGCTGCGCGTTATCGCGGACCACATTCGTTCCTGTGCGTTCCTGATTGCCGACGGCGTTATCCCGTCGAATGAAAACCGTGGCTACGTGCTGCGTCGTATCATTCGTCGTGCCATCCGTCACGGCAACATGCTGGGCGCGAAGGACACCTTCTTCTATAAACTCGTTGGGCCACTGATTGGCGTGATGGGTGCTGCCGGTGATGAGCTGAAACGCCAGCAGGCGCAGGTAGAGCAGGTTCTGAAAACCGAAGAAGAGCAGTTTGCGCGTACACTGGAGCGCGGTCTGGCGCTGCTGGACGAAGAGCTGGCGAATCTCAAGGGCGACACGCTGGATGGCGAAACCGCTTTCCGCCTGTACGACACCTACGGCTTCCCGGTTGACCTGACGGCGGACGTTTGTCGCGAGCGCAACATCAAAGTTGACGAAGCGGGCTTCGAAGCCGCGATGGAAGAGCAGCGTCGTCGCGCGCGTGAATCCAGCGGTTTCGGTGCAGACTACAACGCGATGATCCGCGTTGATAGCGCGTCTGAATTCAAAGGTTATGACGCACTGGAACTGACCGGCAAAGTGACCGCCCTGTTTGTTGACGGTAAAGCCGTGGACAGCATTAGCGCGGGTCAGGATGCGGTTGTCATTCTGGACAAAACGCCGTTCTATGCGGAATCCGGCGGTCAGGTTGGTGATAAAGGCGAACTGAAAGGCAACGGCTTCAGCTTCAGCGTCAGCGACACCCAGAAATACGGTCAGGCGATTGGTCACCAGGGCAAACTGGTTTCCGGTTCTCTGAAAGTGGGCGAGGGCGTACAGGCTAACGTGGATGAAGCTCGCCGCGCGCGCATTCGTCTGAACCACTCTGCAACCCACCTGATGCACGCTGCCCTGCGCGACGTACTCGGTACCCACGTTGCACAGAAAGGTTCTCTGGTTAACGATAAAGTGCTGCGCTTCGACTTCTCGCATTTTGAAGCGATGAAACCGTCTGAAATCCGCGCGGTGGAAGATCTGGTGAACGCGCAGATCCGTCGTAACTTGCCAATCGAGACCCACATCATGGAACTCGAGGACGCGAAGAAAAAAGGTGCGATGGCGCTGTTTGGTGAGAAATATGACGACCGCGTTCGCGTGCTGAGCATGGGCGACTTCTCTACCGAGCTGTGCGGCGGTACGCATGCATCGCGCACCGGTGACATCGGCCTGTTCCGCATTGTTTCCGAGTCGGGTACGGCGGCAGGCGTGCGTCGTATTGAAGCGGTGACCGGTGAAGGTGCGATTGCCAGCCTGCATGCGCAGAGCGATCAGCTGCACGACATCGCGCAGCTGCTGAAAGGCGATAGCCAGAACCTGGGCGAGAAAGTGCGCGTTGCGCTGGATCGCACGCGCCAGCTGGAAAAAGAGCTGCAGCAGCTGAAAGAGCAGGCTGCGGCGCAGGAGAGTGCAAACCTCTCCAGCAAGGCTGTAGACATTAAGGGCGTCAAACTGCTGGTCAGCGATCTGGCGGGCGTTGAGCCTAAGATGCTGCGTACTATGGTCGACGATCTCAAGAACCAGCTTGGTTCTACCGTTATCGTGCTGGCGACAGTGGCAGAAGGTAAGGTTTCTCTGATTGCGGGCGTCTCTAAGGATGTGACCGACCGCGTAAAAGCAGGGGAACTGATTGGTATGGTCGCTCAGCAGGTGGGCGGCAAGGGTGGCGGTCGTCCGGACATGGCGCAAGCCGGTGGTACGGATGCGGCGGCACTTCCTGCGGCATTGGCCAGCGTTGAAAGCTGGGTAAGCGCGAAACTGTAATAACTACAAAGCACAAGCAGACGCCATAGCGGTAACGTTATGGCGTCTTGTTCACTGTGCTATCGATAACGATAAAGTCAGGTTGAGTTTGTGTATATCGGCTAAACTTACGTTTAACAGAATGTGATGCCGTGACTGCTTACACTTTACGTGTTTGTCATCGCTTACTTTTTGGCGTTATATGATGGATAATGCCGGGATACAAGAGACCCGACTCTTTTAATCTTTCAAGGAGCAAAGAATGCTGATTCTGACTCGTCGAGTTGGTGAGACCCTCATGATTGGGGATGAGGTCACCGTGACAGTTTTAGGGGTAAAGGGTAACCAGGTACGTATTGGTGTTAACGCTCCTAAAGAAGTATCTGTCCACCGTGAAGAGATCTACCAGCGTATCCAGGCTGAAAAATCCCAGCAGTCCAGTTACTGATATTGTCGCGTCTCGCTGTCGGGCGAGACGCAACCCTCCTGTCATTTTTCCTGCTCAACGTTACCGTTTAATTTCAAACGCTCTCTTTTTAACCACTCTGTTACCCTAAACTCGTCCCTGAGCCGCTATTTCTGCAAAGGTTTTCTGTGAAGATGCCTGCAAAATCCGCTTATAAAACACCCTCTTTGCGGCTTTTACATGCGAATTGCGTGTGATTTGTGCAAACGATAAAAGCTTTTGGAAAATTGTTTGACTTATAAGTCCCAGAAAGTAATATATGCGCCACGCAGCGACGAGAAGCTCTTAACGAGTAACTCGAAGCACTCGAAAGAGGCGTTGTGTGGTGAGGTGGCCGAGAGGCTGAAGGCGCTCCCCTGCTAAGGGAGTATGCGGTCAAAAGCTGCATCCGGGGTTCGAATCCCCGCCTCACCGCCATTATGCATCCGTAGCTCAGCTGGATAGAGTACTCGGCTACGAACCGAGCGGTCGGAGGTTCGAATCCTCCCGGATGCACCATCTATTACTTCATATTGCTTTAGAAGTGATATGAATATCGAGCAGTACAGTAGTAAATCCCGATGCATCCGTAGCTCAGCTGGATAGAGTACTCGGCTACGAACCGAGCGGTCGGAGGTTCGAATCCTCCCGGATGCACCATTTACTATTTCTGAAAGCAGTACCCTGATGCATCCGTAGCTCAGCTGGATAGAGTACTCGGCTACGAACCGAGCGGTCGGAGGTTCGAATCCTCCCGGATGCACCATATTCTCCGAGATAATAGCCACGCTGTTGTTTCAAGGTCTGCGAGTTAATCGCGAGCACCAGGGAGGATAACGTTGCTTCAGCAACGGCCCGCAGGGCGAGGCGCAGCCGAGTAATCCTCCCGGATGCACCATTATTATTTCTGAAAGTAGTTCCCTGATGCATCCGTAGCTCAGCTGGATAGAGTACTCGGCTACGAACCGAGCGGTCGGAGGTTCGAATCCTCCCGGATGCACCATATTCTCCAGGATAACAGCGATGCTGTTGTTTTAAGGTCTGCGAGTTAATCGCAAGCACCAGGGAGGATAACGTTGCTTTAGCAACGGCCCGCAGGGCGAGGCGTAAGCCGAGTAATCCTTCCGGATGCACCATCTTCTCCTTCTTTGTTTATTCCTTCGACGTTCCGTCAGCAATCACACTCTCAATCAGCGACAAAAATCACCATTTACGATAAAGTAATGCTTTGTTAATCGTTTAGCGAGAGCACGATGTACGCACAGTATGACGGTTTGATCTTCGATATGGACGGCACTCTCCTGGATACCGAACCCACGCATCGTCAAGCCTGGACTGACGTCCTGTGCCGCTACGGTATGCGTTTCGATCTTCAGGCGATGATTGCCCTCAACGGATCCCCCACCTGGCGTATTGCACAGGCCGTGATTGAACTGAATCAGGCCGATCTCGACCCGCATCTGCTCGCGCGCGAAAAAACCGATGCGGTAAAAGCCATGCTTTTAGATACCGTACGCCCTCTGCCACTGATTGATGTGGTAAAAGAGTGGCACGGTCGCCGCCCGATGTCGGTCGGAACAGGCAGTGAAAGCTCGATTGCAGAAGCTTTGCTCAATCATCTTGGCCTGCGCCACTATTTTTCTGCCGTGGTCGCCGCCGATCATGTTAAACATCACAAGCCCGCACCGGACACCTTCCTGCTTTGCGCTGAGTTAATGGGCGTCCCGGCGGCAAAATGTGTCGTGTTTGAAGATGCCGATTTTGGTATCCAGGCCGCGCGTGATGCCGGAATGGATGCGGTGGATGTGCGCTTACTGTGAGTGACGCGCTGTCACTTGCCTCATTATTCGCCAGCAGTTTTTTAAGCGCCACGCTGTTACCGGGAAATTCGGAAGTGGTGCTGGTGGCGATGCTGTTGTCCGGCGTGAGTCAGCCCTGGCTGCTTGTATTAATAGCAACAATGGGTAATAGCCTTGGAGGGCTGACTAACGTTATTCTTGGGCGTTTCTTTCCGCTGCGCGAAAAATCGCGCTGGCAGGAAAAGGCAGTCGGCTGGCTAAAACGCTATGGCGCTGCCACGCTGTTATTAAGCTGGATGCCTGTAATAGGCGATTTACTGTGTCTGCTGGCGGGATGGATGCGCATCTCCTGGGGACCGGTGCTCTTTTTTTTGTGCCTTGGCAAGGCGTTGCGCTATGTTCTCGTGGCGTGGGCAACACTACAGGGTATGACGTGGTGGCACTAATTGGTGGAATGAATACGCGACCTTCAATCGTCAACCATTACAATTATGCTGAGTAACATTACTTTGACAGGCGGGAGGTCAATTTGATCCCGGACGTATCTCAGGCGCTGGCCTGGCTGGAAAACCACCCTCAGGCATTGAAGGGTATTCAGCGTGGTCTTGAGCGTGAAACGCTGCGCGTTAACGCGGACGGTAGCTTAGCGACGACGGGTCACCCGAAGGCGTTAGGCTCGGCGCTGACACATAAATGGATCACAACCGATTTCGCTGAAGCACTGCTGGAGTTCATCACGCCAGTAGAGGGTGATATTGATCATATGCTGACGATCATGCGCGATATCCATCGCTACACCGCGCGCAACATGGGCGACGAACGTATGTGGCCCCTCAGCATGCCGTGCTATATCGAGCAGGGCCAGGAGATTGAGCTGGCGCAGTATGGCACGTCAAATATCGGTCGGCTGAAAACGCTCTATCGCGAAGGGTTGAAAAACCGCTACGGCGCGTTGATGCAGACGATCTCGGGCGTGCATTACAACTTCTCGCTGCCAATGGCTTTCTGGCAGGCGAAATGCGGTGAAACGGATAAAGACGCGATTTCTGAAGGCTATTTCCGCCTGATCCGCAACTATTACCGTTTCGGCTGGGTGATCCCGTATTTGTTTGGTGCCTCCCCGGCGATCTGTTCTTCGTTCCTGCAGGGGAAACCGACCACGCTGCCGTTCGAGAAGACCGAGTGCGGAATGTACTATCTCCCGTACGCGACCTCTCTGCGCCTGAGCGATCTCGGTTATACCAATAAATCGCAAAGCAATCTCGGTATTACGTTTAACGAATTGCACGAATATGTGGCAGGATTGAAGCGGGCGATCAAAACCCCGTCGGAAGAGTACGAGAAAATCGGCCTCGAAAAAGACGGCAAGCGCCTGCAAATCAACAGCAATGTGCTGCAGATTGAAAACGAGCTGTATGCGCCTATTCGTCCTAAGCGCGTAACGCGCAGCGGTGAAACCCCGTCGGATGCGCTTCAGCGCGGCGGGATTGAATACATTGAAGTACGCTCGCTGGATATCAACCCGTTCTCACCGATTGGCGTTGATGAACAGCAGATTCGCTTCCTGGATCTGTTTATGGTCTGGTGCGTGCTGGCGGATGCGCCGGAAATGAGTTCAGACGAACTGCTCTGCACCCGCACGAACTGGAATCGCGTGATTCTGGAAGGGCGTAAACCGGGTCTGACGCTGGGTATCGGCTGCGAAACGGCACAGTTCCCACTGACCAAAGTCGGCAAAGATCTGTTCCGCGATCTGAAGCGTGTTGCCCGCACAATGGACAGCATCGACGGCGGCGACGCGTATCAACAGATCTGCGACCAGCTGGTGGAATGTTTTGATAATCCGGAACTGACGTTCTCAGCGCGTATTCTGCGTTCTATGATCGATCAGGGCATTGGCGGCACGGGGCGTTCACTCTCAGCGGAATACCGTGAGATGCTGATGCAGGAGCCGTTAGAAGTGCTGAGCGAAGCGGATTTTGTAGCGGAACGCGATGCGTCCGTTGTGCGTCAGAAAGAGGTTGAAGCGGCGGATACCGAGTCGTTTGAGGCGTTTCTGGCGAAGCAGGCTTAAGCAGAAAAGAAAAAGGCCACATCGCTGTGGCCAAAATATACATCTCTGAATTCAGGGATGATGATAACAAATGCGCGTCTTTCATATACTCAGACGTGCATTCTGTAGAAGAGTTCAGTTTATTTTAAAAAAAATCACTATCGGAGGTGACGTATGCCGTTATTAGATAGCTTTACTGTCGACCATACCCGTATGGAAGCACCTGCAGTACGCGTGGCAAAGACCATGCACACCCCGCACGGCGACACGATCACCGTCTTCGATCTGCGTTTCTGCGTGCCAAATAAAGAAGTGATGCCAGAGAAAGGCATTCACACTCTGGAGCACCTGTTCGCCGGTTTCATGCGCGACCATCTGAACGGCAACGGCGTTGAGATCATCGATATCTCTCCGATGGGCTGCCGTACCGGTTTCTACATGAGTCTGATTGGTGTGCCTGAAGAGAAACGCGTCGCAGATGCGTGGAAAGCGGCGATGGAAGACGTGCTGAAGGTGAAAGAGCAGAACCAGATCCCTGAGCTGAACGTTTACCAGTGCGGTACTTACCAGATGCACTCTCTGGAAGAAGCGCAGGAAATCGCGCGTCACATCATCGAGCGTGATGTTCGCGTGAACAGCAACGAAGAGCTGGCCCTGCCAAAAGAAAAACTGCAGGAACTGCACATCTAGTGCACCTTTTCCCTCTCCCTCAGGGAGAGGGTAGGGTGAGGGTTGTTTAACCCCATGACCACAACCGCAACCTTCTCCTTTACCCATCGCCCCCTCGTTCCGTTCGCCCATGATTATGTTCATGGCGACAGCGAACCGTGGCATGAGCACGACTGCGCGCAGCTGTTGCACACCCTGAGCGGCGTGGTACGGGTCGATACGGCATCGGGCTGTTGGGTAGTTCCTCCCGGTCGCGGCGTCTGGCTGCCGGCGGGGACACAGCACTCGCTTCGCATCACCGGCAACGTGGCGGCGCGAACGCTGTTCATCGATCCGCTGGCGCGGGCCGATCTCCCTGCCACCTGTCAGATCGTGCAGATCGCGCCGCTGCTGCGCGAGCTGATCCTCGTCTCTCTTGCTTTACCTGAATCGTACTCACCCGGAAGCCGGGATGAACGCGTCTATGAGCTCATTCTCGATGAAATCCGCACTATGCCGGTGCTGCCGTTTCATCTGCCGGAGCCGGAAAGCGAGGCGTTACGTCACCTGTGTCTGCAAATCCGGCAAAACGCGGGGGAAAGCTGGAGCAGCGCGCAGGCCGCGAGCATGACGAACATGAGCGAGCGCACCCTGAACCGCCATTTTCAGCAGCAGACGGGATTAAGCTACGGCGAGTGGTTGAGAAGGGCGCGCCTGCTGGAAGCCTTAGTGCGGCTGGCGCAGGGCCAGCCGGTATTGCGCGTGGCGCTGGATCTGGGTTACGGCAGCCACAGCGCCTTTACGGCGATGTTCCGCCGGGTGATGGGCGTCTCCCCCAGCGATTACTTTAAGAACGACTGACGGCGTTTAAGAGCGCCTGAAGCGACGCGCGCGCCACGTCGCTGTCGATGCCCACGCCCCAGCGGCTGCTCCCGTCCTGGAACAGGCAGCGGATGTAGGCCACCGAGCGGCTGTCGCTGCGTTCGCCTAACGTATGCTCGTGATAATCCTTAATCACGAACGGGGCGCTGACCCAGCGGCTTAAGCTGTGAGCGGCGGCGGAGAGCAGACCGTTACCCTGACCTTCCAGCTGACGCGTTCCCCCCTGCGTAACGATGCTTGCCGTCAAACGCAGCTTGCCGTCCTGCTGGCTGTCGCTGCGGTAGGATTGCAGCGCAAACTGCGGCGTGGCTACCAGGCCGTAGCGGGTGCGGAACAGCTGCCACAGCGCATTTTGCGTCATCTCTTTTCCGTGGCGATCGGTTTCCTGCTGCACGTGCTGGCTGAAATCCTGCTGCAGGGCGCGGGGTAATTTCAGGCCATGATTCTGTTCGATGAGCCATGCGCTGCCGCTTTTCCCTGACTGGCTGTTCACGCGAATCACCGCTTCGTAGGTGCAGCCGATATCCTGCGGATCGACGGGCAGATAGGGCATCTCCCAGCGATCGCCAGGCCTGCGGGCATCAAAGCCTTTTTTGATCGCGTCCTGGTGCGAGCCGGAGAAGGCGGTATAGGCCAGCCGACCCGCCCACGGATGGCGCGGATGCACCGGCAGCTGGTTGCAGGCTTCCACCACTTCCACCACCCGGTTCATATCGCTAAAGTCCAGATTCGGGCTGACGCCCTGGCTGTAGAGGTTCATCGCCAGCGTCACCAGGCAGACGTTGCCCGTGCGCTCGCCGTTACCAAACAGACAGCCCTCCACGCGATCTGCCCCCGCCATCACGGCCAGCTCGGCGCTGGCGACGCCGGTACCGCGGTCGTTATGCGGATGTACGCTGATGCAGACATCCCGGCGGCGGCTGAAGTGGCGGCAGAAATACTCGATCTGGTCGGCATAGACGTTCGGCGTGCTCACTTCGACGGTTGCGGGTAAGTTGATCACCATGGGCCGTTCGTCGCACGGCTGCCAGATCTCCGCTACGGCTTCACAAATCTCCAGCGCAAATTCCGGTTCGGTAAAGCAGAAGGTTTCCGGGGAATACTCATACTGCCAGCGGGTGTCCGGGTTCTCTTCACACAGCTGACGAATAAGCCGCGTGGATCGCGTCGCCAGCTCAACGACTTGCGCTTTCTCCATGCCGAAAACCAGGCGACGGAACAGCGGGGCGGTGGCGTTATACAGATGGACGGTGGCCTGTTTCGCACCGCGCAGGGATTCAAAAGTGCGATGAATGAGATCTTCCCGCGCCTGGGTTAATACCTGAATCGTGACGTCATCCGGGATGCGGTTTTCTTCAATCAGCTGACGAACAAAGTTGAAATCCGTCTGCGAGGCGGATGGGAAAGCCACCTCAATTTCTTTGAATCCGCAGCCCAGCAGCAGGTCCCAGAACTGCAGCTTGCGGGTGCAGTCCATCGGCTCGGCAAGGGCCTGGTTGCCGTCGCGCAGGTCGGTTGAGAGCCAGCGCGGCGCGCGGGTGATGCGTTGCTCCGGCCAGCGGCGGTCGGACAGGGAAAGGGTCGGATAGGGTTGGTACTTGTCGGCGGGGGTGTTCAGCATGATGCGCTCCTGTTGTCTTTTCACTATCGTGAATTGATTTCAGGCGCGCTGCTTTATCGAAACTGACAATGGCTATCGCGTTCTGGACAACCGGGGCGGTTGCCCGGTGGCGCTACGCTTACCGGGCCTACGGATGATGGCCCGGTTATCGTAGGCCGGGTAAGGCGTAGCCGCCACCCGGCATCCAGCGCACAGGACTAGTGCGCGCCGCCGCCGCCGCTACCGGCGCCAAACGGCGGTTTAGCAAACCACACCAGCCCCAGCAGGACGATAAAGATCCCTGCCGATATCCAGAAAATCTCGTTGGCGGAGATAATCAGACCCTGGTTGGTGATCTGCTGGGCAATCCAACCTGACGCCTGCTGCTCCGTCATGCCCATTCCCTGCAGCTGATTGTACATCTGCTGAGAGTTCGGGTTGAACGGGTTCACCGCTTCGGTCAGCTGCGCATGGTGCATCGATTCACGGTTCGTCCACAGGGTGGTGGTGATCGACGTACCAATCGAGCCCGCCAGCGTTCGCGTAAAGTTCGACAGGCTCGATGCCGCCGCCATGCGCTCAGGCGGTAAACCGGAAAGCGTGATGGTGGTCAGTGGCATAAAGAAACACGCCACGGCAAAGCCCTGAATAAACTGCGGCCACGCGGAGGCGCCAAAGTCCATTCCCGGTTCGAACGTATACGCGCGCCAGTAGAAGCACACGGCATACATGATAAAGCTGAACGTCACCAGCCTGCGCATGTCGAGCTTGTGGGCGAAGCGGCCAATAATCGGCGACAGCAGAACCGGAATCAATCCAACCGGCGCCGAGGCTAAACCTGCCCAGGTTGCGGTGTAGCCGTATACCTCCTGCAGCAGCTGCGGCAGCAGTACAATCGCGCCGAAGTAGAGCATGTAGGCGAGGCTGATACACAGACAGCCTATGGTGAAGTTTCGCGACTTAAACAGCGACAGGTCGACTATCGGGTTATCGTCCGTCAGCTCCCAGACAATCAGGAAGCTCAGCGACACCACCGCGACAATCGTCAGGATGATGATTTCCCGGGAGTTGAACCAGTCCAGCTCTTTGCCCTGGTCGAGCATGACCTGCAGGCTACCGATGCCGACAACCAGCAGTGCCAGACCAATGGCGTCGATACGCCGCTGTTCCGTCCGGGTTTCTCTGCCGCGCAGCGACTGGAGCGTCAGCATTACCACGAGGGCGCCAATCGGTACGTTGATGAAGAAGATCCAGCCCCAGTGATAGTTGTCGCTGATATAGCCGCCTAGGATAGGCCCGCAAATCGGCGCGACAATCACGGTCATTGACCACAGCGCCAGCGCGATAGAGCGCTTGGCGGGCGGATAGTTGTTCAGCAGTAAACTCTGCGACAGCGGAATCAGCGGCCCGGCCACAATCCCCTGAATGACGCGGAAGAAAATCAGCATCGTCAGGCTGCTGGACATGCCGCACGCCCAGGAGGCAAGAACGAACAATACCGTCGACCAGAGGAACAGCTTCACTTCACCGACGCGCTTTGCCAGCCAGCCGGTAATCGGAATGGAGATGGCGTTTGCCACCCCAAACGAGGTAATGACCCAGGTCCCCTGGCTCAGCGACGAGCCAAGGTTACCGGCGATGGTCGGGATCGCCACGTTCGCGATGGTGGAGTCCAGCACCTGCATGAATGTCGCCAGCGACAGCGCGATGGTCATAATGACCAGCTGCGCGCCTTCCAGCGGTTTTTGCGGCTTTTGCTGTTGCATAACGCTCACCTTCGGATTAACCGGCGTTTGCCTTCACGATGTCATCGATCAGCTTGTTGACCGGATCGAGGCTAATTTCACGGGCGTTACTTTCATAAGCCGGGCTGCTGCGCACCTGGCTTGCCAGGATCTGACCGTCGCGGTTGGCGGTGTCGACCGTCACCAGCGTAGAGAGGCCGATACGCAGCGGGTGATCCGCCAGCTGTTTGGCATCCAGCTCAATACGCACGGGCAGACGCTGAACCACTTTGATCCAGTTACCGGTGGCGTTTTGCGCAGGCAACAGGGAGAAGGCGCTGCCGGTCCCCATGTCCAGACCGACCACTTTACCGGTGTACTTCACGTCATCGCCATAGATGTCGCTGACAACCGTCGCGGTTTGGCCGATACGCATATGGGCAAGCTGCGTCTCTTTAAAGTTGGCGTCTACCCACAGATTGTCTGCCGGCACGACCGCCATCAGCGGCGTGGTTGGGCTAATCTGTGCCCCTGGCTGGACGGAACGACGGGAGACATAGCCGGTCATCGGGCTGACGATTTTGGTACGCTGCAGGGCAAGCCACGCGTTGCGCACTTCGGTCGCCGCCTGCTGTACGGCAGGCTGGTTTTCCAGGCTGGTGCCCAGCACCATCGCCTGGTTGGCGTTGTACTGTTGAATGGCCACATCCAGCTGCGCCTGAGCGCTGGCAACGGCGTCGCGGGCGTGCTGCAGCTCTTCACGGCCAATCAGGTTGGCGGTGCCGAGCGGAACGCGGCGGTTCAGGTCGCTCTGCGCCTGCGCCAGCGCCGTTTTCTGCACGTCGATGTTGGCCTGCAGCTGTTTGCTGTTGATCATCAGCTGGCGGGTCTGACGGACGCTGGAGGCCAGCGCGGTCTGTGCTTTTTCAAACGCCTGCTGGGCGTCGGTTGGATCGAGGGTCACCAACACATCGCCTTTTTGCACAAAGTCGGTGTTGTCAGCCCAGACTTTCGTCACGCTGCCCGACACCTGCGCCATAATTTGTACCTGGTTCCCTGCCACGTACGCGTCGTCAGTCTCTTCAGCATGACGCAGTACTAAAAACCAATAGATCCCATATGCCACGGCAATAATGATAAAGAGCAAGGTCAACAGAAGAAGGGCGCTCTTACGTTTGCCTTTCTTGTTGCCCGGCTGCTGCGGGGTAGTGCTCTCCGCATTTGCGCTCATTGTAGTTCTCCACGATCTTCTTATTTTCACATCGGCTGAGCCGACCTGTTGTCAGAAAGGCCAGCAGTGTGACGTGCTGGCCTGTCGGTTTTCTTATGAATCTGGAATGGTGAGCGTGTCGTCGCCTTAGCGCAGCGCCTCAAGAACGGCGCCGTCTTCATCCATCTGGTCCAGACGGGTGAGCAGCTTGCGAGTGATGTGCTCAAGCTGGTCGCGCTCGGCGGTGCTGAGGGCAGACCAGAGTTTGTGCAGGCAATTGTGCTGAGGTGGCAGCACCTCACGCAGGAACTGGTGACCTTTATCGGTCAGTTGCAGATGCAGGCAGCGGCGATCGTTGTCGCTTTCACGGCGCTCAATCCAGCCGCGCTTTTCGAGTTCATCGGCAATACGGGTCGCATTGGTACGGGAGGAGCCCAGCGCGCAGCTCAGTTCGGAAGGCTGAATGCTGTGATTTTCCTGAGACTCCAGCGTAATCAACGCCATAAACAACGTCTCGTTAATCCCTTGAGCTTTCAGCATTTTATTACGGTTTTCCAGCAGCTTACCCTGCATGTGCATGCACAGGCGAGTCAGCAGGATTTCCTGATACGGGAAGTCCTCATGGCGACTGGCGCGGAATTTAAGCATTTGTTCAATGGGCGTAAACGAACTATCCATTTGGGCATAACCTCATTAATTACAGCCGATATAGTAACGATAGTGACAAATAATGTAAATGAATTATTTGTGCGGTTATATCCGCCAAACTTATGTCACCATCAGAAAGCGCCGGGTAAGTCCGTGACCCGGTGAGCACAGAAAGCGTTGGGTGTGAACCCGCTGAAGAGAGGATGTGAGGACGGGGGTCTGAACTATTCATGCCGATTGTAAATATGTCACCCACATTAAAATTTCTGGGATAAATGATTACGTTTACATTAACAGAGTGAAGGGCCTCTTAACACCCTAAGAGGCCAACTCAATGTAAATGTTAGTTAATTGCATCCTGACGGTGATAACCGCGCCACCATACTAGCAGGTTGAGGGTAGCGACGATGGCCCCGATCGCGCATACCCCCGACCAGCCTGCATGCTGCCACGCCGACGCTGAAATGAGTGAACCCGCCGCGCCGCCGATGAAGTAGCTGGTCATGTAACCGGCCGTCAGGCGGTTACGCGCCTCTGGCTTCACGCGATAGATGACGGTCTGATTGGTGATGTGAACGCCCTGAACGGTGAGATCGAGCACCAGGATACCGACGATCAGCGCCAGCACCGAGATGTGTCCGTACCAGATTGCCGCCCAGGAGAGCAGAAGTAAAACCAGCCCTGCGGAGGTGGTCAGGTGGGATTTGCCCTTGTCGGCCAGCCCGCCTGCGGGACGCGCGCCCAGTGCGCCTGCGGCGCCGGCAAGGCCGAACAGGCCAATCACCCCTTCGGAATAGTTGAACGGCGGCGCGGCCAGCAGAAACGCCATCGACGTCCAGAGAATGCTGAAGTTAGCGAAGGTGAAACAGCCCAGCAGAGCGCGGGTGCGCAGAAGCTTGTCCTGCGTAAACAGGCTGAAAACGGAGGCCAGCAGCTGAGGATAGTTCAGGTGATTTTCCTGCTTCACCTTTGGCAGCCCGCGCCACAGCGCCAGCGCCATGATGACCATCAGCACGCTCGCCACCCAGTATACGGTGCGCCAGCCGCCGAGGCTTGCCAGCAGCCCTGCAACGGTACGCGCCAGCAAAATCCCCAGCAGCAGGCCGCTCATGATGGTGCCCACCACCTTGCCGCGTTTTTCCGGGGAGGCGAGGGTCGCGGCGAGCGGAACCAGGATTTGCGCCACCACGGAGAACAGCCCCGTTAGCGCGGTACCGACGATCATCATCGTCAGCGACTGGCTGCTGGCGGTGATCAGCATCCCACCGGCGGCCAGCAGGGTCATGGAGACGATCAGCATGCGGCGTTCAAACATATCGCCGAGCGGCACCAGGAACAGCAGCCCGGCGGCATAGCCCAGCTGTGCAGCTGTGACGATAAAGCCTGCGGAGCTGGCGGAGAGATTGAACGCGCGGGCGATGGTGTCGAGAAGAGGCTGCGCGTAATAGTTGCTGGCGACCGCCAGACCCGTTGCCACGGACATTAAAAGGATGAGTGCGGGGCTAAGCCCTTGAGTTGTTTTTGTCATTAGTTTCAGGAATCGTTAGTTGAGTGATTATTTTTCCGGAAACCATAATAGCTAATGATTGTGAAAGTTGGGGGATTGTTGGGTGATGTATTGTGCGGTTTAGGTTGGGTGCGGTCTGGTGCCCCCTCACCCCGGCCCTCTCCCAGGGGGAGAGGGAGGTCATAGTCCCCTCTCCCTTTGGGAGAGGGTTAGGGTGAGGAAAAACGTTTTACTTCTGCGCTTCAAGCGCCTCTTTCACCCAGCCGTCAAACTGCTGCTGGTGGGCTTTGATCCAGCCGTCGACGTGACCTTTCACATCCGCTTCAGACGATTTGCCCGCATGCATCATCGCGTTCTGGGCATTGATGTCCGCCAGCGGCAGCTTCATTACCGAGAACAGCTTCGCCGCCGCCGGGTTTTTCTCCGCCCAGGCTTTGTTGGCCACGATATGCATGGTGTTCACCGGGAAGCCGTAGTTCATGCCGTTCGGCAGCCTGGTGTCGATATCCTTCTGCTCGCCCGGCAGGGAGGAGAACGGCACCTGCAGCCACACCACGTCTTTGCCCGGCTTCAGCACGTCGCTCACCCAGTACGGCGTCCAGGTGTAGTAGATCACCGGTTTACCCTCTTTGAAGCGGGCAATGGTGTCGGCCATCATCGCGGAGTAGTTGCCGTGGCTCACGTCGACCGTTTTCGCCAGATCGAACGCTTTGTTCTGGTGGTTAATCACCGCTTCACAGCCCCAGCCCGGCGAACAGCCCATCATGTCGGCCTTGCCGTCACCGTTGGTGTCGAACAGCCTGGCGATCTTCGGATCTTTCAGCTGTTCAATATTGGTGATGTGGTACTTATCGGCGGTTTTCTTGTCGATCAGATACCCCTGCGCCGCACCCGTCACGAAGGTCCCTTCGCGATAGAACTTCTTGTCGCCACCGGCGGCGGCATACATGTCGTCGTGCAGCGGCTGCCAGTTTACCGCGGTAAAGGTGGCGTCACCGGAGGCAATCGAGGTGTAGCCCACGTTGTAATCCACTTCGCTCGGCGTGTTAACCGTGTAGCCCAGCTTCTCCAGCGCGCGGCTGACGATCAGGGTCTGGAAGCTCTCTTCCGAAATGGTGCTCTGCACCGGCTGTACGGTAATGCCTTTGCCAGGCAGGTCAGCCGCAAACGCGCTGGTGGAGACAAGGGTGGCAAACGCTGTGGCAAAAAGTACGTTATGTCGCATCGTTGTTCCTTATTTTGATTTCGTGAAAGGGCGGGTGAGTAACCCGACAGGACCGGTGGTATACCAGCGACGGTTGCCGCGACTGCGTGAATCACGACCGACGGCCTGGGTCAGGCGGTCAAGAATGATGGCGAGGATCACAATGCCGACGCCGCCGACGGTGGCCAGCCCCATATCGAGACGGCCAATGCCGCGCAGCACCATCTGACCCAGACCGCCAACGGCGATCATCGAGGCGATCACCACCATCGACAGGGCCAGCATCAGCGTCTGGTTAACGCCCGCCATGATGGTTGGCATCGCCAGCGGGAGCTGAACCTTAAACAGCATCTGGCGCGGGCTGGCGCCGAACGAGCGTGACGCTTCGATCAGGTCCGCAGGCACCTGGTTGATCCCCAGAATGGTCAGACGAATAATCGGCGGCAGGGCGAAGATAATGGTCACCACCACCCCCGGCACGTTGCCGATGCCGAACAGCATCACGATAGGCACCAGATAGACGAACGCCGGGGTGGTCTGCATCGCATCCAGCAGCGGACGAATAATCTTCGCCGCTCGCGGGCTGCGCGCCAGCCAGATCCCCATCGGTAAGCCGATGACAATGCAGAAGAGCAGGGCGGTCAGCACCAGCGCCAGGGTGATCATTGCCTGCGACCACGCGCCAATTGCGCCAATGGCAATCAGCGAGATCAGCGTGGCGATCCCCATCCCTGCGCTACCGAACTGCCAGGCGATCAGGGAGAACAGGATAATCGCCACCGGTGCAGGCATGCCCAGCATCAGCTGCTGGAAGCCGTTCAGGATGTAATCCACCGGGACGCGGATCCCCTGGAAGACTGGACGGAAGTGGGTGACAACCCAGTCGATCCCCTCCGTGACCCAGCTATCCAGCGGGATCAGCGTTTTGTGGAACGGATCCATAATGTTGAAGTGTTCTGGCGCAGGCGCGGGTGCGCTATTGAGCCAGTCTGCGGCGCCGCCGCCATCGGTCGGCGCTGGCGTGGAACCCCACGCGTCGGCGGATTGCGCAGCGCTGTCCGCTGCCTCAGTGGCGCTCCACGGGTTAGATTGATCGGTCATTGTTTGCCCCCTCGCGATCTAAAGCCTGCAGCAGCATCCGTTTTGAGATGATGCCGACGTACTGTTGTTCCTCACCCACGACCGGCACGGCGCAAGGCGCCTGGCCCACGTGAGAGAGCAATTCGCTGAGCGGCGTTTCGGCGTCCACGGCAAGCGGAGCGTCAATTAACGCCGCATCGATTCCCTGGTTCTCAGTGAGAGCCGTTTTCAGGGAGTCGATGGAGACAATGCCAACAAATTTATTGCCGCGTTCAACCAGATAACCGTATTCACGGTCTTCGTCCTGCAGCAGCTTAAGCGCCGAGCGCGGGCCGAAGCCTGGCGTTTTACGGATAATGCCGTTTGGCGTTCGACGGGCAATATCTTTGGCGCTAAAGACCTGGCTAATATCCACGCCGCGGAAGAAGGTGCGGACATAATCGTTCGCCGGATTATTGAGAATTTCATCCGGCGTGCCGACCTGCACCACTTCACCGTTTTGCATAATGGCAATGCGGTCGCCAATACGCATGGCTTCATCCAGATCGTGGGAAATAAAGACAATAGTGCGCTGATGTTTAGCCTGTAATTTTACCAGCTCATCCTGCATCTCGGTGCGAATTAACGGATCGAGGGCTGAGAAGGCTTCATCCATTAATAATATGTCTGGATTAATGGCTAATGCACGGGCTAATCCCACGCGCTGACGCATACCGCCGGAAAGTTCATCCGGGTACGCATGCGCATAATTTTCCAGCCCGACCTGACGCAGCGCATCAAGGGCTTTTTCCTGACGTTCCTGAGCCGGCGTGCCGGCTAATTCCATGCCGAAAGCGGTATTATCCAGCACCGTCATGTGCGGCATCAGCGCGAATGACTGGAACACCATTGCGATCTTCTTTCTGCGCACCTCGCGAAGCTCTGCGTCTGATATTCTGGCGATGTCCACGCCGTCAATCAGCACCTGCCCGCGGGTGGGTTCAATCAGGCGATTGAGAAGGCGAACCATAGTGGATTTACCCGAACCGGATAATCCCATGATGACAAAAATCTCGCCTTCTTCAATGGCCAGACTGGCGTCTTTAACGCCAAGCGATAGCCCGGTTTTTTCCAGAATTTGCTCTTTCGTAAGGCCTTTCTCAATATATTTGAATGCGCGCTGCGGGTGCTCGCCAAATACTTTATAAAGATTTTTCACTTCTAATTTAATTGCCATGCAATAGAGAGTGTCCTGTTATTTGTTTATGCCGATATGATTACCATGGTAAATTGTTAACGGGCATAACCCTAACATACTGAGAATCTGAGACAACCCTGAGTCGGGCTGAGGGAAGAATTTTGACATAAGCGAAACGGCTGAATTTCCCATGAATAAAGGGCTGAGGGTGGTTTGAATTTTTCTCAATTTTTTGCTGCTGCATCGGGAAATTTCGCCTGAACCGGAATGATTCAGGCGAATATGACGTGGAAATTACAGTGTAGTTGTTTTGTAAATATTAGAGAGAGAATTGTTGGGTTTATATTAAATTAACGAACGTTAGCGTTCATTAAAAATCCCAGTCTTCATCCTCGGTTTCTACCGCTTTGCCCATCACGTACGATGAGCCGGATCCCGAGAAGAAATCGTGGTTTTCGTCGGCATTGGGCGACAGCGCGGCGAGAATCGCCGGGTTCACCTCCGCCATCTCCGGCGGGAAAAGCGCGTCGTAACCCAGGTTCATCAGCGCCTTGTTGGCGTTGTAGCAGAGGAAGGCCTTCACGTCGTCCTCCCAGCCGGTGCCGGCGTAGAGTTCCTCGGTATAGCTCAGCTCGTTGTCGTACAGATCCATCAGCAAATCGAGCGCAAAGCCTTTAAGCTCCTCGCGCTTCGCCTCGCTGACTTTCTCCAGCCCTTTCTGATACTTATAGCCAATGTAATACCCGTGCACCGCTTCATCACGAATGATGAGCCGAATCAAATCGGCGGTGTTGGTGAGCTTGCCCCGGCTCGACCAGTACATGGGCAGCCAGAAGCCGGAATAGAAGAGGAAGGATTCCAGGAACACGCTGGCGATCTTCTTCTTCAGCGGCTCGTCGGCGCGGTAATATTCCAGAACCAGCTCTGCCTTTCTCTGTAGTGACTCGCTCTCTTCACTCCAGGCATAGGCCGCGTCCACGTCTTTGGTCTGGCACAGGGTCGAGAAAATCGAGCTGTAGGAGCGGGCATGTACCGCCTCCATAAAGCTGATGTTCGACATCACCGCCTCTTCGTGCGGCGTCAGCGCGTCGCTCATCAAAGCCGGTGCGCCAACGGTATTCTGTATGGTGTCCAGCAGCGTCAGGCCGGTAAAGACGCGGATCGTCAGCTGCTGTTCGGCGTGGCCGAGCGTTTGCCAGGCCGGAATATCGTTAGAGAGCGGGACCTTTTCCGGCAGCCAGAAGTTGCTGGTCAGGCGGTTCCACACCTCCAGGTCTTTGTCGTCCTGGATTTTGTTCCAGTTAACGGCACTCACGCGTGACAGTTTCATCCTTTCTCCTTACAGCGCGCAGGACACGCAGCCTTCGATTTCGGTGCCTTCCAGCGCAAGCTGGCGCAGGCGAATGTAGTACAGCGTTTTGATGCCTTTCTTCCAGGCGTAGATCTGCGCTCTGTTGATATCCCGCGTGGTGGCGGTGTCCGGGAAGAACAGCGTCAGCGACAGCCCCTGATCCACATGTTTCGTCGCCTCCGCGTAGGTATCGATGATTTTTTCCGGGCCTATCTCATACGCATCCTGATAGAGCGCCAGGTTCTCATTGGTCATAAACGGGGCAGGGTAGTAAACGCGCCCGGTTTTGCCTTCCTTACGAATTTCAATTTTCGACACGATCGGGTGAATGCTCGACGTGGCGTGGTTGATGTAGGAAATCGATCCGGTCGGCGGGATGGCCTGCAGGTTCTGGTTATAAATGCCGTAGCGCATCACGTCGTCACGCAGCTGCTGCCACATTTCGCGCGTCGGCAGGTTAATCCCCGCCCGGGCAAACAGTTCGCGCACTTTTTCGGTTTTCGGCTGCCAGTCGCCCTCGAGGTACTGGCTGAAATACTCTCCGCTGGCGTAGCGGGACTGCTCAAAGCCCGCGAACCGCTGGTTGCGCTCGCGCGCCAGCATCATCGAGGTGTGCAGCGCGTGCCAGGTAATGGTGTAAAAATAGAGGTTGGTGAAATCCAGCCCTTCCGGACTGCCGTAGGCGATGCCTTCCCGCGCCAGATAGCCGTGCAGGTTCATCTGCCCCAGCCCGATGGCGTGCGACGCGGCATTACCCGCTTCAATAGACGGCACGCTGCGGATGTGGCTCATGTCCGACACCGCCGTTAGCCCGCGAATGGCGGTCTCCACCGTGCGGCCAAAGTCGGGGGAATCCATGGTGTGGGCAATATTCAGCGACCCGAGGTTGCAGGAGATATCCTTGCCGATCTGCGCGTAGTCCAGGTTCTCGTCGTAGGTAGACGCGCTGTTGACCTGCAAAATCTCCGAGCACAGGTTGCTCATGTTGATGCGCCCGGCAATCGGGTTCGCGCGGTTCACCGTATCTTCATACATGATGTACGGATAGCCAGACTCAAACTGAATTTCGGCAAGCGTCTGGAAGAAATCGCGGGCGTTGATGGTTTTTTTGCGAATGCGATCGTCGGCCACCAGTTCGTCATAAAGTTCGCTGATGGCCACGTCGCCAAACGCTTTGCCGTAAATACGCTCGATGTCGTACGGCGAGAAGAGCGCCATCTCGGCATTCTCTTTGGCCAGTTTAAAGGTGATGTCCGGGATCACCACGCCGAGCGACAGGGTTTTGATGCGAATTTTTTCGTCGGCGTTTTCGCGCTTGGTATCCAGAAAGCGCAGAATGTCCGGGTGGTGCGCGTGCAGGTAAACCGCGCCCGCGCCTTGGCGTGCGCCAAGCTGGTTGGCATAGGAGAAGGCATCTTCCAGCATCTTCATCACCGGGATCACGCCGGAGGACTGGTTTTCGATGCGCTTGATCGGCGCGCCCGCTTCACGCAGGTTCGAGAGCAGAAACGCCACGCCGCCGCCGCGTTTGGAAAGCTGAAGCGCCGAGTTCACCGCACGGCCAATCGACTCCATATTGTCTTCGATACGCAGCAGGAAGCAGGAGACCAGCTCGCCGCGCTGGGCTTTACCGCAGTTGAGGAAGGTCGGCGTGGCGGGCTGGAAGCGCCCGGAGAGGATCTCGTCGGTGAGCTGCTCCGCCAGCGCTTCATCACCCTGCGCCAGCGTCAGCGCCACCATCACCACGCGATCTTCAAAGCTCTCTAAGTAGCGTTTACCATCAAAGGTCTTGAGGGTATAGCTGGTGTAATACTTCCACGCGCCGAGGAAGGTCTGGAAACGAAAGCCGCTGGCGTGGGCGCGTTCAAACAGCTTCACCACAAAGGCGCGGTCGTAGCGGGTGAGCGTGCGCGCGTCGTAGTAGCCCTCGTTAACCAGATAGTCGAGACGTTCATTCTGGCTTGCAAACGTCACGCTGTTGGGCCGCACGTGGGCGGCAAAAAAGGCGTCCACCGCCTCACGATCTTTATCGAACTGGATGCGCCCCTCCCGATCGTAGAGGTTAAGCATGGCGTTTAATGCATGGTGATCCGGCGTCGCCTGAATCACCCGTTCTGCGGTTGTCGTTGCCAAAATTCGTTCACTCCTTTACGCACGTTTTCGACGTCCTGCTGTGTCCCCATCAGCTCAAAACGATAGAGATACGGCACGCCGCATTTTTGAGAAATGACATCCCCGGCGCGGCCAAAGGCATCGCCGAAATTGCGGTTCCCCGCCGCGATCACGCCGCGAATCAGCCCGCGGTTATGAGGATCGTTCAGAAAGCGGATCACCTGGCGAGGCACGGCTCCTGCCGTACCGCCGCCGCCATAGCTGGGCACCACCAGAATGTACGGTTCCTCTACCCGGATCCGCTCCCGCTCGTTCAGCGGAATGCGCACCGCAGGCAGCCCGACGCGCTCAATAAAGCGGAGCGTGTTTTCCGAGCTGCTGGAGAAGTAGACCAGCCCGCTCATGCACGTGTGGCCTGCGCGCTCAGGCGGTTAATCATGTCCGGGCGGAAGCCAGACCAGCTTGTCTCCCCGGCGACTACCACCGGAAGCTGACGAAAACCCTGCTTGCGCAGGGTATCTGCGGCCTCGGGGACCTGGTCAACATTCACCATTTCAAACGCCACGCCACGGCTTTCCATTGCCCGTTTGGTCGCGTGGCACTGAACACAATCGTTACGAGTGTAAATAATAATGCTCATGATTCGTATTTCCATTTAAAATGAAGGTGCGGCGCGAATCATCGCGTCGGGTTGTGTGTATCTTGCTAAAAGGAATACTAGATGTAGTTGTCTTAAGTTTCAACCATACAAGATATGGGAAATTTAGATTGATATCGGCCCTGTGATGAGCACAGCGGGGCAGGGCAGGCTGTACGGGTTTTTCAGGCTAACGGGCATAAAAAAGCCCCGGCGCCTGAGGCTACCGGGGCAGAAAACGCGGGCTTATTTACGCAGGCTGAGCAAGGCACCGACGAAGATGCCGACCGCTGCGACGGTTCCCAGAGTACATAGCGGTTTTTCACGCACGAAGGTCGTAGCACAGCTTGCCATATCGCAGGCAGCCTGCGTGGCGCGTGAACGTCCGTTCATACGGGCGCGAGTTTCACGGAGCAGAGACTGAGCCTTACGTTTTGCGGCATCCGCTTCGTCCTTCGCGTCACTTCCCCAGGACTTCAGCACCTCTTCCAGCGTGTCCGCTAATTGGCTGACATCATTACGAATATCCTGAGCGTCGTCATTAATATCGTTTCGGTTCGGTCTGTTAAACATACGATCCTCCGTAATTTGGTGTTCCCGTTCAGTTTAGTTCAGAAATTTAATATCTGAAGCGCATTACGCGATATCCGGCAGTTTATGGACTATTCTGAAAGCCCTGCTATTGCTGAATACTGTAAGGTTGCCGGGCAGGAAAAGATAACGAGGAAAAGATATGTATTTACGACCTGACGAGGTGGCACGCGTTCTTGAAAAAGAGGGATTCACCATGGATGAGGTGACGCCAAAAGCGTATGGATATCGCCGCGGCGAGAATTATGTTTATGTTAATCGCGAAGCAAGAATGGGGCGTACCGCTCTCATTATTCACCCGACGCTGAAAGACAGAAGTCTGTCATTTGCTGAGCCTGCCTCGGATATTAAAACCTGCGATCATTATCAGCAATTTCCGCTCTATTTGGGCGGTGAACGGCATGAGCATTATGGTATTCCGCACGGTTTCAGTTCACGTATGGCGCTGGAGCGATTTTTGAAGGGACTGTTTGGCGACGTACAGTAAATCCGCGACTGGCGTGCGCCAGTCGCTTCACATCACGCTTTTGCCTGGCTGTACTGGCTGACCTTAAACAGGCGGCGGCAGTAGTCGAGGAAATAGCCGTAAACGGCTCCCATCAACATCGAAATCACAATATTCGAACTGACCGCCGCAGCGATCTGGTGCCAGTCTGCACCGACTGTCAGGAGAATGGCCACGTAAACCGGCGACTGGAACGTCACATACGCCAGAACGTCCGCCAGGTTTTTCACCCAGCCTGCGGGGCTGATGCGACGCGCGAAGCGCATTACCGCATCGCGGTATAAACCGTAAGGCCATGCAATAATAATATTGACCGGTATCGCCACCAGACGAGAAGAAAGCGACTGCTCGAAGGACATTCCGGAGAGGAATATTTCGATCAGCATGTTCACGACGGAACAGTAAACAACCATCGCGAAAGTATCCGCCACCGCGTGGCGCAGGCGAGATTGCGGCGAGAACATGTCTGAACTCCTTGAGAAGAACACAAAAGAAAAGATTTTCCTTCAGCGGTTAGTGCTTTAGGTTGGTTTGTTTGACGCGTATAGCGTATATCTCTGTGTTTGAACTAACAACTAGTGATTAATTTTTATTTAATCGCCTTTTGTCCACAAAATTCTCTAAAGTTGTTCGTTTTTTGTTCTGATCGTTATAATCTGTCTTGTTTGATAGTTTTCTTATTAAAATCAATGGCTTGATTTTGTTGGTGGCGAAAATCAGGAATGTCCAACCTGAAGCGGCGCAGTATGCTGTAATTTGGATTAAAGTTGACCATTTATATTAATGGAGTGATTGGATTCACCAGTGTCCTGTCAGCACCTTGCGCTATTATTAACAGCGATTTCTAAATATATTTACAATGACGCCCGTACGGACCCCTGGGTAGATATTTCAACTCAAATGAATTATTCTGTCGGCGATTTATCTATTTACCCCCAAAGAAAAGGTTTTCAAATAATATGTCTTTGACGTTACAGAATCTTAATAATATCCGAACCCTGCGCGCTATGGCGCGTGAATTATCCCTGGACGTTCTTGAGGAAATGCTGGAAAAGGTCAGGGTCGTTACTGAAGAGAAACGCAGCGAGCTGACGGAATTAGAGCAGCAGCGTGCTGAGCAGCAGGAAAAAATTAATGCCCTGCTGGAGCTGATGAAAGCTGATGGTATTTCCCCGACTGACCTGCTGGGTTCTGAACTGGCGCAGACGGGTAAGCCAGCGAAAAAGCGTAAGCCGCGTGAAGCAAAATATCGCTTTATTGACCAGAACGGCGAAGAGAAAACGTGGACCGGCCAGGGCCGCACGCCGAAGCCTATCGCCAGCGCGCTGGCAGACGGTAAATCACTGGATGATTTTCTGATCTAACGAATGAGCCGGGCGGAACACGCCGCCCGGCTGACTGTTCAGCAGACGCCGAAATCGCCTTCTTCGGTATAAGGCGCTACATCGGCGGCTTTCAGCGTATATTTCTCGCCTTGCTCATTGCTGGCCTGGACCGCCACAATGCTGTCACCGTTCACTTCGAGCACTTTCAGTTTCGGGCCGCCTTTACGCGGTTGCACATAATCACCGACAGAAAACATATTACCTCCTCATCGTTTTAGCGATCTTCACCTTAGCCCACGTATGACGCCGGGTACAGCGTATTTCACCGATTACTGCTTATGAGGTACGCCGGTTCCAGGGCATCACCTTGAGCAGTCGCGCCATGCCGCAAAAGCCCGTCACACCGGCGAACAGCAGCCCGGCTCCGACAAAACCGCTGAGCAGGAAAAAGCCGCTGGAGACGCTATAGCCCAGCACCACGCCGCAGAGTATCAACAGCCCGGCGGCAATTTGCACCTGACGCATCAGCGGCAGCGGCTGGGACTTGTCTTCGACGATCGGCAGTCCGGCCTGCTTCCAGCCCTGAATGCCCCCCTCGACCACAAATGCCTCTGCGGGCGCGGCGGCCTGAGCAAGGCGGTCGGCATTCCCCGACGTCCGTGCGCCGGACTGGCAGTGAAAAATCACCGTATCGCCCGCCTGCGCGTTAAGTGCGCCGGGTAAGGTATCCAGCGGCACGGACCGCGCGGCGGGAATATGCTCGCGGGCGTACTCATCGGCATCACGAATATCAATCAGTTTTGCGCCTTCAGCGACGCGGGCACTGGCCTGGCGTGGTGAAAGAAGAGGAAGTGACATGGCGACTCCTTACGGGCAATAAAGGGTTTTCAGGGTGCTGATAAGCTGATGTACCGCATCGTTTTTAATGGAATAAAGAATGCGCTGCGCGTCGCGAGTGCTGTCGATAAGCCCTTCTTCACGCATGCGCGCCAGATGCTGCGACGTAGCGGAAGGACTTAGCCCCGTGGCTCGCGCAAGCTCCCCCGCGCTGGTGCCGGGCGCTCCGCACAGGGTGCAGAGGATCAGCAGCCGACGGGGGTTGCTCATCGCTTTTAAGAGTGTGGCGGCCTGCCCGGCGCTGGCCTGAAGCTGTTCGAGTTCGGTCATAATAGTTTAGCATTTTCTTAATTAAGTAAATGCTAAACTATTCCGATGCTTTAAACCAGCGTCAAAAGCGTAAAAGAGGGTAAACGCGAGACCCGGAACTGGTAGAGACGAATAAACTGGCTATGCTTACTACGTTCTCTTTATTATTTTCAATGGATTAGATTGAACGGAGTGTTTATATGGGATTTTGGCGTATTGTTTTTACGATCCTCATACCGCCGCTGGGCGTGCTGTTGGGTAAAGGATTTGGCTGGGCGTTTATTATCAACATTCTTCTGACGCTGCTGGGCTACTTCCCCGGCCTCATTCACGCGTTTTGGGTACAGAGCAAAAGCTAGGCGCGCCACAGTAAATCGCTATAGATGTCGGTCAGTACCCCCGCTGGACCAAACTGCTGCTTGATCCACCGCGTGACCTGGCCGGTTGCGGCATGCTGCGTGGCGAGCAGCATGCGCGAATCCTGACGCGGGTTATTAATCCGCCGCGTCACCAGCAGCCCCGCGTCTACCGCCTCGCGGGCCATATATTCCGGCAAAAAGCCAATCCCTTCGCCCAGGATCTGACACTGACATTTGGTGTTAAAGTCCGGCACCAGAATCGCCTCCTGCCCGTGCAGCAGCCAGCCGACCTTTTTGTTAATGGTGTGCGCGGTATCTTCCACCATGATGTTGGGATACAGGCGCAGCTGGCTTTCCGCTATCGGCTCCGGGGTGAATGCCAGCGGGTGTTCCGGCGCGATGGCAAAGACCCAGCGGATGGCGCCGATCTCGGTGTAATCAATCCCGCCGCCGTCGAGCAGCGTGTCCGGCGCGCCAATCGCGATGTTGGCCTGGTTGTTGATGATGGAGTCCCAGACGCCGTTGTAGACCTCGGTGGTCACGGTGATCTGACAGGTGGGAAACTGCTTTTTCAGCACCTGCAGCAGCCGCGCCGTGTGGCGTGGGGTATACAAAAGCTGGTTGATACAGATGCGCACCCGCGCCTCAATGCCCTGAGAAATGGTATCAATCCCGCGCTTGATGGCGTGAAAGTCGTTCAGCAGGTCGGTGGCTTTACGGTAAAAGTAAAAACCGGACTCGGTCAGCTCGATGCTGCGCGTGCTGCGGACGAACAGCACCACGTCCAGCCCGGTCTCCATGCGCTTAATGGTGTAGCTGATGGCAGAGGTCGTCACGCCCAGTTCGGCGGCGGCTTTGCTGAAGCTGCCGAAGCGTGCGGCGGTAGTAAAGGCCAGCAGGTTTTCCTCGGTAAAGATGGAATTCATATCTCACTCCCTTCAGCCATCAGTTTTGAACATATTTTAACAGCGTCGTTACAACGCATTTGAAGCCGATCACAGTTCTGACTCTTTGTTGAAAGCCGCATTCAGTAAGGCTTCGTCAGGCATAAGCATAATGCAGCCAGAAGCGATAAAAAGCGGGGGAACATAAGAAAAAGGTTGCACAGACGCACGTTTTGACCGGTTTGTTGAATTTACCTCAACAATGAATTGACTGTCGATGAATCATTTTTAAGCGGATTCTTTTATGACCAGGCTGTTGCTATTCTCAGGTCAACAGAAATAAAAACATCGGGAGTCTGAATATGTCTGCGAACGAACTCGTTACTGAATTTCTGCTGGCTGCAGAAGAGGGCAATAGCGATGCGCTAAAAGCCTGTCTGGAGAAAGGTGTGGATATTAACGTCACCAACCGCCAGAAAAGAACCGCCGTTATTATTGCCAGCCTGAAAAAGCATTATGACTGCGTGGCGTTATTAATTGCCGCCGGAGCGGATATTGATAAACAGGATCAGACCTGCTTTAACCCCTTCCTGATTAGCTGCCTGACCAACGATATCACCCTGTTGCGCCTTGTCCTTCCGGCAAATCCCGATCTCGATCGCCTGACGCGCTTTGGCGGCGTGGGCATTACGCCAGCCAGTGAAAAAGGGCACGTGGAGATCGTGCGCGAGCTGCTGGAAAAAACGGATATCAATGTCAACCATACCAACTTTGTTGGCTGGACGCCGCTGCTGGAAGCGATCGTGCTTAACGACGGCGGCGCGAAGCAGCAGACGATCGTTAAGCTGCTGTTGGATCACGGCGCGAACCCGCACATGACCGATAAATACGGTAAAACCCCGCTCGAACTGGCGCGGGAAAAAGGCTTCGATGCGATAGCCGACCTGCTGCTGGCGGCGGGCGCATAGCGCATTCGGCCAGCCTTTTCCGGCTGGCCGCTAATTAAAACGCATTTTTACCGACGTGCATTTTGCACGACGGCGGCCCCCTTTTATCCGCGTTCAGGAGAAAATAATGCCCACGAAAATCGTCATAAAAAAGAACACTTATTTTGACTCCGTCTCATTAATGTCCGTTTCCACCAAAGCCAATAAATTGCCGGGCGTCGAGCAGGCGTTTGTGGCCATGGCAACGGAAATGAACAAAGGCGTATTAAAAAATCTCGGGCTATTAACGCCGGAATTAGCCGAAGCCAAAAACGGCGACCTGATGATCGTAATTAAAGGCGACGCGGCGAATGATGAAACGCTGGCGGCCATCGAAGCGCTGTTCACGCGTAAAGAGACCGGTGGCACCCATGAAGCGCGCTACGCCACGATTGCCAGCGCCAAAACTCATCGCCCGGAGAGCAACCTCGCGGTCATTTCCGTCAACGGCACCTTCGCTGCCCGCGAAGCGCGCCAGGCGCTGGAAAACGATCTCAACGTGATGCTGTTTTCCGATAACGTGTCGCTCGACGACGAGCTGGCGCTGAAGCAGCTGGCGCATAAGAAAGGTCTGCTGATGATGGGGCCGGACTGCGGCACCGCCATTATCAACGGCGCGGGATTGTGCTTTGCCAATGCGGTGCGCCGCGGCTCGATTGGCATCGTCGGCGCATCCGGCACCGGCAGCCAGGAGCTGAGCGTGCGCATTCACGAATTCGGCGGCGGCGTGTCGCAGCTGATAGGCACCGGCGGGCGCGATCTCAGCGAGAAAATTGGCGGCCTGATGATGCTCGACGCCATCGACATGCTGGAAGCGGACGACGCGACCCGGGTGATTGCGCTGATCTCCAAGCCGCCGGCCCCTGCGGTGGCGGAGAAAGTGCTGGCCCGCGCGCGCGCCTGCCGCAAGCCGGTGGTTGTCTGCTTCCTCGGCCGCAGCGAACCGCCCGCCGATGAAGACGGCCTGCAGTTTGCGCGCGGCACCAAAGAGGCTGCCCTGAAGGCGGTCCTGCTCACCGGCATCAAAAAAGAGTCCCTGGATCTGCATCCGCTCAACTGGCCGCTGATTGAAGAGGTGCGCGCCCGCCTGACGCCGCAGCAGAAGTACATTCGCGGCCTGTTCTGCGGCGGCACCCTGTGTGACGAGGCGATGTTCGCGTCGCTTGCGAAATTCGACGACGTCTACAGCAACATCCAGCCGGATCCGTCTAAGCGCCTGAGCGACATCAGCGTCAGTAAAGCCCACACCTTCCTCGACTTTGGCGACGACGACTTCACCAACGGCAAGCCGCACCCGATGATCGACCCGACCAACCGCATCAGCCGCCTGCTGCAGGAGGCGCGCGATCCGGAAGTCGGCGTCATCGTGATGGACTTCGTGCTGGGCTTCGGCGCGCATGAGGATCCGGTCGGCGTGATGATCGACGCTATCAAAGAGGCGCAGGCGATCGCGAAGGCCGATAACCGTCCGCTTGAGATCCTCGGCTACGTGCTCGGCACCGACCAGGATCCGCAGCCGCTGGCGCAGCAGTGCCAGCTGCTGACCGACGCAGGCGTCATCTGGGCCAGCAGCAGTACCAATACCGGATTACTGGCACGCGAATTTGTTTGCAAAGGGGAGAAAGCATAATGACGACCTTATTCAACCAGCCGCTGAACGTCATTAACGTCGGCATTGCGATGTTCAGCGATGACCTCAAAAAACAGCACGTTCCCGTGACCCAGCTCGACTGGACGCCGCCGGGGCAGGGCAATATGCAGGTCGTTGAGGCGCTCGACCAGCTGGCGGAAAAACCGCTGGCAGAGAAAATCGCCGCCGCTAACCACATCGCCCTTGAGCGAATTATTCAGTCCCATCCGGTGCTGGTGGGCTATGACCAGGCCATTAACGTTGTGCCGGGCATGACCCGCACCACCATTCTGCACGCCGGTCCGCCTGTCTCCTGGGAAAACATGTGCGGGGCGATGAAGGGGGCGGTCACCGGGGCGCTGGTGTTTGAAGGGCTGGCGAAAGATCTGGACGACGCGGCAAGGCTCGCTGCCTCCGGAGAAATTACCTTCTCGCCGTGCCACGAGCACGACTGCGTGGGCTCGATGGCGGGCGTCACCTCCGCGTCGATGTTTATGCACATCGTGGAGAACAAAACCTACGGCAACCGCGCGTTCACCAACCTCAGCGAGCAGATGGCGAAGATCCTGCGCATGGGGGCCAACGACCAGAGCGTGATCGACCGCCTGAACTGGATGCGCGACGTGCTCGGTCCGATGCTGCGCGACGCGATGAAGATTATCGGCGAAATCGACCTGCGCCTGATGCTGGCCCAGGCGCTGCACATGGGCGACGAGTGCCACAACCGCAACAACGCGGGCACCACGCTGCTGATCCAGGCGCTGACGCCGGGGCTGATTCAGGCGGGCTATCCGGTGGAGCAGCAGCGCGAGGTGTTCGAGTTCGTCGCCAGCAGCGACTACTTCTCCGGCCCGACGTGGATGGCGATGTGTAAGGCCGCGCTGGACGCCGCGCACGGCATTGAGTACAGCACCGTCGTCACCACCATGGCGCGCAACGGCTACGAGTTCGGCCTGCGCGTTTCCGGCCTGCCGGGGCAGTGGTTCACCGGCCCGGCGCAGCAGGTGATCGGCCCGATGTTCGCAGGCTATAAGCCGGAAGACTCCGGGCTGGATATCGGCGACAGCGCCATTACCGAAACCTACGGCATCGGCGGCTTTGCGATGGCGACGGCACCGGCGATTGTTGCGCTGGTGGGCGGCACGGTGGATGAAGCCATCGACTTCTCCCGTCAGATGCGCGAAATCACCCTCGGCGAAAACCCGAACGTCACCATTCCGCTGCTCTCATTTATGGGCATCCCAACCGCCATCGACATCACCAAAGTCGCGGGCAGCGGCATTCTGCCGGTGATTAACACCGCCATTGCCCACAAAGACGCGGGCATCGGCATGATTGGGGCGGGCATCGTTCACCCGCCGTTTAGCTGTTTTGAAAAGGCGCTGTTGACCTTCCGCGATCGCTACTTTTTATAAGGCAAGCATTCATGAAAAACATGAAACTGGAGTGGAAAAGAGGTGACTGGGCGGCCTATTTCGGGTTGATGACCAACAACCTGACTAATTTGCTGACCATGATGGGGCTGCTCATTTTTGTCGTCGGCATCCCGAAGGAGATTGTTTATGGACGCATCGCGCCGGCCTTCGGGCTGGCGGTGCTGGTGGCGAGTATTTGCTACGCCTGGTTCGGCATGCAGATGGCGCGCGCCACCGGGCGTACGGACGTCACCGCGCTGCCGTCCGGTCCGAGCGCGCCGTCGATTTTTACCGTGACCTTCCTGGTGCTGATGCCGGTTTATCAGCAGACCGGCGATGCGGACTTCGCGATCCAGATTGGCCTGGTGTGGTGCTTCGTGGAGGCGATGATCCTCGCGGGCGGTTCGTTTTTAGGGGAAACCATCCGCAAGATGATCCCGCGTACCGTGCTGCTGTCGTGCCTCTCCGGTTTGGGCCTGCTGCTGCTGGCGATGAACCCGATGCTGCAGGCGTTCGAAGCGCCGACCGTGTCGTTCATCGTGCTGCTGCTGATCTTCATTAACTGGTTTGGTAAAAAGCCGATTTTCGCCCGTATCCCGACCGGTCTGCTGCTGCTGATTGCCGGTACGGCACTGGCGTGGATCTCCGGTCTGCAAAGCCCGGAAGCGATTAAAGCGTCTATGTCATCCTTCGGCTTTAACCCGCCGCAGGTGCACGTAGAAGGCTTCCTGCAGGGCCTGCCGCACGCGCTGCCGTATCTTGCCTCTGCCGTGCCGCTGGGGCTGGCGAACTACATCTTTGACCTGGAGAACATCGAAAGCGCCCACGCGGCGGGGGATGCGTATCCGACGCGTAAGGTGATGCTGGCGAACGGTCTGGCGTCGATGCTCGGCTGCCTGATGGGGAACCCGTTCCCGGTGACGGTTTACGTCGGCCATCCCGGCTGGAAAGCGATGGGGGCCAGCATCGGCTACACGCTGGCCTCCGGCGTGACCATGTTCATCGTGCCGCTGTTCGGGCTGGGGGCGTTTATGCTCGCCATCATTCCGATGACCGCCATCGTGCCGATTCTGGTGTTTATCGGCATCGTCACCGCCAACCAGGTGGTGAGGGAAACGCCCAAAGTTGAGGTGCCCGTTATCTTCATCTGCCTGTTCCCGTGGATCGCCAACTGGGCGTTGACCATGATGAACAGCGTGATGGGGGCGGCGGGCACCAGCGCGGCGAAGATCGGCACCGACGTGCTTCACAGCAAAGGAATTTACTACGAGGGCCTGGTGCATCTCGGCAACGGCGCGCCGCTCGCCAGCATGCTGTGGGGCTGTATCGCCATCTTTGCCATCATCAACAAGCCGCTGCGCGGAGCCGTTGCGGCCGCCGTCGGGGCGCTGCTGGCGCTGTTTGGGGTGATCCACGCCCCGGTGGTGGGCTTTGCCGAAGGCCGTTCGCTGATGTTCGTTACGGCCTACCTGATGATGGGCGGCATGTTTGTGGTGAAGCATGTGCTGGATAGCCGCGAAGCGGCGAGCGCGGCGGCACCGGTTTCTGAGTCCTGATAATGCCTGATGCCCTCACCCTAACCCTCTCCCACAGGGAGAGGGAACGTTAATCCCCCTCTCCCTGTGGGAGAGGGCCGGGGTGAGGGCACCAGAACGCACCTTCTAAAGGAAACAAAATGAAAGAGCTTATGGTCGTCGCCATCGGCGGCAACAGCATTATCAAAGACAACGCCAGCCAGTCGATTGAACATCAGGCGCAGGCGGTGAAAGCGGTGGCCGAGTCGGTGCTGGAAATGCTGGCCTCCGACTATGACATCGTGCTCACGCACGGCAACGGCCCCCAGGTGGGGCTGGATCTGCGCCGCGCCGAAATCGCCCACGAGCGGGAAGGGCTGCCGCTGACGCCGCTGGCAAACTGCGTGGCGGACACGCAGGGCGGGATTGGCTACCTGATCCAGCAGGCGCTCAACAATCGCCTGGCCGCACGCGGGGAGCAAAAAGCGGTCACGGTCGTTACTCAGGTCGAAGTCGATAAAAACGATCCGGGCTTTACGCACCCGACGAAACCTATCGGCGCGTTCTTCACCGAGGCGCAGCGCGACGAGCTGCAGCGCGCGCACCCGGACTGGCATTTTGTCGAGGATTCAGGCCGTGGCTACCGTCGCGTGGTGGCTTCACCCCAGCCGCTGCGCATCGTTGAGGCCGACGCCATCAAAACGCTGACGCAAAAAGGCTTTGTAGTGATCGGCGCGGGCGGCGGCGGAATACCCGTGATTCGCAGCGAGCAGGGCGACTACCAGAGCGTCGATGCGGTGATTGATAAAGATCTCTCCACGGCGCTGCTGGCGCGGGAAATCGGGGCCGACGTGCTGGTGATTACCACCGGCGTGGAGAAGGTGTGCATCAACTTCGGCAAGCCAACCCAGCAGGCGCTGGACACCGTTAACGTGGCGCAGATGACGCGTTATATGGACAAAGGCCACTTCCCGGCGGGCAGCATGCTGCCCAAAATCGTCGCCTCGCTGGAATTTTTAAGCCACGGCGGCAGGCGCGTGATTATCACCTCGCCGGACTGCCTGCCCGCGGCGCTGCGCGGGGAAACCGGCACCCATATTGTTAATGAAGGAAGATAAGATGAGTGAAAACAAAAGCCGCCGCGAGTTTATTAGCCAGAGCGGCAAAATGGTCACCGCCTGCGCGCTGTTTGGCGCCACCGGATCCGTCGCGTATGCTGCTGACTCCGCGAAGTCAACCTGCGAGACGGGCAAACCGATGAGCATCACCGCGAAACATTACTATCTGGATAACGTGCTGCTGGAGGCCGGGTTCAACGTCGACGGCGGCGTGGCGACGAGCACCCGCACCGAGCTGAAAACGCTGGAGATTAACGACGGGAAGATCGTCGCCCTGCGCGATAACAAGAGCCACGCCGACGCCACGCTGCCGCACTATGACGCAGGCGGCAAGCTGATGCTTCCGGCGATGCGCGACATGCACATTCACCTGGATAAAACCTTTTACGGCGGTCCGTGGCGCTCCCTGAACCGTCCGGCGGGCACCACGATTCAGGACATGATCCGCCTTGAGCAGAAGCTGCTGCCGGAGCTGCAGCCCTACACCCAGGAGCGCGCGGAAAAGCTGATCGACCTGATCCAGTCGAAAGGCTCTACCATCGCCCGCAGCCACTGCAATATCGAGCCGACCTCCGGCCTGAAGAATCTGGAAAACCTGCAGGCGGTTTTATCGCGCCGTAAGCCCGGCTTTGACTGCGAAATCGTCGCTTTCCCGCAGCACGGCCTGCTGCTGTCGAACTCCGAAAAGCTGATGCGCGAGGCGATGCAGGCCGGAGCGCACTACGTGGGCGGGCTGGACCCGACCAACGTCGACGGCGCGATGGAGAAATCCCTCGACACCATGTTCCAGATTGCGCTGGACTACGACAAAGGGGTGGACATCCACCTGCACGAAACCAGCCCGGCGGGCGTGGCGGCGGTGAATTACATGGTCGAGACCGTGGAGAAAACGCCGGAGCTGAAGGGCAGGCTGACCATCAGCCACGCCTTTGCGCTGGCGACGCTCAACGAGCAGCAGGTGGATGAGATCGCCACCCGCATGGCGGCGCAGCAGGTGACCATCGCCTCCACCGTGCCGATTGGCACCCTGCATATGCCGCTGAAGCAGCTGCGCGAGAAGGGCGTGTTCGTGATGACGGGGACCGACAGCGTCATCGATCACTGGTCGCCGTACGGTCTGGGGGACATGCTGGAGAAAGCGAATCTTTACGCTCAGCTCTACATCCGCCCGAACGAGCAGACGCTCTCCCGCGCGCTCGGTATTGCCACCGGCGACGTGCTGCCGCTGAATGACAAAGGCGAACGCGTGTGGCCAAAAGCGCAGGATGAAGCCAGCTTTGTGCTGGTGGATGCCTCCTGCTCCGCCGAGGCCGTGGCGCGCATTTCTCCGCGCACCGCGACGTTCCATAAGGGAAATCTGGTCTGGGGTACTGTGGGCTAAAAGCGAGCCGGGTGGCGGCTTCGCCTTACCCGGCCTACTGAAACCCTCAAATCGTAGGCCGGGTAAGCGCAGCGCCACCCTGCAATGTTTTATACTGGGAGTCACATTCTTAAAGAGGGATCTGCCATGGCACAAAACATCTACGACAACCCGGCGTTTTTCGAGGGCTACGCCCAGCTTCCGCGCTCGGTCCAGGGTCTGGACGGCGCGCCGGAGTGGCCTGCGCTTAAGGCCATGCTGCCGGATTTAACCGGCAAATCGGTTGTCGATCTCGGCTGCGGCTACGGCTGGTTCTGCCGCGCAGCGCGCGAGCTGGGCGCTGCTGACGTCACTGGAGTCGATATCTCAGAAAAGATGCTCGCCCGCGCGGCTGAACTGACAGACGACACTGAGATTCACTATCAGCGTAGCGATCTGGAATCTCTTAAGCTCAACGAGAACAGCCTCGATCTGGTCTATAGCTCCCTGGCGCTGCACTACCTGCCGGAGCTGGACTCCCTGTTTGCTAAGGTTAAGTGCGCGCTCAAGCCCGGCGGCAGCCTGGTCTTTTCGATGGAGCACCCGATTTACACCTGCGCCACCCGTCAGGGCTGGCTGACCGACGATAGCGGCGAGCGGTTCTGGGGCGTTAATCGTTATCAGGACGAAGGCAAACGCGTCAGCAACTGGCTGGCGGACGGGGTGGTGAAATACCACCGCACGCTCGGCACCACGCTTAACGCGCTGATCGGGGCCGGATTAACGATAAGCGAGGTCAACGAGTGGGGGCCAGTGCAGGCGCAGATTGACGCCTGGCCCGCGCTGGCCGAAGAGGCGGAGCGCCCGATGCTGGTGCTGATCGCCGCCCGTAAGGCTCAGTAACCCACCTTATACACCCGCCCGCTCTGCACGCCTTCCACGCTGCGGCGATAGGCCTGCGCCACGGTCGCGGCGGGAACGCTTTCAAAACCGGGGAAGAAGCCGTCGTAGGTTTCGACGGATTCGGTGAGTACCGTCGGGCTAATCAGGTTGATGCGGATCCCGCGCGGCAGCTCGCAGGCTGCGGCGCGAACAAACCCTTCCAGCGCCGCATTTACCGTGGTGGCATTTACGCCCTGGGCAATTGGCTCGTGCGCCACGATGCCGCTTATCAGCGTAATCGAGCCGCCTTCGTTCAAATAATGCTGGCCGGTCAGCGCCAGGCGCACCTGCCCGAGCAGCTTGTCCTGCAGGCCCTGATTGAAGTCGCTGTCCTTCATGGTCGCGAGCGGGCCAAAGTAAAGACCACCGCTGGCGGAGACAATCGCATCCACCGGGCCGATTTTCTCAAACAGCGCCTCGACGCTCGCCTGCGAGGTGATATCCACCTGCTCGTCGCCCTGCGTGCGGCCAACGCGGATGACCTCGTGGCGACGACTCAGCTCTTCCGTTACCGCACGACCGACCGTACCGCTGGCACCAATAATGACGATTTTCATAGCCGACTCCTTATGTTGTGAGCCTCCATTCTTTAATAAATAAAAATGCAGATAAACTGGGCTAAAGTTAGAAGATTGCTAACCAGGAGTTTGGAATATGGATAAGCTTCGCAGCATGGAGACCTTTATTGCGGTGGTGGAAAGCGGCAGTTTTACCGGTGCGGCGGCACGGCTGGAGATGTCGGCGGTGATGGTGGGCAAGTACGTTGCGCTGCTGGAATCACAGCTTGGCACCCGCCTGCTGGAGCGTAACACGCGGCGCCAGAGCCTGACTGACGCCGGGCGGGTCTATTTCGACGAGGCGAAGCGGGTGCTGGAGCAGGTCGCGATCGCCGAAAGCGCCGTGGAACGCCTGCGCGCCGCGCCGTCCGGCACCCTGCGCGTGACGGCGCCCACCTCGTTTGGCGGCAGCGCGATCGCGCCGCTTACGGCCTCTTTTTTACAACGCTACCCGGAGGTGCGCATCGAGCTGGATCTCACCAACCGGATGGTGGATCTGGTGGATGAAGGGGTCGATCTGGCCATTCGCATTGGCGACATTCAAAACGACGATCTGGTAGCGAAATACCTCTGCCCCTACAACATGGTGATCTGCGCCGCGCCGGACTATCTTGCGCGCTACGGTACGCCGCAAACCCCTGCCGATCTGGTGGATCATCTCTGCCTGTCCCACAGCGTGTGGACCGCGCGCAACGAGTGGCGGCTGCCGGGCGTGGAAGGGGAGGTGCGCTGGAAGCGGGATACAGTCTTAAGATGCAACGACGGCTACGGGCTGCGGATGGCCGCGAGAGCCGGGGCGGGACTGCTGCTGCAGCCGGAGGTGCTGGTGGCGGAAGATCTGGAAAGCGGCAGGCTGGTGCGGGTGCTGGAGGCGTATATTCCGGCGCCGAGACCCGTGCATTTACTGTGGCGTCAGGATTTACGACCTCTCCCTAAGCTAACGGAATTTATCGCCCATATTCTGCTAAGATTGGGCACACTATAAAAAAAGAAGGTATGCAAAGAATGTCTGTGAATAAACTCGCCAGCAGCGCGCAGGGCCTGCAATCATCTGCCATCCGTGAATTATTAAAACATAGCAAAATGGCCGGCGTCATTTCGCTGGGTGGGGGTATTCCTAACCCGGCCTTGTTCGATCACGAAGGGCTGAAAATTGCCGCTGATGCCGTATTATCACAGCATTTTGGTGAGGCCTTTCAGTACGGTCTGACCGAAGGCGTACCGGGGCTGCGTGAAGAAATTCAGCGCATCTGCGAAGGGCGCGGGATCCGCTGCAAGGCAGATGATGTGGTCGTGACCTCCGGTTCACAGCAGTCCCTCGACGTGCTGGCGCGTGCATTAATTAACCCGGGCGACACCGTTGTGGTTGAGCGTCCAACCTATCTTGCTGCGCTGCAGGTATTTGGCCTGGCGCAGGCGAATTTTGAATCCGTTGGCACCGACGGCGACGGTATGAAGGTCGACGAGCTTGAGGCCCTGGTGGCAAAGAAAGCTATCAAAGCGGTCTATATTGTTCCGACGTTTGGCAACCCTGGCGGGGTAACCCTTTCTGAGGCGCGTCGCAAACAGCTGGTGGAATTATCGAAGCGCTATGACTTCGTCATTATTGAAGACGATCCATACAGCGAAATTAATTATACCGATGAAGTTTTCCGCCCGTTAATTGCCCATGCCAAAGATATCGGCAACGAAGAGAACGTGGTGTATACCTCGACCTTCTCTAAAATTCTCGCGCCGGGGACTCGCGTAGGCTGGGTGCTGGTGCCGGAATGGCTGAAGCGCGCAGTAGTAAACCTTAAGCAAACCACCGATCTGCACACCAGCACGCTGTCGCAGCTGATGACGTATGAATACCTGAAAACCGGTCGTCTTCCCGATCAGATTAAAACGATCCGCGAAGCCTATCGCCAGAAATACCAGACGTTCGCAACCGAGCTGGAGGCCGAGCTGGGCGATGTGATGTCGTTCCACAAGCCGAAGGGCGGCATGTTCCTGTGGGCGAATATGAAAAATGGTAGTAATACCACTCGCTGGCTGGAAAAAACGTTAAGTAACGGCGTAGTATTTGTGCCGGGCGAATTTTTCTACTGCAATGAGCCAGACCATTCAACGCTGCGCATGTCGTTTGTCACGCCAACGGATGAAGAGCTGAAGGAAGCGGTTCAACGCCTGAAAAAATCGCTGTAAAAGACCTGCGCATAATGGCTTTCCTGCCGTTATGCGCAATACGCGTTCAGGGCGGCACGGGCCGCGATCGTCCATGGAGATTTCCATGTTTGAATTTCTGATCGGTGTCGTTACCCACACGCCCGCCTGGGTGTGGGTACTGTTTATCTTCCTTATCTCTCGCGGCATTAAAGCCCGCAGGCCCGCCACCGTTACGCTGGAGAGGCTTGCCATCATTCCGGCAATATTTCTTATCTGGGATATCTACGATCTGGTGGTCTACCGCACGTTAACCCCCGGAACCGTCGCATTGTGGACGGCGGGGATCCTCGCCGGGGCCGCGCTGGGGTATTTCCTGATTAAGCAGGCGGTTATCACCCGCGCAGATGCGCCGCGCAGCCTTTACCGCCTGGCAGACTACACCGCGCTGCCGTTTATGATGCTGGCGTTCGGGGTCAAGTATGTGCTGGGCGTGATGAGCGCGGTCTCTCCCCAGACGATGCAGCAGCCCGCCATGAGCGCGCTGGCGATCGTCTCCGGCGGCGTGTTTGCCGGCGTGTTTCTCGGGAAATTTGCGCGCTATATTGGCGTGTATAACAGCGCCGCGCCGCGCCCGGCGGAGTGACGTTATTCTGTCGCGTGTGCCAGCGTGCGGTCTGCAGCATCGCCGCTGAGTGCTCGCGTGACTTCATGGATACGCCAGATTTTCCCTTCACGTAGCGCGGCAAACAGGTAAACCTCGATCTCTGCCTGACGACCGTCGGGATACGTGACCGTCACGACATGCCGGTCAGCCAGAAGTTCGTCATGACAGGCTATCTCCACCACGGTAAAGGCGATCGCGCGGATCTGTGAGCTTACGTGGCTCAGATGCTGGACAAAACCCCGGTAGTCAAGCGCGTGACCGTCCGTAAACTGCTGGTAATCGGGCGTAAATACCTCTGCCGGATCGATATCGCCGTTGAATAAGCGGGTTAACAGGCAGGCCATCTTTTCGCGCTGCGCGGCGTTGTCGGTGTCGGCTATCAGGGACGTGATAATGCTCATGTGGGCTCCTTATGTGGTTGAATCACCATTATCCTTGACTGCCGAGGACGTAGTTTCTGTAATACGTCGATGAATAACGATTTTCGGTCAAAATGATATGGTCAGCGTTGAAACACTCCTTCATCCCGGCGGGTACCGAACGCCCTGGCACAGTCATCGCACCGGCCAGCTGTGGCGCATTGCAACGGGGCTGCTGGTCATTGAGACGCAGCTGGCGCGCTCGGTCGTACCGGCAAAACACATCGGCTGGATCCCTCCGGATCGGCAGCACGCCGCTTTTTCCGAAAGTGCGATAGAAGGCTGCGCTATCTATCTGGACCCCGCATGGTGCGCAGTGCTTCCCGATTCGCCCGCGCTGTTCGAGCCCGACGATCTGACTCATGCACTGTTTAGCCGTTTATGTGGTGCAGAGAGTGAGTTCGATCCGCGAAAGCTGACTTTGCTGCTGGACGAGCTTGCCCTGACGCCCCAGGCTCGCTTTTCTCTGCCCGTGCCGACGGATCCGCGTCTGAAGAACGTGGTCAGCCATTTGCTGCAGTTTGTCGATGATAACCAGACGGTCGAGAGCCATGCTCTTCATGCCGGGATGAGCGTGCGTACGTTCAACCGTCGGTTTAGTGCCCAGACCGGGATGAACTTTGTTAACTGGCGGCAGCTGGCACGCGTCATGCGGGCAATGGAGTGGCTGGCGGCGGGGAAGCCGGTAGGGTGGATTGCGCTGTCCTGCGGCTACAGCAGCGTCAGCGCTTTTATTGAGGTTTTCAGAGCATGGACCGGTAAAACGCCGGGGCAGTGGGCAATTAAAGAAGGCCCTTTTGGGCGAGGGTAATGCGCGTGGCTTCGTTGAGATCCAGCTCTTTTAACGATTCCGGATTAATCCAGGCGATCTCCTGAAACTCTTCATTAAACGTGACTGCCCGGTTGGTGCTGATGCAGTCGAAGATCAGATAGATCATGTAAATCTCCTCAGTGGTGCCATCGGCGTAGGTTTTCACCCTAATGTCATCGCGAAAAGCCCATGGCGTAACCGAGACAATCTCCAGCGCTTCGCCCAGCTCTTCGCGGATCTCACGGCGCAACGCCTGTTCCATGGTTTCGCCCGGCTCCATTCCACCGCCGGAGAGAGCCCACTGGCCGGGGAACACGCCGCGATCGTCGGCCATTTTACACAGGAGGTAGGCACCGTCGTTCTGGATGATGGGGCAGACAATGGTTCGTTGGCGCATGATTTCTTCCTGAAAAATGAGTTTGGGCTACTTTAGCAGATTGGGGGGATGATTATGTTAGAGGTGTTCGATTCTCGCTCCTTGGTTTTCTGCGTTTTGCTGCAGATTCAGCCAGAATTCAATACTGGTATCGAATGCGTTCGCCAGTCTTGTGGCCAAATCAACGGTGAGTTTGATTTTATTGTTTACCAGCGCGCTGGCAGTGGTGTGATCGGTGTTTATTCTCTCTGCCAGTTCTGAGATGCCGAGACTGAGTGGCTTAAGATAATCGTGCAGCAACACTTCGCCTGGTGTGGTTGAGATGCGTAGTTTTTCCTGGTTATTCATAATTAACGTCCTGTTTATAAATATAAAATGAGTGCGGTTTGATGCCCTCACCCCGACCCTCTCCCACAGGGAGAGGGAGAAAACCATGTCAACCCAGCAACGCGACCCCAGCCTCGGTTCTCAGCCAGCGCGGGGCTTTTAGCTGGTCAGCAAAATATCCCGTTAGTTCAAAGAGTAAATCTCCCATCACACGAGCGGATTCAGGGGCGAGCGCGCCCCCCATCAACAGTTGCGTAATTTCCTCGCAGTAGCGACAGAGCTGATCGGATTCAGCGTTGAATGCAGGTTCACATTCGGGGAACACATTGACGGTAAGACGTTCCTGTAAGTGCTCAGGGAGCGGCTCCAGCAGCATCGGGCGAAGCAGGGCGAGGGTCGATGCAAGACGACCGCAGAGCGCTATTTTTCTTGCAGGATCGGTCTCTTCCACCAATGCTTCGCAATAGCGTTGGCAGTTGTCGGCAAGTTCAGTGAAGTCGGTATTGTGGCCGAAGGGGGTCGTGAAAAGTGCGTTACTGGTGGTCATATGACAGTTTCCATTAAGTGATTAAGACCCTGCCAGAGAAATGCCAATTTCCCGGGTGGCAGGACTGAACGGAGTTGGCATTACCGGCCTTAATGGACACCGGTGCGTCTTGCGACGCCCCCGTCCAGCCCACCATTGAAATATAGCCAGACGCACGGCGCAACAAGAGCTCACGCCGCCATTAAGTTTAACCGGGATGCCAATCCCGACGCCAGATTTTGCTGGCGTGGAAGGAACATACGCCCGATTAACCCTAATAAAAAGCAGGCTACCCAGAAGAAGTTAAATCCTGCGAGGCGGCTTCAGAAAATGATGTAAGGCGTTTCATCACCGCTCCCTCAGCGCTTCTTTCGCCCGGTTAAATGGCTTAATCAGATAATCCAGCACCGTTTTCTCGCCGGTCTTAATGTCCACCGTCGCAATCATCCCCGGCACAATCGAGAAGTGCCTGCCCGCCTTATTCACCAGGTAATCCTGGCTGGTGCGGATGAACACCCGGTAATAGAACACTTCCGGCTTGGCCTCGTCCTGGATGGTATCCGGGGAAATGGTTTCCACCACGCCGTGCAGCCCGCCGTAAATGGCGTAATCGTAGGCGGTGATTTTAACCAGCGCCTCCTGGTTCGGGTGGATAAAGGCGATATCGCGCGGCGACAGGCGGGTTTCAATCAGCAGGTGATCGTCCACCGGCACAATCTCCATCAGCTCGCCGTTGGGCGGGATCACGCCGCCGATGGTGGTGACCTTGATGTTTTTCACGATCCCGCGTACCGGGGATTTTACCGTCAGACGGGTGACGGAATCCTGGCGGCCTTTGAGGATCGCCGAAACCATATCCACCTCGGCGTTGGCCTTGGATAACGCCTCGCGCGCCTGAACGTAATACTGCGAGCGCACGTCGGTGAGCTTCAGCTCCAGGTCGCTTTTCTGCCGCTGCAGGCGCAGCACCTCCACGTGGCTGGCGGCGCCGGTTTTGACCAGCCGCTGGGTGATGGCCAGCTCCTTATTGGCGAGATCTAACGCGGCGCGCAGCTCCCGCTGGGTATCCTCCAGCTGCGCGCGGCGGGAGTTGTAGAGGCGAGTTTCGTCAGCCATCAGATCCGGCCATTGTGCCAGTGAAGGGGGGAACTTCAGCGGGAGATCGTTCACCTCGGCGTACAGGCGGGCGCTGGAGGCCAGTGAAGCCCGGTAGCGCGCCGCGCTTTCGCCGACGTTCGATTCGGAACGCGTCGGATCGAGCCGCGCCAGCACCTGCCCGGCCTGCACCTGATCGCCCTCGTGGACATTCAGCTCGGTGAGGATCCCGCCGTCGAGAGACTGTAAGACCTGCTCGCGCGAGCTGGGGATCACTTTACCCGAACCGGTTGATACCTCATCCAGCACGCCAAACCACGCCCAGACGCCCAGCACCACAAACATCAGCAGCGAGAAGATCACGATCCGACGCGCGCCGGTGTAGCCGCTTTCGGAGTCGAGGGCGTTATCCAGATCGTCCATTGCCGCCACGTCACGCTGACTGATTTTCATTTTTCCACTCCCGTCCGGTTGCTGCCTGCTGCTGTTGCTGCTGCATACGGCTGTTGTTCAGCGCCTGGGCTTTTGGCGCATCCATCACCAGCATCCCCTCTTTCAACACCACGACGCGCTCCACCAGTTCCAGCACCGGTACGCGATGCGTAGCGACAATCAGGGTGCGATGCCCGAGCCAGTCGCCCAGACGCTGAATGAATTCCCGCTCGGTGTGCTCGTCCAGCGACGCGGTGGGTTCATCCATCAGCACAATATTCGGATCGCGCAGCAGCATTCGCGCCAGCAGAATCGACTGGCGTTGCCCGCCGGATAATCCCACGCCGTTTTCCATGATCGGGTAGTCCAGCCCTTTGGGGAGTTTCTGCACAAAGCCTGCCGCGCCGGTCAGCTCCAGCGCCTCGAAAATCTCTTCGTCGGTGGCGCGCGGCATACCGAGGGTGATATTTTCGCGCAGGGTGCCGTAAAACAGCCGAGCGTTCTGGGTCATAAAGCCGACGTTGCGCCGGACGTCGGCGACGTCGAGATGCGGCAGGCTAAAGTTATCAAGCCGCAGCTCGCCGGCCGCCAGATCCATCCCCCCCGCCATGGCCTGCAGCAGGGTCGATTTTCCCGCGCCGTTGCGCCCCAGAATCGCCACTTTTTCTCCCGGCCGGATCTCCAGCCGGTTAATGCGCAGCGCCATGCGCGGATCGTCCGGCTGATAGCGGAACTGCGCCTGCTCGAAAAGATAGTGTCCGCGCAGCACGTCCTGGCGGATCGGCGTCTCCTCGCGCTGGTTTTCGGTGGGAAGCTGCATGATGCTGTCCAGCCCCTCTTTTGCCGCTTTGACCTGCTGCCAGCGCGCCAGCACGCCGCACAGCGTCGCCATCGGGGCGATCATGCGGGAGGCCAGCATCGACGCGGCGACCACCGAGCCGGTGGTCAGGGTGCCGTCGATCACCATCGGGGCGCCGACCACAATCACCCCGGCGTAGACCAGGCTCTGAATGGTCATTCCCCAGCTGATCAGGTTCTGCGTCAGCTCGCGGGTGCGCAGGCCGGATTCGGCGGTGATCTGGATATAGCTGTTCCACTGCTGCAAAAAGCGGTTTTCCGCCTGCATCAGCTTGATGTCCTCCAGCCCCTGCACGCTCTCTACCAGCACCGCGTTGCGCAGGGTCGATTCATGGGCCGACTGCTTTGCCAGCTCCGCCAGCTTCTTCTGCAGCAGCAGGCCGGGCAGGACCATGATCACCGCCGCGACCGGCGCGATCCACGCCAGCTGCGGCGCGATGATCGCCAGCACCACCACGAACAGTAAAAAGAAGGGCAGGTCGACAATCGTTGAGATGGTGGACGAGGTCACCATCTCGCGGATCTGCTCCAGCTCGCGCAGCTGAGAGATAAAGCTGCCGGTGGAGCGGGGGATCGCGCTGTTGCGCAGCCGCAGCGCGTGGCCGAAGACGCGATCCGAAACGCGCATATCCGAGCGCTTGCCCAGCAGATCCATAATGTGCCCACGCGCCACGCGCAGCACAAAGCCAAACAGGGTGGCAATCAGCACCCCGATGGTCAGGACGTAAAGCGTCGGGTAGGACTGGGCGGGGATCACCCGGTCATAGACCTGCATGGAAAAGACGATTCCGGAGAGCGACAGCACGTTGATAAAGAGGGCGGCCAGCATGACCCAGCTGTAGGGGCGCAGGTCGCGCATCACCAGCCGGTAGAGCCAGTCAGGGCGGTATTTTGAGATATAGGCGTCCACGCGGCTGTCCTTCAGCGCGGCGAGTGGACGCAGGGCAATGACGTGGCGGATAGCGGGCAGCATCGCCGTCATCGACAGCCGGTTGGTATAGGTTTCATTGTCGAAAAAGCTGACCTCCAGCGTATCGTCCCCGTCGAAATGCTCGATCACGCCGATCCTACCGTCATTCATCGCCACCACTACCGGCAGACGCCAGCTGTTGATCGCCTGCCGATCGTCGGTAAGGAGCTGAAACGACAGCCCCGCTTCGCGGGCCAGCTGGGTGAGGGCGGGCACCATCGGTTTGCCTTTTAGCCACGGTGCGCCTGCGATCAGCGCGCCGGGCGAGCAGGCGACGCGGTAGCGCGTGGCGACAAAACCAAAGGCCTGCGCCCACTGCGCCAGCGCCTCATCCGTCATATTTTCACCTTGCGGGATATCACGCTGCTTCATGGCTGGATCTCCACGGTCTGGATGGTGCGGTTATCAAGATCGAACGCATGACGCAGCTGCCCGGTGTTATACAGGCAGTTGAGCTGCAGCTGGTGCAGCTGACCGAGGGTCTGCTGCTGGGTGAAGCGCGCCTGATAGACCTCCTGCTCGGCGTTGAGCACGTCGAGCAGCGGGCGCGAACCGAGATCGAGATACTGCTGCTGGTACAGTTCGCGGGTGCGTGCGCTGAGGGCTTCCTGGCGGCCCTGAATTTGCAGCGTGCTTTGCAGGCTCATCACCTGACTGCGGGCTTCCAGCAGTTTCTGGCGGACGTCAAGGCGCGTACGCTGAATGGTGGACTGCGCCGCCTCCACCGCGTGTCCGGCAGCGTTACGCCGGGCGGTGAGGCCGCCGCCCTGGTAGAGCGGCATCTGCACTTTCACCCAGGCGGAATACTGGGTGCGATCCCGCGTGTCGCTGCCCGCATAGCTATCGTTCATGTAGTGACGCACCTCCGGCTCCAGCGAGACGGTTGGCGTCATCTGCGCGTCGGCGTAATCGAGGTTCGCCTGGGCGACGTTAGCCTGCGCCCAGGCGGCAAGTACCGCGGGCACCAGGCGGTCATCCGGCTCGGCGATATCGCAGCTCCGGCCCAGCTTTTGCGGAAAGTCATTGCTGATGGCGTTCAGGCTGTTCCAGCCGAGAAAGCTCATCAGCGTGGCGCGGGCGCTGTCCAGGCTGGCCTGGTACTGCATCAGCTGGGCGCGCGCGCCTTCAATGCGCGCATCAGTCTGCACCACGTCAGAGAGCGACGTGGCCCCTTCGTCGTTACGCTGGCGGGTCAGCGTGCCAATCGAGGAGAGGGCGTCGAGCTGTTCTTTAGCGGTGTCGACCATCTGCTGCAAGGTTTGCACCTGCACCATGGCGATGGCGGTATCGTGGGCAATAGTGTCGATGCTCACCAGCACGTTGGCCTGCTGCTGGGCAACGCCCGCGCTCTCGGCGCGCACCTGGCTGGCCACTTTGCCAAAGTCGTAGAGCATCTGTGAGAGAGAGAGCACCAGCGACGGGGTAAAGCCGTTTTGATCGCCGTCATGGGAATAGCCGCTGTCCACGCCGGCATTAATCTGCGGATAGTATTTTGATTTAGCGACGTCCACCTCTTCGCTCTGTTCATAGAGTTTTCCCACGGCTTCGCTGATGGCCGGATGCCAGGTGACGGCGCGGTTAACGGCATCGCCAAGCTGCAATGAACCGGGTGCGGCTTTGCCGGCCGCAGGTGCGACGCGGCCATTGAGCGAGGGGAGTTCCTGCGTTTCGCGAAGCTGCCCGGTATTGATGATTGCCGCCGGGTTCGCGCAGAGAGCGGGCACAGATATCAGGCAGCACGAGAGCCACCAGTGAGGCATCTTCATTCCCATGTCATGTCCCTAATAAAATAAGTAAAGCTTTATTGTTATGCCCGGGCGCTGTGCGCCCGGGTCATCTCTACCCGTCATACTTCAAGTTGCAGATGCGTTGGCTGCACTCGCTCACCCCAGTCACTTACTTATGTAAGCTCCCGGGGATTCACTCCTTTGCCGCCTTCCTGCAACTCGAATTATTTAGGGTAGCTTGCAGGTGCTATCAGGTAATGATGTGCTGCTGGTTAACAAGCTCGTCGTAGGTGGTCTGAACGCCATCAAGCGTAACGAGCGTGGTATTAGTGTAGGTGCTCCCTGTACCGTCACGGTCGATGGAGATCACGGTATTGCCATTACTATTAGTGACATGGAGATAATTCCCCAGCGTCGAGGCGCTACCGTTCCAGCCCACCAGCAGATCGCCGATGTCGATTTTGTCCCCCTGCGCCAGCGAGAAGCCGGTCCAGTGATCGCCCGCGGTGCTGCTGACGTTACCCGCCGTGGCATTCCCCACCGTACTGTTCAGCACCTGGTAAATCAGCGTATCGCCGTAGGCCGTACCGGTGATGGCGTCGTTATGCTCCGAGCTGATGAACTGCGGCGCCATATTGATGGTCAGCGTGGCGCTGTCCGTTCTCCCGGTGGAGTCGGTCAGGGTGTAGTTGAAGGTCTCCTTCGACGTCATAGTTGAGAGCGATACCCCGCTGTTGAGGGTATAGGTGTAATGACCGTCAGCGCCGATCGCCAGAACGCCGTAATGGCCGGTGATGTTCACCGTTGCGCTGCCGGTATACGGATCCAGCGTGGTGGTTACGCCGTTGTAACCGGTCACGCTCAGACGGGTATCCACCGAGTGGAGCTGATCCAGCACGCCGCCAGAGTCGGTACCGTCAAAGATATTGCCGTTGACGGTGTGGGTACCGGTGACGTCGAAATCACTCAGCGAGTAGGTGGTGCCGTTCACGCTTGGGGTAATGGTGATGTTCCCCACGCTCAGCCCCGGGACGCTACCGGTAAAGTTCAGCGTATAGGTCCCGGCGTTGAGATCCAGCCCGGTCAGCGGAACGTCGATACTGCCGCCCAACAGCGAGCCGCCGCTGAAGGAACCGCTGCGGATCGCGCCGTTGGCATCGCTAATCGTCCAGTTCACCGTCAGTCCGCCCAGCGACAGCAGCGAGGCCACGTTAAAGTGCAGCGATGCGTTGTGCAGCGCGGTGTTCGGGTCGACCACGAAGGTCCCGCTGCCGCTGCCCTGGGTTGAGCCAATCAGCGATGTCGTCCAGCTGGCGGTGCCCACGGTAGTATCCGAGTAGACCGACGTGTGGTGCACCGAGGTGAGATCCATCGTGGTGCTGACATCGTTAACCGCATTCATCGCCTGCGCGGTTGGGGTGATGTTGAGCGATGCCGTATCCTTCGAGCCGTCAGGCGCCGTAACGGTGTAGACGAAGGTGTCCGGCGTGCTGATATGGTCCGCCCCCACGCCGCTTCTCAGGGTATAGGTGTACTGGCCGGACGAATTGATGGTCAGCGTGCCGTATTCCCCCTGAATGTCGGTTGTTCCACTGCTGTTGACCGCCACGCCGTTCACTTCGGTGACCACCGTGCCCGGAGGAACTGGGTCATTTGCCAGCACGTCGCCCGTGGTGGTTTCGCTGATGCTTGCCACGCTGTAGACATGATCCTGCAGAACGCTCAGCGTGTAGCCCGTCAGGACGGCGATCCCCGATGCGGTATTGAGTAAGAACAGGTACTCCCCGGCAGGCAGATTCAGCGTCAGCTGGGATGACGTTCCTCCCAGCAGCGGGGCGCGCAGCCAGCCTGACTCGACGCGAACCTGCTCGAAGGTCTGGGTGGCGTTGTTGAACTTATAGACGTACAGATCGAATACCGACGCCAGCGCCACGCCGCCCACGGAGGCCTGGATGGTCATGGTGCGGGTCGTGCCTTCCTCCACGTTGTAGATAATCGGGTTGGTCATGTCGTCGAGCAGGTTAAGCCCCAGCGTGTTGCCGAGATTAATGCCCACCAGGGTAAAACCGTTCTGAGACGAGGCGCCGTTATTAATCTCGCTCACGGTGGTGTCAAAGGTCAGCGAGGCCGTGTCGTCCACCGCCACAATGCCGTTGATTACCGTACCGGCACCCAGAGACAGCACCAGCTGCGCCGACGCGCTGACGCCGTTATGGGTAATGGTGTAGGTGAAGCTCTCCGTCCGGCCAATGACCGCGGCGCTGGTGTCGGTCAGGTTGTAGGTGTAGCTGCCGTCGCGGTTGATGGTCAGCGTACCGTACTGGCCCTGGATCACCGTGCCGTCGGCGTTCACGCTGGTGGTGACGCCCTGTCCGTTAGTGACTGCGGAAATGGTGGTTCCGGCCGGCGCGTTGTCGCTGCCGGCGGTCGGGTCCGTATCGAGGATCACGTTGCCGTTGAGGCTGGTTTCGCCCGTGACCGTACCCGGACCGGTCTCTTTCACCGCCACGTCGAGGCTGGTGTAGGAGCCGGTTGCCAGCAGGTTAGTGTTGTAGCTGAGCACGCGATAGTTGCCGTCGGCCAGCCCGGTCAGGTTCAGCGAGACGCCGGTTGCGCCGAGGGTCAGGAGATCGGCAAACTGCGGCTGGCCGGTGTCCACCACGGTGGTCCAGGCGCCGTTGACGTAATGCTGAACCACCAGTTCAAGGGTGTTGAGCAGAGAGAGCACCGCTCCCGTGGCGTTGGCGTTCACCACGATATCCGCGCTGCCGCCGCTGCCCACCGTGAAGTTGACCTGGGCCGTATCATTGCCCAGCAGCGTCAGGACGTTGCCGACGGCGCCGACCAGCAGGAAGCCGTAATCGCTGTACTGGCTGTTGGTCACGGTTGCCGTGGTGCTGAGGTTCAGCTCTTCGACGTTATTGCTGGCGGAGAGCGGCACCACCGGCGCAAGGGCGGAGCCCGGCAGCGAGGTGTTGCCCGCGGCATCGGTGGCGGTGATCTGCAGCGTCTGGCCTTCGGTCTGTTTGTTAATGAAGGTGTAGGTGTAGGTGCCGTTGCTGCCCGCAATGGCGGTCACCGTCGAGCCGTCCGCAAGGCGGATCGCGACGGTGCTGCCTGCTTCCGCAGTTCCGGTCAGGACGCTACCGTCGGCGTTGAAGGTTCCGGTTGGCGCCGTTGGGGCGGTCGTATCGACGATAATCGTCGTCACGGCTGACGCCACGCTGGTGTTGCCCGCCGCATCGGTGGCCGTGGCGGTGAGGTTATGCGTTCCTTGCGTCAGCGCGGTGGTTTGCGGCAGGGTCCAGTTTCCGCTGCCGTCGGCGGTCACCGTGCCCACCAGCGTAATGCCATCGTAGATCCGTACCGTGGCATTCGCTTCGGCGGTTCCGCTCAGCGTTGGGCGCGTGTCGTTGGTCGGATTCGTACCGGTCACCGGCCCGGTAACGCTGCCGACATCATCAATGACCGAACTGATGACCGGTGCGCCCGGCGCGAGGGTATCGACGTTAATCACATACCCGGCGGTAGGCGCGCTCGCGTTGCCCACCGCATCGGTGGCGGTAAAGGTTAAACTGTGCGGACCGTTGCTCAGCGCCGGAGATGGCGTAAAGCTCCACGCCCCGCCGGTCGCCGTCACGCTGCCGATTTGTACGCCGTTATCAAAGATTTTCACCGTTGACCCGGCTTCCGCCGTACCGCTGAGAGTTGGTTGCGCGTCGTTGGTGAACCCGCCGTTCGCCACCGGCGTCGCCGCATTGCCCACGTCATCCAGAATGCTGGTCAGCACCGGCAGCGCAGGCGGCGTGGTGTCGACGGTGAGGCTGAAGCTGGTGGAGGACACGCTGGTGTTGCCTGCCGCATCCGTCGCCTGCGCGGTGAAGCTGTGCGCGCCCGTCGTCAGCGTGGTGTTGAGCAAGATACTCCAGCTTCCGTTACCGTCCGCGGTGCCCGTTCCGACAAGGGTTGTTCCCTCATAGATGTTCACGGTGGCAAAGGGTTCGCTGGTCCCGACAAGGCGCGGAACGGTATCGTCGGTTGTTTGCCCGGACGTGAGCGGGCCGGTGATGCTGCCCACGTCGTCTATCGCCTGGCTGATAACCGGCGCGTTCGGTGCCACGGTATCGACAATCAGGGTAAAGCCCGGCGAGGTCGGGCTGACGTTGCCCGCTGCATCGGTGACCGTGGCGGTCCAGGTATGGCTGCCGCTGGCCAGCGGCGCTGATGGCGTAAAGCTCCATGCGCCGGTACCGTCCGCCTGAACGGTGCCGACCGGCTGCCCGTTCTCATACACGGTGACAGTGGCATTTGCGGTCGCGGTGCCGTTCAGCGTCGGCGTGGTGTCGTCGGTGCTCTGCCCGGAAGAGAGCGGGGTTTGAATGCTGCCCACATTGTCACCCGCGGTCGAAATGACCGGCGCCGACGGCACGCCCGTATCCACCGTCAGGTTAAACGGTGCCGTTGCAGTGCCCACGTTGCCCGCCGCGTCGGTAGCGTTGAAGGTGATGGCGTGCGGCCCGTCGGGCAGATCGATACCCGGGGTGAAGGTCCAGCTGCCCTGGGCATTGACTACCGCAGTGCCAATCTCGGTGCCGTCAACGATCGCGTGCACGGTAGAACCCACCTCGCCCGTGCCGCTGAAGGTTGGACGCGCGTCGTTGGTGCTGTTGCCCGACGTGAGCGTCCCGGTGACCGGACCGACATCGTCAATCACGCTGGTCACCACCGGTACGCCTGGAGCTGCGGTATCAACGGTAAAGGCAAAGACCGACGAGTTCGCCGAGGCGTTGCCTGCCGCATCCGTAGCATACGCGCGCAGCGAGTAGCTGCCGTCGCCCAGCGGCGCGGTCGGCGTAAAGGACCAGTTTCCGCTGCCGTCAACGGTCGCCGTGCCAATCTGCGTGCCGTTGTTCATGATGTGAATCGTGCTGCCCGCCTGCCCGGTGCCGCTGATGGTTGGGGTGCTATCGTTGGTCACCTGGCCGCTGGTGAGGTTGCCCTGGACGCCGCCAGGGACGTCGTCGTTCACATTATCCAGCGTCGGAACCGTTGGTGCCGTCACGTCAACCACCACGCTCCATGGGGCTGAGATTGCGCTGACGTTGCCCAGCGGATCGGTCGCCCGGACGGTGAAGCTGTGCGAGCCCTCGACGAGCGCGGTGTCAGGGGTAAACGTCCATGCGCCGGTGCCGTCAGCCGTCACCACGGCAATCTGGGTGCCGCCGTCGAAAATGGTCACCACGCTGTTTGCATCCGCTGTCCCCGAAAGGGTTGGCGTGGCGTCGTTCGTTTCGCTGCCGCTAACCACCGTGGTGGCAGCGTTACCGACGTTATCCGTGACGTTGGTGATAATCGGCGTGGCGGAAACGGAGTCCACCACGACGGTGAATCCCGCCGAAGGACCGCTCTGGTTCCCCGCCGGATCGGTCTCGCGGATGGTCAGGACGTTATTACCCTCTGCAAGAACGGGCGTGGTGTAGCTCCAGGTACCGGTATTGCCGATCACCACGCTGTCCAGCAGCACGCCGTTGTTGTAGATGGAGATGGTATCGCCCACCGCGCCGGTACCGGTGAGGGTCGGCTGGTTGTCGTTGGTGATCTGGCCGCTGGTCAGCGGGCCGGTGCCCGGACCGACGTCGTCAATCACCGCGCCGATAGCTGGCGTGCCCGGTGCGGTAAGGTCGACGGTGACGCTGGCTGCCGGAGAGCGACCGCTGGTCTGGCCGTTGAGGGTCGCGGTCACCTCAAAGGTGTGCAGCCCCTCGCCAAGCGCGGCTGGCGTATAGCTCCAGTTGCCGCTGCCGTCAGCGGTCACCGTTGTCAATGGCGTCGCGCTACCGTCCTGATAGATGGTTATCAGGCTGCCCGCTTCGGCCGTACCGGTAAGCGTTGGTGTGGTGTCGTTGGTAGTTTTGCCTTTCACATCGCCGGTGACCGGATCCGCGTCATCGACAATCGCCGTGATGACGGGCACGTCAGGAAGATTCGGAAGCGTACCGGTGACGCTGTAAGTCGCATCAGGGCTGGTACGTCCGGACGCATCGGTTGCGGTCACGGTCAGGGTCGCGCCATCCTGCGGGGCCGGGCTGACCGCGATGGAGAAGTTGCCCCCGGTCGCAACCCCGGTACCAATGACGTTTCCGCCGCTATCCTTAACGGTAATGAGTGCTCCAGCCTCGGCGGTTCCGGTCAGCGGTGTACCTTCTGGAGCAAGGCTAAGATTGCCCGGGGCGGTTGGATCCTGGGTATCCACCGTCACGCTCAGCGGGGCTGAAGTTCCTGAAGCGTTACCCGCAGCATCGGTAGCGGAGACAGTGAAGGTATGCGGGCCGTCTGAGAGCGTTGTGCCTGCGGTCCAGCTCCAGCTGCCGTCCGGCTGTATCGTGACCGGCACACCTGAAGGGATGCCGTCGACGGAGACGATAACGGTGGTGCTAGGCTCGCTTGTCCCGGTAAGGGTCGGCGTGCCGTCGCGGGTATAGAGCACGTTGTTGGTGAGCTGGCTGTCTGAGACGGCATTAATCTGCGGTATCCCAGGCGCAACGGTATCGAGGGTGACGGTAAAGACCGAACTCGGCGCGCTAAGGTTGCCAGCCGCATCCACACCCGCCACGGTGATGTTTAGCGGGCCGTCAGTTTGCGTTGGAAGCGTCAGGCTCCATTCCCCGTTAGCCACCAAGACACGGCCCATTTCGACGCCGTTGTTGTAGACGATCACCGTCTCACCGTTAACGCCGGTTCCGCCCACTGTCGGTGTGGTATCCGTGATGTAGCCACCGTTCGGTTCACCGCCGACGGCGCTTATGACCGGCGTATCCGGCGCGAGGGTATCCACGACGATCGTAATCGCTGGCGACGGGTCAGAGACGTTGCCCGCTTCATCGGTGGCGGTGGCGGTATAGGCGTGGCTGCCCTCGGCAATGTCGCTGCCAGGGCGCCAGCTCCAGTTACCGCTGCTGTCTACCGTGACGGTGCCCACGACGGTTGATATGCCGTTGACGGTGTCAGTGATGTTGATGACGTCGTTCGGCGTGCCGGTGCCGCTCAGGACCGGGCGCGGATCGTTGGTGGTTCCACCATCGGGAACGGGGCCGGTGATCTGGGTGACGCTGTCGGTGACGGTCGGTGCCGCAGGCGTAGCAGGCGGGTCGGTATCAATGGTGATGGTGACCGGCTGCGACGGGGCGCTTTCGTTGCCCGTACCGTCCATGTTGGTGACGGTCAGGGTAATGTCATAGGTGCCGTTAGGCAGCGGAGTTGATGGCGTCCAGGTCCAGTGGCCGGTCCCGTCCACGACGACATCATCAAGTTTGACGCCGCCGTTGTAGATCGTCACGGTATCGCCCGCCGTGCCGGTACCGCTTAGGGTCGGCGTGGTGTCGCGGGTGGTTTCGCCCGGGTTCAACGGTGTTTCTGTTCCGTCAGGATTGACGGTGATGGCCGGGATGTCCGGCGTGGCGGGCGCGACGGTATCTACCGTCAACACAAACGGGCTGGAGATAGTGGTATTGCCGGCGGCATCCGTGGCGTGAACCGTCAGCGAATGCGGGCCGTCGGTGAGCGGGGTAACGGGCGTAAAGCTCCAGCCCCCGCTGCCGTCAAGGGTGGCGGTGCCAAGCAGGGTGGCGCCGTCATAGACGGTGATCACCGTATCAGCCGGGGCGGCGCCCTGCAGCAGCGGTTTGGTGTCATCCGTGGTATCGCCGCTGCTAAGCGTGCCCTGAACGCCGCCGACGTCATCGGTCACGGTGGCGATGGTTGCCGCCGCTGGCGGCGTGGTATCGACGTTTAGGGTGAAGCCGCCTGACGGCTGGCTGGTGTTACCCGCCGCATCGGTGGCGACGACGGTAAAGGTATGAGGCCCTTCGCCAAGCGGCGTGGTAAGGGTATAGGTCCAGGTGCCGCTGCCGTCGACCGGGATCGTAATCAGATCGGCGCCATCCAGGCGGATGGTAACGCTTGAGCCCGGTTCAGCCGTACCGTTGAGCGTCGGCGTGGTGTCGTTGGTGCTGTCGTTGGGGTTGAGCGCGCCGAGGCGCTCCGGCACATCATCCAGCACCTGGGTAATGACCGGGGCGGCAGGCGCGACGCTGTCAATCGTCAGAGTCCAGGTGTTGGAGACGCCGCTGGTGTTGCCTGCCGCATCGGTCGCGACGGCGGTCAGGGCGTGCGGACCCTCGCCGATCGGTGAGGAAGGCGTAAAGATCCATACGCCAAGACCATTGGCGACGGTCGTACCAATAGCAACACCGTCCACGCGCACGGTGACCGTCGCGTTTGCTTCGGCGGTACCGCTGAGTGTTGGGGTCGCGTCGTTAGTGGTCTCATAAATGTCGAGCGAGCCGGTGCGGCCGGGAACATCGTCCACAACTTGTGAAATCACCGGGGCGCCGGGTGCCGTGCCGTCGACGTTAATTGTCCACGAGCCTGATAACCCGCTCGGGTTACCGGCGGGATCCGTCGCCGTTGCCGTCAGCACGTACGTGCCATCGGTCAGCGGTGAGGGGGGCGTAAAGCTCCACAGGCCGGAGGAGGGAACAACCACCGTACCGAGGACATCGCTGCCGTTATAAATCGTGATGGTCGAGCCCGCTTCGCCCGTTCCGTTCACTGTCGGGGCCCGGTCGTTGGTGAGGCCGTTCTGGCCCACGGGACCGGTGGTGGCCTGCACGTCATCAATCACCGACACGATAACTGGCGTCTGCGGTGGGGTAATATCCGGTGCCGCCGCGGAGGTGGTTGGACTGGTGTTGCCGGCCGTATCGGTAGCGTCAGCGGTCAGGATTTCACTGTTAACTTTTGGTGGGGTCAGCGTCAGGCTGAAGTTACCCTGGCTGTCGGCAACAGCTGTGCCAAGGATGACGTCGCCTTCACGAATGGTCACCGTGCTGCCAGCTTCTGCGATGCCGCTGATGGTGCCGCCATCATTCGACACCACGAGATTACCCGGAGCAAGCGGTGGCGTGGTGTCCACTACCAGTGCGAACGGGCTGGAGATACTGGTATTGCCTGCGGCATCCGTGGCGTGAACCGTCAGCGAATGCGGGCCGTCGGTGAGTGGAGTCGTTGGCGTAAAGTTCCAGCCGCCGCTGCCGTCAAGGGTGGCGGTGCCGAGCAGGGTTGCGCCGTCATAGACGGTGATTACCGCATCAGCCGGGGCGGTGCCCTGCAGCAGCGGTTTGGTGTCATCCGTGGTGTCACCGCTGCTGAGCGGACCCTGAACGCCGCCGACATCATCGGTCACGGTAGCGATAGTCGCTGCCGGTGGCGGAGTAATATCGACGGTCAAGGTGAAGCCCTCCGACGGAAGGCTGGTGTTACCCGCCGCATCGGTGGCAACGGCGGTAAAAGTGTGAGTGCCCTCGACAAGCGGCGTGGTGGGGGTATAAGACCACAGGCCGTTGCTGTCGGTTAGCACTGTGCCAATATCAGCACCGTCCAGACGGATAGTAACGGTTGAACCCGGTTCAGCGGTGCCGGTGAGCGTCGGCGTCGTGTCGTTAGTGAGGCCATTCTGGTCCACGGGGCCGGTGGTGGCCTGCACGTCATCAATCACCGACACGATAATTGGCATCTGCGGTGAGGTAATATCCGGTGACGCCGCGGTGGTTGTTGGTCCCGTGTTGCCCGCCGTGTCTGTGGCGTCAGCGGTCAGGATTTCGCCGTTAACTTTTGGTGGGGTCAGCGTCAGGCTGAAGTTACCCTGGCTGTCGGCAACCACCGTGCCAAGGGTGATATCGCCTTCACGGATGGTCACCGTGCTGCCAGCTTCCGCGATGCCGCTGATGGTGCCGCCATCATTCGACACCACGAGGTTACCCGGGGCAGACGGCGGCGTGGTGTCCACGGTGAAAATGACAGGCTCTGAGGCCGCGCTCAGGTTTCCGGCGGCATCGGTTTCAGTGACGGTTATGGAGTGTGTCCCGTCCGGGAGCGGGCCGTTCGGCGTGACGCTCCAGGTGCCGTTGGGCTGAACCGTTGTGGTGCCAACCACCACGCCGTTATCGTAAATGGTGATGGTTCCGCCGGGCTCGCCGGTTCCCGCCAGGATCGGCAGTGAAGCATCGGTAAGCGCGCCCGACGTGATGGTTCCCCTGATAACGCCCGTATCGTCGGTCAGCACAATCGCGGTCGGCGCGTCCGGCGGAGTAAGATCCACCGTCAGGGTAAACACCGGCGAGGCAGGCCCGGTGTTGCCCGCGGCGTCGGTTGCCCGCACGGTAATCTGATGAGCGCTTTCACTCAGGTCAACCGACGGGGTAAAGGTCCAGGTGCCGTTGCTGGCGACGACCGCCGTACCAATAGCCACTCCGCCGTCATAAATCGTCACGGTCGAGCCCGCTTCGCCGGTACCGGTAAGCTGCGGGCGCTGATCGTTGGTGCTGCCGCCGTTGCTGATGGCCCCCGTCAGCGGGGCAATATCGTCCGTTACGCTGGTGATTGCTGGCGCATCGGGCGCGGTGGTGTCCGGTGCGTTGAGCGCTGTGCCCGGGCTGGTATTCCCGGCGTTATCCGTCGCGGTGGCAGTCACCTGCTCGCCGTTGGTCAACGGTGTGCCGAGAGAGACGGTAAAGCTGCCGTCGCTGCCCGTTTTTCCTGAGCCAATAACATTTCCGTTCGCGTCTTTCAGCGTGATGGTACTGCCGGGTTCGGCGGAACCGGTGACGGTTTTACCGTCTGAAGAGAACTTAAGGCCGGAAGGCGCGTTCGGCGCTGTCGTATCCGGATCGGCAGGATCGACGGGGGTGTTGGGGTTGGGGCTACTATTATTGCCGTCATCTCCACCACCACCACCGGTGCTTGCCGCCGCTGCGATGCCGCCCGCTGCGACAATGCCGCCCAGAGCCCATGGCCAGATAGCGGCACCACCGGCGTCGCTCCCGGAGGCTGCAAGCAGCACGTCCGTAGACGCGATAGATTCATACGTGGCGGCTCCGGTCGGATCTTCAATCCACCATAATGCCCCCTGGCTGTCCTGCAGTACCAGCTGGCTCACGCCCTGCGCGTCCGTGACGTAGAAGTTTTTAAGGGTGATCACCTCGCCGGAGTGCAGCGTAACCAGCAGATCGTTACCATTTCGCGCGAAGTGGGAGACGCTCGCTCGCTCGACATGAAGCTCAACGATAGAGGAATGGCTCAGCGTTACCTGTGTGCCTTCCGTGGTCGTTTCCACGCCAGTAAGTTTCGATATAACAGAGATTTGGCTCATTTGGGCATTACTCCAGCAGATGTATCATTAACGGCGAGCAAGACGAGCCATCTCTGCAGAAGGTAAAGGGCGCCCCCGGCGCAGTTGCTGTTATCACGCAGCACTGACCGTTTTTTTTAGCGCGCACGATGCCCGCCAGAATTCAGAGTGGCAACATCAGAGCGAATCTAATGACTTATAAAGAGAACAGTTTTAATGGGTGTTTTGCGTCTTATAAAACCCTGTATTTAATAGAGGAATTATTTTTAAGAATATAAAAATGATATAGACAGAAAACGATGGTTGTGCAAATTAAGCTTTCGTAAATAAGTGCCAAAACAATGAAGAGGGCATTGATACATGGGGTGGTTAATGATTTTTCTTGTGCAACTTTATGTTTTATATGATTTTATATTTACCTTGTGATGTTCATTCTAAATATGATTTACGCAGTATGATAATTGGTAGGGGACATTTTTAATATAATGTAAAACGATATTGTTTAAGCGCGCTTAATATGCATTTAAGTTAGGGTAACGTTTTTGATATAAGATATATTATATCACTCGCACAATAAAATATATTCTTATGCAGGCTTAAAACTCTGCTATCACGCGAAAATAATAGCGTTAAGTAAAGGGTAAAATAACCTGATTCATTTCCATTGGGGCTATGACATCAGCATGACTTTACGACAATAAAAAAATTACGGAGAGAATGAATAAAAAGCATCAGTCGGACGTTTACTGACGTCACTTCCTTCTTACCCTGGAGCTTTATATGAACACGACCTCGTTTCGTTTGATTCCGGTGCTGATTTTTTCCCTGCTGTCCCCCCTGGCGCTGGCAATGGGCAATAATAGTACCGAGAGCAAAACGCCCGATTGTCCTTCCGGACAGGTATATGACAGCGCCACCCAGAAATGCGTGCCGGACAAGAGCAGCAGCCTCAGCGACCAGGACAAAACCAACTATGCGTACCATCTCGCGAAAAAAGGCGAGTATCAGGCGGCGCTGAACCTGCTTGATTCGCTGAAAAATGGCAATACGGCTGAAGCGTGGAACTATCGCGGGTTCGCCACGCGCAAGCTTGGCCGCACGGACGAAGGGATTGGTTACTACCAGCGCGCGCTGGCTATCGCACCGGATTATGCCAAAGCCCGTGAATATCTCGGTGAAGCGTGGATGGTAAAAGGACGTCCTGACCTCGCGAAAGAACAGCTGAAGGTGATTGCCGGTATTTGTGGCCAGTCCTGCGAGGAGTACCGTGACCTGCAGGCCGCCATCAACGGACATCCGGAATCCTGATTTTCTCGTGGAGGGAAAACACATCGCTACCAGTGAGGTTCGTCAACAGTTAGCCGCACACCTGCCGCGTCTCTGGCGCTATGGGCTGGTGCTGTCGCGAAACAGGGATATCGCCGAAGAGCTGGTTCAGTCCACCTGCGTGCGTGCGCTTGAACGGAGCAGCCAGTATACGCCTGGCACGCGCATCGACAGGTGGCTGTTCGCGATACTGCACTCTATCTGGATCTCTGAGCTTCGGGCACGACACGTGCGTCAGGGGCAGGGATTTGTGGCCAGCGACGAGCTTCTGGCGCCGGACACCCGCGAACAGGATGAGACGCGACTGCATTACATGAAGGTGATGCAGCGCGTCAACGCGCTGCCTGAAGCCCAGCGCAACGCGGTATTTTTGGTTTATGTCGAAGGCTTTACCTACCAGGAGGCGGCGGAGACCCTGGCGGTGCCTGTCGGTACCGTGATGAGCCGGCTGGCGACGGCGCGGGCTCGGCTTGCCAGGTCCGCTGACGCACTGCCTCCGGTAAAGGAGAAACGCTCTTGAACTCGCACCGTTTTGCACCGCCCTATAACGATGACGCTATCGTGGCATGGATAGATGGCGAGATGTGCCGCGCCGACGCGCAGCAATTTGAAGAACAGTTGAAAAGCGACGAACGCCTCTCCGGGCGAACCGCCGAACTGATGAAAAGCAGCCAGGATTTCGCCGGGGCGTTTGCCCCCCTGCTGGATGAGGCGCCACTTGAGACAATGCAGGCGCGTCTGGCAGAGATTCCCGATCCACAGTCCTCCACGCCGTCTGGCGTCAGCAGGCGGGCGCTGATTGCCGCATCGGTCAGCTTTTTGATGGTCGGTTCAGGGCTGGGCTACCTGCTGCGGCCCGCTTCCGCGTCAGCGGATGAGAATGCCCATATTCGCGACCTCGAAGCGCAATATATGTCCCTGTACAGCGTCGAGACGCTGCTGGATATGGACAGCGCAACGCCGGTCCTGCAGCGCGGGCTGGAACGAGCCGAGCAGGACATCGGCATGAAGCTGCGCATGTCGCAGCTTGTCCTGCAGGGGGCAGAGCTGAAAATGGTGCGAATGCTGCGCTATGAAACCACCTCGATCGCGCAGATTGCCTGGATCAACGCCGACTACGGCCCGATGGCGCTCTGTATCTCTCCTGTCGATGAGAAGACTATGGCCTCTCTGCGCCAGGAGCAGCGCCACGGCATGAACCTGGCGTGGTGGCAGGAGGCGGGCTACCAGTTTGTCCTGATTGGCCGGAACCCGCCGTCTCACCTGCGGGGAAACGCGGAGCAGCTACAGCGGCTCATCTCAGGATGACGGCACGTCGTTCGTCTTAATCGCAATGGCGATGGCAATACGATCGTCCACGACCAGCGCAAACTTATCCATCCCGTAGGACGCGCGCGAGATTGCCGTCGTGGCGTCCAGGGTGAGGGCCCGCGCGTGCGGGTCTTTCACGATCGCCTCCAGGATCACCGGGCGGGCGATGTTTCGCACGGTCAGCGTGCCGAACACCCTGAACCGCCCGTCGCCCTGGGCAACCACGCGAGAGCTGATGAACTCGATAGTTGGATAGCGCTCAGATTCAAAAAACATATCGCTTTTCAGCTGCCAGGTGAGCAGCTTGTTTGACGCCACGAGAGTCGCTACGGGAATGGTGACGTGAATATGGTCGTCGACGTCGTTTTCCGGGTTGAGCGTCACGGCGCCCGTTACGCCGCTGAACGTCGCCCAGGAGAGGATGCCGCCGAAGGCATGCCACGATAGCCGAATGTCGGTGTTATCGGTGTCAATAATGTAGCTTTTCGGGGCAGCCATCGCCCACGGACAAACCAAAACAAGCACTATTACCAGGCGTCGCAGCATCTCAGGATCTCTTTTAGGGGGGCAGGGAGTAAACGCGTCACCCCCGGGATCTATTCGGCTTTTATGCGTCAGGCTGTTTTAACGATATCCACCGAGATTTCGACGGCGGTAACCGGGCCCCGGTTTTCCAGCCAGTGGACCGTATTATGGTCTTCCGGCCAGCCGACGCCGGGGCCGTAATCGGTGGCGATACCGTTACGATGATCGGTGATGGTCCCCTCAAGGATAAAAACGGTACCGGGGCGATCGATATGATCGTGCACCGGACCAAAGACCGCACCGGGGGCGAGCGTCACCCTGCGCATGCGAAGCTGTCGGCCGTCCATGCCTGCGATCTCCGGGCCCAGATCGACAATGGAGAGTAGTTCAACGGTAACGCCCTGGGTTTCTGGTTCGGTTTCTTTGTGGCTCATGACGGTGCCCTCCTGAGACAAGTTTAGTCTTCAGAAAGCTGAGCGGGAGGGAATAAAAAAGGCCGCGTCTGCGGCCTTTCGAAGGGATTACTCAGTGACTTTCTTTTCCAGCTCGCTGGCACCTTCTTTGGTTTTGTTCCAGCCTTTCTCAGCGCCTTCTTTGGTGGCATCCCACCCTTTCTCGGTGCCTTGTTTGGTTTTATGCCAGGCTTTCTGGGAATCTTCACTGACCTTGCTGCCCAGGCTCTCGCTTTTACCTTCCGCAGCATGCTTCTGTTTCAGCTTCAGCTCTTCACCTTTGTTCTGCTCTTCGTGCAGTTTTTGCTTCGCCTCGTTGGCGTTTGCGTTCGCCGCAGCGACGGTATCGTCAGTTGCATGTGTGGTCGCAGCAAATACTGGGGAAGCCATCAGAACGGCAGATAATGCGATAATTGTTTTTTTCATAATATCCTCATTTAACGTTATCGGTTATGAGCGTGATTCAGCATGGCACAGGCGAAACGGGATGGCTTTAGGAAAAAACTGTAATGAGATCAATGTGCCATGATGAGGGATATTTCTCCTGAGGATTATCCAAAGGATAAAAAGCCTATTTCAGCAAGGGCGGCGAGGGTCAGAAGAATGAAGATAATAACGGTTATGGGTCTGTACATGGTGGGGTTCTTTCCGTGTTGAGCGGCTATTCCGTAGCGCTGGGTGGTGTGGGTAATTTTGCACAGGAGATGCGGGAAAGGGGGTTGATGTTTGTCAAAGGGATGGACGGAACTGTGGGAATGGGGCACAAAAAAGCCCGCAGGGCTTGCGCCGTGCGGGCTTTCAGGACTTCATCAGTCGACTCTGGTGATCGCCGATGGAGAATTTTGGTGGAGCTGGCGGGAGTTGAACCCGCGTCCGAAATTTCTACATCCTCGGTACTACATGCTTAGTTTGTCTTTACATTCGCACGCCAGCTGCGGACAGACACGCCACTAACGAACTAGCCTGATTAGTTTTAACGCTTCAACCCCAGGCAGGGCTTCCACGCGATCTCTTTTGGGTTTGACCTCTCTTTGATCCCCGTCTTAAGAGCGGAAGCTAGGGAGAGAGGGCTCAGAGCAGGTTATTAAGCTGCTAAAGCGTAGTTTTCGTCGTTTGCGACTATTTTTTTGCGGCTTTTAACGAGGCAAACCGCCCCTCGGCATGCACCTTGGGTTTCGCAAATCCCGTCGAATCCAGAATCAGCCCCAATAGTGTTGGACTAAGTATACCAGATTTCACTTCCTGGATACCAGCCCGGAACGCTACCTTATTGAATAGTACAATAAGTGTGCAGAATCAACGTCCTGCGTTTTTCATAATGCGCGCTTTATCAAGCTGCCACTCGCGCTCTTTCAGGTCAGTACGTTTGTCGTGCTGTTTTTTACCCTTCGCGACGCCAACTTTCACTTTGCACCATGCGTTTTTCCAGTACAGCGACAGGGCTACCACGGTGAAACCTTCACGGTTGATGCGTCCGTAGAGGGATTCCAGCTCACGCTTGTTCAGCAGCAGCTTGCGGGTGCGCGTTGGGTCACACACGTAGTGTGAGGAGGCGACGGTCAGCGGCGTAAAGTTCGCGCCGAACAGGAAGGCTTCGCCATCTTTCAGGATCACGTAGCTATCGCCGATGTTGGCTTTCCCGGCGCGCAGCGATTTTACTTCCCAGCCCTGCAACGCAAGGCCAGCTTCGAATTCTTCTTCAATGAAATACTCGTGGCGAGCACGCTTGTTGAGCGCAATGGTCGCCGAGCCTGGTTTATGTGCTTTTTTCTTCGTCATAAGTGTCGTAAAGCCGTCGGTAATCTGATTTCAAAAAGTCACCTCATTGCGTCCTGTGAGGTCTAACGCGCTATCTTAGCACGAGATGAGGCTTAGCGTTTTTTTAACAGGTGATAAATGTTATTATTTGTCCGTTGTGTGACCATGGGAAATGCTATGCCTCAGATTAGCCGTACTGCGCTCGTGCCTTACAGCGCGGAACAAATGTATCAGTTAGTGAACGATGTTCAGTCTTATCCAGAATTTATTCCGGGATGCACCGGGAGCCGCGTTCTGGAGTCCGGCCCGACGCAGATGACCGCGGCGGTGGATGTCTCCAAAGCGGGGATCAGCAAGACGTTCACCACCCGCAATACGCTGACCAGCAATCAGAGTATTTTGATGCATCTGGTGGATGGTCCGTTTAAAACCCTGATGGGGGGCTGGAAGTTTACGCCGCTGAGCGCTGACGCCTGTCGCATCGAGTTCCAGCTGGACTTTGAGTTTACCAATAAGCTGATTGAGCTGGCGTTTGGCCGCATCTTTAAAGAGCTGGCATCCAATATGGTTCAGGCGTTCACCACCCGCGCCAAAGAGGTTTACAGTGTCGCATAAGATTGCTGTAGAAGTGGTGTACGCGCTGCCGGAGAAGCAGTATCTGCAGCGCGTAACGCTGGAAGAGGGGGCAACCGTTGAGGCAGCTATCCGCGCTTCCGGCATCCTTGAGCTTCGCAGCGATATCGACCTGGCGAAAAATAAGGTCGGGATTTATAGCCGTCCGGTGAAGCTGGGTGATGTGCTGAAAGAGGGCGACCGGGTGGAGATTTATCGCCCGCTGATTGCCGACCCGAAAGAGCTGCGACGTCAGCGTGCGGAGAAATCGGGTAAATAGCGCTTTCCCCTCACCCTGACCCTCTCCCCAAAGGGGCGAGGGGATAAAAGAAAAACAAAAAAGGTGCTCAATGAGCACCTTTTTGCATTCCTGACTTCTGATTATTTGGTCAGGGCAGGCTTGTTGTCGATGTTGGTCAACACACCGGCGCTGCTGAAGGTCAGCGTCAGGGTCTGCTGGGTCGCATCTTCGTGGCCCGGCTTCTGACGGAATACATAGAACCAGGTGTTAGTGCCGAACGGATCGGACATCATCGGGGTTCCCAGTGTATAAGCGACCTGCTGTTGTGTCATCCCCACACGGATTTTGGACACATCGTTAGGGGTAAGGTAGTTCCCCTGGTTGATGTCAGGACGGTAAACCACTTTCTCCAGAGTGGAACAGCCTGCGGTCAACATCAGAAGAACCGCTGCGGCAGCGGTCAGCATTTTACAACGCATAGTGATTTGATTCCTTTTCGGGCCCGAGCAGAACGCGGCTCATATGTAATATGCCGATGATAATAGACCTTGCCCCACTTTGAAACCGGTCTGGCGGCGTTTTTGTTGTTCTGTATGACCCTGAGATCCCGAAAAAGTTTATGCCGCCAGCAGTTCTTTCGCGTTCGCGAGCGTGTTACGCGTGACTTCGCTGCCGCCGAGCAGGCGTGCCAGCTCCTGCAGGCGCGCACGTTTATCCAGCGGCTTCATGTGCGTTTCCGTCATTTCGCCGTCGGTTTCCTTACTGACGATAAAGTGATGATGACCACAGCCCGCGACCTGCGGCAGGTGGGTGACACACATCACCTGCGTTGATTCGCCTAGCTGGCGCAGCAGTTTGCCCACCACCGCCGCCGTTGGGCCGCTGATGCCGACATCCACTTCATCGAAAATCAGCGCCGGAGTTTCCATTTTACGCGCGGTAATCACCTGAATCGCCAGTGCAATACGCGACAGTTCACCGCCGGATGCCACTTTGGAGATAGCCTGCAGCGGCTGCCCCGGGTTGGTGGTGACGCGGAACTCGATGCGGTCCGCACCTTCCGCCGTCAGGTGGTTCTCTTCAAAGCGAACATCAATGGTGAAGACGCCGTGCGGCATCGCCAGCGTGTGCATGCTGTCGGTGATGTGCTGGCTTAGCTCCTGGGCGTAATGCTGACGGATTTCATGCAGCTTTTGCGCTGTCGCCAGCGCCTGTTCATGGTGCAGGTTCACCGCCAGAGAGAGGGTTTCCTGCGAGTCAGCCTGATCGTCAAGCTGCTGCTGTTCTTCCAGCAGAGACTGATAGTAGCCCGGCAGCTCTTCCGGCGTGACGTGGTGCTTGCGCGCCAGTGAAATCTGACGGGAGATACGCTGCTCCAGCTCAAACAGACGGTTCGGGTCAAGATCCAGACGTTCACAATAGTGGCGCAGTTCGTCGCTGGCTTCGGAGATCTGAATCGCCGCTTCTTCCAGCATGTCCAGGACGCCAGAAAGCTTGCTGTCCATGCCGACCAGTTCGGTAATCAGCTGGCGGACGTTATACAGCTGGCTCTGCAGGTTCACGTCTTCGCCATCCGCCAGCAGGTTGAGAGCATTCTGGCTGGTAGAGAGCAGGTGACCGCTGTTCGCCAGACGCTTGTACTCTTCGTCTATTTGCTCAAACTCACCCGGCTGCGGGTTGAATTCGTTTAGCTCTTTAAGCTGGTACGCCAGCAGCTCCGCACGTGCAGCGCGCTCCTGGCTTTGCTGCTGGTGCTGGGCAAGTTCACGGCAGCTCTGATGCCACTGGCGATAGTGCTCCGCCATAAGCTGAGTAAGCGCGTACTCACCCGCATAGCCATCGAGCAGCGCTTTCTGCTGTTCAGGTTTGACGAGTTGCTGGTGCGCGTGCTGACCGTGGATCTGGATAAGCAACTGGCCGAGTTCGCGAAGCTGGGAGAGCGGAACCGCCGTGCCGTTGATAAAGCCACGTGAACGACCGTCGCTGCTGATCACGCGGCGAAGTAAACACTCACGTCCATCTTCAAGCTGGTTCTGTTCCAGCCAGCGCTGGGCGGCAGGGGTGTCTTTCAGGGAGAAGCGGGCGCACAGGTCGGCACGGTTTGCGCCCATGCGCACCATATCACCCTCTGCGCGGCCGCCAAGGCACAAGCCGAGGGCATCAATGGCAATAGATTTACCTGCACCGGTTTCCCCGGTGATCGCCGTCATGCCGCTGTGGAAATCGATCTCAAGCTCACGAACAATGGCAAAGTTGCTGATGGTCAGTTGTGCCAGCATAATTGTTTTCCTGTATGAAAAACCATAACTGTGTTTTCATACAGTATAAACTGGTTTTTTATACAGTAAAGTACTGGATGCAAAATCAGAACAATTTTTTTGACCAGCCAAGCTTCGAGCTTAATGTATTGAAATAGCTGTAATCTTTCGGGTGAATCAGATTCAGGTGGTAATCACATCGACGAATCAGAACATCTTCACCTTCCTGGATCGGCAGCGCTATCTGGCTGTCGCAGCTGATCTCCAGGTCGTTACGGCGATGCGAGAAGCGCAGACGTATCGTGCTGTCGCCGTTGATGACCAGCGGGCGGGCGGAGAGCGTGTGCGGAAACATCGGCACAAGGGTGATGGCATCCAGCGAAGGCGTCAGGATCGGGCCGCCGGCAGAAAGCGAGTAGGCGGTTGAGCCGGTCGGAGTGGAGATAATCAGCCCGTCGGAACGCTGGGAGAAGGCAAAGATTTCGTCGATATAAACTTCGAACTCGATCATGTGCGCCACTTTACCGGGGTGCAGCACCACCTCGTTAATCGCGGTGCTGATGCGCTTCTGGCAGTCCTGCTGGCACACCTGCGCTTCCAGTAAAAAGCGTTTTTCACTGATATAGTGGCCTTCCAGCACGTCGGCCAGCTGCTGTTGCGCATTGTCCGGGTCAAGGTCGGTTAAAAAGCCGAGATTGCCACGGTTGATGCCGATGACTTTTATGTCATAGCGCGCCAGCGTGCGGGCCGCACCGAGCATGTTGCCGTCGCCGCCCACCACCACGGCGAGATCGGCCTGTTGGCCAATTTCCGCCAGCGTGCCGGTTTTGACGCTCTTCAGCTGCAGCTCCTGGGCAATCTGCTGCTCGACCATCACTTCATAGCCTTTGCTACACAACCAGCGATACAACATTTCATGTGTCGTTAGTGCGGTAGGGTGACGCGGATGCCCGACGATCCCAATACACCTGAAATGATTATTCATTTTCTGGAGGTCCTTGTGCCTGATGAATGATGACAATCTGTCTTGTTCCCTTGAATCCCGGAAACTGATCCCCATAATAAGCGAAGTTAGCGAGATGAATGCAGAAAAACGCGGAGAAATTCATGAGTAGTAAAGAACAGAAAACGCCTGAGGGGCAAGCCCCTGAAGAAATTATCACGGAACAGCACGATGAAGTTGAGGCTGTAGAGCCAGACGCATCTGCTGAGCAGGTGGACCCGCGCGATGAAAAAATTGCGAATCTGGAAGCCCAGCTGGTAGAAGCACAGAATCGCGAACGCGATGGTGTTCTGCGCATCAAGGCGGAAATGGAAAACCTGCGTCGTCGTACCGAGCAGGACGTTGAGAAGGCGCATAAATTTGCGCTGGAGAAATTCGTCAACGAACTGCTGCCGGTAATTGATAGCCTCGATCGCGCGCTGGAAGTGGCTGACAAAGCGAATCCGGACAACGCGGCGATGATCGAAGGTATCGAACTGACGCTGAAATCCATGCTCGACGTGGTGCGTAAGTTTGGCGTGGAAGTGATTGCCGATACCGACGTACCGCTGGATCCAAACGTTCACCAGGCGATTGCTATGGTGGAGTCCGAAGAGGTGGAAGCCGGTAAGGTGCTGGGCGTGATGCAGAAAGGTTACACCCTGAACGGCCGTACCATTCGCGCTGCGATGGTGACCGTGGCGAAAGCGAAAGCGTAATTTGCCATTCGTAGTGCCGGGTGGCGGTTTCGCCTTACCCGGCCTACAGCCTTACCCGGCCTACAGCCTTACTCAGCGATACTTTCGCGTAGGGGTTTTACGGGCAGGACTTTTACCTGCTTAATCATGTTGTCCTGCACGTCCAGGATATCAATATCGTACTGCTCAATGCGCACCCGCGTGCCCGCCGCCGGGATCTCTTCCAGCGCTTCCAGAATCATCCCGTTAATCGTGCGAGCCTCATCTTCCGGCAAATGCCAGTTAAAGGCTTTATTGAGTTCGCGAATGTTCGCGCTTCCGTCAATCAGCACCGATCCGTCGTTTTGCGGGGTAACCTCTTCCGCGAGGGAAGGCGACATCGACGTGGTAAAGTCCCCGACAATCTCTTCCAGAATATCTTCGACCGTCACCAGCCCCTGAATATCGCCGTACTCATTGACCACCAGGCCGACCTTCTTCTTGTTGCGCTGGAATTTCACCAGCTGCGTGCTGAGCGGGGTTCCTTCCGGCACGTAGTAAATCTCGTCGGCGGCGCGCAGCATCACCTCTTTGGTGAACTCTTTTTTCTCGGTCATCAGACGGTAGGCTTCGCGCACGCGCAGCATGCTGATTGCGTCATCCAGCGAGTCGCGATATAGCACAATGCGCCCGTGAGGGGAGTGCGTCAGCTGGCGAACGATGGCTTTCCAGTCGTCATTGATGTCGATACCGACGATTTCGTTACGCGGCACCATGATGTCGTTGACGCTCACCTTTTCCAGATCCAGCACCGACAGGAGCATGTCCTGATTGCGTCGGGAGATCTGCGAGCGGGATTCATGCACGATGGTGCGAAGCTCTTCTTTGCTGAGCGCGCTGCTGATGGTGACATCGGCTTTGATCCCCACCATCCGCATCAGTACGCGCGTCACCATGTTCAGCAGCCAGACCAGCGGCATCATCAGGATCAGCAGTGGTGCCAGCAGGAAGCTGCTCGGGTAGGCGACTTTCTCAGGGTAAAGCGCGGCGATGGTTTTCGGCAGCACTTCGGCAAACACCAGCACCACGAACGTCAGCACGCCGGTGGCAATCGCCACCCCGGCGTTGCCGTACAGGCGCATCCCAACGATGGTGCCGAGGGCGGAGGCCAGAATGTTGACGAGGTTGTTGCCGATGAGCACCAGGCTTATCAGGCGATCCGGCTTGCGAAGCAGTTTTTCAACGCGACGAGCGGCACGGTTACCCTGTTTAGCACGATGACGTAACCGGTAGCGGTTTAAGGTCATCATGCCGGTTTCCGAGCCGGAGAAATAGGCGGAGATGACCACCATGACGATCAGCGTAACGATCAGCGTGGTGGTGGAGATGTGTTCCAGGGGGAACTCCTTTTGTTACTTAGCCAGCAAATTGCTGTATGAAGCGGCTGCCAAAATAGGCAAGGGTGAGAATGCCCGCACCCGCGACGTTGAACCAGACCACGCGACGACCGCGCCAGCCTTCATGATAATGGCCCCATAACAGGACAATATAGACAAACCACGCGATGATGGAGAGCACCGCTTTATCGATGTTCTCCACGCTGAACAGGTTCTTCATGTAAAACAGGCCCGTGCAGAGCGTTAGCGTCAGCAGCACCACGCCCACCTGGGTGATGTGGAACATCTTACGCTCAATGACCATCAGCGGCGGCATTTCATGGTTAAACGCCAGCTTTTTGTTTTTCAGCTGGTAGTCAATCCAGGCGAGCTGCATGGCGTAAAGCGCGGCGATGATCAGCGTCGCGTAGGCAAAGAGCGACAGGCCGATATGCACCAGCATCCCCGGGGTGGCCTCAAGATGCGTAATGAATTCATTAGGCATAAAGGTGGCGAGGGCCAGATTGATCAGCGCGAAGGTATAGACAATCGGCAGCAGCAGCCAGCCGCGATTTTTAGACGCGACGATGGTCATTACCGTACAGATCATCAGGCTAACCAGCGAGCCGACGTTGAGGACGCTCAGGTTTTGCACGCTGCCGTCGCCGGGAATGATGCGTGATTCCAGCGCAAACGCGTGGCTAATCAGTGCGATCACCGCGGAAAGAATAGCCATGCGCCGCCAGCCGCTGTTTTTTTGCAGCAGTCCGGGAACGATCAGCGCGAGGCTGACAGAGTAGGCAACAAGGGCGATCAGTGCGAAAACAGGCATATAGGCATCGACAGTTGTCTTAATAAGAAAGAGAAGCAGTATAACGTTACGTGACGCCTGCTCCAACCGTTGCATAACAACAAAGGCGCCTTCATGTTATACTCCGGCAAAATTCTGTGTATGTGTCGCCCATGGCGGCCCAACGTTTCTACTCAGGCGAGAGACAATGTTTGATAATTTAACCGATCGTTTGTCGCGCACGCTGCGCAACATCAGCGGCCGCGGACGCCTTACTGAAGAGAACATCAAGGAAACGCTGCGCGAAGTGCGCATGGCGCTGCTGGAAGCAGACGTCGCGTTGCCGGTTGTTCGTGATTTTATCAACCGCGTAAAAGAGAAGGCGGTTGGTCATGAAGTTAACAAGAGCCTGACCCCGGGTCAGGAGTTCGTCAAAATCGTTCGTAATGAACTGGTTTCGGCGATGGGCGAAGAGAACCAGGTGCTTAACCTGGCGGCTCAGCCGCCGGCCGTGGTGCTGATGGCGGGCCTGCAGGGTGCGGGTAAAACGACCAGCGTCGGTAAGCTGGGTAAGTTCCTGCGTGAAAAGCACAAGAAGAAAGTGCTGGTGGTCTCTGCGGACGTCTATCGCCCGGCGGCGATCAAACAGCTGGAAACCCTGGCCGAGCAGGTCGGCGTAGATTTCTTCCCGTCCGACGTGGCGCAGAAGCCTGTCGACATCGTTAACGCGGCGCTGAAAGAAGCGAAGCTGAAATTCTACGATGTGCTGCTGGTGGATACCGCCGGTCGTCTGCACGTTGACGAAGCGATGATGGACGAGATCAAGCAGGTGCATGCCTCTATCAACCCGGTAGAGACCCTGTTCGTTGTCGACGCCATGACCGGTCAGGATGCGGCGAATACCGCGAAAGCGTTTAACGAAGCCCTGCCGTTAACCGGCGTGGTGCTGACCAAAGTGGACGGTGACGCCCGCGGCGGTGCGGCGCTCTCCATTCGTCACATTACCGGTAAGCCGATCAAATTCCTCGGCGTGGGCGAGAAAACTGAAGCGCTCGAGCCGTTCCACCCGGACCGTATTGCCTCCCGTATCCTCGGCATGGGCGACGTGCTGTCGCTGATCGAAGATATCGAGAGCAAGGTTGACCGCGCGCAGGCCGAGAAGCTGGCCAGCAAGCTGAAAAAAGGCGACGGTTTCGATCTGACCGACTTCCTTGAGCAGCTGCGTCAGATGAAAAACATGGGCGGCATGGCCAGCCTGATGGGCAAACTGCCGGGCATGGGCCAGATCCCTGACAACGTGAAAGCGCAGATGGATGACAAGGTGCTGGTGCGTATGGAGGCGATCATCAACTCGATGACCCTCAAAGAGCGCGCTAACCCGGATATCATCAAAGGTTCCCGTAAACGCCGTATCGCAGCCGGTTGCGGCATGCAGGTGCAGGACGTTAACCGCCTTCTGAAACAGTTCGACGACATGCAGCGCATGATGAAGAAAATGAAGAAAGGCGGCATGGCGAAGATGATGCGCGGCATGAAAGGGATGATGCCTCCAGGATTCCCTGGCCGATAAACCGTGTTTCGTGCTCAGTATCAAGATGCTGATTGCATTTTCCCCAAAAATCAGTAAAATTTTCGGGCTTTTAATATGACACCCGGGCTCCGTTCCTCGATGGGGCCCGGTTGTTTTATTCACACAAGAGGATGTTATGGTAACTATTCGTTTAGCTCGTCACGGCGCTAAAAAGCGTCCGTTCTACCAGGTTGTTGTGACTGACAGCCGTAATGCACGCAACGGTCGCTTCATCGAGCGCGTTGGTTTCTTCAACCCACTGGCCGCTGGCGCAGAAGAAGAAACTCGTCTGGATCTGGATCGTATCGCTCACTGGGTTGGCCAGGGCGCTACTGTTTCCGATCGCGTTGCTACGCTGATCAAAGCAGCAAACAAAGCAGCTTAATCTGTCACGGTGGTCATGATGAGCAATAAAGCACCTGTTGAACCGATCGTATTGGGAAAAATGGGTTCTTGCTACGGTATCCGTGGTTGGCTCAGAGTGTTTTCCTCCACTGAAGACGCTGATAGCATTTTTGATTACCAGCCCTGGTTTATCCAGAAAGGCGGTAAGTGGGAAGAGGTCGAGCTGGAAAGCTGGCGTCACCACAATCAGGACATCATCATCAAGCTGAAAGGCGTTGACGATCGTGATGCCGCGAATGCGCTGACTAATTGTGAAATTGTCGTGGATTCGTCGCAGTTGCCACAGCTGGAAGAGGGCGACTACTACTGGAAAGACCTTATGGGTTGCCAGGTAGTCACTACCGAAGGCTACAGCCTGGGGAAAGTCATCGATATGATGGAAACCGGGTCAAATGACGTTCTCGTCATTAAGGCAAACCTGAAAGATGCATTTGGCATCAAGGAGCGGTTGGTTCCGTTCCTCGATGGACAGGTTATCAAGAAAGTCGATCTCACTACTCAAACCATTGAAGTAGATTGGGATCCTGGTTTTTAAATTCTCCGGATAAACGGTAAAAGACGGCGCTATGTGGATTGGCATAATTAGCCTGTTTCCTGAAATGTTCCGCGCGATTACCGATTACGGGGTAACTGGCCGGGCAGTAAAGAATGGCCTGCTGAGCATCCAGAGCTGGAGTCCTCGTGACTTTACTCATGACCGGCACCGTACCGTGGACGATCGTCCTTACGGCGGCGGACCGGGGATGCTAATGATGGTGCAACCCTTACGGGACGCCATTCACACAGCAAAAGCCGCGGCAGGTGAAGGCGCAAAGGTGATTTATCTGTCACCTCAGGGACGCAAGCTTGATCAAGCGGGCGTGAGCGAACTGGCGACGAATCAAAAGCTGATTCTGGTCTGTGGACGCTACGAAGGGATAGATGAGCGCGTAATTCAAACCGAGATTGACGAAGAATGGTCTATCGGCGATTACGTTCTCAGCGGTGGTGAGTTACCCGCAATGACGCTGATTGACTCCGTCGCCCGGTTCATTCCGGGGGTTCTGGGCCATGAAGCTTCGGCAACGGAAGATTCCTTTGCCGATGGGTTGCTGGACTGTCCACACTATACTCGTCCTGAAGTGTTAGAAGGGATGGAAGTACCGGCGGTGTTACTGTCTGGAAACCATGCCGAGATACGTCGCTGGCGTTTGAAGCAGTCGCTGGGCCGAACCTGGCTTAGAAGACCTGAACTTCTGGAAAACCTGGCTCTGACTGAAGAGCAAGCAAAGTTGCTGGCCGAGTTCAAAACTGAACACGCGCACCAGCAGCATGAACATGATGGGAATGCGTAATACGCTCCCGAATATCAGTTTACCCAGGATAAGAGATTAAATTATGAGCAACATTATTAAGCAACTTGAACAAGAGCAGATGAAGCAGGACGTACCTTCCTTCCGTCCAGGTGACACCGTGGAAGTGAAAGTATGGGTTGTTGAAGGTTCCAAAAAACGTCTGCAGGCATTCGAGGGCGTGGTTATCGCTATTCGTAACCGCGGTCTGCACTCTGCATTCACTGTTCGTAAAATTTCCAACGGCGAAGGCGTTGAGCGTGTCTTCCAGACTCACTCTCCGGTAGTTGACAGCATTGCTGTTAAACGTCGTGGTGCTGTACGTAAAGCTAAACTGTACTACCTGCGTGAGCGTACTGGTAAGTCTGCTCGTATTAAAGAGCGTCTGAACTAAGATTCGCTTAAGCGACATCCTGTTAGAAAGGGCTGGCCGAAAGGCTGGCCCTTTTTTTATCCCTGCGCATTTCTCACGTTAACCCTTTTGTCATAAATCATTTACAATGCTTGCCTCTTGAGTGGAGGGGACGTGGATAACGTACTGCATCAGCCTAACCGGAAACGCGCAGCGGCATTGACCGCGCTGTTTGCGATCCTGCTGATCGTGGTAGCGCCGCTTATCTCCGTCTCCTTGCAGAAAGATCCCATGAGCGCCATGCCGGGCATGCATCATGACATGAGCATGATGTCGATGGACGAGCATCAGGGCGATATGCCGCACACGATGCCTGTCGACCATGCGGAAGCGTGCGGCTACTGCGTGCTGTTAGCGCATGTTCCGGGCGTGATGCTGGCGCTGATCGTCCTGCTCAGCGTGGTACTGCAGAGGCTTCGCGTTAAGCCGCCGCGCCAGGCGGTCAGCCACTGGCACTTTTTCCCCTGGCTTTACCCTGATACCCGCGCGCCGCCGCGGCAGTCTGCTTTTTCCCTTTAAAAAATAAATCGATAACTTACTGCCTTAAAAAGGAAAAGTATGACTACCTGCACTCCGCGCGCGGCATGGGGAAACCTGCTGCGTCGCCTCCATTTCTACGTTGGGCTGTTTGTCGGCCCGTTTATCTTCTTTGCCGCGCTGACCGGTACGCTGTATGTGGCGACCCCGCAGCTGGAGAATGCGCTCTACCGGCACGCGCTCCACACGGATTCCGTGGGCGTGCCGCAGCCGCTGGCGGAACAAATTGCCGTGGCGGAAAAAAACGTTGGCTCAGATTTGCATTTGCACGCCGTGCGGCCGGGGCTGGCTGAAGGGGAGACCACCCGCGTGATGTTTGCTGACCCGGCGCTTGGGCCCTCTGAGAACCGGGCTATTTTTATTGATCCGGTAAGCCTGGCGGTGCTGGGAGATATGACGGTATACGGCACCAGCGGGATTTTACCGCTGCGTCAGACCATTGATTATCTACATACCTCTCTGATGTTGGGCGACGTGGGGCGGCTCTACAGCGAGCTTGCCGCCTCCTGGATGTGGGTTGCCGCGCTGGGCGGTGCTGCCCTGTGGTTTTATACCCGACCCAAACGGCGGATCAATAATCGCTTCCAGAATCGACGTCGCCTGCACGTGACGCTGGGCTGGAGTCTTCTGGGCGGAATGCTGCTGTTCTCTGCAACCGGGCTGACCTGGTCGCAATGGGCTGGCGGGAACGTTGACAGGCTGCGGGCTGAGATGAACTGGCTAACCCCGCAGGTGAACACGACGCTTTCCGGCCAACAGGAGAGCGTGGATGAGCATGCCGAACACCGGGGCCATCATGGCGGAATGATGATGCCGGAAATGGCGATGGATCTGACGCAGTTTGACGGAGTATTAAGCGCGGCCCGTAACGCAGGAATTGATGCCAACAGGCTGGAGATCCGCCCGGCAAAAACGGCAGATAGCGCCTGGACCGTGACGGAAATCGATCGCAGCTGGCCGACTCAGGTGGACGCCGTTGCGGTTGATCCTTCTACGATGCAGGTCCTGGACAGAACCCGATTCGAGGATTTCCCGTTAATGGCAAAACTGACCCGCTGGGGCGTGGATTTCCATATGGGGATCTTATTCGGGCTGGTGAATCAGCTGCTGCTGGTGGCGTTCGGCCTCGCCCTGTGCGTGCTCATCGTCTGGGGTTACCGGATGTGGTGGATGCGTCGTCCGGCACAGTCGGCAGTGAGTCCGGTACAGACGCTTAGTCAGAACTGGCTGGCGCTGTCAGGGTGGGGAAGAGGGGTTACGGTGGTAATCTGCGTACTGCTGGGGCTGGCCTTACCGGTCATGGGCGTGAGTCTGGCGCTGTTTGTTCTGGTGGACTGGCTGCGCTGGCGAGCGGCAACCAGGGTGACGCTCGCCGAATCATCCGCTAAATAACCCTATGGCGTGCTGATCACCACTGCAACGCGGCGGTTTTCAGCGCGCCCTTGCGGGGTACTATTGCTCGCAACCGGGTATTTTTGACCTAACCCCCGCGTGGTGAGATTGCTGCGCGGGATATTTGCGCCCTTCGCCCAGGCATCGGCCACGGCATTGGCGCGTTTTAACGACAGCGCTTCGTTGTAGCTTTCTTCACCGTAATTATCCGTGTGACCGTCCATTCGCGCGTGGTTCAGGCCGGTTTCCGCCAGGCGAGAGGCCATGGACTGGATCTGCGTTTCACTTTCCGGGCGCAGTCTGGCGTCATTTTTATCAAACAGGATGGTGTCCGACATGCCAAGTGACCAGTCACCGTTCAGTTCGTTAAAACCGTAAGACTTCATCGCCGCAATTTGCTCAGGAGTGAATTTACCTTCCGGCGGCGACTGACAGCCTGCCAGAACCAGTGAGGCCAGAACTATCGGCGCGAAGTAACGTTTTAACATAGTGTATCCCTTCTAACTTGTTGTTTTCGTACGCTGGTTTTTAACCTGGTACATGTTGCGGTCAGCCCTCTCCAGTAACGCTTCCACGGAAGCATTTTCCCACGCCAGAGCAAAGCCAATGCTGAGTGACATCGATGCTTTTTGTCCGTTATGAAGATCAAACGGACGGATAAACTGCTGCGATAGCGCAGCACAAATGTGTTGAACCTCAAGCTCAGAGTGCACGCCGTACAGCACCATGGCAAATTCGTCACCTCCAAGGCGGTATGCCTGGTGACGTTTGTCGCCAAACTCCATCATCCTGCTGGCGACTTCAATCAGCACGCAGTCTCCTGCCGCATGTCCCCAGGTGTCGTTAATAAACTTAAAATTATCACCGTCGAGGAAGAGCAGGGCCGAGTTCGTTTTGGCAGAAGGGTCGTTCATTAAGGCCGCAATGCTGTTACGAAACGCCGCGCGGTTGGCAAGACCGGTGAGCGGGTCGTGCATGGCGGTACGCAGCAGCTGGGCGTTTTTCGCCTGGAGCTTGAGTTGCCACTCCTCCATCTCATCCAGAAGGCTGTTGAAGTCCTCACCAAACTGGTGAAACTCTTCGATACGGCCGTCTTTCACCCGGCGGGAGAAGTTACGGTTAGTACGAACGTCATGCACCACGTCGGTGATGTTTTGCAGGGCCGTGACCATCCCGTGATGCAAAGACTGGGTAATAGTGAGCGCGACGACGGTTGCAAAGAGAATACAGCCGGTCAGAACGGCAAACGACATCCAGATGAAATGACCGATCAGGCTGTCACGCGCGGTCAGGCGAATTTCGCCGATCGTTGCGCCGTTATGCATGATGGGCTGCGCAACCGGTACGGGGAAAAGCCAGCGGCTGACCAGTGCGCCCAGCGTATCGTTGTTGTCCTCCGGGTTCCAGGACCAGTAGGCAAACCGCTTTTTATGCGCGTTAATAACCTCGGCCACGGCAAACTGGCCCTGTTTGCCCAGGGCGGCCAGCGTTTCGTTGGCCGCCAGCGAGTCGTTGAACACCAGCGACGCTTCCAGGCTGTGGCTCATTGTTGCGCCGGTTAATTCGAGATTCTTTTGCGCGTATTGTTTTAACGTCACGACGGAAGCAAAACAGAGCAGCAGCCATATTAATGTCATCGTGATGATGACGCTTATCATGCTGTTTCGCCTCAACGTTCTTTTAAACGTCGGACGTGGCGTTGAAGTGAAATCTTTATCCATGCTGCTTATTCCGTGCAAGCATTAATACATCCGGATTGACTCTTACGCCACTGCGCGTCAATGCATCCAGGTTGACGGCGAACCGTACCTGGCCGCGATCGATTATCAGGCAAAAGGCACTGCCAATTACACATTCCGGATTTTGCTCTGAGATTAATAGCAACGCTCTGCCCTGATATTGACTTATTAATTCAAGTTGTTTTGCCGGTGATTCTGACCCGAAATAGATCGCATCGCACGTCGCGGCCAGGGCTTCCTGATCGTTACGTACAATAACGGGAGTATAAGGTAACTCGCTATGCCCCTTATCGCCGCTGAGGGCGTGCGTATAGTGAGAAGTGGCGTAGACGCAGAGTTTAGGCTGCCCGGATAGTGACGGCCATCGCGTATAGCTCACAATGCCAGAGACAATCGAGCGTACCGATTTATCCGTTTCCGTAAGCGTGCCTGCCGCCGCAGGGCCCACCATAAGGAACAGCGTTAGCACCAGAGTGAGTCGGAAAAAAGAGATCAAGAATAAATTTCTCACCAGAATCCGCCACATCGCTCTGGAAATAGATGTCCTTAAGAGTTGCGGGCAGAATACCATTGTTTATCAGGGCCGTCATTATGTCAGAAATAGCATGAGGCCGACCTAAGCTAAATCCTACTGTTGTTTATTTTCCGGTGGATGAAATTAGATTAATTCAGTCTGCTGGAGCGCATACTTTCATCTATGCCTTGCTGCCATGATGCACGCAGTTTTGCCGCGTTTTCGGCTGTATCACAGCTGGCAGGGAAAGATTTGCCGGCTAATCCCCAGGCGTGAATAAACCCTTCTTCGCAGACTTTCTTCTGACCGTCAGCATAGCCGCGAAGATATTCGTTACGATCAACGTGTGTGTCGTTAAAACTATCGGCCAGGGCCTGGTTATCTTTAACCGGCAGGCCATTCATGGCGTCTTCTTTACCTGCATCAAACCAGGATGGGCTGGTCCAGTCGGGCTGGAAGGTGTAAGGATTGATCTGACAGCCCGTTAAAAACAGCGACAACAGCGCGAGAGCAATTGAACGCATAGCCATTCTCCTTTTTTCTTCAGCATAGCCTGGCTAAAGAAAATCTGTCTGTAATTTAAAGTTTACGTTTTTATCGGCTGATTTTTGCAATAAATTGGCTTGTGTAAAGTAATGTGTACGTATTTTGGATTGAAATGTTTACTTTTTATGGTATCGTGGTTTCACCTCATTGAGGAAAACAACTATCGCAAACGAGCTTTACAGGATCGCCATCATGCAAAAAGACGCGCTGAACAACGTACACATCACTGACGAACAGGTTTTAATCACTCCAGATCAGCTGAAAGCGGAATTTCCGCTGAGCGTCGCGCAGGAGGCTCAGATCGAGCACTCTCGCCAGACCATTTCTGACATTATCGCCGGCCGCGATCCGCGCCTGCTGGTGGTATGTGGTCCTTGCTCCATTCACGATCCTGAAACCGCCATTGAGTACGCTCGTCGATTTAAAGCGTTAGCGGAGGAGGTCAGCGATAGCCTCTATCTGGTGATGCGCGTCTATTTTGAGAAGCCACGTACGACCGTCGGCTGGAAAGGGTTGATTAACGATCCGCACATGGATGGCTCGTTTGATGTGGAAGCAGGCCTGAAGATTGCGCGTCGCCTGCTGGTGGAGCTGGTCAGCATGGGGCTGCCGCTGGCAACCGAAGCGCTGGACCCGAACAGCCCGCAGTACCTGGGCGATCTGTTCAGCTGGTCGGCGATTGGTGCGCGTACCACGGAATCGCAAACCCACCGCGAGATGGCGTCTGGCCTGTCGATGCCGGTTGGCTTTAAAAACGGTACCGATGGCAGCCTGGCGACGGCGATCAACGCCATGCGCGCTGCCGCCATGCCGCACCGTTTCGTCGGTATTAACCAGGCGGGCCAGGTATGCCTCCTGCAAACGCAGGGTAACCCGGACGGCCATGTGATCCTGCGCGGCGGGAAGGCGCCAAACTACAGCCCGGCGGACGTGGCGCAGTGTGAAAAAGAGATGGAGCAGGCGGGACTGCGCCCGGCACTGATGGTAGATTGCAGTCATGGTAATTCAAATAAAGATTACCGTCGCCAGCCTGCGGTTGCGGAATCCGTGATCGCACAGATCAAAGATGGCAACCGTTCGATTATCGGTCTGATGATTGAGAGCAACATTCATGAAGGCAATCAGTCATCGGAACAACCGCGTAGCGCAATGAAGCACGGCGTCTCCGTGACGGATGCCTGCATCAGCTGGGAAACCACCGATGCGCTGCTGCGTGAGATCCACAAAGATTTGAACGGCCAGCTGGCGACGCGTCTGGCTTAAGAGGTTAGTTATGGTTGCTGAATTGACCGCACTGCGCGATCAAATTGATGAAGTGGATAAGGCGCTGCTGGAACTGCTGGCGCGACGCATGGCGCTGGTTGCCGAAGTCGGTGAGGTGAAGAGCAAATACGGCCTGCCGATTTACGTCCCGGAGCGCGAAGCCTCAATGCTGGCCTCCCGTCGTAAAGAGGCCCAGGCGCTGGGCGTTTCGCCGGATTTAATTGAAGATGTTCTGCGTCGCGTGATGCGGGAATCCTACTCCAGCGAAAACGACAAGGGCTTTAAAACCCTCTGTCCGTCCCTGCGTCCGGTGGTGATTGTCGGCGGTGCAGGGCAGATGGGGCGTCTGTTTGAAAAAATGCTGACGCTTTCTGGCTATCAGGTGCGCATTCTGGAAAAAGAGGACTGGGCGCATGCTCCGGAACTTATGAAAGATGCTGGGATGGTTATCGTCAGCGTGCCGATCCACGTGACGGAGCAGATCATCGAAAAGCTGCCTCCTTTACCGAAAGACTGCATCCTGGTGGATCTTGCCTCCGTCAAAAATGGTCCCCTGCAGGCCATGCTGGCTGCGCATACTGGCCCGGTGCTGGGTCTGCACCCGATGTTTGGCCCGGACAGCGGCAGCCTGGCAAAGCAGGTGGTGGTTTATTGCGACGGTCGTCAGCCGGAAGCCTATCAGTGGTTCCTGGAACAGATTCAGGTATGGGGGGCGCGACTGCACCGCATCAGCGCGGTTGAGCACGATCAGAACATGGCGTTCATTCAGGCGCTGCGCCACTTTGCGACGTTTGCCTACGGTCTGCATCTGGCGGAAGAGAACGTGCAGCTTGAACAGCTGCTGGCACTCTCTTCACCTATCTATCGTCTGGAGCTGGCGATGGTCGGGCGCCTGTTTGCTCAGGATCCGCAGCTTTACGCGGACATTATTATGTCCTCCGAGAACAACCTGGCGCTCATCAAGCGCTACTATCAGCGCTTTGGTGAAGCCATTACGCTGCTGGAGCACGGAGACAAGCAGGCGTTTATCGACAGCTTCCGCAAGGTCGAGCACTGGTTTGGCGATTACGCGCAGCGTTTCCAGAGTGAGAGCCGGACGCTGTTGCGCCAGGCAAATGACAGTCGCCAGTAATGCGATGATGTATATACTGAAAGCCAGCAATGCTGGCTTTTTTTATTTTGGGGAACTGTCATGGCCGAACCGCAGCTGCTGTTGAATTACACCGGGCATCTGCCTGAGTGCCCGACGTGGAGCGCAGAAGAGCACGCGCTCTACTGGGCCGATATTCTGGAAGGGGAGATCCACCGCTACCATCTGCCGACGGCAGAACACACCGTGCTCTCTTTCCATGAGGAGGTGGGCTGTTTTGCTCTGCGCGAGCAGGGTGGTTTTATCGTTGCGATGCGAACGGGTATCTGGCTGACCGATAAACACGGCCTGCTGCGCCGCAAGGTGTGTGATAACCCTTCTAACCCACAGCTGGCGCGTTTTAACGATGGCGGCACCGATCATCAGGGACGGTTCTATGCGGGCACCTTTTGGGGGCCGGGAGATTACAACGGCGCGTTGCTGATGCGAATCGACAACGACCTGATGCCGAAAGTGATCCAGTGCGATATTCACGGGCACAACGGCTTAGCGTTTAGCCCGGATAAGCAGTGGATGTTTACCTCAGACACGCCAAATGGCGTAATTTACCGCACGCCGCTTGACGAGCAGGGCGAACCCGGCAGGCGTGAGGTGTTTCGTCAGTTTAAAGAGGGCGAAGGGATACCTGACGGCGCGGCAATGGATGTGGAAGGCTGCTACTGGAGCGCGCTGTTTGACGGCTGGCGTATTGCGCGTTTTTCGCCACAAGGGGAGCAGCTGGAAGAATACCGCATGCCGGTACGTTGCCCGACGATGGTCTGCTTTGGCGGCGATGACATGAAAACGCTGTTTATTACCACCACGCGGGAAAATATGGACGCGGAGGAGGTGGCGAAGTATCCGCTCTCCGGTGCCATCTTCACCCTGCCCGTTAACGTGGCAGGGATGAAGAAAAGCCGCTTTATCGAACGTTAAGCCGGGTCAACCGGGACGACGTTTTCGCTCGGATAGCAGCCCAGCACCTTCATGGAGCGCGTGATCTCGCCCAGTTCGCGCAGGGCTTTCTGCATGGATGCAGATTCCAGGTTGGCCTGGATATCAAGATAAAACATCTCTTCCCACGGGTTACCGTGGATCGGACGTGATTCCAGCTTCGTCATGATCAGGTTGTGATTACGAAGTACCAGCAGGGCTTCAACCAGCGCACCGGCCTGCTGGCCGGTCGCCATCAGCAGCGTGGTTTTGGCCGGCACCTGGTCAGACACATTGATTGCCTTGCGTGCCAGCACCACGAAACGGGTGATGTTTTGCGTCTGGTTTGCCAGATTGCGTTCCAGTACCTGTAAACCATACAGCGCGCCGCCCGCTTCGCTGCCGAGCGCAGCGACGGTTGGAGAGTTAGCCTGCGCCACTTTTTCCATCGCCGCCGAGGTGCTTTCGGTGTACTCAATTTTCCAGTTTGGATAGCGGTTCAGGAACTGGCTGCACTGCTGGAACGGCTGTGGATGACTGTAGACCGTCTCAATTTTGCTTAAATCCGTTGAGCCCGAGACCAGCACGCAGTGATCGATAGGGATCGTCAGCTCGCCGACCAGCGACAGGCTGGTGTGCTGCAGCAAATCGTAAACGTCGTTGATGGCGCCGGAGCTGGTGTTTTCAATCGGTACGACGGCGTAATCCGCCTGGCCGGTCTCAACCTGATTAAATATGTCGGCAAACTTGGCACAGCCGCTCTCAATAAACTCTTCAAAATGGCGTGCGGCATACTGACGTGCGGCCAGGTGAGAGTAAGAGCCCTTCGGCCCGAGGAAGGCGATACGCGCAGAGTGCGGATTGGTTTTATTCAGATGCTGCTGGAGTAACGCTTGCTGGGTGAGGACGGAGTCTTCGATGATGAGCTGGAACAGCCGGGTGATGTAGTGGGCATCGAGGTGATGCGCTTTACCGAGCTGGATCAGACGTTCCAGCAGATCGCGCTCGCGGTCGATATCACGGACCGGACGATGGGAGTCCAGCTTGGCTTTGCCCACTTCGACGGCGAGCGCGCGGCGTTCGGCCAGCAGCGCCAGTAATTTCTCGTCCAGCGCGCTGATTTTTACGCGCAGATCCAGTAACGGGTTTTCCGGTGTCATAGTGTTGCCTGTCTCATTTTATCGTTATCAATAAAAAAGGCCTCCCGCTTTGGGAGGCCTTGTTGTTCGTCTTCGCATTCTTTATCACACGACGAAACGCCTCCCAGTCAGGGGAAGGTAAAAAAGAATGCGAAGAAGAACGGCGTAGGTTTCATAAAGTCATCCTGTGATTGATACCGTTAAAGTACCCGTACTGTTTTCACCCTGTCAATAAAAAACAAAAAACGCGCCCGAAGGCGCGTTGGCGGTACACTCAATTTAAAGGATTACTCTTCTTCAACTTCTTCCGCGAAGCTGGCGTCTTTCACCGATGTTGCGGCGCGACGGGCTTCACCTTTGTGTTGCACTTTATTGAGCTGCCGTTCCAGCTTGTTGATCAAATCGTTAATAGCGGTGTACATATCCTCGTGTTTTGCGCTGGCGACCAGATGGCCGTTTGGAGTATTGATAGTTGCGTCAGCGATGAAACCCTGCGGCTCCTTGGACAGGATGATATGTGGATTAATCAAATGAGTTTGCCATTTATCCAGTTTGGCGAGACGGTCTGCGACGTGCTGGCGGATTGCCGGAGTAATTTCCATTTGTTTACTGGTAATGTTCATTGTCATAAATTTTACCTCTTGTCTTTCCGTCTTGGTGATTCCAGCATACCCGACCTAATGTCAAAATGTGTGATTTAGATCACGTTATTTTGTCGGTTTTTGTCAGGGAATCTTTTTTGTGAGGCAGGGCAGGAAGAGGTGAGATTTACCTTGTCGAAGGCAAAAATTGGGGCCATAGTTGACTGGATGTGTTGAGGCTAACGCGCTTCAGCGACGCTCTAAAATGAATAAAAAACGGCAGCCTTAGGGCTGCCGTTTTGCATTGAGGCAAGATCAGGTGTTGCTGCTGTTCGCGGCGATGATTTTCGCCACTTTTTCAGCCTGAGCGGTCATCTGCATCTGACGGTAAGCGTTCTCCATCAGCTTCAGGCCGTCGCGCGTTGCCTGAGTATCCGGATAATCACGCAGCATACCTTCTACGCGGTTAACCACGGCAACCCATGCGCCACGACGGGTATAGTATTCCGCGACGGAGTATTCATATTTCGCCAGACGATCTTTCAGGAACACCAGACGCTTGGTGGCGTCAGTCACGTACTGACTGTTCGGATAGCCGCGCACCAGCTTGGAGAAGTCATTGAAGGCATCACGCGCATGCTGCGGGTCACGGTCGGAACGATCCACGCCGAAGAAGCCCTGCAGCGCACTGTCGTCCAGCGCCATGTTGGTGAGGCCGCGCATGTACATCACGTAGTCGATGTTAGGATGAGTCGGGTTCAGACGCATGAAACGATCGATAGTTGCCTGAGCCAGCGGCAGGTCGGCATTTTTATAGTATGCGTAGATGAGATCTAACTGTACCTGCTGCGAATATGGACCAAATGGATAGCGATTATCCAACGCTTCCAGTTGCGTTATCGCCTGTTTCCAGTTACCGTCCTGCAACTTTTGTTGTGCAGTCGCATAGATTTCATTCGGCGGATTGTCAGGGACCTGTTCATTTGAACCGGAGCAGCCCACCAAAGCCAGGCTCAACGTGGCCGCTGCCACCAGATATTTCATGCGCGTCATGACGTTTTGACTTTCCTCAAATGTTTGTCCGGGAGAAACTCTGTTCCTGCTCCCGATTAAGACCAGCTACAATAGCACACTATATTAAACGGCAAAGCCGTAAAACCCAACGTTAAACGAAGAAGCAGTTTATGGCACAACGAGTAGAACTCACCGCAACAGTCTCCGAAAATCAGCTCGGTCAACGCTTAGATCAGGCTTTGGCCGAATTGTTCCCTGATTATTCGCGTTCACGCATAAAAGAATGGATCCTTGACCAGCGCGTGCTGGTAAACGGCAAGATCTGGGACAAACCAAAAGAGAAAGTGTTAGGTGGGGAAGCTGTCGCCATCAATGCTGAAATCGAAGAGGAAATCCGCTTCGAGCCGCAGGATATCCCACTGGACATCGTCTATGAAGATGATGACATTCTGGTGATCAACAAGCCGCGCGACCTGGTTGTTCATCCGGGCGCGGGGAACCCTGACGGTACGGTACTTAACGCACTTCTCCATTATTATCCGCCGATCGCGGATGTCCCGCGCGCGGGCATCGTGCACCGTCTGGATAAAGACACCACCGGTTTGATGGTGGTGGCGAAGACCGTTCCTGCTCAGACCCGTCTGGTGGAGTCGCTGCAGCTGCGCGAAATCACCCGCGAGTATGAAGCGGTAGCCATTGGGCATATGACCTCTGGCGGAACGGTGGAAGAGCCAATCAGTCGTCACCCAACTAAACGTACCCATATGTCGGTGCATCCGATGGGTAAACCGGCGGTGACGCACTATCGCATTATGGAGCACTTCCGTATTCATACGCGCCTGCGTCTGCGTCTGGAAACCGGACGTACTCACCAGATCCGCGTGCATATGGCCCACATTACCCATCCGCTGGTCGGGGATCAGGTATACGGTGGTCGTCCGCGTCCACCTAAAGGCGCATCGGATGAGTTCATCAGCGTATTGCGTAAATTCGATCGTCAGGCGCTGCACGCGACCATGCTGCGTCTTTACCACCCTATCACCGGTATTCAGATGGAGTGGCATGCGCCTATCCCGCAGGATATGGTGGACCTTATTGACGCCATGCGTGCTGATTTCGAAGAACATAAGGATCAAGTGGACTGGTTATGACCAAACTGATTGTCCCGGAGTGGCCATTGCCTGCTGGCGTGGCCGCCTGTAGTTCAACCCGTATTGGCGGTGTTAGCCAGGGCGCGTGGGAGTCTTTGAACCTCGGTGCGCACTGTGGCGACAGCCTGGAACACGTTGAAGAGAACCGCAGACGTCTGTTTGCTGCGGGGAACTTGCCGTCAAAACCGGTCTGGCTGGAACAGGTTCATGGTAACGCGGTACTGAAGTTGACGGGGGAACCCTATGCTTCTAAACGCGCTGATGCCTCTTACAGTAATACTCCGGGAACCGTTTGTGCCGTGATGACCGCCGATTGTTTGCCGGTTCTGTTCTGTAACCGTGCAGGTACCGAGGTGGCTGCAGCACACGCGGGCTGGCGTGGTCTGTGTGAAGGCGTGCTCGAAGAAACTGTCGCCTGCTTTAGCGATGAGCCAGCCAATATTATGGCCTGGCTAGGTCCGGCCATTGGTCCTCGCGCTTTTGAAGTGGGGCCAGAGGTTCGTGAAGCCTTTATGGAAAAAGATCCGCAATCGGTTGAAGCCTTCCTGCCTTCGGGGGATAAATATCTGGCCGATATTTACCAGCTCGCCCGCCAGCGTCTGAATAACGTTGGCGTGACGCAGATCTTCGGCGGCGATCGCTGCACATTCACCGAAAAGGGTGATTTTTTCTCCTATCGTCGCGACAAGACCACGGGGCGTATGGCAAGTTTCATTTGGCTGATATAACCTAAAGAATCAAGACGATCCGGTACGTGCCGTTTTCTTTTCACATAATTCAGGTCATTAACCTTGAATAATTGAGGGATGACCTCATTTAATCTCCAGTAGCAAATTTGACCTGTTATGGGAGGAGTTATGCGTCTGGATCGTCTTACTAATAAATTCCAGCTTGCTCTCGCCGATGCCCAGTCCCTCGCACTGGGGCACGACAACCAGTTTATCGAACCTCTTCATTTAATGAGCGCCTTGCTGAATCAGGAAGGGGGATCGGTACGTCCTTTATTAACGTCCGCTGGCATTAATGCTGGCCAGTTACGCACCGCTATCGATCAGGCGCTGAGCCGTTTACCGCAGGTAGAAGGTACCGGCGGCGACGTTCAGCCGTCTCAGGATCTGGTGCGCGTGCTTAACCTTTGCGACAAGCTGGCGCAAAAACGTGGGGACAACTTTATTTCGTCAGAGCTGTTTGTTCTGGCGGCGCTTGAATCACGCGGTACCTTGACCGACCTGCTGAAATCTGCCGGTGCGACCACCGCCAATGTGACTCAGGCGATTGAGAAAATGCGCGGAGGTGAAAGCGTGAACGATCAGGGAGCCGAAGACCAACGTCAGGCTTTGAAGAAATTTACAGTCGATCTGACCGAGCGTGCTGAACAGGGCAAACTTGACCCGGTTATCGGCCGTGACGAAGAAATCCGCCGTACGATTCAGGTACTGCAACGTCGTACCAAGAACAACCCGGTGCTGATTGGTGAACCGGGTGTCGGTAAAACCGCCATCGTTGAAGGGCTGGCACAACGTATCGTCAACGGGGAAGTGCCGGAAGGCCTGAAAGGCCGCCGCGTACTGGCGCTGGATATGGGCGCGCTGGTGGCCGGTGCGAAGTATCGCGGTGAGTTCGAAGAGCGTCTGAAAGGCGTGCTTAACGACCTGGCGAAGCAGGAAGGCAACGTTATCCTGTTTATCGACGAACTGCACACCATGGTCGGTGCGGGTAAAGCGGACGGCGCGATGGATGCCGGGAACATGCTGAAACCTGCGCTGGCGCGCGGTGAACTTCACTGCGTCGGTGCCACCACGCTTGACGAGTATCGTCAGTACATTGAGAAAGATGCTGCGCTGGAACGTCGTTTCCAGAAAGTGTTTGTGGCTGAGCCAAGCGTTGAAGATACCATCGCGATCCTGCGTGGTCTGAAAGAGCGCTATGAATTGCACCACCACGTGCAGATCACTGACCCGGCTATCGTTGCGGCGGCGACGCTTTCACATCGTTATATCGCCGATCGCCAGCTGCCGGATAAAGCGATCGACCTGATTGATGAAGCGGCTTCGAGCATTCGTATGCAGATTGACTCGAAACCGGAAGAGCTGGATAGACTCGACCGACGCATCATTCAGCTCAAGCTGGAACAGCAGGCGCTGAAGAAAGAGTCTGATGAAGCCAGTAAGAAACGCCTGGATATGCTCAATGAAGAACTGGACGATAAAGAGCGCCAGTACTCTGAGCTGGAAGAAGAGTGGAAAGCTGAGAAAGCATCCCTTTCCGGCACTCAGACCATTAAAGCTGAACTCGAACAGGCAAAAATTGCCATTGAGCAGGCTCGCCGTGTCGGCGATCTGGCGCGGATGTCTGAACTGCAGTACGGCAAAATTCCTGAGCTGGAAAAACAGCTTGAGATAGCGACGCAGTCAGAAGGGAAAACGATGCGTCTGTTACGTAATAAAGTGACGGATGCAGAAATCGCGGAAGTGCTTGCTCGCTGGACCGGTATTCCGGTGGCGCGCATGCTGGAAGGCGAGCGTGAAAAACTGCTGCGCATGGAGCAAGATCTCCATAATCGGGTGATTGGCCAGAACGAAGCGGTTGAAGCGGTTTCGAACGCTATTCGTCGTAGCCGTGCAGGGCTGTCCGATCCAAACCGTCCGATTGGTTCGTTCCTGTTCCTGGGGCCGACGGGTGTCGGTAAAACCGAGCTGTGTAAAGCGCTGGCTAACTTTATGTTCGACAGCGACGATGCGATGGTGCGGATCGACATGTCCGAGTTTATGGAGAAACACTCCGTCTCACGTCTGGTCGGCGCGCCTCCGGGATACGTTGGTTATGAAGAAGGGGGGTATCTGACGGAAGCTGTTCGCCGTCGCCCTTATTCCGTCATCCTGCTGGATGAGGTGGAAAAAGCGCATCCTGATGTGTTCAACATCCTGCTTCAGGTGCTGGACGATGGCCGTCTGACCGATGGGCAGGGGAGAACGGTCGACTTCCGTAATACGGTTGTCATCATGACCTCGAACCTGGGTTCCGATTTGATTCAGGAACGTTTCGGTGAACTGGACTATAGCCATATGAAGGATCTGGTTCTCGGTGTCGTGAGCCATAACTTCCGTCCTGAGTTCATCAACCGTATTGATGAAGTGGTGGTATTCCATCCTCTGGGTGAGAAACACATTGCGTCGATTGCGCAGATCCAGCTGCAGCGTCTTTACAAACGTCTGGAAGAGCGTGGATATGAAATTCACATCTCCGACGAGGCGCTGAAGCTTTTGAGCGAAAATGGTTACGATCCGGTGTACGGTGCGCGTCCATTGAAACGTGCTATCCAGCAGCAGATCGAAAACCCGCTGGCGCAGCAGATTCTCTCCGGAGAGTTGATTCCAGGCAAAGTTATTCGTCTGGAAGCCAACGACGATCGCATTGTGGCAGTGCAGTAAGTCACAAAACGCAAAAACGAGCCGCTTGCGGCTCGTTTTTGTTTAAAAACCAGGCGAAAATTGAGGTCTGGAGCAAGATCTGCCTGGAAAGTGAGCGGTTAGTAAATAAATGTCACTTTATTCTTGCAGCTTCGTAATTACTCCCTATAATGCGCCTCCACTGACACGGAACAACGGCACACACGCCGCCGGGTCAGCAGAGAAAAGCGAAAATAAACACTTGACTCTGAAAGAGGAAAGCGTAATATACGCCACCTCGCAACGGTGAGCGAAAGCCGCGTTGCACTGCTCTTTAACAATTTATCAGACAATCTGTGTGGGCACTCAAAGTGACATGGATTCTTAACGTCCTCGGACGAAAAATGAATACCAAGTCTCTGAGTGAACATACGTAATTCATTACGAAGTTTAATTCACGAGCATCAAACTTAAATTGAAGAGTTTGATCATGGCTCAGATTGAACGCTGGCGGCAGGCCAAGTCTCTGAGTGAACATACGTAATTCATTACGAAGTTTAATTCACGAGCATCAAACTTAAATTGAAGAGTTTGATCATGGCTCAGATTGAACGCTGGCGGCAGGCCTAACACATGCAAGTCGAGCGGTAGCACAGGGAGCTTGCTCCTGGGTGACGAGCGGCGGACGGGTGAGTAATGTCTGGGAAACTGCCTGATGGAGGGGGATAACTACTGGAAACGGTAGCTAATACCGCATAACGTCGCAAGACCAAAGAGGGGGACCTTCGGGCCTCTTGCCATCAGATGTGCCCAGATGGGATTAGCTAGTAGGTGGGGTAACGGCTCACCTAGGCGACGATCCCTAGCTGGTCTGAGAGGATGACCAGCCACACTGGAACTGAGACACGGTCCAGACTCCTACGGGAGGCAGCAGTGGGGAATATTGCACAATGGGCGCAAGCCTGATGCAGCCATGCC
>NZ_AZUA01000004.1:0-311456 GCF_000568075.1 Enterobacter sp. DC1
TAAACTTCGTAATGAATTACGTATGTTCACTCAGAGACTTGGTATTCATTTTTCGTCCGAGGACGTTAAGAATCCATGTCACTTTGAGTGCCCACACAGATTGTCTGATAAATTGTTAAAGAGCAGTTGCAACGCGGCTTTCGCTCACCGTTGCGAGGTGGCGTATATTACGCTTTCCTCTTTCAGAGTCAACCCGTTATTTCAGGATTTTTTCTCTTCAACCGACCGGGTTGTCTGTGAAGTGATTCACATCCGCCGTGTCGATGGAGGCGCATTATAGGGAGCCGCCGAGGAATGACAAGCGGAAAAATGCATTTTTATTTCAACCGCTCACCTTTTCACCAAAAAGGCTATTTTTGGTGCTTTTTAATCTCTTTTGGCAGGTCGGCCAGACTATTAATCACCCAATCCGCTGCATTTTCTGCTTCTGCCGTCACTGGCTTACCGGTGCGAACTAATATTTTGGTTCCTACACCCGCTGCCGCTGCCGCCTGCATATCTTCCAGTTTATCGCCCACCATATAAGAAGCAGACATATCGATGTGCAGGAACTCCTGCGCAGAGATGAACATCCCCGGATGCGGCTTACGGCAGTCACAGGTCTGGCGATACGCTTCTACCGTTCCCTGCGGGTGGTGCGGACAATAGTAGATGCCGTCGAGATCCACACCGCGGTCTGCCAGCGACCAATCCATCCATTCCGTCAGCGTCTCGAACTGCGCTTCGGTGAATTTACCGCGTGCAATACCGGACTGGTTCGTCACAACCACCAGCGCATAACCCATCTCTTTCAGCTGGCGCATGGCATCTATTACGCCCTCGATAAACTCGAACTCATCAATCTCATGGACATAACCGTGATCCACATTAATAGTGCCGTCACGATCGAGAAAAATTGCGGGTACTGATTTTGCCACCGGTTTGCTCCTGAAAAAGGCATGTTCGACTAGTATCTCATGAATCGCAGCGCAATAAAGTGCTCATCGTACAGAGTTGGATTGATTTAGACGTCTGGATGCCTTAACATCCGTTTTGTTTACGGTCATCACCCGTATCTGGCAGAAGAAAATGCCACGGCTAACTTACATACGATAAAAATAATCTAATGATTAAACTTTCCAATATCACCAAAGTGTTCCAGCAGGGGAACCGAACCATTCAGGCGCTGAACAACGTCAGCCTGCATGTTCCTGCTGGTCAAATTTATGGCGTCATTGGCGCATCGGGTGCAGGTAAAAGCACGCTGATTCGTTGTGTTAACCTGCTTGAGCGCCCAACCCAGGGCAGCGTAGAAGTTGGCGGCCAGGAACTTACCGCCCTCTCAGAGAAAGAACTCACCAAAGCGCGTCGTCAGATTGGCATGATCTTCCAGCACTTTAACCTGCTGGCCTCCCGCACCGTGTTCGGCAACGTTGCCTTACCGCTTGAGCTGGATAACACGCCAAAAGAAGAAGTGAAGCGCCGCGTCACCGAGCTGCTCGACCTCGTGGGTCTGGGCGACAAACATGATAGCTACCCGGCAAATCTGTCCGGTGGGCAAAAACAGCGTGTGGCCATTGCCCGCGCGCTGGCAAGCAATCCTAAGGTACTGCTGTGTGATGAAGCCACCAGCGCACTGGATCCGGCAACCACGCGTTCGATTCTGGAACTGCTGAAAGACATTAACCGTCGCCTGGGCCTGACGATCCTCCTTATTACACATGAGATGGACGTGGTGAAACGCATCTGCGACTGCGTGGCGGTCATCAGCAACGGTGAGCTGATCGAGCAGGACACGGTAAGTGAAGTATTCTCTCATCCGAAGACGCCGCTGGCGCAGCAGTTCATCCAGTCCACGCTGCATCTGGATATCCCGGAAGATTATCTGGAGCGTTTGAAAACCGAACCCGCAGCAGACAGCGTCCCGATGCTGCGCATGGAGTTCACCGGTCAGTCCGTTGACGCTCCCCTGCTTTCCGAAACCGCGCGTCGCTTTAACGTGAACAACAACATCATCAGCGCGCAGATGGATTACGCCGGTGGCGTGAAGTTCGGCATTATGCTGACAGAAATGCACGGCACACAAGAAGAAACCCAGGCCGCGATTGCCTGGCTGCAAGAACACCATGTAAAAGTAGAGGTACTGGGTTATGTCTGAGCCGATGATGTGGCTGCTGGTTCGCGGCGTTTGGGAAACGCTGGCAATGACCTTTGTCTCTGGCTTCTTTGGTTTTGTGATTGGCCTGCCGGTCGGCGTACTGCTGTACGTGACGCGTCCGGGTCAAATCATTGAGAACGCGAAGCTGTACCGTACGCTCTCTGCGCTGGTGAACATCTTCCGTTCTATCCCCTTCATTATTCTGCTGGTGTGGATGATTCCGTTTACCCGCGTGATCGTCGGAACGTCTATCGGTCTGCAGGCGGCCATTGTTCCGCTGACCGTAGGCGCAGCGCCGTTTATCGCTCGTATGGTGGAAAACGCCCTGCTGGAAATCCCGACAGGTCTGATAGAAGCTTCCCGCGCGATGGGCGCAACGCCGATGCAGATCGTGCGCAAAGTCCTGCTCCCGGAAGCACTGCCAGGCCTGGTGAACGCGGCAACCATCACGCTCATCACGCTGGTCGGTTATTCCGCAATGGGTGGCGCAGTTGGCGCCGGCGGTTTAGGGCAGATTGGTTACCAGTACGGCTATATTGGATATAACGCTACCGTGATGAATACCGTTCTGGTATTGCTGGTTGTTCTGGTTTATTTAATCCAGTTCTCCGGCGATCGCATCGTCCGGACCGTTACTCACAAATAACGTTACACACAACACAAACTCTACGAGTTAAGGATAAAACATGGCGTTTAAATTAAAGACCTTTGCAGCAGTAGGCGCGCTGATCGGCTCTCTGGCACTGGTGGGTTGCGGTCAGGACGAAAAAGATCCAAACCACATTAAAGTGGGCGTTATCGTGGGTGCAGAACAACAGGTTGCTGAGGTTGCTCAGAAAGTGGCGAAAGAGAAGTATGGCCTGGACGTTGAGCTGGTGACCTTCAACGATTATGTCCTGCCGAACGAAGCGCTGAGCAAAGGCGATATCGACGCTAACGCCTTCCAGCATAAGCCATACCTGGACCAGCAGATCAAAGATCGCGGCTATAAACTGGTGGGCGTTGGTAACACCTTCGTTTATCCAATTGCCGGTTACTCTAAGAAAATTAAATCGCTGGACGAGCTGCAGCCGGGCTCTCAGGTTGCCGTGCCTAACGACCCAACCAACCTTGGCCGTTCCCTGCTGCTGCTGCAGAAAGTGGGCCTGATCAAACTGAAAGACGGTGTTGGCCTGCTGCCAACCGTTCTGGATGTCACCGAGAACCCGAAAAATCTGAAAATTGTTGAACTGGAAGCACCGCAGCTGCCACGTTCTCTGGACGATGCGCAGATTGCCCTGGCCGTTATCAACACCACTTACGCCAGCCAGATTGGCCTGACGCCAGCCAAAGACGGTATCTTCGTAGAAGATAAAGACTCCCCGTACGTTAACCTGATCGTGACTCGCGAAGACAACAAGGACGCGGAAAACGTGAAGAAATTCGTTCAGGCTTATCAGTCTGATGAAGTTTACCAGGAAGCCAACAAAGTGTTTAACGGCGGCGCTGTTAAAGGCTGGTAATCTCACCTCAGTGTAATATCATCAGGACGGGCTTATGCCCGTCTTGTCATTTGTGCAGTCAACTGATTCAATATCTGACGTTTTGATTATCCATTGAGGAACTATTATGCGTGCTTTACCGATCTGTCTTTTAGCACTCATGCTGAGCGGCTGTTCTATGCTAAGCAGATCTCCCGTTGAACCTGTTCAAAGCACGGCAACCCCGCCAAAAACCGAGCCTGCGAAACCGAAAGTGGTTCGCCCTGCGCCGGTTCGCATTATCACGAAAGCAGACGAACTCGTCGGTAAACCGTTCCGTGAACTGGGCGAAGTGAGCGGCGAATCCTGTCAGGCGACCAATCAGGACTCACCACCGAATATTCCGACAGCGCGTAAACGTATGCAGATTAATGCCGCAAAAATGAAAGCCAACGCGGTCCTGCTGCACAGCTGTGAAGTTACCAGCGGCACGCCGGGCTGCTATCGTCAGGCGGTTTGCATCGGTTCTGCGCTGAACATCACGGCGAAATGAGTGCATTTCAGTTCGAGCAGATAGGCGTTATCCACTCTCCTTATAAAGAGAAGTTCGCCGTCCCCCGCCAGCCCGGTCTTGTGACCAGCGGAAGCGGTGAGCTTCACCTGATTGCGCCTTACAATCAGGCTGATGCGGTACGCGGGCTCGAGGCTTTCAGCCATTTATGGGTGGTGTTCGTGTTTCACCAGACGATGGAAGGCGGCTGGCGTCCGACCGTGCGCCCTCCTCGTCTTGGCGGAAATGCGAGAATGGGCGTGTTTGCGACTCGCTCGACCTTTCGCCCAAACCCGGTTGGCATGTCGCTGGTTGAACTGAAAGGCATACGCTGCCAGAAAGATCGGGTGATACTGGAGTTAGGTAGCCTGGACCTGGTAGACGGCACGCCGGTAATCGACATCAAACCCTATTTGCCCTTCGCCGAAGCGCTCCCGGACGCGCGTGCAAGTTATGCTCAGGACGCGCCGCAGGCGGATATGCCTGTTTATTTTACGCCAGAGATAACCGCGCAGCTCGGTCAGCTGGAGAAACGCTATCCTCGCTTACGGGATTTCATCACTGAAGTTCTGGCACAGGACCCTCGTCCGGCCTACCGTAAAGATGAGGAAGAAGGAAAAACGTACGCCGTCTGGCTGCTCGATTTCAACGTTCGCTGGCGCGTCACCGGGGCAGGTTTTGAAGTGTTTGCCCTTGAACCCAGGTAATTTTGTTCTCCTCTCTTTTGGCATCTTTGCCACACTGGTAAACTAAACCACTTTTTTTGTGTCAGGCTGGTGTTTCAGCCTGTTCCAATCGTCGAAATGGAACCGTAACAACATGCGTACTAGCCAATATCTGCTCTCCACTCTGAAGGAGACGCCTGCCGACGCCGAAGTGATCAGCCATCAGCTGATGTTGCGCGCCGGGATGATCCGCAAGCTGGCCTCCGGGTTATATACCTGGCTGCCGACCGGCGTGCGCGTCCTGAAAAAAGTCGAAAACATCGTGCGTGAAGAGATGAACAACGCCGGTGCTATCGAGGTGTCCATGCCTGTGGTTCAGCCCGCTGACCTGTGGCAGGAGAGCGGCCGTTGGGAACAGTATGGTCCTGAACTGCTGCGCTTCGTCGATCGCGGCGAGCGTCCGTTCGTTCTCGGCCCAACGCATGAAGAAGTTATTACCGACCTGATTCGTAATGAGCTGAGCTCTTACAAACAGCTGCCGCTGAACTTCTTCCAGATCCAGACCAAGTTCCGTGACGAAGTTCGCCCACGCTTCGGCGTTATGCGCTCTCGCGAATTCCTGATGAAAGATGCCTACTCTTTCCATACCTCTCAGGAATCACTGCAAGAGACTTACGACGCAATGTACGCGGCGTACAGCAAAATCTTCTCCCGCATGGGTCTGGATTTCCGTGCTGTGCAGGCTGATACCGGCTCCATCGGCGGTAGCGCCTCCCATGAGTTCCAGGTCCTGGCGCAAAGCGGTGAAGACGATGTGATCTTCTCTGACTCTTCAGACTACGCGGCGAACATCGAATTTGCAGAAGCGCTGGCGCCAAAAGAACCACGCGGCGCGGCAACGCAAGAGATGACGCTGGTTGATACGCCAAACGCGAAAACCATTGCCGAGCTGGTTGAGCAGTTCAATCTGCCCGTCGAAAAAACCGTGAAAACGCTGCTGGTGAAATCCACCGAAGGTAGCGCTTACCCGCTGGTTGCCCTGCTGGTGCGTGGCGATCATGAGCTGAACGAAGTGAAAGCAGAGAAGCTGCCGCAGGTAGCCAGCCCGCTGACCTTCGCAACGGAAGCGGAAATCCGCGCCGTGGTGAATGCGGGTCCAGGTTCACTGGGTCCAGTCAACCTGCCGGTGCCGGTTGTTATTGACCGCACGGTTGCTGCAATGAGCGACTTCTCTGCAGGTGCGAACATCGACGGTAAACATTACTTCGGCATCAACTGGGATCGCGACGTGGCGACGCCGGAAGTGGCTGACATCCGTAACGTGGTTGCAGGCGATCCAAGCCCGGACGGTCAGGGTACCCTGATGATTAAGCGCGGCATCGAAGTCGGTCACATCTTCCAGCTGGGCGATAAATACTCTCGCGCGCTGAACGCGGCTGTTCAGGGTGAAGATGGCCGTAACCAGATCCTGACCATGGGCTGCTACGGTATCGGGGTGACGCGCGTGGTGGCTGCAGCAATTGAGCAGAACTACGACGAACGAGGCATCGTCTGGCCGGACAATATCGCGCCATTCCAGGTTGCGATCCTGCCTATGAACATGCACAAGTCTTACCGCGTCCAGGAGCTGGCCGAGAAGCTGTATGCCGAGCTGCGCGCGCAGGGTATCGAAGTGCTGATGGATGACCGTAAAGAGCGTCCAGGCGTAATGTTCGCCGATATGGAACTGATCGGTATCCCGCACACCGTCGTCATCGGCGACCGTAACCTCGACAGCGATGAGATTGAATACAAATACCGTCGCAGCGGCGAAAAACAGATGATCAAGACCGGTGACATTCTTGATCACCTGGTGAAAGCCATCAAAGGCTAAACAAAAAACCCCGCTCAGGCGGGGTTTTTTAATGGCTCAGCGTCGGCTTATTTACTGTTACAGTCTTTACCCGCGACAAACTTCGCGTCTTTATCTGCCACCAGCGTTTTCACCATCTCCCCGCTATCCGGGTTTGGCTCCAGCGTAAAGTGACCGTCAACTGTCAGCAGTACCGGCTTGCTGTCATTACCGCGTGCCACTGCGTAATCACGTTCAAGCTGCGCATTGTTTGCCACGCTGACCTTCCTGCCGGTTGCGCAGTCGGTAAAGATCGCCGCATCCGCCATATAGAAGTACATCCCCCGCATCGCCATCGGCGTGGCAGGCAGAGCCGCTTTTACCGGCGCAAGCGTGTAGTTGAACTGGGATTCAATCGGGTTGCCTTCGCGGTCAAGCATCTCCATCCCCTCACCTTTGGCACGGAAAAAGGTTTTCTCACCGGTGGTATCCGTCAGGACCAGCTTCTCCGCCGTACGTGCCCATGTTCCATAAGTTGCAAAAGAAGAAGGCTCTTTAGCGCCCTGATAGCGCTGATTCATCACCCAGGTGCCATCTTTTTGCAGGAACAGAGACGTTTCAATGCCTTCGCAGTCCGCGCAAGGCAATACGCCACGCCAGCTTTGCTGCATCGGTTTTAATTCTTCCGTTTGCGTGGGTTGTAAAACCTGCGTTTCGGAGCGGTTGTTACACCCAAAAAGCGCAAACAGCGTACTCGCTGCCAGCGCTGACCATAATACTTTTTTCACAATGAATTCCTTATGAAAAGTGTGTTCCCTATCGTCACTCTGTCGGGCGACGAACTTTACTGCGTAGTGCTTTCACTGTGGATTTTTGGGCCTTCGAGGACAACCGACGCTCTTTCGATGCGCGGGTTGGCCGCGTTGCCCGGCGGCTTTTTTGTACTGCCGTTAGCTCTTTGATGACCGCTACCAGCCTGGCTACCGCCGCTTCCCGGTTGAGCTCCTGGCTGCGGTACTCCTGGGCTTTGATCACTATCACACCATCGCTGGTGATCAGGTGATGGCTGGCGGCAAGCAGGCTTTCTTTATAATACTCTGGCAGGCTTGAGGCCCGAATGTCAAAACGCAAATGGATAGCCGTCGACGCCTTGTTGACGTGCTGCCCGCCAGCCCCCTGCGCACGGATGGCAGTGATCTCCAGCTCGTTGTCAGGGATGCTGACGTTTCGGGACAAGACGATCATGACGCGGGTTGCCACGCCGTTAAATGAATTTCCAGATTATTCTGAGAATCAGAGAGCCAGATGGCGCCGTCCTGAATCGTCGCCTGCAAAACCATGGTCCGGCTGGCGAACTCGCTCAACTGCGCCAGCTGCTCATCGTCCAGATACCAGACCGTGAGATTTTTAAACTGTCCGCACTTGCTCTTGTTTTGCTGCCACCAGATCTCCGCAGCGCGCTGATTATACGCGAATAAGGCCACTTCAGCGGACTGGGTGCAGGCCTTCTTAATTCTGCGCTCGTCAGGCAGGCCGAGTTCGATCCACAAATCGATACCCAGATGATCGTTGCGCAGCCAGGCTTCAGGCTCGTCTTCTGCGCTTAACCCACGGGTAAACTGCAGACGCTCGTCGGCATACTTAATCCACGCCAGCAGGCGCAGCATCATGCGCTCCTGGGTTTCGGAGGGGTGGCGTGCCAGAGTAAGCGACGCGTCGAGGAACTGGTTGCGATCCAGATCGGCCACATTGACCACTGCTTTATAAATTGTCGCTTTCAGCGCCATGAGAGAACTCCATTCGAATCAGGCGCACATTGTAGCGAAAACCGCGGCAAAAGGCTGTTACAGGGTGTTAAATACACCGCTATCAAGGCTCTGATATTGCTTAAATGAGTATGGTATAGTCACCTTGCTAAACCGAGTTTATCTTCGTAGGCTTAATGATATCTCACAGTAAGTCAGTGCGCTGGCGGGAGGGGATGTGAATAATTATTGTGAGTTAATTCGCAAACGGTATGCGGAAATCGCCAGCGGAGATCTGGGGTATGTCCCGGACGCGTTGGGCTGTGTATTGAAGGTGCTTAATGAAGTGGCCTCTGATGAGAGCCTTTCAGAGTCGGTCAGGGAAAAAGCAGCGTATGCTGCGGCGAATTTACTGGTGAGCGATTATGTCGATGAATGATACTTATCAACCCATCAATTGTGATGACTATGACAACCTCGAACTCGCCTGCCAGCATCATTTATTACTGACGCTGGAGCTAAAAGATGGCGAAGTGTTGAAGGCAAAAGCCAGCGATCTGGTTTCACGAAAGAATGTGGAATACCTGATAGTGGAAGACGCCGGTGCGACGCGTGAGCTGCGTCTGGACAAAATAGCCAGCTTCAGCCACCCGCAAATCGGCACCGTCGTGGTGAGCGAATCCTGATGACACTAACGGGCAGCCTGGCTGCCCGTTACGCTTTTTGCCACTCAAAACTGCCCCCCTCTTCTGACCACCCCTCTTCCGTGATGAACCCCCCTGCCGCAGCGATAAGCGTTTCACCGTAGAACAGTAGCGGCGTGGTATCGCGCAGCCACGGCGGCACGTTACACTCCTGCCATATTTTCTTCAGCTTCCGTCCCCCGTTGCGCCCGACGATATGCAGCATGCCGCCAGCCTTAAAGCGCACGGTGACCGGTTCGCCGGGCTTCGGCAGCCGCACATGACCAGACGGCAGGAGAGAGACGCGTCCTGCCTCACAGGGCAATATCAGGGGCGCGTCAGGAGAAAGCCAGTCGAGCACCACATCGGTCAGCGAGGGCATGGATTTAATCCACCACAGCTTCCCTTTATAGCGTCTAACCTCAAAACCGTTCAGATGGACGCACGGGGAGGCATCATCCCGCGCCAGAGCGACTTCGTCCCAGATACGGATCAGCATTGTCCGCGACGGCATCGCGGCGCGATGAAAGGCCAGCCAGCGCCGTAGCAGCGCGGCGCGACGTACCGGGCTCATCGCTTTCATCGGTGCGATCGCCAGTGCCCCTTCTGCAGAAATCAGCCCTGCCAGCTCGTCGCTCAACAGCTCATCCAGCAACGATTCCTGTTCCGCACACAGCATGGCGCTTCTTGCCGTCGCGTCGGCGAAATGCGGCCAGCGCTCGCCTAAAAGCGGGAGGACGCGCAGACGCAGGAAGTTACGGTCATAGCCGTCATCCCGGTTACTTTCATCTTCGATCCAGTTCAGCTGATGTTCTCGCGCCCAGGCTTCCAGTGAGGCACGCGTCTCGCCAAGCAGCGGACGCAGTAGCGTTGTGCCGGCAAATTCAGAACGCGCCGGCATAGCAGAAAGCCCCGCCGGCCCGCTTCCCCGCTTAAGCGCCAGCAGAAAGGTTTCACACTGGTCATCAAGATGCTGAGCTGTGACCAGCGCTTCTCCAGCACGTAATGCCCCGGCAAACGCGGCATAGCGGGCTTTCCGCGCCTGCGCCTCGATGCCCAGCCCCTCCTCCACAAGCGTGACGCGCTCAACGATGAGCGGGATCGCCCAGGCCGCACACAAGGCTTCGCAGTGCGCCACCCACGCCTCTGCGTGAGGACTTAATCCGTGGTGAATATGCATCGCCCGAAGCTGGACGTCAGGCTCCCGATCGCGCCAAAGCTTTAGACGATGCAGCAACACGGTAGAATCCAGGCCACCGCTAAACCCCACCAGCAGCTGGCGGTACGGTGAAACGGCTTTTGCGATAGCGGGTAAGGTCATAGGAGATTACACATAAAAAATGCCCGAACTGAGCGGGCATTATCACACAGGACAACCATTACTGCTGATAAAGCTCCAGCGGCAGGCCGTCCGGGTCGTTGAAAAAGGTAAAGCGCTTGTCGGTGAAGGGATCGACGCGGATCGCTTCGCACGTTACGCCGTGCTCTTCCAGATGTTTTACCGCGCTATCCAGGTCATCGACGCTGAAGGCAAGATGACGCAGGCCACAGGCTTCCGGGCGGGACGGACGTGCAGGCGGAAAAGGAAAAGAGAACAGCTCAATCACATATTGCCCGTTTAACGCCAGGTCGCCCTTCCAGGAGTCACGCTCCTCGCGGTAGGCCTCGCTCATGAGCGTAAAGCCCAGGATGTCGCAGTAAAAGGCCTTACTTTTCGCGTAGTCGGTCGCAATGATCGCAATATGATGAACCTGTTTTAAACCCAGCATAGCTTCTCCTTTTTATGATGCCTGAACGTTACAACCGAAAACCCGCGCCTGGCAAGTGGTCAACCTTATTTTAGGACTCGCACCCAGTAAACGCCGTTCTCGTCGCGCTTCGCACCGTGGATATCCGTCTCAAAACCGGGATAGTGGCGTCCTACCGAACAGAGCATCAGCAGGAAATCGAGCACGGCCCGACTCTCTTCGGTAATCATCTCTCCCGGCATCAGGAGCGGAACGCCCGGCGGGTAAGGCAAGATCATGTTGGCCGATACGCGTCCGACCAGGTTTTCCAGCTCGACGGTTTCGACCTCCCCTTTCACCTGGCGCTGCCACGCCTTGTGCGGGGTAAACTTCATCTCTGGTAATACATCGAACGCCTGAAGCATCAGACGCGGCAGATCGTGCTGACGGATCAGCCTGTGGATCCCCTGAGCCAGATCCTGAATGCGCATATTTCGATAGAAGTCAGGATCCTCCGCGTAGAGATCCGGGAGCATATTCTTCACCCGCAGGTTGAGATCGTAGGCGCGCTTAAACTCCATCAGGCCGCGCAACAGCCCCATAGCCCGGGTTTTATCAATGCCAATGCTGAACAGGAAAAGCAGGTTATAGGGACCGGTTTTCTCCACCACCACGCCACGTTCATCAAGGAATTTCGCCACCAACGCGGCCGGAATACCTTCATCGCCCATCCTGCCCTGCTCATCCATGCCCGGCGTCAGGATCGTCACTTTTACCGGGTCGAGGAACATATGGTCGATATCGGCATCCCGGAAGCCATGCCAGTCTTCGCCGGGCGAGACGGGCCAGCATTCTGCTTCATCAATCTCTTCCGGCTGCCAGATATCAAAGAACCAGCCGTCGGCTTCATCTTTCAGCCGCTGCACCTCTTTGCGGAAATGCAGCGCGCGCTCAACCGAACGGTTGATGAGGCGTTTGCCCGGATTGCCGCGCAGCATCGCCGCGGCCGTTTCAATGGAGGCCACCAGCGGATAGCTCGGTGAGGTGGTGGTATGCATCATAAAGGCTTCGTTGAACGTGTCTTCGTCATACTCGCCTTTGATGTGAATAAGCGAAGCCTGGGAAAACGCCGCCAGCATTTTATGCGTCGACTGCGTTTCGAAGAACACTTTACCCGGCACGCGTTCACCGCTCATGCCGCTTTTACCGGCGTAAATCGGGTGGAAATTGGTGTATGGCACCCATGCGGAATCGAAGTGGATCGACGGCACGTCGAGCATCTTTTTGATCCAGTTCGTGTTGTACAGCAGACCGTCATAGGTCGAGTTGGTGATCACCGCATGAACAGGCCAGCTTGCGCCAGGAGTTGCCGCGACCTTACTTTCAATGGCGTCATGAGTGAACTCCCGGCGCGGAATGCCGCCAAGAATACCGAGCGCGTTACGCGTGGGCGACAGCCAGAGCGGTACGACGTCGCTCATCATCAGCAGGTGCGCCAGGGATTTATGACAGTTACGGTCAATCAGCAAGGTGCTGCCAGCAGGCGCAGCGTACATCCCGACGATTTTGTTCGAGGTCGACGTGCCGTTGGTCACCATATAGCTCTGCTCGGCGCCAAAGGTGCGAGCGATATACTCTTCGGCTTCAAGATGCGGGCCGGTGTGATCCAGCAGAGAGCCTAATTCGGTGACTGAAATCGACACGTCCGCTTTCAGCGTGTTGCCACCGAAGAAATCATAGAACAGGCAGCCCACCGGGCTTTTTTGATAAGCCGTTCCCGCCATATGACCCGGCGTACAGAAGGTATATTTGCCCTCCTTCACGTAGGTGAAGAGCGCGCGGGTAAAGGGCGGCGTAATGTTATCGAGGTACTCACCGGTATATTGCTGAATTCGGTTCGCAATATCTTCCGCCACGCCGAGGGAATATTCAAAAAACCACAGCGCCATACGCATATCGTTGGCGCTGACGTCCATGGTTGAGTGAGTATTAATAAACGCGTACAGCGGGAGGTATTCGTTCAGCTTGTTGATATCGCTGCACAGTTCGAGATCGTATTCGTCCCAGTCGAAGATCACGCCGCAGATACGCGGGTTATGCTCGATGAACTTCAGCAGGTCGGCACTGTTGTGCGGCCAGATTAGCTGATACCCGCGCGACTGCAGGGCTTGCTCCAGCTCCTTAATTGGCTCATCTTTATAAAAGACGCCGTGCGGCCCCATAATGGCAATGATATTCATGGGCTTCCTCCTTAAAAAACATTAGCTAAGCATAGTCCGGCTAAACCGCAGGTATAAAAAAAGCCGCAACAGTGTGCGGCTTTTCAGATAATTGTGAAGCTTACGCGTAACCGTAGGTCATCAGACGCTGGTAACGGCGGTTGAGCAGATCGTCTTTGCTCAGCACGTCCAGATCCGCCAGGTCAGCCAGCAGCTGCGCTTTCAGAGAAGCCGCCATCACTTCCGGCTTACGATGCGCACCACCCAGCGGTTCCGGGATGATGGAATCGATCAGCTTAAGCTCTTTCAGGCGCGGCGCAATGATGCCCATTGCTTCTGCAGCCAGCGGCGCTTTGTCGGCGCTTTTCCACAGAATGGACGCGCAGCCTTCCGGGGAGATAACGGAATAGGTGCTGTACTGCAGCATATTCACTTTATCGCCCACGCCAATCGCCAGCGCACCGCCGGAACCACCCTCGCCGATAACGGTACAGATGACCGGCACCTTCAGACGAGACATCTCGCGCAGGTTGCGCGCGATGGCCTCAGACTGACCGCGCTCTTCCGCGCCCACGCCAGGGTACGCACCCGGGGTGTCGATGAAGGTGATGATTGGCATGTTGAAACGCTCAGCCATCTCCATCAGTCGCAGGGCTTTACGGTAGCCTTCTGGTGCTGGCATACCGAAGTTACGACGGATTTTCTCTTTGGTTTCACGACCTTTCTGATGACCAATGATCATCACCGGGCGTCCGTCCAGACGCGCGATACCGCCAACGATAGCTTTATCGTCAGCGTATGCGCGATCGCCTGCCAGTTCGTCAAATTCGTCAAACGCCAGGCGGACATAATCCAGGGTGTACGGACGCTGTGGATGGCGGGCCAGCTGGGCCACCTGCCATGCGCCGAGATCGGCAAAGATTTTGCGCGTCAGCTCTACGCTTTTCTCGCGCAGACGATGCACTTCTTCGTCGATGTTAATATCCAGTTTTTCATCCTGACGGCTTACCGCTGTCAGAGAATCGATTTTCGCTTCCAGCTCAGCAATCGGCTGTTCGAAATCAAGGAAATTCAGACTCATAGTATTCCTGTATTAGTCAAACTCCAGTTCCACCTGCTCCGAACCAATGAGGCCACGGAGATCGTTCAGTAAACGATCGCTCGGAGAGACACGCCACGTTGCACCAAAGCGCAACCGCGCGCGTGCATCCGCCCTCTGATAGTAGAGATGTACTGGAATTGTCCCCGAGCGGTGGGGTTCCAGAGACTGACGGAGTCGGTTTAAAAGCTGGTCATCAATTTGCCTGTCCGTCAGCGAGATAGCAAGCCCGCGAGCATATTTTTCCCGGGCTTCGTCAATGTCCATCACTTCGCGGGCGGTCATTTTAAGCCCCCCGCTGAAGTCATCAAAGCTGACCTGTCCGCTGACGATAAGTATGCGGTCTTTTTCCAGCAATTGCTGGTATTTATCCAGCGCGTCGGTGAACAACATCACCTCCAGACGCCCGGAACGGTCATCCAGCGTACAGATGCCGATACGATTGCCGCGCTTGGTGACCATAACCCTTGCGGCAATCACGAGCCCCGCAGCCGTGGTGATTTTACCACGTTCTGTCGGATGCATGTCTTTAAGCCTGTGGCCGCCGACATAGCGCTCAATTTCTTTGATGTACTGGTTGATCGGGTGCCCCGTCAGGTACAAGCCTAACGTCTCACGCTCTCCATCCAGTACCACCTGTTCTGGCCACGGCTGGCAGTTGGAATAAGATTGCTCGATCTGCTCTGGCTCTTCCGCCAGCACCCCGAACATATCCGCCTGACCAATGGCTTCCGCTTTTGCATGCTGATCCGCCGCTTTCAGCGCGTCACCGAGGGAATTCATCAGCGCGGCGCGGTGCGGCCCCAGCCTGTCAAACGCGCCGGACATGATCAGTTTTTCCAGCACGCGACGGTTCAGTTTTTTGGTGTCGGTACGAGCGCAAAGATCGAACAGCTCGCGGAAATACCCGCCGTTGTTACGCGCTTCGATGATCGCCTCGATCGGACCTTCGCCCACGCCTTTGATCGCGCCGATCCCGTAAACGATCTCTCCGTCGTCGTTGACGTGGAAGTGGTAAAGCCCTGAGTTAATATCCGGCGGCAGGATCTTAAGGCCCATGCGCCAGCACTCGTCCACCAGGCCAACCACCTTCTCGGTGTTGTCCATATCGGCCGTCATTACCGCCGCCATAAATTCAGCAGGATAGTGCGCTTTCAGCCACAGCGTTTGATACGACACCAAAGCATAGGCGGCGGAGTGGGATTTGTTAAATCCGTACCCGGCGAATTTCTCCACCAGGTCGAAGATTTTCATCGCCAGCTCGCCGTCAACGCCGTTTTTCTTCGCCCCGTCTTCAAAGATGGAGCGCTGCTTGGCCATCTCTTCCGGCTTTTTCTTACCCATCGCACGACGCAGCATGTCCGCGCCGCCGAGCGTATAGCCGGAAAGCACCTGAGCAATCTGCATGACCTGTTCCTGATACAGGATAATGCCGTAGGTTGGTTCCAGTACCGGCTTCAGGCTTTCATGCTGCCACTGAACGTCCGGGTAAGAAATCTCTTCGCGACCGTGCTTACGGTCGATAAAGTTATCTACCATCCCTGACTGCAGCGGGCCCGGACGGAACAGGGCGACCAGTGCGATCATATCTTCGAAGCAGTCGGGCTGCAGACGTTTAATCAGGTCTTTCATGCCGCGGGATTCAAGCTGGAAGACGGCTGTCGTCTCCGAGCGCTGCAGCATGTCGAAACTTTTCTTGTCATCCAGCGGGATGGCGGCAATGTCTATCGGCTCAAGGCCCTGCTTCTCCCGGCGCGGGTTGATCATCTTCAGCGCCCAGTCGATGATCGTCAGCGTACGCAGGCCGAGGAAGTCAAACTTCACCAGCCCGGCGTATTCCACGTCGTTCTTATCAAACTGAGTAACCGGATGCTCACCCGCTTCATCGCAGTAGAGCGGCGCGAAGTCGGTAATTTTGGTCGGCGCGATAACCACGCCCCCCGCATGCTTGCCGGCGTTACGCGTGACGCCTTCCAGCTTGCGCGCCATGTCGATCAGCGCTTTCACTTCTTCGTCAGCTTCGTAGATTTCCGGCAGCTGAGGTTCGGCTTCAAACGCTTTTGCCAGCGTCATGCCCGGATCGGGCGGCACCAGCTTAGAAATACGATCGACAAACCCGTACGGGTGGCCCAGCACGCGGCCGACGTCACGGATAACCGCCTTCGCCGCCATCGTACCGAACGTAATAATCTGCGATACCGCATCACGGCCGTACATATCGGCGACGTGCTCGATCACCTGGTCGCGTTTCTCCATGCAGAAGTCGACGTCAAAGTCGGGCATGGAAACACGTTCCGGGTTAAGGAAACGTTCGAACAGCAGGTCGAATTCCAGCGGATCGAGGTCGGTAATTTTAAGCGCATAGGCCACAAGCGATCCTGCACCGGAGCCACGCCCCGGTCCGACAGGTACGCCGTTATCCTTCGACCACTGGATAAACTCCATGACGATCAGGAAGTAGCCCGGGAAGCCCATCTGGTTGATTACCTGGAGTTCAATATCCAGGCGTTCATCGTACGGCGGACGCTTCTCTTTGCGAACGGCCTCATCCGGGAACAGGAATTCCAGACGCTCTTCAAGACCTTCTTTTGATTTCACGACCAGGAAGTCTTCCGTGGTCATATCACCCGTCGGGAACTGCGGCAGGAAGTATTCGCCGAGGCGGACGGTAACGTTACAGCGCTTGGCGATCTCCACGCTGTTTTCCAGCGCTTCAGGGATATCGGAGAAGAGTTCACACATCTCCTCCTCGCTGCGCATGTACTGCTGAGCGGAGTAATTACGCGGCCGTTTGGGATCGTCCAGCGTGAAGCCATCGTGGATAGCCACGCGAATTTCGTGGGCGTCAAAATCCCCCGGCTCGAGGAACCGCACATCGTTTGTCGCGACGACGGGCAGCCCGCGCTCTTCCGCAAGTGCGACCGCCGCGTGCAGATAGCTCTCTTCGTCCTGGCGACCGGTGCGGATCAGCTCCAGATAATAACGATCCGGGAAATACTCTTCATAGAACGAGACGCACTGATCCACCAGCGCGCTATTGCCGCGCAGCAGGCATTTGCCGACATCCCCCATACGGCCACCGGAGATCAGCAGCAGCCCTTCGTTGAGCTCTGCCAGCCAGTCCCTGTCGATCCACGGGCCCAGCGCACCATACCCGCGCTGATAGGCTTTTGAGATAAGCAGAGTGAGGTTTTGATAGCCCGTGTTGTTCATCGCCAGCACGGAGATTTGCGTCATTTCATCGCCGATCAGATCGCTCTGCACATGAAAATCCGCCCCGACGATGGGCTTTATCCCCGCGCCATGCGCCGTTCCGTAGAACTTCACCAGGCCACACAGGTTGGTAAAATCGGTGATCGCCAGCGCGGGCATGCCAAGGGAGGCCGCCTTTTTTACCAGCGGCCCGGTCTTCGCCAGCCCATCGATCATGGAGTAGTCGCTATGCACCCGCAGGTGTACGAAACGTGGTTCAGCCATCTTCAGATTCCGCGTTACTTAATTGCTTGCGTATTGATTCAGGACACCCGTCCCAGCGCGCGTTTCACCGGGCCAAAACTGCGCCGGTGGTGTTCGGTTGCGCCATGTTCAGCCAGCCTTTCCAGGTGGAAAGGTGTGGGATACCCCTTATGCTGGGCGAAACCATACTGAGGGTAAGTGAGATCCAGCGCGGCCATTTCGGCGTCACGCGTCACTTTGGCAATAATAGAAGCGGCGCTAATTTCTGCGACCCGGCTATCGCCTTTGACGACCGCCATTGAAGGCATGGGCAGTGCCGGACAGCGGTTTCCGTCAATCAGGACATATTCCGGGGAAATTTTCAGGCCCGCTACCGCACGCTGCATCGCCAGCATCGTGGCATGCAAAATATTCAGCTCGTCTATTTCATGCGGTTCAGCACGTCCCAGGCTCCAGGCCAGCGCCTTCTCCTGAATCTCACTAAACAGCGCCAGACGGCGCTTTTCTGACAATTTTTTAGAGTCGTTCAGCCCGATAATCGGGCGAGCCGGATCGAGGATCACCGCGGCGGTCACCACGGCTCCGACTAACGGGCCACGGCCCACTTCGTCCACGCCCGCCACAAGGCGAGTGTGAGGATAAACAAATTCCATCATTTTGCTAGCTCCAGCACCGCATCAGCCGCTTGCTCATCGGCATTACAGCGGATCAGTTGATGCAGTTCGCGGAAGGTATCGTGCATCTGGTGGCTGGTCTTACCGTTGGCGAGCAGCGGCAGTAGCGCATCGGCAAGCGCCTGCGGCTGGCACTCATCCTGCAGCAGCTCTTTCACCAGCTCGCGTCCGGCAAGCAGGTTTGGCAGGGAGACATAATCCGTTTTCACCAGACGTTTTGCCAGCCAGAAGGTGAACGGCTTCATGCGATAACCGACCACCATAGGGCATTTCGCCAGCATGCACTCCAGCGCCGCCGTACCGGAGGCCAACAGCGCGGCATCGCTCGCATACATCGCTTCCCGCCCTTTCCCGTCCAGAAGACGGACGTGAAGATCCGGGGCGACTTCCGCTTTGATGCGCTCAAACTGCTCGCGGCGTTTGGCATTTACCAGCGGAACAACCACTTCAAGATCCGGATAGGTCTGGCGAAGAATTTGCGCTGTTTTGAGGAAATCGGCGCTCAGCATCTCCACTTCTGCACCACGGCTGCCTGGCAGCAGTGCCAGACAGTGCACATCATGCGGGATGCCCAGCGCGTCGCGCGCCGCGTTTTTATCCGGATCCAATGGCATCGCATCCGCCATGGTATGACCGATAAAACGGCACGGAACATTAAATCTGTCGTAAAACGCTTTTTCGAAAGGCAGGAAAGCCAGCACCAGGTTGGTGGACCGTCCGATTTTGAAAACGCGTTTCTGTCGCCACGCCCAGACGGACGGACTGACGTAGTGAATGGTTTTAATGCCCTGCTTTTTCAGATTACCTTCGAGGGTAATGTTGAAATCAGGCGCATCGATACCGACAAACACATCGGGTTTGAGTTCGGTAAAACGACGGGTGAGATCGGCGCGGATGTGCAGCAAACGGCGTAGCCGTCCCAGCACCTCAACGATGCCCATCACGGCGAGCTCTTCCATTTCATACCAGGCTTCACAGCCTTCGGCCTGCATCAGCGGACCAGCAACGCCGACAAAGCGAGCATTGGGTACACGCGCCTTAAGCGCGCGGATGAGACCGGCACCAAGAATATCGCCGGAGGTTTCTCCGGCGACCAGGGCTATCGTAAGCGGACGACTGTCGACCATTAACGAATCAGACCCCTTGTTGAACGGTCAAAGAATTCCATGAACGCGTTCACTTCCGGGTGCTTATTCGCCAGCTCGGCAATTTCCGGCTTCGCCTCTTCCAGCGTTTTACCGCTACGGTACAGCAGTTTGTACGCGTTGCGGATGGCAGTAATCGCTTCGCGACTAAAACCACGACGCTTGAGGCCTTCGATGTTCACGCCAAACGGCGTGGCATGGTTGCCCTGCGCAATCACATACGGTGGAACGTCCTGCGCCACACCGGAGCATCCGCCTACCATCACGTGCGCACCAATGATGCAGAACTGATGGACTGCGGTCATGCCGCCAATAATTGCGAAGTCATCAACCGATACGTGTCCTGCCAGCGTTGCGTTGTTGGCAAGAATACAGCGGTCACCCACGGTACAGTCGTGCGCGATATGCGCATTAACCATAAACAGGTTATCGCTGCCCACCTTCGTCAACCCACCACCTTGTACTGTTCCACGATGAATGGTGACGCTTTCGCGAATACGGTTACGATCGCCAATTTCCAGACGGGTCGACTCACCAGCATATTTCAGATCCTGGTTAACTTCGCCGATGGAGGCGAACTGATAGATCTCGTTATTGCAGCCAATGGTCGTGTGACCATTCACGACAACGTGAGATTTCAGTACTGTACCCTCACCAATTTCGACATGGGGTCCAACAATACAAAACGGGCCAATGTGGACGTTAGCGCCAATGATGGCACCGGTTTCCACAATAGCAGTAGGATGAATAAAGGCGGATTTATCAATCACGTATCAGGACTCCCGGCTACGAGCACACATCATCGTCGCTTCGCAAACAACTTTGCCGTCAACCAGCGCTACGCCTTTGAAGCGAGTCAGGCCACGACGCGTTTTTTCAAAAGTGACTTCCATGATCATCTGATCACCAGGCACGACAGGGCGCTTAAAGCGCGCTTCATCAATACCCGCGAAGTAATACAGCTCACCTGGCTCCAGTTTGCCGACGCTTTTAAACGCCAGAATACCGGTAGCCTGAGCCATCGCTTCCAGAATCAACACACCCGGGAAGATAGGCTTACCAGGGAAGTGCCCCTGGAAGAACGGCTCGTTCACGGAAACATTTTTCACTGCGCGCAGAAAACGACCTTCTTCAAAATCCAGCACACGGTCTACCAGCAGAAACGGGTAGCGGTGCGGCAGAAGTTCTAAAATCTCTTCAATATGCAGAGTATGAGTGTCAGTAGTCAAAATACTCTTCCTGTCAAAATGTACTGATAACAATAATAACACGGCCTGCCGGTTTATTAGAAAGCCGACAGGCCGGGAAAAATAGCGTTCAACGGATGACGCTTAATCTTGTTGATCGATCTTACGCTCAAGAGACTTGAGGCGCTTGCTCATATCATCAATATTCATCACCAGAGCTGCTGTTTTACGCCATACCTTGTTGGGTTGTAGCGGAATACCTGAAGAATAGACGCCAGGTTCAGTGATAGGACGCATTACCATGCCCATTCCCGTCACGGTGACCTTGTCGCATATTTCCATATGGCCATTAATCACGCTCGCGCCGCCAATCATGCAATAACGGCCAATTTTCAGGCTGCCTGCCATGATGACGCCACCCGCAACCGCGGTATTGTCGCCAATCACAACGTTATGCGCAATCTGGCACTGGTTATCGATGATAACACCATTGCCAATGATCGTGTCGTCAAGCGCGCCACGGTCAATGGTGGTACAGGCACCGATCTCTACGCGATCGCCAATAATAACGCGACCAAGCTGCGGGATCTTAACCCAGTTACCGCGATCGTTAGCGTAACCAAAGCCGTCAGAACCAATCACGGTGCTGGACTGGACAAGGCAATTTTCGCCAATTTCAACATCATGATAAACGGACACATTGGCCCATAAACGGGTCCCGGCGCCGATTTTCGTATTTTTCCCAACGAAGCAGCCCGGGCCAATGACGACGTTATCGCCCAGAACAACGCCGGATTCGATAACCGCATTTGCGCCAACGGCGACGTTGCTACCAAGCCTGGCCGTCGCGTCAATCGCTGCACTGGCAGCAATGTCCTGGGCCGGCTGTGGCGTGGTATCGAGAATTTGAGCCATGCGTGCATACGTCAGGTAGGGGTTTTTCACTACCAGCGCGCTTACAGTGGCAAATGGAAGATCGTCCTGCGTCAGAACAACAGCTGACGCCTGGCATTGAGCCAGTTGCTCACGGTACTTAGGGCTTACCATGAAGGTAATCGTGCCAGCTTTAGCAGATTGCATGGACGCAACAGCGGTGATGACGATATCGCCATCACCGTGTAATTCTGCATCCAACTGCTGAGCTAAATCAGCCAGTCGAATTGAAGGCATTACTTATTTAACCTGTTTCAGAACATCAGCGGTGATGTCTTTAACATCGCTGCCGTTGAAAGCTACAGCGTTCGCATCAACAACCAGATCGATGTTCTGATCGGCAGCCACTGATTTAACAGCAGTCTGAATGCGAGTCACCAGCTTGCCGCGTTCTTCGTTAGAACGACGCTGACGATCCTGCTCGAAAGCCTGCGCTTTCTGAGAGAACGCCTGGCGCTGAGCCATTACGTCTTTTTCCAGCTTGCTGCGGTCGCTTGCTTTCATGGTAGAACCATCACGCTGCAGACGCTGCATTTTGGACTGAAGATCGTTTTCCATACCCTGCAGTTCGCTTGCACGGCCTTTGAATTCGTTTTCCAGAGTCGCAGAAACACCCGTTTTCTGTGCAACCTGCTGGAACAAATTACCCATGTTGACGATTGCAATTTTGTCTGCTGCCTGAGCAGAAGTTGCCATCGCTAAACCGAGACCTGCAGCTAATAACCACTTTTTCACAATTAACTCCTTACCATCCCATTGGCACCAGAAGGTACCGTTCTTTGCGTGGCAAGGCGACCGTGTTACCGATCGCCAGTTGTCAGCGCTACACTGCCAACGCATTCCTTTGCAGCGGATTATTACCAGGTTTTACCAATGTTAAACTGGAATTGCTCCGACTTATCTCCATCATATTTCTTAAACGGCTGGGCGTAGGAGAAGACCAACGGCCCCAGCGGTGACATCCATTGTAATGCGATACCGGCAGACATGCGAATATTGCTCGGATCGCTGTAGTCAGGAATGCCTTCTGCGCGCATCTGGGCAGTATTCTGCCAGTTGGTATCCCATACGGTACCGGCATCCCAGAAGAAGGACGTACGGACCGAGTTCGCGTATTTATCACTGATAAACGGCGTTGGCGTGATGAACTCCAGGCTGGCAACGGCCATGGCGTTACCGCCCACCGCGTCATTGGAGCTACAGACTTCGGACGAGGAAGTCTTATTACAGTTATCTTTGTCGTTTCCGCCGTAGTAAACCGCTTTAGGACCAATGTTGTTGGACTGGAAACCACGAACGGTGCTGGAGCCACCCGCATAGAAGTTTTCATAGAATGGCAGTTCTTTGCCACCCAGACCATCGCCATAGCCCCAACGGGTACGACCCAGAACCACCCACTTGTGATCGTCATCGATCGGGAAGTAGGACGCGGTATCCAGCGTGACCTTATAGAACTCGTTATCGGAACCCGGCACGGTAACTTTACCGTTCAGGTTGACGCGAGAACCTTCCGTTGGGAAGTAACCACGGTCAAGACGGTTATAGGTCCAGCCGTAGTTAAAGGTGAAGTCATCCGCCGCGAAGCCATTGTCATGGCCACTTTTGCTGGTTGACTGGCCGATAGAGTCCAGATAACGCCACATCGCCACCTGCGGTTGCATGTTGGACAGGTCGTTATGCACGTAGCCTAAGCCCGCACGCAGGGTGTTGTATTCGTTAACCGGGAAGCCAAGCGTACCGTCTACACCGTAACTCTTGTTGGTGTATGAAGACAGATCCGCGTCATCTGCTTTAAAGTCGTTATAGAAGATACGACCGCCCAGGCTCACACCGTCTACGGTGAAGTATGGGTTCGTCACAGAGAACTCAGAGTAGGTCTGGTAGTCGTTTTTGGTGCCGTTAATACCGACAGAGTAACCCGTACCCAGCCAGTTATCCTGCTGCACGCCGACCTGGAAGCTAACGCCGCTTTCAGTACCGTAGCCCACACCGAAGTTGAAGCTACCGGTGTTGCGCTCTTTCACTTTATAAACGACATCAACCTGATCCGGGCTGCCCGGTACGCGCTGGGTATCGGTATCCACCGTTTCAAAATAGCCCAGACGGTTCAGACGCTCTTTACCCTGATCAACGAGGTCGCTTCCCAACCATGCGCCTTCCATCTGACGCATTTCGCGGCGCAGAACGGAATCTTTGGAAGTGTCGTTACCGACGAAGCGGATCTTACGCACGTAGAAACGGTTGCCCGCATCAACATTCACGTGCAGCTTGACGGTTTTATCCGCGTCATTGATTTCCGGCTGAGTCTGTACGCGCGGATAGGCATAACCATAGCGGCCGAGCAGCTTCTTAATGCTGTCTTCCATTTTGGTTACTTTAGAACCGCTGTACAGGTCGCCCGGCTGAATTTTGGTCAGCGATTCGATTTCAGCAGAATGCCCCGCAAGGTTACCACTCACCTCAACACCAGAAAGCTTGTACTGCTCACCTTCAGTGATGTTAACCGTAATGTAGATACCTTTCTTGTCCGGAGTCAGACTGACCTGAGTCGAGTCGATGTTGAAACGTGCATAGCCACGATCGAGATAGTAGCTGCGCAGGGTTTCAAGGTCGCCCGCCAGTTTCTGTTTCTGGTATTTGCGATCGCCTACCACGTTCCACCATGGCACTTCATCGCGCAGCTGGAAGGTGGAGATCAGTTCGTCGGTGCTGAACGCGTGGTTGCCGACAATGTTGATCTGCTGGATCTTCGCAGAAACACCTTCCTGGAAGACCAGCTTCAGGTCAACACGGTTGCGCGGCAGCGGAGTGACAACCGCTTTCACGCTGGCACTGTATTTACCGACGCTGTAGTAGAAGTCTTCCAGACCTTTTTCAATGTCTGAAAGGGTTGTGCGGTCCAGGGATTCACCCACACGAACACCGGATGCTTCAAGATTCTGCTTGAGCATGTCATCTTTCACCGACTTGTTACCGGAGAAAGTGATACTGGCGATCGTCGGACGTTCTTTTACCTGTACCAGCAGCGTATCACCATCGCGCAGGACGCGGACGTCCTCAAAGTTGCCGGTGGCAAACAGAGCACGGATGGTGTTACTGATATCATCATCATTAACCGTATCGCCGGGGCGTACAGGCATACTGAGGAGGGCCGCACCAACGGCGACACGCTGGAGGCCTTCGAAATGAATGTCTTTCACTACGAACCCGTCAGCACCGTATACGGTGGCGCTGCTAAACAGCAGCGACGCTATGAGCAACTTTTTCATCGCCATCGTTATTATGCGTTCTTCCTAACACTCTCTTACAACCGAGAGAAATCATTGAAAAGTGCAAGCCCCATTAACAGCACCAGCAAAATCGAGCCAATGCGATAACTAAAGTCTTGAACTCGCTCGGATACCGGTCCGCCTTTTAGCTTTTCAATCGCTAAAAACAGCAGATGACCCCCGTCTAAAACGGGAAGCGGGAACAGGTTGATTATCCCAAGGTTCACGCTAATGAGCGCGAGGAACATGAGATAGTAAATCACCCCGAATTCCGCTGACATCCCAGCCCCCTGAGCAATCGAAATTGGCCCACTGAGGTTGTTCAGTTTCACATCACCGGTTATCAATTTCCCCAACATGTTGACCGTCAGCTTCATCAGTTGCCATGTTTTATCCGTGGCTTCAAGGATGGCGCTGAACGGCCCATACTGGCGTATTGTCTTGTACTCATCTGGCAGCGGGATCACTTTCGGCACAACGCCTGCGAACCCTTCTGCCTTTTTGCCGACCGACTTCGTATCCGGGATCAGCGTCAGCGAAAGCGGACTGCCCTGCCTTTCAACTTCCAGCGCGAGAGACGTTCCCGGATTATCGCGCACCAGAGTAACAAAGGTCATCCACTCTGTTAATGGTTGACCATCGACTTTAACGATCCTGTCGCCCGCTTGCAAACCCGCTTTGCTCGCCGCCGAATTTGCCTGTACTTCGGCTAACACCGGCTCAATCTGCGCGCCGCGTGGACGAATGCCCAGCGCAGCGACGGGATCCTCTTTGTCCGGCTCGAAACGCCAGTGACGTAAATCGAGTACTTTGTCCTGACGCGTATCTGAACCAAACGGCGATACGCTGATGGTGGTCTGCGGATCGCCAATTTTAGCTACCAGCTGCAGTCGCACGGCATCCCAATCAGGGGTTTCGATGCCATCAATCGCTTTAAGTTCCATCCCGGATGTAATTTGCGCACTTGCCGCGATGGAGTTGGGGGCAATTTCACCCACCACCGGACGTACGCCAGGGACACCGATGATAAACACCAGCCAGTAAGCGAAAATCGCAAAGATGAAGTTGGCTACCGGTCCGGCAGCAATGATGGCGGCGCGTTGTCCAACGGTTTTATTGTTGAATGCGCTGTGTCGCAGCTCAGGAGCGACAGGCTCGACGCGTTCGTCGAGCATTTTGACGTAGCCGCCCAGCGGGATAAGGGCAATGACAAATTCCGTGCCGTGGCGGTCGGTGCGCGTCCAAAGTGATTTACCAAAACCGATGGAAAATCGCTCTACGCGCACGCCACAGCGGCGAGCAACCCAGAAATGGCCAAATTCATGCACGGTAATCAGTACACCCAGTGCAACAATGAACGCCGCCAGATTCCAGAGAATGCTCAGCATAAAACCTTCCGTTAAATCGTCCCGAATACCAGTAAAAGCAAACACGCAAACACTGGAACAGCCGCTGTAAGGCTATCAATGCGATCCAGTATACCGCCATGCCCTGGAATCAGGTGTCCGCTGTCCTTAATCCCTGCTTCACGCTTAAACATACTTTCGGTTAAATCACCGAGCACGGAGGCAAGCGCAGCAAAAATCGAGCACACCAGCAGTATTGACGGTGCCACTTCAAGATTCGCCCAGACGCCGTAGCCCCAGGAGATGATCGCTGCCGTAAACAGGCCGCCGATGAATCCTTGCCAGGTTTTGCCCGGGGAAACCTTCGGTGCCAGCTTATGTTTGCCAAACAGTTTACCAAACATATAGGCCCCGGAGTCAGCCCCCCAGACCAGAATCATCACATAAAGCAGCCAGATCGCACCGCTGTAGTGGTTTTCGTCGTAGTGCCACGCTCGCAGCGCAACCATACCCCAGAAAAAAGGAATAATTGTGAGCAAGCCAAAAATCAGTCGCAGCACTTTTGAATTACGCCACAATGACGCGGAACCTGGATAAAAAAGAACCAGCAACAGCGCGGCAACCCACCAGGCCAGCGATATCCACAAGGAACCGGCAACCAGGGGCTGATGAATATCATGGTGATATTCAGGCAACGTAAACAGCATTATGGCCAGGATAAAGCCACAAAGTACCGCAAGCCATACTCGCTGAGTGCGCGAGGTAAAGCCGCTAAACTGTCCCCATTCCCACGCGGCGAGCATGCACACCACCAGCGTGACAATAGCGAATCCCACCGGGGGCAGTAAAAACAGCGCCGCAATGACAATGGGTATTAATACAAAAGCGGAAATCAGGCGATACTTCAGCAAAAGCTACCCCCATCAGGCTTTGTCGCCACCAGGCTCGGTGCCGCCGAAACGACGCTCTCGATTGGCAAAGGCATGCAGCGCACCTTCAAAGTCTTGTTCATCAAAATCGGGCCAAAGAACATCCGTAAAGTAAAGTTCGGCATAGGCAATTTGCCATATCAAAAAGTTACTTATGCGATGTTCCCCCCCTGTCCTAATTACCAAATCCACAGGTGCCTGTTCATTCATGCAGATTTGCTTGCTCAGCGCCTCTTCATCAATTTGGTCGGGTCTCAACAGCCCTTCCTGAACCTGTTCGGCCAGATGCCGAACGCCCTGGATAATATCCCAGCGTCCGCCGTAATTCGCCGCAATATTCAGCGTCAAACCGGTATTATTTTCCGTCAGCGCTTCAGCTTTGCGAATCCGTTCCTGCAAACGTGAGTTGAAACGACTGGTATCGCCAATGATACGCAGGCGGACGTTATGGCGGTGCAGGCTTTTTACTTCGCTGTCTAGCGCCCACACAAACAATTCCATCAACGCAGTCACTTCCTGCAGAGGTCGATTCCAGTTTTCACTGCTAAAAGCATAGAGCGTTAACGCATCAATGCCGTTGTTGGCGGCAAAAGAAACGGCGCGGCGAACGGATTTCGCCCCCGCTTTATGCCCAAAGGCTCGTATCTTCCCTTGTCTTTTCGCCCAGCGGCCATTGCCATCCATAATGATTGCTACATGACGGCAGCCATGAGCTGGCAAATTTTCGCTTATTGGTTGATTCGCAGACAACATAACGCGTTTTTTGTCCCTGAAAAGGATTTAACGGTACTCAGGAATACTGAAGCCTATACATAAAAAAGCCGTGTCAAACCACGGCTCACCTGACCACATTAAGTCAAATACCTGCGATCAGGTGGCGCAGACTATATCACTGAAGCCCAACGCTAACAAATAGCACGACGACTAGTGCTTGCTTTATCACCAGCTTGCGAGACGTGTCACCTGTTGGCGCGCAATATTACGCGCAGCTGCATCCACCGCCAGCACCTCTTCCACGCTTTGTGGTTCGCGCAAATCCATCATCTCCAGTACCGATAAATTAAGCGACGCGATATCGGTAAAACGAATTTGCTGATTCAGAAATGCCTCAACGGTAATTTCATTGGCTGCATTAAGTGCCGTCGTCGCCGCCTGCCCTTGGTCAAAGGCATTCATCGCAAGCTTCAGACAAGGATAGCGGTCGTAGTCTGGTTCACTGAACGTCAGGGAACTTAGCTTGCAGAAATCAAGCGGCTTCACGCCGGATTTCACTCGATTTGGCCACGCCATTGAATGGGCAATCGGCGTACGCATGTCCGGCTCGCCCAGCTGTGCCAGCACGCTGCCATCCTGATAACGCACCATCGAGTGAATCACCGATTGCGGGTGAATCAGTACTTCCATCTGTTTCGCTGACGCATTAAACAGCCAGCGCGCTTCAATGTATTCCAGACCTTTGTTCATCATGGTGGCAGAATCAACGGAAATTTTACGCCCCATCGACCAGTTCGGATGACGGCACGCCTGATCCGGTGTCATCGCACGCAGTTCAGACAGTGGCGTTTCACGAAACGGGCCACCAGACCCGGTAAGCAGAATAGACACCACGCCATTCTGCTCCAGGTCAGCGTACCCCAGGTTCTGTTGAAAAGGTTGCGGTAAACTCTGAAAAATCGCGTTGTGCTCGCTGTCGACCGGCAAAAGACGCGCGCCGCGCTGCTTCACCGCATCCATAAACAGGCGTCCGCAGGTGACCAGCGACTCTTTATTGGCCAGCAAAACATCCTTACCGGCATCAATCGCGGCAAGCGTTGGCAATAATCCTGCCGCCCCGACGATAGCCGCCATCACCTGATCCACCTCATCCAGCGCCGCCATCTCGCAGGCCGCCTGCTGGCCGCTCAGCACTTCGGTTCGGCTGCCCTTTTCACGCAGCTGTGCTTTCAGCAGACGCGCGCTCTCTTCGTCATCCATCACCGCATAGCGGGGCGCAAACTCCAGGCACTGTTCGACCATTCGCTGCACATTCTTACCGGCCACCAGCGCTGTCACGGTGTAAAGTTCAGGATTATGGCGAACGACGTCGAGAGTGTTGCAACCGATAGAGCCGGTTGAGCCGAGGAGTGTTAAATGCTTCATGAGATGCCCGAAAAAAGTTAGACCAGATAAAAGCAAAACGCCGCCAGCAAGACCCGAAGTCCCTCTGAACGGCGTTTATCAGTGTACGACAGAAATCAGAACTGCATCAGTTCCGCTTCTTTTTCTGCCAGCGCCGCATCAATTTTCTTGATGGCCGCGTCGGTCATTTTCTGAATGTCGTCCTGAGAACGACGATCGTCATCTTCGCTGATCTCTTTTTCTTTCAGCAGCGCTTTTACTTTATCGTTCGCGTCGCGACGGACGTTACGCACGGATACACGACCCTGCTCGGCTTCGCCACGAACCACTTTGATCAGATCTTTACGGCGCTCTTCCGTCAGAGGAGGCAGTGGAACACGGATGTCTGCGCCCGCAGAACTTGGGTTCAGTCCGAGGTCAGAGGCCATAATCGCTTTCTCAACGGCCGGGCTCATTGAGCGGTCGAAGACGTTGATTTTCAGCGTACGGGTATCTTCAACCGTCACGCTCGCCAGCTGGCGCAGAGGGGTTGGCGTACCGTAGTATTCTACGATGATGCCATCCAGCAGGCTTGGGGAAGCACGGCCAGTACGGATTTTGCTGATTTGGTTTTTGAACGCTTCTACGCATTTGTCCATGCGTACTTCAGCATCTTTTCTGATGTCGTTAATCACGTTACGAATCCTTGAAAACTTGTCTCAGGCAGACTATCCGCCAGCACAGCGCTACAGGTGTGCTAAGTATAGTCGCGTTTAATTCATGACAACGCCAAAGGCGTGCCCGGGTAAGATACCACTACAAAATAAAGCGGAATCTTACCTGTATTTATCGTCAACGGAAATTATTCCGTGATCAAAGTGCCTTCTTTTTCGCCCATGACCACGCGACGCAGTGCGCCAGGCTTGTTCATGTTGAAGACACGGATCGGCAGTTTGTGGTCGCGAGCCAGCGTGAAGGCGGCAAGATCCATCACTTTCAGCTCTTTATCCAGCACTTCGCTGTAGCTCAGCTGATCGTACATGGTGGCAGAAGGATCTTTTGCCGGGTCGGCAGTAAACACGCCGTCTACTTTGGTCGCTTTCAGTACCACATCGGCTTCGATCTCGATACCGCGCAGGCAGGCAGCGGAATCGGTTGTAAAGAACGGGTTACCCGTACCGGCGGAGAGGATCACCACGCGGTTGTTGCGCAGCAGGCTGATGGCTTCTGCCCAGCTGTAATTATCGCAAACGCCATTCAGCGGAATCGCGGACATCAGGCGGGCATTCACATAGGCGCGGTGCAGTGCATCACGCATTGCCAGGCCATTCATGACGGTTGCCAGCATACCCATGTGGTCGCCCACAACGCGGTTCATCCCCGCTTTCGCCAGACCAGCACCACGGAAAAGGTTGCCACCGCCAATGACCACGCCAACCTGGATACCCAGTTCGACCAGTTCTTTGATTTCCTGTGCCATGCGATCAAGGATGCTTGCGTCAATACCGAAGCCTTCCGATCCCTGCAGCGCTTCGCCACTCAGCTTAAGCAGAATGCGTTTGTACACGGGTTTTGCATTGGTAGCCATGTTTCTTTCCTGAGACTGTCAACGATTAAGATGGGGGTTAATTCTGGCGACATGATATGCCGCAAATCAGCACAGCGATACTGGAGCCTGTCTGATTTCCTGTGACGGGTGACAAAAAGAAGCCGCCCTCAGGCGGCTCCTTTTCAATCATTAAGACTGCTTGGACATTGCAGCAACTTCTGCTGCGAAGTCAGTCTCAACTTTCTCGATGCCTTCGCCCACTTCGAAGCGGATGAAGCCAGTTACGTCAGCATTGTGCTCTTTCAGCAGCTGAGCAACAGACTTGCTTGGGTCCATTACGAATGGCTGGCCAGTCAGAGAAACTTCGCCGGTGAATTTCTTCATGCGGCCTTCAACCATTTTCTCTGCGATTTCTTTTGGCTTACCAGACTGCATCGCGATGTCCAGCTGAACCTGGTACTCTTTCTCTACCACTTCAGCAGACACGTCTTCTGGCTTAACGAATTCTGGTTTGCTTGCAGCGATGTGCATAGCCAGCTGTTTAACCAGCTCTTCGTCAGCGCCTTTAGCCGCAACCAGAACACCGATACGTGCACCGTGCTGGTAAGAGCCCAGAACGTCGCCTTCCAGAGAAGATACGCGACGGATGTTGATGTTCTCACCGATTTTAGCAACCAGCGCAACACGTTCTTCTTCGAACTGTGCTTTCAGAACTTCAACGTCGGTGATTTTACCAGCAACAGCTGCGTCCAGAACTTTGTTAGCAAATGCCTGGAAACCACCATCTTTAGCAACGAAGTCAGTCTGGCAGTTAACTTCCAGAATGATGCCGTAGTTGCCGTCGATCTTAGTGATGATCACGCCGTCAGCAGCAACGTTGCCTGCTTTTTTAGCTGCTTTGATCGCACCGGATTTACGCATGTTTTCGATTGCCAGCTCGATGTCGCCGTTCGCTTCAGTCAGCGCTTTTTTGCAATCCATCATGCCTGCGCCAGTACGCTCGCGCAGCTCTTTTACCAGGGATGCGGTAATTTCAGCCATTCTTAAATCCTCGGGAGATGTGAACTGCCCGGCCGGGGGCCAAACAGTGTAAATTGAAAAAAGGGGCCGGTAATGGGCCCCTATTCATACACGGTACTAATAAGGGGTAAAACCTTATTATTCAGCTTCTACGAAGCTTTCTTCCGCCTGAGAAGCCAGATCCTGGGAACGGCCTTCACGAACGGTAGCAGCTACAGCGCTCAGGTACAGGCTAACAGCACGGATTGCGTCGTCGTTACCCGGGATAACGAAGTCAACACCGTCCGGATCGGAGTTGGTATCAACGATAGCGAATACCGGGATACCCAGGTTGTTAGCTTCTTTGATTGCGATGTGCTCGTGGTCTGCATCGATTACGAACAGCGCGTCTGGCAGGCCGCCCATATCTTTGATACCGCCCAGGCTGTTTTCCAGCTTGTCCAGTTCACGAGTGCGCATCAGCGCTTCTTTCTTAGTCAGCTTGTCGAAAGTACCGTCCTGAGACTGGGTTTCCAGATCTTTCAGGCGTTTGATGGACTGACGAACAGTTTTCCAGTTGGTCAGCATGCCGCCCAACCAGCGATGGTTCACGAAGAACTGGTCGCAGCTGTTAGCAGCATCTTTCACAGCTTCGCTTGCAGCGCGCTTAGTACCAACGAACAGAATCTTACCTTTACGGGAAGAGATCTTGTTCAGCTCAGCCAGGGCTTCGTTGAACATTGGTACAGTTTTCTCAAGGTTGATGATGTGAACTTTGTTACGTGCGCCGAAGATGAAAGGCTTCATTTTCGGGTTCCAGTAACGGGTCTGGTGACCAAAGTGAACACCAGCCTTGAGCATGTCGCGCATGGAAACAGTTGCCATGTTTAAAACCTCTATATTGAAAGTTGGGGTTATGCCTCCACGTATCCCATATTACCGACCCCGAAGGGCACCCCGGAATATGTGCCGATACGTGTGTGTTGTTACACAAAGTGAGATTTGTCGCCTCCGTCCATTCTGTGTATATGAAATGGATCGGAAGTCCGGCGCGCTTTATACCACAAAACACGACCAGAAACCAACAGTTGTTGGCGGAGTGTGCTGTTAATGATTCTCAATTTGGCACGGAGCGTGCCTGACTGATACCATTGACGACACTTAGACTAGTATTGTCGAAAAAATCGACACCGATGGACAGATTACATGGCTATCTCTATTAAGACACCTGAAGAAATTGAAAAGATGCGCGTCGCCGGTCGTCTGGCCGCGGAAGTGCTGGAAATGATCGAGCCGTTCGTGAAGCCGGGCGTCAGCACCGGTGAACTGGACCGTATCTGTAACGACTATATCGTGAACGAGCAGCACGCGGTTTCCGCCTGCCTCGGCTACCACGGTTTCCCGAAATCCGTCTGCATCTCTATTAATGAAGTGGTTTGCCACGGTATCCCGGACGATGAAAAACTGCTGAAAGATGGCGACATCGTCAACATCGACGTGACCGTCATTAAAGACGAGTACCACGGTGACACCTCAAAAATGTTCATCGTTGGCAAGCCGACTATTCTTGGCGAGCGTCTGTGCAAGGTTACCCAGGACAGCCTCTACCTGGCGCTGAAAATGGTTAAACCGGGTATTCGCCTGCGTACCATCGGTGCGGCAATCCAGAAGTTTGTGGAAGCAGAAGGTTTCTCCGTGGTGCGCGAGTACTGCGGTCACGGCATTGGTCGCGTCTTCCATGAAGAACCGCAGGTCCTGCACTATGACGCAGATGACGGCGGCGTGGTGCTGCAAAAAGGCATGACCTTTACCATTGAGCCGATGGTCAACGCGGGTGACTATCGCATCCGTACAATGAAAGACGGCTGGACGGTGAAAACCAAAGACAGAAGCTTGTCTGCGCAGTACGAGCATACTATTGTGGTAACAGACAACGGCTGCGAAATTATGACGTTGCGCAAGGATGACACCATCCCGGCGATACTGACGCACGATGAATGATAAAAAAGCCGGCAAATGCCGGCTTTTTTAATGGCTATAGCTTTTTCTTATGGGTGGCGCACGATGAGTAATCTTTTACCCGAACAGTATGCTAACACAGCACTTCCCACCCTCCCCGACCAGCCCGATAACCCGGGCGTCTGGCCGTCGCACGAGCTGACCTGCGCGCATATTAAAGCCCATATGGATGTTTTCCATCGCTGGCTGGGCAGCGCGTTCGACGCAGGCGTGTCGGCCGAGCAGCTCATTGAAGCGCGCACCGAATTTATCGACCAGCTGCTGCAGCGCCTGTGGATCGATTACGGGTTTGGGCAAATCAGTGATGTTGCGCTGGTTGCCGTCGGGGGCTATGGCCGCGGTGAGCTGCATCCGCTTTCCGATATCGATCTGCTGATCTTAAGCCGCAAAAAGCTGCCGGACGAACAGGCGCAAAAAATTGGCGAACTGCTGACGCTGCTCTGGGACGTAAAGCTGGAGGTCGGCCACAGCGTGCGTACCCTGGAAGAGTGTCTGCTGGAAGGGTTATCGGACCTGACCGTCGCCACCAACCTGATTGAAACCCGCCTCCTGATTGGCGACGTCGCCCTATTTCTGGAGCTGCAAAAGCACATCTTCAGCGACGGCTTCTGGCCGTCAGAAAAGTTCTTCGCCGCGAAGGTCGAGGAGCAAAACCAGCGCCACCAGCGCTACCACGGCACCAGCTATAATCTTGAGCCCGATATTAAAAGCAGCCCCGGCGGCCTTCGCGACATCCACACCCTGCAGTGGGTCGCCCGCCGCCATTTTGGCGCCACTTCGATGGACGAGATGGTCGGCTTCGGCTTTTTAACCGAGGCCGAGCGTAACGAGCTGAACGAGTGCCTGCACCTGCTGTGGCGCATCCGGTTTGCCCTGCATCTGGAAGTCACCCGCTACGATAACCGTCTGCTGTTCGACCGCCAGCTCAGCGTGGCTCAGCGCCTGAATTATCAGGGCGAAGGCAACGAGCCGGTTGAGCACATGATGAAGGATTTCTTCCGCGTCACCCGCCGGGTGACCGAGCTGAACCAGATGCTGTTGCAGCTGTTCGACGAGGCCATTCTGGCCCTGACGGCGGACGAGAAACCGCGCCCGATTGATGACGAATTCCAGCTGCGCGGCACGCTTATCGATCTGCGCGACGAAACGCTGTTCATCCGCGAGCCGGAAGCGATTCTGCGGATGTTCTATACCATGGTGCGCAACAGCACCATCACCGGGATCTACTCCACCACCCTGCGCCATCTGCGCCATGCGCGCCGTCATCTGACGCAGCCGCTGTGCTATATCCCGGAGGCGCGTTCGCTGTTCCTGAGCATGCTCCGCCACCCGGGCGCCGTCAGCCGCGGCCTGCTGCCGATGCACCGCCACAGCGTGCTGTGGGCCTATATGCCGCAGTGGTCGCACATTGTCGGGCAAATGCAGTTCGATCTGTTCCACGCCTACACGGTGGATGAACACACGATCCGCGTGATGCTCAAGCTGGAAAGCTTTGCGAAAGAAGAGACGCGCTCCCGCCACCCGCTGTGCGTGGAGCTGTGGCCGCGCCTGACTCATCCGGAACTGATCCTGATTGCCGCCCTGTTCCACGATATCGCCAAAGGTCGCGGCGGTGACCATTCGGTGCTGGGCGCGCAGGACGTGCTGAAATTTGCCGAACTGCACGGCCTGAACTCGCGTGAAACGCAGCTGGTGGCCTGGCTGGTGCGCCATCACCTGCTGATGTCGGTCACCGCGCAGCGTCGTGACATTCAGGATCCGGAAGTGATCAAGCAGTTCGCGGAAGAGGTTCAGACGGAAAACCGTCTGCGCTATCTGGTCTGCCTGACGGTGGCCGATATCTGCGCCACCAACGAGACCCTGTGGAACAGCTGGAAGCAGAGCCTGCTGCGCGAGCTGTACTTCGCCACCGAAAAACAGCTGCGTCGCGGGATGCAAAACACCCCGGACATGCGCGAACGCGTGCGCCATCACCAGCTCCAGGCGCTGGCGCTGCTGCGGATGGATAACATTGATGAAGAGGCACTGCATCAGATTTGGGCCCGCTGCCGCGCCAACTATTTTGTCCGCCATAGCCCAAACCAGCTTGCGTGGCACGCGCGGCATCTGCTCAAGCACGATCTGTCCCAGCCGATGATCCTGCTAAGCCCGCAGGCCACCCGCGGCGGGACGGAGATTTTCATCTGGAGCCCGGACCGACCTTATCTGTTTGCTGCGGTCTGCGCCGAGCTGGACAGGCGTAACCTGAGCGTTCACGACGCGCAGATTTTCACCACCCGCGACGGCATGGCGATGGACACCTTTATCGTGCTTGAGCCGGACGGCAGCCCTCTCTCGTCGGACAGGCATGAAGGGATACGTTTTGGTCTGGAACAGGCGATTACCCAGCGCAGCTGGCAGCCCCCGCAGCCGCGTCGCCAGCCGGCGAAATTGCGCCACTTTACCGTCGATACCGAGGTCAATTTCCTGCCGACCCACACCGACCGTAAATCGTTCCTGGAGCTGATCGCGCTCGACCAGCCGGGGCTGCTTGCCCGCGTCGGCCAGGTTTTTGCCGATCTGGGAATTTCGCTCCACGGCGCCCGAATTACAACGATTGGCGAGCGAGTAGAAGATTTATTTATAATCGCGACAGCGGACCGGCGTGCCCTTAATAATGACCTGCAGCTTGAAGTGCAACAACGGTTGACAGCAGCCCTCAATCCAAACGATAAAGGGTGATATGTTTTTTAGTGAAATGGAAAGAGTAAACAATGCAGCAGTTACAGAACGTTATTGAGTCCGCTTTTGAGCGTCGCGCCGAGATTACCCCGGCAAATGTGGATACCGTGACCCGTGAAGCGGTAAACCAGGTGATTTCCCTTCTGGATTCCGGCGCGCTGCGCGTTGCAGAAAAAATCGACGGTCAGTGGGTCACTCATCAATGGCTGAAGAAAGCCGTGCTGCTCTCTTTCCGTATCAACGATAACCAGGTTATCGACGGAGCTGAAAGCCGCTACTTCGATAAAGTGCCAATGAAATTCGCTGACTACGACGAAGCGCGTTTCCAGAAAGAAGGGTTCCGCGTGGTACCGCCTGCGGCGGTTCGTCAGGGCGCATTCATCGCACGCAACACCGTGCTGATGCCATCCTACGTGAACATCGGTGCCTACGTTGACGAAGGCACCATGGTTGACACCTGGGCGACAGTCGGTTCCTGCGCGCAGATCGGTAAAAACGTTCACCTGTCCGGCGGCGTGGGCATCGGTGGTGTTCTGGAGCCACTGCAGGCTAACCCGACCATCATCGAAGACAACTGCTTCATCGGCGCGCGCTCTGAAGTGGTTGAAGGCGTGATCGTTGAAGAAGGTTCCGTGATCTCCATGGGCGTTTACATCGGCCAGAGCACCCGTATTTACGACCGTGAAACCGGCGAAGTTCACTACGGTCGCGTTCCGGCGGGCTCCGTAGTGGTTTCCGGCAACCTGCCGTCAAAAGATGGCAAATACAGCCTGTACTGTGCGGTTATCGTGAAGAAAGTGGATGCGAAAACGCGCGGTAAAGTGGGCATCAATGAATTGCTGCGCACCATCGATTAATCGGGTATAACAAAAAGCGGGGGCAACCCCGCTTTTTTTATATCTGAGGGTGGCGAAAATAGATTTTTTCGTTAATTATTCAAAGGTTATGTTGAGATCAAGGGTACCGCTATGTACGATAATCTGAAAAGTCTGGGCATTACCAATCCTGATGAAATTGATCGTTACAGCCTCCGTCAGGAAGCCAATAACGATATTCTGAAAATCTATTTTCACAAGGACAAAGGAGAGTTTTTCGCCAAAAGCGTGAAGTTTAAATATCCACGCCAGCGTAAGACCGTTGTTGCTGACGGCGTAGGACAGGGATACAAAGAAGTACAGGAAATCAGCCCTAACCTGCGCTATGTGATCGATGAACTCGATCAGATCTGCCAGCGCGACCGCACCGAAGTCGATCTCAAGCGTAAGATCCTTGACGATCTGCGTCACCTTGAAAGCGTTGTAACGAATAAGATCAGCGAGATTGAAGCGGATCTTGAGAAATTAACGCGGAAATAAATAAGTCAGGTGCGGCCTGATGCCCTCACCCCGGCCCTCTCCCACTGGGAGAGGGTGAAAACCGCATACAATATTATCTCTGCTCGTCCAGCTGCAGCGCCACATACAGCAGCAGCCTGTCGTCAAAGTTTCCCAGATCCAGCCCCGTCAGCTCTGAAATGCGGTTTAACCGATACTCCAGCGTATTGCGGTGAATAAACAGCGCCTTTGAGGTCGCCAGCGGCTGGACGTTATGGCGGAACCACGCCTGCAGCGTCCGGCGCAGCAGGCCGTTGTTGTCCATGGCTTTCAGACGCGCTAATGGCCGCGCCAGCTCATTGGCCTGCCAGCCCCCGCGCAGGCTGTCGAGCAGCACCGGCAGCATCAGATCCTGATAGAAATAGCTGCGGCTCTCCGGCATCCGCTGCTTGCCCACCATCATGGTGGTGCGCGCGGTACGCCAGGAGCGGGCGATACTGCCCGGCCCGGTAAAGTAGTTGCCCAGCGCAACGCGAAAACGCAGCTGGCCATTCTCCTCCATACGGGAGATCAGCTGCTCCACGCGACGACGATGATCGTCGGCATCCCAGCGGCCGAACGCATTGAGCGCCGGTTTGAGGACCACCATTTCAGTCAGAGAAACGATCGCCACCAGGTTATCGCGCTCCGGCGTCGCCAGCGCGTTTTGCAGCTGCTGCAGCTCGGCCATCGCGCTGTCTACGCCAAGCTGGCCGCTATCGACCTCAATGACCGCCACCACGCGCGGCTGGTTCAGATCGATCCCCAGACGCTGCGCCCATTCGCTGAGCGCAGGCGTATGCTCTTCCGCCTGAATAAGATTCATCACCAGCTCTTCACGCAGGCGGCTGTCCTGGGCAAGCAGGTGCATCAGGCGCGACTGCTCCAGCATCATCTCAGCCGTCATACAGACCAGCTCACCGTATTTTCGCAGTGACTCGGGCTCGCCGGTCAGGCCAATTACCCCCACAATCTCGCCTTCAAGGCGCAGCGGTAAATTAATGCCCTGGCGTACGCCGTGCAGATGTTTCGCTACCGCATCGTCGATATCCACGACCCGCCCCTGGGAAAGCACCAGCAGCGCACCTTCGTGCAATTCCCCAATACGCTCGCGATCGCCGCTGCCAATAATGCGCCCGCGGGCATCCATCACGTTGATATTGGTATCAATGATGCGCATGGTGCGCGCCACGATATCCTGCGCCATTTTGGTATCAAGATGCCAGCCAGCCATAGAACCCTCCCGTGAGCAGAGCTCAAGCATAGGGAAGTTCAGCGACGGCTGCATTGTGCGAATGCACAAAGAGAGAGGGAGAAGTATGGAGTTGTGGCAAGAATCACAGAAAAGAGAAAGCCCCTGCGAACAGGGGCTTCAGAGGATTACTGCATCAGCAGATAAAGAGAGGAATCACCACGCTGGATATTCAGCGCCAGCACGGAAGGCTTGCTGTCGAGAATTTTGCGCAGTTCAGCGATGTTTTTCACCGGCTGCTGGTTAGCGCCCATGATCACATCGCCTTTTTTCAGGCCGATACGGGCTGCCGGTGAATTCGCTTTCACGTTATTCACCACCACGCCTTTGTCTGCGCCTTTATTGCTCATCTCGGCACCTTCAATACCGCTGAAGATGGTGCTGGAATCCACCTGATTCTGGCTGCTCTGCTGCAGCTCCAGGCTCACGTTAACCGGCTTACCGTCGCGCAGCAGGCCAAGGGTCACTTTACTGCCAATCGGCATAGAGCCCACTTCGGCACGCAGGGCGGCAAAGCTGCTGATCGGCTTACCGTTCAGGGAGGTGATAACATCCCCCGCTTTAATGCCCGCTTTCGCCGCGGAGGAGTTCGGCATCACCTGGCTGACGAATGCCCCGCGCTGGGCGTCAACTTTCATCGCCTTAGCCAGTTCGGAGTTCAGCTCAGTCCCGAGGATACCCAGCTCGCCGCGTTTCACCTGGCCATACTGGACCATCTGGGCGGTCAGGTTTTTCACCATGTTACTTGGGATAGCAAAGCCGATCCCGATGTTGCCGCCGTCCGGTGCCAGGATCGCGGTGTTGATACCGATCAGCTCACCGTTCAGGTTCACCAGCGCACCGCCGGAGTTACCGCGGTTGATCGCCGCATCCGTCTGGATAAAGTTTTCGTAGTTTTCCGCGTTCAGGCCGCTACGACCCAGCGCTGAGACGATACCCGAGGTCACGGTTTCACCCAGACCGAACGGGTTACCGATCGCCACGGTATAGTCGCCCACGCGCAGCGCGTCAGAGTCGGCAATTTTAATCGCCGTCAGGTTTTTCGGATCCTGGATCTGGATCAGCGCGATGTCGGAGCGCGGGTCTTTACCCACCACTTTCGCGTCGAACTTGCGGCCATCGCTCAGCTGAACCTTAATGCTGTTAGCGTTATCGACAACATGGTTATTGGTGACGACGTAGCCTTTCGCCGCATCAATAATTACCCCCGAGCCAAGCGCCATGAATTTCTGCTGCTGGCCGCCGCCCTGGCTGTCATCCCCGGTACCGCCGCCCTGACAGAACGGAGAGCTCTGGAATGGCGAACCGTCCTGGCAGAACGGCGAGTTGTCGCCGAAGAACTGCTGGAAGTTACGCGGCATACGCGGCGTATTGACGGTCGTGCTGCCCTCAACGTTAATACTCACCACCGATGGCATCACTTTTTCGAGCATCGGTGCCAGGCTTGGCATCTGCTGCGCGGTTGCCGACGACGACGCGGTCTCGGCTGCAGTAGCAGTCAGAGGAGACAGCGCTAAACCTAAACTCAGAGCCAGTGCACTCATTGCTAATGTGGTTTTTTTCATGTTTCTCAATCTCGATTTACAGGTAACGCAAAATTGCTGTGTAACTCAGATTCGTTTTATACCGCTTAGTTCCGGCGATAAGTTTATGGAAAAGGTAAAAATTTATTGGCCGTCTTTACAAAACTCCGGGATTATTCCACCGCCATCAGCTTGCGGTATTCATCCCAGGCATACAAATCCGTCATGCCGCTGATATAGTCCTGGATAAGACGGCAGCGATAATAATATTCCATCACCGGCCATTCGGGAGAGTTGCGTTCCAGCTTGCCAATCGCTTCAACATACGCCAGACGATGCCGGGTTGAGAGTTTCTGATAAAGCCGCGATTCGATAGGTATTCTGCGCACGCGCTCGTGTTCCACAAGCTCGCTAAATTCGTCGACCGACAGCTGGAGCAACGGGGAATAAATTTCCAGTAACCCACTGATTACCCGATAGCCCTGCAGCTCTAACTGCTCGACATCCGGATGGCTGAATACATGCCGCATCGCCACCTGTTTATAAAGCTCAAGGAGTTGACTGAAGCTGCTGTCATCTTCCAGCAGCGCGTGGTTGAATTCCCCGCTGAAAATGAGCGGCAAATTATCAATAAAACGCGACGCCGCATACGGCACCAGTTTATTTAATGTATTGACCCGCAAATACATAAAGAACTGGTCTTCCGTACTGCGGCTTAATGTATTTGAGCGCGATTTTTCCCAGGCATTTTCGACAACCTGCGCAAACAGCGAGCCTTTTTCATGGGCACCCCAGGCCGCATGAAGATGCTGATAAAGCTCCTCGACGCTGAAGATTCTTTTCTCAACGGCATCTTCCAGATCGGCCACGCAATAGGAAATATCATCGGCGGCTTCCATAATCCAGGTCAATGGAAAGCGGCCGTTTGGCGTCAATGAAAGTTCTTTACGTAGCCGTTCAATATAGGCCTCTTCGGAAAGGTAATAGCCCGGTTTTTTCATTAAATAACTGTGGGACGCGGACGTCTCCCCCATCCACCACGCGGGGCGGGTATATTTCAGAATGCAGCCGACCTGGGCCCAGGTCAGGTTCATGCGCATCAGGGAATGAACCAGCCGGATCCCCTGCGCGTTGCCCTCGAAGTGACACAAATCCTGGCGCACTTTGCGGCGCAGATCGTTCAGCCGCTCTTCACCTTCACGCAGGCGTAAATCGCGTACGATGCAGCGGTCATCGCTGAGGGGCTGGCTTACCGCATCTGAAGGATAAAGCCGCTGCTTAAACCAGTCATTGATAGCCGCCTCACCAAAGTGGCCGAAAGGCGGGTTGCCGATGTCATGCATCAGGCAGGCCATCTCAACAATGCTCTCGAAGGGCCCCGTCAGCTCGTCCAGACCATAGGCTTCCAGTAAACGCTGCTCTTTGAGACGGCTCAAAATCTCTTTGGCAATGTAGCGCCCAACCTGCTGCACTTCCATCGAGTGGGTTAAGCGCGTGCGCACCGCGGCGTTACGCTCCAGCGGGAACACCTGGGTCTTTTGCTGCAAGCGCCTGATAGCGGGCGAGTTAATGATCCTCCCGCGATCGCTTTCGAAGATACGCAGGATCTCATGTTCGCTCTTGTCGCCCTGCGGCGAACGGAAACGTCGGTGCCAGTTAATTTTGGTGCGAAAATCGATTGGTGCCATGTGCTCCCCCGCGTGAGAATGCGTTTCCCCTTAACCGCATGATAGACTATGCATCTTAACAAGGCACATCGCGAGTAAATCTATGAAAATCGGCATTATTGGTGCAATGGAAGAAGAAGTTACGCTGCTGCGTGACAAAATTGAGAACCGTCAGACCCTCTCTCTGGGAGGTTGTGAGATCTACACCGGCCAGCTGAACGGTGTTGACGTGGCTCTGCTGAAATCAGGCATCGGTAAAGTGGCTGCTGCGCTGGGTGCAACCCTGCTGCTTGAGCGCTGCAAGCCGGACGTGATCGTGAATACCGGCTCTGCGGGCGGCCTGGCGCCGACGCTGAAAGTGGGCGATATCGTTGTCTCCGACGAAGCGCGTTACCACGATGCCGACGTAACCGCGTTCGGTTACGAGTACGGCCAGCTCCCGGGCTGCCCTGCTGGCTTTAAAGCCGACGACAAGCTGATTGCGGCGGCTGAGACCTGCATCGCAGAACTCAACCTCAACGCGGTACGCGGTCTGATTGTCAGCGGTGATGCCTTCATCAACGGCTCCGTTGGTCTGGCGAAAATCCGTCATAACTTCCCTCAGGCGGTGGCCGTTGAGATGGAAGCGACCGCGATCGCTCATGTTTGCCATAACTTCAGCGTTCCGTTCGTGGTGGTTCGCGCCATCTCTGACGTGGCAGACCAGCAGTCACACATCAGCTTCGACGAGTTCCTGACCGTTGCGGCAAAACAGTCCACCGTGATGGTGGAACGCCTGGTGCAGAATCTGGCACGTGGCTAAACATACCGTCAGGGCGCTGGCCGCCCTGCTTCTTCTCGCACCGCTGTGCCTCTATGCGTTACCGCGCGTGATTACTCTCTCTCCCGCAAATACGGAACTGGCGTTTGCCGCCGGGATCACGCCCGTTGGCGTGAGTAGCTTTTCGGATTACCCACCGCAGGCCGCGGGTATTGAACAGGTGGCAACCTGGCAGGGGATGAACCTTGAGCGCATCGTGGCGCTTAAACCGGATCTCGTGCTGGCCTGGCGCGGCGGCAACGCCGAGCGGCAGGTCAACCAGCTCACCTCGCTTGGCATAAAAGTGATGTGGATTGATGCCGTCAGCATTGAGCAGGTCGCTCAGGCGCTGCGCGCCCTGGCACCCTATAGCCCTACGCCCAAAAAAGCCGAGGCTGCGGCGAAACAGATGCTGAGCGACTATGCCGCGCTGAAATCCCGATACGATACCCCTGTTAAAAAGCGCATCTTCCTGCAGTTTGGCAGCCAGCCGCTGTTTACCACCGGAAAAGGGTCGATTCAGAACCAGGTGCTGGAAGTCTGCGGCGGTGAAAACATCTTTGCTGCCAGCCGGGTGCCGTGGCCTCAGGTGAGCCGCGAGCAGGTCCTGGCGCGCCAGCCGCAGGCCATCGTCGTGGTCGGAAATGCGAGCGAGATTCCTAAAATTGAACAATTCTGGCAAAGGCAGCTAAAAATTCCGGTGATCCCGCTCAACAGCGACTGGTTTGAACGCGCCAGCCCGCGTATTATCCTCGCCGCAAAACAGCTCTGTGCCGCGCTGGCAGAGAGTCACTAACATAAGACCCTTTTCGAGGATTTAACGATGCTCGTTTATTGGCTGGATATTCTTGGCACAGCCGTTTTTGCTATCTCCGGCGTTCTGCTCGCCGGAAAACTACGCATGGATCCGTTTGGCGTGCTGGTGCTGGGCGTCGTGACCGCCGTCGGCGGCGGGACTATCCGCGATATGGCGCTGGCGAATGGGCCGGTGTTTTGGGTGAAAGATCCTACCGATCTGGTGGTCGCGATGGTCACCTGCCTGTTAACCATTGTGCTGGTTCGCCAGCCCCGCCGCTTACCCAAGTGGATATTGCCGGTGCTGGATGCCGTGGGTCTGGCCGTGTTTGTCGGTATCGGCGTCAATAAGGCGTTTAATGCGGGTACCGGTCCGATGGTGGCAATCTGCATGGGTGTATTAACCGGCGTGGGCGGAGGGATCATTCGCGACATTCTGGCGCGTGAAGTGCCGATGATCCTGCGTACTGAAATTTACGCGACGGCCTGCATTGTGGGCGGGATTGTTCACGCGACCGCGTACTACACCTTTGCCCTCCCGCTGGAAAATGCCGCGATGCTGGGGATGGTCGTGACGCTGGTGATACGTTTAGCGGCGATACGCTGGCACCTGAAGCTGCCGACGTTTGCGCTGGATGAGAATGGCAGGTAAATGCAAAACGGTAACCACCAGGTTACCGTTTTTAGCGTTTTGCCGGGGTGAGGGCATCAGCCCGCTTAAATACTGAACGAAGAACCACACCCGCAGGTGCTTGTCGCATTCGGGTTAGTGACCACAAAGCGCGAACCTTCCAGACCCTCGGTGTAATCCACCGAACCACCCACCAGATACTGCAGGCTCATCGGGTCAACCACCAGCGCGACGCCCTGTTTCTCGATAGTCATATCGCCATCGTTAACCTGATCGTCAAAGGTAAAACCATACTGGAAGCCGCTGCAGCCGCCACCGGTAATATAAACGCGCAGTTTCAGATCCGGATTGTCTTCGTCGGCAATCAGGACTTTCACTTTGTTGGCTGCTGCTTCGGTAAATTCGAGCGGTACAGCTACTACGTCATCACTCATCTTATGCTCCCATGAATACTGCTATTGGGTAAAATTCACCCAATTCTTTGTCTCATTATCTAATACCCTGGTAATTCATTCAAGTATTCTGCGTGGCGGCCCGTTCAGCCTCTTGTTTCGCCAGGGTACGCGCGAGGATGGTGGAGTATAGCGGTTTTCCACCCAGGAACTGGGCTAATAGTGTCGCGCCGAGACAGGTAATGATCATTGGCAAAATGAGCTGGTAATTGTCCGTCATCTCCAGCACCAGCACGATCCCGGTCAAGGGCGCACGCAGGGACGCGGCCAGCAGCGCCCCCATTCCGGCCACCGCAAAGGTCCCGGCTTCAAGGTGATAGGCGGGAAAGCCCGCTTCAGCCGCCATACCAAATGCGGTCCCGAGCAGCGTACCCAGCGCCAGCATCGGGGCAAAAATCCCCCCGGGCGCGCCGGAAGAGAAGCACAGTACCGTCGTGATAACCCGGGAGATAAACATAAACAGCAGCAGACCCACGCTGAAATTCCCTGCCGCCGCAATGGGAATCAGCCCGAACCCACCGCCTGCGGCATTCGGCTCGATAAACCCGAGTACGCCGCACATTCCGCCCAGCAGACCGCCCATCAGCACCCATTTCGTGGTGTTCCCGCCGTGAATGCGCTGGAACATATCCTGAGCACGCAGGATAAAGGTGTTAAACAGCGGCCCCACCGCGCCAAAAATCATGCCGAGGATCAGGTAAAGCCACAGGGTGTTGACCGGCGCGTTGGTGAGTTTACCCACCTCAATAACCGCGCCCTCGCCATTAAAGATGCGAAAGACGATGCTCGACATAATAACGCCCGTAAACACCGCTTTAATCGAGATCAGGTTGTAGCGAAACTGCGCGCGCATCTCTTCGATAATGAACAAAATGCCCGCCAGCGGCGCGTTAAACGCGGCGGACAGCCCCGCCGCCGCGCCGGTTGCCAGCAGCGTATGGCGCGCTTCGGCGCTTCGCATCCGAAACAGATCGCCCACCATGCGGCCGACGTTTCCCCCCAGCTGTACCGTGGGCCCTTCCCGGCCAAGCACCATTCCCGCGCCCAGAGTCCCCATGCCACCGATGAACTTAACCGGAATCACCCGCCACCAGCGCACCGGACGCAGCTCCTCCAGCGCGCCTTCAATTTCCGGGATGCCCGACCCGCCCGCCTCCGGCGCGAATTTACGCACCAGAAAATACCCCACCATGGCAAACAGCGCGGACAGCCCGAATGCCCACACCCAGACCAGCCATTCGCTGTCGGCGAAACCGGCCACGGTGCCCACTCGCCAGTTGAGTACGGCATTAACCGCTTTTTCAAACGCCACGCCAATCAGCCCCGCGAGAGTCCCCACCACGGCAGCGGCCAGCAGGATCGCCAGCGGCGTTTTATCGCGATTGAGCAGCCGCCGAATGCTGACTCGGTGCTGGGCGCGCGTAAACTGTTGTTCTTCAAAAGACGGAGAATCTGATTTCATGTCCTGTTCTTATTTGTCACACAAAAAGCCGCGAGGATTTTACCAGAGACGGCATCACCGTCTCCTGAAAATTACTTAACAAATCTTAAAGCATTGTCCGGCTAAAAATTTCATAACCTTCCCCGAATCACATAGAATAGTGGGCTTAACCATTTTATTCGAACCAGGAACGACGCCATGAGCAAGTCTGAAAACCTCTACAGTGCAGCCCGCGAGCTTATTCCGGGTGGCGTGAACTCACCCGTGCGCGCCTTCACCGGCGTGGGCGGTACGCCGCTGTTTATCGAACGTGCTGACGGCGCGTATCTGTATGATGTCGATGGCAAAGCCTATATCGATTATGTAGGTTCCTGGGGACCGATGGTGCTGGGGCACAACCACCCGGCTATTCGTAACGCGGTAATTGAAGCCGCCCAGCGCGGCCTGAGCTTCGGTGCGCCAACCGAAATGGAAGTGAAAATGGCGGAGCTGGTGACCGAACTGGTGCCGACCATGGACATGGTGCGTATGGTGAACTCCGGTACCGAAGCCACCATGAGCGCCATACGCCTGGCGCGCGGTTTTACCGGCCGCGATAAAATCATCAAATTCGAAGGCTGTTACCACGGTCATGCGGACTGCCTGCTGGTGAAAGCCGGTTCCGGCGCGCTGACGCTCGGCCAGCCGAACTCCCCGGGCGTACCGGCAGATTTCGCGAAGCACACCCTGACCTGCACCTACAACGATCTTGCTACCGTTCGCGCGGCGTTCGAGCAGTATCCGCAGGAGATCGCCTGCATCATCGTTGAGCCGGTTGCCGGCAACATGAACTGTATCCCACCGCAGCCTGACTTCCTGCCGGGCCTGCGCGCCCTGTGCGACGAGTTCGGCGCGCTGCTGATCATTGATGAAGTCATGACCGGCTTCCGCGTGGCGCTGGCGGGTGCCCAGTCTTACTACGATGTCGTGCCGGACCTGACCTGCCTCGGCAAAATCATCGGCGGCGGCATGCCGGTCGGCGCATTCGGTGGTCGTAAGGACGTGATGGAAGCCCTGGCGCCAACCGGTCCGGTTTACCAGGCGGGCACGCTCTCCGGTAACCCCATCGCCATGGCGGCGGGCTTTGCCTGCCTGACCGAAGTGGCTCAGCCTGGCATTCACGAAACACTGACCGACCTGACCACGCAGCTGGCAAACGGTCTGCTGGAAGCCGCAGAAGAGGCCGGTATCCCTCTGGTGGTTAACCACGTGGGCGGCATGTTCGGGATTTTCTTCACCGATGCGAAAACCGTGACCTGCTATCAGGACGTAGTGAAGTGCGACGTTGAACGCTTCAAGCGCTTCTTCCACCTGATGCTGGAAGAAGGCGTGTACCTGGCGCCGTCCGCGTTCGAAGCGGGCTTTATGTCCGTGGCGCACAGCGAAGAAGATATCAACAACACCATCGACGCGGCGCGCAAAGTGTTTGCGAAGCTGTAAGGGCATTGCCGGGTGGCGCTAACGCTTACCCGGCCTACGATGTTCTCCCTCTCCCAGTGGGAGAGGGCATCAGGCCGCACCTGACTACCGGCTCTGCTTTCTCAACAGATAAATAAAGTACGGCGCACCGATAAAGGTCGACAGCAGACCCGCCGGGATCTGATACGGGAACAGCACCATTCTTCCGCACCAGTCCGCAAACACCAGCATCACCCCGCCCGTCAGGGCCGACATCACGATATGCGGCATCGTCCGACGGAACCCCATCATTCTGGCAATGTGCGGCGCCATTAGCCCGACAAAACTCAGCGGTCCAATCGTCAGGGTTGCCGTCGCCGTCAGGCACGCCGCCAGCAGCAGCAGGGCCACGCGCGCAGGCGTCAGCGCCATTCCCACCGCGCGCGCGGTTTCGCCGCCGAGCGGCAGAATGGTCATCCAGCGGCGGCACAGCGGCACAAACGCCAGCAGCACGAGCATCACCATCCCGGACCAGATTGCCTGGCTGCCGGTGGCGTTGTACGTCGAGCCGGAAATCCAGGTCAGGATCTTCGCCATACGCGGATCGCCGCTGGCCTGCAGCATCATCAGCAGCATGGTAAATGCGGTGCTGAGCGCCATCCCGGCCAGCAGCATGCGGTGCGGCGAAAATCCGCCGCGACCGGCGGCAATCAGGATAATCATCAGCGTGACAGCCGCGCCGATACTGCCGGCAGGCATCAGCCAGCCAAACGCATTCCCCGGCACAAAGAACAGCATCAGCACCACGCCAAAGGCGGCGCCAGAGCTGATCCCGAGCACTTCCGGGCTTGCCATCGGGTTGCCGGTCAGACGCTGAATAATGCACCCCGCCACCGCCAGCATCACCCCTGCGATCAGTGCAGCGAAGATACGCGGCCAGCGCCACTGCAGCAGTTCATTGAGTAAATCCCCCGTCGCCCAGTGCCAGCCCGAGGCATCGCGTCCGAATGAGAGCGCCGCGAACGAGGCGATAATCAGGACCGCCAGACCGGCAAGGCTAAACCACAGCACCGACTGACGTTCAGCGTAAACTTTATCGCCCGCGTCCATCGCCGGTGCGCTCATGCTGCGCAGGCGCGGGAGCAGCCACAGCAGCAGCGGCGCCCCGATAAGCGCGGTCACCGAGCCGGTGGACACTTCCCTCCAGACCTGCGCCAGCCAGAGAACAAGCTGATCGGAAAGCCAGAGGATCAGCGCCCCAATCAGCGGCGCCAGCATCAGACGCGCCAGCAGGCGACGCGCCCCGAGCATTTTCGCCAGCAGCGGCGCAAACAGGCCGATAAACCCGATGATGCCAACCGCGTTGACCAGCAGGGCACTCAATACAATCGCCAGCGTCAGCGCCGCCAGACGAGCCAGCGACAGCGCCAGCCCCAGGTTACGCGCCACGCCATCATCCAGCCCCATGAGCGTCAGGGGGCGCAGGAGCAGCAGCGTCAGCACGACGCCGCCAGCAAGCTGCGGCCACAGGTGCAGGACAACGCTCCAGTCGGTTTGGGTGAGCGTGCCGGTACTCCACAGGAACATGCTTTGCAGCCGATCGTGATGGAACAGCACCAGCAGCTGGTTAATCGCCCCACAGTACAGGCTCACCACCAGCCCGGCCAGAATAAGCGTCACAGGAGAAAGGCGCTTGCCCCAGGCCACGCCAAAGACCAGCGCGCCCACCACGCACGCCCCCGCGAGTGCCGCAAACTGCGGGGTTAGCGCTCCCGGCAGCGCCCACAGCGTGGTGATGGTGATCCCAAGCTGCGCGCCGGTCGCGACGCCGAGCGTGGTTGGCTCTGCCAGCGGGTTACGTAAAACCTGCTGGAACAGCACGCCCACCAGCCCTAAGCCGGCCCCGACCAAAAGGGAGATCGCCAGACGCGGCAGCAGGCTGTAGTGGAACAGCATCTGCTGAATATTGTCGATATCCGGCGAGGCCAGAGCGGCCCCCCACTGCTCGCGCGGTAACGCCGCAGAGAGGTTGAACCCGGTTAATACCAGCGCAACCAGAAAAAGCAGGGATAACAGCAGCGCCGGGAAGCGGGCGATACGCGTACTCATGCTTTACCTCCCAGGGCGTTATCCAGCACGCGGGCAAAATGCATGGCCGACAGCGTCGCGCCGTAGAACCAGACCGCCGGGGCGCGCTGGAAGCGCTTCTCGCGCACAAACGGCATCGCCTGCCAGAGCGGGGTCGCCATCAGGGTTTGCATGTCGCGTTCGTTGCCGTGGTCGAAACAGAGCACGTCCACATCGCGAAACGCCGCCAGGCGGTCGATACCCACGGCGGTACTGCCCCAGAAGGTCATCTCCCCTTCCCAGGCGTTGCGAATGCCGAAGCTGTCCAGCACCTCCTGGAACAGACAGTTTTTACCGAAGACCAGCATATGGCGGGCATCCAGCAGCGTCACCATCAGCAGCGGACGATCGCCCCGGTGAGCAAAGCGCGGCTTCAGGGAGTCGATCAGGGCATCAAATTCGTCGAGATGCTTTTTGGCCTCCGCTTCGCGGTTGAGGAAGTGCGCCATCTCGTTAATCGAGTTTTTCGCCACGGCCAGCGGCTTTTTACCGTCGCTGAAAGCGAATCCACGTCCCGGCGCAATGCGCGCCAGGGTCTCCTCTGACGGGCCGTAGCCCGCGGACCAGAACAGGAACGAGGGTTTCATCTGGGTGAGCAGCTCAAGGTTTGGCTCCGTTCGCAGACCGACGTCGATCACCGAGTCCGGCAGCTTTGGCTCGTTCACCCAGAGGTTATAGTTAGGAATGTCCGCCACGCCATAGGGCGTGACGCCGAGCGCCATCATCAGTTCGACCGGCAGCCATTCCAGGGCCACAATACGGTGCGGATCGACGGCAGCGGCACGCGCCGTATTCATTTTGAACAGCAGCGGTGAGAGCGCCATCGCCGTCAGCAGGCGACGGCGGCTAATGCGTGTGTTATCGAGCATCAGTAGACAAAGCTCACCGGTGCAGCCCCGGCCGGGTGAGGCAGAATACCCATCGGAATACCGTAAATATGTTCCAGCGTTTCGCTGCGCATCAGCTCTGCCGGTGTCCCCTGGGCAATCATCTCGCCCCCGCGCAGCGCGACGAGGTAGTCACAATAGCGCGCGGCCATGTTGATATCGTGCAGGACCGCAATGACCGTCAGGCCACGCTGCTGGCTCAGGCGATGCACCAGCGCCAGGACGTCGACCTGATGGGCGATATCCAGCGCAGAGGTCGGTTCATCCAGCAGCAGGCAGCGGCTGTCCTGCGCCACCAGCATCGCGATCCACGCGCGCTGACGTTCGCCGCCGGACAGGCTATCCACCAGACGGTGCGCCAGCGGTTTTAGCCCGACCAGCGCAATCGCCTCTTCCACCTTCTCTCTGTCGGCGACGCCGAAGCGCCCAAGCGCCCCGTGCCACGGATAACGCCCAATCGCCACCAGCTCGCGCACCGTCATCCCTTCCGCCTGCGGCAGCTGCTGCGGCAGATAGGCCACTTTGCGGGCAAAGGCTTTACTGCTCCAGCTCTCCAGCGGTTGGTCATCCAGCAGAATATCGCCTTCTGAAGGCGGCTGATGGCGCCCCAGCATCTTGAGCAGCGTGGATTTACCGGAACCGTTGTGACCAATCAGGCCTGTCACTTTACCGGCCGGAAACGTCAGAGAGAGCGTATGCAGTAGCGTGCGCCCGGGTACGCGAAAGGAGAGATTATTGAGCGTAAAGGTGGTGTCGGGTTGCGTTTGAATATCCTGCATATCAGCCAACTTAGATAAAAAGGGCACGGCGAACCGTGCCCGAAGAGAGATTAGAAGCGGAAGGTCGCGGTGGCAACAACCTGACGTTCAGCACCCCAGAAGCAGCCGTAGGTATTGAAGCAGCTGGCAACGTACTCACGATCGAATAGATTGTTCACGTGCAGCGCCACGTTTGAGCCCGCCATGCCAACGCGTGCCAGATCGTATCTGACCAGCGCATCGACAACGGTGTAGCTGCCCACCTTGAAGGAGTTCGCCGGATCGCCATAGCTTGAGCCCGTGTAACGCACGCCGGTACCCAGCGTCAGACCCGACAGCGCACCGTCAAACAGGGTGTAATCGCCCCACAACGATGCCATGTGTTTTGGCACCTGAGCAGGCGTGTTGCCTTTGTAGGTGGTGTCCGTGGTGTATTCCGCATCGGTGTAGGTATAAGAACCCACCAGGTTGACGCTCGCAGAGAGGGCCGCTTTCGCTTCCAGCTCTACGCCACGCGCGCGGATTTCACCGCCCTGAACCGAGAAGAAGGAGCCCGCCGGGTCCGCCATCAGGTTGTTGGTTTTGGTCAGCTGGTACAACGCACCGGTGACGACGATCGGACGATCGTTCGGCACGTATTTCACGCCCGCTTCGTACTGTTTGCCCTTAGACGGCGAGAACAGTTTGCCCTGGGCATCGGTCTGCGAAGCCGGTTCAAACGATTCGCTGTAGCTAAAGTACGGAGTTACGCCGTTATCAAACAGATAGTTAACGCCACCGCGCCAGGTGAACTGGGTATCATCACGTTTGGAGGTGGTGTTCGTCACGCGGTTGTAGGATTCCTGATCGGCCCAGTCATAACGGCCGCCCAGGGTTACCAGCACTTTATCCCACTGCGCCTGATCCTGAACGTACAGCCCCGTCTGTTTCTGACGGTTGAGGATCTGATATGGACCGGAGGTCGCGGGATCTTTTGAGCCGAAATCAAAATCGCTGTTCACCGGATTGTAGAGATCCAGCAGCGGAACAGAGTCGTCGTAACCGAACCAGGAGTTGATGTCATTCCGCATGCGCATAAAGTCAACGCCGGTCAGCAGGACGTGGTCCACCTCGCCGGTTGAGAATTTGCTCTGCAGCTGGGTATCAACGGTAAAGTTCTGCAGCTTTTCGTTATCAACAACGTATTTACGCGCCAGATAATGGCCTTTGTCCGATGGCGCTAACGCGGCACACTGTTTGTTGCCGCTGTTTGCCGGGTCGGTACAAACGCCATAACCGTATACGCTGTTTTGCGAGGTTTTGTTCTCGGCAAAGCGCAGGTTCTGACGCACGGTAAAGGTATCGTTGAACTCGTGGTCGAAGCTGTATCCCACCATTTTCTGGTTACGGGAATAGGTATTATTCTTCGCGCCTTCGTTGAAGTTCGTCGGCAGACGATCGCCGTTCGGCAGCGGATCAACCGTTCCCTCTTTTGGCAACCAGCCGTAGTAGCCCGTTTCAGGCTCGTTCTGGAAGTAGGAGAGGAACGTGAAGGTGGTTTTATCATCAGGACGCCAGGAGAACGATGGCGCGATGGCGTAACGCTGCTCTTCCGCACGCTCCTGCTGGGCGTTATTAGAACGCGCAACGCCCGTTAAGCGGTAAGAGTAGACGCCGTCATCGTCGATCGCATCGCTAAAGTCGAACCCGGTCTGGAACAGGCTATCCGTGCCGACTTTGAACTGGATCTCTTTCAGCGGCTCGGTGGTTGGGCGCTTGCTGACCATATTCAGCAAACCGCCCGGGCTGCTTTTGCCGTACAGAACGGAAACCGGACCGCGCATGATTTCGGCGCGCTCCAGCATGTAAGGATCAATCACCGCGTCGTTATAGAAGTTCCCCTGCATTTTCATGCCGTCGAGGTAGTTATTCTGCGTCTGGCCATCGGCCGCGAAGCCGCGAATGATCAAATAGTCATAGGTGTTAGACGCGCCGCGCGTGCCTACCGCAACGCCCGGCGTGTAGCTCAGGGCTTCTTTCACCGAGCGCGGCTGATGCAGCGCCATCTCTTCGGCCGTGACCACAGAAATAGACTGCGGAACCTTTTGAATCGGGGTATCCGTTTTGGTCCCGGTCGCGGATTGCCGTGCGGCGATAGTCGCAGCAGGGCCCCAGGCACTTTCCTGTGCCGCAGGTGCTGCGGTTACCGTAATGGTTTCTTCTTTTTTCGGGGTTTCGGCCGCGTGAGCATAAGCAGACATGCCGGCAACCGCTGTGGCGACGACGACCGCGAGCTTACGCAGCGACGTGTTCATTGGCTGAGCAGTATTGGAAAGCGCCATGTTGAATCTCTGATGTGAAAGTGAATGATAACGTAAACGAGAATTATTATTATGAGCGCCAGAATAATATGCGAAACGCTGGTTGCATAGCAAGCAGTAAGCGGCCCTATGAGAATTAAGGGTTTAAGAAATCATCAAGAGAAAACGAAGGGTTAATCAGAGTTAAAGCGAGGGTTAACGAAATGAGGTTTACGGGTAAAAAAAGCCCCCTTCCAGGGAAGAGGGCTTTAAAAGGTTAGTTACCGCCGAACATGTCTTTAATCCAGCCCGCGACACCGTCGCTGTCTTTCTTCTCATTCTGCTGCTGCGGCTGTTGCTGCTGCGGCTGCTGTGGTTGAGAAGACTGGTCGAACGGGTTACCCGTTGGCTGTTCTGGCTGGCTTTGCTGGCACAGCGAGTCCGGGTTGGCCGTCCAGACCGGCAGGGTACGCATCCCGCCGCCGCAGACGAAGTTACCGGCGCTGTCCACGCCCATATCGACGATATCTTCCGGCGCGACCAGATTCAGCGGCACAGGAGACTGATTCGCCAGATAGCGCTGGTAAATCGACATCGCCCCGCTCGCCCCGTACAGCTTGGTCGGCTGGTTGTTGTCGCGGCCTACCCAGGTGATCACCACTTCACGGCCATCAATACCGGCAAACCAGGTATCGACGTTGTTGTTGGTGGTCCCGGTTTTACCCGCCAGATGCAGACCCGGATACTTCGCGCCCAGCTGACGCCCGGTGCCGCGCTGCACGACCTGCTGCATCGTCCACAGCGTCATGTAGGCGGCCTGAGCAGGAACGGCACGTTCCGCCTGTGGGAAGCTCTGATAGAGCACGGAACCATCTTCGGCAATCACTGAACGCAGGGCAGACAGCGGCGCGCGGTTGCCCCCGCTGGCAATAGTCTGGAACGCCTGCGCCACTTCGATCGGCGTCAGGTTAAGCGCACCGAGGATCATCGCCGGCACCGGGTGCAGCTGATCTTTCGGCACGCCCAGTTTTTGCCAGGTATCGACAATCGCCGGCAGTCCCAGCGACATGCCCAGGTTTACCGTTGGCACGTTCATGGAACGGGTCAACGCATCCACCAGCATGACCTGGCCGCTGAACTGTTTATCATCGTTCTGCGGTGACCAGACCTGGCCGTTAGGCTGGCGCAGGGAGATCGGCGCATCCGCAATCCAGGTATTCAGGCGATACTGATTTGGCTGGCTCAGGGCAGTGAGGTAGGTTGCCGGTTTTGCCAGAGAGCCGATTGAGCGACGCGCCTGCATGGCGCGGTTGTAGCCTGCAAACTGCGGCTCGGCACCGCCCACCATGGCGCGAACTTCACCGGAGTTACGGTCAACCACTACCATCGCGGTTTCAAGATCGCTCAGCTTACGTTGTTTCTTCAGCGCCGGAATGCCTTCCACCGCCGCTTTTTCGGCCGCATCCTGCGCCACGGAGTCAAAGGTGGTGAAGATCTTCACGCCGGAGAGATCTTTGACCTTATCGCCGAGCTTGCTTTGCAGCTCCTGACGCACCAGCTGCATAAACGCAGGCTGAGGCGAAATTACGCCGCCGCGCGGCTGAACGCCGAGAGGACGCGCGCTCAGCATGTCGTACAGCTCCTGGTCAATCACCTGCTGCTGTTGCAGCAGACGCAGAACGAGGTTACGACGCTCCAGCGCCAGTTTCGGGTTACGCCACGGGTTATAAATGGACGCCCCTTTCACCATGCCCACCAGCAGCGCCTGCTGGTCCAGGCTCAGCTCTTCTACCGGACGGCCAAAGTAATACAGGCTCGCCAGCGGGAAGCCGCGGATTTCGTTATCGCCGCTCTGACCGAGGTACACCTCGTTCATGTACAGCTCAAGGATACGATCCTTGCTGTAGCGCGCATCCATCAGCACGGCCATGTAGGCTTCGTTCGCTTTACGCCAGTAAGAGCGTTCGCTGGAGAGGAACAGGTTCTTCACCAGCTGCTGGGTCAGCGTACTCGCACCCTGCACGGTACGACCGGCAGTCAGGTTAGCCAGCACCGCACGGCCAATCGAGTAGAGGCTGATGCCATCGTGCTCGTAGAAGTGACGGTCTTCGGTTGCCAGCAGGGTATCGACCAGCAGATCCGGGAAGCCGTTACGCGCCACGAACAGGCGCTGCTCGCCGTTTGCCGACGAAAGCATGGTGATCAGACGCGGATCGAGACGGAAGAAACCGAACTGACGGTTGTTATCCATGTTCTCGATGGTGTCCAGACGATCGCCGTCAAAGGTCAGACGCGCGCGCACCTGCCCCTCTTTGCTGTCCGGGAAATCAAACGGACGACGGATCATCTCAATGCTGTTGGACTGCACGGTAAATTCGCCAGGACGGGTCATTTTAGACACCTGACGATACTGTGTGGCTTCCAGCAGTTTGACCATCTCGTTTTTGGTGATGGACATATCTGGCTCAAGGTTCACCATACGGCCATACACTGCCGCAGGTAGCTGCCAGACTTTACCGTCGATACGGCTGCGGATCTTCTGATCCAGATACACGCCGTAAATCGCCATCAGCACGACAAAAACAATAAACAGCTTCAGCAGCAGCCAGAACCAGCCGCGTTTACCCCGAGGCTTACGCCCTTTGCCTTTTCCATTACGCGGCATCGGTTCTTCATCCTCATAATCGTCTTCATAGTCATCGTCATAGTCCTCATCTCTGAGGCGACGACGGCTTACCTTTTCTTTCGCCGGACGCGTTGGTTTTCCCTTACGTCCTATTGGCTCGCGGTCATTCCCCGCCATGCTTTTTCTCCGCAACTTTCAGGCGCAAAGGCCAGATTTTCTTTTCTTTCACAGGCCTGTGAAAGAAGAAATCTCTCAAAATTTGTTTTCTCCCTCTCCCCGTGGGAGAGGGCTGGGGTGAGGGCATCAGGCCGCACTTTTCAGGCCGCACTTTTCAGGCCGCACTCCCCTTTTACGAATATTTCTTCGTTCGCCGCGTCGGCGCCGTATTCGCCGGATCGTCCGGCCAGACGTGTTTGGGATATCGCCCCTTCATCTCTTTCTGCACTTCACGGTAGCTTCCCGCCCAGAAAGCCCCCAAATCTCGGGTGATTTGTAATGGACGATGCGCAGGCGACAGCAGCTCGAGCACTAACGGCACGCGCCCTTCCGCAATGGACGGCGTGGTGGCCTCACCAAACATCTCCTGCATCCGAACCGCCAGCGCCGGCGGATTATCCTCATGATAACGGATGGCAATCCGGCTTCCGGTCGGCACAGTGTAATGCCCTGGCAGTTCACTATCCAGACGTTGACGTAATGACCAGTCCAGTAAATTCTGTAACGCGGTCTTAACATCAAGCGCCTTAAGGGCGCGCAGGGAGTGTACGCCGCTCATTTGCGGCAGTAGCCAGCGCTCAAGCGTAGCGAGCAGCGTCTCGTCATCCACCGCAGGCCAACTATATTCCGGTAGCCACTTCGCGGCGCAGTGCAGGCGAATGCGGTACTGCTCCGCTTCCGGCGTCCAGTTCAGGGCGCTCAGCCCTTTTTCCCGAATTCCGTTCAGCATCGCCTGGTGAAGCTCGTCTTCCGACGGCTTCGCCAGCGGCTTCGTTCCTAGCGTCAACTTACCAATCTGGCTGCGACGAAAGGCCTTCAGCGTGCCCTGGGCGTCATCCCATTCCACGGTATCAGATTGCTGAAGCAGCTGCGGACAGGCTCGCGTCAGGGCGTCAATCTCTACGGCAATCGCCTGCAGGATACGCGCATCCGGGGAATGGCTGCCCTGCAGCAACAGCGGAGCGATCAGCCATTCGTGACGCGTCAGCGCATCATCGCTGTCCAGCATCGCCCCCATGCCGTTTGCCAGCTGGTAGCGACCGTCCAGCCCTCGCCGACGCGCGATCCTGTCCGGGAAGGCCTGTGCCAGCAGGAAGGCAATCTTATCGCTGTCAGGCGATCCCCCCCGGCTATTCAGGCGTTTGCACAGCTGCTGCGCCCGCTGCTGCCAGTTCCCCTGATTGCGCGAAAACGCCTGCCCCAGATCGCTGCTGCCACCGCGAGGCGGCTCCTCAAGAATAGCCGCCAGTTTTGCCGCCGTGGCAATTTCATCATCCCCTTGCGCGGCCACCAGCATCGCGGCCAGACGCGGATCGTTGCCCAGCGCCGCCATTTTCTGGCCGCGCGCCGTCAGACGCTCGCCTTCCAGCGCGCCGAGCTGCGTCAGCAACGTGCGCGCAGCGGTGAGGTTCACGACAGGGGGAGGATTAAGCCAGGTGAGCTGCTCAGGGTTCGGGCAGCCCCACTGGAGCAGCTCCATCACCAGACCAGACAAATCGCTTTGTAAAATTTCCGGCGTGCTTTGCTGTGCAGCGCGTTCAGCCTGCTCCGCGCTGGTCAAATGCAGGCAGATGCCCGGCTCAAGACGCCCCGCACGGCCCGCGCGCTGCACCATCGATGCCTGGCTAATGCGCTGCGTCAGGAGTTTAGTCAGCCCGGTACGCGGGTCAAAGCTTGCCACCCGCTCCTGCGCGCTATCCACCACCAGGCGAATCCCTTCAATGGTCAAACTGGTCTCAGCAATGTTGGTTGCCAGCACCACCTTGCGCTGCCCCACCGGGGCCGGAAGGATGGCTTTACGCTGATCCTGCAGCGACAACGCGCCGTAGAGCGGGCAAAGCAGCACGTTGCCGCCTACGCGGGTAGAAAGCTGCTCCTGCACGCGCTGAATTTCACCGACGCCCGGCAAAAACAGCAGCAGGGAACCGGCTTCCTGACGCAGCAGCTCAGCGGTGGCAATGGCGACGGCCTCGTCAAAACGCTGATGGGAGGGAAGCGGCTGATAGCGGCGTTCAACCGGAAACGCCCGCCCCTCAGAGCTGATGACCGGCGCATCGGGTAATGCCTGTCGTAGCCGCTCGTTGTCCAGCGTAGCCGACATAATAAGCAGCCGGAGATCGTCGCGTAGCCCCTGCTGCACGTCCAGCAACAGCGCGAGGGCCAGATCCGCCTGCAGGCTGCGCTCGTGGAACTCATCGAGGATCACCAGCCCGACGCCGGTCAGCTCCGGATCGTTTTGCAGCATGCGGGTGAGAATACCCTCGGTGACCACTTCAAGACGCGTGGCCGGGCCAACGCAGGTCTCGGCACGCATCCTGTAACCTACCGTTTCGCCCGGTTTTTCATTCAGCAGTTCCGCCAGACGCTGCGCCACGTTGCGCGCGGCCAGCCTGCGCGGCTCCAGCAGGATAATTTTCCCGCTGATGTTTCCGTCTTTCAGAATCTGCAGCGGCAGCCAGGTTGACTTACCCGCGCCCGTAGGGGCATTCAGCAAAACCTGCGGGGCATGGCGTAAGGCAGCGAGAAGCTCAGGAAGAATGACGGCGACCGGCAATGAGGACACTAACAGCTCCAGAGGGTTAACATTAGTCGGCGTACATTGTAGCATCGGCGCATATCATTACCGAGTCCTCCGTATGCCTGAGTCGAAACGGCTGTTTTTTGCCATTGAATTGCCCACCACAATACAGCGTCAAATTGTTCGCTGGCGCGCCGATTGCTTTCCGCCGGAAGCGGGCCGCCCTGTCGCGGCGGCCAACCTGCACCTGACGCTGGCCTTTTTGGGCGACGTCAGCGCCGAAAAACAGCGGGCGTTAGCCGCAATGGCCGGGCGTATTGCTCAGCCGGAATTTACGCTGCACCTCGACGACGCGGGCCAGTGGCCGCGTTCGCGCGTGGTGTGGCTGGGCACGCGCCAGCCGCCGCGCGGATTGTTACAGCTGGCGAATATGCTGCGCGCCCAGGCGGCGCGCAGCGGCTGTTATCAGAGCCCACAGCCGTTTCATCCACATATCACGCTGCTGCGCGATGCCGGTCAGGCCGTTGCCATCCCGCCGCCGGGTTTTCACTGGGCCTTTCCGGTCAACGCATTCGCGCTTTACGAATCCGTTTTTGCACAGGGACGCACCCGCTATACGCCGCTACAGCGCTGGACGCTGGGCAACACCGAAAGGAATTCTGATGAAGTTTAGTCCTCCCCTGCAGCACGCTACGCTTATCCAACGCTACAAACGCTTCCTCGCCGACGTGATCACCCCCGAAGGGGTTGAGCTCACCCTGCACTGCCCCAATACCGGCGCCATGACGGGGTGTGCGACGCCGGGTGACAGAGTCTGGTATTCCACATCAGAAAATAGTAAACGCAAATATGCCCATACCTGGGAAATGACCGAAACCCAAAATGGGGCATTTATTTGCGTTAACACCCTGCGCGCAAATCAGCTGGTTAAGGAAGCGCTGACCCTTGGCGCCATTCCCGAACTGGTGGGATATGGCACGCATAAAAGTGAAGTGAAATATGGCGATGAAGGCAGCAGAATTGACTTCATGTTACAGGCGGAAGACAGGCCCGAGTGCTATATTGAAGTAAAATCAGTGACGTTAGCGGAACAGGAAAATGGCTACTTCCCGGATGCGGTAACGCTACGTGGCCAGAAGCATCTGCGAGAGCTAATGAGTGTTGCGGCGGCGGGCAAACGCGCCGTATTGCTGTTTGCGGTGTTGCATTCAGCCATTGAACGTTTCTCCCCTGCCCGCCATATTGATCCTAAATACGCGCAATTGTTGAATGAGGCACAAAAGCAGGGGGTAGAGGTTTTCGCTTATAAAGCGGAACTTTCTGCCGATAATATGACTCTGAGATCGTCTCTTCCCATTGTCTTATAAGGGATTAGACGATTGACGAATAAGTGTTCTGGCCGCGTGCGCAAATACGCTTTTCCTCACAGGCTTGTCAAGTGTTACGTTTAGATAATTGCCATACGGAAAAGCATCTGCTATTTATAGCGACCTGATTTTTCCCCCAACACGGGGATCGATAGTGCGTGTTAAGGAGAAGCAACATGCAAGAAGGGCAAAACCGTAAAACATCGTCCCTGAGTATTCTCGCCATCGCTGGGGTGGAGCCGTATCAAGAGAAGCCGGGCGAAGAGTATATGAACGAAGCCCAGCTGTCGCACTTCAAGCGTATTCTTGAAGCATGGCGTAATCAACTCAGGGATGAAGTCGATCGCACCGTTACTCATATGCAGGATGAAGCTGCTAACTTCCCGGATCCGGTAGACCGTGCCGCTCAGGAAGAAGAGTTCAGCCTCGAACTGCGTAACCGTGACCGCGAACGCAAACTGATCAAAAAGATCGAGAAAACGCTGAAAAAAGTCGAAGACGAAGATTTTGGCTACTGCGAATCCTGCGGTGTTGAAATTGGCATTCGTCGCCTGGAAGCGCGCCCAACCGCCGATCTGTGCATCGACTGTAAAACGCTGGCCGAAATCCGCGAAAAACAGATGGCCGGTTAATACCAGCGCTGTTTACACACTCCAAAGGCGGGAGTCTCTCCCGCCTTGTTACTGTTGATATGTCTGAATCACACTATATTGGGCGCTTCGCGCCATCTCCTTCCGGTGAATTACACTTCGGCTCATTAATTGCCGCGCTCGGCAGCTACCTGCAGGCTCGCGCCCGCCGGGGAAAATGGCTTGTCCGCATTGAAGATATTGATCCCCCGCGTGAAGTTCCCGGTGCTGCAGACACTATTCTGCGTCAGCTGGAACATTACGGTCTTCACTGGGATGACGAGGTGCTCTGGCAGTCAAAACGTCACGAGGCCTATCGGGAACGTCTGGCCTGGCTTCGCGATCGGGGGCTTTCCTATAACTGCACCTGCACCCGCGCGCGTATCCAGAGCGTGGGTGGCGTCTATGACGGCCACTGCCGCACGCTTAATCTTCCCCCGGAAAATGCCGCCGTACGTATAAAGCAACGCTCCCCGGTGACGCACTTTACCGATTTACTCTCCGGTGAAATTCATGCCGATGAGCGCCTGGCACGTGAAGATTTTATTATTCACCGCCGTGACGGCCTTTTCGCCTACAACCTGGCGGTGGTTGTCGACGATCGTTTCCAGGGCGTGACGGAAATTGTGCGCGGGGCGGATCTGGTCGAACCGACCGTGCGACAAATATCGCTCTATCACCAGTTTGGCTGGACGGCACCGGACTACATTCATCTGCCGCTGGCGGTCAATGCGCAGGGCTTTAAATTGTCAAAGCAGAACCACGCCCCGGCCCTGCCAGACGGCGATCCGCGTCCTGTTTTGATCGACGCGCTGCGATTTCTCAACCAGAATGTAACCAACGAATGGCAGGATCTGCGTATTGACGAACTGCTGAAAATGGCCGTTGCCAACTGGACGCTCGCGGCAGTGCCAAAAATCCAGCATTCTCAAATGCGTTGCGCTGAGCTATGATTAGCCGCTTTTTTCATAACAAAACACACTACGAGGTGTACCATTTTTACCCGAGTCGCTAATTTTTGCCGTAAAGTGCTAAGCCGCGAAGAGAGCATGGCGAACGATGCTATTGCACAGCCACACATGTCGGTTATTCCGCGTGAGCAGCACACTATTTCCCGCAAAGATATCAGTGAAAATGCCCTCAAGGTGCTCTATCGTCTGAATAAAGCGGGCTACGAGGCCTATCTCGTGGGCGGTGGAGTACGTGATTTACTGCTGGGCAAAAAACCAAAAGATTTCGACGTGACGACCAGCGCCACGCCTGAACAGGTGCGCAAATTATTCCGCAACTGCCGTCTCGTTGGCCGCCGTTTCCGTCTGGCTCACGTGATGTTTGGGCCGGAAATCATCGAAGTGGCGACGTTCCGCGGCCACCACGAAGCGGGCGTATCGGATCGCACGACGTCACAGCAGGGCCAGAACGGCATGCTGCTGCGCGATAACATCTTCGGCTCTATCGAAGAAGATGCTCAGCGCCGCGATTTCACCATCAATAGCCTTTACTACAGCGTGGCGGATTTCACCGTGCGCGATTACGTCGGCGGCATGCAGGACCTGAAAGAAGGTCTGATCCGTCTGATCGGCACGCCGGAAACGCGCTATCGCGAAGATCCCGTGCGTATGCTGCGCGCCGTGCGTTTCGCCGCCAAGCTTAATATGCGCATCAGCCCGGAAACGGCAGAGCCTATTCCGCGTCTGGCGACGTTGATTAACGACGTGCCGCCTGCCCGCCTGTTTGAAGAGGCGCTGAAGCTGCTGCAGGCTGGCCACGGCTTTGAAACCTACAATCTGCTGCGCGAATACAACCTGTTCCAGCCCCTGTTCCCGACCATTACCCGCTACTTTACCGAAAGCGGTGACAGCCCAATGGAGCGGATGATTGCGCAGGTGCTGAAAAATACCGATACCCGTATTCGCAACGACATGCGCGTCAATCCGGCGTTCCTGTTTGCGGCGATGTTCTGGTATCCGCTGCTGGAAACGGCACAGCGAATTACCCAGGAGAGCGGGCTTGCCTACTATGATGCCTTCGCGCTGGCCGCAAACGACGTGCTGGACGAAGGGTGCCGTACGCTCGCTATTCCAAAACGTATTACCACGCTGGTACGCGATATCTGGCAGCTTCAGCTGCGCATGTCCCGTCGTCAGGGCAAACGCGCCTGGAAGCTGATGGAGCATCCAAAATTCCGCGCCGCCTTCGATCTGCTGTCGCTGCGTGCTGAAATTGAACGCAACCAGGAGCTGCAGCGCCTGGCGCAGTGGTGGGCTGAATTCCAGGTTTCCGCCCCGCCGGAGCAAAAAGACATGCTCACCGGGCTGGATGAAGAGCCGGAACCGCGTCGCCGCCATCGTCGTCCGCGTAAGCGCGCGCCGCGTCGTGAAGGGACAGCATGACCCTCGCGTATATCGCCATCGGCAGCAATTTAGCCTCTCCGCTGGAGCAGGTGAACGCTGCCGTACAGGCGCTGGGGGAGATCCCGCAAAGCGAGATCGTGGCGGTCTCCTCTTTCTACCGCACGCCGCCGCTGGGTCCGCAGGATCAGCCTGATTATCTCAATGCCGCCGTGGTGCTGGAAACTGCCCTTGATGCCGACACGCTGCTGGATAACACCCAGCGCATCGAACTGCAGCAGGGCCGCGTACGCAAAGCCGAGCGCTGGGGACCGCGCACGCTGGACCTCGACATTATGCTGTTTGGCCACGAGACCATTAACACTGAACGTCTCACCGTTCCGCATTACGACATGAAAAACCGCGGGTTTATGCTCTGGCCGCTGTTTGAAGTCGCCCCCGATCTCATCTTCCCGGACGGCATCTCGCTCAAGTCCACTCTGGACGGCCTCAACGCGGAAAAACCCGCCCGCTGGTGATCCGGTTCCTCTGCCGATTAACCTCAAAATAATTGTGGCTAATCGGTTACCTAAAATCATTGTTCCCCCGAATGTTACTGTTAGAATGCGCAAAGATTCGCTTTTGGGCTATCAGGAAACAGTATGAAACCAACCACCATCTCCTTACTGCAGAAATGCAAACAGGAAAAAAAACGCTTCGCCACCATCACCGCGTATGACTACAGCTTCGCCAAACTCTTTGCCGAAGAGGGTATCAACGTCATGCTGGTCGGAGATTCGTTAGGGATGACGGTACAAGGACATGATTCCACCCTGCCGGTCACGGTTGAGGATATCGCTTACCACACGCGTGCGGTGCGCCGCGGGGCTCCAGCCTGCCTGCTGCTTTCCGATCTGCCGTTTATGGCCTATGCCACGCCGGAGCAGGCATTCGAAAACGCGGCAGCGGTCATGCGTGCTGGCGCTAACATGGTCAAAATTGAAGGCGGCGCCTGGCTGGTGGATACGGTGAAGATGCTCACCGAGCGCGCCGTGCCGGTATGCGGCCATTTGGGCTTGACGCCGCAGTCCGTCAACATCTTTGGTGGCTATAAGGTGCAGGGCCGCGGTGACGCCGCCCAGACGCTGTTTGATGATGCCCTGGCGCTGGAAGCCGCAGGCGCCCAGCTGCTGGTGCTGGAGTGCGTGCCGGTTGAGCTGGCGAAGCGTATTACTGAAGCCCTGTCGATTCCGGTAATTGGTATTGGCGCAGGCAACGTGACCGACGGTCAGATCCTGGTGATGCACGACGCCTTTGGCATCACCGGCGGGCATATTCCAAAGTTTGCCAAAAATTTCCTCACCGAAGCGGGCGACATGCGCGCTGCGGTCAGGCAGTATATTGCCGACGTTGAATCCGGTGTTTACCCGGGTGAAGAACACAGTTTCCATTAAGGAGTCTCGTTGTGCTAATCATTGAAACCCTGCCGCTGCTGCGCCAGCATATCCGTCGCGCGCGTCAGGAAGGTAAACGTATCGCACTGGTCCCAACCATGGGCAACCTGCATGACGGCCATATGAAGCTGGTTGACGAGGCAAGAGCCCGTGCAGATATCGTGGTGGTCAGTATCTTCGTTAACCCAATGCAGTTTGACCGCGCCGACGATCTGGCACGCTATCCGCGCACCCTGCAGGAAGATTGCGAGAAGCTCAAAAAACGCCATGCGGATATTGTCTTCTCTCCGGCACCGGCGGATGTCTATCCTCAGGGTACCGATGAGGCCACTTACGTTGACGTACCGGGCATTTCCACCATGCTGGAAGGCGCAAGCCGCCCGGGTCATTTCCGCGGCGTCTCGACCATCGTCAGCAAGCTGTTCAACCTGGTGCAGCCGGACGTTGCCTGCTTCGGTGAGAAAGATTTCCAGCAGCTGGCGCTGATCCGCAAGATGGTTGCGGATATGGGCTACGATATCGAGATTGTCGGCGTGCCGATTGTACGCGCCAAAGACGGTCTGGCGCTCAGCTCGCGAAATGGCTACCTGACCGCCGACCAGCGTAAAATCGCGCCGGGCTTAAGCAAGGTCATGAACACCATGGCAGAACAGCTGCTGGCGAAAGAGTTAACTGCCGAAGAGATTATTGCTCTGGCTGAACAGGCGCTGAACGATAAAGGCTTCCGCGCTGATGATATTCAAATTCGCGATGCCGACACGCTTCTGGAGCTTACACAGACCAGCAAACGTGCGGTCATTCTGGTGGCGGCATGGCTAGGTCAGGCCCGCCTAATCGACAACAAAGTGGTTGAACTGGCGTAGGTTTCTCTACCCGGAAGATGAAAGGTAAACGTAATGATTCGCAAAATGCTGCAAGGTAAGCTTCACCGTGTGAAAGTCACCCAGGCCGACCTGCACTATGAAGGCTCCTGCGCCATCGACCAGGATTTCCTTGATGCTGCGGGCATCCTTGAAAACGAAGCGATTGATATCTGGAACGTTAACAACGGCAAACGTTTCTCAACCTACGCCATCGCCGCCGAGCGCGGGTCTAAAATCATCTCCGTTAACGGCGCGGCAGCGCACTGCGCGGACGTGGGCGATATTGTGATTATCGCCAGCTTCGTGATGATGTCTGATGAAGAAGCGCGCCGCTGGCAGCCGAAAGTTGCCTACTTTGAAGGCGACAACGACATGAAACGTACCGCGAAGGCGATTCCGGTTCAGGTTGCTTAAGCACTATCCCTGCGGCTGATTGCTGATCAGCCGCGACATGGTCTCCAGCGAATCCGTTCTTAAGATGTACAGGCGTTTCAGTAAGAACGGATTATCCCCCGGCTTCACCTTCCCTTTCACCGTCGTCACCGCCAGATGGAAACCGGCATCATTCGCCGCCTTTATCGCTTTATTGTCGTAGCCGCCAAACGGATAGGAAAGATAGAGCACGCGTGGATTAAACTGCGCCAGCGCGCGACGCGAGCGTTCAAAATCAAACAAAATCACGTGATAGCTGCGGCTCAGTAAAATCGGGTGTTTATACCCATCCACGCGGTGCAGGAAGTGGGTGTGAGACTGAATATCGAACACATCCTGAATCCCCTTAATCTCCTGTACGCTCATAAACTGCAGCGATTTTGGATCCCACTTCTGCGGATGGCCTTTTATGCGGGAAGAGATAATAAACGCGGTAGCCTTGAAGCCGTACTCTTTCAGCACAGGATAGGCATAGCGGCTTACGGATTTCAGGCCGTCGTCAAAGGTAATCACCACCGATTTTGCAGGCAGGTTCATTTTGTTACGCACGTATCCTTCAAGCTGGTACATCGTCAGGGTGGTATAGCCCTGATCGCGTAGCCAGGCCATCTGGTTGTTGAACGCACGTACGCTGGTGGTCGTGGACGTATGTCGAAAACGGGTGTTCTCTTCATCACGCAGAATATGATGGTAGGTCAGAATCGGAAGCCCATTATCTTCCTGCGCGTCCAGGCTGCTGATCCACGCCAGACGATTGCCGATGCGGATCTGGAACCAGGTCTGATTCAGACGGTCTTTCAGTTTATTCAGTATCGGATAGCGCAGATTGGCGCTTAATGTGCCGAACGGCGCGCTGCCGCTCGACGGCGCGTTATACACCGGCGTGTCTTTCCAGGTAATGAGGTTCTGATTGCTCAGGGGCTTATTGAGATCCCCGAGGCTGTCCTCGACGCGCTGTTTCCCCTGAACCGGCTCCAGGTGCCCCTTGTCGATAAACCCCGAGCCAAAACCGAAGCGAAATTCGTAGTAGTCCGCCGCCGCGGGCACGACGGCCAGGATCTGCCCGGCGCGCACGTTACCGACGTTGATCACGCTGTTCCCCACCTGCGCCCAGATCGCCGCGTCTTCGGTGGTTTGCATGTACTGGGCAGGCAGCGTTTGCTGGCTGAGTAAACTGGCTGAGCTGACGCCGGAAATGAGCATCAATAGCAAGAAAAGAATGCGCGGTAGCATGGTGTCTTAATCGGTGCGGGAAACTGCCGCTATTGTAACAAATGAGACATCAATACCAACGTTTAATTCTTATACAAATCGTGGAGCAGGACGAAAGGAGGATTTTTTTGCTGCTGATGCCACAAGCTGCTGACGCCCGGAACGCCCTGCGCCACGATGGCCTGGCGAAACTCAGCGCTGCTTAAGGATCCACGCTGCGGATACATTAAGGCCAGCAGGGAGAGGTTAATACCCGAGATCACTTCACAGCACGCGTGCTTATGGCTCAGCAACGCGGCTGCGCGGTAAGGCGCCGCGCCCGATTTATCGGTAAGAAAAATCACGCCATCACCGGTGTCCGTTTCATGCAGGGCATCGCACATCATGCGGCTCAGCATGTTGGTGCTCAACCCGCGCCAGTAGTTTACCGCCCGGCATTGCACCAGCGGGCCAAATCTGGCTTCAAGCTTATCCAGCATTTCCTGCGCCTGTTCATCGTGGCAGGTGATAACCCATCCCAGCATAACTCCCTCCTTAGCAGGCAAGTAGTTTAGCGGAGTGAAGGTTAGCTTACGGTGATAACTGTCAAAGAAAGTGCCCGGCAAACAGAACGTCGCCGGGCAAAAGATTAGCTGCGCAGCCCGCGTCCGCGCTGGATCAGCGACCAGCAGAGCAGGTAGAAGGCGATGATAAACACCACCAGCACCGCCACCGTGGTAAACAGCGGCACGTCAGTGATACCGAGGAAGCCAAAGCGGAAGCCGCTGATCATGTAGACAATCGGGTTCAGGTGCGACAGCGCCTGCCAGAACGGTGGCAGCAGCGTCAGGGAGTAGAACACCCCGCCGAGATAGGTCAGCGGCGTCAGCACGAAGGTCGGGATCAGGCTGATGTCGTCAAACGTTTTGGCGAACACGGCGTTCAGCAGACCGGCCAGCGAGAACAGGATCGCCGTCAGAAGCAGCGTCAGCGCGACAAACAGCCACGAGTGGACCTGGAACGGCACGAAGAACAGCGAAATCGCCGTGACCAGGATCCCCACGCACAGCCCGCGCGCCACGCCGCCGCCAACATAGCCCGCGATAATGACGTGCGTCGGCACCGGCGCGACCAGAAGCTCTTCAATATTGCGCTGGAACTTGGCGCTGAAGAACGACGACGCCACGTTGGCATAGGCGTTGGTGATCACCGCCATCATGATCAGGCCCGGCACGATAAACTGCATATAGGTAAAGCCGTGCATCTCACCAATCCGGGAACCAATCAGATTACCGAAGATGATGAAATAGAGCGTCATCGTGATGACCGGCGGCACCAGGGTTTGCACCCAGATACGCATAAAGCGGTTGATCTCTTTCGCCCAGATACTTTTCAGCGCGACCCAGTAAAGATGCGTCATGCCTTGTCTCCTTGTTTGTCATGTACCAGAGAGACAAACAGCTCTTCCAGTCGGTTCGCTTTATTACGCATACTTAAAACCTGAATCCCCTGCGCGCTCAGCTGTGAGAACACGCTGTTAATCCCCTGCTCGCGCAGCACTTCCACTTCCAGCGTCGAGGTATCTACCAGACGATAGTTGTAACCTTCAAGTTTTGGCAGCGCGCTTTTCGCCGCCAGATCGAGAATGAAGGTTTCGGATTTCAGCTTGGAGAGCAGATTCTTCATCGAGGTGTTTTCCACCAGCTCGCCGTTCTGAATGATGCCGATATTGCGGCACAGCATTTCAGCCTCTTCCAGGTAGTGGGTGGTCAGAATAATGGTGGTGCCTTTGTCGTTGAGATCTTTCAGGAAGCCCCACATGGAACGACGAAGTTCGATATCGACACCCGCTGTCGGTTCATCGAGGATCAGCAGCTTTGGCTCGTGCATCAGCGCACGGGCGATCATCAGGCGGCGCTTCATCCCGCCGGACAACATGCGCGCGCGTTCGTTACGCTTTTCCCACAGGTCGAGCTGCTTGAGGTATTTTTCGCTACGCTCCAGGGCCTCTTTGCGCTCAACGCCGTAATAGCCCGCCTGGTTAACGACAATCTGCTGCACCGTCTCGAACGGGTTGAAGTTGAACTCCTGCGGAACCAGCCCCAGCTGGCGCTTGGCGTTCACCACATCTTTTTGCAGGTCGTACCCAAAGACGCTCACCCGGCCGGACGTTTTATTGACCAGCGAGCTGATAATCCCAATGGTGGTCGATTTCCCCGCCCCGTTCGGCCCCAGAAGCGCGTAAAAATCGCCGGCCTCTACTTTAAGATCTATTCCGCGTAGCGCCTGAACGCCACCCGGATAGGTTTTTTTAAGCTGCTCAAGCTCCAGTGCAATTGCCATGAAATTAACTTACCTTCAGTTCTTACACACGTTGTGTGGTTTCATTAAAAGTCGGGTTACCCTATAGTAGCGCAACGCAATAACTCGGTTACAGGTCGCTAACCTCCATGAACAACATAGATACACTCATCAGCAACAATGCACTATGGTCAAAAATGCTGGTGGAGGAAGACCCCGGATTTTTTGGAAAACTCGCGCAGGCTCAGAACCCACGCTTTCTCTGGATTGGATGTTCCGACAGCCGCGTACCGGCGGAGCGCCTGACCGGCCTTGAACCCGGCGAACTGTTTGTCCACCGTAATGTCGCCAATCTCGTGATTCACACCGATCTCAACTGTCTTTCTGTTGTTCAGTATGCCGTGGACGTTCTGCAAGTCGAGCACATCATCATTTGCGGCCATTATGGCTGCGGCGGCGTGCAGGCGGCGGTTGAAAACACGGAGCTGGGGCTCATTGATAACTGGCTACTGCACATCCGCGATATCTGGTTCAAACATAGCTCACTGCTGGGCGAAATGCCGCAGGAGCGTCGCATGGATACCCTTTGCGAACTCAACGTGATGGAGCAGGTGTATAACCTGGGCCACTCAACGATCATGCAATCAGCGTGGAAACGCGGTCAGAAGGTCTCTATCCACGGCTGGGCGTACGGTATTCACGATGGCCTGCTGCGCAATCTTGAAGTGACCGCCACCAACCGCGAAACGCTGGAGCAGCGTTACCGTTCGGGGATTGCCAACCTTCAGCTTAAGCATGTGAACCATAAATAAAGCCGGGGATTTTCTCCCTCTCCCTATGGGAGAGGGCCGGGGTGAGGGCATCAGCCCTCGACTACTCGTCCAGCAATACCACTTTACCCACATACGGCAGATGACGATAACGCTGCGCGTAGTCAATGCCGTAACCGACGACGAATTCGTCCGGAATCGAGAAGCCCACGAACTCTACCGGCACCTGCACTTCACGACGGTCGGGTTTATCCAGCAGCGTACAAATCGCCAGAGATTTTGGCTCGCGCAGGCTCAGGATCTCGCGCACTTTTGACAGCGTGTTGCCGGAGTCGATGATGTCCTCAACGATCAACACATCTTTGCCACGAATATCTTCATCCAGATCTTTCAGGATTTTCACATCACGGGTAGTGGACATGCCGCTGCCGTAGCTGGAGGCGGTCATAAAATCGACCTCATGGGGCACATGCACTTCACGGCACAGGTCTGCCATGAACATGAAAGAGCCGCGCAACAGACCGACCAGCACCATTTCGCTGCCGCTGTCCTTGTATTGTTCGGTGATTTGACGACCCAGTTCGGCGATACGCGCTTTGATCTCGGCTTCCGGGATCATCACTTCAACAGTATGTTTCATATTACTAACCAAATGATTTTAGTGAAAATCTCTCAATACGGATGAGTTAATATCCAGCACTGATACGCAAGCCAGCCATTATATCAGCAAATGGATAACCCTGGCGTATGAGTTATAAAAAGCAAATATTGTGATTCCGATCACACTTGTTAATACCTATAATTAGTTGCTAGCAAATTATTAACAAAAACTGACGAGTACACTTTCTATGGCTGAAACAAACTCTAAACAGCCGCGTCTACTGGTAACATTAACAGCCGCATTCGCAGCCTTCTGCGCGCTGTATCTGTTAATCGGTGGCGTCTGGCTGGTCGCTTTAGGCGGCTCCTGGTACTACCCGATTGCGGGTCTGGTTATGGTTGCCGTAACCGTCCTGCTGTTGCGTAGAAAACAATCTGCACTGTGGCTGTATGCCGCCCTCCTTCTTGCCACCATGATCTGGGGCGTCTGGGAAGTCGGGTTCGACTTCTGGGCACTGACGCCGCGCAGCGATATCCTGGTCTTCTTCGGTATCTGGCTGATCCTGCCGTTCGTGTGGCGTCGCCTGATTGTGCCTTCCAGCGGTGCGGTGGCGGGCCTGGTTGTTGCCCTGCTGATTACCGGCGGCATTCTGACCTGGGCCGGTTTTAACGACCCGCAGGAGATCAACGGTACGCTGAACGCGGAATCCACGCCTGCTGCGGCTATCTCCCAGGTCGCTGACGGCGACTGGCCTGCGTATGGTCGTAATCAGGAAGGTCAACGCTACTCTCCGCTGAAGCAGATCAACGCGGACAACGTTAAAAACCTGAAGGAAGCCTGGGTATTCCGTACCGGCGATGTGAAGATGCCGAACGATCCGGGCGAGCTGACCAACGAAGTCACGCCGATTAAAGTTGGCAACATGCTTTATCTGTGTACGGCGCACCAGCGTCTGTTCGCGCTCGACGCGGCCACCGGTAAAGAGAAATGGCACTTCGATCCGCAGCTGAACTCCAACCCGTCCTTCCAGCACGTCACCTGCCGCGGCGTCTCTTACCACGAAGCGCGCGCCGATAATGCGAGCCCGGAAGTGGTTGCCGACTGTCCTCGCCGCATCATGCTGCCGGTGAACGATGGCCGTCTGTTCGCCATCAACGCCGAAACGGGCAAGCTGTGCGAAACCTTTGCCAACAAAGGTATCCTGAACCTGCAGACCAACATGCCGGACACCACGCCGGGTCTGTATGAGCCAACCTCACCGCCAATCATTACCGATAAAACTATCGTGATTGCCGGTTCGGTAACGGACAACTTCTCCACGCGTGAAACCTCCGGCGTTATCCGTGGTTTCGACGTGAACACCGGTAAACTGCTGTGGGCGTTCGACCCGGGCGCGAAAGATCCAAACGCGATCCCGTCGGACGAGCACACCTTTACCTTTAACTCGCCAAACTCCTGGGCACCGGCGGCGTATGACGCGAAGCTGGACCTGGTCTACCTGCCAATGGGCGTGACCACGCCAGATATCTGGGGCGGTAACCGCACGCCGGAGCAGGAGCGTTACGCGAGCGCTATCGTGGCGCTGAACGCGACCACCGGCAAGCTGGCGTGGAGCTACCAGACCGTTCACCACGATCTGTGGGATATGGATATGCCGTCCCAGCCGACGCTGGCGGACATTACCGTTGACGGCAAAACCGTGCCGGTGATTTACGCTCCGGCCAAGACGGGCAACATCTTCGTGCTGGATCGCAGCAACGGTAAGCTGGTTGTCCCTGCACCGGAAAAACCGGTTCCGCAGGGCGCGGCGAAAGGCGATTACGTCAGCAAAACGCAGCCGTTCTCTGACCTGAGCTTCCGTCCGAAGAAAGACCTCAGCGGTGCAGACATGTGGGGGGCCACCATGTTTGACCAGCTGGTGTGCCGCGTGATGTTCCACCAGCTGCGCTATGAAGGCATCTTCACGCCGCCGTCTGAGCAGGGCACGCTGGTCTTCCCGGGTAACCTGGGGATGTTCGAGTGGGGCGGGATCTCCGTTGACCCTAACCGTCAGGTGGCGATTGCCAACCCGATGGCGCTGCCGTTCGTTTCCCGCCTGATCCCACGCGGTCCGGGCAACCCAATGGAGCAGCCGAAAGACGCGAAAGGCAGCGGTACCGAAGCCGGCATTCAGCCGCAGTACGGCGTGCCGTTTGGCGTAACGCTGAACCCGTTCCTGTCTCCGTTTGGTCTGCCGTGTAAACAGCCGGCCTGGGGTTATATCTCCGGTCTGGATCTGAAAACTAACCAGATCGTATGGAAAAAACGTATTGGTACGCCACAGGACAGCATGCCGTTCCCGATGCCGGTTCCGGTGCCGTTCAATATGGGTATGCCAATGCTGGGTGGCCCAATTTCCACCGCCGGTAACGTGCTGTTCATCGCGGCAACCGCAGATAACTACCTGCGCGCGTACAACATGACCAACGGTGAAAAACTGTGGCAGGGCCGACTGCCGGCTGGTGGACAGGCTACGCCGATGACCTATGAAGTGAATGGCAAGCAGTACGTTGTCATCTCAGCGGGCGGTCACGGTTCGTTTGGCACGAAGATGGGCGACTATATCGTCGCGTATGCGTTGCCTGACGAAAACAAGTAACTGAAAAAGCCGGGTGGCGGCTACGCCTTACCCGGCCTACGGAAAGATGCAAAACGGCAACCTCGGTTGCCGTTTTTGTGTTTGTTCCCTCTCCCCGTGGGAGAGGGCATCAGGCCGCACTGTTTTAAACAGTGAACCCGAGCATCATCCCCGTATCTTCATGCTCCAGCAGGTGGCAGTGCGCCATATAGGCAAACTCCTTCGGCGCGTCGTGGTCAAACTTCACCAGCACCTCGCTGACGCCGCCTTCTACCTTCACCGTATCTTTCCAGCCCGCGCGATGCGCATCCGGCGCTTTACCGTTCTCTGTGAGAATGCGGAACTGGGTGCCGTGGATATGGAACGGATGCAGCATCATGTCCCCTTCGCCTGAAATCACCCAGCGCTCAAGCTGACCTTTTGTCGCTGCAAACATCGGCGTGTTCATATCAAACGCTTTGCCGTTGATCATGTTGGCGTTGTGGAAATCAAAACCATGGTCGCCGTGATTCATATTCCCCATGTCGCCCATTTTGCCGTGGTCCATATTCATGTGGCCCATCATCTGGCCGTGCTGCATCCCCGCCATCGCCTTATCGCCATATTTCGCCATCAGCGCCTGCATGCCCATCATATCGAGCATCGGGTTCATGGAGAGCTGCAGCTTGCGCTGCGTAAACCCCTCCAGCGACGGGAGGGCTGGCAATGTGGTTAACGTATCAGGCAGCGTGCCGGATGCAGCCACCAGCAGCGGCTGAATACGCAGCACCGGATGCGGCTTATCAAACGGTGCGACCGCCATCCCCATCTGGCTCACCGGGAGCGTCACGAGGTCAAACGGCTTGCCGTCGCTGATATCCACCAGCACCTCGAAGCGTTCGCCCATGAGCATCGGCAGCTCGCTCACCTTCACCGGCTCCGGCAGCAGGCCGCCGTCACTGGCTACCACATACAGCGGACGTTTATCGCTGGCGGCGAAATTCAGCGAGCGCGCGTTACAGCCGTTGAGCAGGCGCAGGCGCAGCCAGCCTTTCGGCGCGGCGTGCTGAGGGTAAATGGCGCCGTTGGTCAGCAGCGTGTCGCCAAACCAGCCTACCGCCGCGCTCATCACGTCCAGCTGATAGTCAATTTGCCCGTCAGCGTTGAATTTCTTGTCCTGCACAATCACCGGTACGTCGTCGATGCCCCACTGTTTCGGCAGGCGCAGCAGGCGGCTTTCGTCGTCTTCAATCAGCACCAGCCCCGCCAGCCCCATCGCTACCTGACGGCCCGTCTTGCCGTGCTGATGCGGGTGGAACCAGCAGGTCGCCGCGCACTGATCGGGCGTAAAGGTCACGCTGCGCGTACCGCCCGCTTTGATGATGCCCTGCGGCCCGCCGTCCACCTCGCCCGGCACTTCCAGCCCGTGCCAGTGCAGCGTCGTCTCTTCGGCGAGCGTGTTGTGGATATCCACCGTCACCGCTTTCCCTTTACGTAGCTGAAGCGCCGGACCGAGCAAATTGCCGTTATAACCCCACGTCGTGGCGCTGTGCTCGCCGAACGTCGTTTTACCGGCCTGAACCACAAGCTGGATACGGCTGCGGGCGTCAGCGGTCAGTAAGTCAGGGATGGGTAAGGCAGGCCTGTCGGCCGCTAAAACCGCGCGGCTCCAGAGTGGTAATGCGCTGGCAGCCCCCAGCACAGCGGAATATTTTAAAAAATCACGACGTTGCATGTTCATTTCCTTATTTCCAGCAGGCGATCTTTTGAGCATAAACCCTCCCCTTACCGGAAGGTCAAGTCAAGCGGCAATAATAAAGATCGTCGCACCGGCATCAAGTATGCTAACGTTAATTTTCCGTGAAGAAGTGGTAGAAGCAATGAAGACGTTTTTCAGGACAATTTTGTTCGGAAGCCTGATGGCAATGTGTGCGAACAGCTATGCGCTAAGTGAAAATGAAGCGGAAGATATGGCCGATTTAACGGCGGTTTTTGTATTCCTGAAAAATGATTGTGGCTACCAGAATTTACCCAACGGGCAGATTCGCCGCGCGCTGGTCTTTTTTGCCCAGCAAAACCAGTGGGATCTCAGCAACTACGACAGCTTCGACATGAAGGCGCTCGGCGAAGACAGCTACCGTGACTTGAGCGGTATTGGTATTCCCACTGCCAAAAAATGCAAAGCGCTGGCTCGCGACTCACTCAGCCTGCTCGCCTACGTCAAATAACCTTCCCGACGCCCCCTGTTGAACCTATAGCCGTGCAACCACGGTTATAGTTAGCTATCATGTTTCGCTCATTTTTTGTGAGCGTAACGGATGTTAACAAAGGAGGAGTCCGCGTATGGCCGACCACACGTTGTGGCATGAAACACTGCATGACCAGTTTGGTCAGTACTTTGCCGTTGATAACGTGCTCTATCATGAGAAAACCGATCACCAGGATCTCATCATCTTCGAAAACGCCGCCTTTGGCCGCGTGATGGCGCTGGATGGCGTGGTGCAAACCACCGAGCGCGACGAGTTTATCTATCACGAAATGATGACCCACGTTCCGCTGCTGGCGCACGGACACGCGAAGCATGTCCTGATTATCGGCGGCGGCGACGGCGCAATGCTGCGTGAAGTGTCCCGCCATCGTTCCATTGAAACCATCACCATGGTGGAAATTGATGCGGGCGTCGTCTCTTTCTGCCGCCAGTACCTGCCCAACCACAATGCCGGCAGCTATGACGATCCGCGCTTTAGCCTGGTGATTGACGACGGCGTTAACTTTGTTAACCAGACCTCGCAGACCTTTGACGTTATTATCTCCGACTGCACCGACCCTATCGGCCCCGGCGCGTCGCTGTTTACCTCCTCCTTCTACGAAGGCTGCAAGCGCTGCCTGAACCCAGGCGGGATCTTCGTCGCACAAAATGGCGTCTGCTTCCTGCAGCAGGATGAGGCGCTCGACAGCCATCGTAAGCTCAGCACCTATTTCGATGACGTCAGCTTCTACCAGGCCGCTATTCCGACGTACTACGGCGGGATCATGACCTTTGCCTGGGCGACGGATAACGACGTATTACGCCATCTCTCCACCGAAATTATTCAGGCCCGCTTCCATCAGGCCGGTCTTCAGTGCCGATACTACAATCCGGCAATTCACACCGCAGCGTTTGCCCTGCCGCAGTACCTGCAGGACGCATTATCCACTAAGGGGGTGAGCTAATTGAAAAAGCTTAAACTGCATGGCTTTAACAACCTGACGAAAAGCCTGAGTTTTTGTATTTACGATATCTGCTATGCCAAAACAGCGGAAGAACGCGATGGTTACATCGCCTATATCGACGAACTCTACAACGCCAACCGTCTGACCGAGATCCTGTCAGAAACCTGTTCCATTATCGGCGCAAACATCCTGAACATCGCCCGACAGGATTATGAACCTCAGGGCGCCAGCGTGACCATTCTGGTCAGCGAAGAGCCGGTCGACCCGAAGCTTATCGACAAAACTGAACATCCGGGCCCGCTGCCGGAGGTGGTCGTGGCCCACCTGGATAAAAGCCATATCTGCGTTCACACCTACCCGGAGAGTCACCCGGAAGGCGGGCTATGCACGTTCCGCGCCGATATTGAAGTGTCGACCTGCGGCGTGATTTCCCCGCTGAACGCGCTGAACTATTTAATCCACCAGCTGGAATCGGACATAGTCACCATTGATTATCGCGTGCGTGGTTTTACTCGCGATATCAACGGCATGAAGCATTTCATCGACCACGAGATCAACTCCATCCAGAACTTTATGTCCGAGGACATGAAATCGCTGTACGACATGATGGACGTGAACGTGTACCAGGAAAACATCTTCCATACCAAGATGTTACTTAAGGAATTTGACCTTAAGCACTACATGTTCCACACGAAGCCGGAAGATTTGAGCGAAGAAGAGCGTAAGGCGATTACCGACCTGCTCTGGAAAGAGATGCGCGAGATTTACTACGGCCGCAATATTCCGGCCGTGTAAGAGCAAGCCGGAGCAGGGATGCTCCGGTCTGTTATTTCTGTTTCATAAAGTCACGGTAGGCGTTCACGACCTGAAGGAAGTCTTCCACTCCGCACATCGACAGGCTCTCTTCGTCATAGTAGCTCATCCCCTCTTCCATCTCGTCACCTGAAAACTCGAGCTGGTTGGCACGCACCATGACCTCTTCACCGTCCATCCACAGCGTGTATTCATGCCCGGCGCGCTGCCAGGATCGTTCACTGCCTTTCACCGTATTTGCCGCCTGTTCAACCTCATCAAGAAGTGCGAGATTTTCTTTCACCTCTTCGTTAAACCAGTGTCCAACGGCTTCGTGGCCCATCGACATACGCACTTTCACCACTCCGGTGATGTCGCGCAGAAATTCGTAATCCATAGTGTTTTCCTCTGCAAAGCCATTAAGATAATTATCGCAGCAGCGAGGAAGAAAAAAAGCGTGAGAGGTGGGAGGAATGAAAATAAAAAACCCACCGGCGTTGCGATGGGTTTTGTAGGCCCGGTAAGCGTAGCGCCACCGGGCAATGGGTCAGGTGCGGTCTGGTGCCCTCACCCCCAGCCCCTCTCCTACGGGAGAGGGTAGCATTTATACTGCCGTCTGGAAGATAACCCCGTCGGCCTTCTCGGTGTACTGAGAAAGCTGATCGAAGTTCAGATAGCGATAGGTATCCACCGCAGTCTTATCCACCTGAGCCACAAAGGTCTGGTACTCTTCCGGCGTTGGCAGTTTGCCAATCAGCGCCGCAACCGCCGCCAGCTCCGCAGAAGCCAGGAAGACGTTCGCACCGGTACCTAAACGGTTCGGGAAGTTACGGGTAGAGGTGGAAACCACCGTCGCACCGTCCGCTACGCGCGCCTGGTTGCCCATACACAGGGAACAGCCAGGGATTTCGATACGCGCCCCGCTCTTACCAAACACGCTGTAGTAGCCCTCTTCGGTCAGCTGTGCCGCGTCCATACGGGTTGGCGGCGCCACCCACAGACGGGTTGGCAGCTGGCCTTTGTGGGTATCCAGCAGCTTACCGGCAGCACGGAAGTGACCGATGTTGGTCATACAGGATCCGATGAACACTTCGTCGATCTTCTCGCCCTGAACCTCAGACAGCGGACGCGCGTCGTCAGGATCGTTAGGTGCACACAGGATTGGCTCTTTGATATCCGCCAGATCGATGTCGATCACCGCCGCGTACTCTGCGTCAGCATCGGCTTCCAGCAGCTGCGGATCGGCCAGCCATTTTTCCATGCCCTGGATACGACGCTCCAGCGTACGACGGTCGCCGTAGCCTTCTGCAATCATCCACTTCAGCAGCACGATGTTGGAGGTCAGATACTCAATAATCGGCTCTTTGTTCAGCTTGATCGTACAGCCCGCCGCAGAGCGCTCGGCGGAAGCATCGGTCAGCTCGAACGCCTGCTCTACTTTCAGATCCGGCAGACCTTCGATTTCCAGAATGCGGCCAGAGAAGATGTTTTTCTTCCCTTTCTTCTCAACGGTCAGCAGGCCCTGTTTAATCGCATACAGCGGGATCGCGTGAACCAGGTCGCGCAGGGTGATACCCGGCTGCATTTTACCTTTGAAGCGCACCAGCACCGATTCCGGCATATCCAGCGGCATCACGCCGGTCGCCGCAGCAAACGCCACCAGACCGGAGCCCGCCGGGAAGGAGATACCGATTGGGAAACGGGTATGAGAATCACCGCCGGTACCCACGGTATCCGGCAGCAGCATGCGGTTCAGCCAGGAGTGGATCACGCCGTCACCCGGACGCAGGGAAACGCCGCCGCGGTTCATGATGAAGTCTGGCAGAGTATGGTGCGTGGTCACGTCAACCGGCTTCGGATAGGCCGCCGTGTGGCAGAATGACTGCATCACCAGATCGGAAGAGAAGCCCAGGCACGCCAGGTCTTTCAGTTCGTCACGGGTCATTGGGCCAGTGGTGTCCTGAGAGCCCACGGAGGTCATCTTCGGCTCGCAGTACGCGCCAGGACGAATACCGGCTACGCCGCACGCGCGGCCAACCATTTTCTGCGCCAGCGAGTAGCCGCGGTCGCTTTCCGCCACGTCTTTCGCCTGACGGAAAACGTCAGAGTGCGGCAGACCCAGCGCTTCACGCGCTTTGGTGGTCAGGCCACGACCAATAATCAGCGGGATACGGCCACCGGCGCGCACTTCGTCGATCAGCACGTCGGTTTTCAGCTCGAAGCTTGCCAGCAGCTCGTTGGTCTCGTGGTTGCGCACTTCGCCTTTGTACGGGTAAACGTCAATCACGTCGCCCATGTTCAGGTTAGAAACATCCACTTCGATCGGCAGTGCGCCCGCATCTTCCATGGTGTTGAAGAAGATTGGCGCAATTTTGCCGCCGAGGCACAGGCCGCCGCCGCGCTTGTTTGGCACGTGCGGAATGTCGTCGCCCATGAACCACAGCACGGAGTTGGTTGCGGACTTACGGGAAGAACCGGTACCCACAACATCACCCACATAGGCCAGCGGGAACCCTTTTTTCTGCAGGGCTTCGATCTGTTTGATCGGGCCGACGCTGCCCGGCTGATCCGGCTCAATACCTTCACGGGCGTTTTTCAGCATCGCCAGAGCGTGCAGAGGGATATCCGGGCGAGACCACGCGTCCGGCGCCGGAGAGAGGTCATCGGTGTTGGTTTCACCGGTCACTTTAAAGACGGTAACGGTGATTTTTTCAGCCAGCGCAGGGCGGTTCAGGAACCATTCAGCATCAGCCCAGGACTGCATCACCTGCTTCGCATAGACGTTGCCTGCTTTGGCTTTTTCTTCCACATCGTAGAAGTTATCGAACATCAGCAGCGTGGAAGAGAGCGCTTTAGCGGCAATCGGTGCCAGCTTGTCGTTATCCAGCGCGTCAATCAGCGGATGAATGTTGTAACCACCCTGCATGGTGCCGAGCAGTTCAATGGCTTTTTCAGGAGTAACCAGTGGGGAGGTGGCTTCGCCTTTGGCGATAGCGGCAAGGAATCCGGCTTTTACGTAGGCAGCTTCATCTACGCCAGGCGGTACGCGGTTGATCAGCAGATCTAACAGGAATTCTTCTTCGCCCTTAGGCGGGTTCTTCAGCAGCTCGACGAGCGCGGCCATTTGGGTTGCATCTAAAGGTTTGGGTACAATTCCCTCGGCGGCACGTTCTGCTACGTGCTTACGGTATTCTTCTAGCACGACGGTTCTCCTCGCTCTCATTGTCATATGCGGCGGGCGTTCTCTTCACGCTCCTGTGAGACAGCAGTTTGTAGGGTAAATGCCCGATACCGCGTCGGGCAGCATAGCAGGATTTCTGCACAGTGTTAATCCGTTTACAAAAAAGCAACATTAAAAAATTTGCTGAATCGTTAAGCATGGTGTAGCGGGGATTCAGCGCATCTTTTTGCGTTATCTTCTGCACCGTGACGCTTCAGTTTTTTCTTCATCAGATATAATTGTGTAATAAATACTCACACTCTTTATCCGGACGTATCGGACGCTTCCCAATAAAAGTCAAAACTGTAAAAGACGGGTGAATAATACTCACGCCAACCGTAACGCCTCACGGCACAGCGCTTGTCTCGTTGGAGTCATCTTATGAAGTTGCCCTTTAAGCCACATCTGCTCGTCCTTCTGTGCAGTGCCGGGCTGTTTGCCGCCTCAGGCGTCATGTTTGTCAAAGGCCGCGCCACGGATCCCGCTGCGCCGGCTCCCGTCGCACAACAACCGGCTGCACCTGCGCCTGCCGCAGCCCAGCCCGCCCCTGTTGTCGCGCCAGCCTATACTGCCGCGCAAATCGATCAATGGGTTGCTCCCATCGCGCTCTACCCGGATGCCCTGCTGTCGCAAATTTTAATGGCGTCGACCTATCCGGCCAACGTGATCCAGGCGGCTCAGTGGTCCAAAGACAACCCTAAAATGGAAGGGGACGCCGCGATTCAGGCCGTTGCCAGCCAGCCCTGGGATCCCAGCGTAAAATCGCTGGTCGCGTTTCCTCAGCTTATGTCCCTGATGGGTGAAAACCCGCCGTGGGTGCAAAATCTGGGTGATGCGTTTCTCGCGCAGCCGAAGGACGTGATGGATTCCGTTCAGCGCCTGCGCGCGCTGGCGCAGAAGACCGGCGCTTTACAATCCACGCCCCAGCAGACCGTCACCACCGTGACCAAACCGGCGCCAGCGAAAACCAGCGCCACCGAGACAACGACAGCCACGACGTCCGCCCCCGCTCCAACGGTAATCAAAATTGAATCTGCCGATCCGCAGGTTGTTTACGTCCCTACCTATAACCCCAATACGGTTTACGGGACCTGGCCAAATACCGCCTATCCGCCTACCTATCTTCCGCCGACACCCGGGGAGCAGTTTGGCAACAGCTTCGTAAACGGTTTAGGCTTCAGCCTGGGCGTCGCCACAACCTATGCCATCTTCAGCAGCATCGACTGGGATGATGACGATGACTGGGATCATCACCATGGCGACTGGGATAATCACGGCGGCTATAACCGCAACGGTGATAACAACATCAATATCAACGTTGAGAACTTTAATAAAATCAGCGGACAGCGCCTGACGGACGCCAACCGCACCTGGCAGCACAACCCGGCCTATCGGGAAGGCGTGCCCTACCCGACTAACCAGCTCAACACTCGCTTCCACTCCACCAACGCGGCAACAGGGCTCAGCTCAGCGCAGCAAAAACCGGTTAACCGCGATAGCCAGCGCCAGGCAGCGCTGAGCCAGATGGAGAAATCTACGGGCAAAACCTTCCCCCAAACGGCGCGCACCGGAACGAAAGACGCGCAGCGTCAGGCCTCAGGCGAACAGCTGAAGCAGATTTCGCAGCGCAATAACTACCGCGGCTACGACACCAAACCGCAGACGGCGAAGCGTAGCACAGCGCAGCAGCGAGAAAACCGCCAGACCACCGCGCAGAGACAAGAGAAGCGGGCTTCGCAGCCCGCGCAGCAACGCTCTCTCCAGCAGCGAAGCAGCCAGCCGCGGGCCAATGCGCTGAGCGGTAACGACAGCCGCTCCGCGAACTGGCAGGCGCAGCAGCAGCGCGGCGCGCAAAGCAGACAGCTTGCTGCTCGCCAGCAGCAGCCGCGTCAGGCGTCTGGTGGACGTGCTGAACGCCGTGAAATTCGACATCGCTAAGGGAATCGACATGAAACGTAAACTACTCAGCGGAATGGTGTTATTCATGCTTTCGGCCTCGGTGATGGCGCAGCAGTCCTTTAGCACGCCCGCTCAGGCAACCGATGCGCTGGCCAAAGCCATCAGTGAGCAAAATGAGAGCGCGATGACCAACCTGCTCGGAGAGAACTGGCGCGATTTTCTGCCCCCTGAGGGCGTTGATCCGGATGCTGTCGATCGCTTCCTGCGCGACTGGAACGTCCGTCACAACACGGTTGTCGAAGGGGATACGGCGCATCTGGTTGTCGGAGACAGCGGCTGGCAGCTACCCATCCCGGTGATCAAAACCTCTGCCGGCTGGCAGTTCGACATCAAAGAAGGGGCTGAGGAGATCCTGACCCGCGAAATCGGGCGTAACGAGCTCGCCGCCATTGAAGCCTTACATGCCTATGTTGATGCGCAGCAAAGCTATTTTGCGATGAACCAGAAATACGCGCAGAAGATTGTCAGCTCGAAAGGGAAAAAAGACGGTTTGTACTGGCCAGCCTCGCCTGGCGAAGCGCCCAGCCCGCTCGGCCCGGCATTTAGTCCGAAAGAGCCGGGTACCGGCTATCACGGCTATCGTTTCCGCATTCTGCCGGACAATCACGGTTTCGCGATGGTTGCCTGGCCGGTCAGCTATGGCCAGACGGGCGTCATGAGCTTTGTGATAAATCAGGACGACAAGGTGTACCAGTCCGATCTCGGCAGCGATTCAGAGCAGAAAGCCCGGGCGCTAGCCGCCTATGGCCCTGATAAAACCTGGCAGCCGGTGGCGCCCTAAACGCCGCGCATAAAAAAAGCGGCCATTGGCCGCTTTTTTTTATCTGAAGAAACTTATTTCTTCTTCGCTTTCGCGTTTGGCAGGTCGGTGATGCTGCCTTCAAACACTTCTGCCGCCAGACCCACGGACTCGTGCAGAGTCGGGTGAGCGTGGATGGTCAGCGCGATGTCTTCAGCGTCACAGCCCATTTCGATAGCCAGACCGATTTCACCCAGCAGCTCGCCGCCGTTGGTACCGACAATCGCACCACCGATCACGCGGTGAGTCTCTTTGTCGAAGATCAGTTTGGTCATACCGTCAGCGCAGTCGGAAGCGATAGCACGGCCAGAAGCAGCCCACGGGAAGGTGGCGGTTTCGTAGCTGATGCCTTTCTCTTTCGCTTCTTTCTCGGTCAGACCCACCCATGCCACTTCTGGCTCGGTGTACGCGATAGATGGAATGACTTTCGGATCGAAGTAGTGCTTCATGCCGGCGATAACTTCAGCGGCAACGTGACCTTCGTGAACACCTTTGTGCGCCAGCATTGGCTGACCGACGATATCGCCGATAGCAAAGATGTGCGGCACGTTAGTGCGCAGCTGCTTGTCAACGCGGATAAAGCCACGGTCGTCCACTTCCACGCCAGCTTTGCCCGCGTCGAGGTTTTTACCGTTCGGCACACGGCCGATAGCCACCAGCACGGCGTCGTAACGCTGTGGTTCGGATGGGGCTTTTTTGCCTTCCATGGAAACGTAAATACCGTCTTCTTTCGCTTCAACGGCAGTCACTTTGGTTTCCAGCATCAGGTTGAATTTCTTGCTGATGCGTTTGGTGAAGACTTTAACGATGTCTTTGTCGGCAGCCGGGATAACCTGGTCGAACATTTCAACCACGTCGATCTCTGAACCCAGAGCATGGTACACGGTACCCATTTCCAGACCGATGATACCGCCGCCCATGACCAGCAGACGCTTAGGAACGGTTTTCAGCTCCAGAGCATCGGTGGAATCCCACACGCGTGGATCTTCATGCGGAATGAATGGCAGTTCGATTGGGCGAGAGCCTGCCGCGATGATCGCGTTGTCGAAGTTGATCACGGTTTTGCCGTTTTCGCCTTCCACTTCCAGGGTGTTCGCACCGGTGAATTTACCCAGACCGTTTACCACTTTCACTTTACGGCCTTTGGCCATACCCGCCAGACCGCCGGTCAGCTGAGTGATAACTTTCTCTTTCCAGGTACGAATTTTGTCGATATCGGTTTTCGGCTCGCCGAAGACGATACCGTGTTCAGCCAGCGCTTTGGCTTCTTCGATAACTTTCGCTACGTGCAGCAGCGCTTTAGAAGGGATACAGCCGACGTTCAGACAAACACCGCCGAGGGTGCTGTAACGTTCTACGATGACGGTTTCCAGACCTAAATCCGCTGCACGGAATGCTGCGGAGTAACCTGCCGGGCCTGCCCCAAGTACTACGACCTGAGTTTTGATTTCTGTGCTCATCATGACCTCTTAATTTATACCCGTCGTCCACCGGGTCGTTCTATCCGCCCGCAGTTTACAAAATTGTTAACAATTTTGAAACAACAAACGGCTCACGAATTTTCGCTTTCGCCAATAACCTCACAAACACCATGAGATTATCAGAAAAAAGCCGGCCGACTGGCCGGCTTTTCGATTACATCACCAGGCGGCGAATGTCGCTCAGGGTGTTGTTGATGATGGTGATGAAGCGCGCACCATCAGCACCGTCGATCACGCGGTGGTCGAAGGACAGAGAGATTGGCATCATCAGACGCGGCACGAACTCTTTGCCGTTCCACACCGGCTCCATCGCGGACTTGGACACACCGAGGATAGCCACTTCCGGCGCGTTAACAATCGGTGCGAAGTGGGTGGTACCCAGGCCGCCGATGCTGGAGATAGTGAAGCAGCCACCCTGCATTTCGCCGGCAGTCAGCTTACCATCACGCGCTTTCTTGGAGATCACGGTCAGTTCACGGGACAGCTCAGTGATGCTCTTCTTGTTCACGTCTTTGAAGACCGGAACAACCAGACCATTTGGCGTATCAACCGCAACACCGATGTTGATGTATTTCTTCAGCGTCAGCTTCTGGCCGTCTTCGGACAGGGAGCTGTTGAAGCGTGGCATCTGCTCAAGGGCAGCGGCAACGGCTTTCATGATGAAGACCACTGGGGTGAATTTCACGTCCAGTTTGCGCTTCTCAGCTTCAGCGTTCTGCTGTTTACGGAACGCTTCCAGATCGGTGATATCGGTTTTGTCGAAGTGCGTAACGTGCGGGATCATTACCCAGTTACGGCTCAGGTTCGCACCAGAGATTTTCTGGATGCGGCCCAGCTCCACTTCTTCGATTTCGCCGAACTTGCTGAAGTCCACTTTCGGCCATGGCAGCATGCCCGGGATACCGCCACCGGCGGCTGCAGCTGGTGCAGCTTCGGCGCGTTTCACCGCGTCTTTCACGTAGGTCTGAACGTCTTCACGCAGGATACGACCCTTACGGCCGGTCCCTTTCACTTTCGCCAGGTTCACACCGAATTCGCGCGCCAGGCGACGAATCAGCGGGGTAGCGTGGACGTAAGCGTCGTTTTCAGCGAACTCAGATTTTTCTGCTTTAGCAGCAGGGGCAGCGGCTGGTTTAGCAGCCTGAGCCGGTGCAGCAGCAGGTGCTGGAGCAGCCGCGGCAGCCGGAGCTGCGGCAGGAGCAGCGCCTTCCACTTCGAAGACCATGATCAGAGAGCCGGTAGACACTTTGTCGCCGGTGCTGATTTTGATCTCTTTAACGGTACCCGCGAACGGCGCAGGGACTTCCATAGAAGCCTTGTCGCCTTCAACGGTGATCAGTGACTGTTCAGCGGCAACTTTGTCGCCCACTTTCACCATCACTTCGGTGACTTCAACTTCGTCACCGCCGATGTCCGGTACGTTAACGTCTTTCGCGCCGCCAGCAGCTGCTGGTGCAGCAGCCGGAGCCGGAGCAGCGGCCTGCGCAGGCGCGGCAGCAGGTGCAGCACCCGCCACTTCGAAGATCATGATAAGCGACCCGGTAGACACTTTGTCGCCGGTGTTGATCTTGATCTCTTTAACGGTACCGGCAAAAGGAGCTGGCACTTCCATAGAGGCTTTGTCGCCTTCTACGGTGATCAGTGACTGCTCGGCCGCAACGGTGTCGCCCACTTTCACCAGGATTTCAGTGACTTCAACTTCGTCACCGCCGATGTCAGGCACGTTCACTTCTTTCGCGCTCGCGGCAGCTGCTGGAGCAGCGGCGGCCGGAGCGGCTTTCTTCTCTTCCTGCGCAGGTGCAGCAGCTGCTGCACCGTCGGCGGAATCGAAAATCATGATCAGTTTGCCGGTCTCGGTTTTATCGCCAACAGAGACTTTGATCTCTTTAACGATGCCAGCCTGAGGAGACGGGACTTCCATAGAGGCTTTGTCGCCTTCTACGGTGATCAGCGACTGTTCAGCTTCAACTTTGTCGCCTACTTTGACCAGGATCTCGGTGATTTCAACTTCATCAGCCCCGATGTCCGGTACATTGATTTCGATAGCCATTATTCTTTTACCTCTTACGCCAGACGCGGGTTAACTTTTTCTGCATCGATGTTGAATTTGGTGATTGCGTCCGCAACCACTTTCTTATCGATTTCGCCACGTTTAGCCAGTTCGCCCAGTGCTGCTACAACCACGTAAGAAGCATCCACTTCGAAGTGGTGACGCAGGTTTTCGCGGCTGTCAGAACGACCGAAGCCGTCAGTACCCAGAACGCGATAATCATCAGCTGGAACGTAAGTACGAACCTGCTCAGCGAACAGTTTCATATAGTCAGTAGACGCCACAGCTGGCGCGTCGTTCATCACCTGAGCGATGTACGGAACGCGTGGAGTTTCCAGTGGGTGCAGCATGTTCCAGCGCTCACAATCCTGGCCATCACGCGCCAGTTCGGTGAAGGAGGTCACAGAGTACACGTCGGAACCCACGCCGTAGTCTTTCGCCAGGATCTGCGCTGCTTCACGTACGTGACGCAGGATAGAGCCGGAGCCCAGCAGCTGAACTTTACCTTTGCTACCTTCGAGGGTTTCGAGTTTGTAGATACCTTTACGGATACCTTCCTCGGCACCTGCTGGCATTGCCGGCATGTGGTAGTTTTCGTTCAGGGTGGTGATGTAGTAGTAAATGTTCTCTTGCGCTTCACCGTACATGCGCTGCAGACCGTCATGCATGATGACTGCCACTTCGTACGCGTAAGACGGATCGTAAGAGATACAGTTAGGGATAGTCAGAGACTGAATGTGGCTGTGGCCATCTTCGTGCTGCAGACCTTCACCGTTCAGGGTCGTACGACCGGAGGTACCGCCTACCAGGAAGCCGCGAGCCTGCTGGTCGCCTGCCTGCCAGCACAGGTCACCGATACGCTGGAACCCGAACATGGAGTAGTAGATGTAGAACGGGATCATCGGCAGGTTGTTGGTGCTGTAAGAGGTCGCAGCAGCCAGCCAGGATGCGCCTGCGCCCAGCTCGTTGATACCTTCCTGCAGGATCTGACCTTTCTCGTCTTCTTTGTAGTATGCAACCTGCTCACGGTCCTGCGGGGTGTACTGCTGGCCGTTCGGGCTGTAGATACCGATCTGACGGAACAGACCTTCCATACCGAAAGTACGCGCTTCGTCGGCGATGATTGGAACCAGACGATCTTTGATCGACTTGTTCTTCAGCATCACGTTCAGGGCACGAACGAAAGCGATAGTGGTGGAGATCTCTTTGTTCTGCTCTTCCAGCAGCTGAGAGAAGTCTTCCAGCGCTGGCAGTTCCAGCTTCTCGGTGAAGTTTGGCTGACGAGCTGGCAGGTAGCCTTTCAGCGCCTGACGACGTTCGTGCAGGTACTTGTGCTCTTCAGAACCTTCCGGGAAGGTGATGTAAGACAGGTTTTCTACCTGCTCATCGGTCACTGGAACGTTGAAACGGTCGCGGATATAACGCACGCCGTCCATGTTCATTTTCTTAACCTGGTGAGCGATGTTTTTACCTTCTGCGGTATCACCCATGCCGTAACCTTTGATGGTATGGGCCAGGATTACAGTCGCTTTACCTTTGGTTTCACGCGCTTTTTTCAGTGCAGCGTAGACTTTCTTCGGATCGTGACCACCGCGGTTCAGAGCCCAGATCTGCTCATCAGTCCAGTCTGCAACCAGTGCTGCGGTTTCAGGATATTTGCCGAAGAAGTGCTCACGAACGTAGGCACCGTCTTTGGATTTGAAGGTCTGGTAGTCACCGTCAACGGTTTCGTTCATCAGCTGGATCAGTTTACCGCTGGTGTCTTTACGCAGCAGCTCATCCCAACGACCGCCCCACATGACTTTGATCACGTTCCAGCCAGCACCTGCGAAGATGCCTTCCAGTTCGTTGATGATCTTGCCGTTACCGGTTACCGGACCATCCAGACGCTGCAGGTTACAGTTGATGATGAAGCACAGGTTGTCCAGCTTCTCACGGGTTGCGATGGTGATCGCACCTTTGGATTCTGGCTCATCCATTTCGCCGTCGCCCAGGAAGGCGTAAACGGTCTGCTCAGAGGTGTCTTTCAGACCACGGTGTTCCAGGTATTTCAGGAATTTAGCCTGATAGATCGCACCGATTGGGCCCAGACCCATAGATACGGTCGGGAACTGCCAGAATTCAGGCATCAGTTTAGGGTGCGGGTAAGAAGACAGACCTTTACCGTGTACTTCCTGACGGAAGTTGTTCATCTGCTCTTCAGTCAGACGACCTTCCAGGAATGCACGTGCATAGATGCCCGGAGAGATGTGGCCCTGGAAGTACACCAGATCGCCGCCGTCTTTCTCGTTCGCTGCACGGAAGAAGTGGTTGAAGCACACTTCGTAAACGGTCGCAGAAGACTGGAAGGACGCCATGTGGCCACCCAGTTCCAGGTCTTTCTTGGATGCGCGCAGAACGGTCATGATGGCGTTCCAGCGGATTGCAGAACGGATACGACGTTCCAGATCCAGATTGCCCGGGTATTCCGGTTCGTCTTCGACGGCAATCGTGTTTACGTAGTTGCTAGCCCCTGCACCTGAAGCAACTTTCACACCGCCTTTGCGGGCTTCAGAAAGCAGCTGATCAATCAGATACTGAGCGCGCTCAACACCTTCTTCACGGATGACCGATTCGATCGCCTGTAGCCAGTCGCGAGTTTCGATCGGATCCACGTCATTTTGGAGACGTTCTGACATGGGGGTATTCCTTATCTATCTAATACGTTGATTTGTCTGGAACCTGTCCCATTGTATTTTCGCCAGAAAACACAATAAGACAGGTTCTGCGTTTAGTTGCCGCGCTCTAAAAGTACCTGGCGCTTAATCCTTTCGTTGCTGTATGCGGCGTAATGAACGTTCGCGACGCGATTGTTCACGGCTGCGGTCCAGCAAGATTTCCTCAATGAAAGCCAGATGTCGGTGCGACGCTTCGCGCGCCTGCTCCGGTTCCCCGGCCATTATCGCCTCGAATACTCGGGTGCGATGGTTGCTTACCAGTGGGAGCATGTCCCGACGGGCATACAACAATTCAAAATTCTGACGAACGTTCTGGGCCAGCATGGGCTCCATGCAGCGTAGCAGATGGAGGAGCACCACGTTGTGGGCCGCTTCGGTGACGGCAATTTGATACTGGACGACGGCGCTGGACTCGGCGTCTAAATCGCCGGACTGCTGTGCCCGTTCAATGGCCTGATGCAGTTCGCGTATACGCACGCGATCTTCATCAGTGCTGCGAAGGGCGGCGTAATAGGCCGCAATACCTTCAAGCGCGTGACGGGTCTCAAGCAGGTCAAACTGGGATTCTGGGTGGTCAGAGAGAAGTTCTACCAGCGGATCGCTGAAGCTCTGCCACAGGCTGTTTTGCACAAAGGTTCCGCCGCCCTGGCGACGAAGCAGCAAGCCCTTTGCTTCGAGACGTTGAATCGCCTCACGCAGAGAGGGACGTGAAACGTCGAACTGTTTTGCCAGCTCGCGTTCTGGCGGAAGTTTCTCACCCGGGCGCAGAGTCCCTTCGAGGATTAAAAACTCCAGCTGCTGCTCAATCACATCAGATAGTTTTGGTTGGCGAATTTTGCTGTAGGCCATATTCCCTGTCTTACGCCTTTTTGCCCGGAGTCAATTGGTCTTACCAATTTCTATTTCGTATCGCTAAAGTAACAAAGTATTCACCTTCTGTCCATATTGGTTTTGATTGAAATCAGTAAACCCTGCACATTTTAACAACCTTACAGAAATAACGTTTCAGAAATGTAACTTTGCACAAATGAGTTGATTACTCCCAAAGAGGGAGTTTTAACCATAATGAAACGAGGGTTTTTGCAATCTGAAGCGATTCAACAAGGCAAATAATGAAAATTCGCCCACTTATGGAGCATTTCTATTCTATAGGTTGGGTTAGGAAGAATGAGCGGGCCGATTTACAAATGCTTTCTTTTTATTCAAGTCGTCATCACCCCTTCATAAAGCAGGTGCATTCACAGGCGCTTACCACTATTCTTGCGCTTACGGAAGTCATCTCCGCTTTTTTCGGTCTCGTTAACCGTAAAGAAATAAATACAGATATGGATTTTCATAATTACACACGCACAGCGTGAACATAACAACCACACACGAGGTTTCAAATGGAAGCTCAACAGCACAGCGATCAGCTAAAGCGCGGGCTTAAAAACCGCCATATACAGCTCATCGCATTGGGCGGTGCGATTGGTACCGGCCTGTTTCTGGGCAGCGCGTCCGTTATCCAGTCAGCCGGTCCCGGCATTATTTTGGGTTACGCGATTGCAGGTTTCATTGCTTTTCTGATCATGCGCCAGTTAGGGGAAATGGTCGTTGAAGAGCCGGTCGCAGGCTCCTTTAGCCACTTTGCCTATAAATACTGGGGCAGCTTTGCCGGTTTCGCCTCGGGCTGGAACTACTGGGTGCTGTACGTTCTGGTTGCCATGGCTGAGCTTACCGCCGTCGGGAAATACATTCAGTTCTGGTACCCCGAGATCCCAACCTGGGCCTCCGCAGCGGCTTTCTTCGTCATTATTAACGCCATTAACCTGACCAACGTAAAAGTGTTCGGTGAGATGGAGTTCTGGTTCGCTATCATCAAGGTCATTGCCGTTGTGGCGATGATTATCTTTGGCGGCTGGCTGCTGTTCAGCGGCAACGGCGGCCCGCAGGCAACCGTGCGCAACCTCTGGGAACAGGGCGGATTTCTGCCTCACGGCATGACCGGTCTGGTGATGATGATGGCTATCATTATGTTCTCCTTCGGCGGCCTGGAGCTGGTGGGCATCACCGCTGCTGAAGCCGACAACCCGGAGCAGAGCATTCCAAAAGCCACTAACCAGGTTATCTACCGCATACTGATCTTCTATGTGGGCTCGCTGGCCGTGCTGCTCTCACTGCTGCCGTGGACGCGCGTGACCGCCGACACCAGCCCGTTTGTGCTGATCTTCCACGAGCTGGGCGATACCTTTGTAGCAAACGCACTCAACGTGGTTGTTCTGACCGCAGCGCTCTCCGTTTACAACAGCTGCGTATACTGCAACAGCCGCATGCTGTTCGGCCTGGCCCAGCAGGGCAACGCGCCAAAAGCGCTGCTCAACGTCGATAAGCGCGGCGTGCCGGTAAACACGATACTGGTTTCGGCGGTTGTGACCGCGCTGTGCGTGCTCATTAACTACATGGCTCCGGAATCGGCGTTTGGCCTGCTGATGGCGCTGGTGGTCTCTGCCCTGGTTATCAACTGGGCGATGATCAGCCTGGCGCACATGAAGTTCCGCCGCGCCAAGCAGCAGCAGGGTGTCACCACCCGCTTCCCTGCCCTGCTTTACCCGCTGGGCAACTGGGTGTGCCTGGTGTTCATGGCGGCCGTGCTGGTGATCATGCTGATCACCCCGGGTATGGCGATTTCCGTCTACCTGATCCCGGTCTGGATTGCGATCCTTGGCGTGGGCTATCTCTTCAGTCAGAAAAGCCGTAATGCCATGAAAGCACACTAAGCCTCTCTCCGCGGCGCCTGCTTTTGCGGGCGCCGCGCGTTGTTACCTCCCTCACACTTTCACGTCCACAGCGCATTTATCCATATCACCGCCCTGATACTGCAACGCATATATTCCTTTGCCAGCAAATAATTCTCTCCATACCGTAAACCGGAGAGCTGTCGATGGATAACAACACACTGTCAGTAAAAGAAAAGATCGGCTATGGGATGGGCGACGCGGGATGCAACATCATCTTCGGCGCCATCATGCTGTTTGTTAACTATTTTTATACGGATATTTTTGGCCTCGCCCCTGCGCTGGTCGGCGTGCTGCTGCTTTCCGTGCGCGTGATTGACGCCGTAACGGACCCGATCATGGGCGCGATTGCCGACCGTACCCGCAGTAAATATGGCCGGTTTCGTCCATGGCTGCTGTGGATCGCCTTCCCCTACGCGCTGTTCAGCATCCTGATGTTCACCACGCCGGAGTGGAGCTATAACAGCAAAGTTATCTATGCGTTTGTCACCTACTTCCTGCTCTCTTTGACCTATACGGCCATCAACATTCCCTACTGCTCGCTTGGCGGGGTGATCACCAACGATCCAAAAGAACGCGTGGCCTGCCAGTCGTATCGCTTCGTGCTGGTCGGTATCGCCACGCTGCTGCTCTCATTAACGCTGCTGCCGATGGCCGACTGGTTTGGTGGGGATAACAAAGCCAAAGGCTATCAGATGGCGATGACCGTGCTGGCGCTGATTGGAACCTGCATGTTCCTGTTCTGCTTCGCCACCGTGCGCGAGCGCGTGCGCCCGGCGGTACAGACCAACGACGAGCTGAAAAACGATCTGAAAGACGTGTGGAAGAACGACCAGTGGGTACGCATTCTGCTCCTGACCCTGTGCAACGTCTGCCCGGGCTTTATCCGCATGGCGGCCACCATGTATTACGTCACCTGGGTGATGGGCCAGAGCACCCACTTCGCCACGCTGTTTATCAGTCTGGGCGTGGTCGGCATGATGCTCGGCAGCGTGCTGGCAAAAGTGCTGACCGACCGCTGGTGCAAGCTCAAGGTCTTCTTCTGGACCAATATCGTGCTGGCGATTTTCTCAACCGCCTTTTATTTCTTCGACCCGAAAGCCACCATCACCATCGTGGTGCTCTACTTCCTGCTGAACATCCTGCACCAGATCCCGTCTCCGCTGCACTGGTCGCTGATGGCCGACGTGGACGACTACGGCGAGTGGAAGACCGGTAAGCGCATTACCGGGATCAGCTTCTCCGGCAACATCTTCTTCCTGAAGCTGGGGCTGGCGATTGCCGGGGCGATGGTCGGCTTCCTGCTCTCCTGGTACGGCTATGACGCGGGCGCAAAAGCGCAAAGCGCGGACGCCATTAACGGGATCGTGCTGCTGTTTACCGTCATTCCCGGCGTTGGATACTTAATTACCGCTGGCGTGGTGCGCCTGCTGAAAGTGGACCGCGAAACCATGAAGCAGATCCAGCTCGATCTGGAAAAACGCCGCAGCAACTATCGCGAGCTGAACGATTATCAGGAACTGAAAGCCGCAGAGACAAAATAAGGAAAGCCGAATGCAAACCTGGCCAAACCCGTTTATCGAACAACGCGCCGACCCGTACATTTTACGCCATGAGGGGCAGTACTATTTCATCGCCTCCGTGCCGGAGTACGACAGGCTGGCGATCCGCCGCGCAGAGTCGCTGGAAGGCTTACGTAATGCTGAAGAAGTGGTGGTCTGGCGCAAACCCGAGACCAGCCCGATGAGCCAGCTGATCTGGGCGCCGGAACTGCATCACATTGACGGGAAGTGGTACATCTATTTTGCCGCGACGCACACCCAGGCGCTCGACGCGCTCGGGATGTTCCAGCACCGTATGTTCGCCATTGAATGTGCCGACGGCGATCCGCTCACCGGCGCGTGGGTGGAAAAAGGGCAGATCAAAACGCCTTTCGATACCTTCGCCCTGGACGCCACCACCTTTGTTCATCAGGGGAAACGCTGGTATCTGTGGGCGCAAAAAGCGCCGGACATCACCGGCAACTCCAATCTTTATCTGTGTGAAATGGAGAACCCGTGGACGCTGAAAGGCGAGCCGGTGATGCTCAGCAAGCCGGAGTATGACTGGGAGCGTCGCGGGTTTTGGGTCAACGAAGGCCCGGCGGTGCTGGTTCACGGCGATAAGCTGTTTATCAGCTATTCCGCCAGCGCCACCGACGAGAACTACTGCATGGGGCTACTGTGGATAGACCTGAATGCCAATCCGCAAAACCCGGCAAACTGGCACAAATCCCCGCGTCCGGTGTTCGTTACCAGCTACGAAAATCGTCAGTACGGCCCGGGACACAACAGCTTTACGCAAACGCCCGAAGGGGAAGACGTGCTGGTGTATCACGCGCGGAACTACACCGAAATTGAGGGCGACCCGCTGTACGATCCGAACCGTCATACCCGCCTGAAGCTCGTCCGCTGGAATGAAAACGGGATGCCTGATTTCGGCATCCCGCCCGCGGATACGCTTTAGTTTTTGCGGCGCGCTGGCCTACACCAGCGTGCCGTAAATCGTCAGCAGCGCCACGATCACCACCACCACAAACGACGTTTTCTTCGCCATGGAGACAGCGGCCTTTGGCGTTTCAATCTTGTCGGTATGCGGCTCACGCGCCAGCGAAAACTGCGCCAGACGCGTTAGCACCTGGTACTGCGACGTATGACGATCGGCAAGAGACGCGAACCAAGCGGGCAGCGCTTTTTCACCGTGACCAATTAACGCGTACACCACGCCTACCAGACGCACCGGAAGCCAGTCGAGCACGTGCAGGATGGCGTCAATACCGGACTGCAGGCGTTCATGCGGCGTCAGATAACGGGCAAGCCAGGTCTGCCAGGCGCGCAGGAACGCATACCCCATAAGCAGTACCGGCCCCCACGGACCGCCCACCACGAACCAGAACAGCGGCGCAAGATAGTAACGGAAGTTAATCCACAGCAGCGCGTTTTGCAGCTCGCGCAGGAATTCGCGCTCGTCGCAGTCCGGCGGCACGCCGTGGATCATCGTCAGCTCGCTCGCCATGGCACCGCGCGCATGGGCATCGTCACGGGAGGCGGCTTTCAGGTATGCATGATAGTGTAAACGCACCTTGCCTGCGCCAATGCATAGCACCCCAAGCAGGATCCACACCACCAGCAGCGGCACGTTGAAAAAGAGTCCGTACAGCGAGCGCAGGAGCAGGAACGTAATGACCATCACCCCTGCCATCATCAGCAGCGTGCGCAGCATGGAAAAATGTTTGATACGGCGGAATAACATCTCCAGCCGGTGATCCAGATGCCAGTGCTCACCGAGCTTGAACAGGCGTTCAGCGATGATAACCAGCAGCATGGTAAACAACGTCATGGTATCTCCTTATTCTGACGACGCGGTGAGCACGGCGCGAAACCGGGGCCAGTCAAAGGCCGGGCCGGGATCGGTTTTTCTCTCCGGGGCAATATCACTGTGTCCCGTGATATTGTCGGCGATAGCCGGGTAGAGTCCGATAAGCGTGCGGGTCACTGCCGCTAGCTGTTGATACTGTGAATCGGTGTAGGGCGTCGTATCCGTGCCTTCCAGTTCGATTCCGATAGAAAAATCGTTGCACCGTTCGCGCCCGTGATACATCGACACGCCGGCATGCCAGGCGCGCTTATCAAAGGGAACATACTGAACCACTTCACCATCGCGACGAATCAGACAGTGAGCCGATACGCGCAGATGTGCAATTTCAGCAAAGAAGGGATGAGCATCGGGATCAATCGTTCCCGTGAATAACGCATCGATCCACGGGCCGCCAAATTCACCCGGCGGGAGACTAATATTATGAACCACCAGCAGTGTGGGCTTTTCATCCTCCGGGCGGCAATCGTGGTGCGGCGAGGGCACGTGCCGCGCATCCACCAGCCATCCGTTTTCTAACAACATGCTGGAACTCCTTCTGTATGGTGCAATGACTCGGTTCAGAGTAGCATGTTTCAATATTATGATTCGTTACCAATTTGGAGTTTTATCATGCCGCCTCGCCGCTACAACCCCGACCACCGACGTGAAGCGCTTCTGGAACGTATTAATATGGATATTCCGGCAAGCGTCTCCCATGCTTTGAAAGAAGATCTGGGCGGTGACGTTAACGCTGATAAGGATATTACCGCACAATTATTGCCAAAAGAGACGCGCTCCCACGCGGTCATTATCACCCGTGAAGACGGCGTCTTTTGCGGCAAGCGTTGGGTTGAAGAGGTGTTTACCCAGCTGGCGGGCGATGATGTGCAGGTGACCTGGCATGTTGAAGACGGCGACGCAGTCACGGCCAACCAGCCGCTGTTCGAACTGGACGGTCCTTCCCGCGTTTTGCTGACCGGCGAACGTACCGCGCTCAATTTTGTACAAACGCTCTCAGGCGTGGCCAGCGAAGTGCGTCGCTACGTTGACCTGCTGGCCGGTACCCGCACCCAGCTGCTGGATACCCGCAAAACGCTGCCGGGCCTGCGCACCGCGCTGAAGTATGCGGTGCTCTGCGGCGGCGGCGCAAACCATCGCCTGGGCTTATCCGACGCCTTCCTGATTAAAGAGAACCACATTATTGCCTCTGGCTCCGTGCGTCAGGCGGTTGAGAAAGCCTTCTGGCTGCACCCGGACGTGCCTGTCGAGGTAGAAGTCGAAAGTCTGGAAGAGCTGGAGCAGGCGATTAAGGCCGGGGCCGATATCATCATGCTCGATAACTTCGAAACAGAGCAGATGCGCGAGGCGGTAAAACTGACTAACGGCCGGGCCCAGCTTGAGGTGTCCGGGAACGTCACTTTCGAAACGATCCGTGAATTCGCCGAAACCGGCGTGGATTACATCTCCGTTGGCGCGCTGACCAAACACGTTCGCGCCCTCGACCTCTCAATGCGCTTCAAATAACGCATTCCCCCCCTCTCCACCCGGAGAGGGGAATTTCAGCCCCGCTCGCAGATCCGCTGTTCTGCCCTGCAACACTGAAAAAATTCTCTGAAGCCTCCTTCCCGTTCCCTTTTTTGCCTCTCGTTTCTGATCTTTCCCGCTGACAAAGTAGCGCCACTTTGCATAAGGAGCAGATATGAACAGACAACAAGGATTTACACTCATTGAGCTGATGGTGGTCATTGGCATCATTGCGATTCTGAGCGCCATCGGCGTTCCCGCCTATCAGAACTACCTGCGCAAGGCGGCGCTGACCGATATGCTGCAAACCTTCGTTCCCTACCGTACGGCCATTGAGCTTTGCGCGCTGGATCACGGTGGCGTGGAGAGCTGCGATGCCGGCAGTAACGGTATCCCTTCTCCCGCCACGACACGCTACGTTTCAGAAATGAGCGTGGCAAAAGGGACCGTGACCTTAACAGGACAGGAGAGTCTTAACGGGCTGACGGTAACCATGACGCCACGGTGGAGCGACGGCAACGGTATGACGGGCTGGACGCGTGTCTGCAATATCAGCGCGGACAGCGCCCTGAAACAGGCCTGCGAAGACGTTTTCCGCTTCGACAATAACTGAGGTGCGGATAATGAATACCGATCAACTCGTGGCGCTTTGTCAGCGCCATCACGCTCTGCTGCTCACCAGCGACAGTGACATGGTCAGCATCGCCGTCGTGGGCAGCCCCGCGGCTGAACTCATGGAGGCGCTGCGCTTCGCGACCCAGAAACGGATTGATATTGAGTGCTGGAGCGCTGAGCGCATGGAAAAACACCGGCAGCTAACGTCACAATCGCATCTGCCCGTCGTTTCGCAAACACACTCGACGGTGGATATCCTCAACCACACGCTGCAGCAGGCAATCAGCCAGCGCGCCTCCGACATTCATATCGAACCGATGGAACACGCATGCCAGATCCGTTTACGCATCGACGGGGTTCTTTGCCCCCAGCCTCCGCTTTCCGCCTCGCTGGCCAGCCTGTTCAGCGCACGTTTAAAGGTGCTGGGTAATCTGGATATTGCAGAACGTCGTTTACCTCAGGACGGTCAGTTTACGATTGAGCTGTCAAACGCGCCGGTCTCGTTTCGGATCGCGACGCTTCCCTGCAGCGGTGGCGAGAAAATTGTGCTGCGTCTGCTGCATCAGGTTCAGCAGGCTCTTGAGCCGAAAGCGCTTGGTATGAGCGCAGAACAACTGGCCTGTTTCAATGAGGTTCTCCACCAGCCGCAGGGGCTGATTCTGGTCACCGGCCCCACCGGCAGCGGCAAAACCGTGACGCTGTACAGCGCGCTGCAGGCGCGTAACACCCCTGACGTCAACATCTGTAGCGTAGAGGATCCCATTGAGATCCCCCTTGCGGGATTAAACCAGACGCAGATTAATCCCCGGGCGGGTTTAACATTCCAGAGCGTGCTGCGGGCACTGCTGCGTCAGGATCCAGACATCATTATGGTCGGCGAAATCCGTGACGGCGAAACGGCAGAAATTGCCATTAATGCCGCTCAGACCGGTCATCTGGTGCTGTCAACGCTGCACACCAACTCGACGACGGAAACCCTGGTTCGCCTGGAGCAGATGGGCGTCGCGCGCTGGATGATATCTTCCGCGCTGTCGATGGTAATTGCCCAAAGACTGGTCCGGCGTTTGTGTCCGCACTGTCGCCGGGAAGCCAGCCAGCATGCTGAACTACCGCGCGCCGTATGGTCCAGACCGCTTCCACGCTGGCAGCCCACCGGCTGCGATCGCTGTTATCACGGTTTTTATGGCCGCGTGGCCATTTTTGAAGTGCTGGCGATCGACAATGCCCTGCGTCAGGCCATAGCCAGCGGGGCGGGAATCGAAGGGATAGAGGCGAGTGCCCGGCAGGCGGGAATGATTACTCTTTTTGAGCACGGCTGCATGGCCGTCGAACAAGGGCTGACCACGATCGAAGAGCTGGTGCGCGTGCTGGGAATGCCGGATGGCTGCTAATCAGCTCTGGCGCTGGCGAGCGCTCACCCAGGAAGGAGAACCCCGAAGCGGGACGCTCTGGGCCACAGACCGCACTGCCGCCTTCACCAGGCTGATGCGTAGCGATCTCCATCCTCTGGCGCTGACCCGATGCGCTCAGCGACACCGCTGGCAGCCACATCACTGCTGCGAGATGTTTCGCCAGCTCGCAACGCTTCTGCAGGCGGGGCTGACGTTGTCCCACAGCCTGCAGATGCTGGCAGAACAGCATCCGTTAAAACCGTGGCAGGCGCTGCTGCAAAGCATTGCCGATGAGCTCAGTGAGGGATCCCCCTTTTCTGAGTCGCTAAAAAAGTGGCCAGCGGTGTTTAGCCCACTGCATGTCTCGATGGTGAAAACCGGTGAGCTCACAGGGAAACTGGAGGAGTGCTGCCGCCAGCTCGCGCAGCAGCAAAAAGCGCAGCAGCTGCTCAGAGAGAAGGTGAAAAAGGCCCTGCGCTACCCGGCGATCGTCCTGACGCTGGCCGTACTCGTGGTGCTGGCGATGGTCATTCTGGTCTTGCCCGAGTTTGCCGCGATCTACAAAACGTTTAACACGCCGCTCCCGTTGCTGACACAAATAGTCATGGGGATGGCCGCATTTATCCAGTCCTATGCCCTCGCGTTGTTCGCCGCGTTATTAACGCCCTTAGCCGCCGCATGGGCTCTGCGGCAGAACCCTCGCTGGCAGCGCATGCTGATGCACATGCCCGTGATGGGCGCGCTGGCAAAAGGCCAAAAACTGGGACACATCTTTACCGTGCTGTCACTCACGCAGCAGGCAGGTATCCCCTTTTTACAGGGCCTGGAGAGCGCAGAGGAAACCGTTGAAAGTTGTTACTGGCGGGGGATACTCCGCAGCGTTCGGGAGGACATTGAAAAAGGTCTCCCCGTCTGGTCATCCTTTCAGAAAGCGGCCATCTTTACCCCGCTGTGTATTCAGCTTTTACGAACCGGTGAAATGTCAGGCGCGCTGGACATCATGCTGGCAAACCTCGCCCGGCATCACACGGAACAGACCTTTCAACGGGCAGATAATCTGGCGGCACTTCTCGAGCCGGTGCTTCTGATTGTGACAGGGGTCATCATCGGCACGCTGGTAGTGGCAATGTATCTACCGATTTTCCATCTGGGGGATGCGATGAGCGCGGGTTAGTGAACAGTGCTGGCGCACGGACATGCGCCAGCAGAAGCCATTACAGGCTATTGAATACGCGGTTTTCCTGTTCCTGAACGCGAATAAACGTTGTACGTTTAGTCAGTTCTTTCAGGCGGGATGCCCCAACGTAGGTGCAGGCCGAGCGCAGGCCGCCGAGGATATCGCGCGCGGTGTATTCAACCGGGCCGCGCAGAGGCAGCTTAACGGTTTTGCCTTCTGCCGCACGGTATTTTGCCACGCCACCGACGTGACGGGTCATTGCGGATTCAGAGCTCATGCCGTAGAACAGCATAAATTTCTCGCCGTTCTCTTCAACAACGGTACCACCGCTCTCTTCGTGGCCTGCCAGCATACCGCCGAGCATCACGAAGTCGGCGCCGCCGCCGAAGGCTTTCGCAACGTCGCCCGGCATGGTACAGCCACCATCGCTGATGATCTGACCGCCCAGACCGTGCGCCGCATCGGCGCATTCAATGACGGCGGAAAGCTGCGGATAACCGACGCCGGTTTTGACGCGGGTCGTGCACACGGAGCCCGGGCCAATACCCACTTTCACGATATCTGCGCCGGAGAGGATCAGCTCTTCACACATTTCACCGGTCACCACGTTGCCCGCGATGATGGTTTTCGTCGGCCAGGCCTCGCGCGCCTTGCTGACGAACTGCACGAAGTGCTCGGAGTAACCGTTCGCCACGTCAATACAAACGAAGTTGAGCGCCGGGTTAGCGTTCAGGATCTGTTTGGTCTTCTCGAAATCCGCATCGGAGGTCCCGGTAGAAACCATCACATGCTTCACCACGTCAGCAGAAGCGGACGCAACAAACGCATTCCACTCTTCAGGGCTGTAATGTTTGTGAACGGCGGTAAGAATGTCGAACTGTGCCAGGGCGGTTGCCATCTCAAAGGTTCCCACAGTATCCATGTTGGCGGCGATGATCGGCACGCCAGACCAGGTCTGACCGGAATGCTTAAAGGTGAATTGACGTTCGAGTTCAACGTCTGAGCGACTTTTCAGTGTAGAGCGTTTAGGGCGGATAAGAACGTCTTTGAAACCTAACTTCAGATCTTCTTCGATACGCATGTGCGGATTCCTGGGGTTAGAGGCAAATATGTTAAAAGCACAACTCCAGTGACGTTATCATACGCACTAATACCTGCTCCGCAAGACTGCGAAATTCTCTTTTTTTACGCTACAATCCTATAAATTTACCTGGTAAAAAGCCGGTAAACAGGGCCAAACAGTTACTGGCGCACCTAAGAGTTTTAATCAACTGATTTTAATAATGAATAATTCCCAGGGTTTGAATTAATGGGGTATATCGTCGCATTAACCGGCGGCATCGGTAGTGGCAAAAGTACCGTTGCGGACGCGTTCTCTCGTTTGGGTATCACGATTATTGATGCCGATATCATTGCCCGCCAGGTGGTAGAGCCCAATACACCCGCGCTCAAGGTCATCGCAGAACATTTTGGTCAGACAGTCATCAATGCCGATGGCTCACTGAATCGCCGTCAGCTTCGCGAATGCATTTTTTCTGATTCTGCGGAAAAAGCCTGGCTTAATGCCCTGCTCCACCCCATCATCCACCAGGAAACTCAGCGTCAGATAGCCGCAGCCCGCTCGCCCTATGTCCTGTGGGTGGTTCCGCTACTGATTGAAAATCAGCTGCAGAAGAAAGCCGATCGTGTGCTGGTGATTGATGTCGCACCCGAAACGCAAATCCAGCGAACCATGGCGCGCGATCGCGTCTCGCGGGAGCATGCTGAACAAATTCTTGCCGCTCAGGCTACGCGCGCTCAGCGCCTTGCCGTGGCGGATGATGTTATTGATAATAACGGCGCACCAGATGCCATTGCATCGGATGTTGCCCGTCTGCACGCGCAGTATCTAACGTTCGCCGCGCAGGCCGTTGCACAGGAAAAACCATAATGTCGACACACATCCTTTTTGAGCATCCACTCAACGAAAAAATGCGCACCTGGCTGCGCATCGAATTCCTTATTCAACAGCTTTCACAACATCTGCCTGTTAACGATCATGCCACGGCGCTGCACTTCTTCCGCAACGTAGGCGATCTGCTGGATGTGATTGAGCGCGGCGATGTCCGCACAGAATTACTCAAAGAGCTGGAGCGCCAGCAGCGTAAATTGCAGGCATGGACAGAGGTCCCCGGCGTAGATCAGAGCCGTATCGACGCGCTCCGCCAGCAGTTGAAAAGCAGCAGCGCCGTCCTGATGGCCGCGCCGCGCGTCGGGCAGTTTTTGCGTGAAGACCGCCTGATTGGCCTGGTGCGCCAGCGCCTGAGCATCCCTGGAGGCTGCTGCAGCTTCGATTTGCCGACGCTGCATATGTGGCTACATATGCCACAGGCGCAGCGTGACGCGCAGGTGAACAGCTGGCTGGCAAGCCTGGAGCCAATGCACCAGACGCTGTCGCTGATCCTCGATCTGATCCGTAACTCTGCGCCGTTCCGCAAGCAAACCAGCCTGAATGGTTTCTTCCAGGATAACGGTGATGATGCCGATCTTCTGCGTCTCAATCTGTCTCTCGGCGAACAGCTTTACCCGCAGATTTCCGGGCATAAGAGCCGCTTTGCGATTCGCTTTATGCCGCTGGACAGCGAAAATGGCACCGTGCCGGAACGTCTCGATTTTGAACTGGCCTGTTGTTAAGGAGTGCCGATGTCTGATGTCACCACCGTAAGCTGCCCAACCTGTGGCAAAACCGTTGTCTGGGGCGAAGTGAGTCCGTTCCGCCCATTCTGCTGCAAGCGCTGTCAGCTTATTGACCTGGGCGAATGGGCGGCGGAAGAGAAACGCATTCCAAGCGAAGGCGATCTCTCAGACAGCGATGACTGGAGCGAAACCCAGCAGTAATCTGTAAAGCCTGCTGGCGCTTCGCCCGGCAGGCCTACGGTTGTGCGACTAACCGCAGGATCACGGGCTCATTAGCTGGCGGGAATTTTTCGGCATCGCTTGCCTGAAGTTCAACCCAGTTACCCGGCTGTCCTTCTTTTCCCCAGGGTTCACCTTCCCAGTTTTCCACCAGCCAGAACCACAGCGTGATGTGCCTGTCCGGAAACTGGTATTCAAGCTTATCAAACAGCGTTGCGCCAAGCGGGGTGATCCCCACCTCTTCCTGAAGCTCCCGAACCAGCGCCTCTTCCGGCGTTTCACCTGACTCGATTTTACCGCCCGGGAACTCCCACTTGTTCGCCATATGGGCGTCGGCAGCGCGCTGGGTGATGAAGATTTGGTTTTGCGGGTTGCGAATAATCCCGACGGCAATTTGCAGTATTTTCATATTGTCACTTCCATAAAAAAGGCGCAGAAATCTGCGCCTTTTTGTTTTTTTATGTACTTAGCTCAGACGGCCGTGGCACGCCTTGTACTTTTTACCGGAACCACACGGGCACGGATCGTTACGACCCACTTTACGATCGCCGGTCTGTGCGGCGATCGCCGCTGCGGCTTCGCTGTCGTCGGTCTGATGACTCAGCTGCTGCATCTGTGCCAGACGCTCGGCTTCTTCACGACGCTGCTGCTCCATCGCCTCCACTTCTTCCGGCATACGCACCTGAACCTTGCTCAGGGTGCTGATCACTTCGTACTTCAGTGACTCCAGCATAGAGGCAAACATGGAGAAGGATTCACGCTTGTATTCCTGCTTCGGATCTTTCTGCGCATAGCCACGCAGGTGAATACCCTGACGCAGATAGTCCATCGCCGCCAGGTGCTCTTTCCACAGGGAATCCAGGGTCTGCAGCATCACGCCTTTTTCGAAGTGACGCATCATCTCTTCGCCTACGACTTCTTCCTTACGCTTGTAGACGTCCAGCGCGGTTTCAAAGATACGTTCACGCAGGGTCTCTTCGTGCAGCTCAGGCTCTTTATCCAGCCACTCTTTGATTGGCAGATCGAGGTCAAAGTCATTTTTCAGACGTTCCTGCAGGCCTTCGATATCCCACATCTCTTCCAGAGACTGCGGTGGAATATGCGCGTCGATGGTGGCTTTAAACACATCTTCACGAATGCTGTTGATGGTTTCGCTCACGTCGGACACGTCCAGCAGTTCGTTACGCTGGGTGTAGATCGCACGACGCTGATCGTTAGCCACATCATCATATTCCAGCAGCTGCTTACGAATATCAAAGTTGCGGCTTTCCACTTTACGCTGTGCGTTAGCGATCGCTTTAGTCACCCACGGGTGCTCAATGGCTTCGCCTGGCTTCATCCCCAGCTTACGCATCATGCCGGACACGCGGTCGGAGGCGAAAATACGCATCAGCGCATCTTCCATAGACAGGTAGAAGCGGGATGAACCGGCATCACCCTGACGACCCGCACGGCCACGCAGCTGGTTATCGATACGACGGGATTCATGACGCTCTGTACCGATAATGTGCAGACCGCCGGAAGCCAGAACGGCGTCATGGCGAACCTGCCAGTCGGCTTTGATCTGCGCAATCTGTTCTGGCGTTGGGTTTTCCAGCTCCGCCACTTCAGCCTGCCAGCTACCGCCCAGCATAATATCGGTACCACGACCCGCCATGTTGGTGGCGATGGTCACGGCAGCCGGATAACCCGCCTGCGCAACAATGTCCGCTTCTTTGGCGTGGAATTTGGCGTTAAGAACGTTGTGTTTGATGCCTGCTTTGGTCAGCTCGTGCGAAACCACTTCGGATTTCTCGATGGAGATGGTCCCCACCAGAACCGGCTGGCCATTGGCAGTACGGTCGCGAATATCTTCGATGATCGCCTGAATTTTTTCCGCTTCGGTCATATATACCAGGTCCGGCATATCCTTACGGATCATCGGACGGTTGGTTGGAACGACCACGGTATCCAGCTTGTAGATGGAGCTGAATTCAAACGCTTCGGTATCAGCAGTACCGGTCATCCCCGCCAGCTTCTCGTACAGACGGAAGTAGTTCTGGAAGGTGATAGACGCCAGCGTCTGGTTTTCATTCTGAATATCCACACCTTCTTTGGCTTCCACAGCCTGGTGCAGACCGTCAGACCAGCGACGTCCCTGCATGGTACGGCCGGTGTGTTCATCGACGATGATCACTTCGCCGTCTTTAACGATGTAATCGACGTCGCGGGTGAACAGCGCGTGGGCGCGCAGTGCAGCGGTCACGTGGTGCATCAGCATGATGTTGCTTGGGGAGTACAGGGACTCGCCCTCTTCCATGATGCCTTCAGCGACCAGCAGCTCTTCAATTTTCACCAGACCGCGTTCGGTCAGGTTCACCTGGCGCGCTTTTTCATCAACGGAGAAGTGGCCTTCACCCTGGAAGGTATCCGAGTCCTCTTTCTCCTGGCGCAGCAGGTGTGGAATGATTTTGTCGACCTTACGGTACATCTCGGAGCTGTCTTCAGCCGGGCCGGAGATGATCAGCGGGGTACGCGCTTCATCGATCAGGATGGAGTCAACCTCATCCACCAGCGCATAGTGCAGTTTACGCTGTACGCGCTCTTCCGGGCTGAACGCCATGTTGTCACGCAGATAGTCGAAGCCGTATTCGTTGTTGGTGCCGTAGGTGATGTCCGCGTTATACGCTTCGCGCTTGGCTGGCGCAGGCAGGCCGGACATGTTGATGCCGACGGTCATACCGAGGAATTCGAACAGTGGACGGTTGTTTTCGGCGTCACGCTGCGCCAGATAGTCGTTGACGGTAACGACGTGAACGCCTTTACCGGTCAGCGCGTTCAGGTAAGCCGGCAGCGTTGCGGTCAGGGTTTTACCTTCACCGGTACGCATTTCCGCGATGCAGCGCTCGTTAAGCACCATACCACCCAGCAGCTGAACGTCGAAGTGACGCATGCCGAATACGCGCTTACTTGCTTCACGCACGACAGCAAACGCTTCCGGGATCAGGCTTTCTAAGGTTTCGCCTTTTTCCAGACGCGCGCGGAACTCCGCCGTTTTCGCTTTCAGCTCGTCATCAGAGAGCTTCTCCATCGCCGGTTCCATACCGTTGATGACGGCAACAGCTTTGCGCATACGGCGCAGGGTACGATCGTTACGACTACCAAAAACTTTAGTTAACAATTTGATTAGCATAATAAATTCTCAAACGCCCCAGTGTGGGCAGATAAATTAAGGTATTGAAAAAGTTAATTTAGCTGAGGCGTTGCGGCCCGGCGCGAATGCCGTGAGCCTGGCTAATCCAGGTTGAAACAGAGAATGAAACCGGTGAAACCAACGCACGCTGCGTTGTCTGACGAACCATAACCGGCGGCTGGCTGTCCTGCGTGAGCAGCGCGTTGAGCGTGTCCAGCAGGGCAAGATGCTGAGCCTGCACCGGCAGCGCCTCTTCCGCAACAGGCATGGCCTGCGGTGCCATCGCAAAGGACAGATGGCGGATAACGGTGCGGATAGCGTGCTGGTGCCAGTAATCGACGGTGAAGTTTGGACGGCGACTGGCTTCAAGCCACGCGAGGTTAGTGAAGTTAACCCGCGTGTTGAGATCGTGTTTGGTGGTGGAGGTTTTTGCAGGCGTCGCCGCTTCGGCACTGTTGCTGAGCGCAGGCAAGCCGAAACTCGCCGCGACCATCCCTAATAAGAGATGCGGCCAGAAGTAACGTCTGCCAAATTGTCGCCAGCGCGTCAGTATTCCGCTCACCTGCTCCACCCAATAAGCCAGCCTTGCAGAGGCTGAGTTCAGTTATTCTTTTTAGCGCCCAGATAGTACCACTAAAGCCAATATACATCAGCAGGAATGAGGTGCCGCCGCGGGTAAAAACGGTCAAGAATGCAGCTAACGCACACATTTTCTGCGTAAGACAAACGAGAAGTAACGCTGGGGCAAACGAAGAGGGGTAAAAATAAAAACGACTGGTCTTCCTGGTCGGAGAGAGTACCAGGTTAACCAGTCGATTTTTTTACGAAACGGCGTGAACCGTTACGCCAGAACCATGCTTGGTGCTTTGAAAGCCAGCGGCAGTTCAGCTTCGTCTTCGAAGGTCACATATTCCCAGGCTTCCTGTTTTGCCAGGACGGCCTGCAACAGTTTGTTGTTCAGCGCATGACCGGATTTGAACGCGGTAAATGCACCAATGATGTTGTGACCACACATGAACAGGTCGCCGATAGCATCCAGCATTTTGTGACGAACGAATTCATCTTCGAAACGCAGGCCGTCTTCGTTCAGTACGCGATAATCGTCAACAACGATGGCACAATCGAAGCTGCCGCCCAGGCACAGGCCGCGGGACTGCAGATATTCGATATCACGCATGAAGCCAAATGTACGGGCTCGGCTGATCTGGCGCATAAACGCATCGGCAGAGAAGTTCATCGCATAGCGTTGGGTGCTGGAGTCAATCGCCGGATGGTTAAAGTCGATGGTAAAGTCCAACGAGAAACCATTGTACGGTTTGAATTCAGCCCACTTATCGCCATCTTCGACGCGAACGGTCTCTTTGATGCGTACAAATTTCTTCGCGCAGTTCAGTTCTTCGATGCCGGCATCCAGCAACAGATAGACGAACGGTGCAGCACTGCCATCCATAATCGGGATTTCTGGCGCATCGACTTCAACAATAATGTTGTCGATACCCAGACCCGCCAGGGCGGCGTTCAGGTGCTCTACGGTAGAAATCCGCACGTCATGCTCGTTCACCAGACAAGTACAGAGCATAGTATCACGCACAGATTTGGCATCGGCCGGAAAATCTACCGGTGGATTCAAGTCGGTGCGACGATAGATGACCCCGGTATTGGCCGGCGCAGGGCGTAACGTCAGCGTGACTTTCTTGCCGGTATGCAAACCGACACCAGTCGCCTGAACGATACGTTTAAGTGTCCTTTGTTTGATCATCGTATAATCTCGCCAAATTAACTATCCAACCGAGAGTGTATATCACTAACGGTGGGCCAGTTTAGCACAAAGAGCGCAAATCCCCTAATTCCAGCCAATTCTTAGTCAGCTTGCTTACGCAGGAACGCCGGGATATCCAGATAATCTGGCTCTTTCGCCGTTTGCGGCGTTGGGTCGTTCACCACTTTTGCGGCCGGTTTCTGCTCCTGAGTCAGAGGAGACATACCGTGCTGCTGGTAACGATCCATTACCGGTTGCTGAGTCTGCTTGTTGGTCACTAAGGTGATCTCAGGACGTTTGTCCATACCGATACCGGTCGCAACAACGGTAACACGCAGCTCGTCGTTCATTTCAGGGTCAAGGGAAGTACCGATTACCACGGTAGCGTTGTCAGAGGCGAACGCACGGATAGTGTTACCCACGGTTTCAAACTCATCCAGACGCAGGTCAAAGCCAGCGGTAATGTTGACCAGCACGCCGCGCGCACCAGACAGATCGATATCTTCCAGCAGTGGAGAAGAGATAGCCATTTCAGCCGCTTCTTCTGCACGGTCTTCACCGCTCGCCACGCCAGAGCCCATCATCGCGTAGCCCATTTCGGACATCACGGTGCGAACGTCTGCAAAGTCAACGTTCATCAGGCCAGGACGGGTAATCAGTTCAGCGATACCCTGAACCGCGCCTTTCAGCACGTCGTTTGCTGCACCGAATGCGTCCAACAAGGAGATACCGCGACCCAGAACTTTCAACAGTTTGTCGTTCGGGATGGTGATCAGCGAGTCCACATGCTTGGACAGTTCGGTGATACCCTGCTCCGCGAACGCCATACGCTTCTTGCCTTCAAAGTTGAAAGGCTTGGTCACGACAGCAACGGTCAGGATACCTAAATCTTTTGCCACTTCAGCCACAACAGGTGCTGCGCCGGTACCAGTACCGCCACCCATACCTGCTGCGATGAAGACCATGTCCGCACCTTCCAGCGCAGCGCGCAGGGCTTCACGATCTTCTTCAGCCGCATTGCGACCCACTTCCGGGTTAGCCCCTGCTCCCAGCCCTTTGGTGATACCACCGCCGATCTGGATAGTCTGGCCTACAGCCGTCTTACGCAGTGCCTGCGCATCGGTGTTAACTGCGAAGAATTCAACACCTTCAATGCGTTCACGCACCATATGCTCTACGGCGTTACCGCCGCCGCCACCGACGCCGATGACTTTAATCACCGCGTCGTTGGTCAGTTCCATAGGTTCAAACATAATTTCTCTCTCCGTTGTGCCTGTCGCCCGAGACCGCTAATTCTCTCCGGTCTCTTAAAAAAATTAAAACTCTTTTCGCAACCAGTTGTTCAGTCGTTTGACCCACGACCCCACTGAGACGCGTTTTTCCACTTCCGCTTCACCACTGAGATGAGATTCCTTCCCGTAGTGGAGCAGGCCCACAGCCGTTGAATAATACGGCTCCTGAGCATAATCCGTTAAACCGGTGATATTCAGCGGCGCACCAATACGCACCTGCGTATGGAATACCCGCTGAGCACAGGCCGCAAGACCTTCAATTTGCGCCGCGCCGCCGGTTAATACAATCCCCGCCGCAAGATGATGTTTAACGCCCTGCTGACGAAGCTGTTCCTGTAGCTGTAAAATCTCTTCGTTGACCAGGTTGAGCAGCTCGGTATAGCGCGGCTCAATCACCTCTGCCAACGTCTGGCGCTGCAGGCTACGCGGTGGACGACCACCGACGCTCGGCACTTCAACGCTCTCATCTTTGCCAACGATAGACCCCAGCGCACAGCCGTGGCGCACTTTAATCGCTTCTGCATCGCTCGGCGGCGTACCAAAAGCGTAAGCAATATCGCTGGTCACAACGTTCCCGGCATAAGGGATCACTTTCGTGTGACGCAACGCACCGCCGGTATACACGGCGATATCCATTGTACCACCACCAATATCGACCACACAGACACCCAGTTCACGTTCATCTTCGGTCAGCACGGAATAACTTGCCGCCAGACCCGCGAAAATAAGTTGGTCAACTTTCAGGCCACAACGTTCAACGGCTTTTACAATGTTCTTCGCCATATCGTTGTGACATGTGATCAGGTGCACTTTTGCCTGCATACGTACGCCAGAAAGACCGACCGGGTTCTTGATCCCTTCCTGGTAGTCAATCGCATATTCCTGTGGAATGACATGCAGCACGCGATGCTCGTCGCGGACACGCACGGATTTCGCCGTGTGCACGACGTTTTCAACGTCTTCCTGCGTCACTTCTTCTTCGGAAATCGGCACCATACCGATTTCGTTCTGGCAGCTAATGTGCTTGCCAGAAAGGGCCAGATAGACAGAAGAAATCTGGCAATCTGCCATCAGTTCAGCCTGATCGATGGCGCGCTGAACGCATTTCACCACCGATTCAAGATCGTTTACCCCACCTTTATCCATACCACGGGACGGGCAACTGCCTACGCCAATGATATTGACCATACCGTCGGGCAGAACTTCCCCTACTAAAGCGGCAACCTTCGCGGTGCCAATCTCCAGTCCAACTACCAGTTTTCTGTCCGTCGCCTTGATCATTGTTGTTCTGCCTGTACCTGTGCCTGATTCTGTTGCTGATTAGGTTCCTCGACCGGAGCCGGTACCCAACCGACTGCTGCGCCTGAGTCATAGCGCAAATCAACGTAGCTTATCCGTTTGCCGTCAGTCTGTGCCTGCTGCTGTAAAACCGGGTAAAGTTCGACAAAACGCGCCAGACGCTTCATTGTGTCTCCGCGTCCCAGGTTGAGCTTAATGCCGTTCGTTAACGTCAGTTGCCAGGAACGGCGTGCCGTCATGGCTGCATCTTTTAACGTAAACCTGTCCTTCGCCAGCACCTGACCCATCTCGCGAAAACCCTGTAATACTTCGTTTTCGCTACCTTCGGGGCCATACAACATCGGTAAATTTTGCTTGTTGACACGATCGGCCGGGACGCTGAAGGAATTTCCGTCTGCGTCAACCATGTGCTGATCATTCCAACGCGCAATGGGCACATATTCAACCAGATGAATCTTCAATTCATCAGGCCATTGCTTTCTTACGCTCGCCTGTTTTATCCATGGCAGACGTTCTATCTGGCTCTGGATAATATTGACGTCCTGCGTCATAAAGGTGCCAGGCGAGCCCAGTGCCAGTATTGACTGGCGAATATCGTCGTTACGCGTGTAGTGACGCTCACCGGTGACCACCAGCTTAGAAAGCGGCAACCGCTGCGCATCTTCCATCCAGCCCAGGACCATCCAGCCGCTGATAAACACGGTGCACAGCACCCCCAGCAGGAAAATGATGCCTGCAAGACGCGTTCCATTACTGCGGCGTGAAGAGGCGTATTCGTCCTCGTCATCGCGGTTGCGCGTGTTCAATGCAGCCTGAGACATATCAGCCCGCCTGGTCCAGAATGCGTACGACTAACTGCGAGAAGCTCATCCCCGCCTGACGCGCGGCCATCGGCACAAGGCTGTGGCTGGTCATTCCCGGAGAGGTATTCGCTTCCAGCAGATAAAATTGTCCGTCACTGTCCTGCATCACGTCGATGCGTCCCCAACCCTGACAACCGAGAACATGCCAGGCTTTAAGCACCAGGGACTGTAATTCTGCTTCACGCTCAGCTTCAAGACCACAAGGGCAGAAATATTGCGTCTCATCAGAGAGATACTTCGCCTCATAATCATAGAAGGTTCCGGCCGGTTGGATACGGATTGACGGTAAAATTTCTTCGCCAAGCATCGCGACGGTAAATTCAGGCCCGCTGAGCCATTTTTCAATCAGAACTTCTTCATCATGTTGAAATGCCAGTGCTAAAGCGGACAAAAGATCTTCAGCTTTGTCGACTTTGGACATTCCCACGCTGGAGCCTTCCCGGCTGGGCTTTACAATAACCGGTAAGCCCAGTTCAGCAATGCGTGTATTAACGCTATCCGGCAGGCCCATTTCAAATTCGCGACGCGTCAGCGCAACCCATGGCGCAACGGGTAACCCCGCGCCCTGCCACAGAAGCTTGCTGCGCAGTTTATCCATAGAGATAGCGGAGGCCATCACGCCGCTGCCGGTGTATGGCATGCCGATCAGATCCAGAAGCCCCTGCAGGGTGCCGTCTTCACCGCCGCGACCATGCAAAGCGATAAAGACTTTATCGAAGCCCATGGCTTTTAATTGCGTCACGTCGACCTCTTTTGGGTCAACCAGATGCGCATTGACGCCACCTTCTCGCAGGCCCGCCAGCACGGCCGCGCCGGAATTCAGGGAAACCTCGCGCTCGGCGGAGGTGCCGCCAGACAGGACAGCAATCTTATCAGCCATGATGCTCATCCTCCTGGGATTGCGGCTTCAGTTTGATTTCAGCTAAGGTACGGGCGATTTTGCCGATATTTCCCGCGCCCTGAATCAGAATCAGATCGTTACCTGTCAGGACCGGAGCCAGAATTTCCGCCACCTGTGCAGGGTCAGAAACCAGAATAGGGTCAACTTTTCCGCGCCCACGAATGGTACGGCACAGAGAACGGCTGTCGGCCCCTGGAATCGGCGTCTCGCCTGCGGCGTACACGTCCAGCATTAACAGGGTGTCTACCTGTGACAGGACGCTGGCGAAATCGTCGTACAGATCGCGCGTACGCGTGAAGCGGTGAGGCTGGAAGATCATTACCAGATTCTTGTCAGGCCAGCCTGCACGCGCGGCTTTAATGGTGGCGTCCACTTCGGTCGGATGGTGGCCGTAGTCGTCTACCAGCATCGCTGAGCCGGCTTTACCGTTCACGGCGTCCAGAGGGAATTCACCGAGGAAGTCGAAGCGACGGCCAGTACCCTGGAAGCTTTCCAGCGCGCGCAGAATCGCATCATCATCAATGCCTTCTTCCGTCGCGACGGCCACTGCCGCTGCGGCATTGAGGGCATTATGACGCCCTGGCGCATTCAGCGTGACGTGCAGCAGCTCTTTGTCCTGACGCGCCAGAGTGAAATGCCCCTGCGCACCAATCTGTTTGTACTCTTCCACGCGGACGTCAGCGTCTTCGCTGAAGCCGTAAGTGGTGATTTGACGACCCACGCGCGGCAGCAGTTCGCGGATCACCGGATCGTCTACGCACATCACCGCGCGTCCATAGAACGGCAGGTTGTGCAGGAAGTTGATGAAGGTCTGCTTTAAATTCTCGAAGTCGCCCTGGTAGGTATCCATATGGTCAGCTTCGATATTGGTGACAATCGCCACCATCGGCTGCAGGTGCAGGAACGACGCGTCGCTCTCATCCGCTTCGGCAATCAGATAACGGCTGTGGCCCAGACGCGCATGTACGCCCGCTGCTTTGACCAGACCGCCGTTGACGAACGTCGGATCGAGACCCGCTTCCGCATAAATACTGGAGACCATCGCCGTGGTCGTGGTTTTACCGTGGGTCCCGGCAATGGCGATGCCGTGACGGAAACGCATCAGTTCCGCCAGCATTTCTGCACGGCGGATCACCGGAATGCGCGCTTCGTGCGCGGCAACGATTTCCGGGTTGTCAGAGGAGATGGCGCTTGAGACCACCACCACGCTCGCATCGCGCACGTTTTCCGGGCGATGGTTGAAATAGATAGTCGCCCCAAGCGACGCCAGCTGCTGCGTAACAGGGTTTGGCGCCAGGTCAGACCCGCTGATCTGATAGCCTTCGTTAGCTAACACTTCGGCAATACCGCCCATGCCAGCACCACCGATGCCAACAAAGTGAATGTGCCGGACGCGACGCATCTCGGGCACGATTGAACGCAGTTTTGCCAGTTGTTGTGTATTCATTCTCTAAACGCCATCGACTACTTAAAATTCGTGCAGCGCAACACGCGCTGCGAGGGTTAAGCCTGGGCTGCCAGGCTCACTTCTTTTGCCACCCGTTCCGTCGCATCAGGGATAGCGGCCGCGCGCGCGCGTTGCGCCATATCCAGCAGTGCGTCTCTGTTCCAGCCCGCCAGGGTGGTGGCGACCGCGTCGGCGGTAAATTGTGGCTGCTCAAATATCTTCGCGGCACCGGCTTTCTCAAGCGGCAGCGCATTCCAGTACTGCTGTCTGTCTTTGTGCTGGAACGGCACAAACAGGGCTGGCAGACCGGCGGCGGCGATCTCGCTCACCGTCAGCGCGCCTGAGCGACAGACCACGACATCGGCCCAGGCATACGCTGCCGCCATGTCGTCGATAAACTCTGTGACTTTATGCTGCGGCTGCCCTTCGTCTGCGTAAGCCTGCTCAACGGTCTGCTGAGCGCCTTTTCCGCTCTGGTGCCAGATCGTCACGGTATCCCCCAGCTTTGCGGCAACCTGCGGCATCGTCTGGTTTAAAATGCGTGCGCCCTGAGAGCCGCCGACGACCAGTACACGAACCGGCCCTTCACGGCCCGTCAGGCGAGCGTCCGGCAGCGGCAGAGCCAGCACGTCCACACGCACCGGGTTGCCCACCACGTCCGCTTTCGGGAACGCGCCGGGAAACGCCTGCATAACTTTGGTGGCGATTTTCGCCAGCCATTTGTTGGTCAGACCGGCAATACCGTTCTGTTCATGCAGCACGACGGGAATACCTAACGACCACGCCGCCAGCCCGCCAGGACCCGAGACATAGCCGCCCATGCCCAGCACCACATCGGGCTTAAAGCGCTTCATGATGGTGCGAGCCTGACGCCAGGCGTTAAAAATACGCACCGGTGCCAGCAGCATTGCCTTGAGGCCTTTGCCCCGAAGGCCGGAAATACGAATAAAGTCGATCTCGATACCGTGCTTCGGTACCAGATCGGCTTCCATGCGGTCTGCGGTTCCCAGCCAGCGTACCTGCCAGCCCTGATCCATTAAATGGTGCGCAACCGCCAGTCCCGGGAACACGTGTCCGCCGGTACCGCCTGCCATCACCATTAACCGCTTCGGTTGATTCATCGTGAACCTCGTGTAAACGCCTGGGCTTTTTCCAGACGCGTTTCATAATCTATGCGCAACAAAAACATGATGGCCGTCGACATAATCAACAGACTGGAACCACCATAACTGATCAACGGCAACGTCAGACCTTTGGTCGGCAGCATACCCGCTGCGGCCCCGACGTTAACCAATGCCTGGAAGCTAAACCAGATACCAATTGAGCAGGCTAAGAATCCTGAGAAGCGGTGATCGATCTCCAGCGCTTTCCGGCCGATGGACATGGCGCGGAAAGCGACGAAGAATACCATTAATAGCGCTAATACCACACCGATATAACCCAGTTCTTCCGCAATAATGGAGAAGATGAAGTCAGTGTGCGCTTCCGGTAAATACTCCAGTTTCTGTACCGAGTTACCCAGACCCTGTCCCCAGACTTCACCGCGACCAAAGGCCATCAGCGACTGCGTCAGCTGATAACCGCTGCCGAACGGATCTTCCCACGGGTTCCAGAACGAGGTCACACGGCGAATACGGTAAGGCTCGGCGAGGATCAGCAGCACAACCGCCGAAATCCCCATCCCGATGATAGCGATGAACTGCCACAGCTTCGCGCCCGCGAGGAACAGCATGGCCAGAGTGGTAACGAACAGCACGACAACGGTACCGAGGTCAGGCTGCGCCAGCAGTAATACCGCCAGCACCAGAATCACGCCCATCGGTTTTAAGAAGCCGCGCAGGTTGTTACGCACTTCGTCTACCTTACGCACCAGGTAGTTAGCCAGGTAGCAGAACAGGGAGAGCTTGGTAAATTCCGCAGGCTGAATACGCAGCGGGCCAAAGGCGATCCAGCGCGATGCCCCGTTAACAGAGCTCCCCACCACCAGTACGATCAGCAACATAATAATCGAGGCGATCAGCATCGCCGTACTGTGCCGCTGCCAGAACTCCATCGGCAGACGCAGGGTCACCAGCGCCAGGCAGAACGCCAGGATGATGTAAAGACCATCACGCTTGGCAAACAGGAAAGGATCGTTCGCCAGACGCTGCCCGACAGGCATTGAGGCTGACGTCACCATAATGAAGCCGACCGCCGCCAGCCCCATCGTGAGCCAGAACAGCGTGCGATCGTACATGACCAGGCTGTCGTTATCTTTTTGACGAGAGCCCATCACCCAGCCTTTGAGCGCCGCAAACACCCATGCCAGAATCCCAAATCCTGGCAGGCGCGGCATTTTCAGGCGAGGGAGAGATAAACGCATTAGCCTAACTCCTTCGCCAGGCGGGTAAAGACATCACCACGCTGTTCGAAATTCTTGAATTGATCGAGACTGGCACAGGCAGGAGAGAGCAGCACCATATCGCCTGGCTTCACGCGAGGAGCAATCAGCCGCATCGCCTGTTCCATGGTTTCGGTTTGCTCTGCAACCTCAGGGCGCAGTTCAGCCAGCTCGCTGCCGTCACGGCCAAAGCAGTACAGACGGACGTTATCACCGGAGAGATACGGCTTCAGTGAGGAGAAATCAGCTGATTTACCGTCGCCGCCCAGCAGTAAATGCAGGGTGCCGTCAACGTGAAGGCCGTTCAGCGCGGCCTCGGTGCTGCCCACGTTGGTGGCTTTGGAGTCGTTGATCCAGCGCACGCCGTTGTGCTCCAGCGCCAGCTGGAAACGGTGCGCGAGACCAGAAAACGTGGTTAACGCTTTCAGGCTGGAGGAGCGCGGCAGCCCTACTGCATCCGCCAGCGCCAGCGCCGCCAGAGCATTGGTATAGTTGTGCTGACCAGTGAGCTTCATCTCTTTCACGTTCAGCACTTTCTCACCCTTCACGCGCAGCCAGGTTTCGCCCAATTGGCGGTTCAGGTGGTAATCCCCCATCGTGATACCGAAGCTAATACAGCGATCGTCTGCACCGCGCACCGGCATGGTCAGCGCGTCATCGGCGTTTACAACGCAGACTTTGGCATTTTCATAAACGCGGAGCTTGGCGGCACGATACTGCTGCAGGCCAAATGGATACCTGTCCATATGATCTTCAGTCACGTTGAGGATCGTCGCAGCCGCAGCGTGCAGGCTGGAGGTCGTTTCCAGCTGGAAGCTGGAAAGCTCGAGAACATACAGCTCACAGCCTTTGTCCAGCAGCATCAGAGCAGGTAAACCAATATTACCGCCAACGCCGACGTTCATGCCCGCCGCTTTCGCCATTTCACCCACCAGGGTGGTGACGGTGCTTTTACCGTTAGAACCGGTAATGGCGATAACGGGTGCCTGCGCTTCGCGGCAGAACAGCTCGATATCACCGACAATCTCAACGCCCGCATCCGCGGCAGCGCTCAGCGAAGGGTGCGCCAGTGCCATACCCGGGCTTGCGACAATCAGATCGGCTGCCAGCAGCCAGTCATCATTCAGACCACCAAGGTGGCGTTCAACCTGTTCCGGCAGTTTGTCCAGACCCGGCGGAGAGACACGCGTATCCATCACGCGTGGCGTGACGCCGCGTGCGAGGAAAAAGTCCACGCAGGAGAGCCCCGTGAGGCCCAACCCGATGATAACGACTTTTTTGCCCTGGTAATCTGCCATGATTAACGTACCTTCAGCGTTGCCAGGCCAATCAGCACCAGCATCAGCGAAATAATCCAGAAGCGCACAATCACGCGCGGCTCCGGCCAGCCTTTCAGTTCATAGTGGTGGTGAATCGGCGCCATACGGAAGATGCGCTGACCGCGCAGCTTGAAGGAACCGACCTGCAAAATCACCGACAGGGTTTCAACCACAAACACGCCGCCCATGATCACCAGTAGGAACTCCTGACGCAGCAGTACGGCGATAATGCCGAGCGCACCGCCCAAAGCCAGAGAACCGACGTCACCCATAAAGACCTGCGCCGGATAGGTGTTGAACCACAGGAAGCCCAGCCCCGCGCCGACAATCGCCGTACAGACGATCACCAGCTCACCCGCGTGGCGCAGATAAGGGATGTGCAGGTAGTTCGCAAAGTTCATATTACCGGTCGCCCACGCCACCAGCGCAAAACCGGCGGCCACAAAGACGGTTGGCATAATGGCCAGGCCATCCAGACCGTCGGTCAGGTTAACGGCGTTGCCGGTACCGACAATCACAAAGTAGGCCAGCAGGATGTAGAACAGCCCCAGCTGCGGCATTACGTCCTTAAAGAACGGCACGACCAGCTCGGTGGCTGGCGTGTCTTTCCCGGCCAGATACAGCGCGAAGGCCACGCCCAGCGCGATCACCGACATCCAGAAATATTTCCAGCGCGCGATCAGGCCCTTAGTATCTTTGCGGACGACTTTGCGGTAATCATCAACAAAACCGATGATCCCGTAACCCACCAGTACCGTCAGAACGCACCAGACGTACGGGTTGGAAGGATAGGCCCACAGCAGCACGGAAACGACGATGGCGGTCAGGATCATGATCCCGCCCATGGTCGGCGTGCCGCGCTTGCTGAAGTGCGATTCCGGACCGTCGTTACGTACAACCTGGCCGAAAGAGAGTTTTTGCAGACGGGCAATCATGCGCGGGCCCATCCACAACGAGATGAACAGCGCAGTCAGCAGGCTGACGATGGCGCGAAAAGTCAGATACGAAAAGACGTTAAAGCCTGAATAATATTTGACCAAATGTTCGGCCAGCCAAACTAACATGTCCCGTTCTCCTGTAATGCGTGCACAACCTCTTCCATGGCGGCACTACGTGAACCTTTCACTAACACAGTCACAATTTGTTTTTCTGTAATCAACGCCTTAAGGCGCACTATCAACGCGGTTTTATCAGCAAAATGCTCGCCAACGCCGCTGGCATGGCTAATCGCCTGGCTCAGTTTTCCTGCGCTCAGCACGCAGTCCAGCCCCGCCGCTTTCGCCGCTTCACCGACCTGGGTATGGCAGGCTTCGCTTTCGTCGCCCAGCTCTGCCATATCACCCACCACCATGATGCGGTAGCCCGGCATTTCAGATAACACCTGCACCGCCGCCGTCATTGAGCCAACGTTCGCGTTGTAGGAGTCATCCAGCAGCAGCTTGTTTTCCGAAAGCTGAATCGGGAACAGACGCCCCGGCACGGCTTTCAGGTTCGCCAGCCCGGTTTTAATCGCTTCATGCGACGCGCCCACCGCCGTCGACAGCGCCGCCGCCGCAAGCGCATTGGCGATGTTATGGCGACCCGGCAGCGGCAGCAGCACATCTACGCCACCCGTTGGGGTGGTGAGGGTGAACTCCGTGCCGTGCGACGTCACGTGGATATTGGTCGCGGTAAAATCACTGTTGGCCGCATTCGGCGAGAAGCGCCAGGTTTTACGCGAACCGATGATGCTTTGCCAGTTCAGCCAGTCGTTGTTGTCGGCGTTCAGGATAGCGATACCGTCATCCGGCAGACCGGTGTAAATCTCACCTTTGGCTTTCGCCACGCCTTCCAGCGAGCCAAAGCCCTCCAGATGCGCCGCCGCGAGGTTATTTACCAGCGCGGCTTCCGGGCGAGTCAGGCTCACGGTCCAGGCGATTTCGCCCTGGTGGTTTGCCCCTAACTCGATCACCGCAAATTCATGTTCTTTGGTCAGGCGGAGTAATGTCATCGGCACGCCGATGTCATTATTGAGGTTGCCCGCGGTATAAAGCGTATTGCCGCACTGGCTGAGGATCGCCGCCGTCATCTCTTTCACCGACGTCTTGCCTGATGATCCTGTCAAGGCGACAACGCGCGTAGGGACCTGCTGACGAACCCAGGCGGCCAGCTCACCGAACGCGAGACGCGTATCTTTCACCACAATTTGTGGCAGATCGATATCGAGCCTGCGGCTGACCAGCAGCGCACCGGCACCGTTCTCTTTGGCCTGTTCTGCGAAATCATGCGCGTCAAAACGCTCGCCTTTCAGCGCCACAAACAGACAGCCTGCGGTGATTTTGCGGGTGTCCGTCGTTACGGCATCAATCGTCAGGTCTTGCCCGTGCAGGTCGCCCTGCAGAATAGCAGCGGCCTGGCTTAACGTGATGCTAATCATGCCACGACTCCCAGCAGGCGTGCTGCCGTTACGCGGTCCGAGTAGTCCAGACGGCGATTGCCAACGATCTGATAATCTTCATGGCCTTTACCCGCCAGCAGGACAACATCATTCTCCCGCGCCTGCATGATGGTGTTGGTCACGGCTTCCGCACGCCCTTCCACCACGCGAGCGCGGCCCGCGTCCAGCATGCCCGCCAGAATGTCATTGATGATGGCGCGCGGCTCTTCGGTACGCGGGTTGTCATCGGTCACAACCGGAATATCTGCGAACTGCTCGGCAATAGCCCCCATGAGCGGGCGTTTGCCTTTATCGCGATCGCCGCCGCAGCCAAACACGCACCAGAGCTTACCGGCGCAGTGCAGGCGCGCCGCTTCCAGCGCTTTTTCCAGCGCATCCGGCGTGTGGGCATAATCAACCACAACGGTCGGTTTGCCCGGCGCGCTGAACACTTCCATACGGCCGCAAACCGGCTGCAGACGCGCTGAGGTTTTCAGCAGTTCAGCCATCGGATAACCCAGCGCCAGCAGCGTTGCCAGCGCCAGCAGCAGGTTGCTGACGTTAAACGCGCCCATCAGGCGGCTTTCAATTTCACCTTCACCCCAGGAAGAGGCAAAGCGGATTGTCGCCCCGCTGTCGTGGTAATTCACCTCAACCGCCTTCAGCCAGCGGCCGTGGCAGTTCGGATTGATATGGTCTTCCATCGACACCGCAACCGCATCCGGCAGCTTCGCCAGCCAGCGGCGGCCCACTTCGTCGTCGGCGTTGATGATGGCTTGTCCGTAATGGTGAGTAGAGAACTGCAGCCATTTCGCGGCTTCGTAATGATCCATATCACCATGATAATCAAGATGATCGCGGCTCAGGTTGGTAAACACGGAAGCAGCAAATTTCAGCGCCGCGACGCGGTGCTGAACCAGACCGTGCGAAGAGACTTCCATCGCAGCAAAGGTTGCCCCCTGCCCTGCCAGACCGGCAAGCACATGCTGTACGTCTACCGCCGAGCCGGTAGTGTTTTCCGTCGGGCTCACTTTGCCCAGCAGGCCGTTACCCACGGTACCCATCACCGCACCGGTTTCACCCAGCAGCTGGGCCCACTGCGCCATCAGCTGCGTGGTAGTGGTTTTACCGTTCGTACCCGTGACGCCTACCAGGCGCAGCTGGTCGGAAGGTTCGTGATAAAAACGTCCCGCCAGCGCGGAAAGACGCTCGTTTAACTGACTGAGATAGATGACCGGCACCCCGTGCATTTCACGGATCTCACCGTCGGTTGCCTCATCTTTGGCCTCAGCAATAATGGCAGCCACACCTTGCGCAATCGCCTGCGGGATATAACGACGCCCGTCCGCCTGATGACCGACCACCGCCACAAAAAGATCGCCAGAAGCAGCCACGCGGCTGTCCAGTACCATCTCTCGCAGTGCTCGCTCCGGTGCATTTGGCACCCACGGAGCGAGAAGGTCGCGCAAATTACGATCTGCCACCTGTACCCTCGCCTTGATTAATTACAAATTCACTTTTTTCGCCCGTCGCCAGCGCATCCGGTTCAATGTTCATGGTGCGTAACACGCCGCCCATGATAGCCCCGAACACAGGCGCGGAGACGGCGCCGCCGTAGTATTTACCCGCCTGTGGATCGTTTATCACGACCACCAGCGCAAAACGCGGATTGCTTGCAGGCGCGACGCCTGCGGTATAGGCAATGTATTTGTTGATATAGCGGCCGTCCGGCCCTACTTTTTTCGCCGTACCGGTCTTGATGGCGATGCGATAACCTTTGATTGCCGCCTTCACGCCGCCGCCGCCGGGTAGCGCCACGCTTTCCATCATATGAACAACCGTACGGACGGTTGATTCCGGGAAGATACGCTCGCCGGGAACCGGTGGATCAACTTTGGTAATCGACAGCGGACGATAAACGCCATAGCTGCCGATCGTTGCGTAGACTCGCGCTAACTGTAACGGTGTCACCATTAGCCCGTAGCCGAAAGAGAAGGTGGCCCTCTCTATGTCAGACCACCGTTGTTTTTGAGGATATAAGCCACTGCGTTCTCCGACCAACCCCAAATTGGTCGCCTTTCCAAGCCCAAAACGTGAGTAAGTCTCTACTAACGCTGAGGACGGCATCGCTAACGCCAGCTTTGAAACACCGACATTACTCGACTTCTGTAACACCCCGGTCAGGGTCAATTCGCTGTAGCGCGCCACGTCTTTGATTTCGTGGCCGTTAATTCGGTATGGAATGGTATTCAGTACGGTGTTTTCATTGACGATACCGCGCTGAAGTGCAGTCATGACCACCATCGGCTTAACGGTCGAACCCGGTTCGAACACGTCGGTGATGGTACGGTTACGCATAATATCCTTCTGCGTACCGGTAAGATTGTTAGGGTTGTAGGACGGGCTATTGGCCATCGCCAGCACTTCACCCGTGTTGACATCAACTAACACGGCGCTGCCCGATTCCGCTTTGTTAAAGGCCACGGCGTTGTTCAACTCGCGGTAAACCAGCGCCTGTAAGCGCTCATCGATACTCAGCGCAAGGTTGTGTGCGGCCTGGCTGTCCGTTGAGGAAATATCCTCAATGACGCGACCATAGCGGTCTTTACGCACAATGCGCTCGCCGGGCTGGCCGGTCAGCCATTTATCGAAGCTTTTTTCAACGCCTTCAATCCCCTGGCTATCAACGTTAGTAAAGCCAATGAGGTGAGCGGTTACTTCGCCGGATGGATAGTAACGACGGGATTCTTCACGCAGGTGGATCCCCGGCAGCTTCAATTTTTTGATGTAGTCCGCCATGTCAGGGTTCACCTGACGCGCCAGATAGATAAAACGCCCTCTCGGGTTGCTATTCACGCGTGAAGCTAACTGGTCCAGCGGCATCTTCAGCGCGTCCGCAAGGGCCTTCCAGCGGTTATCAAGCGTGATACCGCCAGCGTCGTGCAGCTCTTTCGGATCGGCCCAGATTGCCTTCACCGGCACGCTCACCGCCAGCGGACGACCCGAGCGGTCGGTGATCATCCCGCGAGATGTCGACACTTCCTGGACGCGCAGAGAGCGCATATCGCCCTGGCGTACCAGCATGTCAGGGGCGATGATTTGCAGCCAGGCCACGCGTCCCAGCAGGAAACCCAGCGCCAGTAAAATGCAGCCGCAAAGCAACGCAAAACGCCAACTGACAAAGTTGGCCTGTTCTTCCTGACGTTTTGGTTTTAGCGTTTTTGCCGCTGCTTTCATGCGTCGCGTTTTCCCTTATTTTTGTACTACGATATTTTCCTGCGAAGGATCAACATGCTGCAGCTGCAGCTTTTCCGTTGCGATCCGTTCAACCCGGCTGTGATCGCCGAGCGCGTTTTCTTCAAGGATCAGATTTCGCCATTCAATATCCAGCGCATCGCGTTCCAGTACCATCTGCTCGCGTTGCGCAGTCAATAAACGTGTATGGTGGGCGGTGGTCACCACCGTAACTGCCGTAACAATGATGCAAATGAACAGACAGAGTGGCAGTTTCCCAAACCGCAAAAGATCGTCGCCGATCACGCCAGGCAAGGCATGGCGCTCGTTGCTTCCTAACGAATCCTTAACTTTGCTTAGGGTCTCTGTCACTCTGCCGATCATGCGTTCGTCCTCTCTGCAACACGCAGCACTGAACTACGGGCGCGTGGATTCTCTGCCACTTCTTCTTCGCCCGGCATCAACTTGCCTAATGCTCGCAACTGACGGCCCCCCAGCTTCCTGAGTTGTTCTTCCGTCATCGGCAGCCCCGCTGGGACCTGTGGACCGCGGCTTTGTTCACGCATAAAGCGTTTCACAATACGGTCTTCCAGCGAATGGAAGCTGATGATGGATAACCGCCCACCCGGGGCCAGCACGTCGAGCGAGCTTTTTAGCGCCAGCTCTATTTCCTCCAGTTCACTGTTTACCCAGATGCGAACCGCCTGGAAGGTACGGGTCGCGGGATGTTTGTGCTTATCCTTCACCGGCGTCGCCGCCGCGATCACTTCAGCCAACTCTTTGGTGCGGGTCATTGGCTCAATGCGATTGCGCTCAACGATGGCGCGCGCAATACGTTTGCCAAAGCGCTCTTCGCCGAACGTTTTGATGACCCATGCAATATCGGCTTCGTCAGCGGTCTGTAACCACTCAGCGGCAGACTGACCGCGCGTCGGGTCCATCCGCATGTCCAGCGGACCATCTCGCATAAAGGAGAAACCACGTTCAGCATCATCAAGTTGAGGTGAAGAGACGCCAAGATCGAGAAGAATCCCGTCGATCTTGCCCGTCAGGCCGCGCTCAGCGACATAATCCGCGAGCGCAGAGAAAGGTCCATGCACGATGGAAAAGCGTGGGTCATTGATGGTCTGTGCAACGGCAATAGCCTGCGGATCGCGATCGATTGCCAGCAGGCGTCCTTCCTCTCCAAGCTGGGAGAGAATCAAACGCGAGTGACCACCGCGACCAAACGTGCCATCAATGTAGATGCCATCCGGACGAATATTCAGGCCGTTAACGGCCTCGTCCAGTAACACCGTTTTATGTTTATAATTTTCCATCATATTTATAGAGACAAGTCCTGCAGCCGTTCCGATAATGTCGCGGAATCAGACTGCTCAGCGTCGATATCTTCCTTGACCTGTTGATACCAGGTCGTTTCATCCCACAGTTCAAACTTGTTGAACTGCCCGACCAGCATCACTTCTTTGGTCAGACCGGCATGTTGCCGCAACACAGGGGCAATCAGTAATCGCCCTGCGTTATCCATCTGACATTCACTGGCATGTCCCAATAACAGCCGCTGCACGCGGCGTTCCTGCGGGTTCATGCTCGACAGTCGCGACAGCTTTTGCTCAATAATTTCCCATTCAGGCAAGGGGTAAAGCAGCAGGCAGGGGGAGTTAATGTCAATGGTGCAAACCATTTGACCCGCAGCGTTCTCAATCAGCTGGTCGCGGTATCGGGTTGGTACCGATAAACGCCCTTTGCTGTCGAGATTGACTAACGTAGCTCCACGGAACATGCCAGTCTCACCCCTCCTCACCACTTTAACCCACAAATTCCCACCTAAAGGAGTTTACGGAGCGAGGGAAAAGCTTGTCAAGCCAGGACTCTCCCTATAAGGACCCGAAAGCCCTCTATTTACAGAGATAAACAGTCCTGGTTAATAACTGCACAACTGGCGAGGCAAAATTAACGTTATGAATATTTGTAAGAAAAAAACCGAATATGCACACTAGCGTTAAAGCTCACTCAATATCATCGCAGATAAATATAAAGTGTCAGTTTGCGACGCGGGCAGCATTTTATGACAGATTCTCAGGGGATAACAGCGCCAGATTCACTCGGGCACCCGGTAAGCGCGGCGGTTGCCACGTAAGCTGGCAAAGGAGGAGGAAAAACGTCTGAATATTCATCGGCCGAAGAGGGTTTGTAACAAATTAATACAAAGATAGCTGTTTAAAATCGCCCAGACGTTCTTTAAAGGACCAATTTAAAAGCCAGAATGAATTAAGAAAATAGGTAATTACGATCTCTCAAGAATTATCCTAATTTCTCTCCGGGAATTATGCGCACGAATTATCGCAACAAAATGGGGCAGATTTCGCCGCCCCGGTCATTTCATTTTTGGCGGCTTAAAATTCCGCGATGGTAGAGATTACGTTTGATCCGCGTCAGGCCCGGCTTCGGCTTGCGCGGCTCATCCAGGCTTGCCAGCACAATCTCCAGCACGCGTTCAGCCACATCGCGGTGACGCTGTGCTACCGCCAGCACCGGGCACTGGAGGAAGTCGAGCAGCTCGTTATCCCCGAACGTGGCAATCGCCAGGTCGGAAGGCAGTTTACCTTCACGGCGTAAGGTCACATCCATGACGCCCTGCAACAGCGCGAACGACGTGGTGAACAGCGCCTGAGGCATCGGGTGCGTTTCCAGCCATTTTTCGAACAGCTGTGCCGCGGCTTCGCGCTCGTAGCTATTGGCATAGAGGTAGTGAACCTCGCGCGGGTCGTCTTTCCAGGCGGTTCTGAATCCCTGCTCGCGCAGGAAGCTCACGGAAAGCTCGGGCAACGCGCCAAGATACAGCACTGTTTCAGCGGGGAATGTTCTCAGCTCTGCGGCCAGCATTTCTGCATCATCCTGATCCGCACCTACGACGCTGGTGAAATGCTCGCGATCGAGCGCGCGATCCAGCGCAACGATTGGGAACGGGTCGTTCGCCCAGCGCTGGTAGAACGGATGCTCTGGCGGCAAGGAGGTCGACACGATGATGGCATCCACCTGGCGCTGGAGCAGATGCTCGATGCAGCGCATCTCGTTGTCGGGCTGGTCTTCCGAGCAGGCAATCAGCAGTTGATAGCCGCGCTGGCGCGCCTGACGTTCAAGATAGTTGGCGATACGGGTATAGCTGGTGTTTTCCAGGTCTGGGATCACCAGACCAATAGAGCGGGTACGCCCGGCACGTAGACCGGCTGCGACAGCATTCGGATGGTAGTTATGCTCACGAACCACCGCCATAACTTTTTCAACGGTCTTGTCGCTGACACGGTACTGCTTTGCTTTACCGTTAATCACATAGCTGGCCGTTGTTCGTGACACGCCGGCTAGCCGGGCGATTTCATCCAGTTTCACAATTGCCCCTTAAAAAAAGAAAAGAGTCCATGGCCCTGTCAAGGTTATGGTTAAATCTTTTAACATCTAAACGCAGAAAAGCCTTCGCGGCAACCGCTTTTATCTGCGTTGTCGGCTGATTACGCAAAAAAAAGCCCGGCTTTGGTGACCGGGCAGAAAGAGGCGAACCTTTTTGACAACTAACGCATGATTTTCTCGCCGCGTGACAGACCTACTACACCCGATCTCGCCACCTCGACAATTTTTGCGACGTCCCGCACGGACGCCAGGAAAGCATCCAGCTTGTCGCTTGTCCCGACCAGCTGAACCGTATAAAGAGAAGGCGTGACGTCGATAATCTGTCCGCGGAAAATATCCGCATTACGTTTGACTTCCTCACGCCCGTAGCCGCTGGCCTGGATTTTCACCAGCATGACCTCACGTTCAACGTAGGCCCCCTGCCCCAGCTCGCTCACGCGCAGTACGTCGACCAGCTTATGCAGCTGTTTTTCAATTTGCTCAAGTACTTTGGCATCGCCGACGGTTTGGATCGTCATGCGCGACAGCGTCGGGTCTTCCGTAGGAGCAACGGTCAGGCTTTCAATGTTATAGCCGCGCTGCGCAAAAAGGCCAATGACGCGCGACAGTGCGCCAGACTCGTTTTCCAGTAAAACAGATAATATCCGGCGCATATCAGGTTCTCTCCGTTTTGCTTAACCACATTTCATCCATACCACCACCACGAATATGCATTGGATAAACGTGCTCGGTTCCATCAACAATCACATCCATAAAGACGAGGCGGTTGTTTTTAACGTGCTCAAGCGCTTCTGCGAGCTTCGTTTCCAGCTCGGCCGGATCGGTCACCCGCATGCCTACATGGCCGTAAGCTTCAGCAAGACGAACAAAATCCGGCAGCGATTTCATGTAGGACTGAGAGTGGCGGCCAGAGTAGATCATATCCTGCCACTGCTTCACCATACCGAGATACCCGTTATTCAGGTTCAGCACCAGTACCGGCAGTTCATATTGCAGCGCGGTAGACAGCTCCTGAATGTTCATCTGAATACTGCCATCTCCCGTCACGCAGACGACGGTTTCATTCGGCAGCGCCAGCTTCACGCCCAGCGCGGCAGGCAGACCAAAGCCCATGGTTCCTAAACCACCTGAGTTGATCCAGTGTCGCGGTTTATCAAACGGGTAATACAGAGCGGCAAACATCTGATGCTGCCCCACGTCTGAGGTTACGTACGCCTCACCTTTCGTCAGTCGCCACACCGCTTCAATGACCGCCTGCGGCTTAATGTTTTCACTTTGCGTGTCATATTTCAGGCACTGACGCGCGCGCCACTGTTCAATCTGCTGCCACCAGTCGCGGATCTCATCCAGCGGCTGGGTTGCACTCTCCTGGGCCAGCAGGTCCAGCATTTGCTCCAGAACCTGACGGGCATCGCCGACGATCGGCACATCAGCCGACACCGTTTTTGAAATTGACGTTGGGTCGATATCAATGTGCAGCACGGTGGCGTTCGGACAATACTTCGCCAGGTTGTTGGTGGTGCGATCGTCAAAGCGCACGCCTACGGCAAAGATCACATCGGAATGATGCATTGTCATGTTGGCTTCATAGGTACCGTGCATACCCAGCATCCCCAGCGCCTGACGATGGGTGGCAGGGAACGCCCCCAGCCCCATCAGCGACGACGCAACGGGAAGGTTAAGCTTTTCAATCAGTTCACGAAGCTGAACTTCGCAGGCAGAGTTGATCGCCCCGCCACCGACATAGACCACCGGTTTTTTGGCGGCCAGAAGCGTTTGCAACGCTCGCTTGATCTGACCTTTATGCCCCTGCGTTGTGGGGTTATAAGAGCGCATGCTGACCGATTCCGGCCAGACATAGGGCAGCTTGTTTGCCGGGTTGAGAATATCTTTAGGCAGATCGACCACCACCGGTCCCGGGCGTCCGCTCGCCGCCAGCCAGAAAGCTTTTTTAAGTATGCCGGGAATGTCTTCTGTCTGCTTGACCAGGAAGCTGTGCTTCACAACGGGACGCGAAATCCCGACCATGTCGCACTCCTGAAACGCATCGTAGCCAATCAGTGAGGTTGCCACCTGCCCGGAGAGGATCACCAGCGGGATAGAGTCCATATAGGCCGTCGCAATGCCGGTAATGGCGTTTGTCGCGCCGGGGCCGGACGTGACTAATACCACGCCCACTTCACCCGTCGCACGTGCCAGGCCGTCAGCCATGTGTACCGCCGCCTGCTCGTGACGTACCAGAACATGGTCAATGCCCCCAACCGTATGCAGCGCATCATAAATATCGAGGACCGCACCGCCAGGGTAGCCGAACACTTGCTTTACGCCCTGATCGATCAGCGACCGAACGACCATTTCCGCGCCAGACAACATCTCCATGCTTTGCCTCCAGGCATTTTGTTACAGACGGACTGCCGAATTCATTTCCGCACCGTCTTACGATTGGGATAAACCAATCTTATATTTTGCAGAGTGTTCTTTACCTTAACCGCTCGTTATAAGGCAGGCAATTAGCAAACCCGGTGAGATAAACGGTGCGTAAAGCAGAAAAAGCAGCCGTTATCAGAAGATATGGTTAATTCCTCTGGGAATAGAGGATGGGGTGATAAATCATCGCTGAAAACCGCGACAATGCAGGAAATCATCTATTTTTGCGCTCCGGAGAGCTGCCCGAAAAAAACCTTCACAGAACAAAATATCAATTATCTAAAAAAACTCAGGATAAATCACATAAACCGATGCGATTTATCCTGATGCGTTTACCGGCGGCAGATGCCAACCAGCAACTCTTCCATCCACTGATGTCCTTTATCCCGACCCGCCGCTTCATGCCAGGAAAGATAACAGGTACGGCTATTTAGCTTAAGCGGCAGAGGCAAAATTTGCAGATTTAAAGGATCAGAAAACTCTTCTGCCAGCCAGCGCGGCGCAATTGCCACCAGCTGAGTCTGGGAAACCACGTTTAATACGCTGACCATGGCCATGCCCTGATAAGCCACGCTCGCCTGTTTATCCGCAGTGTCATACCACGGCAGGCTAAAGGAAGCATATCTGTCGAGCGCAACAACGGCGTGCTGCTCGTTATAAACATCATTTTCTCGCAGCGGAGAATTCAGGCGCGGGTGTTTTTTACTGGCGACCAGAACCATTTCATCTTTAAACAGCGGCACGCAGGAAAATTCCGGACGACGGAACTCTTCATATCCCAGAACGAATTCGATCTCCTGATAGCGTAACTGATGCTCCGTGTTTTGATTCAGGGATGATTTAAAAACAAGATGGATATTTGGTGCTATCTCTTCAACTTTATTATAGATAATCGACGTTAAATAATTATCTAATGGGCTGCAGACACAAAGATGAAATACGCGCTCGCTGCTTAAAGGTTCAAAGCCCGATCCCGGCAGCTCATTTTGGACCAGTTGCAACGCCTGGCGGATGGAGCCGAATAGCTGGAATGCGCGTGCCGTAGGCTGGATCCCCCTCCCGTAGCGAACAAATAATTCGTCGTTAAACATAAGTTTAAGTCTGGCAACGGCATTACTCACCGCAGGTTGTGACATCCCCAACGCTTGAGCCGCGCGGGTGATATTCTGTTCCTGCATGACCGCATCAAACACCGTCAGAAGATTCAGATCCACCGTGCGTAACTGCGGTTTAATCCCATCAAGAGCTTGAGACTGTTTAATATTATTTTCTGGCACTTCTGACTCCACTGTCACGCTACACTCCTTTGCCAACGTACTGTAATAATCTCGAAAAATATGATTTATCATGCAAATACGATCAGCGAAAGAGAATTATTTAAAATTCGGAATATATAAAGACTCTATATTAACGAAAGTTAATGAGCGAAAATGATATGTTTGACTTTAGGATCTGAATGAAACCATAAACCAAACAAATATACAATTGCCATCAGATTAATGATGACTTAAGCATGATTAAACTGTTATTGCTATCCCCCTACAGTTAGTTAACAACCTGTTATCTCTGTTCGTTTTTCAGCACTCAGAAATAGATTCACTGCATTTATAACTTAATGATATCCAAACTCTTTAAGCACAAAGCATCCTCTTCAACACGTTTCACTCATTTTTAAACAATTATATTTAATTGTTTCTGCAACTCTTTTCTTAAGTCCAAAATTAGACAATTACTCGGGTCGGAAAAGCTAAAACCAGCACAATTAGCTAAAGTGAATATCCTGTTGATTCCGTCTGTCGGACCCGTTTTCATCCTCAGGGGTTGACATGAACAGCCGTATCCAGTACCACTAAAAGCATATTGAATTTAACGGAGCACGATTCATGACACGCACCATTCGTTTCACCGGTCTACTACTACTAAACGCATCCACTGTGCGCGGTAGACTGGCGGGCGAAATTCAGCGTTGAATCGTCACCAGTAAGACTAAAAACCCGCGCCACTGCGCGGGTTTTTTTATGCTCGTAGCAAGGCGCCCTAAGACTGACAAGGACCTAACCCATGAGCCAGCAAGTCATTATTTTCGATACTACTTTACGTGACGGTGAACAGGCATTACAGGCAAGCCTGAGTGTAAAAGAGAAACTGCAGATCGCGCTGGCTCTCGAACGTATGGGTGTCGACGTGATGGAGGTCGGTTTCCCTGTCTCTTCCCCGGGTGATTTCGAATCCGTACAGACCATTGCGCGCACCATTAAAAACAGCCGCGTCTGTGCCCTGGCGCGCTGCGTAGAGAAAGACATCGACGTCGCCGCCGAGTCGCTGAAGGTCGCCGAAGCGTTCCGTATCCACACCTTTATTGCCACCTCGCCCATGCACATCGCAACCAAATTGCGCAGCACGCTGGATGAGGTGATTGAGCGCGCGGTTTACATGGTTAAGCGCGCACGCAACTACACCGATGACGTTGAATTCTCCTGTGAAGATGCGGGCCGTACGCCAATCGAAGACCTGGCGCGCGTTGTGGAAGCCGCCATCAACGCGGGCGCGAAAACCATCAACATCCCGGACACCGTCGGCTACACCATGCCGTTTGAGTTCTCCAACATCATCACCGGCCTGTATGACCGCGTGCCAAATATTGATAAAGCAATTATCTCCGTCCACACCCACGATGATTTGGGTCTGGCCGTAGGCAATGCCATCGCCGCCGTCCACGCTGGCGCGCGTCAGGTAGAAGGCGCGATGAACGGTATCGGCGAACGCGCGGGCAACTGTTCGCTGGAAGAAGTGATCATGGCGATCAAAGTGCGCAAAGACATTATGGACGTGCACACCCGCATCAATCACAACGAAATCTGGCGCACCAGCCAGACCGTCAGCCAGATTTGCAACATGCCGATTCCGGCCAACAAAGCGATTGTCGGCACCGGCGCCTTCGCGCACTCCTCCGGTATTCACCAGGATGGCGTCCTGAAGAATCGTGAAAACTACGAAATCATGACCCCGGAATCCATCGGCCTGAATCAGGTACAGCTGAACCTGACCTCCCGTTCCGGCCGCGCGGCGGTTAAGCACCGTATGGAAGAGATGGGTTACAAGGACAGCGATTACAACATGGATCAGCTGTACGACGCCTTCCTGAAGCTGGCCGACAAAAAAGGTCAGGTGTTCGACTATGACCTGGAGGCGCTGGCCTTTATTAACAAGCAGCAGGAAGAGCCGGAGCACTTCCGTCTGGATTACTTCAACGTGCAGTCCGGCTCCAGCGACATCGCCACCGCCTCGGTCAAACTGGCGTGCGGGGATGAAATTAAAGCAGAGGCCGCTAACGGTAACGGCCCTGTCGATGCCATCTACCAGGCGATTAATCGCGTCACCGAGTACGACGTTGAGCTGGTGAAATATGACCTGACGGCCAAGGGCCACGGCAAAGATGCACTGGGTCAGGTCGACATAGTTGTTACCCACAATGGCCGCCGCTTCCATGGCGTGGGCCTGGCGACCGATATCGTTGAGTCCTCCGCGAAAGCGATGGTGCACGTGTTGAACAACATCTGGCGCGCCGCCGAAGTCGAAAAAGAGTTGCAACGCAAAGCTCAGAATAAAGAGAACAACAAGGAAACCGTGTAATGTCGAAGAATTACCATATTGCTGTGTTGCCGGGCGACGGTATTGGTCCGGAAGTGATGGCACAGGCGCTGAAAGTACTGGAAGCCGTTCGCGCGCGTTTTGCGATGAAAATCACCACCAGCCACTACGACGTGGGCGGTATTGCGATTGATAACCACGGTACGCCGCTGCCGAAAGCGACCGTGGAAGGCTGTGAAAATGCCGATGCCGTGCTGTTTGGTTCCGTCGGTGGTCCAAAATGGGAACACCTGCCGCCGGCAGAGCAGCCAGAGCGCGGCGCGCTGCTGCCGCTGCGTAAACATTTCAAGCTGTTCAGCAACCTGCGTCCGGCGAAGCTGTATCAGGGTCTGGAAGAGTTCTGCCCGCTGCGCGCGGATATCGCTGCCAACGGCTTCGACATTCTGTGCGTGCGTGAACTGACCGGCGGGATCTACTTCGGTCAGCCAAAAGGCCGCGAAGGCAGCGGACAACACGAGAAAGCGTTCGACACCGAGGTGTATCACCGTTTCGAAATAGAACGTATCGCCCACATCGCGTTCGAGTCGGCGCGCAAACGCCGCCACAAGGTGACCTCTATTGATAAAGCGAACGTGCTGCAGTCTTCCATTTTGTGGCGCGAGATCGTCAGCGAAGTGGCTAAGCAGTACCCGGACGTCGCGCTGTCGCACATGTACATCGACAACGCCACCATGCAGCTGATTAAGGATCCGTCCCAGTTTGACGTGCTGCTGTGCTCCAACCTGTTCGGCGATATCCTCTCTGACGAGTGCGCGATGATCACCGGCTCCATGGGCATGCTGCCCTCTGCCAGCCTGAATGAAGAAGGCTTTGGCCTGTACGAGCCTGCGGGCGGTTCCGCGCCGGATATCGCAGGCAAAAACATTGCCAACCCGATTGCGCAGATCCTCTCCCTGGCCCTGCTGCTGCGCTACAGCCTGGATGCAGGCGATGCGGCAACCGCAATTGAAAACGCCATTAACCGGGCGTTAGAAGAAGGCGTCCGTACCGGCGATTTAGCGCGCGGCACGGCGGCAGTCAGTACCGATGAAATGGGCGACATTATTGCCCGCTATGTCGCTGAAGGGGTGTAATCATGGCTAAGACTTTATATGAAAAGTTGTTTGATGCGCACGTTGTGTACGAGGCACCAAACGAAACCCCGCTGCTGTACATTGACCGTCATCTGGTACACGAAGTGACCTCTCCTCAGGCATTTGACGGCCTGCGGGCGCACAAGCGTCCGGTACGTCAGCCGGGTAAAACCTTCGCGACGATGGATCACAACGTTTCCACCCAGACCAAAGACATTAATGCCTCGGGTGAGATGGCCCGTATCCAGATGCAGGAGCTGATTAAGAACTGCAGCGAGTTTGGCGTTGAGCTGTACGACCTGAACCATCCGTATCAGGGCATCGTCCACGTGATGGGGCCTGAGCAAGGGATCACCCTGCCGGGCATGACCATCGTCTGCGGGGACTCCCATACCGCGACCCACGGCGCGTTTGGCGCCCTGGCGTTCGGGATTGGCACCTCTGAAGTTGAACACGTTCTGGCGACGCAGACCCTGAAGCAGGGCCGCGCCAAAACGATGAAGATTGAAGTGAAGGGTAAAGCCGCACCGGGTATTACCGCTAAAGACATCGTGCTGGCCATCATCGGTAAAACCGGCAGCGCGGGCGGCACCGGTCACGTCGTTGAGTTCTGCGGGGAAGCCATCCAGGCGCTGAGCATGGAGGGTCGCATGACCCTGTGCAATATGGCCATTGAGATGGGCGCCAAAGCCGGTCTGGTCGCGCCGGACGACACCACCTTCAACTACGTGAAGGGTCGTCTGCACGCGCCGAAAGGTCAGGATTTTGACGACGCGGTAGCGTACTGGAAAACCCTGAAAACCGACGACGGGGCAACGTTTGATACCGTCGTCACGCTGCAGGCAGAAGAGATTGCGCCTCAGGTGACCTGGGGCACCAACCCGGGCCAGGTGATTTCCGTCAATGACGCCATTCCCGATCCGGCCTCCTTCGCCGATCCGGTCGAGCGCGCCAGTGCGGAAAAAGCGCTGGCCTATATGGGGCTGAAGCCCGGCGTGCCGTTGACCGACGTAACCATTGATAAGGTCTTTATCGGTTCCTGCACCAACTCCCGTATCGAAGATTTGCGTGCCGCCGCCGAGATTGCCAAAGGCCGCAAAGTGGCACCGGGCGTGCAGGCGCTGGTGGTTCCTGGCTCCGGTCCGGTGAAAGCCCAGGCGGAAGCCGAAGGTCTGGATAAGATCTTTATCGAAGCGGGCTTCGAGTGGCGCCTGCCCGGCTGCTCCATGTGTCTGGCCATGAACAACGATCGCCTGAATCCGGGTGAGCGCTGCGCCTCTACCAGCAACCGTAACTTTGAAGGTCGTCAGGGCCGCGGTGGGCGCACCCATCTGGTCAGCCCGGCAATGGCCGCCGCTGCGGCAGTCACCGGCCATTTCGCCGATATTCGCAGCCTGAAATAAGGAGACAATCATGGCAGAGAAATTTACCCAACATACGGGCCGTGTTGTCCCGCTGGACGCCGCTAACGTCGATACTGACGCTATTATTCCTAAACAGTTTCTGCAGAAAGTAACGCGTACCGGTTTCGGCGCACATCTGTTTAACGACTGGCGTTTCCTGGACGATAAGGGCGAAGTGCCTAATCCGGAATTCGTTCTGAACTTCCCGGAATACAAAGGTGCCTCCATTTTGCTGGCACGCGAAAACTTTGGCTGCGGCTCATCCCGTGAACACGCGCCGTGGGCGCTCACCGACTACGGCTTTAAAGTGGTCATTGCCCCTAGCTTCGCGGATATCTTCTACGGCAACAGCTTCAACAATCAGCTTCTGCCGGTGACGCTGAGCGATGAACAGGTCGATGAGCTGTTCGCGCTGGTTAAGGCGAATCCGGGCATTTCGTTTGAAGTGGATCTGGAAGCCGAAGTGGTGAAAGCCGGTGATAAGACCTACAGCTTCAGCATTGATGCCTTCCGCCGTCACTGCATGCTGAACGGTCTGGACAGCATTGGTTTAACTCTCCAGCACGAAGCGGCGATTGCCACTTACGAAAACAAACAACCTGCATTTATGAAATAACCCTCCGGCCTGCAGTCCATTCTGCAGGCCGCGTTTTATCCCGATACCTACTTCTTTCTGTAAATACTCCCTAAACCCAGCCAATAATGACGTAATATTTAATGTCAATTTAATGTTCCCTGCGCAGAATAACCGTTCAATCAGCTGGCAGCGGAAATAATCATGGAAAAGAAAAATGGCAATGAGTCTCATATCCGTTCTCGTGAAATACATAAATGCACATTAGTAAGCGTGATAATAAATAGTTTACTCACCGCCTTTCAGATACTTGCAGGAATATTTTCCGGCTCGCAAGGTTTAATTGCTGATGGGATTCATTCTCTTTCCGATTTATCCTCCGACTTTGTCGTTCTGGTTGCGAATAAAAAGAGTCAGAAAGCTTCTGATATCGACCACCATTACGGTCATCTGCGTTTCGAAAACGGCGCAAAGCTTATTATTGGCGCTATTCTGCTGCTTGTGGGGGTCGGGATGCTCTGGTCCGCAGGCAATAAACTGCTTCATCCCGAGACGCATCAGCTGGTGAAAGGGGCCGCGTTGTGGGTGGCGTTACTGGCGCTGGTGGTGAAGGAAAGCCTGTTCCGATACATGTTTGCCACGGGAAAACGTATTCAGTCCTCGCTGCTGATAGCCAATGCATGGCATGCCCGTTCTGACGCAGCGTCGTCAGTGGTTGTCGCCATCGGCATTGCCGGGAATTTAGTGGGTTTTCACGCGATGGACCTGATTGCGGCCCTGATTGTCGGAGTATTCATCGCCCATATGGGCTACAAATTCTCTGCCGATGCCCTGCACGATCTGATGGACCGTTCGCTTGAACCCGAGCTGGAGCACGACATCAAAACCTGTCTTCTCTCAACCGAGGGTGTCACCGGACTCCATGATTTAAAAACCCGCAAGATGGGCGATTTAGCCCTTATCGATGTTCATCTGGAAGTAAACGGCGAATTAAGCGTAAAAGAAGGACATCAGATTGCCGTGAATGCCAGAAATAATGTGATGCAAAAATTCAACGTGCTAAACGTGATGACGCATATTGATCCAGTCCACTAATCGAAACGCATAAATACAGTGTGACGCAACCGATCGTTAAGGTTTCGTTAATTAATCTGCGTCACACTGCATCGTATCAGCACTCTCATTATTGAGGTAAAAAGCGATGAACCCAACATTACGCGATACGCTTCCCCATAAAGAAACGCCTTTTCTTCGAATACTACACATTCTCGTGGCCGTACTGGTCCTGGCCCAGATTATCAATTCTAATTTCACCGAAAGTGAAGCCCTCCACGAATCCGGACTGAACGGAATCGTCACCTGGATCCATGTTATCTCCGGATTTGGTTTAATTTTTTGTGGCATTGCCATGATGGCATGGATGTTAACCCAGCGCGGATTTAAGTATTACTTCGCCTGGCTGGCGCTGGATTTTCGCGGAATCGTTGACGATATTCGCACCCTCACGCAGCGTCAGCTTCCTGACGCGCATGCCGGCGGCATGGCGGCAACGGTGCAAGGCCTGGGCGTGCTGGCGCTGCTGGGCGTTGCACTCTGCGGCGCGGCCTGGTTCGTGCTGAACGCCACGCTCGGGCCGGTTTCGTCCGTCACGGAATCCGCCTTAGATTTGCATAAATTCCTGACGGTCTTTATTGAGACATATTTCTGGGCACACGGCTTCATGGGCCTCGTCCATATGTACCTGACGCTACGCGCGCAGCGTAAATATCAGTATTCAGAGTAAACGGTTCGCAGAGCCCGGCATTTCCGGGCTCCGTTTCATTGAACCAATCACACGTCTTTTACGCGGCAGGTCAGCAGAAGCGTCACGACGGATAGCGCCGCAATCATCCAGTAGACAGACGCATGCCCGTAGCTTTGCGCCAGCGCCCCCTGAATCACGCCCGCCAGAATCACCCCGGTTGAAATGCTGTTGGTAAAAAGCGTGGTCGCCGAGCCTGCACGACCGGGCATGAGATCCTGAAACCAGAGCATGCCGATCCCGGCAACAATCCCGATAAACACGGCGTTAAACAGCTGCAGCGCCAGCAACGCTTCCCGCGAATGGAAAAGGATCAGCCCCGCGTAGAACAGCACCCCGGCCGCCACGGCGACGATCATCATCCGACGCTTTCCAAAGCGCTTAACGTAGTAACCCGCCAGAATCATTGCCGGAATTTCCAGCCCGGCAGCGGTCCCCATTAAGATCCCCGCGAGTTTGTCCGGTAAACCCAGATCGCTGCTGATCCACAGCGGCATATCGATGATATACATGGTGTTGCAGGTCCACATCAGCGTGGAGGCAATAAACAGCATGCGGACGTTTTTGTCCTGCCAGCCGCTCACCTCGGTGACAGGTTTATCCGTCGCCTGTTCGACGCGCGCCACGGACGGCAGCGCGAAGGCAATCAATACCAGGCTGATGACAAAAATCCCGGCGGCGATGGAAAACATGGTGGTAAAGCCGTAGTTCAACGCCAGCATGAAGGCCAGCGGCGGGCCTATGACCCACGCCAGCGAAAGCTGGGCGCGCATCACCGAGCTGAACATCACCACTTCACGCGCCGAGTTATCCGCATATTCACGGGCCAGCGCGAACAGCTGCGGCATGGCGGTGTTCGCCAGCGACGCCAGCAGCACGCCGCAGGTAATGAGCGTCAGATAATGACGGTTAAAGGCAAAGAGCAGCGCGTTGCCAACGGCCATGGCGCAGCAAAAGAGGATCAGCCTGCGGCGATCGCCCTGACTGTCCGATCGCTTCGCCAGCGCGAGGCTGACCAGGATCCCGGCAATGGCGTTGACGGTATAAAACAGGCCGACCCAAAACGGCTGTGCCCCCACCTCGCGGCTGAGAAACAGGCTCAGCGTCGGCGCCTGCAGCGCCCCCGCCACGCCCATCATAAAGGCCACCAGCATAAAAGCGGCATACACGCCGTTCAGGCGTCGCCCCATCGTCATCAACCACAGCATGCGCAAGTCCTTGTGAAAGCGAATCGAAATTGGGTGAATAGTAAACGAAAAAAGCCAGCAAAAACATTTTGCTGGCGGGTGATAAGCACCAATACTCAGTCACACATGATCGAGGCGAGTTAGCGGGAAGAGGTCGGTGTTGTAACGTCCCACTGCATCAATTCTTCTAACGTTTTCAGCCGTTGCTCTGCACACCGGCGGGCCAGCCAGGACGATCCCTTTGTCGCTGAAAAGTACTGCTGATAAAACTGACGTGCGGTAGACCTCTTCATAATTTACCTCCTCGCTTCATCGAGGAGAATTATTGGCCTAATATAGGGATAAATAAATTGCTGGTTTTTTGTCAGGAGTTCCCCTTTTATGCCATCCGGTCGTCTGCAACAACAGTTTATCCGCCTCTGGCAGTGCTGCGAGGGGCAATCGCAGGAGACCACGCTCAACGAGCTGGCTGATCTGCTTAGCTGCTCCCGCCGCCATATGCGCACGCTGCTCAACACCATGCAGCAGCAGGGTTGGTTAAGCTGGGAAGCGGAGGCGGGACGCGGCAAACGCTCGCGGCTGACCTTTCTCTATACCGGGCTGGCGCTGCAGCAGCAGCGCGCGGAAGACCTGCTGGAGCAGGACCGCATCGATCAGCTGGTCCAGCTGGTGGGCGACAAAGCCGCCGTGCGCCAGATGCTGGTTTCCCATCTCGGACGCAGCTTTCGTCAGGGCCGACACATTCTGCGGGTGCTCTACTACCGTCCGATGAAAAATCTGTTGCCCGGCACGGCCTTACGCCGCTCAGAAACCCATATGGCCCGGCAAATCTTCAGCGGCCTGACGCGCATAAATGAGGAAAACGGGGAACTGGAAGCGGATATCGCGCACCACTGGCAGCAGCTTTCCCCGTTTCACTGGCGCTTCTTTTTACGCCCCGGCATCCACTTTCACCACGGCCGCGAGCTGGAAATGCACGACGTCATCGCCTCTCTGGAACGTGCCCGCAAGCTACCGCTCTATTCGCATATCTCCCGCGTCCACTCGCCCACGGCCTGGACGCTGGATATCGAGCTGTCGCAGCAGGATAAGTGGCTTCCCTGGCTGCTGGGCTACGTGCCGTCGATGATTTTGCCCGGCGAGTGGGAATCAATGAACAATTTTGCCAGCCTGCCGATTGGCACCGGGCCTTACTCCGTGTCCCGCAATAACAGCAACCAGCTGAAAATCCGCGCGTTTGATGACTACTTTGGCTATCGGGCGCTCATCGACGAGGTGAACGTCTGGGTATTACCGGATCTCAATGAAGACCTGAGCTGCGGGCTGACGCTTGAAGGGCCCACCACGGGAGAAAAGGCCGTGGAGAGTCGCCTCGAGGAGGGATGCTACTATCTCCTCTTTGACCGCCGCACCCACCGAGGGGCAAACCAGGCTGTCCGCAGGTGGATCAGCCACGTTTTGTCCCCTTCCAATCTGATTTACCATGCGGAAGAGCAGTACCAGACATACTGGTTCCCGGCGTACGGCCTGCTTCCGCGCTGGCACCACGCCCGCCCGGTGCACTGCGACAAACCCGCGGGGCTGGAGTCCATCACCCTGACCTACTACCGCGAGCACGTGGAGCATCGTTTTATCGCCAGAATCATGACCCGGCTGCTGGCAGCCGAGGGGGTCAAGTTAGAGGTCAGGGAAGTGGACTATGACGAATGGCATCAGGGGGAGATAGCCAGCGATATCTGGCTCAACAGCGCCAACTTTACCCTGCCGCTCGATTTTTCCCTTTTCTCGCATTTGTATGAAGTCCCGCTGATCCAGCACTGCATCGACCGTGACTGGCAGCAGGATGCCGCCCTGTGGCGCGCGGGCGAAATGAATCTTGCAGCGTGGTGCCAGCAGCTGCTGGCCGAGCAGGCGATCGTACCGTTGATCCACCACTGGCTAATGATCCAGGGCCAGCGCAGCATGCGCGGCCTGCGGATGAATACCCTGGGCTGGTTTGATTTTAAATCCGCCTGGTTTGCGCCGCCGGAGCCATAACGCTTTCGTAATATTCACCAAATCATTACAATAGCGCCGTTCTCAACGGGGTGCTGCATCACAGATGTGCGCTGAGATAATACCCGTCGAACCTGATCCGGATAACGCCGGCGAAGGGATTTGAGGCTGTTGCTCAAAATCCTTTGCCACTCAACTTTGAGGTGCAAAGTGTTAAAAAAAGTTCTCCCCCTGCTGGCGCTGTTTGCGCTGCCTGCTTTTGCCAAGCCCGTCCTGACGGTCTACACCTATGACTCCTTCTCTGCCGACTGGGGCCCTGGCCCGGTGGTTAAAAAAGCCTTTGAAGCGGACTGCAACTGCGAGCTGAAGTTCGTGGCGCTGGAAGATGGCGTTTCGCTGCTCAACCGTCTGCGCATGGAAGGGAAAAACAGCAAGGCTGACGTGGTGCTCGGGCTAGATAACAACCTGCTGGAAGCCGCCTCGCAAACCAAACTGTTTGCCAAAAGCGGCGTAGCGTCAGAGGCCGTTAACGTGCCGGGCGGCTGGAAAAACGACACCTTTGTGCCGTTCGACTATGGCTACTTTGCTTTTGTTTATGACAAAAATAAGCTGAAAAACCCGCCGAAGAGCCTGAAAGAGCTGGTGGAAAGTGACCAGAAATGGCGCGTGATTTATGGAGATCCGCGCACCAGCACGCCGGGCCTGGGCCTGCTGCTGTGGATGCAAAAAGTCTACGGGGATAAAGCGCCGGAAGCGTGGCAGAAACTGGCCGCCAAAACCGTCACCGTGACCAAGGGCTGGAGCGAAGCCTATGGCCTGTTCCTGAAAGGCGAAAGCGACCTGGTGCTGAGCTACACCACCTCTCCGGCCTATCACATTATCGCCGAGAAGAAAGATAACTATGCTGCCGCTGATTTTGCTGAAGGGCACTATCTGCAGGTGGAAGTCGCCGCGCGTACCGCCGCCAGCAAACAGCCGGAGCTGGCCGAGAAGTTCCTGAAGTTTATGGTTTCACCGGGGTTCCAGAATGCCATCCCGGCTGGTAACTGGATGTATCCGGTCACTAACGTTACCCTGCCCGCAGGTTTCGAGCAGTTGACCAAACCAAACACCTCGCTGGAGTTTACGCCGCAGCAGGTCGCCGCGCAGCGTGCAGCATGGGTAAGTGAATGGCAACGCGCCGTCAGCCGTTGATTCCCGGCTGGTTACTTCCCGGGCTGCTCGCCGCCACAGTGATGGTAGTGGTCAGCCTGGGGGCTTTTCTTGCACTGTGGTTCAACGCGCCAGAGAGCGACCTGCTCGCCCTCTGGCACGACAGCTACCTCTGGCACGTTATCCGGTTCTCCTTCTGGCAGGCGTCTCTTTCAGCCCTGCTGTCGGTGCTCCCGGCTATTTTCCTGGCGCGCGCCCTGTATCGGCGGCGTTTCCCCGGCAGGCTGGCACTGCTGCGCCTGTGCGCCATGACGCTGATCCTGCCCGTGCTGGTGGCGGTGTTTGGTATTCTGAGCGTTTATGGTCGTCAGGGCTGGCTGGCTTCGCTGTTCGGCCAGCTTGGTCTGGAATGGTCATTCTCTCCTTACGGCCTGCAGGGCATTCTGCTGGCGCACGTCTTTTTCAATATGCCGATGGCAACGCGCCTCTTCTTGCAGGCGCTGGAGAATATTCCCGGCGAACAGCGCCAGATTGCTGCCCAGCTCGGCATGCGCGGCGTGTCGTTCTTCCGCTTTGTCGAATGGCCGTGGCTGCGCCGCCAGATCCCGCCCGTCGCGGCGTTAATCTTCATGCTCTGCTTTGCCAGTTTTGCCACCGTGCTGTCGCTCGGCGGCGGGCCGCAGGCCACCACCATTGAGCTGGCGATTTACCAGGCGCTGAGCTACGACTACGATCCCGGTCGCGCCGCGCTGCTGGCGATGGTGCAGATGGCGTGCTGCCTTGTGCTGGTGCTGTTGAGCCAGCGGCTGAGTAAAGCCATTCCCCCTGGCAGTAATCAAATAACCGGCTGGCGCGACCCGCAGGACAGCCTGCACAGCCGCGTCACCGATTTTATCCTGATTGCGCTGGCGCTCCTGCTTCTGCTGCCGCCGCTGATGGCCGTTATCGTTGACGGACTGAACCTCAATCTCATGTCCGTTCTGCAACAGCCCGTCCTCTGGCAGGCAACCTGGACCTCGCTGCGTATTGCGCTGGCGGCAGGGTTACTGTGCGTCATGCTGACCATGATGCTGCTGTGGAGCAGCCGCGAACTCTATGCCCGGCAGGCCCAAAAGGCCGGACAGGCGCTGGAGCTGACGGGCATGCTGATTCTGGCGATGCCGGGCATCGTGCTGGCGACGGGCTTCTTTTTACTGTTCAATAGCACCGTCGGCCTGCCGGAAAGGGCCGATGGCATCGTGATTTTCACCAACGCCCTGATGGCTATCCCTTACGCGCTCAAAGTGCTGGAAAACCCGATGCGCGACGTCAACAGCCGCTACGGTTTGCTGTGCCAGTCGCTGGGCATGCAGGGCTGGCAGCGGCTGAAGGTGGTCGAACTCCGCGCGCTAAAACGCCCGCTGGCGCAGGCGCTGGCGTTTGCCTGCGTGCTGTCGATTGGGGATTTTGGGGTTGTCGCGCTTTTCGGCAATGACGATTTCCGCACGCTGCCATACTGGCTCTATCAGCAGATCGGCTCTTATCGCAGTCAGGACGGCGCGGTCACCGCGCTGTTGCTGCTGCTGCTGTGCTTTGCCTTATTTACCGTTATCGAAAAACTTCCGGGGCGTGATGTTAAAACTGAATGATGTAACCTGGCTTTACCAGCATCTGCCGATGCGCTTCACGCTCTCCGTGCGCCAGGGGGAGATGATCGCCGTGCTTGGTCCAAGCGGCGCGGGAAAAAGCACGCTGCTTAATCTGATTGCGGGTTTTCTGCAGCCGGCAAGCGGTGCGATCGTCATTAATAATCAAGATCATACCCACACGCCGCCCGCAAAACGTCCGGTCTCAATGCTGTTTCAGGAAAACAACCTGTTTACCCACCTGACGGTGCGGCAAAACATCGCGCTGGGAATGCATCCGGGACTCAGGCTGAACGATGCCCAGCGCCAGAAGCTGGAGATCATTGCCGCCCAGATGGGGCTCAACGAGTTCATCGACAGGCTGCCGGGCGAGCTTTCCGGCGGCCAGCGCCAGCGCGTGGCGCTGGCGCGATGCCTGGTGCGCGAGCAACCGATCCTGCTGCTGGATGAGCCGTTCTCGGCGCTCGATCCCGCGCTGCGCCAGGAGATGCTGGCGCTGGTGCAGGATGTCTGTCAGCGCCAGCAGCTGACGATGCTGATGGTTTCACACAGTATTGAGGATGCTGCCCGCATCGCCCCGCGATCGGTGGTGATTGCCGAAGGGCGTATTTTGTGGGATGGAAAAACAGAAGAACTGCTGAGCGGTAAGGCGGGGGCGTCTTCACTGTTGGGCATTCGTGCGGTCTGATGCCCTCACCCTGGCCCTCTCCCACAGGGAGAGGGAATAAACCTTAACGGCTCACCACCTTCAACAGGATCTCACCATACACCGGCATCAGCGGGTGACGAATCAGCGCGACCAGGGCTACCACAGCAACGCCCAGCGTCAGCGGGGCCAGCCAGAGCAGGCGAGTACGCGGAAGATAGCGCGTCAGGCGATCGATATTCGCTTTCCCGCTGCGCCACAGCCGCCAGCAGAGCCATGCCGCCAGCCACAGCAGCACAGCCGTACCCAGCAGCAGCCACTTAAACTCACCGCTTTGCATACCGTCAGGAATATCGATGGCAGCGCCCGCGAGGATCCCCGGCAGGAAGTAGAACGGCGGCCAGAAGACGCAGCCGATGATGTTCGGCACCACGAATTTCGCGACGGGCAGATCCAGCATTCCCGCCACCATCGGCACCAGCGGACGCGTTGGCCCGACAAAGCGGCCAACGAGGATGGTAAACATGCTGTGCTGATGCAGCGCATGCTCGGTTTTATCCAGCAGGGCTTTGTTCTTTTTCATAAACGACCAGCGGTGCAGGGGCTTCTTAAAGCGCCAGCCCAGCCAGAAGGAGATCCAGTCGCCGAGCAGGCAGCCGATAATCCCGGCCAGCCACGCCTGCCAGAAATTAACCTCGCCGCTGCCAATCAGCGCCCCAAGCCCTGCCATCATCACGGTGCCGGGCAGGATCAGCCCAACCAGCGCCAGCGATTCCAGAAACGCCACCAGCGCCACGGCGATGAGCGAGTACATAACGGACTGGGTAATAAAGTGTTCCAGCAATGCCTGCATAACTATTCCGGTCAGAAAACGAATCAGCGATTCTGCTTAGCGCCCCGCACCGCGTCAAGGCAACAATTGTCCGAATAGTTTACAGGTTGCTTTCTGCATTCACCTGTTTGTTTATCTTTTTTTACCGTTTATTCACATCCCGCGCGGAATTCGCTCGGGCTGGCACCGGTGCACTTCTTAAACACGCGAGAAAAATAGAGCTGATCCTCAAAGCCCACGTTGCGTCCGACGGTGGCAATCGGCATCCGGGTGGTGCTGAGCAGCAGCTTTGCCTGGCTGATGCGCTGATCCTCACGCCAGCTCAATACGCTGACGCCAAGCTGCTGGCGGAAAAGATGCGACAGCCGCGACGGCGACAGGCAGACGTGCTGAGCAACGCTCGCGATATCAAACTGGCTATCGGCCAGGTGGTCGCTGATGTACTGGCAGGCGTCGCGCACGCGGTTATCCAGCGGCGGGTTAAGCGACTCGTTAATCGCCTCCATCCGTCGCAGCAGCAGCTGTTCGAGCAGGTTAATCGCCAGCAGTTCAGCGTAACGCCCACCGGCCTGTCCCGCCTCGATAATCTGCGCAAAAAGCTCGCGAAACTGCGCCAGATGAACCTCATCCGGGCGATAAAAACCGGTGTGCGCAAAAATTGCGGGCCAGGAAAGCCACTCCTGCCAGTAGGCGCGCGGACGGAAGTAGACCCACTGGTGATACCACTCTTTGGCATCGGGATGACGGCCATAGTGGTGGATCTCCCCCGGCGGGAACAGCAGGATATCGCCGGGACGGCAGACAAACTGCTGGTCGCCGTTCTTGATGATCCCTTCCCCTCGCACGGTCAGGTTGAGGATATACCCTTTCATGCCGAGCGGTCGGTCGACGTAAAAGTCGAGATATCCCTCAGCCTCGATAGGGGTCAGTCCCGCCACAAGGTGCGCGTTAAACGAGTATCCCGGCAGCAGGGGATCGTTTTGCGTTTCGGCCATAGATTCAGTTCTCCCAAGGGTCCTGAAGGAAACCAATTGTCCATATCATTAAAAGCAGCTTAAAAATGGCCCGCGAAAAGATCCAAAAAGCATCACGCCGCTTTTACGTCCGCCATGTTTCAGCCTTTCCCCCTGATTTCTCCGCCAGAGCAGGCAGATAACCAGTAACAAAAGTGTCTATAAGTGCGGCAGAAATGTCCACATTGAATATTTGCACGGCGTCACACTTTCCGTTGTAACAGCAATTTAGTCCATAAGATTAGCGGATCCTGCCTGACGACTTTTGTCCCCAGTCTCTAATGTTCTTCCATACCTGTTTTTTCGATGGAGCAACACCATGGCAATTGCGATTGGCCTCGATTTTGGCAGCGATTCGGTTCGCGCGCTGGCAGTGGACTGTACGTCCGGCCAGGAGATAGCAACCAGCGTTGAGTGGTACCCGCGCTGGCAAGAGGGGCGCTACTGCGATGCGCCTAACAACCAGTTCCGTCACCACCCGCGTGACTATATCGAGTCGATGGAAGCGGCGATCAAAACCGTCCTGGCTGAACTGACCGACGCCCAGCGGGCTGAGATTGTCGGGATTGGCGTCGACAGCACCGGCTCCACGCCTGCCCCTGTGGATGCCGAAGGCCGCGTGCTGGCGCTGCGCCCGGAATTTGCCGACAACCCGAACGCCATGTTCGTGCTGTGGAAAGACCACACCGCCGTGGAAGAGGCCGAAGCCATCACCCTCCTGTGCCATCAGCCGGGCAAAACAGACTACTCTCGCTACATCGGCGGGATTTATTCCAGCGAATGGTTCTGGGCCAAGATCCTCCACGTCACCCGGGCCGACGCCTCCGTCGCACAGGCTGCGGCGTCATGGGTTGAGCTGTGCGACTGGGTGCCTGCCCTGCTCTCCGGCACCACCCGCCCGCAGGATATCCGCCGCGGCCGCTGCAGCGCCGGGCATAAATCCCTGTGGCACGAAAGCTGGGGCGGCCTGCCTCCGGCCGCGTTCTTCGATGAGCTCGATCCGATCCTCAACAAGAGCCTGACGTACCCGCTGTTTACCGACACCTTCACCGCCGATATTCCCGTCGGCACCCTCTGCGAAGAGTGGGCGACGCGCCTCGGCCTGCCGCAAAACGTGGCGATCTCCGGCGGCGCCTTTGACTGCCATATGGGCGCCGTGGGCGCGGGCGCACAGCCAAACACGCTGGTCAAAGTCATCGGGACCTCCACCTGCGACATCCTGACGGCGGATAAAGCCACCGTCGGCGACCGCGCGGTGAAAGGCATCTGCGGCCAGGTTGACGGCAGCGTGGTGCCGGACTTTATCGGTCTGGAAGCGGGTCAGTCCGCGTTTGGCGATATCTACGCCTGGTTTGGTCGCGTGCTCGGCTGGCCGCTGGACCAGCTGGCGGCGGCGCATCCTGAACTGAAAACCCAGATCGCCGAGAGCAAAAAGCAGCTTCTGCCGCAGCTCACCGAAGCCTGGGCAAAAAATCCTTCTCTCGAACATCTGCCGGTGGTGCTGGACTGGTTTAACGGCCGCCGCACGCCGTTTGCCAACCAGCGTCTGAAAGGGGCGATCGCGGATCTTAACCTGGCGACCGACGCCCCTGCGCTGTTCGGCGGTCTGATTGCCGCAACGGCCTTCGGTGCCCGCGCCATTATGGAGTGCTTCACCGGGCAGGGCATCGACGTGAACAACGTGATGGCGCTGGGCGGCATCGCCCGTAAAAACCCGGTGATCATGCAGGCCTGCTGCGACGTGCTGAACCGTCCGCTGCAGATTGTGGCCTCCGATCAGTGCTGCGCGCTGGGCGCGGCGATTTTCGCCGCCGTGGCCGCAGGCGTTCACGCCGACATTCCGACCGCGCAGCAGCATATGGCGAGCGCCGTCGAAAACACCCTTCAGCCGCGCGCCCTGCAGGCACAACGCTTTGAACAGCTTTATCAGCGCTACCAGCAATGGGCAAAAAGCGCCGAACTTCACTATCTCCCTGTCGCCGCCCCGGCCAAAAGCACCGCGGACACTACGGCAACCCTGACCCATTAAGGACACGATGATGACCATTTTTAATAACTATGAAGTGTGGTTTGTGATTGGCAGCCAGCATCTGTACGGACCGGAAGCGCTGCAGCAGGTGACGAAACACGCGGAGCACGTGGTTAACGCGCTGAACGCGGAAGCCAAACTGCCGTGCAAACTGGTGCTGAAACCGCTGGGCACGACGCCGGACGAAATTACCCACATCTGCCGCGACGCCAACTACGACGATAAATGCGCCGGTCTGGTGGTGTGGCTGCACACCTTCTCACCCGCCAAAATGTGGATCAACGGCCTGTCTATCCTCAACAAACCGCTGCTGCAGTTCCATACCCAGTTCAACGCTTCCCTGCCGTGGGACAGCATTGACATGGACTTTATGAACCTGAACCAGACCGCGCACGGCGGCCGCGAGTTCGGCTTCATCGGCGCGCGTATGCGCCAGCAGCACGCGGTGGTCACCGGCCACTGGCAGGATGGCAAGGCGCAACAGCGCATCGGCTCCTGGATGCGCCAGGCGGTCTCTAAGCAGGACACCCGCCACCTGAAAGTGGTGCGTTTTGGCGACAACATGCGTGAAGTGGCGGTCACCGACGGCGATAAAGTCGCTGCACAGATCAAGTTCGGCTTCTCCGTGAATACCTGGGCCGTGGGCGACCTGGTGCAGGTGGTGAATGAAATCAGCGACGGCGACGTGAGCGCGCTGGTGGACGAGTACGAAAGCAGCTACCGCCTGACGCCTGCGGCACAAATCAACGGCGACAAGCGCCAGAACGTGCTGGACGCGGCGCGCATCGAGCTGGGCATGAAGCGCTTCCTGGAACAGGGCGGCTTCCACGCCTTTACCACCACCTTTGAAGACCTCCACGGCCTGAAACAGCTGCCGGGCCTGGCGGTACAGCGTCTGATGCAGCAGGGCTACGGCTTTGCGGGCGAAGGCGACTGGAAAACTGCCGCTCTGCTTCGCATCATGAAGGTGATGTCGACCGGTCTGCAGGGCGGCACCTCCTTTATGGAGGACTACACCTACCACTTCGAAAACGGCAATGACCTGGTGCTCGGCTCCCACATGCTGGAAGTGTGCCCGACGATCGCCGTCGAAGAGAAACCGATCCTCGACGTGCAGTACCTCGGCATCGGCGGTAAAGCCGATCCGGCGCGTCTGATCTTCAACACCCGTACGGGCCCGGCCATCAACGCCAGCCTGATCGACCTGGGCGATCGTTTCCGCCTGCTGGTGAACTGCGTCGATGCGGTAGAAACGCCGCACTCCCTGCCGAAACTGCCGGTCGCCAACGCCCTGTGGAAAGCACAGCCTGACCTGCCAACCGCCTCAGAGGCCTGGATCCTGGCCGGCGGCGCGCACCACACGGTGTTCAGCCACGCGCTGGATCTGAACGACATGCGTCAGTTCGCCGAGCTGCACGACATCGAGCTGACCGTGATTGATAACGACACCCGCCTGCCCGCCTTTAAAGACGCGCTGCGCTGGAACGAAGTCTATTACGGTTCAAAACGCTAAGCCCTGAATGCCCGGTGACGCTGCGTTTACCGGGCCTACGGTTCCGTAGGCCGGATAAGCGAAGCGCCATCCGGCAGGAGACAACAATGTTAGACGATCTCAAACGTCAGGTGCTCGAAGCCAACCTGGCGCTGCCGAAACATAATCTGGTGACCCTGACCTGGGGCAACGTCAGCGCCGTTGACCGGGAAAAAGGCGTGTTCGTGATTAAGCCTTCCGGCGTGGATTACACGGTGATGACCGCAGACGATATGGTCGTTGTCAGCCTCGAGACCGGCGAAGTGGTCGAAGGTAAGAAAAAACCGTCCTCCGATACGCCGACTCACCGCCTGCTGTATCGGTCATTCCCGACCATCGGCGGCATCGTGCATACCCATTCGCGCCACGCCACCATCTGGGCGCAGGCGGGCCAGTCCATCCCGGCGACCGGCACCACCCACGCGGACTACTTTTACGGCACCATTCCCTGCACGCGTCTGATGACCGATGCGGAGATTGGCGGTGAGTACGAGTGGGAAACGGGGAACGTGATTGTCGAAACCTTCGAAAAACAGGGGATCGACGCGGCGCAAATGCCCGGCGTGCTGGTGCACTCCCACGGCCCGTTTGCCTGGGGTAAAAACGCAGAAGACGCGGTGCATAACGCCATCGTTCTGGAAGAGGTCGCCTATATGGGGATCTTCTGTCGCCAGCTGGCGCCGCAGCTGCCGGATATGCAGCAAACCCTGCTGGATAAGCATTACCTGCGCAAGCACGGCGCGAAGGCGTATTACGGGCAGTAGCCTGTAGGCCGGATAAGCGCAGCGCCATCCGGCAAAACAGACACTGTATAAAACCCCAGCAAACACCCCTTAACCAGGCTATAATCAGGCCTGGTTTTGTTTTATGGGATAACGGCGTGGCGCAGGCGCAAGAAGGCTTTTTACTGACCCGACACTGGCGGGATACCCCTCAGGGCACCGAGGTCGCGTTCTGGCTGGCAACCGATAACGGCCCGCTGCACGTTACGCTGCCCCCGCAGGAATCCGTGGCCTTTATTCCTGAAGCCCACGTCGAGAAGGTGAAGCAACTGCTGCGCGGCGAAAACGGCTGGCGCATCACGCCGCTTGAGCTGAAAGATTTCCACCGCCAGCCGGTTTACGGCCTCTACTGTCGCGCCCATCGACAGCTGATGCGCTATGAAAAACTGCTCCGCGAGGCGGGCGTGACGCTCTACGAAGCGGATATCCGCCCACCGGAACGCTTTCTGATGGAGCGGTTCATTACCGCCCCCGTCTGGGTTGATGGCATAGAACAAAACGGCGGCGTCGTTAACGCGCGCCTGAAGCCTAACCCACACTATCGCCCGCCGCTGAAGTGGGTCTCCCTGGATATCGAAACCACCCGCCACGGCGAGCTGTACTGCATCGGTCTGGAAGGCTGCGGCGATCGGGTTGTCTATATGCTCGGGCCGCCGAATAGCGATGCGTCCGCGCTGGATTTCCGGCTTGAGTACGTCAACAGCCGCCCGCAGCTGCTGGAGAAGCTTAACCAGTGGTTTGCCGACAACGATCCCGATGTTCTGATCGGCTGGAACGTGGTGCAGTTCGACCTGCGCGTGCTGCAAAAGCACGCCGAGCGCTACCGCATCCCGCTGATGCTGGGGCGCGGAAACAGCGAGCTGGAATGGCGCGAACACGGTTTTAAGAACGGTGTTTTCTTCGCGCAGGCTAACGGTCGCCTGATCATCGACGGCATCGAGGCGCTCAAGTCCGCCTTCTGGAACTTCTCCTCTTTCTCCCTGGAAGCGGTCGCGCAGGAGCTGCTTGGCGAGGGTAAATCCATCGATAACCCCTGGGACAGAATGGACGAGATCGACCGGCGCTTTAACGAAGATAAACCCGCGCTCGCCACCTATAACCTGAAAGACTGCGAGCTGGTCACGCAGATATTCCATAAAACCGAGATTATGCCGTTCCTGCTGGAGCGCGCGACGGTAAACGGCCTGGCGGCTGACAGACACGGCGGCTCGGTTGCCGCCTTTAGCCACCTCTATTTTCCGCGCATGCACCGGGCAGGATACGTCGCCCCCAACCTCGGAGACGTGCCGCCGCAGGCCAGCCCCGGCGGATACGTCATGGACTCCCGACCGGGATTGTATGACTCCGTTCTGGTGCTGGACTACAAAAGCCTCTACCCGTCGATTATCCGCACCTTCCTCATCGATCCCGTCGGGCTGGTTGAGGGCATGGCCCAGCCGGATGATGAGCACAGCACCGAAGGTTTCCTCGGCGCACGCTTCTCGCGGGAAAAACACTGCCTGCCTGAAATCGTGGGAAACATCTTGCACGGCCGCGATGAGGCCAAGCGCCACGGCAATAAGCCGCTATCACAGGCGCTGAAAATCATCATGAACGCTTTTTACGGCGTGCTGGGCACCAGCGCCTGCCGCTTCTTTGATCCGCGTCTGGCCTCCTCGATCACCATGCGCGGGCACGAGATCATGCGCCAGACCAAAGCGCTGATTGAGTCCCGGGGCTATGACGTCATCTACGGCGACACGGACTCCACCTTTGTGTGGCTGAAGGGCGCGCACTCTGAAGACGACGCCGCGCAAATCGGCAAAGCGCTGGTCGCCTTCGTGAACGACTGGTGGCAGGAACATTTGCAGAAAGAGCGGTTAACCAGCGCGCTGGAGCTGGAATTTGAAACCCATTTCGCCCGCTTTTTAATGCCCACCATTCGCGGTACCGATCAGGGCAGCAAGAAGCGCTACGCCGGGCTGATTCAGGAAGGCGACGCGCAGCGGATGGTTTTTAAAGGGCTGGAGACGGTACGTACCGACTGGACGCCGCTGGCGCAGCAGTTCCAGCAGACGCTCTATCTGCGGGTGTTTCGCAATGAGCCGTATCAGGACTACGTGCGCGAGACGATAGCCAGCCTGATGGCGGGCGAACTTGACGCGCAGCTGGTATACCGCAAGCGCCTGCGCCGCCCGCTGGCGGAGTACCAGCGCAACGTTCCTCCGCACGTACGCGCCGCGCGTCTGGCGGATGAAGAAAACGTACGCCGCGGCCGCGCGCCGCAGTATCAAAACCGGGGAACCATCAAATACGTCTGGACCACTAGCGGCCCGGAACCCGTGGATTATCAGCATTCTCCTCTGGATTACGAACACTATCTCACGCGTCAGCTTCAGCCGGTTGCCGACGGAATTTTGCCCTTCATCGACGATGATTTTGCTACACTAGTGACAGGGCAACTTGGCCTATTTTGACGCGTGACGAAATGGCTGCCATCCAGTACCATAGCGCCCTTTCCATTCCCGGACCCATTTTTCGATGACCGTCTTTTTTGACGGTAGTCGAACTATTGCCTGCAATTAAAGATTAGAGCCGAACAACTATGCCTTTTACACTTGGTCAACGCTGGATCAGCGATACAGAAAGCGAACTTGGATTAGGAACCGTCGTAGCAATCGATACGCGTATGGTTACCCTCCTCTTCCCTGCCACCGGTGAAAACCGTCTGTACGCTCGCAATGACTCCCCTGTAACCCGCGTGATGTTTAATCCGGGTGACACCGTGACCAGCCATGACGGCTGGCAGCTCAAGATTGAAGACGTAAAAGAAGAGAATGGACTGCTCGCCTACATCGGGACTCGTCTGGACACCGACGAGACCAATGTCGTCCTGCGCGAAGTGCTGCTCGACAGCAAACTGGTGTTCAGCAAGCCGCAGGACCGCCTGTTTGCCGGGCAAATCGACCGTATGGATCGCTTCTCCCTGCGCTATCGTGCGCGTAAGTTCCAGAGTGAACAGTACCGCATGCCGTGGAGCGGCCTGCGCGGCCAGCGCACCAGCCTGATCCCCCACCAGCTGAACATTGCCCACGACGTGGGCCGTCGCCACGCGCCGCGCGTGCTGCTGGCAGATGAAGTGGGCCTGGGTAAAACCATCGAAGCGGGCATGATCCTGCATCAACAGCTGCTTTCCGGCGCTGCAGAACGCGTGCTGATCGTGGTGCCAGAAACCCTGCAGCACCAGTGGCTGGTTGAGATGCTGCGCCGCTTTAACCTGCGTTTCTCTCTGTTCGATGACGAACGCTATGCCGAAGCGCAGCACGACGCCGACAACCCGTTTGAAACCGAACAGCTGGTCATTTGCTCCCTGGACTTCGTGCGCCGCAGCAAGCAGCGTCTTGAGCACCTGTGCGATGCCGAGTGGGACATTATGGTCGTTGACGAGGCGCACCATCTGGTCTGGAGCGAAGACGCGCCGAGCCGCGAATACATGGCTATTGAGCAGCTTGCCGAGCGCGTGCCTGGCGTCCTGCTGCTGACCGCTACGCCGGAGCAGCTGGGTCTGGAAAGCCACTTCGCCCGTCTGCGCCTGCTCGATCCAAACCGTTTCCACGACTTTGCGCAGTTCGTGGAAGAACAGAATAACTACCGTCCGGTCGCGGATGCCGTCGCTATGCTGCTGGCGGGCAAGCGTCTTTCCAATGACGAACTCAATACCCTGAGCGATCTGATTGGCGAGCAGGACATCGAGCCGCTTTTGCAGGCTGCGAACAGCGAGAGCGACAACGCGGAATCCGCGCGTAAAGAGCTGATCGACATGCTGATGGACCGCCACGGCACCAGCCGCGTGCTGTTCCGAAACACCCGTAACGGCGTTAAAGGCTTCCCGAAACGCGAGCTGCATACGATTAAGCTGCCGCTGCCGACGCAGTATCAAACGGCGATTAAAGTCTCCGGCATTATGGGTGCGCGCAAAACCCAGGAAGAGCGCGCCCGCGACATGCTTTATCCGGAACAGATCTACCAGGAGTTCGAAGGCGATACCGGCACCTGGTGGAACTTCGATCCGCGCGTGGAGTGGCTGATGGGCTACCTGACCGCGCACCGCTCCCAGAAAGTGCTGGTGATCTGCGCCAAAGCGGCCACCGCGCTGCAGCTGGAGCAGGTCCTGCGCGAGCGCGAAGGTATTCGTGCCGCCGTGTTCCACGAGGGCATGTCCATCGTCGAGCGCGACCGCGCCGCGGCGTGGTTCGGGGAAGAGGACAGCGGCGCGCAGGTTCTGCTATGCTCGGAAATCGGCTCTGAAGGCCGTAACTTCCAGTTCGCCAGCAACCTGGTGATGTTCGATCTGCCGTTTAACCCGGATCTGCTCGAACAGCGTATCGGCCGTCTGGATCGTATCGGCCAGGCGCATGATATTCAGATCCACGTGCCGTATCTGGAAAAAACTGCCCAGTCCGTGCTGGTACGCTGGTTCCACGAAGGTCTGGACGCGTTTGAACATACCTGCCCGACGGGCCGCACCATTTACGATCAGGTGCATGGCGATCTGATCGGCTACCTGGCCGCGCCGGAAAACACGGAAGGGTTTGATGAGCTGATCAAGTCCTGCCGTGAGAAGCACGACGCACTGAAAGCGCAGCTGGAGCAAGGGCGTGACCGCCTGCTGGAGATCCACTCCAACGGCGGTGAAAAAGCGCAGGCGCTTGCCGAGAGCATTGAAGAGCAAGATGATGACACCAGTCTCATCAGCTTCTCCATGAACCTGTTCGATATCGTCGGCATCAACCAGGACGATCGCGGCGAGAACCTGATTGTCCTGACTCCGTCCGATCACATGCTGGTTCCGGATTTCCCGGGCCTGCCGGAAGATGGCTGTACCATCACCTTTGAGCGTGACGTGGCGCTGTCCCGCGAAGACGCCCAGTTTATCACCTGGGAACACCCGCTCATCCGCAACGGTCTGGACCTGATCCTCTCCGGCGATACCGGCAGCAGCACCATCTCCCTGTTGAAAAACAAGGCGCTGCCGGTGGGCACCCTGCTGGTGGAGCTGATCTACGTTGTGGAAGCGCAGGCGCCGAAACAGCTGCAGCTCACCCGCTTCCTGCCGCCAACGCCCGTCCGCCTGCTGCTGGATAAAAACGGCACGAACCTGGCTGGACAGGTGGAATTCGAGAGTTTCAACCGACAGCTGAGCGCGGTAAACCGCCATACGGGCAGCAAGCTGGTGAACGCGGTACAGCAGGACGTGCACGCTATTCTGCAACTGGGCGAAACCCAGATTGAAAAAGCCGCCAGAGCGCTGATTGACGCCGCGCGCAGTGAAGCCGACGACAAACTGTCTGCGGAGCTGTCCCGTCTGGAAGCGTTAAAAGCCGTCAACCCGAACATCCGCGACGACGAGCTGGCGGCGATTGAAAGCAACCGTCAGCAGGTGCTGGAAAGCCTGAATCAGGCTGGCTGGCGTCTGGATGCCCTGCGTCTTATCGTTGTGACGCATCAGTAAACGGAGCGCAAGATGGTGATGGAGCCTTACAATCCGCCGCAGGATCCCTGGCTGGTCATTCTGTATCAGGATGAACACATTATGGTGGTCAACAAGCCCAGCGGCCTGTTGTCCGTGCCGGGGCGTCTGGACGAGCACAAAGACAGCGTGATGACGCGCATTCAGCGTGATTATCCGCAGGCGGAGTCCGTCCATCGCCTGGATATGGCCACCAGCGGCGTGATTGTGGTGGCGCTGAACAAAGCGGCGGAACGCGAGTTAAAGCGCCAGTTCCGCGAGCGCGAGCCGAAAAAGCAGTATGTCGCCCGCGTCTGGGGCCATCCCGCGCAGGCGGAAGGCCTGGTGGATTTACCGCTGATCTGTGACTGGCCGAACCGGCCTAAGCAGAAGGTGTGTTACGAAACCGGCAAGGCCGCGCAGACCGAGTACGAAGTGCTGGAGTACGCGCCGGATAATACCGCGCGCGTCCTGCTTAAGCCGATTACCGGACGTTCACACCAGCTGCGCGTGCATATGCTCGCCCTGGGTCATCCGATTCTGGGCGACCGCTTCTACGCGCCGCCTGAAGCGCTGGCCTTAGCGCCACGTCTGCAGCTGCACGCGCAGACGCTCACCATTACCCATCCGGCCTTCGGTAACGCGATGACGTTTAAAGCCCCGGTGGACTTCTAAAAAAAAAGCCCGACATCGTCGGGCTTTTTTTTATTTGAAACCTTTCTTCTCTTTAATCAGCTCGTACGCCTTCTGGATTTCCTGCGCTTTTTGCTTCGCCATCTCCATCATTTCTGGCGGCAGGCCTTTCGCGACCAGTTTGTCCGGATGGTGTTCGCTCATGAGCTTACGATAGGCACGTTTAATCGTGGTCTGATCGTCAGAGGGCTTAACGCCAAGCACGTTGCAGGCGTCTTCCAGCGTCGGACCACGCTGCGCCTGCTGCCAGGCACCGCCGGACGACTGCTGATGATAGCCACCGCCAAACTGCGCCCCGCCCTGCATCATGCGCAGGAACTGGTCGAACTGCATGCGGGAGATGCCCAGCTCTTCCGCAATGACGTACAGCACGTCACGTTCATTAGGATGAAGCGAACCGTCTGCGAAGGCCGCCTGGATTTGAATTTCCAGAAACATCCGAATTAAATCAAAACGTCCAAAGCAGATGCTGCGGAACTGACGCATTTTTTCGCGAAGCGGATAATTATCCGACTTACCGATGCGAAACGCATTTTGCGCTGCCAGACGGGAGTCGCCGTGCAGGTTCATGCGATCCATAAAAACGCTGGCAATCTGAATATCGGCTTCTGTGACGCGCCCTTTGGATTTGGTTAAATGCCCCATGACCTCAAAGGTGGTGGAGAAAAAGAGTGACTGACGCTCGCGCTGATTGGCAAACCAGGCCATTTTGCGGCTGCGCGCCTTATCAAACATATGGCCGATAATAAGCCCAAGCACAATCCCCCAGAACCCGGCCCCCATGATGATGGCGAACGCAACGCCGATTATTTTACCCCAATACTGCATATACTCCCCGGATAGTCATATTCCTGGCCGACGCAACGTCATCATCACTGTGTTCAAGTCACGGTCAATTGAAGGACATCGCCTATAATTTGCTTTATCATACTCGTCATTCGATAGCGAGCCTAACACTCTGGCACGCAAACGGGCAGGATTAACGCTGGTACTGCGCAGATGAGTAAGATAGTCTCTGAGCGTTTGTAAGCCGTAGCCACTGATGACGGAACAATAAAATACAACGTATGAAAAAACGTATCCCCACCCTCCTGGCCACAATGATTGGCTCCGCCCTGTATAGTCAACAGGGGCTGGCGGCCGATCTCGCCTCGCAGTGTATGCTTGGCGTCCCAAGTTATAATCGCCCACTGGTGAGTGGCGATGCAAATAGCTTGCCGGTAACCATTACTGCCGACAGTTCGAAAGGGACTTACCCTGACAATGCCACGTTTACGGGCAATGTTGATATTAACCAGGGTAATAGCCGCCTGCAGGCAGATGAAGTGCAGTTGCACCAGAAGCAGCCGGAAGGTGCGGCCGAGCCGGTACGAACGGTGGATGCGCTGGGTAATGTGCACTATGACGACAATCAGGTCATCCTGAAAGGTCCGAAAGCCTGGTCAAACCTGAATACTAAAGATACTAACGTCTGGGAAGGTGATTACCAGATGGTGGGTCGCCAGGGGCGCGGTGACGCGGACCTGATGAAACAGCGCGGTGAAAACCGCTATACGATCCTGGAAAACGGCACGTTCACGTCATGTCTGCCGGGTTCAAATACCTGGAGCGTGGTCGGGAGCGAGGTTATCCATGACCGCGAAGAACAGGTCGCAGAGATCTGGAACGCCCGCTTTAAGCTGGGCCCTGTTCCCATATTCTACAGCCCTTATCTGCAGCTTCCCGTGGGTGACAAACGTCGCTCCGGTTTCCTGATCCCGAATGCCAAATACAGCACGTCGAACTACTTTGAGTTCTATCTGCCGTATTACTGGAACATCGCGCCAAACATGGATGCGACGATCACGCCGCACTATATCCACAAGCGCGGCAACATCATGTGGGAGAACGAGTTCCGCTACCTGACCCACGCCGGTGCGGGTCTGATGGAGCTGGATTATCTGCCGTCGGATAAAGTCTTCCAGGACGAGCATCCGACCGAAGGCGACAAGCACCGCTGGTTATTCTACTGGCAGCATGCCGGGGTGATGGATCAGGTCTGGCGCTTCAACGTCAACTACACCAAGGTCAGTGACCCGTACTACTTCAATGATTTCTCATCCAAATACGGTTCGAGCACCGATGGTTATGCCACGCAGATCTTCAGCGTTGGCTACGCGGTTCAGAACTTCGATGCGACGGTAACCAACAAGCAGTTCCAGGTGTTCTCCAGCCAGACGGCGAGTACCTATGGCGCCGAGCCGCAGCTGGACGTTAACTGGTACCAGAATGACGTGGGTCCGTTCGACACCCGTATTTATGGTCAGGCCGTGCATTTTGTAAATACCAGTTCCAGTATGCCGGAAGCCACCCGAGTTCACCTGGAGCCCGTCATCAACTTGCCATGGTCGAATGACTGGGCAAGCCTGAACACGGAAGCCAAGCTGATGGCGACACACTATCAGCAAAAAAATATTGATGATTACAATACCAGCAACAACGCCCATCTTGAGGAATCCGTAAACCGTACGCTTCCGCAGTTCAAAATGGACGGTAAGCTGATCTTCGAACGCAATATGGGACTTCTGGCGGATGGCTATACCCAGACGCTGGAGCCACGTATGCAGTACCTGTACGTGCCTTATCGCGACCAGAGCAACATCAATAACTACGATTCCTCTTTACTGCAGTCTGACTACAGCGGCCTGTTCCGCGACCGTACTTACGGCGGTCTTGACCGCATCGCGTCTGCTAACCAGTTAACGACCGGCGTCACAACACGTGTTTATGATGATGCTGCCGTTGAACGTTTTAACGTTTCTGTTGGTCAAATCTACTATTTCACCGAGTCTCGCACGGGCGATGACAATATTAAGTGGGAGAAAGATAACAAGACAGGTTCCCTGATTTGGGCTGGTGACACCTACTGGCGTATGACCGATCGTTGGGGTCTTCGCGGTGGCGTGCAATATGACACCCGTCTAGACAATATCGCCAACAGTACGGCGGCCATTGAGTATCGCCGGGATGAAGATCGTATGGTGCAGTTGACCTATCGTTATGCCAGCCCGGAATATATTCAGGCGACGTTACCAAACTACGGTACTGCAGAGCAGTATAAAGACGGTATTTCGCAGGTGGGTGGCGCAGCGAGTTGGCCAATCGCCGACCGCTGGTCAATCGTAGGCGCGTACTACTTTGACACTAACGCCAATAAACCTGCTGACCAGATGGTGGGTCTGCAATATAACTCCTGCTGTTACGCGCTGCGTGTCGGCTACGAACGTAAGCTTAACGGCTGGAACAGTGAAAACAATCAGAGCAAATACGATAACGTGATTGGCTTTAACTTCGAGTTACGCGGCCTGAGTTCCAACTACGGTCTGGGTACGCAGAAAATGCTGCGCTCGAATATTCTGCCGTACAGTAGCGCCTTGTAATGTGCTTGATTTGCAACGTAATCCGCTTTGCGGTTAATTGAAATGGAAAAAGTATGAAGAACTGGAAAACGCTGCTGCTCGGTGTCGCTATGGTTGCGAATACCAGCTTCGCCGCCCCCCAGGTTGTTGATAAAGTCGCTGCTGTGGTTAACAACGGCGTCGTGCTTGAAAGTGACGTTGACGGTCTGATGAAATCGGTGAAGCTCAATTCGGGCGAAGCCGGTCAACAGCTTCCGGATGACGCCACGCTGCGCCACCAGATCCTGGAGCGTCTGATCATGGATCAGATCGTTCTGCAGATGGGGCAGAAAATGGGTGTGAAGGTCACTGACGAGCAGCTCGATCAGGCGATCGCTAACATCGCGAAGCAGAACAATATGTCTTTAGACCAGATGCGCAGCCGTCTGGCCTATGACGGCATCAGCTACGCCACCTACCGTAACCAGATCCGTAAAGAGATGCTGATTTCGGAAGTGCGTAACAACGAAGTGCGTCGCCGCGTTACCATCCTGCCTCAGGAAGTGGACGCGCTGGCAAAACAGGTGGGTAACCAGAACGATGCGAGCACAGAGCTGAACCTGAGCCACATTCTGATCCCACTGCCAGAGAACCCAACGTCCGATCAGGCTGCGGAAGCCGAAAGCCAGGCGCGTTCTATTGTTGAACAGGCGCGTAATGGCGGCGACTTTGGCAAGCTGGCAATCACCTACTCCGCTGATCAACAGGCGCTGAAAGGCGGCCAAATGGGCTGGGGACGTATTCAGGAGCTGCCATCGATCTTTGCCCAGGCGCTGAGCACGGCGAAGAAAGGGGATATCGTCGGTCCTATCCGTTCAGGCGTGGGCTTCCACATTCTGAAGGTGAACGATCTGCGCGGCCAGAGCCAAAATATCTCCGTCACCGAAGTTCACGCTCGCCACATTCTCCTGAAACCGTCACCGATCATGACTGACGATCAGGCGCGTGTGAAGCTGGAACAGATCGCAGCTGACATTAAGAGCGGTAAAACCTCATTTGCGAAAGCAGCAAAAGAGTTCTCTCAGGATCCAGGCTCTGCTAACCAGGGCGGCGATCTGGGTTGGGCGGCTGCGGATATCTACGATCCTGCCTTCCGCGATGCGTTGATGAAGCTGAACAAAGGCCAGATCAGCGCGCCGGTCCACTCTTCATTCGGCTGGCATCTGATCGAGCTGATGGACACCCGTAACGTTGATAAAACGGATGCGGCACAGAAAGACAGAGCCTACCGTATGCTGTTTAACCGTAAGTTCTCTGAAGAAGCAGCAACCTGGATGCAGGAACAACGCGCCAGCGCTTACGTGAAAGTTCTGAGCAACTAATGAAACAGCATCGTGTTGTTATCACGCCCGGCGAACCCGCCGGGATTGGGCCTGACCTCGTTGTCCAGCTCGCCCAGCGCAGCTGGCCGGTAGAACTGGTTGTCTGCGCCGATGCAACACTGTTACAAGACCGTGCAACGCTGCTCGGTCTGCCTTTAACGCTCATCCCTTACGTTGAAGGCCAACAGCCTGCACCCCAGCAAGCCGGTACGCTCACCCTTCTTTCAGTTCCCCTTCGTACGCCGGTCATCCCGGGCCAGCTCAGCACGGAAAACGGTCACTATGTCGTTGAAACCCTTGCGCGCGCCTGCGACGGTTGCCTGAAGGGCGAATTTGCCGCTCTGATCACAGGCCCCGTCCACAAAGGCGTCATCAACGAAGCGGGTATACCCTTTACCGGGCATACGGAGTTCTTCGAAGAGCGCTCGCGCAGCCCGAAAGTGGTTATGATGCTGGCGACGGAGGAGATGCGCGTTGCGCTGGTGACCACCCATCTGCCGATCAAAGCCATTCCTGACGCGATCACCCCTGAACTCCTGCGCGAGATCATCGGGATTTTGCATCACGATCTGCAGACAAAGTTTGGGATCCCGCAGCCGCACGTGCTGGTTTGTGGCCTCAATCCGCACGCCGGTGAAGGCGGGCACATGGGCACCGAAGAGATCGACACCATCATTCCGGTACTCAACGAAATGCGGGCGAAGGGGATGAACCTCAGCGGGCCGCTGCCTGCAGATACCCTTTTCCAGCCGAAATACCTGGATAATGCCGACGCCGTGCTCGCGATGTACCACGATCAGGGCCTGCCCGTGCTAAAATACCAGGGCTTTGGCCGCGGGGTGAATATCACCCTCGGTTTACCCTTTATTCGAACGTCCGTTGACCACGGTACTGCGCTGGATCTGGCAGGCCAGGGGAAAGCGGATGTCGGCAGTTTTATTACGGCGCTTAATCTCGCCATCAAAATGATTGTTAATACTCAATGACTAATCGAGTCCATCAGGGCCACTTAGCCCGTAAACGTTTCGGGCAAAACTTCCTTAACGATCAGTTCGTGATCGAAAGCATTGTCTCGGCTATTAATCCGCAAAAAGGTCAGGCGATGGTCGAAATCGGCCCGGGCCTTGCCGCGCTGACCGAGCCGGTAGGCGAACGCCTCGACGAGCTGACCGTCATCGAACTGGATCGCGATCTGGCCGCACGCCTGCAAACGCACCCTTTCCTCGGGCCGAAGCTGACCATCTATCAGCAGGACGCCATGACCATGAACTTTGGCGAGCTGTCGGAAAAAAAGGGCCAGCCGCTGCGCGTCTTCGGCAACCTGCCGTACAACATCTCCACGCCGCTCATGTTCCACCTCTTTAGCTATACTGATGCCATTGCCGACATGCACTTCATGTTGCAAAAAGAGGTTGTTAACCGTCTGGTTGCAGGCCCGAACAGTAAAGCGTATGGTCGTTTAAGCGTGATGGCACAGTATTACTGCAACGTGATCCCGGTACTCGAAGTACCGCCGTCAGCGTTCACACCACCACCGAAAGTGGATTCAGCGGTTGTGCGCCTCGTGCCGCACAAGACGAAACCGTATCCGGTTAAAGATCTGCGCGTACTGAGCCGCATTACCACAGAAGCCTTTAACCAGCGCCGTAAAACGATCCGTAACAGCCTGAGCAATTCGTTTACCGTTGAGGTGCTAGCCGAGCTGGGGATCGACCCGGCAATGCGTGCGGAGAACATTTCCGTAGAGCAGTACTGCAAGCTGGCTAATTACATCAGTGATAATGCGCCGCCGAAGGAGAGTTAAGCCATGATTGATTCGCCCCGCGTATGTGTCCATGTACAAAGCGTCTATGTTGAATCACAGTCCTCACCGGACGAAGAACGTTTTGTTTTCGCTTACACCGTGACCATTCGCAATCTGGGGCGGATGCCCGTGCAGCTGCGCGGGCGCTACTGGCTTATCACTAACGGCAATGGCCGCGAAATTGAAGTTCAGGGCGAAGGTGTGGTTGGTGAACAGCCCCACATCGCCCCTGGCGAAGAGTACCAGTACACCAGCGGCGCGGTGATTGAAACGCCGATGGGTACTATGCAAGGCCATTATGAAATGGTCGACGTCGATGGCAATGATTTCCGCGTTGCCATTCCTGTGTTCCGTCTCGCCGTAACCACACTCATTCATTAATCTAATGTCTACATATCTGATTGGCGACGTTCACGGTTGCTACGATGAACTGATCGCATTATTAAAACAGGTCGACTTTACGCCAGGACAGGACACGCTCTGGCTGACTGGCGATTTAGTTGCGCGTGGCCCCGGCTCCCTTGAAGTATTACGTTTCGTCAAATCGCTGGGCGACAGCGTCCGCATGGTGCTGGGCAATCACGATCTGCATCTGCTGGCGGTTTTCGCCGGGATCAGCCGCAACAAACCTAAAGATCGCCTCACCCCACTGCTGGATGCGCCGGACGCAGACGATCTGATTAACTGGCTGCGCCGTCAGCCCCTGCTGCAGATCGACGAAGAGAAAAAGCTGGTCATGGCGCATGCCGGGATCACGCCACAATGGGATCTTGAGACGGCGAAAACCTGCGCGCGTGACGTTGAGGCGGTGCTGGCGAGCGACTCGTATCCTTTCTTCCTCGATGCCATGTACGGCGATATGCCGAACCACTGGAGCGAGGATCTCAGCGGTCTGGCCCGTCTGCGCTTTATCACCAACGCGTTCACCCGCATGCGTTTCTGCTTCCCGAACGGACAGCTGGACATGTATTCCAAAGAGACGCCGGAAAGCGCACCTGCTCCGCTGAAACCGTGGTTTGCCATTCCGGGACCGGTGACCAGCGAGTACAGCGTGGTATTTGGCCACTGGGCTGCGCTGGAAGGAAAAGGAACACCGGAAGGGATTTACGGTCTGGATACCGGATGCTGCTGGGGCGGAGAGTTAACCTGCTTACGCTGGGAAGATAAAGCTTACTTTGTGCAGCCGTCCAACCGACAGCTGGACTTAGGGGAAAGTGAGGCCGTTGCCTCCTGATACGTTATTCCCTCTCCCGGCCGGGAGAGGGAAAATCACTTAACGACGTTCCAGAATCTCGAAGCAGTAGCTGTGGGAGTTCTGTGCATCCGCGTCGTGGAATTCGCTGAATACCGATTCCCACTCGTCCGGATCGTAGTCCGGGAAATGGGTATCCCCTTCCACTTCTGCATCAATGTGGGTCAGATACAGCTTCTGCGCTTTTGGCAGGAACTGCTCGTACACGCGCCCACCGCCAATCACCATGATCTCTTCGGCATTGCCGCATGCAGCAATCGCCTCGTCTACTGATTTTACCCATTCGACGCGATCGTCAGTGCCCGGCTGGCTGCTGATAACGATATTCTTACGGCCCGGCAATGGACGACCAATCGACTCCCAGGTCAGGCGGCCCATCACTACCGGCTTGTTTAACGTAGTACGTTTAAACCATGCGAGATCGGCAGGCAGGTTCCACGGCATGGCATTTTCCATACCGATAACGCGGTCCACCGCCAGCGCTGCAATCAGACTGATCATTGAAAATTTCCCGGATGCAAAAAATTGCCGCCACTATACGGAAAGCTTAATCTTTCGTCGACTGGCGGCAGGGTAAAGATAAAGAAATTTTTTAATATTGCTGGCAACTCCACTTCACGCGGAAGGTTTACTCTCGGGCTCGTCAGCCGGATCGCCGGTATGCTTGCCCTCTTCCGTGCCCTGCCAGCCATGGCGCTGGATCAGCGACAGGTGGTTACGGTCCTCGTTAATGATTTCCGTCAGCATCGCGCTGGTGCGTTTGAACACCGCCGCGCGCTCGGTGGCCGTACTGCCGGCCATCGCCGCCATCTCTTCAACCATCTCGGTATTAAAGCGGCGGAACAGGTCTGCACGCTCACGCGCTTCATACGCGCCGAGCCCCAGGTTTTCCAGCGCCACTCGACCAGACTTCAGCGCACCTTCGAAGGTTTCACGTTCAGGCGCCTCTACGCCCGCCTGCCGCAGCCGGATGTAGTGATCCACATCGCGCGCGCGGGAAATAATGGTCAGCGCCGGGAAATGCTCTTTTACCAGCTCCACCATCTGCATGCTGGTTTCCGGATCGTCAATCGCGTTAATCAACACCTCGGCTTTTGCCGCCCCGGCGGATTCCAGCAGATCGACGCGGGTTGCATCCCCGTAAAACACCTTCATATCAAATTTACGCAGGGTATCGACATGGTCGGGATCGTGATCGAGGATGACCATTTTCACTCCGCTCGACAGCAGTAAACGACCCACGATCTGCCCGTAGCGGCCAAATCCGGCGATGATGACGCGCGGCTGCTCCTCGTCGATCTCGTCGGCCTCGCGCTCCTGCCCGCTGCCCGACTTTTCCAGGCGCGTCAGCACCACCAGCAGCACCGGCGTCGCCGCCATCGACAGTGCCACCGCCAGCGTCAGCGCCTTCGCCCACTCGGGATCGAGCACGTTTGCCATCTGCGCGGCGCCAAAGACCACGAACGCAAATTCACTCCCCTGCCCCAGCAGCACGGCGAACCAGCGGCGCTGCCTGCCCGGCACGTTCAGTGGGCGAGCAATCAGCCACAGCATCACCATTTTAATGACCAGGAAGCCGACGAGCAGGATGACGATCCGCAGCGGGTGCGTCACCAGCGTGCCGAAGTCGACGGACATCCCGACGCCGATGAAAAACAGCCCCAGCAGCAGTCCTTTGAACGGCTCGATATCGCTTTCCAGCGCGTGACGGTATTCAGAGCTCGCCAGCAGAACGCCTGCGAGGAACGCCCCCATCGCCATCGACAGCCCGGCCTCCTCCAGCAGCAGACCGAAGCCAAACACCAGGAACAGCGCCACGGCGCTGAACACTTCGCGCAGGCCAGAGCGGGCGACAAACCGCAGCAGCGGGCGGGTCAGATAGCGGCCAAGCAGCACCACCAGCGCCAGCGCGCCCGCCACCTTCAGCGCCGACAGCGCGAAAGCGCCCAGCGTGGTAGAGGAACCGCTGGCCGCCAGCAGCGGGATCATCGCCACCAGCGGGATAGCGGCAATGTCCTGGAACAGCAGCACTGAGAACGCGCTGCGTCCCATCTGGGATACCGTCAGATTTCGCTCGTTCATCGCCTGCATGGCAATGGCCGTGGAGGAGAGCGCCAGCGTCATGCCGATGAGCTCTGCCACTTTCCAGTCCATACCCAACAGGATGCAGAACCCACCCAGCAGCAGGCCGCAGGCCACCATCTGCAGCGCGCCGCCGCCAAATACCGAGGCGCGAAGCTTCCACAGCCGCTGCGGGTCGAGCTCCAGGCCAATCACAAACAGCATCAGCACCACGCCAATTTCAGCGAAATGGAGAATCGCCTCGGCATCCGTGACCAGCCGAAAGCCCCACGGCCCAATGACGCAGCCCGCAATCAGGTAGCCGAGCACCGAGCCCAGCCCCAGGCGTACCGCCACGGGTACAATCAACGCCGCCGCGCCGAGGTAAATTAGCGCCTGTATCAGCGTATGGCTATCCATGGTGCGTCTCCTGCCACTCAAGTAAGCGTTGTTTATAATGGCGAGCCTGCGCCTGCAGCGTTTCATCGTCGCAAACAAACGTGCAGTGCATCGCAAACGGCGGGAGCCAGTTCAGACCGCAATAGAGCGCGGTCGCCTGCAGCGGCTGCGCCAGAACGTCAAAACCCGGGAAGGAACCGATATCAAAATGGCTTTCACCGCCGCCGGTGGTGACCGCCCACATCAGGCTTTTTCCTTTTAGCGCATTGCCGTTGTGGCCATACGCCCAGCCGTGGGAGAAGACTTTATCAATCCACAGCTTCAGAAGCGGGGGCGTGCTGTACCACTGCATCGGATGCTGCCAGATAATCAGATCGGCACGGGAAAGCGCCTCCTGTTCGGCGGCGATATCGATATTAAAATCGGGATAAAGTTGATAGAGGGAACGTATCTCTACGTTATCAAGCGTCCTTACCTGCTCAAGCATCCGCTTATTCGCATGCGAGTGCTGCGGATAAGGATGGGCATAAATTATCAGAATCATTGATTAGCCTGTTGTTACTGCTTTCTTTTAACAAAAGAGTGTAGTCAGTAATTCAACAGGCTAATAGTGAATATTATTGACGGGCTTACGTCAGAATTCTGAATTAGTTATCCAGCTCGCCCATGGATTTCACCTGGTCACGGTTGATCTGCTCGGTTTGACCGGTTTCGGCGTTTTTATACGACACCAGACCGGTATCGTCATCCACCTGCGGTTTGCCGTCGGTGACAATGGTTTTGCCATCGGTGGTTTTTACGGCCTGATTAGACGAACAGCCAGCAACGGTAAACATTGTCGTGGCAGCCAGAACGGAAGCGATCAGTAATTTATTTTGCATGGTGTTTTCCCCTGCTCTCAGTTGAATTTCGTTATCGACCTAACCATTTTAGGCTAACTGACTGAAAGCGGATGAAAAACCAGAAGGTTCTGAAGATGGGAGAATGCCCGGCAACCGAACGGCACCGGGCATTTTTACTTACTTGCTAATCTGCGCGTGCATTTCCTGAACCGAAATCACCTTCTCGGTGGCATCCGCGTTCAGCGCCATGGCCGTCGCGAAACCGCCGTTCAGGGTGGTGTCGTAGTGCACTTTGTACTGCAGCGCGCTGCGGCGAATCAGCTTGGAGTCTTCAATCGCCTGGCGGCCTGCGGTGGTGTTGATGATGTAGGTGTATTCGCCATTCTTGATACGGTCCTGAATGTGCGGACGACCTTCATGCACCTTGTTCACCAGACGCGGGTTGATGCCGGCTTCGCCCAGCACAATCGCGGTACCGTGGGTTGCGTCCAGCTCGAAGCCCTGTTTCAGCAGCTTGGCGGCCAGGTCAACCACGCGCTCTTTGTCGCCTTCGCGAACGGAGAGCAGCGCACGGCCTGATTTTCTCATGGTGGAGCTACTGCCCAGCTGCGCCTTCGCGAACGCTTCTGCGAAGGTGCGGCCCACGCCCATCACTTCCCCGGTAGAGCGCATTTCTGGCCCTAACAGCGGGTCAACGCCTGGGAATTTGTTGAACGGCAGCACCACTTCTTTCACCGAGTAGTACGGTGGAATGATCTCTTTAGTCACGCCCTGCTGCGCCAGCGTCTGGCCCGCCATCACGCGCGCCGCCACTTTCGCCAGCGGAACACCGGTGGCTTTGGAGACGAACGGTACGGTACGTGCCGCGCGAGGGTTAACTTCAATCAGGTAGACTTCGTTGTCTTTCACTGCGAACTGGACGTTCATCAGACCGCGAACCTGCAGTTCAAAGGCCAGCTTCTGCACCTGCTGGCGCATCACGTCCTGAATCTCCTGGCTCAGGGTGTACGCTGGCAGAGAACAGGCGGAGTCGCCGGAGTGTACGCCCGCCTGCTCGATGTGCTCCATGATGCCGCCAATCAGCACCATTTCGCCGTCGCAGATGGCGTCAACGTCCACTTCCACCGCGTCGTCGAGGAAACGGTCGAGCAGCACTGGCGCATCGTTCGACACGCTTACCGCGGTCTGGAAGTAGCGGCGCAGGTCGGCTTCGTCATACACGATTTCCATCGCGCGGCCACCCAGCACGTAGGAAGGACGCACCACCAGCGGGTAGCCAATCTCTTTCGCCTTCTCAACGGCCATTTCGATGGCGGTGACGGTGGCGTTCGCCGGCTGTTTCAGCTTCAGACGGTCAACCGCCTGCTGGAAACGCTCGCGGTCTTCCGCACGGTCAATCGCGTCCGGACTGGTGCCGATAACCGGCACGCCTGCTGCTTCCAGCGCGCGCGCCAGCTTCAGCGGGGTCTGGCCGCCGTACTGCACGATAACGCCTTTTGGCTTCTCGATGCGCACGATTTCCAGCACGTCTTCCAGCGTAACCGGCTCGAAGTAGAGGCGGTCAGAGGTGTCGTAGTCGGTCGATACGGTTTCCGGGTTACAGTTGACCATGATGGTCTCGTAACCGTCTTCACGCAGCGCCAGAGAGGCGTGCACGCAGCAGTAGTCGAACTCGATGCCCTGGCCGATACGGTTTGGACCGCCGCCCAGCACCATAATCTTGTCGCGATCGACGGACGGGTTCGCTTCGCACTCGTCTTCATAGGTGGAGTACATGTAGGCGGTGTCGGTCGAGAATTCAGCCGCACAGGTGTCCACGCGCTTGTAGACAGGGTGCAGGTCGTACTGGTCGCGCAGCTTGCGGATTTCCGCTTCACGCACGCCCGCCAGCTTAGCCAGACGCGCATCGGCGAAGCCTTTACGCTTCAGCACGCGCAGGAAGTCAGCGTCCAGGCCGGTGATGCCCAGCTCCGCCACCTGCTCTTCCAGACGCACCAGCTCTTCAATCTGCACCAGGAACCAGCGGTCGATGTTGGTCAGGTTGAACACGCCGTCGACGGACAGGCCCGCACGGAAGGCATCGGCGATATACCAGATACGCTCTGCGCCCGCGTCTTTCAGCTCGCGGCGGATTTTGGTCAGCGCTTCCGGGTCGTCCAAGCTCACTTTCGGGTCGAAGCCGGTCGCGCCCACTTCGAGGCCGCGCAGCGCTTTCTGCAGAGATTCCTGCTGCGTGCGGCCAATCGCCATCACTTCACCGACAGATTTCATCTGGGTGGTCAGACGGTCGTTCGCGCCTGCGAATTTCTCGAAGTTGAAGCGAGGAATTTTGGTGACAACGTAGTCGATGGACGGCTCGAAGGACGCAGGGGTGCGGCCACCGGTGATGTCGTTCATCAGCTCGTCGAGGGTATAACCCACCGCCAGCTTCGCCGCCACTTTCGCAATCGGGAAGCCGGTCGCTTTAGAGGCCAGCGCGGAGGAACGGGACACGCGCGGGTTCATTTCGATAACAATCAGACGGCCGGTTTTCGGGTTAACGGAGAACTGCACGTTAGAACCGCCGGTTTCCACGCCGATTTCACGCAGTACCGCCATCGAGGCGTTACGCATGATTTGATACTCTTTGTCGGTCAGGGTCTGGGCTGGCGCAACGGTGATGGAGTCGCCGGTGTGGATACCCATCGCATCGAAGTTTTCGATGGAGCAGACGATGATGCAGTTGTCGTTTTTATCACGCACCACTTCCATCTCGTACTCTTTCCAGCCAATCAGCGATTCATCAATCAGCAGCTCTTTGGTTGGAGAGAGATCCAGACCGCGTTCGCAAATCTCTTCGAACTCTTCGCGGTTGTAGGCGATGCCGCCGCCGGTGCCGCCCATGGTGAACGATGGACGGATGATGCACGGATAGCCCACGTCAGCCGCGACGGCCAGCGCTTCTTCCATGTTGTGTGCGATACCGGAACGCGCGGTGTCGAGGCCGATTTTCTTCATCGCCACGTCGAAGCGGCGACGGTCTTCTGCTTTATCAATCGCGTCGGCGGTCGCACCAATCATGGTGACGCCGAACTCTTCCAGCACGCCCTGACGCTCCAGCTCCAGCGCACAGTTCAGCGCCGTCTGGCCGCCCATGGTTGGCAGCACCGCGTCCGGACGCTCTTTCTCGATGATTTTACGCACCACTTCCCAGTGAATCGGCTCGATGTAGGTTGCATCAGCCATTTCCGGGTCGGTCATGATGGTTGCCGGGTTAGAGTTTACCAGGATTACGCGGTAACCCTCTTCACGCAGGGCTTTACACGCCTGCGCGCCGGAGTAGTCGAATTCGCAGGCCTGGCCGATCACGATCGGGCCAGCGCCAAGGATCAGGATGCTTTTTATGTCTGTACGTTTTGGCATTGTCTTCTCGGCTCCTGATTATTTAGCGGTCTTACGGTATTGCTCGATAAGTTCGATGAAGTGATCGAACAGCGGCGCGGCGTCGTGTGGGCCCGGGCTGGCTTCCGGGTGACCCTGGAAGCTGAATGCTGGCTTATCGGTGCGATGAATCCCCTGCAGGGTGCCATCGAACAGCGACTTATGGGTCACGCGCAGGTTAGCGGGCATCGAGGCTTCATCGACGGCAAAGCCGTGGTTCTGCGCGGTGATCATCACCGTGTTGTTGTCGATATCTTTCACCGGATGGTTACCACCGTGGTGGCCGAACTTCATCTTAACGGTGTTCGCACCGCTCGCCAGCGCCAGCAGCTGATGGCCGAGACAGATGCCGAATACCGGGATGTCGGTTTCCAGGAAGGACTTGATGGCGGCGATGGCGTAATCGCACGGCGCCGGGTCGCCAGGACCGTTGGACAGGAAAATACCGTCCGGATTCATCTTCAGCACGTCTTCGGCAGACGTTTGTGCCGGAACCACCGTCAGGCGGCAGCCGCGGTCAACCAGCATGCGCAGGATGTTGCGCTTGGCGCCGAAATCGTAGGCCACCACGTGGAACGGCAGCTCGCTCTCTTTTTTCGCTTCCGGCAGGTCGCCTTCCAGCGTCCAGCTACCCTGAGTCCAGCTGTAGGCTTCAGCGGTCGTTACTTCTTTCGCCAGGTCCATGCCGTTCAGGCCAGGGAAGGCTTTCGCTTTTTCCAGCGCCAGCGTCGCATCGAGGTTATCACCCGCGATGATGCAGCCGTTCTGTGCACCCTTCTCGCGCAGCAGACGCGTTAACTTACGGGTATCGATATCGGCAATCGCCACGATGTTATGGCGCTTCAGGTAAGAAGAGAGGTCTTCGGTATTGCGGAAGTTGCTGGCAATCAGCGGCAGGTCGCGGATGACCAGGCCTTGCGCATGTACCTGAGAAGATTCTTCGTCAGCCGCATTGGTGCCGACATTGCCGATATGAGGATAAGTAAGAGTAACGATTTGGCGAGAATAGGAAGGATCAGTGAGGATTTCTTGATAACCGGTCATTGAAGTATTGAAAACGACTTCCCCAACCGCCGAACCCGTTGCCCCTATGGCCCGACCGATAAACTGGGTTCCGTCTTCCAGAACCAATAGCGCTGACTTAATCAAAACACCCTCCAGAGAATATTCACTCACTTTATTTGCATATTAATTCATAGCATGTCATGGATCAATGCAAATGTGTTGCCAGCGGATTTTTGGCAAACGGCGGCATTCTGGGGATTTGGTGGGTAAAAGTCAACTTAAAACGGATATTTTGTTTACTCTTTTGCAGGCCTGGCGATTGGAATGCGGCTTAAGCGACAAAAAGATCAGGTAAATCACCGCGGAAAACGCTTGCGCGCCTGGTTTAATGAAAAGTGAGCTAGCGCAGCACCATAAAGTGGACCAAATGGTCAAAATTTACATTTCAGTAACGTCAAAACGCCACAAGAGATAGATATTTAGAGACTTAAACAAAAATACGGTATGAAATAGATAAAATAAAAGGGCAATAAAATATTGCCCTATGCAATCAAACAATTACGACTGCAATAACCACATCACGATGGGTAATAATGCTTACAAATTGTTGAGATCGAGCACATCTCGCATATCAAAAAGGCCATCTTTCTTGTTTTTAAGCCACAAAGCGGAACGGACCGCACCGTTGGCGAACGTCATTCGGCTGGAGGCTTTATGCGTAATTTCGACGCGCTCACCAATATCGGCGAACATCGCTGTGTGTTCGCCGACGATGTCACCCGCTCGCACGGTTGCGAAGCCAATGGTACCCGGCACGCGTTCGCCGGTGTAACCTTCGCGGGTATAGACCGCGCAGTCTTTTAAATCTTTATCAAGTGCATGAGCAATCGCTTCGCCCATCGCCAGCGCCGTACCTGATGGCGCATCAACTTTGTAACGGTGGTGAGCTTCTACGATCTCGATATCGGTATAGTTGCCCATCACCTTCGCGGCCTTCTCCAGCAGCTTCAGCATGACGTTAACGCCCACGCTGAAGTTTGCGGCGAAGACAATCGCAATGTCTTTTGATGCATCCTGGATAGCCTGCTTGCCCGCATCGTCAAAACCGGTGGTGCCAATCACCATCCCCTTGCCGTGCTGACGACAAAACGCCAGATGGGCGAGCGTCCCTTCCGGGCGGGTAAAATCGATGAAGACATCGAAGTCCTCTTTTACCGCCTCCAGGCTGCTTTGCACGGTAACGCCCGTGTGGCCTGCGCCCGCCAGCTCACCGGCATCGGTCCCCAGAAGCGAAGAACCTTCACGCTCCAGTGCCGCGCCAAGCGCGACGCCATCCATCTGAAGTGCCGCCTGAATAAGCTGACGGCCCATACGTCCACCCGCGCCCGCAATGGCGACACGGATCTGTGCATCATGCATAGTTATTCTCTTACGTTAAAATGATGTAAACCGTTTTCAGATTAACCAGCCTTGAGAAGCACTGCCAACTGAAAACACCGATAATTAGAATTTAACGTGAAACCGACTTAAATATCAGTAAAAGACATGATTTTGTCGTCACGATAAAGTAACGGGTAAAAAAAAAGGCCAGCACAGGAGGTGCTGGCCTTTCATCAGAAAAAGGTCTATTCGACTTCGCGGGCGTCGATGCGCAGTTCTTTCGGGACTTCGAAAACGATGTTCTCTTCACGTCCTTCCAGCGGCAATGCTTCGCCACCGCCCAGTTCCTGCAGACGGGAAATGACGTTCTGTACCAGAATATCTGGCGCAGACGCCCCGGCCGTCACGCCGACACAGCCCGCGTGTTTAACCCACGCTTCCTGAATATCCGACGCATCATCAATCAGGAAAGCCGCTTTCCCCATACGCTGCGCCAGTTCGGCCAGACGGTTGGAGTTAGACGAGTTTTTGGAGCCGACCACCAGTACCACATCCGCCTGTTCAGCCAGCGCGCGCACCGCTTCCTGACGGTTAGTGGTCGCGTAGCAGATATCATCCTTACGCGGACCGACGATTTTCGGGAAGCGCTGACGCAGCGCGTCAATCACGTCTGAGGTATCGTCTACGGAGAGCGTCGTCTGGGTCATAAACGACAGACGGGATTCATTTTTCACGTTCAGCGTAAAGACATCTTCAGGCGACTCAACCAGATACATCCCCCCTTCCGGGTTGCTGTACTGGCCCATGGTGCCTTCGACTTCCGGATGACCGGCATGGCCAATCAGAATCGACTCTTCACCACGGCGGCTGGCGCGCGCCACTTCCATATGCACTTTTGTCACCAGCGGACAGGTGGCATCGAATACGGTCAGATCGCGGCTTTTCGCCTCGTTGCGTACCGCCTGCGAGACGCCGTGCGCGGAGAAGATCAGGATCGCACCGTCCGGCACTTCGCTGATCTGCTCAATAAAGATGGCGCCGCGCTCGCGCAGGCTGTCGACCACGTAGCGGTTGTGCACCACTTCGTGACGCACATAAATCGGCGCGCCGTAAATCTCCAGCGCGTTTTCAACAATGCTGATAGCGCGGTCTACACCGGCGCAGAAGCCGCGCGGGTTAGCCAACAGGATCTGCATTTCAGGCCTCCAGTGCAGGATCAATTTCCAGCACTTCAACATCAAAATGAACGGTACGCCCGGCAAGCGGATGGTTGAAGTCAACGGTAATAGAGTCGCCGTTGATTTCGCGGATCACGCCAGGCATTTCGCTGCCGTCCATAGCGGTAAAGAGCATAATCGCTCCGATCTCCGGTTCACCCGCGTCCATAAACTCGCGGCGCGAGAAATACTGGATCAGGTCCGGACTCGGCACGCCAAACGCGGCATCCGGCTCCAGCGAAAAGGCTTTTTTCTCACCCTCTTTCAGGCCCAGAAGCTGCTGCTCAAGACCTTCAGACAGGGAGGTATCGCCAAGACGAAACAGGGCCGGTTTGCCGTTGTTGCGGGTGGATTCGGCCGTGGAGCCGTCATCCAGCTTCAGCGTGAAGTGAACGAGAACCGCGCTGTTGCTCTGTACGGATTTAGACATGCAAATTGCTCGCTTGTTTTGGGTCACCTGTTGCCCGGTGGCGCTGCGCTTACCGGGCCTACGGGAGGCCACAAATTCTGTAGGCCGGGATCGCTACGCGTCACCCGGCTGGTTTTGTTACGCCTGCTCTTTCGCTGCCGGTTTAGGCAAGAAGCCTTCCAGCACGATTAACGCCGCGCCGATGCAAATTGCGCTATCGGCGAGGTTAAAGGTCGCGAAGTGCCAGTCACCGACGTAGAAGTCGATCATATCGACCACAAAGCCGTGCCACAGGCGATCAAACAGGTTGCCCAGCGCGCCGCCAATGATCAGCGCGTAGGCAATGTTATTCAGCTTTTGCGTGGCCTTCGAGCGGTACATCAGCACCGCAAGGATCACGCAGATACCGAGAGCGATACCCGCAAAGAACCAGCGCTGCCAGCCACCGCTGTCGGCAAGGAAACTAAACGCTGCGCCGTAGTTACGCGCGTAGTGCAGGTTAAGCGACGGGAACAGCGGAACCGTCTCCCCCAGAGCAAAATTCTGGAGGATCAGGAACTTGCTGCCCAGATCGATAATCAGCACCACCACTACCAGCCACAGCCAGCGCAGTCCTGTTGAACAGAGAGTTTTACTCATCAGGCAAACTTACGTTTTTCGCCGTCACCGGCGACGTTGCTTACACAGCGTCCGCAGATGTCTGCGTGTTCCGCCACCTGGCCAACATCGGTGGTGTAATGCCAGCAACGCGGGCATTTCTCACCGTCGGCTTTGCTCAGCGCGACTTTCAGTCCTTTGAGCAGTTCGCTCTGCTGAGCATCAGCAGAAGCATCGGCATAATCCGCAACTTTCGCACCGGAGGTCAACAGGACAAATCGTAATTCATCGCCCAGCGCCGTCAGCTTCGCCGCCAGCTCCGGTTCGGCATACAGCGTAACTGCCGCTTCCAGAGAGCCGCCGACTTTCTTGTCCGCACGCGCCTGCTCGATAACCTTATTCACTTCGCCACGCACTTTCAGCAGCTCGTCCCAGAAGGCATCGTTCATTGCTTCGGTGCTGGAGAGATCGAACAGGCCTTCGTACCACTCGCCCGTGAACACATACTTCTCACGGTCGCCCGGCAGGTAGCCCCAGATTTCGTCCGCGGTGAAGGACATGATCGGCGCCATCCAGCGCACCAGCGCTTCTGCGATGTGGAACAGCGCGGTCTGGCAGCTACGACGCGCCACACTGTCCGCTTTCGCGGTGTACTGGCGGTCTTTGATGATGTCGAGGTAGAACGAGCCCATCTCGATGGAGCAGAAGCGCATCAGGCGCTGCACCACTTCGTGGAAGTCGTAAGACTCATAGGCTTTCAGGATATCTTCCTGCGCTGCTTTCGCGCAGCCTACCGCCCAGCGATCCAGCACCACCATCTCTTCCGGTTTCACCATGTCTTTTGCCGGATCGAACCCGTTCAGGTTCGCCAGCAGGAAGCGCGCGGTGTTACGGATACGACGATAGCTGTCGGCGGCACGCTTCAGGATCTCGTCAGACACCGCCATTTCGCCGGTGTAATCGGTAGAGGCTACCCACAGACGCAGAATGTCTGCGCCCAGCTTGTTCATCACATCCTGCGGAGAAACGGTGTTACCGATAGATTTGGACATCTTACGGCCCTGACCATCCACGGTGAAGCCGTGAGTCAGTACCTGACGGTAAGGCGCTTTACCCTTCATGGCGGTGGAGATCATCAGAGATGACATGAACCAGCCGCGGTGTTGGTCAGACCCTTCCAGATACATATCGGCAGCGTGACCGGCAAATTCCGGACGCACGTCAACCACGGAGGAGTGGGTAGACCCGGAGTCGAACCACACGTCCAGGGTATCCGGTACTTTCTCGTAGTTGTCTGCGTCAGCGCCCAGGATGTCGCGGGAGTCGAGATCCCACCACGCCTGAATGCCGTCAACTTCGACGCGCTTCGCCACTTCTTCCATCAGTTCCAGAGTGTTCGGGTGCAGCTCCTGCGTCTCTTTATGTACGAACAGAGACATCGGCACGCCCCAGGTACGCTGACGGGAGATACACCAGTCAGGACGGTTAGCCACCATGGATTCGATACGCGCCTGGCCCCAGTCAGGGATCCACTGCACGCCTTTGATCTCTTTCAGAGACTGCTCGCGCAGGCCTTTCTGATCCATGCTGACGAACCACTGCGGGGTCGCACGGAAGATGATCGGGGTCTTGTGACGCCAGCAGCACGGATAGCTGTGCTGCATTTTTTCAACGTGCAGCAGCGCGCCGCTGGTGCGCAGCATGTCGACGATGATGTCGTTCGCTTTGAAGACGTTGATACCGTCCAGCGCCGGGTAGGTGCCAGGCAGGTAAGATCCGTCCGGGCCAACCGGGTTAGCGATTTCCAGACCGTACTTCAGGCTGATGTTGTAGTCGTCAGGACCGTGGCCACCGGCGGTATGCACCGCACCGGTACCCGCTTCCAGCGTCACGTGGTCGCCCAGGATCGCCGGAACGTCGAAGTCCAGGAACGGGTGTTTGAAGCGCATCAGCTCCAGCGCGTCGCCTTTCACGGTGCCCAGCACGGTGTAGTCGCTGATATGCGCGCGCTTCAGCACGCTCTCAACCAGATCTTTCGCCAGGATAACCGCCTGACCGTCAATCTGCACCAGCGCGTATTCGAACTCACCGGACAGGGAGATCGCACGGTTTGCTGGCAGGGTCCACGGGGTGGTGGTCCAGATCACCAGAGAGATCGGGCCGTTTACCGAGGAGACGCCAAATTTAGCCTTCACCGCATCCTGATCGACGGCATGGAACGCCACGTCGATAGACGGAGAGGTTTTGTCGTAATACTCAACTTCCGCTTCTGCCAGCGCAGAGCGGCAGTCCACGCACCAGTGCACCGGCTTAGCGCCTTTGTGCAGGTGGCCGTTACCGATGATTTTACCCAGCGCACGGATGATGTTGGCTTCAGTTTTGAAGTCCATGGTCAGGTACGGGTGCGACCAGTCGCCCAGCACGCCCAGACGGATGAAGTCAGCGCGCTGACCGTCAACCTGCGTGGCTGCGTATTCGCGGCACTTCGCACGGAACTCGGCGGCGGTGAACTTCTCACCCGGTTTGCCAAACTCTTGCTCCACTTTCAGCTCGATTGGCAGACCGTGGCAGTCCCAGCCAGGAACGTAAGGCGAGTCATATCCCGTGAGGCCTTTGGACTTCACGATAATGTCTTTCAGAATCTTGTTAACCGAGTGACCAATATGAATGCTGCCATTCGCATATGGAGGGCCATCATGCAGAATGAAGGTTTTTTTGCCTTTTTTGGCTGCACGAATGATGCCGTACAGGTCATCATCGGTCCAACGCGCCAGCATTCCCGGTTCGCGCTTGGCGAGATCGCCGCGCATCGGGAACCCTGTTTCCGGCAAATTCAGGGTTGATTTATAGTCACTCATCAGATTCTCGGTTCCGTATTTATCACGTAGGCAGTTAAGCCGGGTTCAAAGCCCAAAAAACTCGCGGGCCGTCAATTCATCTCGCGCAATTTGCGCTTTTAGTTCATCCAGCGAACCAAATCGCTGCTCGTTGCGTATTTTTTTACGCAGTATCACATCTATATGGCGACCATAGAGGTCCATTACAACGTCCAGCAGGTGCACTTCTAACTGTTGACGCACACCGGCGACGGTCGGACGCGTGCCAATGTTGGCGACGCCGTAGAACGGCTTATCGCCCAGTCCTGCCACTTCCACCGCATACACCCCTTTAACCGGGGAAACCTGACGACGCAGCGGTATATTCGCCGTCGGGAAGCCTATCGTGCGCCCCAGCGCATCGCCATGGACCACGCGCCCAGAGATGGTGAACGGATGCCCCAGCAGGGTTTCTGCCGTGTCCAGGTCATCATTAGCCAGCGCCTGACGCACCGCCGTGCTGCTGACGCGCACGCCGCCTTCGCAGAAGGTCATCGCGCTGGTGACGTCAAATCCATACTCCAGACCAGCCTTCTGTAATAGCAAGAAATCGCCCTGACGACCAGCGCCAAAGCGGAAATCATCGCCCACGGCGAGAAACTGTACGCCAAGACGCTTAACCAGCAGGTCGCTGACGAAATTTTGTGCTGTCAGCGCGGCAAAGCGACGATCGAAACGTAAACACAATACGTAGTCCACGCCGGACTCCGCCAGATAGCGCAATTTCTCGCGCAGGCGAGTGAGTCGGGCGGGAGATTTATCGCCCGCGAACAGCTCCAGCGGCTGCGGCTCGAAAATCATCACTACAACGGGCAGGCCGCGGGCCTCCCCTTCTTTACGCAATCCCTGCAACAGCGCCTGATGACCACGATGCACGCCGTCGAAATTACCAATAGTCAGCACGCACCCGTGTGGCGCGCTGCTGAGATTATGTATGCCGCGTATCAGCTTCATGTCTGGCTCAAAACAGTGAAAATCGCCAAAGTATACCTTGTACAGCGGTTAAGGTTAACCGGCGATTGTTCGCGCAAAACAGAAAGCCGTAATGATTTCATCAGGCTGACCTTTCGCAGCGAAAAAATCTGCTCCTGAACTGCGATTTTTATGCCGAAAGGCTGTATTCAGGGAAGACAAGCTGGTAGAATCCTGCGCCATCACTACGTAACGTAGCGTCGCTAATTAACGGCGCTTATTTGCACAAATCCATTGACAAAAGAAGGCAAAGAGGGCATATTCCTCGGCCTTTGAATTGTCCACATAGAACATATTTGGGAGTTGGACTTGGCTAATATCAAATCAGCTAAGAAACGTGCCGTTCAGTCTGAAAAGGCTCGTAAGCACAACGCAAGCCGTCGCTCTATGATGCGTACTTTCATCAAGAAAGTATACGCAGCAATCGAAGCAGGCGACAAAGCTGCAGCGCAGAACGCATTTAACGAAATGCAACCAATCGTGGATCGTCAGGCTGCTAAAGGTCTGATCCACAAAAACAAAGCAGCGCGTCATAAAGCAAACCTGACCGCGCAGATCAACAAACTGGCTTAATCGCTACTTGTTGTTGCTTGTTTAAAGAACCCGCTTAACGCGGGTTTTTTTATGCCTTCAGATTGCCGGTGGCGTAAACAGCGCCGAGTAGTCACGATTGCAGATTCGCTGCACCGCCGGGTGCTGAATCATTCTTTCGGCAAATATGGCGTGATACTCCTCCATCACGTTATCCACTCTGCCTATCTCCGTAATCTTGTCGTCTGAATAGAGATCGTGCGCGTACAGCGTCGGCGCAACGAAGATCGCATTATGCGCTTCGCCAAAGGCTTTCATCAGCGCCGCATCGTCGAACTCACCGAGGATTTCTACCTTCAGCCCCTGCGAGTTAAACCAGTTCAGCAGCTTGCGTCCGAGCATGGAACGTCTTCCCGGCACCAGCAGACGGCGCTCTTCAAGGCACGCGGGGAACGGTTTCTCCGGCGGCGGGTTAATGCACCAGAAGCTCACGCCGCATTCGCCAATCTTCACCGAGAACAGCCCTTCCTGCTGGGTGGAGTCAATCGGGCAGTCCGAGATAATCATGTCCAGCTTGTGCTGGCTCAGCTGTTCCAGCAGCATCTCGTGGGTGGATTCAAAGCAGCGCAGGTGGATTTGCTCGTCTTCGACTACCGCCGCATCCAGCACGCCGCTCACCAGCCGCTTGGACAGCGCATCCGCCACGCCCACGTCAAAGAGCAGGTTCGACTCTTTGCGATAGTTGACGATATCCAGCATCTCCTGGCTCAGGGTAAACATTTTGTCCGCATAGCGGAACACCAGTTCACCCAGTTCGCTGGGTTCAATCCCACGCCCTTTACGCTTGAACAGCTTGCCCTGCAGGCGCTCTTCCAGGGCCTTGATTTGCCCGGTGATGGTTTGCGGCGTCAGGTAGAGCGCCTCTGCCGCCCCCACCACCGAGCCCTGTTTGTAAACGTGCCAGAAGTAGTACAGATGGTTGTAATTTAAATGAGACATCGCGTCTTCTCTCCCTGAGTGTGTATCGGGAGGAGGATCGCCTCCTCCCGGTGTTCCGTTATGCCTGGACGGCCTGTCCGGACAACTTCACCTTCAACAAGGTATAACCGATTACCGCGGCCAGTAATGACCCGATGAGAATGCCGAGTTTAGCCCAGACGATAAGCTCAGGCGCATGCGCACCAAACGCCAGCGTCGAGATAAAGATCGACATCGTAAACCCGATTCCACACAGCACGCCGACGGCCATAATTTGACCAAAGGTTGTACCGTGCGGCAATGACGCCAGCTTCAGCTTCGTCGCCAGCCAGCAGAAGAGGCTAATACCCAGCGGCTTACCGATAAATAGCCCGGCAATGATGCCCAGCGGCAGCACGGACGTCAGCCCGTCCAGCGTCACGCCGCCGAGGGAAACGCCCGCGTTGGCAAACGCAAACAGCGGCAGGATCATAAAGGCAACCCAAGGGTGCAGCACATGCTCCAGCTGTTTGGCAGGCGACTTGCCGTCCTGCGGTTTAAGCGGCACGAAGAAGCCCACAATCACGCCTGCCAGCGTGGCGTGCACGCCGGATTTCAGCACCGCCGTCCACAGCACCATCCCCACCAGGATATAGATACCGATGCGGCGAACATTGAAGATGTTCAGCAGCGCCAGCACCGCAATCGCCCCGGCGGCGACGCTCAGGGACAGGATCGACAGATCGCTGGTGTAGAACAGCGCGATAATCACAATGGCACCCAGGTCATCGATGATCGCCAGCGCCATCAGGAAGATTTTCAGGGCCACCGGCACGCGGCTACCGAGCAAGGCTAAGACACCGAGCGCAAAGGCGATATCCGTCGCGGCCGGGATCGCCCAGCCGTCACGCGCAACAGGATCCTGCCAGGTGAACGCCAGGAAGAGCAACGCCGGAACGACCATTCCGCCGATGGCTGCGATCACAGGAAACGCCGCACGCTGGCGGCTGGCAAGCGAGCCCAGAACCAGCTCACGCTTAACCTCAAGACCCACCAGCAGGAAGAATACCGCCATTAGCGCATCGTTGATCCACAGCAGCATGTTCTTGTTAATTTCCAGCGCCCCGACCTTCAGCTCAACGGGCGTTTCCAGAAATGCATGGTAGAGATCCTGCGTGATGCCAAGGTTAGCCAGCACCATCGCGGCCGCTGCGGCAATAATCAGTATCACGCCACCGGACGCCTCACTGCTAAAGAAACGGTGTAGTAATTTCATTTAAGTTCTCTCTTTTACAACAATACCTCGATAAAACCATAATACCAAGCCAAATAGCTCGGCAAAAACAGATTAATGTTGAGTATAGACTCAGTTTAACCGAGCTATACGCGCAAATAAAAAAGCCCGGAATCGCTTCCGGGCTTTTAGAAGATGAAAACCAGCTAACGAATTAGCGGGTCAAATCATCGAAGAATTTTTTGACGCCATCGAAGAAGCTTTTAGAACGCGGGCTGTTTTTCTCACCCGTCGGACCGCCAAAGCTCTCCTGCAGTTCTTTCAGCAGCTGTTTCTGCTTGTCGTTCAGGCCAACCGGCGTTTCCACGACGACGCGGCACAGCAGGTCGCCCTGGGCGCCACCGCGAACGGATTTAACGCCTTTCCCGCGCATGCGGAACAGCTTGCCGGTCTGGGTTTCGCCCGGTACTTTCAGGTTCACGCGACCGTCCAGCGTAGGCACTTCGATTTCACCACCGAGTGCCGCCATCGCGAAGTTGATCGGCACTTCGCAGTACAGGTTATTACCTTCACGCTCGAAAATAGCGTGCTGTTTCACCTGCACCTGAACGTACAGATCGCCCGCCGGTGCGCCGTGCTCCCCTGCTTCGCCCTCACCTGCCAGACGGATGCGGTCGCCCGTATCGACGCCAGCCGGGATCTTAACGGACAGTGTTTTGGTTTTCTCAACGCGACCGTGCCCGTGGCATTTGGTGCATGGATCTTTAATCAGCGTGCCGCGACCGTGACAGTGAGGACAGGCCTGCTGTACCGCGAAGAAGCCCTGGCGCATCTGTACCTGACCAGAGCCGTGACAGGTTGGACAGGTCTGAGGCTGTGTGCCCGCTTTCGCGCCGCTGCCGTGGCAAACGTCACACTCTTCCAGCGTCGGAATACGGATCTCTTTGGTGACACCGCGAACGGCCTCTTCCAGCGTCAGCTCCATGTTGTAGCGCAGGTCCGCGCCGCGCGCCGCGCGCTGACGACCACGGCCGCCGCCGAAGATGTCGCCGAATACATCGCCAAAGATATCGCTGAAGTCAGCTCCGCCGCCAAAGCCGCCTCCGCCGAATCCACCGCCGCCCATGCCGCCCTGTTCAAAGGCTGCGTGACCGTACTGGTCATAGGCCGCACGTTTTTGTGCATCGGTCAGGACTTCGTAGGCTTCTTTGATCTCTTTAAATTTGGCTTCAGCCTCTTTGTCACCCTGGTTACGGTCCGGGTGGAATTTCATGGCCAGGCGCTTGTACGCCTTTTTGATTTCACGCTCTTCCGCAGTTTTCGGAACGCCTAAAATCTCGTAATAGTCTTGCTTTGCCATTGGTTTTTTTAAGCCCCTTAACATGCGAGCACGGGCGTGGAGAGTTCTCCTACGCCCGTGCCGATTAATTACCCTGCATCAGGGCGATTATTTTTTATCTTTAACTTCTTCGAACTCAGCGTCGACAACGTCGTCGTCTTTCGCATTGTTCGCCGAAGCGTCAGCGCCCGCCTGCTGTTGAGCGTGCTGCTGCTGAGCGATTTCCATCAGCTTCTGAGAAGCCTGCGCCAGTTCCTGCATCTTCGCTTCGATGTCCGCTTTGTCTTCACCTTTCAGTGAGGATTCCAGCGCACTCAGTGCAGCTTCGATAGCAGTCTTGTCTTCCGCTGGCAGCTTATCGCCTGCTTCTTCAACCTGCTTACGGGTGCTGTGCAGCAGATGGTCACCCTGGTTGCGAGTCTGAACCAGCTCTTCGAACTTACGGTCGGATTCCGCGTTAGCTTCGGCATCGCGAACCATTTTTTCGATTTCCGCTTCGTTCAGGCCAGAAGATGCCTTGATGGTGATCTTCTGCTCTTTACCGCTGTTTTTGTCTTTCGCAGACACGTGCAGGATACCGTCAGCGTCGATGTCGAAGGTGACTTCGATCTGCGGCATGCCGCGCGGCGCCGGGTTAATACCGTCCAGGTTGAACTGACCCAGAGATTTGTTATCCGCCGCACGCTTACGCTCGCCCTGAATCACATGGATGGTTACCGCAGACTGGTTGTCTTCAGCGGTAGAGAACACCTGGCTGTGTTTCGTTGGGATGGTGGTGTTTTTGTTGATGAGCGCAGTCATCACACCGCCCATGGTTTCGATACCCAGAGACAGCGGGGTAACGTCCAGCAGCAGTACGTCTTTAACTTCACCGGTCAGTACGCCACCCTGAACCGCAGCACCGATTGCGACCGCTTCGTCCGGGTTAACGTCTTTACGTGGCTCTTTACCAAAGAACTCAGCCACTTTCTTCTGAACCATTGGCATACGGGTCTGACCACCCACCAGGATAACGTCCTGGATATCGGATACGGACAGGCCAGCGTCCTGCAGAGCAACTTTCAGCGGCTCGATAGAACGGTTTACCAGGTCTTCTACCAGGCTTTCCAGTTTCGCACGGGTCACTTTGATGTTCATGTGTTTAGGACCGGTCGCGTCTGCGGTGATGTACGGCAGGTTCACGTCGGTCTGCTGAGCGGAAGACAGCTCGATCTTCGCTTTCTCAGCGGCTTCTTTCAGGCGCTGCATCGCCAGCGGGTCATTACGCAGGTCAATGCCCTGATCTTTCTTAAACTCGTCAACGAGGTAGTTGATCAGACGGGTATCGAAGTCTTCACCACCCAGGTGGGTATCACCGTTGGTTGCCAGAACTTCGAAGGTTTTTTCGCCGTCAACTTCGTCGATTTCGATAATAGAGATATCGAAGGTCCCACCACCCAGGTCGTAAACCGCGATAGTACGGTTGCCAACTTCTTTATCCAGACCGTAAGCCAGTGCAGCAGCAGTTGGTTCGTTGATGATACGTTTTACTTCCAGACCTGCGATACGGCCAGCATCTTTGGTTGCCTGACGCTGAGCATCGTTGAAGTAGGCAGGTACGGTGATAACAGCTTCAGTTACCGGCTCACCCAGGTAATCTTCAGCGGTTTTCTTCATTTTCTTCAGCACTTCAGCAGAAATCTGCGGTGGTGCAGTTTTAGCGCCTTTCACATCAAGCCACGCATCGCCGTTATCTGCCGCGATGATTTTGTAAGGCATGATGGAAACGTCACGCTGAACTTCTTCGTCCTGGAAGCGGCGACCGATCAGGCGTTTAATCGCAAACAGGGTGTTTTGCGGGTTTGTCACTGCCTGACGTTTAGCCGGCTGACCAACCAGAGTTTCACCATCCTGGGTATAAGCAATGATAGAAGGCGTGGTGCGATCGCCCTCGGCGTTCTCCAGCACGCGTGCAGTAGTGCCATCCATAATCGCTACACAAGAGTTGGTAGTACCCAGGTCGATACCAATAATTTTACCCATCTAAACGTCTCCACTAAAAATTCAGTCAACATGTGGTTGTGTACCTGTAATAAGGGCAGAACGTGCTTTTTCAACTGCCCAGATTTGATTTTTTTCAGGTCCACACACTGCGGTTGACTACAAGATGGGGTCGCGACGGCATCCATCAAGGGGCAAGCATAAAAAAAATTTTAATTTCACCCTGATGAGATCATAGACGCCATCGATTGCGCCCATTATGATGCCGCGCCCAGTCAGGGAGAACTGACGCGGGTTTAACCATTTCACCATATTAATGATGATTTTTTTGAGGACTTATGGGCAACACTAAGTTGGCTAATCCGGCTCCGCTGGGCCTGATGGGTTTTGGCATGACCACTATCCTGCTGAACCTGCACAATATCGGGATGTTCCCGATGGATGGCATCATCCTGGCGATGGGCATTTTTTACGGCGGTATCGCGCAAATCTTCGCGGGCCTGCTGGAATATAAGAAAGGCAATACCTTCGGCTTAACCGCCTTTACCTCTTACGGTTCTTTCTGGCTGACCCTGGTTGCCATTCTGCTGCTGCCTAAAATGGGCATGGCGGACGCGGCAAACGCCCACTTCCTGGGCGTCTACCTGGGCCTGTGGGGCGTCTTCACCCTGTTCATGTTCTTCGGTACCCTGAAAGGTAACCGCATGCTGCAGTTCGTTTTCCTGAGCCTGACCGTACTGTTCGCCCTGCTGGCGATTGGTCACCTGGTGGATAACGAAGGCATCGTTCATGTTGCAGGCTGGATTGGTCTGGTTTGCGGCGCAAGCGCTATCTACCTCGCAATGGGTGAAGTGCTGAACGAGCAGTTTGACCGCACCATTCTACCGATTGGTGAAAAACACTGATCCCTCTGTCGTGCCCGCCTCGCGGGCACGACATCCCCCCGCCTGACGAAGCCAAAATCCTAATACCAGCCCCATCAGCGAGAGCGCGAGTACATACCAGGCTGGCGCCATCGGCGACACGCCCATCAGTACGGTAACCGCAATAGGCGTCAGCCCGCCGAAAATGGCATATGAGACGTTGTAAGAGAACGAGATCCCGGTGAAACGAACTTCCGGCGGGAAAGCGCGTACCATGACGTAAGGCACAGCACCCACTACGCCCACGCACAGCCCTACCACGCCGTACAGCAGGAACAGCTGTTCAGGATGGCTGCCCGCCAGATGGTAAAACGCCCAGCTTGACGCGGCCAGTAGCAGGCTGCCGACGATAAAGGTCACGCTGGCACCGAAACGATCTGCTGCCAGCCCGGCGGCCAGACAGCCAAAGCAGAGCATAATTGTCGCGATACTGTTCGCCTGAAGCGTCACGGCAGGGGCGAAGCCGTACTGCTTTTGCAGCCACACCGGGGACATCAATATCACCACCACAATGCCCGCCGAAAGCAGCCAGGTGAGCAGCATCGACACCACCACCGCTTTTTTATGGCGAACCACGACCGCCTTCACCGGCAGCTCCTGCGCCAGCGCTTTGCGCTGCTGCATCTCGAGGAAAATTGGCGTCTCCTGCAGCCAGCGGCGCAGGTACATCGCGACCAGACCAAACGCCCCACCCAGCAGGAACGGAATACGCCAGCCCCAGTCGTGCACGGCCTGTTGCGTCATGCTGGTATTCACAATCGTTGCGACCACCGAGCCGAGCAGGATTCCGACGGTCAGCCCCGCCGTTAAGGTTCCGCAGGCGATACCAATGCGGCGGGCCGGAACATGCTCTGCGACAAACACCCACGCGCCCGGCACTTCACCGCCAATCGCCGCGCCCTGAAGTACGCGCATCAGCAACAGCAGCAACGGAGCAAGGATGCCCATCGAGGTATAGGTGGGCAGCAGACCAATGGCCAGCGTCGGCACGGCCATCAGCAGGATGCTGAGGGTAAACATCTTCTTGCGCCCGACCAGATCGCCAAAGTGGGCCATGATAATGCCGCCCAGCGGACGCGCCAGATACCCGGCGGCAAAAATGCCGAAGGTTTGCACCTGACGCAGCCATTCCGGGATATCCGCCGGGAAGAAGAGTTCTCCCACCACGGCGGCGAAGAAGACGAAGATGATAAAGTCGTAAAACTCCAGCGCGCCGCCTAGGGCCGCGAGCGTGAGGGTTTTGTAGTCCTGTCGATTCAGAGGTCGGGTGTTATGTGACATAGCGAACCATTATGCGTGTGTTGTGGATTTATTTTTACAGCAATCGTAAAGAAAAAATTACTATACCGTAAAAGCGTTACCACGCTATCGCCGCTTCAGCTAATGTCACATATTAGTTAATTTCAGGAGATTGTTTCGCGACGTGCGTTTTTCGGACGAAAAGCTGCTACTACTTTCTCATCAGTTTCCACATACGGACCATCAAGCAGCTGTATACAATACGGTACACTTGCAAAGATGCCGTGAACGATGACGCTGCCATCTTCCGTCTTCAGCCCTTCCAGCGTCTCTTTGATCGACTTCGGCTGCCCCGGCAGGTTCAGAATCAACGCCTGCTTGCGGATCACTCCCACCTGGCGGGAGAGAATGGCCGTCGGGACAAAGTGTAGACTTATCTGGCGCATCTGCTCGCCGAAGCCCGGCATTTCACGATCGGCAATCGCCAGCGTTGCGTCCGGCGTCACGTCGCGGCGCGCGGGGCCGGTTCCGCCCGTTGTCAGAACAAGGTGACAGCTCATCTCATCCACCAGCTCACACAGGGTCTGCTCGATGATCGGCTGCTCGTCCGGGATCAGGCGGGTCTGGATCTCGAACGGGGTGATCAGCGCGCTGCCAAGCCACTCTTCCAGAGCGGGGATGCCTTTATCCTGGTAAACGCCGCTGGAGGCGCGGTCAGAAATCGACACTAAGCCGATGCGTAAGGTATTCATATCCATTCCATTCAAAGAGTACTGATTAAAGGGAATGATACACGCAGAGAGGAAATTCAGACAGAGGCAGGGGTAAGACGCGTGACCGGGAGCCCGGTCACGCAGAATGATTACAGCAGGTCGCCGATCATTTTTTCCAGTTTGCCCTGGTCAACAGCAAACTTACGGATACCGTCCGCCAGTTTGTCTACGGCCATTGGATCCTGGTTGTGCTGCCACAGGAACTCGGATTCAGTGATGCGCTCTGGGCGTGCTTTCACTTCACCGGTGTAGGACAGCTTACGCTCGATGGTACCTTCGCTTTCTGCCAGCTCTTTCAGCAGCGCAGGGGCGATGGTCAGGCGGTCACAGCCAGCCAGCTCGATGATTTCACCGACGTTACGGAAGCTTGCGCCCATAACCACGGTCTCATAGCCGTGCTGTTTGTAGTATTCGTAGATTTCAGTAACAGAAACCACGCCTGGATCTTCAGCCGGTGCGTACTCTTTCTTATCGGTGTTGGCTTTGTACCAGTCCAGAATACGGCCCACGAACGGAGAAATCAGGTATACGCCTGCTTCTGCACATGCGCGCGCCTGCGCGAAGGAGAACAGCAGGGTCAGGTTACAGTTGATACCGTCTTTTTCCAGCTGCTCTGCCGCGCGAATACCCTGCCAGGTGGAAGCCAGTTTGATCAGGATACGGTCGTTGCTGATGCCAGCGTCGTTGTACATTTTGATCAGACGTTTCGCTTTGGCGATAGACGCTTCGGTGTCGTAGGAGAGACGTGCATCCACTTCGGTAGAGATACGGCCAGGAACCAGCTTCAGGATTTCCAGACCGATGTTCACTGCCAGTTTGTCGGTGGCATCCACAACCTGCTGCGCGCGGTCGTTGCTCTGTGCTTTCGCCCAGGTCACTGCGTCGTCAATCAGTTTGCGATACTCAGGGATCTGTGCGGCGTTAAGGATCAGAGAAGGGTTAGTTGTGGCATCCTGCGGCTGGTACAGCTTCATTGCCGCGATATCTCCGGTGTCAGCTACGACAGTGGTGAACTGACGAAGGGAGGTCAATTTATCCGTCATGATAGTGTTTCTCTTTTAACGTGCCCTGGATAATTCACGCTACCGACAGCATGCCTGCAGCGGAAAAATGACAGGTTTACTTGTTAGGGGGATGTAACCGGTCTGCCCTGATGATAACACGACGGAGGGGTAGCGCAACCGCAGACAGTGCGCTTAGGCAGAGTATGGTAAACTCGGAAGATTAACAGGCTGCTAAGCAACAGCATGCCCAATCAGTGGTAGCGCTTACATATTCACGTTGGCATCAACAAGAGGGACGTTAATGCCTGATTTCTTTTTCTTTATTAACGAAGTCCTCTGGGGTTCGATAATGATTTACTTGCTTCTGGGAGCAGGTATTTGGTTCACGCTACGCAGTGGGTTTATCCAGTTTCGTTATATTCGCAAGTTTGGCAGAAGTCTTAAAAACAGCGTTACGCCCCAGCCGGGCGGATTAACGTCGTTCCAGGCACTCTGTACCAGCCTGGCGGCACGGCTCGGCAGCGGAAATCTGGCGGGCGTTGCGCTGGCCATCAGCGCGGGCGGGCCAGGCGCGGTCTTCTGGATGTGGGTGACGGCGCTACTCGGGATGGCCACCTCCTTTGCCGAAAGTTCGCTCGCCCAGCTGTATAAAGAGAAAGATAAAAACGGCCAGTTTCGCGGCGGTCCCGCGTGGTACATGGCGCGCGGCCTGGGGATGCGCTGGATGGGCGTCCTGTTCTCGCTTTTTTTACTGCTCGCGTACGGCCTTATTTTTAATACCGTCCAGGCAAATTCTGTCGCCAATGCCCTGAGCTACGCCTTCTCCTGCCCGGAGTGGGTCGCCGGTATTGCTTTAGCCCTCGTCGTTCTGCTCACCATTTCTGCCGGTCTTAAGGGCATCGCCCGCCTGATGCAGTGGCTGGTTCCCATTATGGCGCTGCTCTGGGTTGCCGCGAGCCTGTTCGTTGCCGCGCTGCATATCGACCTGGTGCCGGGCGTAATTGCAACCATCGTCAAAAGCGCCTTTGGCTGGCGCGAGGTGGCCTCAGGGGCGCTGGGCTACACCTTCAGCCAGGCGCTGATGGCGGGTTTTCAGCGGGGAATGTTCTCCAATGAAGCCGGAATGGGGTCAACCCCCAACGCGGCCGCTGCCGCCTCTTCCTGGCCGCCGCACCCTGCCGCACAGGGCATTGTGCAGATGATTGGCGTCTTTACCGATACCATTATCATCTGTTCCGCCAGCGCCATGATTTTGCTGCTGGCGGGCCCCGTACCGCATTCCTCAGGAACCGCCGGGATACAGCTTCTCCAGCAGGCGCTGGTGAACCTGACCGGCGGCTGGGGCGCAGGTTTTGTCTCGCTCATTCTGGTGCTGTTTGCCTTCAGCTCGATTGTGGTGAATTACCTCTACGCCGAAAATAACCTTATTTTCCTGAAACTCGACTCCCGCGCCGCAATCGGAACCCTGCGCCTGGGGGTCATACTGATGGTGATAGCAGGCTCCCTGCTCAGTATGCCGATGGTCTGGCAGCTGGCCGATATCATTATGGCGCTGATGGCGATCACGAACCTCACCGCTATCCTGCTGCTCTCACCCGTTGTGACCCTGATTGCCAGAGACTATCTGCGTCAGCGCAAACTCGGCGTTCCGCCGGTATTTGATCCCGCGCGCTATCCCGATATTAAGGCGCAGCTTGCCCCCGGCACGTGGGATGATTTGCCGCGGCAATAACAGCTATCGATCAATTCAGGGCGATTTTTTGCTAAAGTCGCTCTAAATTTCCTGCAAGGACTGGATATGCTGATTCTGATTTCACCTGCAAAAACGCTCGACTACCAGAGCCCGCTCGCCACCGAGCGCTATACCCAGCCTGAACTGCTGGACTACTCGCAGCAGCTGATCCGCGAAGCGCGTAAGCTCTCTGCGCCGCAAATCGCCTCGCTGATGAGCATCAGCGACAAGCTGGCCGATCTTAACGCGACCCGCTTTCACGAGTGGCACCCGGATTTCACCCCGGCGAACGCTCGCCAGGCGATTCTGGCGTTTAAAGGCGATGTCTATACCGGCCTGCAGGCGGAAGATTTTAGCGAAGCCGATTTCGATTTTGCCCAGCAGCATCTGCGCATGCTGTCGGGTCTGTACGGCGTGCTGCGCCCGCTGGATCTGATGCAGCCCTATCGTCTGGAGATGGGGATTCGCCTGGAAAATGCCAAAGGCAAAGACCTGTACCATTTCTGGGGCGATATCATTACCGACAAGCTGAACGCGGCGCTGCATGCCCAGGGCGATAGCGTGGTGATAAACCTGGCATCCGATGAATACTACAAGTCGGTGAAGCCGAAAAAGCTGGATGCGGAGATTATCAAGCCGGTATTCCTCGACGAGAAAAACGGCAAGTTCAAGGTGATCAGCTTTTACGCCAAGAAAGCGCGCGGCCTGATGAGCCGCTACATCATCCAGAACCGCCTGACGAAGCCGGAGCAGCTGACCGCCTTTAACAGCGAAGGCTATTTCTTTGACGAGGCGTCGTCGGGGAAAGGCGAGCTGGTGTTTAAGCGCCACGAACAGTAAAAACAAACCCCGCCAGCTGGCGGGGTTTTGCATTAACGATGTTTCCAGTCCGGGCCGCGATCGTCGCGGTGGTCATCGTGGTGATGGTCATCGTGACGATCGTCGTGTTTACGATGCTCATCATGTGGACGCCAGTGGTTATCACGCCAGTCATAGTGCGCCTTCCACCAGTCGTGGTCGCGCCAGCGGCCGCCGTCCCAGTAGTGCCCGTTGTTATCCTGGTCGCCAATCTGCAGTTTTACCGCAGGTACGAGGGTAATTTCAGATGCCTGAACCGCCATGGGGGCGGCCAGCAACAGTGAAAGCGCGATGAGTGCAGGTTTCAGTGTAGACACAGGTGACTCCTTATTCTTCTTGCCCAACGTGGGCCGATGTAAGGAGATTACGCGAGGGGAACGGGGGATGTTATTCTCTGCAATCCTAAACGCTAAGTGACCGCATTTATTGGGAATTTCTGCTTTTTTCCTGCTTTTTTCCTCCTTAATTTCTCCATAAAAAAGCCGGGTGGCGGCTTCGCCTTACCCGGCATAGAGATCGGTGTTGCGGTTGCCGGGTGACGCTACGCTTACCCGGCCTACAATTGGTACCGTTATTGCCGGGTGGCGCTGCGCTTACCCGGCGTACAATTGGGGTCGTCGTAGGTCGGGTAAGGCGTAGCCGCCACCCGACAAAAATCACGCTCGAACCATCATCAACTTACGCAGCGCGGCAAAATCTGCCGGCAGTTCATGAGACAGCAGCGGCAGGTCGGCACGCTCGGCCAGCTCTTTCGGCAGCGGCAGCGTTTCGCCCAGGATCGCTTCCACACTCTCTTTGAACTTCGCCGGATGCGCGGTGCCCAGGAAAAGGCCATATTCACCGGGGTTAAGCTGGTCGCGCAGCGCGCGGTAGGCGATCGCCGCATGCGGTTCAGAGGTATACCCCACAGCCTTCAGCTCGCGCATGGTCGCTTTGGTGGTTTCATCCGTCACCGCGGCGTAGCCCAGATCGCCCAGACGCCAGATCTTACGGCGGAACAGCTCTTCCACGCGCGGCCAGTTGTTCGGCTGCGACACGTCCATCGCATTAGAGAGCGTTGCCTGCGTGGCGTTCGGCGCCCACTTCCCGTCTTTCAGGAAGCGCGGCACGGTGTCGTTGGCGTTGGTGGCGGCGATAAAGCGTTTCACCGGCAGACCCAGGGATTTCGCCAGCAGGCCAGCAGTCAGGTCACCGAAGTTACCGCTCGGCACGGAGATCACCAGCTGGTTGCGCGCTTCCTGCGGCAGCTGCGCCACCGCTTCGAAGTAGTAGCAGATCTGCGCCAGCAGACGGCTGATGTTGATTGAGTTGGCGGAGTTCAGCCCCAGAGCCACCTTCAGCTCTTCGTCGTCGAAGGCCTGCTTGACCAGCGCCTGGCAGGCATCGAAGTCGCCGTCAATTGCCACGGTTTCAATGTTGCCGCCGAGCGTACAGAACAGTTTTTCCTGCAGCGGGCTGATTTTGCCTTTCGGATAGAGGATCACCACGCGGACGTTTTTCAGGCCGTAGAACGCGTGGGCCACCGCCGCACCGGTATCGCCGGAGGTCGCGGTCAGGATGGTCACCGGTTTGTCGCCGCTGATGTGGGTCAGCATCTGCGCCATAAAGCGGCCACCGAAGTCTTTAAACGCCAGGGTCGGGCCGTGGAACAGCTCCAGGCAGCCAACGTCAGGCTCAACCTGCTTCACCGGCGCCGGGAAAGCGAACGCCGCACGCACGCGCTCTTCCAGCAGCTCCTGCGGAATTTCGTCGCCGATAAACGCCGAGAGAATTTTGGTGCTGCGGGTGACAAAGTCCTGCTTCAGCAGCTCGTCAATCTCAGTCAGCTGGAATTCCGGCAGGTCATGCGGGAAGAACAGCCCCTGATTTTTGCCCAGCCCCTGAGTTACCGCCTGCGCGAAGCTGACCTGCTCGTTATGATCTTTAAGGTTATAGAGTTTCATTAATTATCCCAGTACTCGTGCGCCAGCCGTGTCCAGACGGCAAATATGAACAAAGCCTTCCTGATTTTGCAGGTAGTGTTTAGAGAGCCAGTCCGCCACGCGCTGCGCGGTGTCCGGCTTGTCGCACAGGGCGAACAGCGTCGGGCCGGAGCCGGAAATGCCGCACGCCTGCGCGCCGATATCCATCGATGCCTGTCGCGCCTCGTTAAAGCCGGGCAGCAGCTTCGTGCGGTACGGCTCGGCAATGACGTCTTTCATCAGCTTCGCCGCCAGCTGCGGCTGACGGGTGTAGCAGGCATGAATAAAGCCTGCCAGATGACGCCCGTGGGCGATACAGTCCTGACGACGATACTGCGCGGGCAGGATCGCACGCGCTTCCGCGGTAGAGACCTTAATGCCCGGATAGGCCAGCACCCACAGCCACTCATCAAACCCTGGCACCTGCTGGCTGATGATGCCATTTTCTTCGATCATCAGCTGCATGCCGCCGAGGAAGCACGGCGCCACGTTGTCATAGTGAATGCTGCCGGAGATGCGCCCTTCCAGCTCGCCCATCAACCCCAGCAGGCGGTTGTTGTTTAGCGGCTTGCCGCAGTGCTCGTTCATCGCCACCAGCGCGGCGACCACCGAGCAGGCGCTGGAACCCAGTCCCGAGCCAATCGGCATGCTTTTTTCCAGCGTCATGGCGACCGGCACGTTTTTACCGATCTCCTGACAGAAGCGTTCCCAGCACTGATAGACGATATTTTCGCGCGGCTCAGACGGCAGTTTGCTGGCGAAGCGGCCCACGTTATTCAGGCTGAAGCTGTCTGCCGCTTCCACCGTGACCGTATCGCCCAGCAGCGAACCATCCACCGGCGTCACCGCCGCACCCAGCACGTCAAATCCGACGCTCATATTCGCGCTGGAAGCCGGGGCATAAACTTTGACCATGTTAAACTCCTAACTTCCATGACAGGGTACGCAGCAGATCGGCAAACACACCCGCCGCCGTAACATCGTTCCCTGCGCCATAGCCGCGAAGCACCAGCGGCAGTGGCTGATAATAGTGGCTGTAAAACGCGAGGGCGTTTTCGCCGTTTTTGACTTTGTACAGCGGGTCGTTGCCATCCACTTCGGCAATCTTCACCCGGCACACGCCATCTTCTTCAATGTTGCCAACATAGCGCAATACCTTACCTTCATCACGGGCTTTCGCAACGCGCGCGGCAAAAGCGTCGTCAAGCTGTGGCAAATTTGCCATGAATGCAGCGACATCACCGCTGCTGTCAAATTCTGCCGGCAGGACCGGCTCAATCACGATATCCGAAAGCTCAAGCTCGCGGCCCGTTTCACGCGCGAGGATCAGCAGCTTGCGCGCCACGTCCATACCGGAAAGGTCGTCACGCGGATCCGGCTCGGTATAGCCCAGCTCGCGCGCGGCGCGGGTGGCTTCCGACAGGCTCATCCCTTCATCCAGCTTGCCGAAGATAAACGACAGCGAGCCGGAGAGAATGCCGGAGAAACGCTGCAGCTCGTCGCCCGCGTTCAGCAGGTTTTGCAGGTTCTCGATAACCGGCAGCCCCGCGCCCACGTTGGTGTCGTACAGGAACTTGCGGCGCGACTTGCTCGCCGCCAGACGCAGCTGGTGATAGTAATCCATCGACGAGGTGTTGGCCTTTTTGTTCGGCGTCACCACGTGGAACCCTTCGCGCAGGAAGTCGGCGTACTGGTCGGCCACCGCCTGGTTAGAGGTACAGTCGACGATCACCGGGTTAAGCAGGTGGTACTCTTTCACCAGACGGATCAGGCGGCCCAGGTTGAAAGGCTCTTTCGCCTCGTTCATCTCGGCCTGCCAGTTCTCCAGGTTCAGACCATGAACGTTGGTGAGCAGCGCTCTGGAGTTGGCAATTCCGCAGACGCGTAGATCGATATGTTTCTTCTTCAGCCATTCCTGCTGACGCTTCACCTGCTCCAGCAGCGCGCTGCCCACCCCGCCGACGCCAATCAGGAACAGCTCGATAACCTGATCGGTGTTGAACAGCATCTGGTGAACCACGCGTACGCCGGTGGTGGCGTCATCGTTGTCCACGACAACAGAAATTGAACGCTCTGACGAGCCCTGGGCAATCGCCACGATATTGATATTGGCGCGCGCCAGCGCGGCAAAGAACCTGGCGGAGATACCGCGCAGCGTGCGCATGCCGTCGCCAACCACGGAGATGATCGCCAGACGCTCCTGAATAGCAAGCGGCTCCAGCAGCTCTTCTTTCAGCTCCAGATAGAACTCTTCCTCCAGCGCGCGGCGGGCGCGCAGGCAGTCGGCCTGCGGCACGCAGAAGCTGATGCTGTATTCGGAAGAGGACTGGGTGATCAACACCACCGAGATACCGTTGCGGGACATAGCAGCAAAGACGCGCGCCGCCATGCCGACCATCCCCTTCATCCCCGGACCGGAGACGCTGAACATCGCCATGTTGTTGAGGTTGGAGATGCCTTTGACCGGCAAACCGTCTTCATCGGTACTCGCGCCAATCAGCGTACCCGGTGCCTGCGGGTTACCGGTATTTTTAATCAGGCAAGGGATCTGGAACTGGGCAATCGGGGAGATGGTACGCGGGTGAAGCACTTTGGCGCCGAAGTAGGAAAGCTCCATCGCCTCCTGGTACGACATCGACTTCAGCAGCCTGGCGTCCGGAACCTGGCGCGGGTCGCAGGTATAAACGCCGTCGACGTCGGTCCAGATTTCACAACAGTCCGCGCGTAAACAGGCGGCCAGCACGGCGGCGGAGTAGTCGGAGCCGTTACGGCCCAGCACCACCAGCTCGCCCTTCTCGTTACCGGCGGTGAAGCCTGCCATCAGGATCATATGGTCAGAAGGAATTTTGCTGGCGGCGATACGGCGGGTTGATTCGGCAATATCAACGGTGGATTCGAGGTAGTGGCCCACCGCCAGCAGTTTTTCAACCGGATCGATTACGGTCACGCTATGGCCGCGCGCTTCCAGCACGCCGGCCATGATGGCGATAGAGAGTTTTTCGCCCCGGCAGATCAGCGCCGCGTTGACGCTGTCCGGGCACTGGCCGAGAAGGCTGATGCCGTGCAGGACGTGTTTGATTTGCGCGAATTCCTGCTCAACGAAGGACTTCAGCTGAGCGTGCGGGAAGCCAGGCAGCGCCTCTGCCAGCCCTTGCAGTAAGTCAGCGAAGATACGTTCTGCGTCGCTGATGTTCGGGAGTGCATCCTGGCCACCGATGGTTTTTTCAATCATCGCCACCAGATGGTTCGTGATTTTTGCCGGGGCAGAGAGCACGGTAGCAACCTGCCCCTGCCTGGCGTTGCTTTCCAGGATATCGGCAACACGCAGAAAACGTTCTGCATTTGCCACTGATGTACCGCCGAACTTCAACACTCGCATGGTTCTACCTCGTTTCCTTTAGCCGAAAAAAAAGCCCGCACTGTCTAGGTGCGGGCTTTTTTTTGTTTTTCCTGTACGCGTCAGCCCGCATCGTTACCTGTGGTAATGATGATGGTTGTAGTAATGGTGGTGATGCTGATGCGTTTCATGGATGTTGTGTACTCTGTCATTATTATCTGTCTGTCCTGTATTCTTTTAGGGTTAAAGGATCGGGCACCTTAAGTCAACGAATTTTTAATTTGATCACAATTTGGGAGACTCTCACGTCCCGCTGTTTGCAGATTTATTTTCATCCGATTCGCCCAATAGCAACCCTTCTGAACAGACTTATTCGCCATAGTAAAAACTTATGGCAGTATTTTACTCTGCCAATTTTTTTTCAATATCGTGCAGCAAACGGTGCAGCATTGCGGTGTCCCGCTGCTCAAGACGGCCCAAACGCTGCTGCAGCCAGTCAGCCATTTTCTGATCGTCCGCCACCCCCAGCTGAGACAGCAGTTGCTCAACGCGAGCGCGCAGCGCAGCCAGCTGATTTTCATTTGCCCCTTCTGCCGGAGGCTGGGGGATTTGTATTAGGGAGGCTAATTGATAGCAGTAGACCATGACCGCCTGACCTAAATTCAGGGAGGGATAATCGGCGACCATCGGCGCACCGGTAAGAACGTCTGCCAGCTCCAGCTCTTCGTTGGTTAATCCGGAATCTTCGCGACCAAACACCAGCGCGGCCTTCTCCAGCCACTGGCTTTTCTCGCTCAGCATCGGCACCAGCTCCGCTGGCGTGGCATAGTAATGGAACTTCGCCCGGCTGCGCGCGGTGGTCGCAACGGTAAACGAAATGTCGTGCAGCGCGTCAGCAAGCGTAGCGTAAGTGGTTATATTATCGAGGATATCGCCCGATCCGTGCGCTACCCAACGAGCCGCAGGCTCCAGGTGGGCAGTGCTGTCCACGATACGTAAATCGGTGAACCCCATGGTCTTCATGGCACGCGCGGCAGCGCCTATATTCTCGGCTCTGGCTGGGGCAACCAGCACAATCGACAGATGCATTTATGCTCTCTTTTTAATCAGTTAGCGGGTAAAAATGTGATGCACTTCAACATATTACGCAGCGCGAATTTACAAAATTGCAACACAAATCACCGAAATAGCGTTTCATAACAAATTAAAAACGCTAAACTATTCCTTGTCTGAACAATCAGTTAGAATGTTAACAGAACACTATTATCCCTATGTTTTATAATGATAATAGCAACATGAATACCCTATTCTGATTGGATTCGCTTCGTTTATAAATCAATGTCCGCAACTAGTTGGTTTATTGAAAAATTGTGACAAAGGCTAGCATTCCGCTACGATGATTTCATCAAACTGTTAACGTGCTACAATTGAACTTGATATATGTCAACGAAGCGTAGTTTTATTGGGTGTCTGGTGTCACTTAGCCTGTTATGTTGCTGTTAAAATGGTTAGGATGACAGCCGTTTTTGACACTGTCGGGTCCAAAGGGAAAGTACCCAAGACCAAGCTAATGATGTTGTTGACGTTGATGGAAAGTGCATCAAGAACGCAATTACGTACTTTAGTCACGTTAAGCCGATCATGTTAATTTGCGACATGCATCAGGCAGGTCAGGGACTTTTGTACTTCCTGTTTCGATTTAGTTGGCAATTTAGGTAGCAAACATGCAGACCCCGCACATTCTTATCGTTGAAGACGAGTTGGTAACACGCAACACGTTAAAGAGCATTTTCGAAGCAGAAGGCTACGATGTCTTTGAAGCGACCGATGGCGCAGAGATGCATCAGATCCTTTCTGAAAATGATATCAACCTGGTGATCATGGATATTAACCTGCCGGGCAAAAACGGTCTTCTTCTGGCGCGCGAACTGCGCGAGCAGGCGAACGTCGCGTTAATGTTCCTGACGGGCCGTGATAACGAAGTTGATAAAATTCTTGGCCTGGAAATCGGTGCGGATGACTACATCACCAAGCCGTTCAACCCTCGCGAGTTAACCATTCGTGCACGCAACCTGCTGTCCCGCACCATGAACCTGGGTACGGTCAGCGAAGAGCGTCGTAGCGTAGACAGCTACAAATTCAACGGCTGGGAACTTGATATCAATAGCCGTTCGCTGATTAGCCCGAACGGTGAGCAGTATAAACTGCCGCGCAGTGAATTCCGCGCGATGCTGCACTTCTGCGAAAACCCGGGCAAAATCCAGTCCCGTGCAGAGCTGCTGAAGAAAATGACCGGCCGTGAGCTGAAACCGCACGACCGTACCGTAGACGTGACCATCCGTCGTATTCGTAAGCATTTCGAATCTACGCCAGATACGCCGGAAATCATCGCCACGATCCACGGCGAAGGGTATCGTTTCTGCGGCGATCTGCAGGAGTAATCCCGCAGTTAACGCATTAAAAAACGGCGCATTTGCGCCGTTTTTTTTTATTCCCGCCACGGCATAATCGGCACCGCGCTGATGGCGTTTTTCGGTGAGCCTTCCACCACTTTGTCAGAATAGGCAAGGTAAGCCAGGGTGTTGCGTTTGGCATCATAGAAACGCACCACCTGCAGCTTTTTAAACACCAGCGAGGTCCGTTTCTGGAATACGACGTCGCCCTGCGCTTTGCCGTTTTTAATTTTATCGCTCAACTCAACCGGCCCCACCTGCTGACAGGAAATCGCCGCATCGGAGGTATCTTCCGCCAGTCCCAGCCCGCCTTTGATACCGCCCGTTTTCGCGCGGCTGACGTAGCAGGTGACGTTTTTCACGTCCGGATCGTCAAACGCCTCCACCACGATTTTGTGGTCAGGGCCAAACATTTTGAACACGGTATCGACGGAGCCAATCTGTTCTGCCTGCGCCACGCGTCCGACCATCAGCATCAACGCGGTGAAGATCAAAGTCTTGTATTTCATATTGTTACCATTCTTTAAAATTACACTGAGCGATTATTCAATACTTTAGACAAAAATGTAGCAAGATCACAGGATTAGAATATATCCGCCTGTTATGTGCTCTAAAAAGCATGAATGCGCAAAAAAAACACTGAATGCTAAAACATCAAAAAATGCTATTATCCGCTAACCTGTTATCAGGCACCTGCTGTTTTAAGGATGAGGATAGTATATGGATCAGGCTGGAATTATTCGCGACCTGCTCACCTGGCTGGAAGGTCATCTCGACCAGCCTTTGTCACTGGATAATGTGGCGGCTAAAGCAGGCTATTCCAAGTGGCATCTGCAAAGGATGTTCAAGGATGTCACCGGTCATGCTATCGGGGCCTATATTCGCGCACGTCGTTTATCAAAATCTGCTGTGGCACTGCGCCTGACCGCGCGGCCGATTCTGGATATTGCCCTGCAATATCGTTTCGATTCGCAGCAGACCTTCACCCGCGCCTTTAAAAAACAGTTCTCGTTGACGCCAGCGCTTTATCGTCGCTCGCCTGACTGGAGCTCGTTTGGCATGCGTCCGCCGCTGCGTCTGGGCGAATTCGCAATGCCGAAGTACGACATTATTACACTGCCGGAAACCCATCTGATCGGCACAACCCAGAGCTACTCCTGTTCACTGGAGCAGATTTCAGAGTTCCGTCATCAGATGCGCGTCCAGTTCTGGCGCGACTTCCTGAGCCACGCACCGGCGATCCCGCCAATCCTGTATGGCCTCAACGAAACGCACCCAAGTCAGGAAAAAGACGACGAACAGGAGGTGTTCTACACCACCGCGCTGACGCCAGAGATGGCCAATGGGTATATTCAGGGTTCGAAGCCTGTCGTGCTGGAAGGCGGCGAATACGTGATGTTCGCCTATGAAGGGCTGGGAACGGGGGTTCAGGAGTTTATCCTGACCGTTTACGGAACCTGCATGCCGATGCTGAATCTGAATCGCCGTAAAGGTCAGGACATTGAGCGCTACTACCCGGCGCAGGATGCAAAACCGGAAGAAGGCCCAATCAATCTGCGTATGGAATTCTTGATTCCAATACGTCGTTAACGCTGCAGTTCGTCAAGCGCAGGGGCATCAAGATGCGAAATGTCCCCTGCCATCTCCACTACCCAGCCCGACGCCAGCCACGCGCTTTCCTGATAATCAATCCGGGAAATGGAGCAGTTGCGCAGACGCAAACGGCGCTCAGCGTAAGCCGGTAGCCCCAGAATAGTGCTCACCAGGCAGCCCAGCGCAATCCCGTGACTCACCAGCAGCGGACGGCTTCCCGCCGGAAGCTTCAGGCATTCCGCCAGGGCGGCATGCATGCGTACGCTTAGCTCCTGCATGGATTCGCCTTCAGGAATACGGCCATCTTCGGTACCGTTCACCAGCGTGCGGCGCCAGCCCTCTTCCGCTTCCGTCAGCGTATCGATATGGCGTTTTTCCAGCACGCCCATATCCAGCTCGCGCAGGCGCGGCTCCAGCATGACGTCACAGCCGCAGGCATCTGCGATGATGCGCGCCGTCTGCTGTGTGCGACCTAAATCGCTGGTAATCACGTGGGTAATGCCCAGCGTTCTGGCGCGTTCCGCCACCTGCCACGCTTGCTGCACGCCCTTCTCGGTGAGAGGACTGTCTGACTGGCCTTGAATACGTCGCTCGGCGTTCCACTGCGTTTCACCGTGGCGAACAAGGTATACCTGTAACATGCTTTTTTTCCGTTATACTGCGATGAGTTTTTTTTGAATCGAGCTTAATTATGCACCATGTTGTCTCTGCTACCACTAATCCAGCCAAAATTCAGGCAATTCTAAGGGCATTTGACGAGATCTTCGGCGCAGGATCCTGCCATATTGAGGCCATCGGCGTCGAGAGTGGCGTTCCTGAACAGCCGTTTGGCAGCGAGGAAACGCGCGCTGGCGCACGAAATCGCGTGGCAAACGCTAAGGCCGCGGCACCGAATGCTGATTTTTGGGTAGCGATTGAAGCAGGTATCGACGAAGGCGCAACCTTTAGCTGGGTTGTCATCGAAAGCCGCGAGCAGCGCGGTGAAGCGCGTTCGGCCACCCTGCCGCTGCCGGAGATCATTCTGGAAAAAGTCCGTGCGGGTGAAGCGCTCGGGCCGGTGATGTCGCAGTACACCGGCATTGATGAGATTGGTCGTAAAGAAGGAGCGATTGGCGTCTTTACCGCAGGCGCGCTGACGCGTTCAGGCGTTTACCACCAGGCGGTGATTCTGGCGTTAAGCCCGTTCCATAACGCGATTTATCGGTAAGTTTCCAGGCCGGATAAGGCGTAGCCGTCATCCGGCGTTTTTCAGCAATACCGCTTCCAGCCACTGGCGCAGCTCAACCGGCGCCGACTTCAGGCTGTTCGAGCCGCGGGTGATCGTTGCAATGCCCGCGCCGAGCTCATTTTTCAGCTCGCGCTGGCTCATCTCGCCGCGCAGCAGCTCTTCAATGATCCGCACGCGGGTGCCCAGCGCCTCACGCTCGTCCGGCGTGAGCATCAGCTGCATCAGGGGTAAGTGCAAATCCTGCTCGTAAGACTGGCGAAGCAGCTCCACAAAACGAAGCCACTCCAGATGACGTTGTTCGGCCATTGCCGAGGAATACGGGGAATGCTGGGTCATGTTATGCTGCCTCTTGTACTCTTTAGCGAGTACAGCATAACACAACCCACGCCGATCAGTAACGTCTCTGCCACTCGGCATCGCTCATCAGGGTATCTTTCTGCCCCATGAAGTAGCGATAGTAGGCGTCATAGGCCAGCACGTTCTTCACGTAGCCGCGCGTTTCGGAGAACGGGATGCTCTCCACAAACGCCACGGCGTCGATGCGTCCGGCGCTGTTGCCGAGCCAGGTACGCACGCGTCCAGGCCCCGCGTTATACGCCGCCGAAGAGAAGATGCGGTTATTGCCGAACTGCTGATACACGTACTGGAGATAGCTGGTACCGATGTTGATGTTGGTATCCGGATCCAGGAGCTGCGACGGACTGCTGTAGCCAGGAATATTAAACATCTTCACCGTGTGCGTCGCCGTGCCTGGCATAATCTGCATCAGGCCGCTGGCACCCACCGGGGAACGGACTTTCGGGTTCCACGCGCTCTCCTGACGGGCGATCGCCATCGCGTAGCTTTGCGGGATATCTTTGCCGCTGGTATAGCGATCGAAAAGATCTTTGTACGCCAGCGGGAAACGCTCTTCCAGATGATCCCAGAGCTTACCGGCGATCGTCGCCTGCACGCTGAGATCCCACCAGTGATTATCAAACGCATAGCGGGCAAGCTGGGCTTTCTCGTCGGTGGTGCGGCTGGTCACCAGATTCGCCCACTCGCTGCGCGCGGTATTATCCATATTCCAGTACATCAGCTCGCGAACGCGCGCCATTTCTGGCCCCTGCGTCAGCGCCGGGTTCGCGTTGGCAGGCGCTTTATCTATACGGAAGGTGTACTCCTCGCCCAGACGCTGCGCGGCAGCCATTGGGTAAAACCCGCGCTGCTGCATCAGCGAATGGAGGATCTCTTTGGCCTCATCATCACGACCGCGCTCCATCAGCAGATCGGCCTGCCAGTAGCGCCATTCGTCTTTCTCTTTGGCTTCCATTGGCAACCGCGCGAGCCAGGTATTCAGCCCACGGCGATCGCCCGTGCCCAGCGCCATGCGCACGCGGCGTTCCACCAGCGACGTGGAGCTCGAACGCATAATGGCATCGTCACGCCAGCGCGCCTGTTCATCGGTCACATCGGTGCCCATCAGTCGCCACGCCACAATGTCGCGCAGCTCCTGGGTTTGCTCCTCATTGAGCTGCTGCGCCTGCACCAGCTGCGGGATCATCAGCCGCGCGTTTTCCACATCGTCACGCGCCACGCTGGCAAAGGCCACCGCCGCCATCTGGCGGGTAAAATCGGTCGCGCCCGTACTGCGGGCAAAGGTCAGCACGCTGTTCGGATCGTTAGCCAGCGAGATAACCGCCGTGGAGATCGTCTGGTAATCGGACGGCATCTGCCCCGCCAGCGTGGTCACCAGACGCGTGTTACCGGCTTTCATCGCCAGACGGATGCGCTCAAGGTAGGACAGCGGATCCTGCTTGCCGGAAGCACGCCACGCGCTAAACAGGGAATCACAGGCGTTCGGCTGGTTTTTCCCGGTAAGCCAGAGCTCTTTCGCTCCGGCCCAGGCCTCTTCCTGCTGGCCGGTCGCCCATTTTGCGTAGTAATAGTTACACTGCGCTTCGGTTGCGTTCGGCTTTTCAGGGCTAAACGCCAGCAGGCCGCGCCAGTCTTCACGACGCGCCAGCTCATTCACAAAGCGAGACTGGAGATTTCGGGCAGGCGGCAGGGTCGGGTTCGCCTGAATGAAGTTATTCACGGTGACGGTAGGCTGGTTCATCAGGTCGTCCGTAATCTGGCGATACTCCAGATACGGATACAGCGGATAATCCTTTAGCGTCGGCATCAGCGCCTGCACGGTATCCATCTGCTTGTTGTCCCACGCCTGTTTAATCTGGGCGTAGCGGTTACGTTGTTCATCCAGTGAATCGGCATGCACCGCCTGGCTTACCGCCATTACGCATACGCTGGCAGCCAGCAGACGCCAGACCACCCGTTTGGCTTTTTCCACAAGCTCTTCCTCATTGTTTTTTCGTCAATTGCAGCGTCTTGCCACGTCAAAGTCTAATTAACTTATGCTAACCAGGCATCCTTCAACGCGCCACGTCATGGACACTTTTTTACCTTTCTTGCGCGTTTTAACACTCCCGACGTTCCTGGCTGGGATTAGGACGTGAAAAAGGCTACACTTCGAGGCTGAAATTCCTTCTCATTACGATAAAAGAGGCGAAGTCCAACGTGGCTCAATTCGTTTATACCATGCATCGTGTCGGCAAAGTTGTCCCGCCGAAACGTCATATTCTTAAAAATATCTCGCTGAGCTTCTTCCCGGGCGCAAAAATTGGTGTTCTGGGTCTCAACGGTGCCGGTAAGTCCACCCTGCTGCGCATCATGGCCGGCATTGATACAGACATCGAAGGTGAAGCCCGTCCGCAGCCTGGCATCAAGATTGGTTACCTGCCGCAGGAACCTCAGCTGAACCCGGAACACACCGTTCGCGAATCCGTTGAAGAAGCGGTATCCGAAGTGGTTAACGCGCTGAAAGGCCTGGATGAAGTGTATGCCAAATACGCTGAGCCGGATGCGGACTTCGACAAGCTGGCCGCGCAGCAGGGCAAGTATGAAGAGATCATCCAGGCGCACGACGGTCACAACCTGAACGTGCAGCTGGAGCGCGCGGCTGATGCCCTGCGTCTGCCGGACTGGGATGCGAAAATCGCTAACCTCTCCGGGGGTGAACGCCGCCGCGTGGCGCTGTGCCGCCTGCTGCTGGAAAAACCAGACATGCTGCTGCTCGACGAACCGACTAACCACCTGGATGCGGAATCCGTGGCGTGGCTGGAGCGCTTCCTGCACGACTTCGAAGGCACCGTTGTGGCGATCACCCACGACCGTTACTTCCTCGACAACGTCGCTGGCTGGATCCTGGAGCTGGACCGCGGTGAAGGTATTCCGTGGGAAGGCAACTACTCTTCCTGGCTGGAGCAGAAAGATCAGCGTCTGGCGCAGGAAGCTTCTCAGGAAGCGGCGCGTCGCAAGTCTATCGAGAAAGAGCTGGAGTGGGTTCGTCAGGGCGCGAAAGGCCGTCAGTCTAAGGGCAAAGCCCGTCTGGCACGCTTCGAAGAGCTGAACAACACCGAATACCAAAAACGTAACGAAACCAACGAACTGTTTATTCCACCTGGAGCACGTCTGGGGGATAAAGTGGTCGAAGTCAGCAACCTGCGTAAGTCCTACGGCGACCGTCTGCTGATTGACGACCTGAGCTTCTCCGTACCGAAAGGCGCTATCGTTGGGATCATCGGTCCGAACGGCGCGGGTAAATCAACCCTGTTCCGCATGATGTCCGGTCAGGAACAGCCTGACAGCGGCTCTATCACCCTGGGTGAAACCGTGAAGCTGGCCTCCGTTGACCAGTTCCGTGACGCGATGGATAACAGCAAAACCGTGTGGGAAGAAGTGTCCGGCGGTCTGGATATCATGCGTATCGGCAACACCGAGATGCCAAGCCGCGCCTACGTTGGCCGCTTTAACTTCAAAGGCACCGACCAGGGCAAACGCGTGGGCGAGCTGTCCGGCGGTGAGCGCGGTCGTCTGCACCTGGCGAAGCTGCTGCAGGTGGGCGGTAACGTTCTGCTGCTCGATGAACCAACCAACGACCTGGATATCGAAACCCTGCGCGCGCTGGAAAACGCCCTGCTGGAGTTCCCGGGCTGCGCGATGGTTATCTCGCACGACCGCTGGTTCCTGGACCGTATCGCGACCCACATCCTGGACTACCAGGACGAAGGTAAAGTGGAGTTCTTCGAAGGTAACTTCACCGAATACGAAGAGTACAAGAAACGCACTCTGGGCGCCGACGCGCTGGAGCCGAAGCGTATTAAGTACAAGCGTATTGCGAAATAAAAGCAAAACGGCAACTTCGGTTGCCGTTTTTTATGTTTGTACCCTCTCCCCGTGGGAGAGGGCCAGGATGAGGGCATCAGGCCGCACAGTTTGTAGGCCGGGTAAGCGTGAGCGCCACCCGGCTTTTTTATTTGCCCACGTAATACCGCTTCACCTCGTCAAACTGCATCGCAAAGTCGATATAGCTCATCAGCGCAGGCGAATTCAGCTTGCGGCTCGGGTACGCCAGCCACAGATCGTTACCTTCAACATTCCACTCCGGCAGCACCTGAACCAGCGCACCTTTTTCAATTTTATCTTCCAGCAGAAATGCGGGTAAGAGCGTGATCCCCGCACCGGCAATCGCACACTCGCGGGCGTAGACCAGATTATCGGTCATGTGCGCGTTATCCGGCAGATAGCGGTAATCCTCGCTCTCGCTTCGCAGAAGCCACTCCGACCACGCCCGGTGCGTAATGCAGCGGTGCTCCACCAGCTGACGGGGATGAATTAACGGCTCCCGGCGCGCCAGATAGTCCGGCGAGGCCAGCATATAGCGCGGGCAGAGCCCGATCATCCGGCCAATCAGGGAGGAGTCCTGCGGCTTACCGGTGCGCAGCGCCACGTCAAAACCGGCCTCGACCAGATCTCCACCACGTCATCAGAGATCGACACATCCAGCGACACGTCAGGATAGCGAAGCTGGAACTCGGCGTTCATGTGCGCCAGCAGCGTCGCCCCAATCCCCGCCGGACAGGTGATCCGCAGCCGCCCGCTCGGGTTTTCGCGCAGCCGCTGAATGGCGTACTCGGCCCGCTCGCTGGCCGCCAGCATTTCGCGACAGTGCACCAGATAGTGCTCGCCCGCAAACGTGAGGCTGATCCTGCGCGTGGTGCGGTTCAGCAGGCGGATCCCCACCTGCTGCTCCAGCTGGCTAATTCGCTGGCTAACGCTCGATTTCGGCAGTTCGGCCTTCTGCGCCGCCGCGGTAAAGCTGCCCATCTCCGCTACCAGCGCGAACAGCGCCATATCCTGCAGCTGTTTAAACATGATTGTTCACCCTATACGAACGCTGAGTTCTTGATTGTCCATCTTATCACGCAGCTGTCCACTTTATAGACTAGCCTCAACAAAACGCATTCCATTGAGGAGCACACCATGTCTGTTAAAGCCATTGCCGTTAACCCAGAAAATTCTTCCACCTTCATTGAAATCACCCCGCCAATGCCGCAGCCCGGCGAGCACGATCTGCTGGTAGAGGTGAAGGCCGTCTCCGTTAACCCGGTCGATACCAAAGTCCACGCGGGCATTGCTAAAAACGGGCTGAGCGAGCCGCGCATTCTCGGGTGGGATGCCAGCGGGATCGTCAAAGCCGTTGGGGCTGGCGTGACCGGATTCAAACCGGGTGACGAGGTGTGGTACGCGGGCGACATCACCCGCCCGGGCAGCAATACCACGCATCAGCTGATCGATGCGCGCATTGTCGGGCACAAGCCTGCCAGCCTCGGCTGGGCGGCTGCCGCTGCTCTGCCCTTAACCGCGCTCACCGCGTGGGAAGGCCTATTTGAACGGCTGAATATTCAGGATGCCGGAGCGGACAAAACGCTGCTGATCATCGGCGGCGCGGGCGGCGTGGGATCGCTGGCGATCCCCTTTGCGAAGCACAACAGCAAGGTGAAGATCGTCGCGACGGCATCTAGAGAAGATTCCGCGCAGTGGTGCCGCGATCGCGGGGCTGACGTGGTCGTCAACTACCGCGATCTGAAAGGCGAGCTGGCGAAACACGGGCTCACCTTTGTGGATTACATCTTCATCCTCAACGACACCGACGGGCACTGGGATGCGGTCAGCGAACTGATTGCGCCGCAGGGGCATATCTGTTCCATCGTTGAGAATGAACGTCCGCTGAACCAGGACAAGCTGAAGTCCAAATCCGCCGCCCTGCACTGGGAATTTATGTACACCCGCAGCATGTACCAGACCGCGGATATGGCGCGTCAGGGAGAGATCCTCAATGAGGTGGCAAAACTGGTGGATAACGGCGTGGTGGAAAGTTCGCTGAGTGAAACGCTGCACGGGCTGAGCGTGGAAAGCATTACCGAGGCGCACCGTAAGGTGCTGGAGGGGCATATGCGGGGGAAAGTGGTGGTTGAGTTCTGAGTGGTTTGATTCCCTCACCCCGACCCTCTCCCAAAGGGAGAGGGAGGTTAAAGTCCCCTCTCTCTTTGCGAGAGGGAGGTTAAAGTCCCCTCGCCCCTCTGGGGCGAGGGTTAGGGTGAGGGGTAAAACTACCCCTGCTCCCCCATCATCTCCTTCACCAACTCGACGCAGCGCAGGAAGCGGGAGTCGTAGTCCGACTCTTCCACATGCACAAACTCAACGTTGTTCTCGTTGAGCATCTCCACCAGCATGGTCTGAAACTCTCGCCTGTCCACGGAGCTGCCGAGGCTGCGCATGCCGTCAGCGACCCACGGGGTATTGTTCTCCAGCAGGATCACCAGGTCAAAGCGGTATTCGTCAATCAGCGCCTGCACGAACGGGTGCTCGCGCCCTTCGTATTTTTTACAGAACGCCTGCGTGGTGACGAAATCGGTATCGATAAACGCCACTTTGTTGGCGTATTTCACCGCAAAATCAATGTACTGGGCGTGCCCGAGCGCGATTTTGTCATAGTCGGAATACTGCAGCGCCATCTCGTCGCCGCCCAGGTGCGAGAAGACATAATCGCGGCCATACTCCCACGCGCTGGTGGTGTTGAAGATGTTCGCCAGCTTGTTGACCAGCGTTGATTTACCGCTCGACTCGCCGCCCAGGATCGCAACGGTACGCACAAAGAACGGCTTCACCTCAGTCGGAATGTAATCCCAGTAGCGGAACGGGTTTTCGCGGATCTGCGCCCCGCTGATGTTCATAAAGGTGCGTTTCGGATCGATCAGCACCGTCTCGATGCCCAGATGCTCGCGGAACTGCGGCGCGTCGGACTCTTCAGAGGTGTAGATCCAGTTCGGCGCAATGCCCTTCTCTTCCATAAACGCTTTGATGCCGTTGCTCCACACGTCCCAGCCGTGCGGGTACGGCTCCATGCCCTCTTCGTTAAAGGCATGAATACGAATATTTTTCTGATACTTAAAGGTCTGGAGCAGCCAGCGCAGGCGGTCCGGCACGGTCGGCTGCTGCGACATGGCGCTGTCTTCAAACAGCTGACGGTCGCGGGTTTCGTCGTAGCCCATGATGATGTGCAGCTCGTCAACCTGGCTACAGGCGCGCTGGATCAGATAGATATGTCCGGTATGCAGCGGGTAAAACTTGCCGAACACCACGCCGATGTTCTTTTGCATACGCGGGAACTCCAGCCCCAGAAAGCGGTGCAGCGCTTCAAGCTTCTGCGCGCTGGGGCTTTTGATTTTGGCGTTCAGCAGCTGGCTCAGGTAGCCTTTGGTCATGCCGCTGGCGTCCGCCACCTGCTGCAGCGTGCAGCCCTTCTGGCGGATTGCGGTCTTGATGTAGTCAAATGATGACATAAATTACGGTGCCTCCTGCAAAATCAAATTTACGTAATTATAAGTCGTCAAAGACATTTAACGCATCTGCGAGTTTCTTCACGCCAAATACCTGCATCCCTTCAGGGATTTTTTTCGGCACGTTGGCGGCGGGAACGATCGCCCGGCGGAAGCCGTGTTTTGCCGCCTCGGAGATACGCTCCTGGCCGCTGGGTACCGGACGGATTTCCCCGGCGAGGCCCACTTCGCCGAAGACCACCAGATCCTGCGGCAGCGGTCTGTCTCGCAGGCTGGAGACCATCGCCAGCAGCAGCGCCAGGTCCGCGCTGGTCTCAGTGACTTTGACGCCGCCGACCACGTTAACGAAGACGTCCTGATCCGCCATCTGCAGCCCGCCGTGACGGTGCAGCACCGCCAGCAGGATCGCCAGACGGTTCTGTTCCAGACCGACCGCCACGCGCCGCGGGTTGCCCATCATCGACACGTCCACCAGCGCCTGAATTTCGACAAGCAGCGGGCGCGTCCCTTCCCATAGCACCATCACCGAGCTGCCGGAGGTGATCTCATCGCCACGGCTCAGGAAGATGGCCGACGGGTTGCTGACTTCGCGTAGCCCCTGTTCGGTCATGGCAAACACGCCCAGTTCGTTCACTGCCCCAAAGCGGTTCTTGTGGCTGCGCAGGGTGCGGAAGCGGGAATCCGCGTCGCCGTCAAGCATCACGGAGCAGTCGATACAGTGTTCAAGCACCTTCGGCCCGGCCAGCGAGCCGTCTTTGGTCACGTGGCCGACCATTACAATCGCCACGCCGCGCGTTTTGGCAAAGCGCGTCAGGTAAGCCGCGGTTTCACGCACCTGCGCGACGCTGCCCGGCGAGGACTGAATGTCCGCCATGTGCATCACCTGGATGGAGTCGATCACCATCAGCTTCGGCTGCTCTTCTTCAGCGATCATGCAGATCTGCTCGATGCTGGTTTCGGAGAGCATGTTCAGGTTGCCGGTCGGCAGGCCCAGGCGGTGCGCGCGCATCGCCACCTGCTGCAGTGATTCTTCGCCCGTGACGTACAGGGTTTTCATCTGTTCGGCAAGCTTGCAGAGCGTTTGCAGCAGCAGGGTCGATTTACCCGCCCCCGGGTTACCGCCGATCAGAATTGCGCTGCCCGGCACCACGCCGCCGCCGAGCACGCGGTCAAACTCTTTGAACCCGGTGGAGAAGCGCGGCAGCTCTTCGAGGCTGATGTCCGAGAGTTTTTGCACCTTCGCCACGCCCGCGTTACCGGCATAGCCGCTCAGTCGCTCGTTGCGGGCCACGCTCGGCGAAGCCGCCACACCACGCACTTCGGTGATGGTGTTCCAGGCATGGCAGGCGCTGCATTGCCCCTGCCAGCGCGGATAATCCGCACCACATTCATTACAGACAAATGCGCGTTTTGGAGCTTTCGCCACGGTTTACCTCGTTATTTCTGTGCGGTCTGCGTGCCGGGTGGCGCTTACGCTTACCCGGCCTACAAAGCGGACCGTTATTTCTGATTAATGCTGCCGGAGAGGATGCAGAACACCCCCATCAGGTCAGCGTGACGGATAGTGACTTCCGTCTTTTCATTCACTTTTGGCTTGGCATGGTAGGCAATGCCCAGCCCGGCGGCTTTGATCATCGGCAGGTCGTTCGCGCCGTCTCCGATGGCGACGGTCTGGACGACCGGAATTTCATATTTTTCCGCCAGACGCGTCAGCGTATTGGCTTTGTACTGGGCATCTACGATATCGCCGATCACCTGGCCGGTCAGCTTGCCGTCCATGATCTCCAGCTCATTGGCCACCACGGTGGTCAGATGCAGTTTTTCCCGCAGGTAATCCGCGAAGAAGGTGAAGCCACCGGAGGCGATCGCCACTTTCCAGCCGAGGGACTGCAGCTTCAGCACCAGCTGCGTCAGCCCTGGCATCAGCGGCAGCACGTCGCGCACCTGGCGCAGAATGTTGGCATCGGCCCCTTTCAGGGTCGCCACGCGCTGGCGCAGGCTGGCGGTAAAGTCCAGCTCGCCGCGCATCGCACGCTCGGTAACTTCCGCAACCAGCTCGCCGCTGCCCGCCAGCTTCGCAATCTCGTCAATACACTCGATCTGAATGGCGGTTGAGTCCATGTCCATCACCAGCAGGCCCGGGGTTTTGAGATGCGGAATTTTGCCCAGCGGCGCGACGTCCAGCCCGGCATCATGCGCCAGACGCGTTGCGCGCTGCGTCAGGGAGCCCGCCAGGCGAATAACCTGGTAGTCTTCCACGCACCAGGCGGCGACGATGACCATCGCCGCACCCAGCTTGCTTTGATACTGGGTCAGGCGTTGCTTATCCAGACCGCGTCCGTAGAGGAGCCAGCCGCTACGACCGGCGTGGTAATCCAGAGGCATCACCTCATCGCCACTTAAAGAGAGCGGCAATCCTGGCCATAAAGAGACATCCGTTGGCAGGTCACACCAGGTAATGTTCGGCATTAAAGCTCCTGTAATTTCGTTCGCGCCGGAAGGTTGCAGAGGGAAAATAACGCATGAGGCTACCCTGTAACCATCACTTCTGGCAACATTAAGCCGTAAATTTTCAGCAGGTGGAATATGGCTCGCGCAAAACTGAAATTCCGGCTTCATCGCGCCGTGATTGTCCTTTCCTGTCTCGCACTATTAGTGGTGCTGATGCAAGGGGCATCGTGGTTTAGCCAGAACCATCAACGGCAACGCAACCCGCAGTTTGAAGAGCTGGCCCGTACGCTGGCGCGCCAGGTGACGCTCAACGTCGCGCCGTCCATGCGTACCGAAACGCCGGACGAGAAGCGGATAGGCCAGGTTTTACGCCTGCTCACGGAGAACAGCCGCATTCTTGATGCCGGCGTCTATGATGAGCAAGGCAACCTGATTGCCCGCGCGGGCGAGCACGTCGACGTGCGCGACAGGCTGGCGCTGGACGGTAAAAAAGCCGGAGGCTATTTTAACCAGCAGATCGTCGAACCTATTCAGGGGAAGAATGGCCCGCTGGGCTATCTGCGCCTGACCCTCGATACCCACACCCTGCCTACTGAAGCCAAACAGGTCGATAATACCACCAATATTCTGCGCCTGATGCTGCTGCTTTCACTCGCCATCGGCGTTGTGCTGGCGCGCACCCTGCTTCGCGGCAAGCGCTCGCGCTGGCAGCAATCCCCGTTCCTGTTGACCGCCAGCAAATCCGTCCCCGAAGACGAAGAGAGCGAGAAGAAAGATTAGTGATAAAGTAGGCGAACGATTCGGAAAAGGAACTTTGCCATGACGACGTTACGCCTGCTTATCTCTGACTCTTACGATCCCTGGTTTAATCTCGCGGTAGAAGAGTGCATCTTCCGCCAGATGCCCGCCACCCAGCGCGTACTGTTTCTCTGGCGTAACGCCGATACGGTGGTCATCGGCCGCGCGCAAAACCCGTGGAAAGAGTGCAACACCCGGCGTATGGAAGAGGACAACGTCCGTCTCGCACGCAGAAGCAGCGGCGGCGGCGCGGTGTTTCACGATCTGGGCAATACCTGCTTTACCTTTATGGCGGGCAAACCGGAATACGACAAAACCATCTCAACGTCCATCGTCCTCAACGCGCTCAATTCACTCGGCGTGACGGCGGAAGCGTCCGGGCGTAACGATCTGGTGGTGAAAACCCCCGAGGGCGACCGGAAGGTCTCCGGCTCCGCCTACCGCGAAACCATGGATCGCGGCTTCCACCACGGCACCCTGCTGCTGAACGCCGATCTGAGCCGTCTGGCTAATTACCTGAATCCTGATAAGAAAAAGCTCCAGGCCAAAGGAATTACCTCCGTGCGCGGACGCGTGGCAAATCTGGTGGAACTGCTGCCGGGCATTACGCACGAGCAGATTTGCGATGCGATCCGTGACGCGTTCTTTGAACATTACGGCGAGCGCGTGAAAGCAGAAGTCATCTCCCCTGACAAAAGCCCTGACCTGCCCAACTTCGCCGAAACCTTCGCCCGCCAGAGCAGCTGGGAGTGGAACTTCGGTCAGGCTCCTGCTTTTTCCCATCTGCTGGACGAGCGTTTTACCTGGGGCGGCGTGGAGCTGCATTTTGACGTGGAGAAAGGCCATATCACCCGCACGCAGGTGTTTACCGATAGCCTGAACCCGGCACCTTTAGAGGCGCTGGCGGCACGTTTGCAGGGCTGTTTGTACAGGGCAGATATGCTGCAGCAGGAATGCGATGCGTTGATCGGAGATTTCCCGGAGCAGGAGAAAGAGTTAAGGGATGTGTCAGCATGGATTGCGCAGGCCGTGCGCTAGTAAAAAAGCCCGCTGGCGCTGCGCTTAGCGGGCCTACAAAACCGTAGGCCGGGTCAGGCGAAGCCGCCACCCGGCACAACAGCTCTTACTCTTTATCGCCCAGCAGAACGGATTCCAGCGCGATTTTGATCATGTCGTTGAAGGTAGTCTGACGCTCGGCAGCAGTGGTCTGCTCGTGGGTACGGATGTGGTCAGACACGGTGCAGATGGTCAGCGCTTTCGCACCAAACTCAGCCGCGACGCCGTAGATACCCGCCGCTTCCATTTCCACGCCCAGAATGCCGTATTTCTCCATCACGTCGAACATCTCGCCGCCGTCCGGTGCATAGAACAGGTCAGCAGAGAAGATGTTACCCACGCGCGCGTCAACGCCCAGCGCTTTTGCCGCGTCAACCGCGTCACGCACCATGCCGAAGTCAGCAATCGCCGCGAAGTCATGGTCTTTGAAACGCATGCGGTTAACTTTGGAATCGGTGCAGGCACCCATACCGATAACGATGTCGCGCAGCTTAACGTCCATACGCACCGCGCCGCAGGAGCCTACGCGGATGATTTTCTTCACGCCGAAGTCGGTGATCAGCTCTTTGGTGTAGATAGAGCAGGATGGGATACCCATACCGTGGCCCATAACGGAGATTTTGCGGCCTTTATAGGTACCGGTGAAGCCCAGCATGCCGCGAACGTTGTTCACTTCACGCACGTCTTCCAGGAAAGTTTCTGCAATGTGCTTCGCACGCAGCGGGTCGCCCGGCATCAATACGACGTCAGCGAAATCACCCATTTCTGCATTAATGTGAGGAGTTGCCATCTTCAGTTCCTTTTACATTGTTGTTTTTGCCGGGTGCCGGCTACCGCCTTACCCGGCCTACATTCTGTTCTCCCTCTCCCTGTGGGAGAGGGCCGGGGTGAGGGCATCAGCCCGCACCCATCATGATTCAGAACATGGCCTTGCCATATTCCATGTCAGACGTACCAAAATATTTCGCGATAGTCTGGCCGATGTCCGCGAAGGTTTCACGGTGACCGAGCGAGCCCGGCTTCACTTTCGGGCCGTACACCAGCACCGGAATGTGCTCACGGGTGTGGTCGGTACCGGTCCAGGTTGGGTCACAGCCGTGGTCCGCGGTCAGGATCAGAATGTCATCTTCACCCACCAGCTCCATCAGCTCCGGCAGACGGCGGTCAAACAGCTCAAGACCGGCCGCATAGCCCGCTACGTCGCGACGGTGGCCCCAGGAGGAGTCGAAGTCCACGAAGTTGGTGAAGACGATGGTCTTGTCGCCCGCTTCTTTCATCTCTTTGATGGTGGCATCGAACAGTGCATCCAGACCGGTGGCTTTCACTTTTTTGGTGATGCCGCAGTTGGCGTAGATATCCGCGATTTTACCCACGGAAACCACGTGACCGTCTTTCTCTTCAACCAGCTTCTGCAGCACGGTCGGTGCCGGTGGCTCAACGGCCAGGTCATGACGGTTACCGGTACGCTGGAAGTTACCCGCTTTGTCGCCGATAAACGGACGCGCGATCACGCGGCCGATGTTGTAGCCGCCTTCGGTCAGCTCTTCACGGGCGATTTCGCACAGCTCGTAGAGTTTATCCAGGCCGTAGGTCTCTTCGTGGCAGGCAATCTGGAACACGGAGTCTGCAGAGGTGTAGAAAATCGGCTTGCCGGTTTTCATGTGCTCTTCGCCGAGCTGATCCAGAATCACGGTACCGGAAGAGTGGCAGTTGCCGAGGTAGCCCGGCAGGTTGGCGCGCTTCACCAGCTTGTCCAGCAGCTCCTGCGGGAAGCTGTTTTCGTGATCGGAGAAATAACCCCAGTCGAACAGCACCGGCACACCGGCGATTTCCCAGTGGCCAGACGGGGTGTCTTTACCAGAGGAGAGCTCGTGAGCCCAGCCGTAGGCGCCCACGACTTCCGCGTTGCCGTCCATACCGGCTGCGATTTTACCGGTAGAGCCTTCATGCGCTTTCACCAGACCAAGGCGGGTCAGGTTGGGTAGAGTCAGAGGGCCTTTACGACCGTTGTCCGCTTCGCCTTTTGCACAGGCTTCCGCGATGTGACCCATGGTATCGGAACCCACGTCACCAAAACGTTCTGCATCTTCGGTTGCGCCGATGCCGAATGAGTCCAGCACCATAATAAATGCACGTTTCATAATTGTTCTCCGTACGTAGTGCTTCAAAAATTATCGATCAGATCAGTATACCGCTATTCGGTGATACGGCGATAGGCAGTCGGTGTGGTTTCCGGTGCTTTATCGTCAAGCGTAATTGCCGCTTTCACCGCTTTAGCTGCTTCCTGCCAGCTGGCTTCGTCTTTGGCGTGGATCACCGCCAGCGGACGTTGACCGTCAACGCTGTCGCCCAGACGGGCCATATCGGTAAAGCCGACGCTGTAATCAATAGTGTCCGATGCCTGACGACGTCCGCCGCCCATCGAGACCACCGCCATGCCCAGCGCACGGGTGTCCATAGCGGAAACGAAGCCTTCGCTATCGGCATACACCGCTTTGCTGAGCGTCGCGGTTGGCAGGTATTTCGCGTAGTTTTCGACGAAATCGGTCGGGCCTTTCTGGGCTGCAACCATGCGGCCGAAAATGTCCGCCGCTTTGCCGTTGTCCAGCACCGCCTGCAGCTTCGCGCGGGCTTCTGCGTCGTCTTTGGCCAGCTTGCCGGAGATTAACATCTCAACGCACAGCGCCATGGTGACGTCGAACAGACGCGGGTTGCGGTATTCACCGGTGAGGAACTGCACCGCTTCACGCACTTCGACGGCGTTACCGGCGCTGGAGGCCAGCACCTGGTTCATGTCGGTGAGCAGCGCGGTGGTGCGCACGCCCGCGCCGTTGGAGACGCCAACGATCGCTTCTGCGAGCGCAGCAGAAAGTTCATAGGTCGGCATAAACGCGCCGCTGCCGACCTTCACGTCCATCACCAGCGCGTCCAGCCCTTCTGCCAGTTTCTTCGCCAGGATAGAGGCGGTGATCAGCGGGATGGAGTCAACGGTCGCGGTGATGTCGCGGGTCGCGTAGAAACGCTTGTCTGCCGGAGCAAGAGAGCTGGTCTGGCCGATAATCGCCACACCAACGTCTTTAATAATGTCGCGGAAGCGGTTGTCGTCCGGGAAGATATCGAAGCCCGGAATGGCTTCCAGTTTGTCGAGCGTACCGCCGGTGTGGCCCAGGCCACGCCCGGAGATCATCGGGATGTAACCGCCACAGGCTGCCACCATTGGGCCGAGCATCAGGGACGTCACGTCGCCCACGCCGCCGGTGGAGTGTTTATCCACGATCGGGCCGTTAAGGTTAAGGCTTTTCCAGTCCAGAACGGTTCCTGAATCTCGCATCGCCATGGTCAGCGACACGCGCTCAGGCATCGACATATCGTGGAAGAAAATGGTCATCGCCAGAGCCGCAATCTGCCCTTCTGAGACGGTGTTATCACGAATGCCGTTGATGAAGAAGCGGATCTCTTCATCGCTTAATGCATGACCATCACGTTTTTTACGAATAATTTCTTGTGCGAGAAACACGGTAACCTCCATGCGGAATCGGGGGAGTTGTGGCGGGTGGCGCTACGCTTACCCGCCCTACGATCCTGTCGGCCGGATAAGCGAAGCGTCATCCGGCATTGTCAGGCAATCAGTAGCTGCTTGCGCTCTTACCGTCGCCGTGACCCAGCGCTTTCAGCAGGCTGGCCAGCAGGCTGGACGCACCGAAGCGGTAGTGACGGGAATCGGCCCAGTCGGCGCCAAACAGCTCGTCGGCAATCGCCAGGAACTGCTGCGCGTCTTCGGCGGTACGCACGCCGCCCGCGGGTTTGAAACCAACGGTTTTGGACACGCCCATGTCGCGGATCACTTCCATCATGATGCGCGCGCTTTCCGGGGTCGCATTCACCGGCACTTTACCGGTAGAGGTTTTAATGAAATCCGCCCCGGCTTTGATGGAGATTTCAGACGCCTTACGAATCAGCGCCTCTTCTTTCAGCTCGCCGGTTTCGATGATCACTTTCAGCAGCACGTTTGCCGCCGCGCACGCGTCTTTACAGGCTTTCACCAGGTCAAAACCGACCTGCTCGTTGCCGGCGATCAGCGCGCGGTACGGGAATACCACGTCCACTTCGTCTGCGCCGTAGGCAATTGCCGCGCGGGTTTCTGCCAGCGCGATCTCGATATCATCGTTGCCATGCGGGAAGTTAGTTACGGTTGCAATGCGCACGTCCGGCGTACCCTGCTCTTTCAGCGTCTTACGGGCAATCGGGATAAAGCGCGGGTAGATACAGATGGCTGCGGTGTTACCCACCGACGTTTTCGCCTGATGGCACAGGGCGATGACTTTTTCATTGGTGTCGTCATCGTTCAGGGTGGTCAGGTCCATCAGTTTCAACGCGCGCAGGCTGCTTGCAGTTAAATCAGTCATAACATTCTCCAACGGCAGTGCCGTATAAATTTTACCTTGCGGGTCTGTGAGTATTCTAACATTCACCCGCATCCACACTTCGACATTCATCACAGTTAATGAAAACTGCATACAAATTTGCATCACTGTAATGAGATCTTATTCAAACTTTAGCGCGTAAATTGCCGACTAAAGCAGCGATACCCCCTGTCGGATCAAAAGCCCCGACAGGCTGGCTTCCTACAATCCGTTCATCATCCGCAGAACACTCAAGGAAGCGAATATGCCCCACTCCAGCCCCGACGCCCTGCAACAACGTTGCCAGCACATTGTGACAAGCCCGGTGTTAACTCCGGAACAAAAACGTCATTTTCTGGCGCTGGAAGCGGAGAACAACCTGCCTTATCCGGCGCTTCCTGAGGTCGCACGAGCCGCGCTGGACGAAGGTTTTATCTGCGACATGTTCGAAGGCCATTCGCCTTACAAACCCCGTTACGTTCTGCCGGATTACGCAAAATTTCTGGCTAACGGTTCAGAATGGCTGGAGCTGGAAGGGGCGAAAGATCTCGACGACGCCCTCTCGCTGTTAACCATCCTCTACCATCATGTTCCGTCCGTCACATCGATGCCGGTCTATCTCGGTCAGCTTGATGCGATATTAACTCCACATGTTAGAATTCTAACACAAGAAGAGATCGATAGCCGAATAAAACGTTTCTGGCGCTATCTCGACCGCACGCTGCCGGATGCGTTTATGCACGCAAACATCGGGCCTGCTGACGGCCCCATCACCCGTGCCATTCTGCGTGCCGACGCAGAGCTGAAGCAGGTCGCACCGAACCTGACCTTTATCTACGATCCCGATATCACCCCGGACAACCTGCTGCTTGAGGTGGCAAAAAACATATGTGAATGCAGCAAACCGCATATTTCTAACGGCCCGATGAATGATAAAATTTTCACAAAAGGCCGTTACGGCGTGGTGAGTTGTTACAACTCCCTGCCGCTTGCAGGCGGTGGCAGCACCCTGGTGCGCCTTAACCTCAAAGCCATTGCTGAACGCAGCGCATCCATTGAGGACTTCTTCACCCGCACGCTCCCGCACTACTGCCAGCAGCAAATGGCCATCATCGATGCGCGCTGCGGTTTTCTGTACGAGCAATCTGGCTTCTTTGAGAATAGCTTCCTGGTCAAAGAGGGGCTGATTGATGCGGATCGGTTTGTGCCGATGTTTGGCATGTACGGCCTGGCGGAAGCGGTGAATACGCTCTGTGAAAAGGAGGGCATTGAAGGCCGTTACGGAAAAGACGAGCAGGCCAACGCGCTCGGCTATCGAATCAGCGAACAGCTTGCGGCGTTTGTGGAAAACACGCCGGTGAAACACGGCTGGAAGCACCGCGCGATGCTGCACGCGCAGTCGGGGATCAGCTCCGACTCGGGCACCACGCCGGGCGCGCGCCTGCCCTACGGCGACGAACCGGATCCCATCAGCCATCTGCTGGCCGTCGCGCCGCACCACAAACATTATCACTCCGGAATCAGCGATATTCTCACCCTGGAGGAGACGGTAAAACGCAACCCGCAGGCGGTGGTTCAGCTTTGCCTGGGCGCGTTCAGGGCGGGAATGCGGGAATTTACCGCCAACGTAGCGGGTAACGATCTGGTCCGCGTGACCGGTTATATGGTGCGATTATCGGATCTGGAGAAATACCGGGAAGCCGGATCGCGCACCAATACCACGTGGCTGGGAGAAGAGGCCGCACGCAATACCCGTATTCTGGAACGTCAGCCGCGCGTGGTTAGCCATGAACAGCAGATGCGCTTTAGTTAGTCAGGTCATTCCTTTTTCCTGCGTGGACGGGCCGGGCAGCCGCCTGGCGCTGTTCCTGCAGGGCTGCAACCTGCGCTGCAAAACCTGCCACAACCCGTGGACGATCGGCCGCTGCAACGACTGCGGGGACTGTGTGCCCCACTGCCCGCACGACGCGCTGACGATTCAGGCCGGACGCGTCTGGTGGCAGGAGAGTGACTGCCACCAGTGCGACACCTGCCTGCACCTGTGCCAGCAGCAGGCAACGCCTATGGCGCACCGCTTCAGCGTGGAAGAAATCCTCACCCAGGTCCGCAAATCCGCACCCTTTATCGAAGGGATCACCGTCAGCGGCGGCGAAGCCACAACGCAACTGCCGTTTGTGATCGCCCTGTTCAACGCGATCAAAGCCGATCCCGCCCTGCATCACCTCACCTGTCTGGTAGACAGCAACGGTCTGTTAAGCGAAACCGGCTGGCAAAAACTGCTGCCGGTACTGGATGGCGCGATGCTGGATCTGAAGGCGTGGGGGAACGAGCATCACCGCTTCCTGACCGGGCGCGAAAACCCGCTGATTAAGCAGAGCATCCGCTGGCTGGCAGATCGTCACCGTTTGACGGAACTCCGCCTGCTGGTTATTCCGGAGCAGTGTGATTACCTGGAACATCTCAAACCGCTAACGACCTTTATCCACGGGCTTGGGAATGTGCCGGTGCGCATCAACGCATTTCATGCGCATGGCGTTTACGGTGAGGCGGCATCATGGCGCAGCGCCACGCCCGAGGACGTTGAACCGCTGGCGCGGGCGCTGGAAAAACAGAAGATAACGGTGATCCGTCCGGCGCTTTACCTATAGCGTGATGCCAAATACCGAACGAGTGTTTTCAAGCAGCGCGTCGGCAATCACCTCTTCAGGCTCTTTTCGCAGTTCACACAGGGTGGTAAACACGCGCGCCGCCTGTTCCGGGCGATTCGGCTGGCCCTGAAAACCATTCAGCGGCATATCCGGCGCGTCGGTTTCCAGCAGAAGCGCCGACAGCGGCAGCTGTGCCATCACGTCCCGGGTTTTACTGGCGCGCGGATAGGTGATGGTGCCACCGACGCCGATTTTATAGCCCAGCTCAATAAAACGCTGCGCCTGCTGCAGGCTGCCGGAGAAACCGTGCACGACGCCCCTGCGTGGCAGATCGATGCGTTTCAGGTGCATCGCCAGCTTATCGTGCGTGCGTCTTGAATGGAGGATCACCGGCAGATCGTGGCGCTTCGCCAGCCTGAGCTGCGCGTCGAGGATCGTCTGCTGGCGCTCAAACTGCGGATCCTCGCGATAAAGATCGAGGCCGATCTCACCGATGGCGACAAGTTTGTCTCCTGCGGTCTGCAGGACCTCATCAAGCCTCTCAATGTGCTCATCAAGATGCCGCTCAATCACAATCGGATGCAGGCCGAGCGCGGCATAGAGCGCGGAGTGCCGCGTGGAAAGATCCAGCACCCGGGAAAAATAGGCCGCTTCCACTGACGGCACAATGATGGCCTGAACGCCTGCCTCGGCCGCTTTCGCAATGCTTTGCGCTTCATCCCCCGTAAACGGCGGGAAATCAAAGTGGCAGTGGGTATCGACAAAGCGGTGCGTCACGCCAGATCCTCGTTATCCAGTAAAGCGTCATTCGCCTGCGGAATATCCACCAGCGGCATCGTCAGAACGTCGTTGGCGACAATCGCAGGCGGCATAATAATGCGTTTATGGCGATGAAGCGGCGGTTGCTCCGCCAGCATTTTCCCTACCGTCGCCAGGAAATAGCGCCCGCACAGCCGCCCCGTTTTGTAATCCATGCGCAGCGCAGGAACGCGGCTGCCCAGGGCCATGCTCAGCAGCGGCTTAGGCGGATAGATTTCAAAAATACGCAGCTTACCCGGCGGTTTTTCAATGAAGCGCTGCATCGCGCCGTAGGTGATTTCATGCTGCTTCGCGATGTTCACCAGCGGCTGCAGGCTGCTGTCGCCCAACCAGCGCTCCATCCGTTTAAACCACTGCGGCGTGTAATACATTTGCGACGGTACGGTACGGATCACCACAATGGTTTTCGCCCCGCGCCGGGCGGCTTCCTGCACCGGCACCGCGTCACTGATCCCACCGTCCAGATAGCTAATGCCGTCCAGCAGGGCGCCAGTTCGATAAAAGCCGGGGATCGCGCTGGAGGCGCGGATGATGTCCAGCCAGTTCTCCTTCTGAGGAGAAAAATAGCCCGGCGAATAGTCATCGCCCCGGCTGGCGCACATCCAGAACTCTTTGCCGCTATCAAACAGACGGGCGGCAGTATCCATGGCCAGCGGCATCTGGCTTGAGGTCGACTCCAGCAGCCAGTCGAGATCGATCAGGTTGCCGCCGCGCACAAAGCGCACCGGGTTAAAAAATTCTTTCGCCGTGGTGTAGCGCATAATGACCTTTCGCGCGTAGCCGGGCTGGTTACAGACATAGGCAGAGAGGTTCTGCGCGCCGGCAGAGGTGCCGAAGTAAAGGTCAAAGGGGTTGAACTGGGCGCGCATAAATTCATCCAGCACGCCGGCGGTGAAAATGCCGCGCTGTCCTCCCCCCTCGCAGACCAGCGCGAGTTGGCCTGCGCGAAACGGCTTTAACGTCAGCGGCGCAATATTGCCGAGCGTAACGGGAATTCGTTGCCCCACCTCTGCTTTCCTGTTTTGATTATTTTATAACACCACAGTAACGCACCCGACCTGTTCCGCAAATAAGAAAAAGCCAGTCACAGTGACTGGCTTTATTTTGTTGAAGGAATATTGCGTTTGCTACGGACGTCTGCGACCCGTAAACAGGCTGACCAGGAACAGAATAATACCCACAACGAAGACAATTTTAGCTGCCCATGCCGCTGTACCTGCCAGTCCACCAAAGCCCAATGCGGCGGCAATTAACGCGATAACCAGAAATATAATGCCCCAACGAAACATAAGCTTCTCCTTTACCATAGTTAATGTCGGCCGCTAAACGTGAGCGCTCAGGTCACTCACCGGCGTTTTTCCAGAGTCGTTCTTATTTCGCCCGCAGGTTTTAACCAGACGGGCGAATGGTCCAGATTTACTTCGTTTTCAGATCGTTTTTAACGCTTTTCACACCATCAATCGCTTTCGCGATGGACTCGGCGCGTTCACTTTGCGCCTGCGAATCTACCGTACCGGAAAGCTGAACCACACCATCGGTGGTTTCCACTTTCACCTTACGGGACGGCACGATGTCATCTGCTAAAAGTTTAGCTTTGATTTCGCTGGTAGTAGCGGCATCACCGGCATAACCTTTCACCGACGCGTTTTTACCGTCACGTACGTGCAGCTTATCGCTGACGGACGCAACACCTTCAACGCCTTTCGCGACTTTCACCGCCTGTTCGGCCTGAGCCTGGCTTTCCACGAAGCCGCTCAGCGTAACCACTTTCTTGTCGGTCTTAACGGAAATATCGGTACTTTTGATGGATTCATCATCCACCAGTGCGGCTTTCACTTTTGCTGTGATTGAGCTGTCATCCATGAAGTTGCCGACTTTATTCATAGAGCTATCGATTTTTTGCCCTGCGGTATCGGCAGTGGACTGTGCTTTATCCATGGTGGTGCTTTCCGCCAGGGCGGAACCGCTCACCAGAACGCTACCCAGGGTTACAGCCAGCAGAGTTTTCGAAATCTTCAGTCTTGTCATATTCATCGATCTATTCCTGTGTTGACCCGTTATTCGGGCTACATACTTCCTTAGTAGTTTTATATATTGCGAATAAACACACGGGCAAAATGGATAACCTAAAGTCATGCATTGAACAGTTAATTTATCCACGCCCGGTGTTAAACACTGAGTTAAATATAGATCACTCTCACAGAGCCGCTTTCAGAATTGGGTAAAAAACGCGCGAATAGCGTGAAATTGCGTTGAATTAAGAACATTCCGCAAGGGATTAATAAGACAGGGATTAAAGAAGAGCACGGCGGCAGCCGTGCTCTGAGAGGGGATTAGTGCTCGCGGGTTTTACGGAACTGAACGTCAGGATAACGTTCCTGGGTCAGGTTCAGGTTCACCATAGTTGGCGCGATATAGGTCAGGTTATCGCCGCCATCCAGCGCCAGCTGAATTTCGTTCTTACGCTTAAATTCTTCGAATTTCTTCACGTCAGAACACTCAACCCAGCGCGCGGTCGCGACGTTTACGGACTCGTAAATCGCTTCCACGTTGTACTCGCTCTTCAGACGTGCAACAACCACGTCGAACTGCAGCACGCCGACCGCGCCCACGATCAGATCGTTGTTCGCGATTGGGCGGAACACCTGCACGGCGCCCTCTTCGGAGAGCTGAACCAGGCCTTTCAGCAGCTGTTTCTGCTTCAGCGGATCGCGCAGACGAATACGGCGGAACAGCTCCGGTGCGAAGTTCGGAATACCGGTGAACTTCATCATTTCACCCTGGGTGAAGGTATCGCCGATCTGAATAGTGCCGTGGTTGTGCAGACCGATGATGTCGCCCGGATACGCCTCTTCAACGTGCGAACGGTCGCCCGCCATAAAGGTCAGCGCGTCGGAGATCACCACGTCTTTCCCGGTACGCACCTGGCGCAGCTTCATGCCCTTTTCATACTTACCGGACACCACGCGCATAAAAGCCACGCGGTCGCGGTGTTTCGGATCCATGTTGGCCTGAATTTTGAAGACGAATCCGGTGAATTTCTCTTCTTTTGCTTCCACTTCGCGGGTGTCGGTTTTACGCGGCATCGGGCGCGGTGCCCACTCCACCAGACCGTCCAGCATGTGGTCAACGCCGAAGTTACCCAGCGCGGTACCGAAGAAGACCGGGGTAATTTCACCGCTCAGGAACAGCTCTTTGTCGAATTCGTGAGACGCGCCTTTGACCAGCTCCAGCTCGTCGCGCAGCTGCGCGGCCAGCTCTTCGCCGACTGCCACGTCCAGCTCAGGGTTATCCAGACCTTTCACCACGCGAACTTCCTGAATGGTGTGGCCTTTACCGGTCTGATACAGGTAGGTTTCGTCTTTATAGAGGTGATACACCCCTTTGAACAGCTTACCGCAGCCAATTGGCCAGGTGATGGGCGCACAGGCGATTTTCAGCTCGCTTTCCACTTCGTCCATCACTTCCATCGGATCGCGGATGTCACGGTCGAGTTTGTTCATGAAGGTGAGGATCGGCGTATCGCGCAGACGGGTGACTTCCATCAGCTTACGGGTCCGGTCTTCTACACCTTTCGCGGCGTCAATCACCATCAGACAGCAGTCCACCGCCGTCAGGGTACGGTAGGTATCTTCAGAGAAGTCTTCGTGGCCCGGGGTGTCCAGCAGGTTCACCAGGCAGTCGTGATACGGGAACTGCATCACGGAGGTGGTAATCGAAATACCACGCTGCTTTTCCATCTCCATCCAGTCAGATTTTGCATGCTGGCTGGAGCCACGGCCTTTAACGGTACCCGCAGTCTGGATCGCCTGTCCGAACAGCAACACCTTCTCGGTGATGGTCGTTTTACCGGCATCCGGGTGCGAGATAATGGCAAAAGTGCGGCGCTTGGCCACCTCTTGCAGATAAGGAGACAACGTCATAATTAAATCTTCTTTTATAAGCGCGGCAGCACGCCACGCATCATGGAATACAAAATTGCGGCTATTTTACCCATCAATGGGGGGCAGGCAATCATTGTTTACACAGGAGTTGCTCCAGTTCGTTCAACGACGTCACGGTCCAGGTCGGCTCGATGCCTTCAGGCTTCACGCGACCATGCGCATTGAGCCAGACGGTCGACAGACCGGCATTCATGCCGCCCAGGATATCTGACTCTGCCGTATCACCCACCATCAGTACGCGATCGCGGTCAGGATTACCGGCCTGCGACAGCGCATAATCGAAAATACGCGGATCCGGTTTAGGTACACCCACCTCTTCGGAGATCACCAGCGCGTCGAAATGATCGCGCAGGCCGGTGCGCTCGAGGCGGATCTGCTGCAGGGCGGTAAAACCGTTGGTGATGATCCCCAGCTTCACCTTGCCTTTCAGCGCATTCAGCAGGGAAACCGCCCCCGGCAGTGGCGCACAGATATCGGCCATCGCGTTCAGGAACGCCTCGTTCAGCGTCCCCGGACTGACCTTTAAGCGTTCCGCCCAGACGTCAAAGCGCTGGTGCTGAAGCTGTAACGCGGTGATGGCACCGTTCTGGTAATCCACCCACAGCGGCTTGTTTACCGCCTGATAGTCCTGAAAATCTTCAGCGGTGAAGGTCACGCTATAGTCGAGAAACATCCGCTGTAGGCCGCCGAACGAATCGAACGTAAACAGCGTTTCGTCGGCATCAAAGAAAATCCAGTCCCATTTCATCGTTACAACCTTATTTTTTATTATCCAATCGGCAGAGCCATTATGATGGCGTCTTCACGTCCCTCTGCGGTGGGGTAGTAGTTACGGCGGATTGTCGCCTCGTTAAAGCCTAAGCTTTCATAGAGCGCGATGGCGGCGACATTCGACGCGCGCACCTCCAGCCACAGGGTGAAAACGTCACGGGTTTCGAGCTCACGGATGAGGTGCTCGAGCAGTTCTCTTCCCAGCCCACGGCGCTGGAACGCGGGATCAACCGCGATATTAAACAGCGTCGCTTCATCAAGAACAACCTGGGTAATCGCGAAGGCGGCCATGGTGCCGTCAACGTCCAGGCGGTAGTTCAGATACCGTTCGCCCTGATTGCTGGCGAAGGTTTTTTCGCTCCACGGAAAGGCGTGGGCGCGTGTTTCAATCGCAAACGCGGTGGTCAGGTCAGGCGTCGTGAGGGAAGAAATCGTGTTCATATTCGCAGATTTGTTGCCATAGCGCGCTGCGCGCTTTTGGGTTGGCTTTCAGTTCGTCCAGCGCGGGCGTGCAGATCTGGCTCCCCTGGAGGGGGATCTCGTTTGTCTCTCCGATACGCCAGCTGTTACAGCGGCTATCAGGAGGAAGCATCGCGACACGCTCTGGCGTCAGCTGTAAAACCTGGTCGGCCGTCATCTTCAGGCTGCGAAGGACATCATCGATCAGGGGTTCATTCAGGGCAGGCAGTTCTTCCGCCACCATCACCAGGCGCACGTGCGCAGGGATGGAAATGGCGATTTCGCCCTGCAACGCCGTCGGGCGACGCAAAGCCCACTGGGTAATGCCCAGCTGCTGCAACTGCCAGTCTCGTCGGGATGTCATAGGGAAAACTCCTGTCTCTCAGGCGCGCAAATATAGCAAATGTGTCGAAAGTGCGCCATCTACCTACTATAATCCCCGCCTGAGTTTATTGAGGAACAATTCATGTCTGCATTTACCCCGGCAAGTGAAGTCTTGCTGCGTCACAGTGATGATTTCGAAGAAAGCCGTATTCTGTTTGCCGGAGATATGCAGGATGACCTGCCTGCGCGTTTCGACTGTGCTGAAAGCCGTGCCCACACCCAATACTACCACCACTGGCAGGTGCTGAGCCGCCAGATGGGCGAGCGCGCGCGCTTTAGCCTGGTGGCGGAGCAGAGCGATATCGCCGACTGCGATACGCTGATTTACTACTGGCCGAAGAATAAACCGGAAGCCCAGTTCCAGCTGATGAACCTGCTCTCCCTGCTGCCGGTCGGCTGCGATATTTTCGTGGTGGGTGAGAACCGCAGCGGCGTGCGTAGCGCTGAACAGATGCTGGAAGGCTACGCGCCGCTGAATAAAGTCGACAGCGCACGCCGCTGTGGTTTGTACCATGGCCGTCTGGAAAAACAGACAACGTTTGATCCACAGGCTTACTGGGACGAGTACCAGCTCGACGGCCTGACCATCAAAACCCTGCCGGGCGTGTTCAGCCGCGACGCGCTGGATACGGGCAGCAAGCTGCTGCTCTCCACCCTGACGCCGCACACCAAAGGCAAAGTGCTGGACGTGGGCTGCGGCGCGGGCGTGCTCTCTACCGTGCTCGCCAGCCATTCACCAAAAGTGCGTTTAACCCTGTGTGACGTGAGCGCCCCGGCGGTAGAAGCCAGCCGCGCAACGCTTGCCGCAAACGGCATTGAAGGCGAGGTGATTGCCAGCAACGTCTTCTCCGACATCACCGGTCGCTTCGACATGATTATCTCCAACCCGCCGTTCCACGACGGCATGGAGACCAGCCTGGAAGCGGCACAAACGCTGATCCGCGGCGCAACCCGTCATCTGAACAGCGGCGGCGAGCTGCGTATTGTCGCGAACGCCTTCCTGGCGTACCCGAAAGTGCTGGACGAAACCTTCGGCTTCCACGAAGTGATAGCCCAGACCGGCCGCTTTAAGGTCTACCGTACCGTGATGACGCGTCAGGCCAAAAAGTAATCTCCACTCCTGCAGGCCGGATAAGCGCAATCACCATCCGGCAAGCAGGCGTCTCCGTTCCGGCCATTTTTGCAGCAATCAATAAAAGGTGAGCACTTTTCAGTTGACGTAAAGCTGAAAACATCTAGAATGCGCCTCCGTGGTTACGATACTTTTACAGTATCGATGGTATGCGAAGGTGGCGGAATTGGTAGACGCGCTAGCTTCAGGTGTTAGTGTCCTTACGGATGTGGGGGTTCGAGTCCCCCCCCTCGCACCATAAATCACAATGATATTGCTCGCACTGGGCGAAGGTGGCGGAATTGGTAGACGCGCTAGCTTCAGGTGTTAGTGTCCTTACGGATGTGGGGGTTCGAGTCCCCCCCCTCGCACCAACGAGGCGATATCAACAATAGTAAGATGACTGTGCGAAGGTGGCGGAATTGGTAGACGCGCTAGCTTCAGGTGTTAGTGTCCTTAGGATGTGGGGGTTCGAGTCCCCCCCCTCGCACCAATTATCTTACATCCCTTCTGAAGTTCCTCTTGTTTTACCTGTTATTTCAAACTCATCAGTATCACCAGAATTCCACTGACCAGCGCTACGCATGATGGCAGTAAAACAAAATGGCGCAGCTGCTTATGCCAGATCATGCCTGACGTGACTAACAGGCCTGACACAATAATCGCTTTCCAGGTATCAAGGGAGAGATCGGCAAACATCAACCCGCCGAGAATGGCTCCCGGTAGCAATACCCCCCAACCACTGCCAAGCGCCCTGTTCAACATGATCTGCCCTCTCACAACGATAATGATAACCAATATCATATGACACAGATTATCATTTGTCAGCTGAATGAATCAAAATCCATCGACCTTTACCTTTCCCGTAATGACAGGAATTGCCTAAGGTGATAAATTGCACACCTGTTAACAACATCTAAAGATTTTCTGATAATTACTCTTTGAGTTTTTTGCATGTTTTATTGCGAAACGGCACCTACTTATTTGTTTTAATTAAATTTTAATAAAAACGCACGACTATGACATCACAATCCTGGCGGTCTTTGGTTCACAGAAAATATCAATTGTCGTTACGTTTATTTTTATTTCTGAACGCAACCTCGGCAGTGTTCTCGGTAACAAATCCGCTCAATTCTGTACGCCTGTTATCTGCCCCACTTATTGCTATTTTCTCCATCAGCACCGGCCTGTTCGTCTGGCACTGGAGAAAGCGCGCGCGGAAGATAAATATTCCCGTTGTTTCAGGGATCTTCGGTATTTTATGGGCCTGGCAAATTGTGTCTAAATTCGCCCTAATTACCCACGACCACGCGACGTATTTGTTAATCGCCCTATTAACGGTACTTTTTATCGGAACGCTGGCATTCGCCAGTAATATCAAAGCATTTACGCTTCATTCATTGCCCACCTTTATTGTCTGCCTGTGGCTAAGCGATCACGATATATGGCTGAGAATGACCTATTCTTTCGCACTTCCTGTGGTGGCAATTGCTATTCATAACATTTTGCAAACGCGTAACGATCGTTTCGCTCAGGAATTGCTCTCTCGCCTGTTGGAAGAGCGAGAAACCCTTACCGATCTCAGCATGATGGACCCGCTTACCGGGCTCTATAATCGTCGCGGTCTGCAAAGCCGTCTGGAGAACCTGCCGACGGTGGAAAATGGCGAGCACTTTGTCCTGCTGATGGATATCGATCACTTCAAAGCCTATAACGATCACTATGGCCATATGATGGGCGATCAGGCACTGAAGCGCGTCTCTGCGGCAATCCGCGACGCCGTGCGCTCTCGCGATATTGTGGCGCGTTTTGGCGGAGAAGAGTTTATGGTGCTGCTGACCAATATTTCTCTCGAACATGCTCGCCAGACGGCCGAGCGGATCCGTCAGAAAGTCTACGATTTGAAAATCCCGCATCTGTTTAATGAGAGTGTCGCGACAAACGTCACCATCAGCATTGGTATTGCTATTTTCGAGGATGAAGACGTGGAAGGCGCGCTGGAAAAAGCGGACAAAGCCCTCTACGAAGCAAAGCATATGGGGCGCAATAACATTCTGTTGAGTGAAGAGCTGCAGACGGCATAAACATCACGGCGGTATCACCCGGACAAAAGTCTTGCCATTGGTATGAGCAATAGTTAGGATTGGCAATCATTATCATTTAGATTTCTATCTACTATGGCTACACATACCGCACACATCGTCGAACCCCTCCTCTGGCGAGCGCCCCTCACCAGCGGGAATGCTTCGCTTGCGGATGCCATACGGGATAAGATTGCGGAGACGCGCGCCCACCTGCTGGACTTTATCCGGCTTGATGAAGCGCACCCGAACCACGCCATGACGCTCTCAGAGTGGCGTCAACCGACAAAACTGCAGTCGCTGCTGGCCACCTATTCCGACCATATCTATCGCAATCAGCCCACCCTTACGCGGGAAAATAAACCGCTGCTCTCACTCTGGGCGCAGTGGTATATCGGGCTGATGGTGCCTCCCCTCATGCTGGCGCTGTTAACCCAGAAGAGCATGCTGGAACTCTCGCCGGATAATTTCCACGTCGAGTTTCACGAAACCGGGCGTGCGGCCTGTTTCTGGATCGATCTGCACGAAGACCAGAACGCTGAACGCCTGACGGCTCAGGAGCGCATGGAGCAGCTTATCACCCAGGCCCTGATCCCGGTGGTGGAAGCGCTTGAAGCGACGGGAGAGATTAACGCGAAGCTTATCTGGAGCAATACGGGCTATTTAATCCACTGGTATTTAACGGAAATGAAGCCTCTGCTTGGTGATGAGAACGTTGATGCCCTGCGTCAGTCCTGTTTCTTTGCAAAACAGCTTTCCGATGGCCGCGACAACCCGTTATTCCGTACCGTTGTGCTCCGTGATGGGCTTCTGGTTCGCCGCACCTGCTGCCAGCGCTACCGCCTGCCGGACGTTAAGCAGTGCGGGGATTGCACGCTGAAATAGTGCAGTGAATTGCCCGGTGGCGCTTCGCTTACCGGGCCTACAAACACAGGCCCGGCCTGATGCCCTCACCCTGTCCCTCTCCCGCTGGGAGAGGGAACAAACACTAAAAACGGCAACCTGAGTTGCCGTTTTGCTTTTACCTAGGCCACCTGCTGATTGTCCTCTTCCGCGTTACGCTGCGCTTCTTCCGCTTCCTGCTCCAGCAGCTGCTTCTCGTACACTTTGAAGAACGGGTAGTAGATGATTGCCGATACGCAGGCCAGAACCACAACCAGAATAGCCGCGCGGAAATCCCAGCCCAGAGCCCACGCTGCGCCTATTGGCGCCGGTGCCGTCCAGGGGACCACTGAGATGACGCGGCCAATCAGGTCAAAGGTCATCGCCGCCCAGGCCAGCACGGCATTTACCATCGGTGCCAGCAGGAACGGAATAAAGAACACCGGGTTCATCACGATTGGCGTACCGAAAATGACGGGTTCGTTGATGTTAAAGAAGCTGGGTACCACGCTCAAACGCCCGATAGAGCGTAAATGCGCTGAACGGCTACGCAGATAGCAAATCACCAGCCCCATCGTTGCGCCCGACCCGCCAATCACGATAAAGAACGTCCAGAACGCCTCCATAAAAATATGTGGCAGAGGCTGGCTGGCGGCCAGCGCGGTCTGGTTCGCACCCAGGTTGGTCAGCCAGAACATCTGCAGCATCCCGGAGACGATGGCGGCGCCGTGGATCCCGGCGAACCACAGCAGATGACCAATCAACACGGCCAGCAGGATCGCAGGCAGCGAATCCGCCGCGGAAACCAGCGGTTTAAAGACCGACATAATGGCCTGCGGGATCAGCATGCCAAACTGAGACTGAATAACCAGGCTCAGAGGATAAAGCGTCAACACCACCACCAGCACCGGGATCAGCAGATCAAAAGAGTTTTTGATCATCGGAGGTACCTGGTCTGGCAGGCGAATACCGATGTTATGCGCCTTGAGGAAACGCATCATCTCAACGCAGTAGATCGCCACCAGAATCGCGGTAAAAATACCCGTTCCACCCAGGCTGTCGACAGGCAGCGTGCCTTTGGTTTTCGGTGCCGCGACCAGCAGAAACGCCATCAGCGACAGCATGGCGCACATAAACGGGTCTAGCTGGTGCGATTTGACATAGTGTTTCCCAAGGTTGTAGGCAATGGCCGCACAAATATAAATGGACATAATGCCCATCGTCATATCAAACGGCGTCAGGATCTGACCTTCAAACTGCTTCGCCATATCCAGCCAGGCTCGGGCGAAACCCCAGGTGGTATCCGGCGAAAACGGCGGGTATGCAAACACTAACAAAAATGAACCCACTATCATAAATGGCATCGCGGAGATGAACCCATCACGGATAGCCATGACATGACGCTGGGAAGAGATCCGCCCGGCAATCGGGCTCACGTAATTTTCAACAAAACGGAATATCAGGTTAAACGCAGCATGGTTGGCAGACATGGCAGATCTCCTGTCAGACGTTTGTTACGGGCACATTTGCGCCGCACGTTGTTCCATAAATCACCTTCACAACCTTGCTGGCTTGTGGACCAGTGGTACTGCTCAGACGGAATGGTTTCATAATTTGCTCTTATTATTGGGTACAGGGGACGTTACGTACTCAGTATTAATCGACGCATCACGCTCTGCAACCGGTTACTGTAACCGGTTTCCGTGATTGTGAAGAGGATCCAGAAATCAGCCGTTCGGGATATTTGTTACTGAAGAGATATTTACAGAGCATAAATTCTTATGACAGATTACGCAGGATATTTGTCAGGAGGAAACAATGAGTTTGCAGTCTGTACAGCAGTTTTTTGCCGACAACGCGCCGGATATAGACGTTATTGAACTTAGCCAGAGTACCGCTACCGTTGCGTTGGCTGCTGCCGCCCATCGTGTTGAACCGGGACAAATCGCCAAAACCTTGTCATTAAAGGTGAAAAATGAGGTGATTTTAGTGGTAGCGAAAGGCGATGCGCGTCTGGATAACAAAAAGCTGAAAGACACGTTTGGTGCGAAAGCGCGCATGCTCAGCAGTGATGAAGTGGTGACCATCACCGGTCACCCCGTTGGCGGCGTGTGCCCGTTCGGCCTGGAAAACCCGCTGGCGGTTTACTGCGATATCTCATTAAAGCAGTACGCCGAAGTCCTGCCCGCAGCAGGCGCAATTCACAGTGCCGTGCGTATTTCACCTGACAGAATGGCAGAGCTGACCTCCGCAAAATGGGTTGATGTTTGCATCTGATTGATGCGCCAGAGCCTGTCTGGCGCGCAACTGGCAGGTTATAAAAAGGTCGGCTTACCGAGTACCGAACTTTGCGGTTCGCTTGCCGGAAGGTGGGTAATAATATCCGCCGCATCGAGCAACCCTACGTCAGAGTTCACCCCCAGCTTCACCATCGCATTAAACTTATGCGCCCGGATGGTCTTAATATTCCGTTCAAGCTGTGCCGCGATTTGAGGAATGGAATAGCCGCAAGACATATACCGCAATATTGCCCGTTCCGTTGGGCTTAACATTCTGCTTTGGCTCTGGTACCAGTGATTCATCTTATTGTCATTGATGCGCAGGGTTTCGCTCAGCAACACCATGAGCTCCTTCTGCAGGTGCTCAAGCTTCAGCGATTTACTGACCACACCGTGAAGGCGTGATGGGGAAAGATGGCTAATTAATCTTGCTTCCATCTCATCAGCGACCAGGATAATGCGCTGGATATGCCCATGCGTAAACGCAAAATCCCGCAGGTGCGCCAGGCAGCTACGACGGTCGTCTCGCGCATCGGAATATGAATAGATCAGCGAGAAAAAGTTGACGTGCTGAAGTGCTTTCTTAAAGCTATCAAATTCACTAAACAGATGCAGCTGATAATGATTCAGGCCGGGCATCGCAAAAAGATGCTGTAGCCCAACAGCACTCATCGTGCAATTTTCGACGACGGCGATATGTCTTGTTGAATCGGTTTTTTCCATTCCTCGAACTCTCCATAGGCTGACATCAAACTCAGCTCTCGCATTCCCTGTGTACTGTTTATCCAGGCGTACATATCGGCATTACTGCGTAATGACAGCCGTCTCATCGCACTGTTTTTCTGCGCACTGACGGTTTTATTGCTCTTCTTGAGCAATGTGGCGATTTGGTTAATCCCCCATCCTTTACCTAACAGCCGCAATACTTTGCGTTCGGAGTGCGTGAGCGCGATAACCTGTTCGTCTTCTTCCCCCGTACTTTGAGGTTCCGGGGTTAACAACGCCTGGCTTACCCGCTCTGCGCGTTCGCTACCTGCCCGAATAGCGTTAACCAGCCCTTCAATGGGTTCAATATCAGAAAGCAACGTACTTTCCGGGCGCACAAGTAACTCAACGGCAATAGGGTTAAGCGGCCGCGAAACTAAAAAGATCCAGTGAATGTTCCGATATTGATTCAATAAACTGAAATACTCTTCGAGCGCGCCCCGAGGATTCCAGTATTCGCCTGAAATATCGGCAATGATGACGTCAGCGCGGCCTAGCTGGAGCAGTGTTAACTCCTGCAATGAACTGCAATAGGTCAATTCAAAATCGGGGAAATGGCGATTCATCACGCCCCCTAACCCGTTTTGCATGACCGGTATCCGGCTAATGATAACGCTATGCTTACCGTGCAAAGACAACATAGACCCTCCGTGTCCATTCTTCATGTGATGAGTAACGTTAAAATGCATCAACGTATGAGTATTTTTCGTCCCTGAGTGTAAAGCAGGTTAATACAAGCAGAAGATGAGATGTATTCTTAGTTTAAGAAATGCCTAAACAGCAGTAATATCTCACAAAGCGAAATTAAATTTAATTGCAGTGTCATTAAAATAACTACAATATAAAATTAGAATAACTAAATATAAATAACTTATATTTTAATATTAATAATTCACCAAAATGATGAATTAATCCCAACCCCTTCCGCGCTTAAGGACAGCAACTGTTTGCATAAACCTTGATCTGACCCACAGCAAGAGGCACTGCACTTTGTGCTAAAAGTAATCGCTATGGGCCAACCGGCAACTTTCCACCTTCTTCAGGACAATACATGCAGGCAGATCGGTCAACGCAGCGTGCTATCACGCGGCTATGTATTCAGTGCGGTCTTTTTCTGCTCCAGCACGGCGCGGAAAGCGCGCTGGTAGAGGAGCTTTCCACCCGGCTGGGACTGGCGCTGGGTATGGATAGCGTTGAAAGCGCTATTTCTTCCAACGCCATCGTGCTGACCACGATCAAAGACGGTCAGTGCCTGACCTCCACCCGCAAAAACCATGACCGCGGCATTAACATGCACGTCGTGACCGAAGTGCAGCACATCGTCATCCTTGCTGAACATAAGCTTCTCGATCTTCGGGAGATTGAAAAACGGTTCAGCCAAATTAAGCCATTACGTTATCCGCGCTGGCTTGTCGTGGTGATGGTAGGGCTGTCGTGCGCCTGCTTTTGTAAGCTCAATAAAGGCGGCTGGGACGGCGCGATCGTCACCTTTTTCGCCAGCAGTATCGCCATGTATGTTCGCCAGCTGCTGACGCACCGGCAGTTGCATCCGCAAATTAACTTCTGCATTACCGCGTTTGTCGCCACAACGGTTTCCGGCCTGCTGCTGCGCCTGCCGCAGTTTGCCACTACCCCGACGATTGCCATGGCCGCCAGCGTGCTTCTGCTTGTTCCGGGCTTTCCATTGATCAACGCCGTTGCCGACATGTTTAAAGGACACATCAATACCGGTCTGGCACGCTGGGCTATTGCCAGCCTGCTGACGCTGGCGACCTGCATCGGCGTAGTAATGGCCATGACACTCTGGGGGTTACGCGGATGGGCGTGATAGATTTTCTGCTGGCGCTGGCGCAGGACATGCTTCTGGCCGCCATTCCTGCCGTCGGCTTTGCGATGGTGTTTAACGTTCCGCAACGCGCTCTGCGGTGGTGTGCGCTGCTGGGCGCAATTGGTCATGGCTCGCGAATGGTGATGATGACCGCAGGATTTAACATCGAATGGTCGACATTTATGGCCTCCATGCTGGTTGGCAGTATCGGCATCCAGTGGTCGCGCTGGTATCTGGCGCATCCCAAGGTGTTCACCGTCGCCGCCGTGATTCCAATGTTCCCGGGCATATCTGCGTATACGGCGATGATATCCGCGGTGAAAATCAGCCATTTTGGCTACACCGAGCCGCAGATGATCCTCCTCCTGAGCAACTTCCTTAAGGCCTCGTCCATCGTCGGCGCGCTCTCCATCGGGCTGTCGATCCCCGGGCTGTGGCTGTACCGCAAACGCCCACGCGTTTGATATTTGTGTTATTTCGCTGCCATGGAGATAATCCTTCTGGTCCGTTTGGTGAAAATAAGGAAAGGATGTGGCTAACCCTGGCAGCGAACACCCCGAGCACAGCGAAGAATCCAGCCTGAAAGAGAAAATTTTTCAGAGCGCCATCGCGCTTTTTGCCGAGTATGGATTGAACGGTGCCCGCATGGAGCAGATCGCGGAAAAAGCGGGCACCACCAAACGCATGGTGGTTTACCATTTTAAGAATAAAGAGAATCTCTATCTCCTGGTTCTGGAACATGTTTACACCCAGATTCGCGCCAGTGAAAAAGCGCTAAGCCTGGCGGGAATGCCCCCCGTCGAAGCGCTGGTCAACCTGGTTGAAGCCACCTTTGACTATCATGCCGACCACCCGGACTACATCCGGATTATCTGCATGGAAAACATGCAGCGGGGCCGCTTTATGCAGCAGTCGAGCTATCTTCGCCAGGTCAACCGCAGCGCGCTCGACCTGCTGGAGGGCATCCTGCACCGGGGCAAAGAAAAACAGCTCTTTAGCCAGACGGTTGACGCCCGCGATCTTCACCGCCTGATAAGCAGCTTCAGCTTTCACTACGTTGCCAACAGTTACACCTTCACGCTCCTGTTTGAAGACGGGGCGGACGAACGGGCTCAGCGCCAGCACTACCGCAAAATGGCCGTTCAGGTGGCGCTCCGCTACACCTGCCCATAAAATTGCTTGCAATTAAATCGCACACTACTTATATTCATCTCATGAACGCGAAAACGAACGACGCAACCGCTGCGCTCAAGCTGAATAACCAGCTCTGCTTTGCCCTCTATTCGGCAAATCTGGCGCTTAACAAGCTGTACCGGCAACTGCTGGCACCGCTGAACCTGACTTACCCGCAATATCTGGTAATGCTGGTGCTGTGGGAGCAGGATGACGTCACGGTGTCGGACATCGGCGAACGCCTGTTTCTGGATTCTGCGACCCTGACGCCGCTGTTAAAACGGCTGGAAAGTGGCGGGTTAATCAACCGTCACCGTTCGCGTAAAGACGAACGTCAGGTCGCCGTTACCCTGAGTGAAGCAGGACGTGAACTACAGCAGCAGGCATTGGGTATTCCCCATGCGGTGGGTTGCGCAGCGCAGTGTGATACAGACACTTTGCTGGCGCTCAAACAGCAGCTCGAACTTTTGCGACAACAGCTACACCGCGCGTAAAGCTATACTTTACGCGTGATTATTACCCATATACATCGCACGCTATTTAATAGCACACGTTAAAGCAAGATGAGGAACCTGCCATGTCTTTAGAAAAAGTTGTTTATACCGCCAAAGCAAAAGCAACCGGTGGCCGTGACGGTCGCGCGACCTCTTCCGATGGCGTACTGGACGTAAAACTGGGCGTGCCGAAAGAGATGGGCGGCATGGGCGGAGAAGTGACGAACCCTGAGCAGCTGTTTGCTGCGGGCTACTCTGCCTGCTTCCTGGGCGCGATGAAGTTCGTGGCCGCACGCGACAAATTTACCCTGCCAAAAGATGCCTTTATTGAAGGCGAAGTGGGTATTGGCCCGCTGCCAACCGGTTTTGGTATCGAAGCAAAACTGAACATCCACGTTGAGGGAATGGATCCCGCGGAAGCCAAAAAGCTGGTCGATGCGGCGCACATTGTTTGCCCGTACTCTAACGCGACCCGCGGCAACATCGACGTGACCCTGAATATCATCGCGTGATAAATGCCTGATGGCGCTGCGCTTATCAGGTCTATGACTGTAGCCCCGGTAAGCGCAGCGCCACCGGGGAAATCCCCTCCTTCCCTTTCCTCTCTCTGTGCTACCATAAGCCCATATCACGCCCGTAGTAATCAGTAGAGTAAGCGTTATGTCCTCCAGAATTCTGACCACCAGCATTGCTGGCATTGATGCCTTTATGCGCGACCCACGCGGTGTGTTGACCCATGCCGAAGGCGGCACGGTTGCGGTTTTTGCCGACAACGCTCCGGCGTTCTACGCAATCACGCCGGAACGCCTGGCGCAGCTTCTGGAGATTGAAGCGCAACTGTCACGCCCGGCGAGCGATGTCGCGCTGGACAACCAGTTCTTTGATGAGCCGGTCAACGTCCCCGTGACCGTTCCGATGGGAAAATTTGCCCTGTACGCGGGCTGGCAGCCGGATGCGGATTTTCAGCGGCAGGCCGCGCTGTGGGGCATCGCGTTAACCCAACCGGCCACCGCCGAAGAGCTCGCCGCGTTTACCTCCTGGTGGCAGGCGGAAGGTAAAGTCTTCACCCATATTCAGTGGCAGCAAAAGCTTGCGCGTCATCTTCAAATTACCCGCGCAGGCAACAACGGCCAGCCCAAACGCGATATCAATATTCTTACCGGACCTGATAAAGAAATACCACGTGGATTCCGAGGTGCTAAATGAAAAATGTCGGCGATTTAATGAAACGTCTACAAAAGATGATGCCTTCACATGTGAAACCCGCTTTTACTACAGGTGAAGAATTACTGGCTTGGCAAAAAGAGCAAGGTCAGCTTCGTTCTGTAGCAATAGCCAGAGAGAACCGAGCGATGAAGATGCAGCGAACCTTCAATCGTTCTGGAATCCGCCCTTTACACCAAAACTGCTCTTTTGAAAATTACAAAGTAGAGTGCGAAGGACAATTAAAAGCTTTAAATGATGCTCGTCGGTATGTAAATGAATTCGACGGTAATATTTCAAGCTTTATCTTTCAAGGGAATCCAGGCACAGGAAAAAACCATTTAGCAGCAGCAATCTGTAATGAATTACTGCTTAGAGGTAAGTCTGTCTTAATCATCACCGTTGCAGACATCATGTCAGCAATGAAAGACACTTTCAGCAATCGCGAAACCAGTGAAGAGCAACTGCTTAACGACCTGAGCAACGTTGATTTACTGGTAATCGACGAAATTGGCGTCCAGACAGAATCACGCTACGAAAAAGTGATCATCAACCAGATAGTCGATCGCCGCTCCTCATCCAAAAGACCAACTGGAATGCTGACTAACCATAAGCTTGAGGAAATGAAGCGTTTGTTAGGTGATAGGGTTATAGATCGAATGATGTTAGGTGACAGTCTTTACGTCATCTTCGACTGGGAAAGTTATCGCAGCCGCGTCACCGGCAAAGAGTATTAAGACAGTTCCAGGAATCGCCGCCAGGGCATAGGTATATACTGGAACCCCTTCGGCCCAAAACGGACCTTTTTGAGAGAGCCATGATGAAAAAACAGATTCTAATCAGCACCTTTTTAGGCGCGTTGCTGGTGACCGGCGCAGCGCAAGCGGCGTCCTGGCAGGAGTCCCTGTCAAGCGCGGCAAATGAGCTGACCAAAGAGAGCAGCAGCTCTCAGGGTGGACTCTCCGCCTCTTCCCTCACCAGCCTGCTGGGCAACAGCTCTCAGAGCCTCAGCGCGGGCACGATGAACAATGCGGCGGGGATTCTGGAATATTGCGCGAAGCAAAAGCTGGCCTCCGTGACCGACGCGCAAAACGTGAAAAACCAGGTGTTGGGTAAACTGGGTCTGGATACCCAGGAGCAGAAAGCGGACACCAACTATATGGACGGCATTCAGGGCCTGCTTAACGCGCAAAACGGGCAGCAGCTAAACCTGAGCACCCTCGGCAACTCTTCTCTGGCAAAACAGGTGAAAACCAAAGCATGCGATCTGGTGCTGAAACAGGGCGTTAATTTCATCTCCTGATCCACCCCATTTTCTGCCACAACACGCCGCGTTTAATGCGATAGTCTTGCAACGCGGCGCTAAACGAGCGTTTTTCCCACCTGCCACCGTCTCAGCGTCCGTTTGTCAGGATGCGACCTTCTTCATAAAAACGATTTTCTAAACCAAATCCTAACAACAGCACACTTTCGTGACACTAAAATTGCAGCTTAACGACATCGCAATTACATTGTATGACCCAAAAAATAAACAGTTAGCCAGCGAAGCACCTGGCGTCATGAGGATATGCTGTTGTCAGAATTCATGTCTCTTATCCTTTTTCTGGCTTCTGTCGGCGTTTACGCCTGGAAAGCCGGCCGTCACACCTGGTGGTTTATCGCCACGCTGGTAGTACTCGGCATTTTTATTATTTTAAACATTACCTTATACGCCAGCGACTACTTTACCGGTGACGGTATTAACGATGCGGTGCTCTACACGCTGACGAACAGCCTGACGGGCGCGGGTGTGGGCAAGTACATACTTCCGGGGCTCGGCATTATCGTCGCGCTGGTGACGATTTTTGGCGCGCTGGCCTGGGTGCTGCGTCGCCGCCGCCATCTTCCGCACCATCATGGCTACAGCCTGCTGGCGTTATTCCTGGCCCTGGCCTCCGTCGACGCCAGCCCGGCGTTCCATCAGATCACCGAGCTGGTGAAATCCCAGTCGCGCGATGGCGATCCTGATTTCGCGGCTTACTATAAAGAACCGTCCAAAACGATCGCCAGCCCGAAGCTCAATCTGGTCTACATCTACGGCGAAAGCCTGGAGCGCACGTACTTTGATAACGATGCCTTCCCGAACCTGACGCCAGATCTGGGGGCGCTGAAAAACGAAGGTCTCGACTTCAGCCACACCATGCAGCTTCCCGGCACAGATTATACGATTGCCGGTATGGTTGCCTCCCAGTGCGGTATCCCGCTGTTCGCGCCTTTTGAAGGTAACGCCTCAGCCTCAATGTCGACGTTCTTCCCACAGAATATTTGCCTCGGCGATATCCTGAAAAACTCCGGCTACGAAAACTATTTTGTGCAGGGGGCAAACCTGCGCTTTGCCGGAAAAGACGTGTTCCTGAAATCCCACGGTTTTGACCACCTGTATGGCTCAGAAGAGTTAAAGACGACGGTTGCCGATCCGAGCTACCGTAACGACTGGGGCTTCTATGACGATACGGTACTCGACGAAACCTGGAAGAAATTCGAGGAGCTTTCCCGCGCGGGCAAGCGTTTCTCCCTCTTTGCGCTGACGGTGGATACCCACCATCCGGACGGGTTCGTCTCGCGCAGCTGCAAACGCAAAAGCTATGACGTTGACGGCAAAAACAACAAGTCGTTCAGCGCCGTCACCTGCAGCCAGGAGCACATTGCCGCGCTGGTCGAGAAAATCAAAGCCTCGCCCTGGTTTAAAAACACCGTCATTGTCGTTTCGTCTGACCATCTGGCGATGAAAAACAGCGCCTGGGACCAGCTCAACAAGCAGGATCGCAGCAACCTGTTCTTCGTCCTGCGCGGCGACCAGCCGCAGCAGGAGGTCATTGCCACCAAACGCAACTCCATGGATAACGGCGCAACCGTGCTGGACATTCTGGGCGGCGACAACTTTATTGGCCTGGGCCGCAGCACGCTGTCGGGGCAATCCCTGTCGGAAGTGTTCCTCAACATGAAGGATAAAATCCTCGCCTGGAAGCCAGACATTATCCGCCTGTGGAACTTCCCGAAAGAGATGAAGGACTTCACCGTCGATCGGGATAAAAACACGATTGCCTTCTCGGGCAGCAGCTTCCGTCTGCCGCTGCTGGTGCGCGTGTCGGAGGGGCGCGTCGAGCCGCTGCCGGAAAGCGAATATTCCGCGCCGCTGCGCTATCAGCTGGCCGATTTTGCCCCACGCGATAATTTCGTCTGGGTCGACCGGTGCTACAAAATGGGCCAGCTCTGGTCGCAGCCGCTGGCGCTTTCTACCGACTGGTGCGTCTCTCAGGGCCAGCTCGGCGGAGAGCAAACCGTGCAGCACGTGGACAAAGCCCAGTGGAAAGGTAAAACCGCGTTCAACGATACGGTGATTGATACCGCGCGCTATCAGCACAACATCGACATGCTTAAAATCAGCGATAACGATATTCGCTACAAAGCGGACAGCTTTATCTTTAACGTGGCTGGCGCGCCCGAGGAAGTGAAGCAGTTTAGCGGCATCTCGCGTCCGGAGTCCTGGGGACGCTGGTCAAACGCGCAGCTGGGCAACGAGGTAAAAATTGAGTACGCCCATCCCCTGCCGGAACAGTTCGACCTGGTGATCACCGCCAGAGCGTATGGCCCCAACGCTAACAAGCCCGTCCCCGTGCGCGTGGGCGATCGGGAGCAGACGCTGACGCTTGGGAACGACGTGAGCACGCAGACGCTGCATTTTGAGAATCCTTCGCGCAGCAATACCCTGGTGATAGTGCCGCCGGACCCGCAGTCCACGAATGAGGGGAATATCCTTGGACACTCACCGCGCGAGCTCGGGATCGGCATGGTTGAAATCAAAATCGTCAGCAAAGCGGGTTAATAGGCGTCGCGCCCGGCGTACTGCCGGGCGCTTATGAAAATAAATAATCCTATACATTGCTTATAAATTAGATAAAAACACTTTATATAAGCCATTTTTATCTATAAATATCCCGCCAAAATACAAATCCATAAAATGTGCGACTCCTGAAATCACAACGGAGCGTTACGCACTTTTATCATGCTAACCGGCTATAAGTTCGAATCCATCCGGGCACTGCGCAGTGAAAATGTGATTGCCTGGGAGGTATTGTCTACGGCAAAGCCCCACGTCAATCTTGAAGATTACTTTGGCTCGATGCCCGCGACGCAGCGTAAAGCGCACTTCTTTGCGCAGCTTCGTCATGCCATGTTTTGCAAGGATGGCGACAAGTATTATCTCAATGCGACATCGGATTTACTGCTGGAAACGGACTTCCTCGACAGGCTAAAAGAAGAGACACCCTGCCCGGAGAGACTTGCTATCGAGGTCACCGACCTCCATACGATGGTCCAGCTCGAGGATACGCAAAGCCAGGCACTGCGGAAATGCATCGCGACGCTCCATCAGTGGGGGATAGAAGTGTGGGCAGACGATGTCTGCGAAGACCTTCTTCCCAATCTTCTGACCAGTCAGATCCGCTTCTGCGGCATCAAAATTGACAAACATACCTTCTGGAACGGGCGGAGCGAGCAGGCAAAGTTTCTGCATCTCACCCGCCAGTGCAAGCGCGTCGCCAGCAAGGTGCTGATCGAAGGCATCGAAACCGCGGGTGATTTCGCGCTGGCCCGCGCCAGCGCGGCCGATTACGGCCAGGGCTATCTGTGGGGTAGAAAATGACCCCTTTCATTCCGAACGCTGGTTATCAGGTTATCGTTCTGAGCGGGAATACGTTTTTATGGCTTGGCCTCACTTCGATTATCTCGACGGCCGTTACCCCTCGCCCGGAGATGTATTGGATCCATGACGTTAATCCTGAAGGGCTTTTGCACCTGCAGGAACGGCTGCTCAATACGCACGCTGGAGAGAACTGGCTGGTATTTACGGATGCCGCGCGGGTCTGCGACGTTCACGCCTGCCTGCGCAACGAGCGGGTCCGAGTGGTCGCGGACAACCTCTCGTATGCGCAGCTCAGCCACTGTTTTAGCGACACGACATTCGCCTTCGAAAACGCCGCCACGCTCTCGCATCAGGAGAGGCGGGTTTGCATGTTGCTCCATAAAGGATTCAGTCCGGTTCGCATCGCAAAAATCATGAATAAGTCCCCTAAAACGATCTACACCCACAAGCGTAACGCGATGAACAAATTTTGCTGTCATAGCCTGGCGGAATTCCATCGAAAACTCTGCCTGCTGGACGCTCAGTCATTCGCTTTGTAATTGCACTGTTACTCACGTCAGGAAATAAGATCATGAAAATTATTCCCACCCTTGTATGTTGTTCCGTTCTCCTGCTTCCTGCTGCTGCGATCGCCGCAGACAGTACCGCAAGCGCGACGATGCACGTATCACTTGAGGTCGTGAAGTCGTGCACCCTTAAAGCCAACGACCTCAACTTCTCGCGTCACGGCTCCGATGAGTCGAGCGAAATCCAGGCCAAAACGCAGGTCGATATCGTCTGTACCAACGGCACGCCTTTCACCCTCACGGCCACCAGCAACGACGGCGAAAACGGTACCTTCTGGCTGAAGCCGGAAAACGGCGAAACGGGCGCGCAGAAGATTGCGTGGAAACTCTTTGCCGACGAAGGCAAACAGACGCAAATCACCGGCACGAATGGCCTGGACGATACCGGCAACGGTGCGGAACAGGAGGAAACGCTGTATGGCGTCATTGACGCCGGGGCGCTGACAACCGCCCAGGCAGGTACCTACAGCGACGATATCACGTTGAAACTGGAGTACTGATCGTGCGTCGCTACCTTCCCTGCTTCATTCTGTGGCTCATGATGCTGGCGCTGCTGTCACGCTACGCGCTGGCCGCCACGCTTCAGGTGGCCCCGGTAACGCTCGACCTGCAGAGCAATCAGCGGGCAGCGGCGGTCTATCTCACTAACAGTGGGAAAGCGGCCATCCATGCGCAGATTCGGGTGTACGAATGGACGCAAAAAAACGGTAAAGATGTTCTGGTGGCCACCGGGGAGGTGGTCAGCAGCCCGGCGATGACATCACTGGCGCCGGGCCAGCAGCAGCTGGTGCGCATTATCGTTATGCAGCCTGGCGCCCGTGCACAGGAGCAAAGTTACCGGCTGGTCATCGACGAGCTGCCGGACGCCACGTCCCGTGCCGCCAATCCCAACGCGGTGCACTTCCTGCTGCGCTACTCGATTCCGGTGTTTATTGCCGGGAACCAGAACGCGCCCGCCAGCCACGATGCACTGAGCTGCGAGCAGGCAGAAATGCCGGCCACCCTCCGCTGCTTTAACGCCGGAAACCGCCACATCCGCCTGAGCCACCTTGAGGCCATGACGGCCGATGGGCAGGTTGTAGGCTCGATTAAAGGCCTGGCGGGCTATGTGCTCCCGGGACAAACCGCCCTTTTACCGCTTAAGCAGGCTTCACGACACGCGCTCAGCACGCTGCGCGTCTATCTCAATGATGACCACCATGCCAGCCAGATACCCCTGCGCCCGCTCGCTTCTCGCGCTCCTGTTTTGGCTACCGCTCATGCTGTCAGCCCGGGCTGAACCCGCCGACACCGTACAATGGCTGGCCATTACCGTGAACCACGCCCCGCGAGGCGAGCTCTGGGCCTGCCGGGTGGTGGATAATGCGCTATGGATAAGCCGCAGCGACATGAAAAAGCTGGGGCTTCACGCCCCGGACGATCGCGCCGGGTGGGTTGAGCTGACGTCCCTGCCGGGCCTGAAGGTCAATGTCGACGTGCTGTCCCAGCAGGTGTCGATTACCGCAGAGGCAGAGGCGTTCGAGGGCCAGCAGCATCTGACCGTCTCAAAGCCCACACCGCTTTACCGCTATCCTGATGCGCAGCCCGTCAGCGCGTATACGCTCGGATACGCGCTCTACGCCAGCGATGCGCAGGGGAAGCGCCAGCTTAACGCCCAGACCATGCTGACCGCGTCCGGAGAGTTACCCGGAACGTTCAGCAGCAGTTTTTCAAGCCATGCCGGGGAGGAAAACAGCGCCGGTCGGCCTACCCACACCCGTCTCGAAACCCGCTGGCAGTGGGATAATACCGACTCGCTGACCACGCTGGCGCTGGGCGACAGCATCACCACCGGCACCCGCTGGAGCCGGCAGGTACGCTTTGGCGGTCTGCACTGGGCACGTAATTTTGAGCTCAATCCCCAGCTCAATACCGAACCGCGCAGCCGCTACAGCGACACGGCCGTGCTGCCCTCCACGGTCGATCTGTATATCGACGGCCTTAAGCAGAGCAGCCAGCGCGTCGCGCCGGGAGACTTTCTGCTGGATACCCTGCCCTCCTTCACCGGCAGCGGGCAGGCGGAGGTGGTCATTACCGATATCAACGGTCAGCGTCGCGCCGTACAGCTCGATCTCTACGGCGCGCCGGGCATGCTGGCGGAAGGGCTCAGCAGCGGCTCGCTGGACATCGGCTGGATGCGGGAAAACTACGCCCAGCACTCCGACGACTATGCCGCCTCGCCTCTGCTGGACGCGGGCTGGCGCTATGGGGTGAATAATCACCTGACGCTGGCACTGCATACGGAACAGCAGCGCAGGCTGCGCAACGTGGGCACGGGCGCTGACTGGCTGATATCTCCCGCCGTAGGGGTGGTCAGCCAGCACGTTGCCGTGAGCGACAGCCCTTACGGTCATGGCGTTCAGTGGGGCTTCGGCTGGCAGTGGAACGGCAGAGGAACGGGAATTTCTGCCAGCACCGTCCGTACCGGGGCGGGATTCGCCGACAACGCCCGTATGAGCGGTGCCGCGCCCGTCAGACGCAGCGACAGCGTTTGGGTAAGCCAGTCCGTCCCCCACTTCGGAACCGTGGGCGCGGGCTGGGTACAGCAGAACATTCAGGGCAATACTCAGCGTTACCTCAACGCCTCCTGGTCGCTGTCGCTGCCAGCACACATCTCCACCACGCTGAGCTATACCCGCTCGTTTACGGATTCGTCGAGTCACGTTCAACTGCTGCTTTCCGTCCCATTGGGTCGCGAAGACACGCTCTCCGTTCAGGCCAGCCGGGATAAACCGCGCATGGATTACCGCCACCAGCCGGACGATGAGGCCGGCGGCTGGTCATGGGAGCTGGGCCAGGGCTTTGGCGAACGGCGTGAAAGATATGCAGACGTAGGCTATCTGGGACAGGCGGGCGAATGGCACGTTGGGCTGCAGCAAGGTGCTCATCAGGGCAACCAGTACGCCTCAGCCGAAGGGAGCCTGACGCTGCTGGACGGCAGCCTGCACGCGCTGCGCTATATCCAGCAGGGCATGGCGCTGGTGTCAACGCACGGCATTGGGCACGTACCGGTGATGCTGGAAAACCGCCCGGCCGGTGAAACGGATGAGGACGGTTATCTCCTGCTGACCGACCTGCCGCGTTACCACAACAGCAAAATCAGCATTAACCCGCTCGATCTGCCCGCCGATGTGATCGCTCCCGTCACCGACATGCATGCCAGACCGGGCAACAGCAGCGCGGTAAAAGTCGATTTTAACGTCCATCACGCCGTCACGGTTCAGGCCCGACTGGTCGACAGCCGCCGCAGACCGCTCCCGCTGGGCAGCGTCGTGTCAACGCCGCAGGGTGCCACCATCGTAGGACGCGACGGCTTTATCTGGCTTGAAGATCCGCCCCTGCCGGGTGAACTGGTGGTGAAGACCGGTGAGGGGGAGTGCCGGGTCACGCTTCCGGCGCCGCGTACCGCGTCATCAATACAGAATATCGGAGAACAACTGTGTCATTAAGAGCGCCGTTATTATTGCTGCTCGTCCTGTCCGTGAAGGCGATGGCGGCAGCCTGCTGGATAACCTCCACGCCCGCCATTAACTTTGGCAACGTCGTGGCGGGCAATACAACCTCCGTCAACACCGAGGTAAAATTTAGCTGCCAGGCCGACAACGAGGGCAGAACGGAATATATCAATGTCTGCCTGAGCAGCGTAGACGCCCCGCCCTTTGAGATGATCTCGCCGGGGGACCAGGAGGGGAAACAGTACACTCTCCTCTTCCGCCTGCTTAACGGCGCAGCGCGCTCTCAGGAGCTGGGGCCTGCCAGCAGCGGGAACCTGATTCAGCAGACCCTGGCCGCGGAAAGCAATGCCAACGTCAGCGGTACCTTTCCGCTTATCGCCACCATTCCGGCAGGGCAAAGCCAGCTTCCGGCCTACCACTATTACAACTACAACATGAATCTGCGCATCGCCTGGCACAGCGCCATGCTTCAGGATGCGCTGCAAAACTGCTCGGACGGTTCAGCAGAGGGGGAGCAGGTGCAGGGCGGCACCAACGCGCAGGCCGAAATCAGCCAGGGATGCTACATCGAGCGAGTAACTCCGCTTAACTTCGGCACCCTGACCAGCACCGCTACCCTGCGCCCGACGCGATCCACCGCCACCGTCACCACGCGCTGTCCGGCCGGAATCGCGTTCACCCTTGCCATGGGCAAAGGCAACCATGCCAGCGGTAATCAGCGGCAGCTCTGCAACAGCGAGGGCCAGTGCCTGCGCTACGGGCTCTGGCAGGATGAGGCGGCCACGCAACGCTGGGGGGATCAAAGCAGCGGCGATGCGCTGCAGGTCACCAACCCTGCAGGCGGCACCCAGAACTACACCGTTTACGGCGAAGTCCCGGCACAGCCGCTAACCGGTACCGGGGAATTTATTGATGACGTGATTATCACGCTGACTTATTAAACCACCCAAAAACCTGTCTGGATCAATGTTATCGGTAACAATGGCGTTAAAATAGCCAGCAGTGCTGCCCGGAAGGCGTAAGCCTTCTCTTTTTATTCGTTATCTCTGTTTTATTACAACAACTTATGAAATACCTGCTTGCTGACGCCATCGTCTATAACGACGAGGACGGTTCTGTTTCTCTTATCAATGCGCCGGATGAAGATGCGCAGCTCCTCACCTGTACGGCCAATACCATCCTGAGGCTGCTGGTTCAGCATCATGGGAACGTGGTCGAACGGGAAACCTTTCTTCAGGAAGTCTGGGATCGGCGAGGGCTCCAGGGGTCTAACAACTCCTTAAACCAGTACATCAGCATTCTGCGCAAGATGCTGGCGACCCTGCTTCCCGACGAGCTGTTTATCGTTACCGTACCGAAAACAGGCTTTATGATCAGCGCAGACGTCACGGTCACCCCGCTTGAGGAGGCCCCACCGACCGCCGAAACGGCGCAACCTGCATGGAGCGTTCGCCCGGAATGGCTGTTCTGCGGCGCGCTCACGCTGGTCGTCATTGCGCTGTGCGTCTGGATCGCGCTCATCAAGCCAGATAAACCGCAGCGGGAGATCCATCTGCTGACGCATATCGGCACCTGTCCGGTCTACACCTTTACGCCGCTGGCGGACGTGTTTCACGGGAAGGCGATTACGCTGGCGCAAACGCTTCAGAAGGACGGCCATCTTCCGTGCCTGAAAAATTCAATTTTCTACATGCACATTCAGAGAACGCTTTTCTACGGCCACGAAGGGCGGCTGGTGCTCTCCCAGTGTTCCCTCACGCGGGGTAAAGCCAGCGCCTGTCGTACGCTTTACTATTACGAGTGGTGATATGAGACACAAAAAAGTTTGGCTAATTCTGATCCTGAACCTGCTGCTGCTGGGCGCCGCGCTGGCCTGGTACTTCCACACGCCCCCGCTCTCGGTAGCCTGCGATGGAAACCTGACCTTCTCCGACCGGCGCGACAGCCACGATTTCACCTTTGACGGCGAGATCATTATGCGTTTTCATCCCGACAAAACGGGGTACATCACGCTAAACGGCAGCGTGGTGAATGCCCCGCGCAGCTGGGAGGTTTCCCGCCAGGAGATGTTTAAATGGCGTCACGTGGAGGGCGAACTGTATGAAATTGTCATTCAAAAAGTGGAGCGTTTTAGCCACGATGCCATGCCGCCAGGCGTCTTTGAAAAGTACGTCGCGGGCCTGACGCTGGGCAATAAAAGGCTTCTGACGATTGAGCGCACGCCGGAAGACGCGCTGGTGATCAGCAATTTTTACTCGCCGGTGCTGGTCTGCTCGGAATAATGTCGACGGCTCAGGCTATACTTGCCGCCATGAATATTCGCATTCGCCCCACCCCCCCTAACGACGTTACTGCCCTGCCCGCCATTGAACGCGCGGCGGGCGAGCGCTTTCGTGAAAGCCCGGATCTCGCCTGGCTTGCCGACGGCGAGGTCATTTCCGCTGAGCAGCACCTTGAGTATGCCGAACGTGGGCTAAGCTGGCTGGCGCTGGCGAACGACCAGCCCGTCGGGTTTATCCTTGCCGAGGCCCATCCTTCATCACTGTTTATCGTGGAGCTCTCGGTCGATCTGGACTGGCAGGGAAAAGGGATCGGCAGGCAGCTCATCGCCTGCGTGGCAGACCATGCCCGTAAAAGGGGGCTGACAGCGCTGACGTTGACGACGTTCAGGAACGTACCGTGGAATGCGCCGTTCTATGCGCGGCTGGGGTTTGAAAAAATGACGACGCTGACGCCTGAGCTGCGTCAGAAAAGGGAAGAAGAGACAGCGCACGGTTTCGCGTATGAAACGCGCTGCGCCATGCGCCTGCCTCTGTAATATCGCCCGGTGGCGCTGCGCTTACCGGGCCTACAAAACCCTGAACCGTATGCCGGGTAAGGCGCAGCCGCCACCCGGCAAAAACCACGAACCGTAGGCCGGGTAAGGCGCAGCCGCCACCCGGCAAAAACCACGAACCGTAGGCCGGGTAAGGTGCAGCCGCCACCCGGCAAAAACCACGAACCGTAGGCCGGGTAAGGCGCAGCCACCACCCGGCAAAAACCACGAACCGTAGGCCGGGTAAGGCGCAGCCGCCACCCGGCACAACGCGCAGAGTTAGAACGTTTCCCAGTTATCGCCTGAATCGGCCGTCACGGTTTTACGCGCCATCACCGGCGTGGAAACCGCTTTAGCCGCAGCGAACTCGCGCGCTTTCATCTGCTCCTGCTGAATGCGGAACACCGCCACGGCCTGAGTCAGACGGCTCGCCTGCTCTTCCAGTGCGGCCGCCGCTGCGGCAGATTCCTCAACCAGCGAGGCGTTCTGCTGGGTCACGCGATCCATCTCAGCGACCGCCAGACCCACCTGGTCGATACCGCGGCTCTGCTCGTCAGACGCAGAGGCGATTTCACCCATGATGTCCGTTACGCGGGTCACCGCGTTCACGATCTCACCCATGGTTTCACCGGCGCTTTCGACAAGCGTTGAGCCTACTTCCACGCGGCCCACGGAGTCTTCAATCAGGCTCTTGATCTCGCGAGCCGCCTGGGCGCTGCGCTGGGCCAGGTTACGCACTTCACCTGCCACCACCGCAAAACCACGACCCTGCTCGCCCGCACGCGCCGCTTCTACCGCCGCGTTCAGTGCCAGAATGTTGGTCTGGAAGGCAATGCCGTCGATCACGCTGATAATATCGGCAATTTTCTGCGAACTGCCCGCGATGTCGCGCATGGTCTGCACCACGTTATCCACCACTTTACCGCCTTTCTGCGCGGTTTCAGAGGCGCTCAGCGCAAGATGGCTCGCCTGACGGGCGTTTTCGGCGTTCTGCTTAACGGTTGCCGTCAACTGCTCCATGCTGGCCGCGGTCTCTTCCAGAGAAGCGGCCTGCTGTTCAGTACGGGAAGAGAGGTCGTTATTGCCCATCGCAATTTCGCTCGCGCCGCTGTAGATAGCGTTCGCGCCGTTACGCACGTCGCCGACGGTACGCACCAGCTCGCCCTGCATATGGCGCAGCGAGTCGGCCAGTTCACCCATCTCGTTGGTGCCCTGAACCTCAATGCGCTTCACCAGGTCGCCGCTGGCGATATGGCGAATGTTGTCGATCAGACGATTCAGCGGAGAGATCAGCGTCTGCTTGATGTTGAGCCAGACGGCCACGATCACCACCAGCACGGCAATCAGGACGCTGATCAGCACCCAGATAGCCTGGCTGTAGGAGCTGTTGCTGTCTTCGACCGCTGTCTGATACAGCTTGTCGTTCTGCTGCAGGTAGCTCACATACTGCTTCTCAAAACCGTCCTGATAGCTCTGGGTCGGCTGGTCGAAGAAGGCGTTGATTTTGCCCGCACCCAGCAGCTGGATCAGCTCCGCCAGCGCGCCGTGGTAAATATCATAGTTACGCTTGATCTCCATGGCATCCGCATCGCTTTGACGCGGATCGCGCGGCAGGGCTTCGTAGGCAGCCCAGTTTTTTTCCGCCTGTTTAAGAGACGTAGACGCGATTTGCATCAAATCGTTAACGGTCGCGCCGCTGCCGATATTGCTCTGATCCATCATGTAGCGGATACCCGCACGGTTCAGGGTATTACGGGTTTGCAGCAACGCTACCCAGCTGGCGTTCAGCGTGGATTGTTGCTGGCGAATGGTTTGCAGGACGGTGAAATTTTCTTTGTCATTCTTAAGGGCATTAAAGAAAAGACCACCGGACGTGAGTTGTAAAAGGCCAAATATCGCTAAAACCAGCATTAAGCTGGTGACAATCTTTATACGGTTTAACATGTTTTCTCTTTCCTCAGACAGATACAGAATTTTCGGCCTGGAAAGGGAAAACTTTACGAAAATCATCCTGGAATTTGTGGTTTTTACTCTTCTTCCCGCGCTGCGTTATGCCGGTTTCCGAGTTCAATAAACTCTTCCAGCAGCGCCGTCAGCTGTTTCATCTTCTCCGGCGTGTATTCCGCCTCGATCTGCTGATACGCCTCTTCGACCTGCGCCTGGGCGTGTTCATACAGCGCATTCCCCTCTTTGGTCAGCGACACGTACAGCTTGCGCTGGTCGTTCACCGGCTTTAGGCGCAGCACCAGGCCGTCACGCTCCATGCGCGTCAGAATGCCGGTCAGGCTCGGGCGCAGGATGCAGGTGCGAAACGCCAGATCGTGAAAATCCATCGACGGATGTTCAGCCAGCACGCGCACAATGCGCCACTGCTGCTCGGTCAGGTTATGGCGCTTCACGATCGGGCGGAAGTACGACATCGCCGCTTCCCGCGCCTGCAGCAGCGCGATGGTTAATGAATCATGCATAGCCTTTCCCCTTAACATCATTAACAAGTAAACAATCACTAAAAGATGTTTTTATAAACAACACGTTTTCCGTCAAAAAGTCTAACAGAAACCCAATAATTTTATTAACTGTTTGATTTTACTATAAACAAATTACAGAATGTAAATTTATTGTTACTCCCATCACAAATCTTTCACTTCTGATTGCGAAATAAACAGCAAAAGCATAAAACCAGATCATTAACATATTAATGAAATCACAACCCGGACCGCCGGGGTGAGGAGTATATGAATGAAAGGTACCGTTTTTGCCGTCGCCCTCAACCATCAAAGCCAGCGTGAAGCCTGGCGTGAGGCCTTTGAAAAAGCGCCCTACAACACGCCGCCGAAAACGGCGGTGTGGTTTATCAAGCCGCATAACACGGTGATTCGCGCGGGCGAGCCGATCCCCTTCCCGCACGGGGAAACGGTGCTGAGCGGCGCGACTGTGGCGCTGGTCGTGGGCAAAACCGCCAGCAAGGTGCGCGCGGAGGACGCCGCGGAGTACATCGCGGGATATGCGCTCGCCAACGAGGTGAGCCTGCCGGAAGAGAGCTTCTACCGTCCGGCCATCAAGGCCAAATGCCGGGACGGATTTTGCCCGCTCGGCGAACTTGTCGCCGTTGATAACGTGGATAACCTGACCATCATCACCGAGATCAACGGCCGCGAAGCGGACCACTGGAGCACGGCCGATCTTCAGCATAACGCCGCCGAACTGCTGAGCGCCCTGAGCGAGTTCGCCACCCTCAATCCCGGCGATGCGATCCTGCTCGGCACCCCGCAAAGCCGCGTTGAGATCCGCCCGGGCGATCGCGTGCGTATTCTGGCGGAAGGCTTTCCGCCGCTGGAAAACCCGGTGGTGGATGAGCGTAGCGTCACTATTGCGCACAGCACGCCGCCGCACGCCACGCTGTTTGCCCTCGGTCTGAACTATGCCGACCACGCCAGCGAGCTGGACTTCAAGCCGCCAGCCGAGCCGCTGGTATTTATCAAAGCGCCAAACACCTTCAACGGCGACGGCCAGACGTCGGTGCGCCCGAACAATATCGAATACATGCATTACGAAGCGGAGCTGGTGGTGGTCATCGGTAAAACCGCGCGTAAGGTCAGCGAAGCCGAGGCGATGGACTACGTGGCGGGCTATACGGTCTGCAACGACTACGCCATCCGCGACTACCTGGAAAACTACTACCGCCCAAACCTGCGGGTAAAAAGCCGCGACGGGCTGACGCCCATTTCCCCCCACATCGTGCCGAAAGCGGCGATTCCCGCCCCGCACAACCTCGCCCTGCGCACCTTCGTCAATGGCGAGCTGCGCCAGGAAGGTACCACGGCGGATCTGATCTTCAGCATTCCGTTCCTGATTGCGTACCTGAGCGATTTTATGACCCTGCAGCCGGGCGACATGATTGCCACCGGCACGCCGAAAGGGCTGTCCGACGTGGTGCCGGGCGATGAGGTGGTGGTGGAAGTGGAGGGCGTGGGACGCCTGGTGAACCGAATTGTCAGCGAGGAGACTGCAAAATGAAAAAGATTAACCACTGGATCAACGGTAAAAACGTTGCCGGAAGCGAGTACTTCCACACCACCAACCCGGCTTCCGGCGAGGTGCTGGCAGAAGTCGCCTCCGGCGGTGAAGCTGAAATTCACCAGGCCGTCGCCGCCGCCAAAGAGGCGTTCCCGAAGTGGGCTAACCTGCCGATGAAGGAGCGCGCGCGCCTGATGCGCCGTCTGGGCGACCTGATCGACCAGAACGTGCCCGAGATTGCCGCCATGGAAACCGCTGACACCGGCCTGCCGATCCACCAGACCAAAAACGTGCTGATCCCGCGCGCCTCGCACAACTTCGAGTTCTTCGCCGAGGTGTGCCAGCAGATGAACGGCAAAACCTACCCGGTCGACGACAAGATGCTCAACTACACCCTGGTGCAGCCGGTGGGCGTCTGCGCGCTGGTATCGCCGTGGAACGTGCCGTTTATGACCGCCACCTGGAAGGTCGCGCCGTGCCTGGCACTCGGAAACACCGCGGTGCTGAAAATGTCTGAACTCTCCCCGCTGACCGCCGACCGTCTGGGCGAGCTGGCGCTGGAGGCGGGCATTCCGGCGGGCGTGCTGAACGTCGTTCAGGGCTACGGCGCGACGGCGGGCGACGCGCTGGTGCGCCATCACGACGTGCGCGCCGTCTCCTTCACCGGCGGCACCGCCACCGGGCGCAACATCATGAAAAACGCCGGGCTGAAGAAATATTCCATGGAGCTGGGCGGCAAATCCCCGGTGCTGATTTTTGAAGATGCCGACATCGAGCGCGCTCTCGACGCCGCCCTGTTCACCATCTTCTCGATCAACGGCGAGCGCTGCACCGCCGGCTCGCGCATCTTTATCCAGCAGAGCATCTACCCGGAATTCGTCAAGCGCTTCGCCGAGCGCGCCAACCGCCTGCGCGTTGGGGATCCAAACGATCCGAATACCCAGATTGGCGCACTCATCAGCAAGCAGCACTGGGAGAAGGTTTCCGGCTATATCCGCCTCGGCATTGAAGAAGGCGCAACCCTGCTGGCGGGCAGCCCGGACAAACCGACCGATCTGCCTGCGCATCTGAAGGGCGGCAACTTCCTGCGCCCAACCGTGCTGGCGGACGTCGATAACCGCATGCGCGTGGCGCAGGAGGAGATCTTCGGGCCGGTGGCCTGCCTGCTGCCGTTTAAGGACGAAGCGGAAGGCCTGCGCCTGGCGAACGACGTGGAGTACGGCCTGGCGTCGTACATCTGGACCCAGGACGTCAGCAAGGTGCTGCGCCTGGCGCGCAATATCGAAGCGGGCATGGTGTTCGTCAACACCCAGAACGTGCGCGACCTGCGCCAGCCGTTTGGCGGCGTGAAGGCCTCCGGCACCGGCCGCGAGGGCGGCGAGTACAGCTTCGAGGTGTTCGCGGAGATGAAGAACGTCTGCATCTCCATGGGCGACCATCCGATTCCAAAGTGGGGGATCTGACCATGGGTAAATTAGCGCTAGCGGCAAAAATCACCCACGTACCGTCGATGTACCTCTCCGAGCTGCCGGGGAAAAACCACGGCTGCCGCCAGTCGGCCATCGACGGGCATAAAGAAATCAGCAAGCGCTGCCGCGAGCTGGGCGTGGACACCATCATCGTGTTCGACACCCACTGGCTGGTGAACAGCGCGTACCACATCAACTGTGCGGACCATTTTGCAGGCGTTTATACCAGCAACGAGCTGCCGCACTTTATCCGCGACATGACCTACGACTACGACGGCAACCCGGAACTCGGCCAGCTGATCGCCGACGAGGCGGTGAAGCTCGGCGTGCGCGCCAAAGCGCACAACATTCCGAGCCTCAAGCTGGAGTACGGCACGCTGGTGCCGATGCGCTACATGAACGCGGATAAGCGCTTCAAAGTGGTCTCCATCTCGGCGTTCTGCACGGTTCACGACTTTGCCGACAGCCGCAGGCTGGGCGAGGCCATCGTCAGCGCCATTGAGAAATACGACGGCACCGTGGCGGTGCTCGCCAGCGGCTCGCTGTCGCACCGCTTTATCGACGACCAGCGCGCCGAGGAAGGAATGAACAGCTACACCCGCGAGTTTGACCGCCAGATGGACGAGCGCGTGGTGAAGCTGTGGCGCGAAGGCCAGTTTAAGGAGTTTTGCAGCATGCTGCCGGAGTACGCCGACTACTGCTACGGCGAGGGCAACATGCACGACACGGTGATGCTGCTGGGAATGCTCGGCTGGGACAGCTACGACGGCAAGGTGGAGTTTCTCACCGAGCTGTTCGCCAGCTCCGGTACCGGCCAGGTTAACGCCGTTTTCCCGCTGCCCGCGTAAGGAGCCAACGTGCCGCACTTTATTGCTGAATGTACCGACAACATCCGCGAGCAGGCCGACCTGCCGGGGCTGTTCGCCAAAGTCAACGAGGCGCTCGCCGCCACGGGCATCTTCCCCATCGGCGGAATCCGCAGCCGCGCCCACTGGCTGGACACCTGGCAGATGGCCGACGGCAGGCACGATTACGCCTTTGTGCATATGACGCTGAAGATTGGTGCCGGGCGCAGCCTGGAGAGCCGCCAGCAGGTGGGCGAGATGCTGTTTGCGTTGATCAAAACGCACTTCGCGGAGCTGATGGCCGCCCGCTATCTGGCGCTGTCGTTCGAGCTCGACGAGCTGCATCCGACGCTCAATTACAAGCAAAACAACGTGCACGCGTTGTTTAAGTAGCTGTTTGCTCGCCCGGTGGCGCTGCGCTTACCGGGCCTACAACAGCCCCAAACCGTAGGCCGGGTAAGCGAAGCGCCACCCGGCAACAGCAGCACCGAACCGTAGGCCGGGTAAGCGCAGCGCCACCCGGCAACAACAGGATATCGCCATGCTCGACAAACATACCCATACCCTGATCGCCCATCGCCTACATCAGGCGGAACAATCCCGGGAGCAGATCCGCGCGATCTCGCTGGACTACCCGGAGATCACTATTGAAGACGCCTACGCCGTCCAGCGCGAATGGGTCAGCCTGAAGATCGCCGAAGGCCGCGTGCTGAAGGGCCACAAGATCGGCCTCACTTCTAAGGCGATGCAGGCCAGCTCCCAGATCAGCGAGCCGGACTACGGCGCGCTGCTGGACGACATGTTCTTCCACGACGGCAGCGACATTCCCGTGGATCGCTTTATCGTCCCGCGCATCGAAGTGGAGCTGGCCTTCGTGCTGGCGAAACCGCTGCGAGGCCCGAACTGCACGATTTTCGACGTCTACAACGCTACGGACTACGTCATCCCCGCGCTGGAGCTGATCGACGCCCGCTGCCACAACGTTGACCCGGAAACCCAGCGCCCGCGCAAGGTGTTCGACACCATCTCCGATAATGCCGCTAACGCGGGGGTGATCCTCGGCGGCCGCCCGATTAAGCCCGACGAGCTGGATCTGCGCTGGATCTCCGCCCTGCTCTACCGCAACGGCGTGATCGAAGAGACCGGCGTTGCCGCAGGCGTGCTTAACCACCCGGCGAACGGCGTGGCGTGGCTGGCGAACAAGCTGGCACCGTACGACGTACAGCTTGAGCCGGGGCAAATCATCCTCGGCGGCTCCTTTACCCGCCCGGTGCCCGCCAGCAGAGGCGACACCTTCCACGTCGACTACGGCAGCATGGGCTCCATCAGCTGCCGCTTTGTGTAAGGAGACAACCATGCAAAACGCATTCAAAGCGGCGCTGAAGGCGGGCCGCCCGCAAATCGGTTTATGGCTGGGGCTGACCAGCAGCTACAGCGCCGAGCTGCTGGCGGGGGCAGGCTTCGACTGGCTGCTGATCGACGGCGAGCACGCGCCGAACAGCGTGCAAACCGTGTTAACCCAATTACAGGCCATCGCGCCCTATCCCAGCCAGCCGGTGGTGCGCCCGTCGTGGAACGACCCGGTGCAGATAAAACAGCTGCTGGACGTGGGCGCGCAAACCCTGCTGGTGCCGATGGTGCAAAACGCCGACGAAGCGCGGCTGGCGGTGCGTTCGACGCGCTACCCGCCTGCGGGCATTCGCGGCGTCGGCAGCGCCCTGGCTCGCGCCTCGCGCTGGAACCGCATCCCGGATTACCTGCAGCAGGCCAACGACGCCATGTGCGTGCTGGTGCAGATTGAAACCCGCGAGGCGCTGAAAAACCTGCCGCAGATCCTGGACGTGGAAGGCGTCGACGGCGTGTTTATCGGCCCGGCGGATCTGAGCGCCGACATGGGCTTTGCCGGCAATCCGCAGCACCCGGAAGTGCAGGCCGCCATCGAGCAGGCGATCGCGCAGATCCTTAGCGCCGGTAAAGCGCCCGGCATCCTGATGGCGAACGAGCAGCTGGCGAAACGCTACCTCGAACTCGGCGCGCTGTTTGTCGCCGTCGGCGTCGACACCACCCTGCTCGCCCGCGGCGCGGAGGCGCTGGCGGCACGCTTTATCGAACAACCGGTTACGTCAGTTAATAACAATAAATCCGTCTACTAAACGTAAGATCTGGAGCGCACCATGACGACCTCTACCCTGCAAACCCATGATAATAAAGCTGTTGAACATCGCGTCATTAACAAGCTGTTCCGACGCCTGATCGTCTTTCTCTTTATCCTGTTTGTCTTTTCGTTTCTCGATCGCATCAACATCGGCTTTGCCGGGCTGACGATGGGCAAAGATCTGGGACTCACGTCAACCATGTTTGGCCTGGCCGCGACGCTGTTTTACGTCACCTACGTGCTGTGCGGGATCCCGAGCAACATCATGCTGGCGAAGATCGGCGCGCGGCGCTGGATCGCCGGGATCATGGTGGTGTGGGGCATCGCCTCCACCTGCACCATGTTCGCCACCAGCCCTGAAACGCTCTACGTCCTGCGCATGCTGGTGGGTATTGCCGAAGCGGGCTTCCTGCCTGGGATCCTGGTCTACCTGACATGGTGGTTCCCGGCGTATCACCGCGCCCGCGCCAACGCGCTGTTTATGATCGCCATGCCGGTGACCATGATGCTCGGCTCGATCCTCTCCGGCTACATTCTGGCGATGGACGGGCTGTGGAACCTGAAGGGCTGGCAGTGGCTGTTCCTGCTGGAGGGGCTGCCGTCGGTGGTGCTCGGCGTAGTGACCTGGTTCTACCTCAACGACACGCCGGATCAGGCCACCTGGCTGGACGACGACGAAAAGCAGGCGCTGAAAACGATGATCGCCCGCGAGCAGGAGGTCGCCATTGCCCGGCCCGTCACGCCGAAATCAACGCTTCGCGAGGTGCTGACCCCGGCGGTGCTGCTCTACACGCTGGCCTACTTCTGCCTGACCAACACGCTCAGCGCCATCAACATCTGGACGCCGCAGATCCTGCAAAGCTTCAACACGGGGAGCAGCAACATCGTCATCGGCCTGCTGGCGGCGATCCCGCAGTTTTGTACCATCCTCGGGATGATCTGGTGGAGCCGACGCTCCGACAGGCTAAAAGAGCGAAAAAAGCACACCATCCTGCCGTACCTGTTCGCCGCGGCGGGATGGATGCTGGCCTCGGCCACCGATCACAGCCTGATCCAGCTGCTTGGCATCATTATGGCCTCAACCGGATCCTTTACCGCCATGGCGATATTCTGGACCACGCCGGATCGGGTTATTAGCCTGCAGTCCCGGGCGGTGGCGCTGGCGGTGATCAACGCCATCGGCAACGTCGGATCCGCCGTTAGCCCGTTGCTGATCGGCATTCTGCGTGATGCAACCGGCAGCTTCAGCTCCGGGCTGTGGTTCGTGGCCGGGCTGCTGGTGGTCGGCGCGCTGGTGTTGACGCGCATCCCGATGACGCAGCGCGAAAGCCTTGAGCGCGAGCCGGGCGTCGCGGCGCAGAAGATCCACTAGGGAGCCGCCATGTGCCAGAGCCCCATTACCAACATCGACATCAGCAAGGAGTACGACGAAAGTCTGGGCACCGACGATGTGCACTACCAGTCGTTCGCGCGCATGGCGGCCTTTTTTGGCCGCGACATGCAGGCGCATCGTCACGACCAGTATTTTCAGATGCACTTTCTCGATACCGGGCAGATTGAGCTCCAGCTCGACGATCACCGCTACTCGGTACAGGCCCCGCTGTTCGTCCTGACGCCGCCGTCGGTGCCGCACGCGTTTATCACCGAATCCGACAGCGACGGGCACGTGCTGACGGTGCGTGAGGATCTGATCTGGCCGCTGCTGGAGGTGCTCTACCCCGGCACGCGGGAAGCGTTTGGCCTGCCGGGGATCTGCCTCTCGCTGGCCGACAGGCCGGACGAGCTGGCGGCGCTGAAGCACTACTGGCAGCTCATTGCCCGGGAATCGACGGAACAGCTGCCGGGGCGCGAACACACGCTGGTCCTGCTGGCGCAGGCGGTGTTTACCCTGCTGCTGCGCAACGCGAAGCTCGACGACCACGCTTCGGGCGGCATGCGCGGCGAGCTGAAGCTGTTCCAGCGCTTTACCCAGCTGATAGATGTCCACTACCACCAGCACTGGACGGTCCCGGAATACGCCAGCGAGCTGCACCTGACCGAATCCCGCCTGACCGACATCTGCCGCCGCTTCGCCAACCGCCCGCCGAAGCGGCTGATCTTCGACCGCCAGCTGCGCGAAGCCAGGCGGCTGCTGCTCTTTTCCGACAGCGCGGTCAGCGAGATTGCCTGGCAGCTGGGGTTTAAGGATCCGGCCTATTTTGCCCGCTTTTTTAACCGCTTAGTGGGATGCTCGCCGAGCGCGTATCGGGCGCAGAAAGTACCGGTGTCGTAATTCCCCGGTGGCGCTACGCTTACCGGGGCTACGGTCCGTAGGGCGGGTAAGCGCAGCGCCACCCGCCGAAAAGCCGCACAGATCACAAAACCACATCCCGCCCGAAAAGTACCCGCCGTTGTCCCAATCGTCCCTTCACGTTACGCCCCTCTCAGGCTTCAATTAAACAACAAAAACAAAACATAAATTTAACAACACTATTCCGATACGAGGTCCCTATGAAGCCTGAAGATTTCCGCGCTGATGCCAAACGTCCGTTAACCGGCGAAGAGTATTTAAGAAGCCTGCAGGATGGCCGTGAAATTTACATCTACGGCGAGCGCGTCAAAGACGTCACCACCCATCCGGCGTTTCGCAACGCGGCGGCCTCTATCGCGCAGATGTACGACGCGCTGCACAAGCCGGACATGCAGGACACCCTCTGCTGGGGCACCGACACCGGCAGCGGCGGCTATACCCACAAGTTCTTCCGCGTGGCGAAAAGCGCCGACGACCTGCGCCAGCAGCGCGACGCTATCGCCGAGTGGTCGCGCCTGAGCTACGGCTGGATGGGCCGCACGCCGGACTACAAGGCCGCGTTCGGCTGCGCGCTCGGCGCCAACCCGGCCTTCTACGGCCAGTTCGAACAGAACGCCCGCAGCTGGTACACGCGCATTCAGGAAACCGGCCTGTACTTCAACCACGCCATCGTTAACCCGCCGATCGACCGCCACAAGCCGGCGGACGAGGTGAAAGACGTCTACATCAAGCTGGAGAAAGAGACCGACGCCGGGATCATCGTCAGCGGTGCGAAGGTGGTGGCAACCAACTCGGCGCTGACCCACTACAACATGATCGGCTTCGGCTCCGCGCAGGTGATGGGCGAAAACCCGGACTTCGCGCTGATGTTCGTCGCGCCGATGGATGCCGAAGGCGTGAAGCTGATCTCCCGCGCCTCTTACGAGATGGTGGCAGGCGCAACCGGATCCCCGTACGACTACCCGCTCTCCAGCCGCTTCGACGAGAACGACGCGATCCTGGTGATGGATCACGTGCTGATCCCGTGGGAAAACGTGCTGATCTACCGCGATTTCGACCGCTGCCGTCGCTGGACGATGGAAGGCGGCTTTGCGCGGATGTACCCGCTGCAGGCCTGCGTTCGCCTGGCGGTGAAGCTCGACTTCATTACCGCCCTGCTGAAGAAATCGCTCGAGTGCACCGGTACCCTGGAGTTCCGCGGCGTGCAGGCGGATCTCGGCGAAGTGGTGGCCTGGCGCAACATGTTCTGGGCGCTGAGCGACTCCATGTGCTCCGAAGCCACCCCGTGGGTCAACGGCGCGTATCTGCCGGATCACGCCGCGCTGCAAACCTACCGCGTGATGGCGCCGATGGCCTACGCCAAGATCAAGAACATCATCGAGCGTAACGTTACGTCCGGTCTGATCTACCTGCCGTCCAGCGCCCGGGATCTGAACAACCCGCAGATCGACCAGTATCTGGCGAAATACGTGCGCGGCTCCAACGGCATGGACCACGTCGAACGTATCAAGATTTTGAAGCTGATGTGGGACGCCATCGGCAGCGAGTTTGGCGGCCGTCACGAGCTGTACGAAATCAATTACTCCGGGAGCCAGGATGAGATCCGCCTGCAGTGTCTGCGCCAGGCGCAGAGCTCCGGCAATATGGACAAGATGATGGCGATGGTCGACCGCTGCATGTCCGAATACGACCAGCACGGCTGGACGGTGCCGCACCTGCACAACAACACCGATATCAACATGCTCGACAAGCTGCTGAAATAGCGCAGCGGGAGGTTGCAATGCATTCAGATGAACAACGCCTGCGTTTTCGCGACGCAATGAGCAGCCTGTCGGCGGCGGTCAATGTGGTCACCACCGAGGGCGAGGCGGGCCGCTGCGGCATTACCGCCACCGCCGTCTGTTCGGTCACGGACACCCCGCCGTCGGTTATGGTGTGCATCAACGCCAACAGCGCCATGAACCCGGTATTTCAGGGCAACGGCAGGCTGTGCGTTAACGTACTGAACCACGAGCAGGAGATCATGGCTCGCCATTTCGCCGGGATGACCGGTATGACGATGGAGGAACGCTTTACCCTCTCCTGCTGGCAGAAAGGGCCGCTGGCGCAGCCGGTGCTCAAGGGCGCGCTCGCCAGCCTTGAGGGCGAGATTAGCCAGGTGCAAACCATCGGCACGCATCTTGTCTACCTTGTTGAAATTAAAAATATCATTCTGAGCGACGCGGGACACGGCCTGATCTACTTCAAGCGCCGTTTCCACCCGGTCATGCTGGAGGCGGAAGCCGCCGTGTGATCCCCCCTCGCGCTGGCCTTTTTTTCCGGCCAGCGCCGCTTTCTACAAAAACTCCTAAGGTTTCCGCTAAATCACGCCGTTATATACCCATAAGAGAAATTTTATGTGACTGAATACTGACACCACCTGTCAGTGCATCCGCATCATTCAGCGCATACCTAAATATACAGGATGACCTTATGGCTAAAACGACGCGGAGCCGCTCGGCTGAACGTCTGGTCGATATTCTGGTTGAGCTACATTTAAACGGTGTGGTAAACCGCAGTGCGCTAATGGAGAAATTTAAAATTACCGAGCGCACCGTCTACCGGGATTTAAATGCCCTCTCTCCCATTGTTGAACATACCGGTAACGGGCTATATCGACTGATTCATTCTGCACAATCGCCCGGCGGACAAGGCTTACACCACACCCTTGCTAACTTCCTGAATGCCGACAGCTTTTTCCCTGAAAGAAATACGGAATTCTGGCAGAATCTTGAAACGCGCGTTGACGAAAACCATATTCTTATTCTTGCGAATGAAGCCGAACACACGGTACAGCGCGATATTCGCCGTCATTTAACGAAAATCGAGAGATCGATTAAAAACCATAATGTTTGTCAGATTGTTTATAAGGGGAAAACCCGTCTGATTAATCCCTATAAACTCATTAACAAAAAAAATATATGGTATTTACAAGCCACCGAAAATAGCCGCCTGAAATCCTTCTCATTGAGCCAGATTAGCTGGTTTGATATTCAGAAGACGACCTTCACCCCGGAAGAAAATGTTCTTGAGCTGCTGGAGAAAAGCCTCGATCCCTGGGTATCTGAAAATACTTTCGCGGTGAAAATATTTATCAAAGATAATATTTCACATTACTTCCTGCGCCGCGATCTTCTGCCGGAACAGGAGCTGCTGGAGGAGCAACAGGGCGGCGTCACGCTGCGCTGCCAGGCGGCGCACGAGAACCAGATCCTGCCGCTGCTGTTCTACTGGCTGCCACATATTCAGATTCTGGAGCCGAGCTGGCTGAAGGAAAAACTGATTAGAACGCTGGAGAACTATCTGGCGGTGGAGCGTAACCCGAATAATCAAGTGATCTCAATCACATAATTTCGACCCCTGGCGGCGAGCCGGAACCGCTCGTCGCCCCCTTTGACCGCTCACCCGGCACTTTCAACCACTCATTCATTTACCGTCCTTTACATGCGCGAGGATCTGGCACGATCGCTCCAGCATTAATCAATACCTCCTCACAACGAACCCTGACCCTTTTTTCTTTACATAAAAAACCAGGTCTTACTATGGATACTAAAAAACTACTGAAGCACGTGCCCTGGGCCTTACTCGGGATCCTCGGCGCTTTCTGTCTGGCGGTTGTCGCATTACGCCGGGGCGAACACGTAAGCGCCCTGTGGATCGTGGTCGCGTCGGTTTCCGTCTATCTTGTTGCTTATCGCTACTACAGCTTGTACATCGCGCAGAAGGTCATGAAGCTCGACCCGACGCGCGCCACCCCGGCGGTCATTAACAATGACGGCCTGAACTACGTGCCAACCAACCGCTACGTGCTGTTTGGTCACCACTTTGCCGCTATCGCCGGTGCAGGCCCGCTGGTGGGCCCGGTGCTGGCCGCGCAGATGGGCTACCTGCCGGGTACCCTGTGGCTGCTCGCCGGCGTGGTGCTGGCGGGTGCGGTGCAGGACTTTATGGTGCTGTTTATCTCTTCTCGCCGTAACGGCGCCTCTCTGGGTGAGATGGTCAAAGAAGAGATGGGCCGCGTGCCGGGGACCATCGCCCTGTTCGGCTGCTTCCTGATTATGATCATCATCCTCGCGGTGCTGGCCCTGATCGTGGTGAAAGCGCTGGCCGAAAGCCCGTGGGGCGTCTTCACCGTCTGCTCAACCGTACCGATTGCGCTGTTCATGGGGATCTACATGCGATTCCTGCGTCCGGGACGCGTGGGTGAAGTGTCGGTGATTGGTATCGTGCTGCTGGTGGCCTCCATCTACTTCGGCGGCGTGATTGCGCACGACCCGTACTGGGGCCCGGCGCTGACCTTCAAAGACACCACCATTACCTTCGCGCTGATTGGCTATGCGTTTATCTCCGCGCTGCTGCCGGTCTGGCTGATTCTGGCCCCGCGTGACTACCTGGCGACCTTCCTGAAAATCGGCGTTATCGTCGGTCTGGCGATCGGCATCCTGGTGATTAACCCGGATCTGAAAATGCCTGCGGTAACCCAGTACATCGACGGCACCGGCCCGCTGTGGAAAGGCGCCCTGTTCCCGTTCCTGTTCATCACCATCGCCTGCGGTGCGGTCTCCGGCTTCCACGCCCTGATTGCGTCCGGCACCACGCCTAAGCTGCTGGCGAACGAGAAAGACGCGCGTCTGATCGGCTACGGCGCGATGCTGATGGAGTCCTTCGTGGCGATCATGGCGCTGGTTGCAGCGTCCATCATCGAACCGGGTCTGTACTTCGCGATGAACACCCCGCCTGCGGGCCTCGGCATTACCATGCCAAACCTGCACGAAATGGGCGGCGATAACGCGGCGCTGATTATGGCGCAGCTGAAGGACGCGAGCGCACACGCGGCGGCGACCGTCAGCTCCTGGGGCTTCGTGATTTCGCCTGAGCAGATCATGCAGACGGCGAAGGACATCGGCGAACCGTCCGTGCTGAACCGCGCAGGTGGTGCACCTACGCTTGCCGTCGGTATCGCACACGTGTTCCACAAAGTGCTGCCGTGGGCGGACATGGGCTTCTGGTACCACTTCGGTATTCTGTTCGAAGCGCTGTTCATCCTGACCGCGCTGGACGCTGGTACCCGTGCGGGCCGCTTCATGCTGCAGGACCTGCTCGGTAACTTCGTGCCGTTCCTGAAGAAAACCGATTCTCTGGTGGCGGGCATTCTGGGTACTGCCGGCTGCGTCGGCCTGTGGGGCTACCTCCTGTATCAGGGCGTTGTCGACCCGCTCGGCGGCGTGAAGAGCCTGTGGCCGCTGTTCGGTATCTCTAACCAGATGCTCGCAGCCGTTGCTCTGGTGCTCGGTACCGTGGTCCTCGTGAAGATGAAACGCACCAAATACATCTGGGTAACGGTTGTTCCTGCGCTGTGGCTGCTGCTCTGCACCACCTGGGCGCTTGGCCTGAAGCTGTTCAGCGCCAACCCGCAGCTGGAAGGCTTCTTCTTCATGGCTAACCAGTACAAAGAGAAGATTGCCGCAGGCGGCGCGGATCTGACCGCGCAGCAGATTGCCAACATGAACCATATCGTGGTGAACAACTACACCAACGCGGGTCTGAGCATTCTGTTCCTGGTGGTGGTGTACAGCATCATCTTCTACGGCATCAAAACCTGGCTTAACGTGCGCAACGCCGACGGCCGTACGGATAAAGAAACCCCGTACGTGCCGGTGCCGGAAGGCGGCGTGAATACCTCTTCACACCATTAATCCGCAATCCTCCCCCTCTCCCTTTGGGAGAGGGCTGGGGTGAGGGGAACATAAGCCCAGCGGACCCACATCGCCGGGCTTTTTCTGTCTGGAACCCACAATGTTTGGTAACTTAGGCGAAGCAAAAAAATACCTCGGTCAGGCGGCGAAAATGCTGATTGGCATTCCGGACTATGACAACTACGTTGAGCATATGAAGACCAACCATCCGGATAAGCCGTACATGACCTACACCGAATTCTTCCGCGAGCGTCAGGAAGCGCGCTACGGCGGAAGTGGAGAAGGCGGCGTCCGCTGCTGCTAAAGGAGAGACCATGACCCCGATTGCCGTTACCCTGCTGACCGGTTTTCTCGGCGCCGGTAAAACCACCCTGCTGCGCCACATCCTGAATGAACAGCACGGCTTCAAAATCGCCGTCATCGAAAACGAATTCGGTGAGGTCTCGGTAGACGATCAGCTGATTGGCGATCGCGCCACCCAGATCAAAACTCTCACCAACGGCTGCATCTGCTGCACCCGCTCTAACGAGCTGGAAGACGCCCTGCTGGACCTGCTCGACAGCCGCGATCGCGGCGAGATCGACTTTGACCGCCTGGTGATCGAGTGCACCGGCATGGCCGACCCCGGCCCGATTATTCAGACCTTTTTCTCTCACGAAATCCTCTGCCAGCGCTACCTGCTGGACGGCGTGATTGCCCTGGTCGATGCGGTTCACGCCGACGAGCAGATGAACCAGTTCACCATCGCCCAGTCTCAGGTGGGCTACGCTGACCGCATCCTGCTGACCAAAACCGACGTGGCGGGCGAAAGCGTTAAGCTGCGCGAGCGCCTGACCCGCATTAACTCCCGCGCGCCGATTTACACGGTGACGCATGGCGACATCGATCTGTCTCAGCTGTTCAACACCAACGGCTTTATGCTGGAAGAGAACGTCACCGCAAAACCGCGCTTCCACTTTATGGGAGATAAGCAAAACGACGTGGCGTCGATAGTGGTCGAGCTGGACTACCCGGTGGACATCAGCGAGGTCTCGCGCGTGATGGAAAACCTGCTGCTGTCGTTTGCCGACAAGCTGCTGCGCTACAAAGGGATGCTGTGGATTGAGGGCGAGCCGAACCGCCTGCTGTTCCAGGGCGTGCAGCGCCTGTACAGCGCAGACTGGGACAGACCGTGGGGCGATGAAGCGCCGCGCAGCGTGATGGTGTTTATAGGCATACAGCTGCCGGAAGAAGAAATTCGGGCGGCGTTTGCGGGTCTGAAAAAATAACCGCCATGCATCCCCTCTCTCCTGTGGGGCTGAGGGATCCTCGGAAATTTTTTAACCGGAAGCGATGAATGTTGCTTCAGAAAAATTAATAGATTACAGCGATGCCCTGGTCCGGCTGTAAATCGCCGAGGCGTTTCCGTAAGGCCGGGGCGAGGCGCAGGGATGCGCCGAGAGGGCGTGGCCTGCAGGGATGCAGGCTCATGCCCGACCCGATAGCCTGAAGGAATAAGCTGAGGGTACCGCGAAGCGGCGATTTACCGCCGGGAGCCCGGGTCGCCAGGGTGGTGGCGATTGAGCCACCCTGGCACGTTCACAGGTCATGCCGTTACAGAGTAGCAAGGAACATTAAGTGAACGGAATAACCCCCACAGCCGTATGTTCCCCCTCACCCCAGCCCTCTCCCTCAAGGGAGAGGGAGCCGTCTGTGCAGGCATTATCTTGTGGGGATCCCCCCAGCCTTTAGCAAGAAGGGTAAACCTATTTCACCGCTTCCGGCAGCGTCACAATCCACAGCTCGCTGTCCGACTCCGGCTTCTTCAGCGGCTTCACGCTGAGCGTGGTTTCAACCGGTTTATCATCCAGCGTCAGCTTGCCTTCCGCGTTAACCCGATAATCCTTAAGCTTCTTGCCCTCGACCGGGTTTTGCATCGCCACCTTCACGCCAAAGTCGTTATCGTTCGCCACCGCAAGCGTTTTGCTGTCGATCAGCGCCAGCCCTTCGGCCTTCTCCTGCTGCCAGCCCAGCGCGCGCAGATCCACGACCTGCGTTTTAGCCGCAAGCGTTATGCCGCGCTGCGCCAGGGTTTTCTCATCATCAAACTCCGGGTACTCACCCGGCTTGTCAAAGGCGGAAAGGTCGCTCGCCTTGCTGAGATCCACCTTGTAAATCAGGTTACGCATGCCGTCGTTTTTATCGCTTCCCTGCTCAATCAGCAGGATGTGCTGGTCATCGAGCGCCACGATGTCGCCGATTTTGGCGTCGCTGTTTTTGCCATAGGCCGCGCTGTCGATAGGGTAACCGTACATCGCCGTTTTCCCGGTTGCCGGGTCGAAGCTCACCAGACGCGTAAACAGCGCCTGCTTTTTGCTCTTGCCGTCGATATCCAGCGTGCTTTGCACGGCGGCGATAATACGTCCGTCCGGCATACGGGTCAGGCCTTCAAAGCCACGGTTCGCCTGGCGCCATTTGATAATGTTTGGCAGGCCGCCCGCGATGGTTTTCTCCCCTTCCGCGGCCTGCGGCCCGTGGATCGCCAGGATCTTCCCTTTGCCGTCGACGTTAATCAGGAACGGGCCATATTCGTCGCACAGCCAGTAGCCGCCTTTCCCGTCCGGCGTGATGCCTTCCGTGTCCAGCCCGCGGTTGTCACCCTTCAGGATCTTGAGGGTGTCGCTGAACGCCACTTCATTGGTGGAACCAATCACGCCGCTTTGCAGCGGCAGACCGTTAATCTCGCCTTTGTCATCATGCAGCGGGCGGGCATCGACAGCCTCCGCTTTGCCGTTCTGAACGCGGATGGTCATCAGCAGCGGCGCGAAATCTGGCGTGACAAATATTTTGGCTTCGTTTTTACCCATTTTTGGCGCATCGGCGTTTGGACCGCGATCGGTCACGGTCGCAAAGGTCAGGGCGTCGCCCTGCTTGCCCGTAAACAGCAGGCCAGAACCGATTCCCACGGGGAGTCCGTTCGGAAAGGCACTGGCAAACGCGCCGCTGTAGCTCACATGGGAGCCTTCAGGGAAGCTGACGACATAGCGCTCAGCAGTAGGCTGCGCCGCCAGGCCAGAGAAAGAGAGCGCACAGCCGATTAGCACAGGAATAATTTTTCTTTTCATATTGTTAGCATCCAGTTAGTGAAGCCAACAACGTAAAGAATAAACGTGTCAGAAAAATGACATGAAAAGGAAACCGACCTGCGCGATTGAACGTATATTCATCGCTCGAAATGTAAGGCTTTGTTGTTTTATGTGACAGGTGAAACATTTTTGGAAATTATTAGAAACCCAATTAATTCATCTCAAATCACTATCCCCGCCTCGTTCAGTTTATGTTTAGTCAAAAAACTAAACGGTTCCTAAACGCTAAAAACATCCCCTGTTGACACCCTGACAATCAAACATCATTGCAACAACTTCAATAAAAAAGTTAACAATATCAGTATAAAGCCGCGATTTATATCACATTTGCAGTCATTAACATCGCTTGTTAAGGTGCGCCCAGATGAATTTAATGACGAGGCATAAAACATGAAAAAACTGAATATCCTTCTTCTTTCTGCTCTGGCTGCCGTATCGGGTTCCGCACTGGCGATGGGCGGCACCGTTGAGCAGGGTAAAAACTTTACCAACCTCAATCTGGAAATGGGGAAATCCTCATCCGGTGTTTATCTCGAAAGCAACTGGCTCAAAAACACCGATGACGGTACCCAGACCGGGGGCGTGGGCGCAGGCTACAACCTGGGTCTTGGCCCGGTGATGCTGAATGCGGGTGCAAAAGCCATCTACCTCGGCCCGAAAAAAGGCGATAACGGCGTGGCGTTCCCGATTGGCGGCGGCGTAAACGTTGCCCTGACCGACAGCATCCACGTGTACGGTGAAGGCTATGTGGCGCCAGAAGGGCTGAACAACAGCGTGAAAAACTACGTCGAAGCCAACGGCGGCGTAAGCTGGACGCCAATTACGCCAGTGACCCTGAAAGTAGGCTACCGCCACGTGAGCGTGGACGGCAAAGACGGCCGTCCTGGCCACACGCTGATTGACGGCGCATATGTAGGCGGTGGAGTCACCTTCTGATGAAACACCGCATGACCGCGCTTTGCGTTCTGAGCCTCACGCTGATGCTCACCGGCTGCGTCCAGTACAAATGGGTGAAACCGGGCGTCAGCGATGCGGAAATGAATAAAAAGCTCACGGAATGCGAAGCGCAGGCGCTGATCGATCTGCCCCCGGATAACGTCGTGACGGGATCCAGCTCGGAAAAAACGGACAAAAAGAACAAGAAAAAGGATATTTCCACGAGCTACACGGTTGAAGACGCGAACGAATATCGCCGGGATACGCTAGTCGACAGCTGCATGTTCAAAAGCGGCTGGGACAAGATCGAAGTGCAATAATCCCTTTAAAAAAACCTGCCGGATGGCAGGTTTTTTATTATCTCTTACTTACGCACCACCACCAGCTTCTGGTTCACAAACTCTTTGATCCCCAGATCCGACAGCTCGCGCCCGTAGCCGGAGCGCTTCACGCCGCCGAACGGCAGCTCTGGCGCGGTATCGGTGAGCCAGTTGATGTACACCATCCCGGTCTCAATCCGCGACGCCATTTTCTTCGCGCGCTCGATGTCCTGGCTGAATACCGCCCCGCCAAGGCCGTAGTAGGAGTCGTTCGCCAGCGCGACCGCCTCGTCGTCGTTTTTCACCACGTACATCTGCGCTACCGGGCCGAAGAACTCCTCGAAGTACGCCGGGTTATCGCGGGAGATATTCGTCAGGATCGTCGGTTCGAAGAAACTCCCGTCGCGCTGCGCCGGTTTGCCGCCATAGTGCAGCGTCGCACCGTTTTTCACCGCCTCGTTAACCTGTTTGGTCAGCGTTTCGAGCGCATCTTTAGACGACAGCGGCCCCAGCGTGGTGCTTTCGTCCAGCGGATCGCCAATCTTCACCTGCTTAAACGCCTCGGTGAATTTGCTCAGGAAGGCATCCGCAATCTTTTCATGCAGGATAAAGCGCTTCGCCGCGGTGCAGACCTGCCCGGCGTTATTGAGTCGCGCATTCACGCCAATTTTCACGGCCTTCTCAAGATCTGCATCATCCAGCACCACGAACACGTCGTTACCGCCCAGCTCCAGCGTGGATTTCTTGATGTGCTTCGCCGCCTGCGCGGCCACCACGCTGCCCGCTTTTTCGGAGCCAGTTAGCGCAGCGCCCTGCACGCGATCGTCAGCGATAATTTTTGCCACCTGCTCGGACGAGATAAACAGGTTAGTCCACGCCCCTTCCGGCGCGCCCGCCTCGCGCACCAGATGCGCAAAGGTCTCAGCGCAGTGCGGCACGATGCTGGCATGCTTAGCGATGACGGGGTTCCCCGCCGCCAGGTTCGGCGCCAGAACGCGCATCAGCTGGTAATACGGGAAGTTCCACGGCTCAACGGCCATCAGCACGCCGATGGGGTGATGCTCCACCCAGGCTTCACCGAGTTCTGAATCATATTTCACCGGCGCCAGGAACTGCTTCGCGTTGTCGGCGTAGTAGCGGGCGATCTGCGCGCACAGCTTCACCTCGCCGCGGCTCTGTTCGATGAGCTTACCCATTTCCTGGCTGGCGATTTTCGCCAGATCCTCCACGCGCTCGTCGATCAGGTCGGCGAGCTTATGCAGCACCGGCAGGCGCTGGCTGATGTCGCCTTTCGCCCACTCCGAATGATAAAGCGCATCGGCCGCCCTGAGCGCCGCTTCGATATCCGCGTCGGTATGCGAGGGGTATTCTTTGATGAGCTGGTTAGTGGCAGGATTTACTGTCTGATAAGCCATGTCGAATCTCCTTGTTTTACCGCTTAGGGTATTAAGGGTAGTCAACATGACTGGCTATGGACGTAAAGTTGGGTATATCCGGAAGGTTCTTAATGAAGCGCTGCCAGACGGTTCGCTGACATGGTATAAAAAACCTTCAGAAGGAGCGCCCATGACCTATACCCGACACGTCCGCCAGACTTTTCACCGCGCCTCAGGCCTTGAGCTACGCAGCACCTGGCAGAGTACGCAGGCGTACAAACGTCATAGTCACCCTCAGCTCTCCATCGGCGCGATTGTGGAGGGCCAGACCTGCTGCGTGTGTTTTGACAGAGAGTACATCCTTAACCCCGGGGACCTCATCGTGATCCCGGCCCGTGCGCCGCACAGCTGTAACCCCGTCGCCGGGCAACCGCGCAGCTACCATATGCTCTATATCGACACCGGGCTTCCGCTGGCGCTACAGGTGATTCGTAGCCCAACCCTGTTTGCCCATTACCTGGACGTTGCCGAGACCCTGTCTCCGGCATCACTGGAGACGCTGCTTTCTGCCCTCCCCCACGGCGCGGATAGCGCAGACGCGCTTCGCGCAACCAGCCAGCAGATTCAGCAAGCATTTCTTTCCGATCTCACCAGCCCGCCTTCCCTCGACGAGCTTGCCCAACGCTTCTCGCTGCGCAAGGAGACGCTGATTCGCACCTTCAGGCAGGACACAGGCCTGACGCCGGGCAGCTTTCTCAACATCTCCCGCGTGGAGTACGCTAAAGCGCGGCTGCGCGCCGGGGATGATATTGCCGACGTCGGCTACCAGAGCGGCTTTGCCGACCAGAGCCATTTTCATAAGACCTTCGTCAGCTATACCGCCGCCACGCCGCGCCAGTACGCCACGGGCCGATCAATATCAGACAATAAATAGGTTTTGCAGCCCCGTACGCTGGCTTCGGATTATTAACCGAGGTCGCTATGGAACTGTTCTTCCCTTCCGCTTTTCTCGCCCTGGCGCTGGCGCACTTTGTCGCCCTGCTAAGCCCGGGCCCGGATTTCTTCCTGCTGGTGGGCTACGCCGCGCGCTATCGGCTACGCGGCAGCGCCGGGTTGTGCATCGGCATTGCCGCGGGCAACGCGCTTTATATTCTTCTGGTGATTATCGGCTGGAGCGCGCTGCGCCAGTTTACGTGGCTGTTTACGCTGATCGAGCTTTGCGGAGCGCTGTACCTGCTGTGGATCGGCTCGCATCTGATTCGCAGCCGCCAGCAGGCGCTGGCGCTGAATGAAACCCACCAGCGCTTCCCTTCGCTGCGCAAGCAGATCCTGCTGGGGTTAGGTTCGGCGCTGTTAAACCCGAAGAACGCGCTGTTCTATCTGGCGCTGATGACGGCGCTGCTGGGGCCGGACGTCACGCTGCTTCAGCAGGCGACCTGCGGCGTCTGGATGGTGTCGGTGGTGCTGGTGTGGGATCTGGCGCTGGTGTCGCTGATGGGGCTATCGGCGGTACAACAGAAGCTCAGCCGTTCGCTGTGCTGGATTGAGCGCACGGCAGGGGTGGTGCTGACGGGGTTTGGGGGATGGGTGCTATGGCGGTTTTTGCACTTTCCCCCCGCTTCCCTCTATCCTTAACCCATGGAAAAAATAGCTGAACTCAAACGCGCCAAGCTGCTGGCGCTGTCGCTGCTGCTGGTTGCCGCCGCGGCGTTTATCACCACCCTGTTCCTGCCGCAGACCTTCTGGGTGCGCGGCGTGAAGGCCATTGCCGAGGCGGCGATGGTCGGCGCGCTGGCAGACTGGTTTGCCGTAGTTGCGCTGTTTCGCCGGGTGCCGATTCCCTTTATCTCGCGCCATACGGCGATTATCCCGCGTAATAAAGACCGGATCGGCGACAATCTCGGCCAGTTTGTGCAGGAGAAGTTTCTCGACACACAATCGCTGGTGGCGTTGATTCGCCGCTATGAACCTGCGCAGATGATCGGCGCCTGGTTCAGCAAACCGGACAACGCCCAGCGCGTCGGGCTGCACTTGATGCAGGTGATGAGCGGTTTTCTCGAACTGACCGACGACGGGCGTATTCAGCGCCTGCTGAAACGGGCGGTGCACAAGGCGATTGATAAGGTCGATTTCACCGAAACCAGCGCCGTGATGCTGGAAAGCATGACCAAAAACAACCGTCACCAGGTGCTGCTGGACGCCATCATCAACCGTCTGATTACCCTGATTCAGCGGGAAAGCACGCGGGACTTTATTGCCGATCAGATTGTCCACTGGCTGAAGACCGAACACCCGCGCAAGGCGATGGTGCTGCCCACCGAGTGGCTGGGCGATCAAAGCGCGGAGATGGTGTCGAACGCGGTGAACACGCTGCTGGACGATATCAGCCACGACCGCACGCACCAGATCCGCCAGGCGTTCGACCGCGCCACGCTGAAGCTTATCGACAACCTGAAAAACGATCCGGAAATGGCGGCGAAAGCCGACAACATCAAGCACTACCTGAAAAACGATGAGGCGTTTAACCGCTATCTGGGTGAGATGTGGGCCGACCTGCGCCAGTGGCTGAAAGCGGATATGCAAAGCGAGGATTCGCGGGTGAAGCAGCGCATCGCCAACGCCGGGCTGTGGTTTGGCGAAACGCTGTCTAACGACGCCAGCCTGCGGGCGTCGCTGAACGAGCATCTGGAGCAGGCCGCGCACCGCCTCGCACCGGATTTCGCGGCGTTTCTGACCCGACACATCAGCGACACGGTCAAAAGCTGGGACGCCAAAGACATGTCCCGCCAGATTGAGCTCAATATCGGTAAAGACCTGCAGTTCATCCGCGTCAACGGCACGCTGGTCGGCGGGACGATAGGCCTGATCCTGTTTTTACTCTCGCAGCTGCCTGCCGTGCTGGGACATTAATCTACTTTGGGTGGCGCGATGACGTAGCGCGTCGCCTCGAAGCGGTTGAGGATCAGGTGCACCAGGAAGACCATCGTCAGCGTTGCGACCAGCGAAAAGGTGACCGAGGTGATGCGATAGAGATCGCTGAACACCAGGTCAGTATCCGGGTGCATGTTCTGCCCGAACATAATGCCGATGGTGGTGATGCTGGAGAACCCCACGCCCGCGCCCACCTTTTCCATCACGTGCAGGCGCGCGCCAAACGCCAGCCCGAGGCCGATCAGGGGCATCATCAGCAGCATATGGCTGCTGTGATCGTAGAGGATCAGCTGCACCACCAGAATATAGAGACAGCCCAGCACCACGCCGACCACGCGCCAGATCGAGCTCATCACCGAACCGCGGTAGTGCATTGGGAACAGAATTAAAATCCCCGCCATCAGCGCCGAAAGCGAATCGCTTAAGTCGCTAATCTGAAATACCACGAATATCAGCGTCGCGACGGTGCCGGAGAGCAGCGACTCGTGGCGCACGCGGGCATCGTCTTTCTCAATCAGCGGCGGCGGCCTGCGGGGCTCCACGTCAGGCAGGAGATAGTTCATCAGCGCGCTCAGGCACACCGCCATCACGCTCGCTTCGATGTTGGAAAACAGCAGCGTGTGCCAGCTGGTCGTGGGGTAGCTCATAAAGTTGAGCATCACGCTTTGGCACACCACGCCCATTGAGCCAAACAGGAACAGCGGCCCCTTGCTCATAAAGCGAAAACGCATCACGTACTGGGCAAACACCACCAGCGTCATGATGACCGGCCATTGCGACAGATAGCCGATAATGAAGATCATTTCGACGCAGTTTAGCGCGGCGCTGAAGATAAACTGCTTCGCCACGTGGCGGTTAAACACCGGCACCAGCGACAGGAGCATGATCGGATAGACCACGAAAAATACGCCGTAGCTGGTGTTGTAGAAGCTGGAGATGCTCAGCGCAATCATCCCGGCAAAGACGATGCGCAGGGTCTGGCGAAAGTCGTTTGCCGTGTAGACGATGTTGCCGTGCGGGGTAAAGACCCGCGCCAGAGTGCTAATAGACATAGTGAAGCAGGCTCACCAGGTGGATCTGCATCCCGGAGAAGAAGCGCGCAAATGGCCCCTCGCTGTTGTAGAGCTGCACGGTGGCGCGCGCGCCGGTCGGCAGATGCTTCGGCAATTCTTCGTCCAGCGCGACGTGAATACGCATGCGTTGGGCATCGCGCACCCAGCGGTTGGAGGTTTCCGGCTCGGACAGCTGGCCGTTAACGGCCTCCTGACCCGCCAGTATCCCCGCGTCGCTGCTGGTCACGTGGGCGCGGAAAACGTGCCCCGGGAAGGCGTCAAACACCACGGCGGCATCGGTGCCCTGATGGGTATGGCGCAGGCTTTTTTCGCGAAAATCGGCGACGATATCGGTCTGGTTGTTCACCAGCGCCAGCGCGGCGGAGCCGGATGAGGCATAGAAACCGGGGCTTAACTGCAGGTTACTGACCGTACCGTCCGCCTGGGCGTAAACCTTCGTCCAGCCGAGGTTAAGCTCAGCGTCATCCAGCGCGTTACGGTATTTTTGCAGCGTCACGTTGCGGTGCTCGTCCCGCTCGCCGCGCTGAATGCGCAGGTTATGGATATTGGCCTGGATGGAGCTGACGGACTGCTCGCTGCTCTGCCAGGTGGTGCGAACTTTGTCCAGATCCGCCTGCGAGACGTTCTGCAGCGTGCTCAGCTTCTGGTAGCGATCGAAGGTCACTTTGTCGTTACGCGCGGTCAGCACGGCGGTTTTCAGGCTGGCCTGCGCGGCAGCGATCTGCGCGTCCAGCTGTTCGTTGGAAAGGCGTGCCTGCTCAAGCGCGATTTGCGCCGCTTCCACTTTATTGCGAAACGGCGTGTCGTCGAGCTCAAACAGCAGATCGCCTTTCTTCACCTGGCTGTTGTTGTGGACATGTACCGCCGCCACGTAGCCGGAGACGCGTGGAGAAACCGGCGTCACCACGCGCATCACGGTGGAGTCCGGCGTCAGCGGGATCCAGATATCCGCGACGATAAAGTAGACAAACATCAGCAGGAAAGAGGCAATACTCACCCTTACCCAGCGGGCAAACTTTTGTTCAGGGGTCATTATTTTTCGGTCTTGTTATCTTCTTCGCGGATTTTCCGCAAATTGCAGGCGAATTGATTCAGGGTGGCGCTGAAAATGTCGATATGTTCCGGCGCGATGTTTTGCGATACACGCGCCTGATAGGTCTCAATCACCCGAGTGAGCCTTTGTAATAGGGCCTTTCCCTCAGGCGTCAGCGTCAGAAGCCGGATGCGCTTGTCATAAGGCGATACGGAGCGCAGCAGGTAACCCTGCTTTTCCAGCTGTGTCAGGGTGCGCATCAGCGGCGGCAGTTCAATGCCCTGCACCTCCGCCAGCTCACTCACGGAGACGTTATCCCCGAGCTGATGAAGCTGCATCATCACCGTCCAGCTCGACTGGGTTAACCCGGTATCGAGAATGGCGTCGTCGATGACGGCACGCCACTGGCGCACGATCATCGCCATCCGCATGCCCATCGGCCTGCGGCTGAACAGTTCTTCTTCACTCATGGGGGAAACCTCTCGTCACACGCGGTCAAGATAATAGTTATCAGGGTAAGTATCAAGAAACGAGAGGTAAAAGCGCAGGAATTGCGAAAACGATGTTCTCCCCCTCACCCCAGCCCTCTCCCTCAAGGGAGAGGGAGCCGTCCGTGCATCCCTCACACAGCGGCGCTTAGCGGCTAAAATGGCGAGTGATAGCACCTTTCCCCGACGCGGTCACTACCACCTCCCTGTACCCCGCCACCCGCTGTATCCAGCCTTTATTTTCCAGATAAATGAGCAGCGCCGCGCCCGCCTCACCGCCAAGATGAAAGCGCCGCTCGCTCCAGTCCAGGCAGGCGCAGCAGGCCTTGCGGCGCGGGTGAGCGCTTAACGAAACGCCGAGCTTCAGGAACTGCTCGCGGCCATACAGCGTGAGCGCTGAACCGTCAGCCTCCAGCCAGCCTTCCGCCTGCATAAAATCGTAGATGTGCACCGCAACCGCTCCGGCAAGATGGTCGTAACAGGTTCGGGCCTCGCGCATGGCTTTCGGCGCGGTCGTTTCCGGCGGGGTGATGCGGCTCCAGGAGAGCCCCATCATCTGCTCGACCAGCGCCGCCACGTCGTGCCCCGCCAGACGATAATAGCGGTGCCGCCCCTGAGACAGGCAGGTAATCAGCTTTCCCTCCACCAGCCTGGCGAGATGCCCGCTGGCGGTCGACGGCGCAACGTCTGCCGCCGCGCTCAGCTCGGTGGCGGTCCACGCCCGCCCGTCCATCAGCGCGCACAGCATTTTTACGCGCGACGGATCGGCCATTGCGGCAGCCACCGCGGCAATGGCCTGTTCCAGCACCGCGCCGTTCTCAGGAGGTAGGCTCGTTTTTAACATGTGTTGCCCAGGGTTCGGTGATCTCTGCGGCCAGCTTATCATCATCCGTCAGCAGAATTAGGTGATTCGCGTGGTCGCTGTACTGGGTAAGGATAGACACGCCGCGTGCCGCCAGCGCCACGCCGTTGCGCCCCAGCAGCTGTCCAAAGCGCGCCAGCTCGTCGGGCCTGTCGCTAAAAATCACATGAACGTCATACATCCGCGTGCCCTCCGGTTTCGGAACTGTACTCCCGCACCAGCTGCGCCACCCGAATGCGGTAGTACGCGAAAATCGACTCCCGCCCTTCGGCCTGCGCGGCCTGATGGAAGACGTTCTGCTTCCAGCGGCGGACGGCCTCTTCATCCCGCCACCAGGAAAGCGACAGGATTTTGCCGTCGGTCGTCAGGCTCTGGAAACGTTCGATATCAATAAAGCCGTCGATGTCCGCCAGCAAAGGTTTGAGTTCGGCAGCGAGCTGAAGATAGCGCGCCTGATGCGCGGGCTCCGCTTGGGCTTCGAAAATGACTGCAATCATGGGTGTCTCTCCGTTGTGAGGATGAGGAGAGAATGCAGGAGGAAAAAGCACAATGCTTCGGTAAGGAGCGAAGCGTTGTGCCGGATGGCGCTGCGCTTATCCGGCCTACGGAATCAGGTTGGTCCGGCAAGCGCAGCAGATGTTATTCCAGGTTAGCCTTATTCAGCCCGTAAGCCGCGTCCAGCGAGCCGGGCGCCATGCGGGAGGTGATCCCCAGACGGTTCCAGGCGTTGATCGCCACGATGGCGAAGTTCAGCTCTGAAATCTCGACGTCCGAGAAGTGCTCCGCCACGCTGCGGTACAGCGCGTCGCTTACCCCGTGAACGCCAATCTGGGTCAGCGATTCGGTGAAGGCCAGCGCGGCTTTCTCGCGGGCGCTGAACAGCGGGGACTCGCGCCAGGCCGCCAGATGGTACAGGCGCAGCTCGCGCTCGCCGGCGATTTTGGCCTCTTTCGAGTGCATATCCAGACAGAAGGTACAGCCGTTCAGCTGCGACACGCGAATGTCGATCAGGTGCTTCAGCGCCGGGTCGATGGAGGTTTTTGCCACCTCCATGCTCAGGGCGGACAGCGCGTTGGCGAGGGCAGGTGTAACTTTATGGTGGTTAACGCGGGTGCTCATTGTCTTTCCTCTTTTTTGTGCGGCATATGTCATGCAATGCAGCAAATCTACGCCGTTCATGACATAGTAAAAAGATACAAAAATCGTGAAACGAGGTAGGACATGAAGCCGGGCTATCATGAGATTTATTCCCGCTATCGCGACAACATCACGCGCGGCGTTCTGAAGCCGGGCGATAAGGTGCCCGCCATCCGCGTGCTGGCGGAAGAGCTGAAGGTGGCGCGTAAAACCGTCGAAACGGCGTATGCCATTCTGACGGGGGAAGGGTATCTGGTGAGCCAGGGCGCGCGCGGCACGCGGGTCAATCCGGATCTACTGTTGCCGGATAAGAGTGCCCCTGCGGAACAGCCCACCGGAGCGCTACCTGCATCGCTCACCAGCCAGCGCGAGCGGGCGGGGTTTCTGCGCCCCGGCATCCCGGCCCTCGACAGCTTTCCGTATAAAAAATGGCTGCTGCTGGCAGGTCAGGCGACGCGTTCCATGCGCCAGGAAGAGATGCTCAACCCGCCCGTTCTGGGCTGGTATCCGCTGCGCCAGGCCATCGCCAGCTATCTCAATATCTCACGCGGGCTGTCCTGCAGCGCCGAACAGGTGCTGATCACCAGCGGCTACAGCGGCAGCCTGCGGCTGATCCTCGACACGCTTGCCAGCCGCAGCGACAAGGTGGTGTTTGAAGATCCGGGTTATTTTATGGGCCAGCAGCTGCTCAAGCGGATCGTGCCGCGCCTGCACACGGTGCCGGTCGACCGTTCAGGTATCGATACGGAATACCTGCTCCGTCACCATCGCGACGCCCGTTTTGCCATCGTCACTCCGTCGCACCAGAGCCCGCTGGCGGTCACCCTCTCGCTGCCGCGCAAGCAGCAGCTGCTCGACTGGGCCAGCCAGAACGAGGCGTGGATCATTGAAGACGATTACGACGGGGAGTTTCACTACACCCGCAAGGTGCTGCCGTCGCTGAAAAGCCTCGATCGGCACGACCGGGTGATTTTTATGGGCACGTTCAGTAAAACCATCATGCCGTCGCTGCGCATGGGCTACGTGGTGATGCCCGCCAGCACCGTCGGGGCATTTACCGACTGCGCGGACATTACCACCAGCGGCCAGCCGGTGCTGACGCAAAAGATCCTCACCGCGTTTCTCAACGAAGGGCATTTTTTCCGTCACCTGAAAAAGATGCGCGCGCTGTATCAGACCCGCCGCGACTGGATGATTGCCGCCCTGCGCGAGGTGTATGGCGATCTGTTTTTCACCGAGCAAAACGACGGCGGGATGCATATTGTGGCGTTTCTGACCAGAGGAAGCGGTGACCGGGAAGTGGCGCGCTGCTGGCAGGAACAGCAGCTGCAGGTGAATGCGCTTTCGGAGTGGTATCGCGGGTCGGGCAAACGCTACGGGCTGGTGATGGGCTATAACAACGTGCGGTCATATGAAGAGGCGGTGGCGTTGCTGGAGAGGCCGAAGCGGGAGACGTTTGAAATATTACACTGAAATCAAATACCTGCCCAATTAGCATCGATTTAAAAAATCGATATAATCTGATGGCTTTTTTACATTTCTAAGGAAAAGAAAATGAAATCAATTTTGGGATTTGATTATTTATTAACACCACGCGTGCTGGTCTTATTTTACTGGATCGCCATGCTGCTTATTTTTGCGGGCGGTGTGTATACCATGTTCAGCGACCACCTCATCACGGGCTTTATCGGTACGATATGCAGCCTGGTCGGATGCCGCGTGATGTTCGAACTGATTATGGTTGCGTTCAAGAACAACGAATATTTGCGCCGCATCGCTGAAAACACGTCGGTAAAATCTGCCGAATAATCCGCTTTTTATATGCCGGGTGGCGGCTACGCCTTACCCGGCCTACAGGATCGAGTAGGCCCGGTAAGCGTAGCGCCACCGGGCAATCCTATGCTCACACATCATACCGCGACAACCCCACATCCTTGAGCTGCTCGTCGCTCATCTGGCTCAGGATGCGGCGGGTGCGGTTGATGCGATACCAGTTGCAGATCGTTTTGCCGATCCAGACAAACACAACGAACGGACGTTTTGAACGGTTCTCATAGAATTCCATGATGCTCTCCTCACTGTACCAGTGGGGTTATCATCCTGGAAATCGACCTGTGCAATACAGACTCAAAAACACCTTTTGTTTAACATACAGATCCGCTAAAACAGTATCTGCATGCCAATTTTTACGGCAATCTGTACTGGTTTTACAATCTGTATGGTGAAAATAAAGGATACAGCATGACGCGCTATCAACATCTGGCCAACCTTCTGGCAGAACGCATTGAACAAGGGCTGTATCGCAGCGGCGAACGTCTGCCGTCGGTGCGCACGCTGAGCCAGGAGCACGGCGTGAGCATCAGCACCATACAGCAGGCCTATCAGATCCTCGAAAACCTCCAGTTGATCACCCCTCAGCCGCGCTCCGGCTATTTTGTCTCTCAGCGCAAAGCCCAGCCGCCGGTTCCGGCCATGACGCGCCCGGTGCAGCGCCCCGTGGACGTCACCCAGTGGGATGAGGTGATGATGCTGCTGGACGCCCGCGCCGACAAAGAGATGATCTCCTTTGGCGGCGGCTCGCCGGATATTAACCAGCCGAGCCTGAAGCCGCTGTGGCGCGAGATGAGCCGCATCGCGCAGCATAATCCGGGTGAGATGCTGAGCTATGACGTGCTCGACGGGCGCCTGGAGCTGCGCGAGCAGATCGCCCGCCTGATGCTGGACGGCGGCTCGACCGTGGCTGCGAACGAGATTGTCATCACCAACGGCTGCCACGGCGCGCTGTCGATTGCCCTGCTCTCGGTGTGCAAGCCGGGAGATATCGTGGCGGTAGAATCGCCGTCGTTTCACGGCACCATGCAGATGCTGCGCGGGTTTGACATCAAAGCGATTGAAATTCCTACCGATCCCGAGACCGGGATCAGCATCGAGGCGTTAGAGCTGGCGCTGGAACAGTGGCCGATCAAGGCGGTGATCCTCGTACCCAACTGCAATAACCCGCTCGGGTTTATCATGCCGGAAGCGCGGAAAAAGCAGGTGTTAGCCCTCGCCCAGCGGCACGATATCGTGATCGTGGAAGATGACATTTACGGCGAGCTGGCGGCGGAGTACCCGCGCCCGCGCACCATTCACTCTATGGATATCGACGGCCGCGTGATCCTCTGCAGCTCGTTTACCAAAACCGTGGCGCCGGGCCTGCGCGTCGGCTGGATTGTGCCGGGGCGCTATTACGACCGGGTGATGCACATGAAATACGCCGCGGGCGGGTTTAACGTGCCGGGTACGCAGATGGCGGTGGCGGCGTTTATTCGCGACGGCCATTATCATCGCCACGTGCGCCGTATGCGCCAGATTTATCAGCAGAATATGGAAACCTACACCTGCTGGGTGCGGCAGTATTTTCCGGCAGAGATTTGCGTCACGCGCCCGCAGGGAAGCTTCCTGCTGTGGATTGAACTGCCGGAGAAGGTCGACATGGTGTGCGTCAGCAAACAGCTGTGTCGTCTGAAGATCCAGGCCGCGGCCGGGTCGCTATTTTCCGCCTCCGGGAAGTACCGCAACTGTCTGCGGATCAACGTGGCGCTGCCGCCGACGGAGAAGAATCGCGAGGCATTGAAGAAGATGGGCGAAGCGATTGTGATTGCGATGGAGGAGTAGTGTTTTGCCGGGTGGCGGCTTCGCCTTACCCGGCCTACGTTCTTGCCGTTGTAGGCCCGGTAAGCGCAGCGCCACCGGGCAACAGACCGCACTACTCGTCGAAGTACCAGTACCCCTGGTTAATCAGCCCGGTAAGCTCTTCAACAAACGCCGGGTTATTCAGCGCATCGCCCAGCTCGGCCTGACCGAGTTCGGTGTAGCGGCACAGGGCATCCGCCGCCTTCGCGTCTACCGTCTCCAGCTGTTCGCTGTTGATGAAGAAGCTGCCGTTGACGTTCAGCACGCGCAGGCCGCTCAGGCGGGACAGCGTTTCGCCGCCCTGCAGCGCGTCCAGCACCTCTTCCGGCGCGTACGGCGGCTCGGCGGTGGCGATATCCAGCTCGTGGCGCGGCGTGGAGACAAAGCTGCCGAACCATTTTGTGAAATCATCCGGCTTGCTAATCATGTCGAAAATCATCTGGCGAATGCGATCGAGTTCGTACTGCTCCACGCGGCCCGGGTGTTCGCGACAGGTCAGATCCGGATCGCTGTAGTGCTCGCCGCCCAGATCGTTTTCCAGCGCATAATCGGCGAAGCTGCTGATCAGATCGCGACCGTTCGGCCCGCGGAAACCGACCGAGTAGTTGAGCGCCGTCTCATGGGTAAAGCCGTCGTGCGGGAATCCAGGCGGGATGTAGAGGATATCGCCCGGGGCCAGATCTTCGTCGATGATCGGCTCAAACGGATCGACATGCAGCAGTGCCGGATGCGGGCAGAACTGACGCATCGGCAGCTTGTCGCCCACGCGCCAGCGGCGGCTGCCCATCCCCTGAATGATAAACACGTCGTACTGATCGATATGCGGACCCACGCCGCCGCCCGGCACGGAGAAGGAGATCATCAGGTCATCCAGACGCCAGTCCGGCAGGACGCGGAACGGACGCACCAGCTCCGCGGCGGGCATATGCCAGTGGTTCACCGCCTGCGCCAGCAGCGACCAGCCGGTTTCGCCCAGATCGTCAAAGTGCTCAAACGGACCATTGCTGGCCTGCCATTTGCCGTTGAAATGGCTCACCAGACGGCTATCGACTTCCGGCTCCATCGCCAGCCCTGCCAGCTCGTCCGGAGTAATCGGGTCGACAAAATTCGGGAAGGCATTTTTCAGCACTACGGGTTGTTTTTGCCAGTATTTCTCAAGAAATTCCGGCCAGTTCAGGTTCAGTTGATACGCCATGGGTAGCACCAGTGAGAGGGGAAACAGGCGCGATTATAGGCAAGAAGGCAGAGGGGGAACTTGTCATGGGTCAAACGAGGGCGTGTAGGTCGGGTAAGGCGAAGCCGCCACCCGACTCAAACACGCCGCGAAAACTTAATCGAGCTTCAGCTCGTCATAATGGGTAATCAGTTTACCCACAATGCCGTAGTCCAGCGCTTCTGCCGGAGACATCCAGAAGTTGCGATCGGTGTCTTTTTTCACTTTTTCCAGCGGCTGGCCGGTGGCGTCGGCGATCAGCTTGTTCACGCGATCCAGCATGCGGATGATCTCGCGCGCTTCGATCTCAATATCCGTCGCCTGACCGCGCACGCCGCCCAGCGGCTGGTGGATCATAAAGCGGGTGTTTGGCAGCGAGTAGCGGTGCTCTTTCTTCGCCGCCAGGAAGATGGTGATCCCGGCGCTCGCCACCCAGCCGGTGCCGATGACGTGGACTTCCGGGCGGATGAACTTGATGAAGTCGTGGATGGTATCGCCCGCTTCCACGTGGCCGCCCTGGCTGTTGATGTACAGCTTGATCGGATCGTTACTGACGCTTTGCAGCAGGATCATCTGGGTGATGACCTTCTGCGCCAGCTCCTGGTTGATCTCACCGGAGATCACAATCGAACGAGACTCCAGCAGTTTTTGCTGCAGAGCGCCCGCGCCGTTTGACCCTTCCGCTTTTTCCTTGTCGCTTTCTTTCAGTGTGTAGTGCATTGTTATTTCCTCAGCTTGTCGCGCTCAAAACCAGAGTGTAGCCTGTTTTACCGGTGAAAGTCCTCACAGACAAATAACGAGGGAGCCTATGAATATTGCCCATGTCGCACTCTGGACCCGCAGCCTGAACGCCCAGGTTCAGTTCTGGGAAACGGTTTTTAATGGCCGCAGTAACGAACGCTACGTCAGTAAAAATCGTCCCGGTTTTGAATCACACTTTATTACGCTGGATGACGGGCCGACCATCGAGCTGATGACGCTGCCGGACCTGCCCGGTGCCCCTGCGCACCCGGAGTTTATCGGCTGGGCGCATATCGCCATCAACGTCGGCAGCAGGGCGCAGGTCGACAGCATGGCCGAGCGGGCGCAGGCACACGGCACGCTGCTCAGCGCCCCGCGCATGACCGGGGACGGCTTCTATGAAGCGGTGATCGCGGATCCGGACGGCAACCGCATTGAGCTTGTGGGTGCATAAAATCAGCGTTTCGTTGCTTAACCGCCCCGGTCACGTATCGCTATACTTCATCTTCATACGGTTATCATATTGTTAAATGATAATGATAGTTAATGTGTTAAGATGAAAGTCAGCATAAACAGTCCCTTACGTGACCGGCGGGATTGTTTGCATCCTCGACATGTAAATCAGCACCGGGGCGGGGAATGGAACACATTGTGTATGTGGTTGATGACGATGACGCGGTCAGGCAGTCCGTGATCGGGCTGCTGGATTCGGCGGACCTGAACGCCGTCGGCTTTTCATCGGCAGAAGCGTTTCTTCAGCACCGCTTTGAAGAGCTCCCGTCGTGCGTGGTCCTCGATATGCAAATGCCCGCCATCTCGGGCTTTGAGGTGGCTGATGCCCTTAAGGACAGCGGGCGCGAGATCCCGATTATTTTTCTTACCGGCCACGGCACTATCCCGATGTCGGTGCGCGCCATTAAAGGCGGCGCGTATGAATTTCTCACCAAGCCCGTCGAATCCACCGCGCTTATCGACGCCATCGAGTCCGCGCTTCAGCTGGCGGAACACAACGCCGCGCGCAATAAAGAGCACTACGCCCTGAAGCAGCGCCACATGTCCCTCACCCCGCGCGAGCACGAGGTGCTGACGCTGGCGATAAGCGGCATGCTGAACAAGCAGATTGCCGCCGAGCTGGGCGTCAGCGAGATCACGGTGAAGGTGCACCGTCGCCGCGTGATGGAGAAAATGCAGGTGCGCTCCGTGGCGGAGCTGGTCAGGGCCGTTGAGCGCCTGACCAATAGCCAGCCTGCGGAGTAACCTTTAACCTTCCTGCGCCGCCAGCGGCAGCGCAAACGCAAACACCGTGCCGTACGGCTCCCGGCGGCGCGCGCTCAGCTTCCCGCAGTGGCGCTCGATGATGCTGGCGCTGATGGTCAGCCCCATCCCCATCCCCTGCGCTTTGGTGGAGTAGAACGAGTCAAAAATCTGCTCCAGCCGCTCGGGCTCAATGCCGCTCCCGGTATCGGCGATCTCAACGATCACCTTCCCGTCCGCGTTGGCGGTGCTGAGGGTAATAGTGCTGGCGCGATCCTTCACCTCGGCCATCGCCTCTACCGCATTCATCACCAGATTGAGCAGCACCTGCTGGATCTGCACGCTATCGCCGGTGATAAAGCTGTCCTGCGCCCTTAACAGATAATCAACGCTAATGTGTCTCTGCTCCAGCTCGCTGCGCGAAAGCGTGATGATATGGTGGATCAGGTAGTGCATATCGATGCGCGAGAAGGTGGGATCCTGCTTGCGCGTCAGGGACTGGATGCTGCGAATGATCTCCCCCGCCCGCGCGCCTTCTGCGGCGATCTCCTCCAGCCCTTCGCGCACTTTATCCAGCCGGGCGGGCTCGCGGTTGAGCCAGCGCAGGCTCGCCCCGGCGTTCGAAACGATCGACATCAGCGGCTGGTTGATCTCGTGGGCGATGGAGGAGGTCAGCTGCCCGACGGTGGTGGCCCGGGACACCCGCGCCAGATCCGCCTGCGCGACCCGCATCGCATCCTCCGCAGCGCGCTGGCTGGTGATGTCGGTGATGATGCCGTAATACTCGTTCACCTCGCTGCCCACGCCCACCGGATCGCCAATCCCGAGGAGGTAGCGCGTTGAGCCGTCGGTACGCTTAACCCGAAACTCCGCGCGCATGGAGAGCCCGTCGCGCACGCTCCGGGTGACGATGGCGCTGATGCGGGCGTAATCGTCCTCATGGACGAAGGTCAAAAACTCCGCCATGGAGATCATCTTTTGCCGCTCGGGCAGGCCGAGAATGCGGGCGTACTCTTCCGAGACAAACATCAGATCCTGCTCCAGCTCCCAGCGCCAGCTGCCGGTGTGGCTGATCTGCTCGCCGAGCATCAGCGAGGTCTGGCTGGATCGCAGCTCTTTCTCCACCCGTCGGCGCTGGATGTTCTCCGCCAGCAGCTCGGCGTACAGCCGCGCCGTCTCCAGGGATACCGCGGCCTGCGCGCCCAGCAGGCTCACCACGCGCGAGTGCTCGGCGGTGAAGACCTCCGGCATCAGGCGGTTTTCCAGGTATAGCACGCCCACCAGCCGCGCCTGTTTGAACATCGGGACGCACATGACCGCCGCCCCCGAGGTCACCAGATAGGGATCCTGGCTGAAGGGATGGAACTCCTCCGGCCTGCCGGTGCGGATCTCCTGCCCGGTGCGGATCACCGCCGCCAGCACCGACAGCGGCAGATCGGTTGCCGTCGGCACGTCTTTCAGGATCCGCACCCGCACGCCCTCGGTACTGGTCCAGGCGCTGGCCTCGATCTCCGGGATGAGGCTCTCGCTCACGCGCAGCAGCAGGCCGCGCTGCGCCCCGGCGCGTTCGAGCAGGATGGTCATCAGGTTTTCGATTAAGCGCTCAAGGTTAATCTCTTCCGACAGCGCGCGGGAGGCTTTGATGACGCTTTGCAGATCGCGGATGGTCTCGTTCTGGGCGAACGCCACCGTGTCGTAGGCGCTGGCCTGCCCGGAGGCCAGCAGGTGCGGGAAATCCTGCTCCAGCTGGCGCACCTTGGCCTGCGCCCCCGCGCGGCCCCAGGCGGCAATCGAGCCGCGGAAGTGCGCGTCCGAGGCGGTCGGGTAGCCGCAGGCCAGCGAAAAGCGCCCCGCCAGCTCGTGGGCCAGGGCGTTGATCGGGTTAAACCCGCCCTCGCGGGAGAGCCGGACCGCCTTCTCATACTGCTCGAGCGCAATGCTGTTCATCCCGTCCAGACGCACGATCTCGGCGTAGATCAGCGCCTCTTTATCCGCGAACGTGCCGGGATTAATGCGCGCCCACAGAGCGATTTTGTCGTAGTGGGCGTGAATGCTGCGGCGGTGATTCGCCGAGAAGGTCTCCGGCGTCAGCTGACGTGACAGCGCCAGGGCGCTGTAGAGATGGTAATCCAGCAGATGGATGTGCCCCGGCGCAGACCACGCGAACCAGCCCGCCATCTCAAGATCAGCCTGCGCGTCGGCATATTCGCCGCAGGTAAAGTGCGCCATGCCGCGATAGAGCCAGTACCAGAACAGCATGGTGGCGTTCTTCTCCGGCGTCTGCTCCGGCGACGCGGGAAGCAGCGCCTCCGGCAGCACCTGCGACGCGGTCCAGGTGCCGATGACCGGCGTGCGCAGAAACTCAACGTAGCCGCGCTGGACCATCAGAATGGTTTCCACGTCCTGGAAGTGGGTTTTACGCACGAACGCCAGGCCGCGATCGATGCTGGTCAGCACCCCGTCCAGGTGATCGCCCCGCGAGAGGAAGTTAATCACCTGATGGCAGGCCGCAAAGCAGGCCATCGTCATATCCCCGTGGGTCACCGCCGAGGTGAAGCAGGCCTTTGCGCACTCGATGGTAAACGACAGCGGCTGGGTCCAGACGCTGAGCTGGTCGAGCGGCAGGAGGGTTTTGGCTTCGAACGCGTCGTAGCCGTGGCGATTGACCAGCTCGCGGGCCAGGGTGCCGTACTGGAACCCGAGGCGGTACTCGGCGTAGCGGTGGCCAATCAGCACGCCAAACCAGGCCATCGCCGTGGTCGAGGCGCCGGTAATGCCGTGGTCGAGGGTCAGGTGCATCATGCGGCAGAGCAGCAAAAAGTGCAGGCGCGGGCAGATGAAGCTGGCGCAAATGCTGGCGCTGTACAGCAGGTTCATCACCGCTTCGGTTTCCGGGTTATCCATCCGCGACGGCTGGGCAAACAGGTTTTGCGGCGCGTCGGCCGTGCGGTTGCAAAACAGCGCCCAGGCCTCGTCGCAGTCGGCATCTTCCGGATAGCGGCTAATCTGGATCCCGAAAATCCCCAGCCAGCAGAGCGCCGCCTCCAGCGCCAGACGGCTGTCCGACTGGCGAATGTACACCTCTACCAGCAGGTTCGCCGCCAGCGCCTTTTCGGTCAGCCCGCCGGGGCAGCCGAGAATGGCGTCACACAGCTCGCGGGTGCGCTCCAGGTGCCCCAGCGCAAACTCGCAGCCCGCCTCTTCGATATCGAGCATAAAGTCCGACACCGTCCCGGCGTTGCCCAGCGCTCTGGCGGTCTGGATATAGCCGAGCGCCGAAAGGTAATCTCCCGAACGCTTCGCGCGTCGCGCGGCCAGCAGGCTCAGCTCGCGGAACATCTCCCGCTGCGGGGCGGGCTGGATGCTGTCCAGCGCGGCCGTGACGTGGTGAACGGCGCGGAACAGCAGCTCGTTCCCCGCCGCCTGACGCGCGGCGTCGGCCAGCAGGCTGGCGGTGGTCAGGTGAATATGGCTTCTCTCATGCCGATCCAGCAGCGCAAAGGCGGCCTCCTGCACCCGGTCATGGGTGAAGGCGTACTTTTTTTCCGCCAGCACGATGAGCTGGGCCATCACCGCCGGGTGCAGCGCATAGCGCATTTCCGCCATCGACATGCCGACCACGCGGCAGATCGTCTCCATCTCGCCCGTGCCGCCGAGACAGGCGATGCTGCCCAGCAGGCGCCGCGTCTCGTCGGGCAGCTCTTCAAGCTGCTCCAGCACCAGGGTGACGAGGTTTTCGGTGTAATGCCTGGCGCGGATCGCCTGCAGATCGTAGTGCCACTTGTCCTGATATTTGTTGTGCACCACCAGGCCGTCATCAACAATGCGGCGGAAAAACTCGTGCACAAAGAGCGGGTTGCCGCCCGTCTTCTCGTGGATCAGCGTGGCGAGATCGGTCGTCGCCGCGCTGCGGGTGCGAAATACCGTCGCCAGCCAGCGCGCCACCGCTTTCACGGAAAGCGCCTGCGGGACAATCTCGCTCGCGTTTTGCGCCGCTTCCGGCAGGCTCGCCAGCAGCGCCTGCAGGGCGGCGTCGGACACGGCGCTGATATCCCGGTGGGCCGCCACCACCAGCAGCGGAACAGCGCCGCAGTTCATCAGCAGATATTTGAGCGTATGCAGGCTGGCGGCGTCGCTCCACTGGAGATCGTCGAGCACCAGCACCAGCGGGCAGCCCTGCGAGGCAAAGGTTTTAACCAGCGCCAGCACCATATGGCTGAAGCGCGCCCGGGTATCAATGGAAAACGTATCCGCCGAGAAGCGCGGCTTGCTATCAAGCAGCAGGCCCAGCTCGGGCACCAGGCTTACGGCCAGCGCCTCGTGCCCCTCCAGGGCGCGAGACAGGCGGATTTTCCACTTCGCCACGTCCTCTGCGGGCAGCCCCAGCAGGTGCAGCGTCAGGGTGCGGAACGCGGAGCTTAATACGCCGTAGGGCAGCGACGGCGAAAACTGATCGACTTTGCCCACCGCCAGCAGCACCGTACGCTGCTGCAGCGCTTTGAGCGCCGTCGCGATGATCGAAGATTTGCCGATCCCCGACGGCCCGCCGATCGTCACCAGCTCCGGCACCAGGTTCTGCCCCACCCGCTCAAACGCGGCAATGACGTCGTTCGCCTGCGGATGCGTCGCGAACAGGGAGTCCGCCAGATGGATCGCCGGGGTGCGGTCCTGCTGGCCGGGCGTAAAGGCGACGATCTCGCCCTCGCAGGTCAGCGTCGCCTGGCAGCGGCGAAGGTCGGCAATCAGCCCGTCGACCGTCTGGTAGCGGTTATCAGGATTCTTTTCCAGCAGCTTCAGAATGATGGTCGACAGCATTCCCGGCACGTCCGGGCGGATCGCGTCCGGGGCCAGCGGCGCGGAGGCAATATGGTAGTGCGCCCAGTTGGCCCGGTCGTCCTCCCCCAGCTCAAACGGCAGGCGTCCGGTCAGGAGTTCATACAGCACCATGCCGAGGCTGTAGAGATCGCTGCGGCCGTCGACGGGGCGCTGGGTGCGGGTGGTGTGCTCCGGCGACATATACGCGGGCGTACCGCCTGAAACGGCAAGCCGGGTCTGGGTGACGGCATCGGAGAGACTGCTGGAAAGGCCAAAGCTGCCCAGACGGCAGGTGGCATCGTGATGAACAAAAATACTGCCGGGCTTGATATCGCCGTGGATCAGGTTTTGCAGATGCATCTGGCGCAGGGGAACGCAGATCTGGATCGCCATCTCGATAAAGCGCGCGATCCCCGAGATCGCCCTACCCGCGCGCCGGGCCAGCAGCTCAAACGCAAACGGGGCGTACACCAGCGCGAAGCGCCCCCGGTACTGGGTGGAGGCGACGGCGCGGATGGCCCAGCTGTCCTGCAGCAGGTCGCGCAGCGCAAACTCGTTTTTCAGCAGCCGGGTGGCCCGCTCTTCCTCTTCGTCGCTCACCGCGGTGGCGATAATGAACGAGCCGCCGGAATGGGGATGTCGCGCGTGCATCCAGGCGATTCCGCCCTCCTGCGCCAGCACGGTAAAAATCACATCCTCTTTAAGGACAAAAACCCGCCCCTGGTGAAGATTCCCCTGGGCGGGCCAGAATGCAGGCTGCTCGTGTTCGTTCATCCGCGATCCTTATTGTCGGCGGGCCATCTCCCGCTGAATATGATCCAGCAGAATATCGATGTTAATAGGCTTACGCAAAAATGCAGCGGCGCCCAGTTCAAGAGCGTACCGCTGCATATTTTCATCAGCATGACCGGAGATAAAGAGCACGGGCGGAGGCGGTACGGCCAGCAGCCGCAGCTTGTCAAACAGCTCCAGGCCGCTCATGCCCCGCAGCTTGATATCGGTGATCACCAGCGCCGCGTCGGACAGGGCGAAAGGATGGCTCAGAAACACCTCTGCCGAATCAAAGGTATCGGTCGAATACCCTTCCGACTCCAGGAGATTACTCAGCCCGCTGCGGACGGATCGTTCGTCATCAATGATGGCAATGCGCCACGGCAGCGTCATGCTCTCTTTCCTCTGGTAAATCATTAAACGTCGCGATCGTCCTTCGCGGGCGCAGGGGGCGCCGTGCCGCTGATTTTCGGTACGCATTCGTGACGAAACCAGGCGAGGGTAAGCGGTTCGCGACTCAGTAAACGCCGTCCCACCGGGATGAGCTGTTCGCCCACCAGCATGCCAAACAGGCCAAGCAGGGCGACAACCGGCGGCGCCGGGGAATGGACGTTGAGCAGAGCGTAAATTACCCCAGCAACCACGCCGCACACCAGCGAAATTATCCATGCTTTCATGACGACGCTCCCGTCTGCGATTTGGCCTGCGGAACGGTCACCTGAGGAGGAGGCGCGCCGTCGCGGGATAACAGATGGCGCGTCGCCTGTTCGCCCGCCAGCATCCCGAGCAGGCCAATCAGCGCCAGCGCGGGCGGCGCGGGGGAGCGCACCTTCAGCACGGCATACATCAGGCCAATCAACACGCCTGCCGCAAGGGATATCAGCCCAGTACTCATTGTGAACTCCAGAGAAAGAGGCAGCGGCGAGCCGGATGAGGGACCAGCCCGCCAGCGGAACTTAGCGAGCCGGGACCGGCGCTAAGGTGCGGTGCTCGCTCTTCTGGCGAGACGGCGCTTTGTGCACCATGGTGTAGGCGTAATCCACGCCCATGCCGTACGCGCCGGAGTGCTCGCGCACGATATCCATCACCGCGGTGTAGGTCTCTTTACGCGCCCAGTCGCGCTGCCACTCCAGCATCACCTGCTGCCAGGTCACCGGGATCACGCCCGCCTGGATCATGCGCTGCATCGCGTAGTCGTGGGCTTCTTTGGAGGTGCCGCCGGACGCGTCCGCCACCATATAAATTTCGTAGTCGCCTTCCAGCATCGCGCACAGGGCAAAGCTGTTGTTGCACACTTCGGTCCACAGGCCGGCAACTACCACCTTCTTCTTGCCGTTGGCCTTCAGCGCGTCGCGCACCTTCTGGTCGTCCCAGGAGTTCATGGAGGTACGCTCCAGAATGTCCTGGCCCGGGAACACGTCCAGCAGCTCCGGATAGGTGTTACCGGAGAAGCTTTCGGTCTCAACGGTGGTGATGATGGTCGGGATGTTGAACACTTTGGCCGCTTTCGCCAGCGCCACTGTGTTGTTTTTCAGCACCTGACGGTCAATAGACTGCACGCCAAACGCCATCTGAGGCTGGTGATCGATAAAGATGATCTGACAGTTCGCAGGAGTTAACACTTCGAGCTTTGAAGAGGTCATAGCATTTTCCAGTGGTTAAGGGTGAAATCGCCGCGAGCGCCGCGACGATAAAGTCATCCTCATCCTGCGGTTTTCCGTCCCTGCGCGTAATTATCTCTTCGTATAGTTAACCTTAGGTATAGTTATACTTTGGTATACCTATCCTATTGTATAACTGGATCTTTGCCGAAACCGGTTCCCATAATCCTGACCATTCCCCTCTCAGTCAGGAGCAGTTTATGGTTACCCTCGGTAAAGCCGATCTCATTCTGGTTAACGGCCAGTTTCACACCGTCGATCGCGAGAACCCCGTCGCGGAAGCCGTTGCCGTGCGCGACGGAAAATTTCTGGAAGTGGGTACCGTCGCCGAGGTGATGCAACACCACTGCGACGGCACCAAAGTGGTGGACCTGAAAGGCCACACCGCCATCCCCGGCCTGAACGACTCGCACCTGCACCTGATTCGCGGCGGGCTGAACTACAACCTCGAGCTGCGCTGGGAGGGCGTGCCGTCCCTGGCCGACGCCCTGCGGATGCTGAAAGAGCAGGCCCTGCGCACGCCGTCGCCCCAGTGGGTGCGCGTGGTGGGCGGCTGGACCGAGTTCCAGTTTGCCGAGCGCCGCATGCCGACCCTGGACGAAATCAACGACGCCGCGCCGGACACCCCGGTCTTCATCCTGCACCTGTACGACCGCGCCCTGCTCAACCGCGCCGCGCTGAAGGTGGTCGGCTACACCAAAGACACGCCGAACCCGCCGGGCGGGGAGATCCAGCGCGACGCCAACGGCAACCCGACCGGGATGCTGATTGCCCGTCCGAACGCCATGATCCTCTACGCCACGCTGGCGAAAGGGCCGAAGCTGCCGCTGGAGCAGCAGGTCAACTCCACCCGCCAGTTCATGCGCGAGCTGAACCGCCTGGGGCTGACCAGCGCCATCGACGCGGGCGGCGGCTTCCAGAACTACCCGGAAGATTACGAGGTGATTGCCGAGCTGCACGAGAAAAAGCAGATGACCATCCGCATCGCCTACAACCTGTTTACCCAGCGTCCGGGCCACGAGCTGGAAGACTTTGAAAAATGGACCGACATGCTCACGCCGGGCCAGGGCAGCGACTTCTTCCGCCACAACGGCGCGGGCGAGATGCTGGTCTTCTCCGCCGCCGATTTTGAAGACTTCCTCGAACCGCGCCCGGACCTCGCGCCGGGCATGGAGGACGAGCTGGAGCGCGTGGTGCGCCATCTGGTGGAGCACCGCTGGCCGTTCCGCCTGCACGCCACCTACAACGAATCCATCAGCCGCATGCTGGACGTCTTCGAGAAGGTGAACCGCGACATTCCGTTCAACGGCCTGCACTGGTTCTTCGACCATGCGGAAACCGTCACCCAGGCCAACATCGACCGCATCAAAGAACTGGGCGGCGGCATTGCCGTGCAGCACCGCATGGCCTTCCAGGGCGAATACTTCGCAGAGCGTTACGGCATTGAAGCCACCCGCCACACGCCGCCGGTGGCGAAAATGCTCGAGACCGGCGTGCCGGTGGGCTTAGGGACGGACGCCACCCGCGTGGCGAGCTACAACCCGTGGACCGCGCTCTACTGGCTGGTCTCCGGTCGCACCGTCGGCGGGATGCAGATGTACGACCACAGCGCCCGTCTGGATCGCGATACCGCCCTGATGCTCTGGACCCAGGGCAGCGCGTGGTTCTCCAGCGAGCAAAACCAGAAGGGGCAGATCAAGGTCGGCCAGCTCGCCGATCTGGCCGTGCTGAGCAAAGACTACTTCCGCGTGCCGGAAGAGGAGATCAAGGGCATCGAGTCCGTCCTCACCGTGGTCAACGGCGATATCGTTTACGCCGCAGGCAGCTTTGGCCCGCTTTCCCCGCCTGCCATTCCGGTCCTGCCCGAGTGGTCCCCGGTGGTCAAGGTGCCGGGCCACTACCGCAGCGCGCCGCCGCAGGCCGCACGCGTCGGCATGAGCGCCATCCACCACTGCAGCGGCCCGTGCGGGGTTCACAGCCACCAGCATGATTTCGCCCGCACGTCAGAGATGCCGGTGTCCGACGATAACGCTTTCTGGGGGGCGCTGGGCTGCAGCTGCTTTGCATTCTGATGAAAAACACCTTTACCCCGCCCCGGGTCGACCTGGGGCTGTTCTTCCTGCGCCTGACCGGCAGCCTGCTGCTGCTGTACGTGCACGGCCTGCCGAAGGTGCTGCACTTCAGCGAAGAGCTGACGCGCATTGAAGATCCGTTCGGCTTAGGGCCTTACGCCAGCCTGATCCCGGCAATTTTCGCCGAGGTGATTTGCCCGCTGTTTATCATTACGGGCGTGTACACCCGCCTGGCGTGCCTGCCGATTATCGCCGTGCTGCTGGTGGCGATGCTGGCGGTCCACCCGAACTGGTCGATTGCCGAAGGGCAGTTTGGCTGGCTGCTGCTGATTATCTTCACCACCCTCGCCCTCACCGGGCCGGGCCAGTGGCGGCTGCAGCGTAAGGCAGCGGAGAGGTTCGCATGACCCAGGTTAACGACGTTCGCGACGCACACGTCGAGACGACGCCCGCATCGACGGTTTCGCCCTGGCAGCCGCTGAGCCAGCCGGTGTTCCGCATGCTGTGGATCGCCACGGTGGTCTCTAACGTCGGCTCATGGATGAGCGACGTCGGCATCAACTGGAGCATGCTGACTCTGAGCGCAAACCCGCTGGACATCGCGCTGGTGCAGGCGGCCAGCAGCCTGCCGATGTTCCTCTTCGCCCTGCCGTCCGGGGTGATGGCGGACATCGTCGACAGACGCAAATACCTGCTCTTCTCCCAGCTGTGGGTGTTCATCGCCGCCGCCGGGCTGACGGTGCTCTCCTTCACCGGACACGTCACCCCCGCCGTTCTGCTGGTGGCGACGTTTCTGCTGAGCGTGGGCGCGGCGATGAGTTCGCCGCCGTTTCAGGCCGTGGTGCCCGATCTGGTGAGCAAGCCGGAGCTGGGCGCCGCCGTGGCGCTGAACTCGCTGGGGGTGAACATCAGCCGGGCGATTGGCCCCGCGCTGGGCGGTTTCCTGCTGTCGCTCGCCGGGCCGTGGATGGTGTTTGCCCTCAACGCGCTGTCCGTGGTCGGCGTGGCGTGGGTGCTGTGGCGCTGGCGTCCGGCGCCGTCCATACAGCGTCTGCCGCCGGAGCACTTCTTCTCTGCGGTGCGCTCGGGGATTCGCTACGTGCACGCCGCGCCGGTGCTGCGCAACGTGCTGGTGCGCACCGTGGCCTTCTTCGTTTTCGGCAGCGCGGGCTGGGCGCTTCTGCCGCTGGTGGCGCGCCGCGAGCTGGGCTTAGGCCCGGCGGGCTACGGCGTGATGCTGGCGTGCATTGGCCTGGGGGCGATTGCCGGGGCCATTCTGCTGCCGCGCCTGCGCCAGCGGCTGGACGCCGATCGGCTGATGGTGGCCGCCAGCCTGACCTTTGCTCTCACCATGCTGGCGCTGGCGTTTGTGCGCCACGTCTGGCTGCTCAACCTGTTTGAGTTCTTCACCGGCTTCGCGTGGATTGCGGTGCTTTCAACGCTGAACCTCGGCGCGCAGCGCAGCGCAGCCCGCTGGGTGAAGGCCCGCGCGCTGGCGGTCTACCTGACGGTGTTCTTCGGCTCGATGACCGCGGGCAGCGCCATTTGGGGGCAGATCGCTTCCCGTTTCGGCACCCCGACCTCGCTGGTGGTCGCCACGCTGGGGATGGTGCTGGCGAGCGCGACGGTGTTCCGCTGGAAGCTGGGGAAAGATCCGGACCTGAACCTCGACCTCAGCGGCCAGCCGCTGGACGGCGTGGAGATTGACCTGCCGAACGAGCGCGGCCCGGTGCTGGTATCGCACGAGTACATCATCGACCCGAACAACACGAAGGCCTTCCTGGAGGCGGTCCACGAGCTGCGCCGGGTGCGCCGCCGCGCCGGGGCGATGAGCTGGGCGGTATACGAGGATATCGAGCGTCCCGGCTTGTTTATCGAGACCTTCCTGATGGGCTCCTGGATTGAGCATCTGCGCCAGCAGGAGCGCCACACCATGAATGACCTCCTGCTGCAGAGCCGCGTTCTGGCTTTTCATCAGGGCACAACATCACCGGCTATTCGCTACCTGGTCGCGCCGGTATAACCATAATCATCACCTGCACAGGAACACACTATGGCAACGTTTAAGGCAAAAGACGGCACGCAGATTTATTACAAAGACGGCGGCGCGGGCAAACCGGTTCTCTTCAGCCACGGCTGGCCGCTGGACGGCGACATGTGGGACAGCCAGCTGAACTACCTGGCCGAACGCGGCTTCCGCGCCATCGCCTTTGACCGTCGCGGCTTTGGCCGCTCGGATCAGCCGTGGAACGGCTACGACTACGACACCTTTGCGTCCGACATTAACGACCTGATCACCACCCTGGATCTGCGCGACGTGACGCTGGTGGGCTTCTCCATGGGCGGCGGCGACGTGACCCGCTACATCAACAACTACGGCAGCGCGCGCGTGGCCGGTCTGGCGCTGCTGGGCGCGGTAACACCAATCTTCGGTAAATCCGACTCCTTCCCGCAGGGTGTGGATCAGAGCGTGTTCGACGGCATTCGCGACGGACTGCGTAAAGATCGCGCCCAGTTCATCAGCGACTTCGCCACTCCGTTCTACGGCATCAACGCCGGGCAGACCGTTTCCGCCGGTGCCCTGACCCAGACGCTGAACATCGCCCTGCTGGCGTCGCTGAAGGGCACCATCGACTGCGTGACCGCGTTCGGCGAAACCGACTTCCGCCCGGATATGGCGAAAATCGACGTCCCGACGCTGGTGATCCACGGCAGCAACGACCAGATCGTGCCGTTTGAAAGCACCGGCAAGCTGGCGGCAGAGATGATCAAAAACGCCACGCTGAAGGTGTACGACAACGCGCCGCACGGCTTCGCGCTGACCCACCAGGACCAGCTCAACGAAGATCTGCTGGCGTTTGTGAAGTCGCTGTAAGCCTTTAAAAGCGAAGCCTGATGGCGCTTCGCTTATCAGGCCTACATGTCCCGTGCGATTTGTGGATCCTTGGGGTTTTGTTGGCCTGTGCGATTTATTGACTCACGGTTTTTTGTAGGCCGGGTAAGGCGCAGCCGCCACCCGGCGCTTTCGCAGACGCGTTCCGCTCCGCCAGCAGCCGACAAATCTCCGCATGCTTCTCCTCGGTGAAGGTAAAGCGCGACATAAACACGATTCGGATCAGCGACCCAATCGCCGGCAGCAGGCAGATCCCGAAGAACAGCCCCGACAGCACGCCTTCGCTCTGAATTTGCGCCTGCGGCACGTAGCCGATCATCGTCAGGAACACGCCGATTAACCCGCCGCCCACCGCCACCGACATCTTGCCGGTAAAGGTCTGCCCGGAGAAGGTGATCGCCGCGCAGCGCTTGTGGGTGTGGTACTCCGCGTACTCGATGGTGTCGGCGATCATCGACGAGGTGAGGATGTTGGTCATCATCACGAACAGGGTGCTCAGGCCGAGCAGAATAAACAGCATCGTCACCTGCTGATAGCCGACAAACCACATCACCACGCGCACCGCCACGTCCAGCCCGCAGAGGATCATAAACAGCTTCCGCTTCTGCATCCGGCGCGTCAGCATCGGCGCGACCAGGCACAGCACCGCCGCGACAATCCCCATCACGCCAATCGCCATCTGCAGGCTGCCGTCGCCCAGGTTGTTGATAAAGAAGTAGATATACAGCCCACCCGCCACGTTGTGGAACACGCAGAAGAAGAACGACAGCAGGACGATAAACAGCGGCTTGTTCTGGCGCAGGTTGTGGAAGGTGTCGCGGATGGTCACCTTTTCCGGGCTCGGCGGCACGCGCTCTTTGATCTGCATGAAGCCGTTGAGCATCAGCGGCAGGCCCACCAGCATCATCACCAGCGCCGCCATAAAGTAGCCTTTATCGTTGCTGTACTGGGCGAAGAACGCCGCCAGCTTCGGGAAGAAGATGTTGGCGCAGGCAATCCCGGCGTTCACCCCGAGCATCGCCGCCGTCACCGCGCGGGTGCGCTGGGCGGAGTCGTTGGTCATCACCGACGACATCGACCAGAACGGGATATCGGAGATGGCGTACAGCGTACCCCACAGGATGTACGTCACCCCGGCGTAGAGGATTTTGGTGGTCATGTCCGCTTCGATTTTATAGAACGACAGCAGCGTGACGCCGGTGATCAGCAGCGGCGCGATCAGCAAAAAGTGGCGAAATTTGCCGAACCGGCTGTTAATGGTGTCCATGATGCTGGCAAACAGCGGATCGTGAACCGCGTCCCACGCGCGGGCAATCAGGAAGATGGTGCTCGCCGCCAGCGCCGAGATCCCCAGCACGTCGGTGTAAAAATAGTTAATAAAAGAACCCACTAAACCAAAGCTAAAACACTGACCTAAACCATAGCCAAAATAAGACCACAACTCGCGAGACGGTATTTTCATTGTCGTTGCCATTGTTATATGCCTGCCTGGTTGCCCGGCGGTGGTCCGCCGGGTCGATATTATTAGCCCTGAACTTTCGGGGCGATCTTGCGCAGCTGCTGCATTAATGCGATTTCACGGCGCGAGAACGGAATGCCGTTCTCCTCGAACACGTCGTGGAACCACAGGCGGCAGTAGTCCGTGGACTCCTTCATCACCACCGGCCACGGCAGCCACGTCTGGGTTTTGCCGCGCACCAGCCCCCACTGGTACGGCGCGACCTTCGCCGCGTACATCAGCGGGAGCTGCTCTTCGATGGTGCTGCCCACGTGGCGCGCCAGCCATTCGGTGCAGAACAGCGGGCGGCCGAGCTGTTGCAGCTGCTGGATAATCGCCGTCATGCGCCCCGTGTGGGTGTAGGCGTGGAAGCTCACCACGTCCGAGAGCGCCAGCGCGGTCTGGTCCAGCGGATGCCGGAAGAACGTCTCGCCCTCCTCCTCCGGCGGCAGACGCCACGCGCAGACGGTGAGCGGCTGGGTCGGGTCTTCTTCACGCACCCACTGGAACGCCAGCTTCATCAGCGCGTGGGCGCAGGTCTCCAGCTTCGCGTCGTACTGCACCTCCTGCGTGCCGGTCGCAAAAATGCCGCGGTTGCCCGGCTCGTTATACAGATCCCACAGCAGGACACGCCTATCCTCGCGGAACTGGCGGACAACGTCGCGGATATAGCACTCAATCTGCGGCCAGCAGTCGGGATCGCACACCTTATCGCGCCCCGGACTCGCCGCCGCCTGGCTGTTGTGCTTGCCCGGCACCGGCGGCTTTTGCGGGCCGAGGTACGGTTCGTCGCCGGAGAAGCCGCAGTCGTCCATCAGGGTCAGCATGGTGCTAAAGCCGCGACCGTCGGCAATCGTCAAAAACCGGTCGATGCGCGCCATCAGCCCGTCGCGATCGTGCTCCCAGACGATAAACGGCAGGTTGATGCGAAGGGTGTTATAGCCCGCGTCCGCCGCCCAGCCCAGCTCGCGCTCGATGGTGGCGGCATCGAAGGTCTCTGCCTGCCAGATATCCGTCCAGTTCACCGCCGTCGACGGCAGATAGTTAAACCCGCACAGCCAGCCTTTTTGCTGATACCACGCCTGTGCCTGCTCCCTGCTCCACTGCTCTTTCATTACGCGTCCTCTTACTGATAATATTTAGCTAATAAATATTAGTTGCGGGATAAATGCGCAAATCACGGCGTTGAGAAAAGCGATGTTCTTCACAAAGTTCACGCTTCGATGAATGAGAAACGTGATCGACGGCGCTAAAGCGTGCGGTTAGGGTATGATGCGAAATCGCGAAAGGGAGAGGACGGATGAAGCGAAAAACGAAAGTGACGATGAACGATATTGCGCGGGCGGCGGGCGTGTCGCAGGCGACGGTATCGCTGGTGCTTAACCAGTCCCGCAACATCAAGCTCAGCGACGACACCCGCCAGAGGGTGATTGGCGTGGCTACCGAGCTCGGCTACGACCGCCTCCCCGCCGTTCACGCCCCGCGCAACCAGGAAGAGATCGCCCTGCTGGTGAGCTCCATGCAGAGCTTCGACCCGTTTATCGACGCCATCAGCCAGGCGCGGGAAGCGGCGTGGCGCAACGAAACGTTGCTCACCGTCTACGACTACGGCGACGATATCGAGCTGGCGCTGAACATCATCCGCCAGCTGGAGAAGCGCAACTGCATCGGGATTATTCTCGCGTCTCCGGTCACCACGCTGGTGGACATGACGGCATTTCAGGACTGCACCCGCATCCCGCTGGTGCTGCTCAACCAGCGCGACCCCGGCTCGCCGCTGCTGCCGTCGTTTATCCCGGACGACTACGCCAACGCCTTCCAGGTCACTAAACACCTTATCGCCTGCGGGGCCACGCGCATCGCCCACATCACCGGGGAGAGCTGGATGGAGGCCTCGCGCCAGCGTCTGGCGGGCTACCGGGCGGCACTACAGCAGGCCGGACTCGCGTGCGACGACGGACTGGTGCGTCAGACCAACTGGCAGTTCAGCGAGTCCTTTACCGCGACAACCTCTCTGCTGGAACTGGCCGAGCGCCCGGACGCCATCTTCTGCGCCAGCGACTGGCTGGCGATTGGCTGCTATCAGGCGCTGGCGGTGAACGGCGTGCGCATCCCGCAGGACATGCTGCTGGCGGGCTACGACGACCAGAAGATTTCCGAGCAGCCCCCCCCGCCGCTGACCAGTATCCAGTTGCCCTACAGCGAGCTGGGACGGCTGGCGGTGGAGTACCTGTGCAATCAGGAAGATGCCGCCACGCACGTGACGCTGGCGGGCAGGCTGAAGGTGCGCGCCTCAAGCCTCGTCTGAGGTAAACACCATGCCCGCATAGGGCTTCTCGCGACACGCCGCCAGCCGCGCGGCGAGACTGCCCACGTGCAGCTCCAGCTTGTGCCCGTCCGGGTCGAGAAAATAGAACGACGCCCCCTCGCTTTTGTTCTGCTTCCAGACGGTGACGCCCGCCTGCTCCAGCTTGTTCGAGAACGGTTCAAAATCCGCCTCCGCCACGGTAAACGCGTAGTGGGTGTAGTCGCTCTCCTGCGGCGGCACGTACTGGCGCGCCTCGTCGTACGACAGGCAGACCCACAGATCGCCGCAGGTGAGATAGGCCCCGGTATTCCAGCGGGCGTGCAGGGTCAGGCCCAGCAGCTCGTGCCAGAAGGTGACGCTTTTTTGCAGGTCGCTGACCGCGAGAGTCAGGTGGTTGAGTGATTGCAGCATGACGTGCCCTTTTGTTTTTCGCGCCGGACGTGGTACGGTAAAGAGATGAACATAAACCACGCCGTGCTCACCGTAAACCGCTGGTGGCTGCCTTCTTAAAGGCGGCACGGAGTAGTTTTCCCCATTTTCAGATAGCCGCCGAAAGGCGGCTTTCTCACATCTAAGACCCCTTTCGGCAACTGCACATTAAGGAGTCTTTATGAACGCACCCACCATCCTCACCGGCGATCGCCCAACCGGCCCGCTGCACCTTGGCCACTTCGTCGGATCGCTGCGCCAGCGCGTGGCGCTCCAGCAGACGCACAGCCAGTTTGTGCTGATTGCCGACCTGCAGGGGTTGACCGATAACGGCAGCAACCCGCAGAAAATCCGCGACAACATCCCCGAAGTACTGGCCGACTACCTCGCCGCCGGCATCGACCCAAACCTGACCACGATCTGCCTGCAGTCCGCCCTGCCCGCCCTCGCCGAGCTGACGATGCTGTATATGAACATCGTCACCGTCGCCCGCGTGGAGCGTAACCCGACGGTGAAAAACGAGATTGCGCAGAAGGGCTTCGCCCGCTCGCTGCCGGTCGGGTTTATGGCCTACCCCATCAGCCAGGCGGCGGACATCACCGCGTTTAAGGCCGAGTGCGTGCCCGTCGGCGACGACCAACTGCCGATGATTGAGCAGACCAACGAGATTGTGCACAAGATGAACAGCCTGCTGCCCGCCCCGGTGCTGCGCCACTGCAAGGCGATGCTGAGCGGCACCAGCCGCCTGCCCGGCATCGACGGCAGCGCCAAGATGTCGAAATCGCTGGGCAACACGCTGCACCTTTCTGCCAGCGAAGAGACGATTCACCGTGCGGTCAGCGCCATGTACACCGACCCGAACCACCTGAAGGTGAGCGACCCGGGGCAGATTGAGGGGAACGTGGTGTTTACGTACCTCGACGCGTTTCACCCGGACAAGGAGAAAGTGGCGGCGATGAAGGCGCACTATCAGGCGGGCGGGCTGGGTGACCGGGTTTGCAAGAACGAGCTGGAGGGGTGTTTGCAGGAGCTGATTGCGCCGATGCGGGAACGGAGGGCGATGTACATGCAGGATAAAGGTGAGCTGATGGCGATGCTGAAGCGCGGGACGGAACGGGCGCAGGGGGTGACGCAGGAGACGTTGAGGGAGGTGAAGGTTGGGCTGGGGGTGCCGGTGTTTTGATTAGGTGAGTTGATTGAGGTTGGGCGGTGGAGTGTGGGATAGGCATGAAGCCGCTTATTATCTCATTTAGATAATATTAATGCCGTTAATAATTCTTAATCAATCGTTTAGATAAAATAAATTGCTTTAATCGCATAAATATCACATTCATATTATCCTTTATAATACATTCAAAGGGATGCTATGGCTGATGTAGAAGATATAGCCCGAAGGTTATGCAATATAATCGCTTCTCCTGATACAGTTACTGGGCTTATAAATGGAGGGCTATCTGTACCGCTAGATTATGGATATCTTGTTTATGGTATCTTTGACACGGATACAAGATATGCTCGTGAAACTCAACGAATACGAATATTCACTGCTATAAAAAACGACATCTTGAATTATGAGAATATAGTAAACGCTGTAAAAATCATATTTAAAGAATTCAATAGATATTTAACTGAAGCGGAGCAGGATAAATTATACAGAACTGTAATAAGTTCAATTGCAGGTAGAATATCAACAAATATTATAGCATCAACTATCGCGAAGCATGTTATTGAAAGGACGTCCTTCACGTTTGTTGTTTTTAAAGGGAAAGGTAACCCAATCACAGCACTGAGCACACTTCTTTTATTTGGGGGAATGGCTGAACGATCAATTAGGACATCTGACAGACTCAAAGCAGAAGCCCCAGAAGTATATCAACTTCTGAGACCCAGAGACTATGACCTACTTTATTTTCTGTTCGCTGATGCCATCCAGCCTTTCGTAGATGCTATCCATGCAGGTTATTCAGAAGGAAAACCTGTATTTAATCAAATCATAAAGAAAGTTAATGAAAAACTAAATGCACACACTACGGCAGGTGCGTATGAGTAAGTTTATCATCCCAATTATAAACCTGCTTCTTTGTTCATATTTAGTCTTATTATATATCCTTAGCTGGGTTGAATTCGAAACCTGGCATGATAAAACAATCGCTTTTTGCATCATTACCCTAAGCGCTTACATTATTTCATTAGTAATGAATAAATTACTGCCAGGAAAGATATCCATTTTGAGTGGGATCCTGGAAGTGTTATCAGGTCCCTTACTGATCATCGGTGCATTTGCTTGTATAGCTGTCCTTGAACCATGGCCGCTGAAAATTATTGGCTTGTTCATATGGGTCTTGGCGATGTTGCACCTACCTGCTTTTGTAAAAATAGATGAGGAATAATCATGTCAAATCCAGCATATCTTTGGTTAACCGATGCTAATGGCTCACCTGTCCCAGGAGGTTCCATGGTGTCCGGTCGTTTAGGCGCTATTGAGTTAAAAGCGGTCGCCCACCATCTCAGCATTCCTGTGAGTGGAAATACAGGCCGATTAACAGGTACTCGTGTACATACACCGATTGCGGTTCAGAAAGAGTTTGATAAAACAACACCCGTTCTCTTCAGGGCACTGTGTGAAAATCAAACACTAAAATCGGCTACGATAAAAATGTATCAAATTGATGATGCAGGAATCGAAAGAGAATATTTCAGTATTATATTGGAGAATGTAAAAATCACGGGTATTACGCCAAATCTGTTCCCGGGTTCTGGAACAGGAACGCATACAGAGACGATCGAGCTAAGATATGAGGCAATCACCTGGAAGCACTGTGACGGAAATATAGTTTACAGAGATTCCTGGAATCATATGGCAATAGCATGAACTGACTTTAACATTTCTCGGATCGAGGTAACTTTGTGCTTGTCGGTCCGACCAAGCGGAGCACCGCCGGAAAGCGCTAGCGATTATTTCCACCGTTTTAAAGGAGAGGATCATGATGGAACCCACTCTCTCACAAATCATTGAGGTTATTCGAAACACCTCAGGTGAGTATCGTAAACCTATCGATAGCAATACTTTGATTGAGGCCGATTTGCATATTTGCGGTATCGACGGCGAAGACCTACTGGAAGACTGCGAAGAAGCGTTTGGCGTTCAGCTTGCAACGGAAGAGGAAGGCTATAGGAAAACATTCTCTCTCGCGGAGAATGAGTATCTGTTTACGGGTGAAGGCATAGACTTTTTTGGCATCTGTCGATTTATCCGCTGGGTACGTGGCATACCCGAACCTGTTATATGTGATTTAACCGTCGGCGAACTTCATGCTGCGCTGGTTAACGCGGTGAAAGAGCAGGTTAAGCACTATTGATTTTTACTTAAAACGGGCATGGGATGACATGCCCGTATCGTTTATTGCTTCAAGGATTACATGAGGTGGGAAGCACGGTTACTCCGACATCGCCTGCCCTGTTCCACGCTTAACAGCTGGAATATCACCGGTGTCATTTAACGCCCCCGGAAAAGTTTTTAACCACTGTGCAACTTTCTGTTTATTTATATTCACCACACTCATACCTTCCAGGCATCCCCATAATTCTCTTGTATGTTGTGGTGTAATCACAATGCAGTCTTTCATGGCGCGGATTTTTACGGGCATGCCGTTGATAAAGCCTGCACGGGTTAACCAGTCGCCGCCCAACAGAAGATATTTCATGTCTATGCGCGCATAGAGTTCGCAGCAGGCGGCGCTGTCCTGCGGCGTTTCCGCGCGGGGATGGACGGGCGCCGCGTTGGCCTGGTTGCCGTGAAGACGGCGGGTGCTGTTTTTGCGTACCAGCTCGCGGTTTTCAATCATGCCGGTGAAAGCGTCTGATTCTGTTTTGCAAACAGTAAACTCTGGCTTAAAATTCGTCGCAGCCATATACAACTCCTTACTAGTTGGTTGTGGTTAGCGGTATGGGGGTGTTGCAGCACCTTCATATCGCGATATTCTTCTTTAAATTTTCTTTGATATTTCCTTTTGCCGTTAGGCGTAATTTCTGTTGCTCATTATACAGGGCTGAATATAAATACAGCGGTTTGGTGCAGGGTAAATTTGGAATTTGCGAGGGGGATTCAGAAATCATCCGGTAGTTGGTTGGCGAATTTCTTTTGCATATAAAATGCAGGATTAGCAATTGAATATTAATAATCAATTCTTTTAGAAAGGCGCCTAAGGCGCCTTTCTGACTTAATCAAAGGATATACTGCGCATCATCAACAAAGCCTATTAATTATTCATAGCAGAAATGATTTTAAGCCTATGAGGCTAATTGCTGTCATTAATAAACAAAAGGATTGACGGGATGACAGACGGGACAAACACCCCTGACGGGCTAGAGTGCACAGTACAAATGCAATGATAAGCACTCCATAAGTGGAAGGAGAGGCATTTTTTAGTTCTGTCAGGACATTTAAATCCATACCGTTACACCTCCTTACCAAAACTAAATTCAATCCGTTGCCGGGCTGGGTTGATACTCCCTCCCATTGAAAGCAATTCTTCAACTAATTTTTGAATCGGTCCGTCAGTTAATTGATTGCCATTAAGACTGTATCTTTTGTACTGGAAAGAATTATTAGTTACTCCGCTGACGGCTTTTTCAATCAAACCTTCATTATGAACTCTACCGAATGACAAACGACCTGAATAACCGGATAGCTCTAACGTTTGTAAGAGATAGCTAGCAAATCCGATAAAATAAGGTACAAACCACTCTCTACGAAATAACGCATCAATCCGATCAATAGTGGGGAAAAAGTAGCTATCCAATTCCGTACAATCATAATTTAGCTCGGACCCGTTAACCTCTAAGTAACCATACATTCGCAGGCCAAACCACGGGAAATATAGATGTGGATTAATTATTGAGGCCTTGCCTTCTTTTCCTATTGTCTTAGCCAATAAAATTAGGCAGCGGTCAGCTCTTCGTAGACCTTTAGACCAGGATACAGGTACGGCTGTTCCCCAATACTCTTCGTCATAAATATAACGGTAAAGCAGGATGAGATCATGCTGATTAAGCTGAGCTATGCGATGACTCACCACAGCTTCAGTTAATGTACCCGGCATCGCATTAAGAGCTAAAAGCTCGGCTAACTCCGCCCCAGATATGTTGTTTCTATGTAATTGCAGAGATTCTCGCACTTCTGCTAACTTAATCTCGGTAGTACTATCTGTCGTTTGGCTATGCCGGGTGGTCAGATCACTCCAACTTTTGACATGGTAAAACCAAGCGACCATTTCCTGCGCATGACCAAGAGGAACGTTACAGTGATTTCTGAGAAAACGAGCATGTCTGCGAAGCTGTTCTTTCTCTGGAGGCGGGAGATCAATGACATCATCATTGAATGCTAATTCTGAAAGCATATCATTTCCTTTATGTAATACCCTGCGGCCTGTAAACACAGAGCTGGAAAAGAATGCTCTGATAAAAATGAATATCTGATATGCGCGATGGCTAATTTGTCTACAGGCTGACCGGTCTGCGCGAACCTTGCGAACACACTAAAAAAAATGACAATCGGTGTCAATAGACTGCTTTCATCTCCTCAAGATTCATTCGCGACGAAAGCACTCCATTACAACATGACACTTGTTGACCGAACCCCAATAAAGGGACTGGCAAAGAAATAGTGTAATTGGATTGATCGGGTTGGATTTTGCGAGCATCATCGCAAAACTACTGGCTCCTGTAACCGAACTATGACCATCGCAAAATCTCTTAGTCAAAAAATTGCCGGGATGAAAACAGCCTGGTACAACAAAGCACCAGCGTTGAATAAACCCTTACTTGTTCTGTACGTTCTTTCCCAGTACAAGAAAGGCCATGAGCGGCTTTTCCAGTTTCAGGCTGAAATACAAGATCAACTACGAGATTTGCTAAAATGCTACGGGCCAAAACGCAGCAACTATGAAGTTCTTATGCCATTCTGGCGGTTAAAGCATGATGGCTTCTGGGCACTGGAAGGAACAGACCCTGCTCTACTTAAAAGCCCTGATGAACCGAGGCTGCAGACGGTCTTAGATAACAACGTGCACGGTGGCTTTGATGTTGCTTCCTTTTCTCTATTACAGGCTAAGAAATGAATCGCCACGGATAATCTAGACACTTCCGAGCCGTTGATAATATTGATTTTCATATTCCGTCGGAGGCATCTGAGCACTCGAACCATGCCGACGCTTACTGTTATAAAACATTTCGATGTAAT
>NZ_AZUA01000005.1:0-253966 GCF_000568075.1 Enterobacter sp. DC1
GCCTGCTGCTGGCGACCGGCAACGTGGCGTGGAACTACGGGCTGGCGGCGGCGGGGACCTTTATCACCACGCTGACGCTGCTGCGCCTGCCGCTGCTGCCACCTCCGCCGCAGCCGCGCGAGCATCCGCTAAAATCGCTGATGGCCGCGATTCGTTTCCTGTTCAGCAACCCGCTGATTGGCGGGATTGCGCTGCTCGGCGGCCTGCTGACGATGGCGAGCGCCGTGCGCGTGCTCTACCCGGCATTAGCGGGAGAGTGGCAGATGAGCGCCTCGGAGATTGGCATTCTCTACGCCGCCATTCCGCTCGGCGCGGCGTGCGGGGCGCTGACCAGCGGGAACCTGGCGCAGAGCGCGCGTCCGGGGCTGATTATGCTGCTTGCCACGCTGGCGTCGTTTATCGCCATCGGCTTCTTCAGCCTGATGCCGGTGTGGGCGCTGGGCGTGTTGTGCCTGGTGATTTTCGGCTGGCTGAGCGCTATCAGCTCGCTGCTGCAGTACACCCTGATCCAGACCCAGACGCCGGAAGGCATGCTCGGGCGCATTAACGGCCTGTGGACGGCGCAGAACGTCACGGGGGATGCAATTGGCGCGGCGATCCTCGGTGGGCTGGGGGCGATGATGACCCCGGCGGCCTCGGCGAGCAGCAGCGGGTTTGTACTGGCAATTATTGGCGTGGTTTTATTAATGTCGTTGGCAGAATTGCGCCGATTCAGGCAGGAGAGCGTCTTGACCTTGTAGGTCGGGTAAGGCGTAGCCGCCACCCGACAAAACGCCCGGTGGCGCTGCGCTTACCGGGCCTACGGGGAACGTGCCGCTTATTTAAAAATTGAATTTAAACGCTGCAACACCAACATCGCGCTGTAATAATCCAGGCGGAAAGTCTCGGTTCCCAATGCCCAGACCCGTTTGTTTTTCACCGACGGCAAATGCGCCAGCAGCGGGTTGGCGTAAATTGCATCCACGTCTTTCTGGTCGCCGGCAAACACAAACAGCCCTTCGCCGTTCAGCCCCGTCGCCAGGTTTTCCCCTCCCAGCTGAATAATGTCGTGGCGTTTGCCCTGGCTTTTGGAGGTCTGCAGCCCGGCGGGCATCTCCGCCAGCGTAAAGCCCAGCTGGTGCAGCAGCTTGCCCTGTGCGGATTCCGCGGTCCACAGGTTGGCGCTGTGCGCGGCGGCGGTGTAGACGATGGCGTTCACCGGCTGCGGCGGCAGCTTCATCTGCTCTTTCACCTGCGCGAGCTGTTTATCAAACGCGGCAATGCGCTCTGCGGCCTGTTTTTCCTGCCCGGTGAGGGTGCCCAGCTGCGTCAGCAGTTCCTGCCAGCTCTTGTCGTCGTAGTTGATGATAAGCGTTGGGGCGATGGCGGAGAGCTGATCGTAAAGCGCCAGCGCGGAATCCCCGCCGGTGGCGCTAATCAAAATCAGATCCGGCATCTGGGCGGCAACCGCTTCGGCGCTCGGCTCGCCTATGTACAGTCGTACAACCTTGCGCTGTTTCGCAATATCACCCCACTGACGCAAAAAGCCCTGCGCATCCGCCACGCGGTTGTTCGGCGTGGTCGCGCCGCTGGCAACGACCGGTGCGTCAATCGCCAGCAGGGAGCCGGTTAAGGTCACGCTGGTGGAGACAATGCGCGTCGGTTTGCTCTCAAGCGTGTGAACGCCGCGGCTGTCGGTCACCTGACGCGGCCAGTCGGCGGCAGCGGCTGAGGCAAGTCCTAAAACAAAAAGTCCAGGTAAAAGCAGGGTATTACGGAATAGGGCAGGGAATTTCACAGCGCGACATCCTGTTTTTGTTGAAGATAATGCTTCTCATTTTCATAGCTACCGCGAAGGGATGCAAGCTTTTGTCGCATAAGTTATTTGTCCGACGGTTGACAGCGAAGCGATGTGGGATTAGGTTAGCCGACGAAAATATAAATGATAATCATTATTGCTTCTTTTATCATTTTGAGGAGGATGATATGGATACGTCCCTGGCTGAGGAAGTTCAGCACACCGCAACCACGCTCGAATCAGACCGCTTTTTCTTTATGTCGCCCTACCGCAGCTTTACCACGTCCGGCTGCTTTGCCCGCTTCAGTGAGCCCGCCGTTGGCGGCGACGATCCGGCGGGACACTTCCAGCAGAAATTAGCCCAGGCGTTCCGGAATGCAAAAGCCAGCGGCATCGCCCATCCGGTGATGGTAGGGGCTATCCCGTTCGATACCCGCAAGCCGTCTTCGCTGTTTATTCCCGAACGCTGGCAGACGTTTTCTCGCCCGGCGCGTCAGCAGTCTTCACGCTATTTTTCCGGCTTGCAGGCGCTGAAGGTGGAACAACGCACCGAGATCCCGCCGCAGCCCGTGTTCGAAGAGATGGTCGCCCGCGCCGCGTCGCTCACCGCCACGCCGCAGGTGAACAAGGTCGTGCTGTCGCGCCTGATTGATATCGCGACCGACAAACACATCGATAGCGGTGCGCTGATGGAGCGGCTGATCGCCCAGAACCCGGCAAGCTTTAACTTCCACGTGCCGCTGGAAGACGGTGGGGTGCTGCTCGGCGCAAGTCCGGAACTGCTGCTTCGCAAAGAGGGCGCGCACTTTAGCTCGCTGCCGCTGGCAGGCTCGGCGCGCCGTCAGCCGGACAACGTGCTGGATCGCGAAGCGGGCAATAAGCTGCTGGCCTCCGAAAAAGACCGTCACGAGCACGACCTGGTGACCCAGGCGATGAAGGCCATTCTGGCACCGCGCAGCCACCGTCTCAGCATGCCGGATTCTCCTCAGCTGATTACCACGCCGACGCTGTGGCATCTGGCAACGCCGGTAGAAGGCGAGGCGCGTGAAAATGAAAACGCCCTGACGCTGGCCTGCCTGCTGCACCCGACGCCTGCGCTGAGCGGCTTCCCGCATGAGGCGGCGAAAGAACTGATCGCCGAGCTGGAGCCGTTCGATCGCGAGCTGTTCGGCGGCATCGTCGGCTGGTGCGACAGCGAAGGCAACGGCGAGTGGGTGGTGACCATCCGCTGCGCGCGTCTGCAAAAAAATACCGTTCGCCTGTTTGCCGGCGCGGGCATTGTGCCTGCCTCTTCGCCGGTGGGCGAGTGGCGCGAAACGGGCGTGAAGCTCTCCACCATGCTCAACGTGTTTGGCTTGCACTAAGGATCGCTCATGACCATTCCCTTTACCCGCTGGCCTGAGGAATTCGCCCGCCGCTACCGCGAAAAAGGCTACTGGCAGGATCTGCCGCTGACCCACATCCTGACGGATCGCGCTGATAGCGATGCCGTGGCGATTATCGACGGCGAGCGGCACATCACCTACCGCGCGTTTAATCAGGCGGTGAACAACCTGGCTTCGGCCCTTCAGGCACGCGGGCTGCAGCGCGGCGAGACGGCGCTGGTGCAGCTTGGCAACGTGGCCGAGTTCTACATCACCTTCTTCGCGCTGCTGCAAATCGGCGTCGCGCCGGTGAACGCGCTCTTTAGCCATCAGCGCAGCGAGCTGAACGCCTACGCCCTACAAATTAAACCCGCCGTGCTGATTGCCGATCGCGACCACGCGCTGTTTGCGGGCGATGATTTCCTCAACGCCTTTGTGGATGCGCACCGCTCGGTTCGCGTCGTGCTCCTGCGCGGCGATAAGGACGAACACGCCCTGGAAGCGGCGATTGCGCGTCGGGCGGACAACTTCATCCCGAACCCGACGCCCGCTGACGAAGTGGCGTTTTTCCAGCTTTCCGGCGGCAGCACCGGCACGCCGAAGCTGATCCCGCGCACGCACAACGATTACGACTACAGCATTCGCCGCAGCAACGAGATTTGCGGCATCACCGCCGAAACGCGTTACCTGAACGCGCTGCCCGCGGCGCATAACTACGCCATGAGCTCGCCGGGATCGTTAGGCGTCTTCACCGCGGGCGGCTGCGTGGTGCTGGCGAACGATCCGAGCGCGACCCTCTGCTTCCCGCTGATTGCACAGCATCAGATCAACGTCACCTCGCTGGTTCCTCCGACGGTGAGCCTCTGGCTGCAGGCGATTGCCGACGGCGCGGGCAACGCGCAGCTCACATCCCTCAGGCTGCTGCAGGTGGGGGGCGCACGCCTCTCCGCCACGCTCGCGGCGCGCATTCCGGCGGAAATCGGCTGCCAGCTTCAGCAGGTGTTCGGCATGGCGGAAGGGCTGGTGAACTACACCGCGCTCGACGACGCGCCGGAGCGCATCATCAACACCCAGGGCCGCCCGATGTGCCCGGACGACGAAGTGTGGGTAGCGGACGAGCACGGTAACCCGCTGCCGCGCGGTGAGGTCGGGCGTCTGATGACGCGCGGGCCGTATACCTTCCGCGGCTATTTCAACAGCCCGGAACACAACGCCAGCGCCTTTGACGCCAACGGCTTTTACTGCTCCGGCGATCTGATTGCCATTGACGAGCAGGGCTACATCACCGTGCAGGGGCGCGAGAAAGATCAGATCAACCGCGGCGGCGAGAAGATTGCCGCCGAAGAGATCGAAAACCTGCTGCTGCGCCACGAGGCGGTGATCCACGCCGCGCTGGTGAGCATGGAGGACAGCCTGCTGGGCGAAAAAAGCTGCGCGTATCTGGTGGTGAAACAGCCTCTGCGCGCGGTTGAAGTGCGTCGCTTCCTGCGCGAGCAGGGCGTTGCCGAATTCAAGCTACCGGACCGCGTGGAGAGCGTGGATGCGCTCCCGCTGACGCCGGTCGGCAAAGTCGATAAAAAACAGTTGCGCCTGTGGCTTGCTAAACGCGCCCGGGGCTGAGGAACAGAGTATGGCCATTCCAAAATTAACCGCTTACGCGCTGCCGACCGCCGAAGAGCTGCCGACCAGTAAAGTGAACTGGGCGTTTGAGCCTGAACGTGCCGCGCTGTTGATCCACGATATGCAGGAGTATTTCCTGAACTTCTGGGGTGAAAACAGCGCGATGATGCAGCAGGTGGTGGCGAATATCGCTAAACTGCGCGCTTACTGCAAAGCGCACAATATCCCGGTGTACTACACCGCGCAGCCCAAAGACCAGAGCGACGAAGACCGCGCCCTGCTGAACGACATGTGGGGACCGGGCCTGACCCGCTCGCCGGAGCAGCAGCGTATCGTCGCTGAACTGACGCCGGACGAAGCGGACACGGTGCTGGTGAAGTGGCGCTACAGCGCGTTTCACCGCTCGCCGCTGGAGCAGATGCTGAAAGAGACGGGCCGCAACCAGCTGCTGATTACCGGCGTGTACGCCCACATCGGCTGCATGACCACCGCTACCGATGCCTTTATGCGCGACATCAAGCCGTTCTTTATTGCCGACGCGCTGGCGGATTTCACCCGCGACGAGCACCTGATGTCGCTCAACTACGTGGCCGGACGCTCGGGCCGCGTGGTGATGACCGACGAGCTGCTGCCGTCCGTTCCGGCGACTAAAGCCGCGCTGCGCGAGCTGATCCTGCCGCTGCTGGACGAGTCCGACGAGCCGATGGATGACGAAAACCTGATCGACTACGGCCTGGACTCGGTGCGCATGATGGCGCTGGCCGCCCGCTGGCGCAAAGTGCACGGCGATATCGACTTCGTGATGCTGGCAAAAAATCCAACCATCGACGCCTGGTGGGCGCTGCTCTCCCGCGAGGTGAAGTGATGGCTCTGGATTTTACCGGTAAAACCGTCTGGGTGACGGGCGCGGGTAAGGGGATTGGCTACGCGACGGCGCTGGCCTTTGTGGAGGCAGGCGCGCAGGTGACCGGCTTCGATCTGGCGTTTCCGCTGGGGGATTATCCGTTCGCCACTGAAACCCTGGACGTGGCGGATGCCGCGCAGGTGCATGAAGTGTGCGGGCGCGCGCTGGCGTCGCTTGAGCGGCTGGACGTGCTGGTCAACGCGGCGGGCATTCTGCGCATGGGGGCGACGGAACAGCTTTCGCAGGAGGACTGGCAGCAGACCTTCGCGGTCAACGTCGGCGGCGCGTTCAACCTGTTCCAGCAGACGATGGGCCAGTTCCGCCGTCAGCAGGGTGGGGCGATAGTCACCGTGGCGTCCGACGCGGCGCACACGCCGCGCATCGGCATGAGCGCCTACGGTGCCTCGAAGGCGGCGCTGAAAAGCCTGGCTATGACCGTCGGGCTGGAGCTGGCGGGCAGCGGCGTGCGCTGTAACCTGGTGTCGCCGGGCTCAACGGACACCGACATGCAGCGCACCCTGTGGAAAAGCGACGACGCGGAGCAGCAGCGCATTCGCGGCTTTGGCGAGCAGTTCAAGCTCGGCATTCCGCTGGGCAAAATCGCTCGTCCGCAGGAGATAGCCAGCACGGTGCTGTTCCTGGCGTCCGATGCCGCCAGCCATATCACCCTGCAGGATATCGTGGTGGACGGCGGCTCCACGCTGGGAGCGTAAGATGATCTGGAAACGTCATTTACCGCTCGAGGAGCTGAACGCAACCAGCCTGAACACCCTGGTGGCGCATCTCGGCATTGTCTATACCCGTATCGGTGACGACACGCTGGAAGCGGAGATGCCGGTGGATGCGCGCACCCATCAGCCGTTTGGCCTGCTGCACGGCGGCGCGTCTGCGGCGCTGGCGGAAACGCTGGGCTCAATGGCAGGTTTTCTGATGACCCGCGACGGGCAGAGCGTGGTGGGGACGGAGCTTAACGCCACGCACCATCGTGCGGTCTCTCACGGTAAGGTGCGCGGCGTTTGCCAGCCGCTGCATCTGGGGCGGTCGAGCCAGAGCTGGGAGATTGTGGTATTCGACGAGCAGGGGCGGCGGTGCTGTACCTGTCGGTTGAGTACGATGGTGCTGGGCTAAGCCAGGCAGATCAAAGTGATCGGCTTAACACTGTGGTGTAAATCTCTGGTTTGACCACGCATTATTGCGTTTCAAAGTTGTTAAATTTTTCCGGTTGTTCTAGAAACAAAATGTAACATCTCACTGTTTCACAACAACGGACAACAACTATGAACAACTCAGGGAAATACCTTATATGGGCAGGGCTCTCCGTTGTGGGAGCCTTTGCCCTGGGCTATATCGCCCTCAACCGGGGGGAACAGATCAATGCGCTCTGGATCGTCGTCGCCTCCGTCTGCATTTATCTGATCGCGTACCGTTTTTATGGCCGCTATATCGCGAAGAACGTTCTGGGCGTTGACGCTACGCGCATGACGCCTGCCGTCCGCCATAACGACGGGCTGGACTACGTGCCGACCGACAAAAAAGTGCTGTTCGGTCACCATTTTGCGGCGATTGCCGGAGCGGGGCCGCTGGTGGGGCCGGTGCTGGCGGCGCAGATGGGCTACCTGCCGGGGATGATCTGGATCCTCGCAGGCGTGGTGCTGGCGGGCGCGGTGCAGGACTTTATGGTGCTGTTCGTGTCGACCCGCCGCGACGGGCGTTCGCTGGGCGAGCTGGTGAAAGAGGAGATGGGGGCAACCGCCGGGGTGATTGCGCTGGTGGCGACCTTTATGATCATGGTGATCATCCTCGCGGTGCTGGCGATGATCGTGGTGAAAGCGCTGACCCACAGCCCGTGGGGGACCTATACCGTTGCCTTCACCATTCCGCTGGCGCTGTTTATGGGGATCTATATTCGCTACCTGCGCCCCGGCCGCATTGGTGAGGTGTCGGTAATTGGCCTGGTATTCCTGGTGTTCGCCATTATTTCCGGCGGCTGGGTGGCGGAAAGCCCGACCTGGGCGCCGTTCTTCGACTTTACCGGCGTGCAGCTGACCTGGATGCTGGTGGGCTACGGCTTTGTGGCGGCGGTGCTGCCGGTATGGCTGCTGCTGGCTCCGCGTGACTATCTTTCTACGTTTCTGAAAATCGGCACCATCGTCGGGCTGGCGATCGGTATTCTGATTATGCGTCCGACCCTGACCATGCCTGCGTTAACCAAATTCATCGACGGTACCGGCCCGGTCTGGACCGGCAATCTGTTCCCGTTCCTGTTTATCACCATTGCCTGCGGCGCGGTGTCGGGCTTCCACGCGCTGATTGCCTCGGGGACCACGCCGAAGATGCTGGCGAACGAAAATCAGGCCTGCCTGATCGGCTACGGCGGCATGCTGATGGAATCCTTTGTCGCCATCATGGCGCTGGTCTCTGCCTGTATCATCGACCCGGGCGTGTATTTCGCGATGAACAGCCCGATGGCGGTACTGGCACCGGCTGGCACCGTTGACGTGGTGGCGTCCGCCGCGCAGGTGGTGAGCGGCTGGGGCTTTGCGATAACCCCTGATACGCTGACGAGCATCGCCAGTGAAGTGGGCGAGCAGTCGATTATCTCCCGTGCGGGCGGTGCGCCGACGCTGGCGGTCGGCATGGCGTATATTCTTCACGGCGCGCTGGGCGGGCTGATGGACGTCTCCTTCTGGTATCACTTCGCCATCCTGTTCGAGGCGCTGTTTATCCTGACGGCGGTGGATGCGGGAACCCGTGCGGCGCGCTTTATGCTGCAGGACCTGCTGGGGGTGATCTCCCCGCACCTGAAGCGTACCGATTCGCTCCCGGCTAACCTGCTGGCGACGGCGCTGTGCGTGCTGGCGTGGGGCTACTTCCTGCACCAGGGCGTGGTCGATCCGCTGGGCGGGATTAACACCCTGTGGCCGCTGTTCGGTATCGCCAACCAGATGCTGGCAGGCATGGCGCTGATGCTCTGCGCGGTGGTGCTGTTCAAGATGAAGCGCCAGCGTTACGCGTGGGTGGCATTAGTGCCAACCGCGTGGCTGCTGATCTGTACCCTGACGGCGGGCTGGCAGAAGGCCTTCAGCCCGGACAACAAGGTGGGCTTCCTGGCAATCGCCAACAAGTTCCAGGCGATGATCGACAGCGGCAAGATCCCGGCGCAGTACACGGAGTCCCAGCTGTCGCAGCTGGTGTTTAACAACCGTCTGGACGCCGGGCTGACCATCTTCTTTATGGTGGTGGTCGTGGTGCTGGCGTTGTATTCTCTCAAGACCGCGCTGGCGGCGTTGAAAAACGATCAGCCAACGGCGAAAGAGACGCCGTACGAGCCAATGCCTGAAAACCTGGAAGAGATTGTGACCCAGGCGAAAGGGGCGCATTAACCTGTGTGCCGGGTGGCGGCTTCGCCTTACCCGGCCTACATTTCTTATCCGGCCTCTCCCTCCGGGAGAGAGCCGGAGACAAACGAGAAACTGATTATGTTCGACACCCTTTCCAAAGCAGGTAAGTACCTGGGCCAGGCCGCCAAAATGATGATTGGCGTGCCGGACTACGACAACTACGTCGAGCATATGCGCGTCAACCATCCGGACCAGACGCCCATGACCTATGAAGAATTTTTCCGCGACCGCCAGGACGCCCGCTACGGTGGCAAGGGCGGGGCGAAGTGCTGTTAACCCTCTTTCGGTAAATAGAGGCTGATCTGCTCCTGCTTGCAGCCGTAGATAGCTGCCAGCTTTTCGCGGGTGCGCTTTTGCGGACGGGAGTCGAGCGCTTCCAGCTGTGACACGGCGGACTGGGTGATGCCGAGTTTCTCCGCCACCTCCTGCTGGGACATGCCGCGCAGGATACGCCACGCGGCCTGCAGGCTGACGTTCTCGTTATGCATGACGTCGCATACTTCTCCAGGTAATCCTACGTCATCATAACAATCGTGTTCGACTTCAATATCCTCTAGATCATCATCGGTTTCGTCGTCGATTTCTGCCATCTGTAAGCACATACGAAAGTATTCATCATAGGGAATAACGACGTACTGCGCTTTTCCGTCATCGTCCTTAATTAGCTGAACAGCCATAGGGGGCTTTCTCCTCGTGAAGGTAGGTCGTTGATGTTCTGCGCTTGACGGCCAAAACATAACAATGGTTATCGGGATCGTCCCGAAGTGTAATCAGAATGCGGTAATCGCCAACGCGTAGCCGGAAATGATTTTCTGTTGCCGATATTTTTTTGATATCGGGCCGGGGAGCTGAGCGATCGTCCAGCTCAGCAAGTTTTGCTTTGATCCTTCGCTGATATCGGCCATCGATTTTGGAAAACTCTTTCTTTGCATTCTTTGACCAGACAATCTTCATCCGTACCTCCACTGTACGCCCACACAAAGTATAAGGAAATAATAAGGCTATTAGATAAATTCCGAATTTCTAATGGGATACTGTAGAGCGGAGAAAAAACGGGAGAAAGCGGCAAAACGCGAACCGTCGAGGGCGCTCGGAAACGCCTCTGCCGGACGACAGAGGCTTGCAGGGAGATTGCGATCAGGCGTTCAAACCGCCGTCCACGTCGAGGCCGGTACCGGAGATCTGTCCGGCCGCCGGGCTGGCAAGAAACGTGACCGCCGCCGCGACGTCTTCCGGCTGACCGTAATGACCCAAAGCAATAAGCTGACGCTGAGAGTCAGCCTGTTCGCCGTCTTCCGGGTTCATATCGCTGTTGGTGGGGCCGGGGTGGACCAGGTTAACGGTAATGCCGCGCGGCCCTAAATCACGGGCCAGCCCGCGGGTGAGGGAGTTAAGGGCCGATTTGGTCATCGAGTAAACCGCGATCCCCGGCTGCGCCACGCGGTTCGCCAGACAGCTGCCGATGTTGATAATGCGCCCGCCGTCGGACATGTGCACCAGCGCTTCCTGAATGGCGATCACCACGCCGCGAATGTTGACGTTGATTAGGGCGTCAATATCCGCCAGCGTCATGGACTCCAGCGGGCCGCCGCGCGCGATCCCGGCGTTGTTGACCAGAATGTCCAGCCCGCCAAGAGAACGCGCCGCATGGGTGACGGCATCCTGAATCGCCTGCGCGCTGGCGCTGTCCGCCTGCACGGCTTCGCTGTGTCGTCCCAGCGCCTTAATCTCATCGGCGACCGCCTGGGCTTTATCGGCAGATTTTTCATACGTAATAATCACATCCGCACCGGCGCGCGCCAGCGATAGGGCAATCGCACGACCCAATCCGCGGCTGGCACCGGTAACCAGCGCCTTTTTACCTGTTAAATCGATCTGCATGATGACCTCGTTACGAGAGTGGTAAGAATCATCATTAGGTATAGCCTGTCGGGGCGATTAACGGCTGAAGGATTCCACTTTCTCAAACGCGGCGCGCAGAACGTCAGGCGTTAACGCAACCTGCAGATAGTGAATCGACTCCACCGGGCGCAGGGTGTGGGCAATGACCTTATCCAGCGCTTCCCGGTTATTAATGTCGACGTCCAGCTCGCGAAGCGTGGTCGGCAGGTTAAAGCGCTGGTACGCCGTCACCAGCTGCGCCAGCACGTCGTCCTGGCCGAGCAGGGCGCTCTGCACCAGAATGCCGTAGGCTACCTTGGTGCCGTGCAGATATTTTTCCGTCTGCGGCAGCACGGTTAAGCCGTTGTGCACCGCATGCGCCGCCGCCACGCGCGTATAGCGTTCGCCCAGGCCGCCGACCATCCCGCCGCCGGCGATAATCGCATCCACCACGTCCCGGAACGCCTGCGTCTGTTCGCCGCGCTGCTGGTCGGCCAGCGCTTCCTCACTGTGTTCAAGCAGCACGTCGCGGATTGCCAGCGCGCCGTTGATGCCCAGCCGCACGGTTAGCGGAAGGTTCTCCGGCTCAGGTGCCAACACCACCGCTTCGTACCACTTCGCCAGCGTATCGCCGATGCCCGCCAGCAGATATTCCGCAGGGGCGTTGAGGACGATCTGCGGCTCCACCAGCACCAGGAAGTTGGCGTCGTCGAAGATCTCAAAATGCAGCGCCTGACCGGCATCGTTGTACCAGACGGAGAGCGGGGTCCACGCCGCGCAGGTAGCGGCAATGGTGGGGATGCCCACGAACGGCAACCCTAATCGGCGCGCCACGGCCTTGACGGTATCCATCACCGCGCCGCCGCCGACGCCAATCACCACGCTGGCGTCGCTGCCGGATTCATTCACCAGATGGGTGACGTCGCGCTCGCTGCAGTGGCCTTTAAAGAGCAGGCGTTTCGCCCCCGGCGCGTTAAAGCTCTCCGGCAGGAAAGGGCGCGCGCCTTCGATAGCGCGCTCGCCGTAGATCCACACCGCGCGGGAAAGCTGTTCCGGAGTAAAGAAGTCATCCAGATGCGCAAGGCTTCCGGGATGAGAGAAATAGTTCGCCGGGCCAGGCACGACGCGGATATCGGTGTTGCTCATGGTGTTGTCCTTTTTTAGCAAGCGCTAACCCGATGTTATGTCTGGACATCCGGATGGCTAATAATATTTCGCTTTAACTTATGCCTTTTCCGTCGTTGTCAGTCAACCGGAGCTGTGAAAAATTCGATAAATCAGAAGAGTAATGAAGGATTTACGCGGATGGTTTCCAGTCGCCTTGAGATGCGCGGTATCAGCCTGGCCTTTTCCGGCTTTCAGGCGCTGTCGCGCGTGAATTTCACCTTAACCGGCGGATCCGTACACGCGTTGACCGGCGCCAACGGCGCGGGGAAATCAACCCTGATGGCGGTGCTGTGCGGCACGCACGACCACTATGAGGGCGAGATCAGCATCAACAACCAGCCGGTGAGCATCCGCGAACCGCTTGACGCCAAACGGCTGGGGATCCACCTCGTGCAGCAGGAGGTGGACGTGGCGCTGATCCCGGGGTTAAGCATTGCCGAGAACATCATGCTCGACCAGCTGGCGCAGCCGGGGCATCGCTTCAGCTGGCGTGCGATCCGCCAGCAGGCGAGACAGGCGCTGGCGCAGCTCGACGTGACGCTGGACGTTCGCCGTTCCATCGACAGCTGTTCGCTGGCCGAAAAGCAGCAGATTTTGCTGGCGCGTGCGCTGTCCCACCACTGCCGTTTTTTGATTCTTGATGAGCCCACCGCGCCGCTGGACGCGCATGAGAGCGAGCGCCTGTTTGCGGTGGTGAGACGCTTAAAGCAGCAGGGCATCGGCGTGGTGTTTATCTCCCACCGCATTCACGAGCTGAAGGCCATCTGCGACACCCTGACGGTGCTGCGCGACGGCAAGCTGATTGAGTCCGGCCCGATGGCCGATCTTAGCGGCGAAGCGATCGTCGAGAAGATGCTTGGACACGTGCTGAGCGATATCTATCCGCCCGCGCGTCCGCCGCACGGCGAAGAGACGCTGCTGCGCGTTGAGGGGTTACACGACGACGCGCTGCTGAAAGATATCTCCCTACACCTGCGCAAAGGCGAAATCCTCGGGATTGCCGGGCTGGCGGGCGCGGGAAAAACCGAACTCTGCAAGGCGCTGTTTGGCGCCACCAAAAGCCGCGTGGCGCGCGGCGAGCTGAACCATCAATCCTGGCAGCCGCGCGACCCGGCCGACTCCGTGCTGCGCGGTCTGGCGCTGGTGCCGGAGGAGCGGCGGAAAGAGGGTATTTTTATCGACGAGCCGGTGAGCATGAATCTTGCCGTGTGCGCCGATAGCAGCTTCTCGCGCTGGAGCCTGTTTGGCCATCGTCAGGCGTGGCGCTGGGCGGAAGAGGTCATCGCCCGCGTCGGCGTGCGCGCCCGTGGGCCGGGGCAGGTGCTGCGCCGCTTATCAGGCGGCAACCAGCAGAAGGTCGCCATCGGTAAATGGCTGCGCAATGACGCCAGCGTGCTGATATTCGACGAGCCAACCAAAGGCGTGGACGTGAAGGCCAAAACCGACCTCTTCCAGCTGATTGACGGCCTGGCGCGCGAGGGCAAAGGGGTGATTTACGCCTCGGGCGAGTTTGCCGAGCTGGTCGGGCTGTGCGACCGCATCTGCGTGCTGTGGGACGGACGCATCGTGGCGGAAATCGCCGGGGCCGAGGCCCGCGAAGAGACACTACTTTATTATTCAACCGGAGGAACGGCGTCGTGAGCAAGGCCCTTTCAGTGAACGCGGCGGCGTCTGGCCGCCAGCAGATTTTCGATTTTCTCTACAGGTGGGGCATGCTGTTAACCGTCGTCGCGCTGGTGGCCGTCTTTGGCCTGGCGTCGGACAGCTTCCTCGATCCGAACAACATCATCAACATTCTGCGCTCGATTGCCATCGTGACGGTGATTGCCATTGGCGTGTCGATCTCGTTGACCATCGGCGGGTTCGATCTCTCTGTCGGATCCACCGCCTCGCTGGCGAACGCGCTGGTGATTTCTCTTTTCGTCTGGCACGGCTTTGGTACCACCGAGTCGATTCTGATCACCCTCGCGCTCTGCACGCTGGTGGGGCTGTTTAATGCCTTTCTGATCGTCATCCTGCGTATTCCGGACATGCTCGCGACGCTTGCAAGCCTGTTCGTCATCCAGGGTGTGGCGATGACCTACAGCTACGGCGGGTCGATTACCGAGAACATGGTGCTGCCGAGCGGTGACATGGCGGAAGGCACGATTCCGGCGGCGTTCAGCCTGCTGGGGCAGGTGCCGACCATCGTGATCGTCATGCTGGTGGTGACCGTGCTGGCGCAGCTGGGCCTCTCGTTGACCACTCACGGGCGCCGGATGTACGCCATCGGCGGCAACCCCGAAGCCGCGCGTCTCTCCGGTATTCGCACCACGCGCTACAAGGTGGCGGCCTACGTGATCGCCTCGCTGCTGGCGGGACTGGGCGGAATTTTGCTGGCTTCGCGTATCGGTTCGTCGCAGGTGAATGCGGGCGGCGGATACCTGATGGATGCGGTGGCGGCGGCGTGGATTGGCTTCTCGCTGGCAGGCTCCGGCAAGCCGAACGCGCTGGGAACCCTGGTCGGGGCGGTCATTCTCGGCGTGCTGTCGAACGGGCTGGTGATGCTCTCCGTGCCGTATTACGCCATGGACATTATAAAAGGGCTGGTGCTCGCGGTAGCGCTGGCGATTACCTACATACAAAAACGCTGACAACACAACGGGATAAAAAATGAAAAAGATTGCACTCTCTTTGGTAGCACTTGGGTTGTTTACGGCTCTGCCAGGCTTCGCGGCTACGCCCGCGCCGCTTCCGGCGGCCATTGCGAACCATGACGGCCCGATCCGCATCGCGGTGATCCGTAACCTCGGCTCAGACGACAACACCACGCAATTTATTGCCGGAGCAATTCAGGAAGGGAAAAAGCTCGGCTTTAAGGTCAGCACCTTTTTAAGCAACGGGGACGACGCCAAATTCCAGGACTTCGTGAACCAGGCCATCAGCCAGAAATATGACGGGATTATTCTCTCTCAGGGGCGCGATCCGTACTCCACCGCGCTGGTGAAGAAAGCGGTGGATGCCGGTATCAAAGTCGCCGTCTTTGATACCGCCGTTAACGGCGAGATCCCGGGCGTGACCGTCACCCAGCAGGACGATGCCTCGCTGACGAACCTCTCCTTCGGCCAGCTGGCGAAAGATTTCAACGGCAAGGCCAATATCGTCAAGCTGTGGGTCGCGGGCTTCCCGCCGATGGAGCGTCGTCAGGCAGCCTATAAAGAGCTGCAAAAGCAGTATCCGGACATCAAAGAGCTGGAGTCCATCGGCGCCGTCTCCTCTGACGTGCAGGGCGATACCGCCAACAAGGTGGGTGCGATACTCGCGAAATACCCGAAAGGCAAGATCGACGCCATCTGGGGCACGTGGGACGCCTTCAGCCAGGGCGCGTATAAGGCGCTGAAAGAGAACGGCCGCACCGAGATCAAGCTCTACAGCATCGACATCTCCAACCAGGATCTGCAGCTGATGCGCGAGCCGGGCAGCCCGTGGAAGGTGAGCGTGGCGGTGGATCCGAAGCTGATTGGCGCGACGAACGTGCGCCTGGTGGCGAACAAGATTGCCGGGGAAGCGACGCCTGCGACCTACGATTTCAAAGCGGCGGCCATTCCACAGGCGCTGCTGACCGCCCAGCCGGGCCCGGTGAACGTGGCGTCTCTGGGGAAAATCATTCCGGGCTGGGGCCAGACGGAAGATTTTATCGCGCCGTGGTTTGCGACGCTGGAAGCCAGGTCAAAATAATGCCCGGTGGCGCTTCGCTTACCGGGCCTACGGTGTTGTAGGCCGGATAAGGCGCAGCCGCCATCCGGCGAAAGGACTCCACTATGTCTGCATTACCTCAACCCGAATACAGCCGCAATATGCGGCTGATTGGCCACAGCGACCAGGGCAGTCGTCCGGACGGCGTGCAGCTGATGGTGCATCGCGGTTTCGCCTATATCGGCCATATGGTGTCGCAGGGCTTTTCGATTGTCGACGTGCGCGACCCGAAGAACCCGAAAGCGGCAGGCTACGTGCCCGCGCCGCCCGGCACCTGGAACGTGCACCTGCAGGCGCATGACGACCTGCTGCTTGTGATTAACGCCCGGGATCTGTTTGCCGATGCCCGCTTTGCCGACGAGAAGGTCTACTACACCCGGCAGGTGGGGGAGACCGTCAGCGACGTGCAGGACAAAGGCTGGAGCGCCGGGCTGCGCGTGTTTGATATCTCCACGCCGGACAGGCCGCGCGAAATCGGCTTTCTGTCGCTGCGCGGCATCGGCATTCACCGCATCTGGTACGTCGGCGGCCGCTGGGCCTACGTGTCTGCGCTGATCGACGGCTTTACCGACTACATCTTCCTGACCATCGATCTGGCCGATCCGCGCAAGCCCGAAGTGGCGGGGCGCTGGTGGCTGCCGGGGATGAACCAGGCCGAAGGGGAGAAGCCGAACTGGCCGGAAGGGAAACGCTACGCGCTGCACCACGCGATTATCGCGGGGGATACCGCCTACGGCAGCTGGCGCGACGGCGGCCTGACGCTGCTGGACGTGAAGGACCGCACCCGGCCGAAGCTGATTAGCCACCGCAACTGGAGCCCGCCGTTTGGCGGAGGAACGCACACCGCGCTGCCGCTGCCGGACCGCGATTTGCTGGTGGTGCTGGACGAAGCGGTGCTGGATAACCAGGAGGACGGCGAGAAGCTGATCTGGCTGTTTGATATCCGCGAGCCGTCGAACCCGGTGAGCATCTCGACCTTCCCGCAGCCGGATGAAATCGACTACGTGGCGAAAGGGGCGCACTTCGGGCCGCATAATCTGCATGAGAACCGGCCGGGAAGCTTTGTTAGCTCAACGCTAATTTTTGCCACGTACCAGAATGCAGGCGTGCGCGCGTACGACATTTCCAATCCGTATCGTCCGGTGGAAACCGGGGCGCTGGTGCCCGCCGCGCCGGAGAGAATGATGGACACGCGGCCAAATCGCCCGCAGGTCATCCAGTCGTGCGACGTGTTTGTGGATGCGCAGGGGATTATTTACAGCACGGATTATAACGGCGGGCTGTCGGTGATTGAGTATTTGGGGTAAGTGCGGTTTGATGCCCTCACCCCGGCCCTCTCCCACAGGGAGAGGGAGAAAATCAGGATCGTAGGCCGGGTAAGGCGAAGCCGCCACCCGGCAAAAGCACTCAGCTGTACTGCCGCACTCGTGCCACCAGATCTTCCGCGCTGTCGATGCGGTCGGCAATCACAATCAGCGCTTTACCGAGCGTAATGGCGTGGCGCAGGCACTCGTGGCGCATCGCCTCGTCCTGAATGGTGTCGATATCCGCGACGTGGGAAAGCCCGACGCTGCGGCGAATGAGCTCGGTTCCGCAGAAGCCGATGGCGTCATGCCAGACCTTTTTCAGGAACGCGGAGGCATAGCCCGGCGCGCCGAGCGCGGCGTCGCGCGTTTTCTCGTTTGCCAGCGCCTGGAAGCGCTCCGCGAAGGTGTTCCACAGCTCCTGGATATCGGTCAGGCGCTGTTCGCGCGCGGCGGCGGCATCGCGAATGCCCAGGTGCCCCGGCAGGCCGCAGAAGTTCAGCAGCAGGTTGCCGATGGCGGTACCGACGTCAAAGCCAATCGGGCCAAAGTAGCCGAACTCGGCGTCGATGGCCTTCAGGCTGCCGTCGGCCACAAAAATCGAGCCGCTGTGAATATCGCCGTGCAGGAGCGCTTCGGCGTGCGAGAAGAAGCGGTGCTTCAGGGAGGCCACGACAATTTTAAGCTGGGCGTCGTCGCGCAGGGCCGCGACGTCATTTTCCAGCTCGGCCGGGTAGCTGTTGCGCTCGTGGATCTGGTACGGATCGTTGAAGAACAGATCTTCGGTGATCTCGCACATCTCCGGGTTAATGAATTTCGCTACCTGCGCTTTTTTCTCGTGCGGGTGCAGGTAGAAATCGCTGGTGTGGAACAGCGCGTGCGCGAGGTATTCGCCCAGCTGCTGCGCCGCCTGCGGGTAGTAAATATTGTTAATAAGCTCGCCGCGCCAGATGCGATGGCTGGAGAGATCTTCCATCACCATCACCGCCAGCTCCGGGTCAAAGTGGTGGATTTTCACGGTGTGCTGCGGGCTATGCTGGTAGTGCTCGACCAGGGTTTGCGCTTCAAGACGGGCGCGGTCCAGCGTCAGCGGCCAGGACTCGCCGACGCATCGCACGTAGGGCAGCGCCTGCTTAACGACGATGCGGCTCACGCCCGCGCCGTCGAAAATTTTAAATACCAGATTGAGGTTGCCGTCGCCTACCTCCTGCGCCTCTACCAGCGATGAAGGATCGTCAAGTCCGCCAAACTGCCTGGCATACTCCACGGCGTCCTGAGCGGTAAAGGTACGGTATTGCGACATGGCCTGCTCCTTACGAGTTTTCTAATTAAGACATGTAGACGTCTATACATCTGGATTTCATCCTGACACAATGTGCTACAACAACGCAACAGGGAATTAACGACATGCAGACATTACAGACGACCAGCCTGCGGGTGGCGGATAATCAGCTCTTTATTCTCGACCAGCAGGCGCTTCCGCAGGAGAAACGCTGGCTGGATGCTTCGACGGTCGAGGCGCTGGTTGGGCACATTCATGCCCTACGGGTGCGCGGCGCGCCGCTGATTGGTCTCTCTGCAAGCCTGCTGCTGGCGCTGCTGGCGGAAAACGGTAAAAGCCGCGACGAGCTGGCGGCGGCGCTGGAAACTCTGCGCGCATCCCGCCCGACGGCGGTGAACCTGATGAACAATCTTGACCGCATGAAGATTGCGCTGCGGCAGGAAGATTATGTACCGGCGCTGGTGGCCGAAGCGCTGCGGCTGATTGACGAAGACAAACGGCTTTGCGACGCGATTGCGAAAGCCGGCAGCGCGCTGGTTAAGCCCGGGAGCCGTCTGCTGACCCACTGCAACACCGGCGGGCTGGCAACGGCGGGCGTTGGCACCGCATTGGGCGTAATTGCCCGCGCGCATCAGGACGGTAACGTCAGCTGCGTCTGGGTGGATGAAACCCGTCCGCTGCTGCAGGGCGGTAGACTGACCGCGTGGGAGCTTGGCGAGCTGGGCGTGCCGTATCGGCTGATTACCGACTCCATGGCCGCCAGCCTGATGGCAAAAGGGGAAGTGGACGCCGTGTGGGTGGGCGCAGACCGTATTGCCGCCAACGGCGACGTGGCGAACAAGATCGGCACCTATTCTCTGGCGGTGCTGGCGAAATTCCACGGCATTCCGTTCTTCGTTGCTGCCCCGCAAACGACCCTCGACCCGGACTGCCCGAACGGGGACGCGATCCCGATTGAGCAGCGCGCCGCCAGCGAGGTGACGGGCGTGGCCGGAAGCTTTGGCGCGGTGCAGTGGGCGCCGGAAAACGCGCAGGTCTATAACCCGGCGTTTGACGTTACGCCTGCCTCACTCATTAGCGGCTGGGTGCTGGATACGGGCGTGGTCACGCCGGAAGCGGTGGCAAACGGGAAATTCGCCTGAGTCCGGCTATCCTTTAAGGGGTTCCCCTGAGAGGACAACATCGTGACGCTCGATCCTGAAACAGACTTAAAACTGGAGCGCGTGGTGGACGCACCGCGCGACCTGCTGTGGCTCTGCTGGACCACGCCGGAACATATCAAAAACTTCTTCATTCCTGCTCCCCATAAGGTGACCGAATGCGACCTCGACCTGCGCGTGGGCGGGCGGTTCAACACCGTGTTTGAGGTGGACGGGCAGCGGATGGATAACCGGGGCGTATTTCTTGAAATCGACCCGGGTAAAAAGCTGGTCTTTACCGACGGCTATACCGAAGGCTGGAAACCGGCCGAGAAGCCGTTTATGACGGCGATCCTGCTGCTTGAAGATGTGGGTGAGGGCAAAACCCGCTACACGGCGATTGCGCGCCATCCGACGAAGGAAATCCGCGAGCAGCACGAGCAGATGGGCTTCCACGAAGGGTGGGGGATTGTGCTGGATCAGCTGGTGGGGTATGTGAAGGGGTTAAAACTGTAGTGCTCTTAGACCCCCTCTCCCTTGAGGGAGAGGGATGGGGTGAGGGGGGGGAAATCATTGATCAAGTCGAAGAAAGGTTTCTCTTTTTGCTATTCCTCATCTGACGAAATATTGGCTCTCCCTTTTCATCAAAATATCTTTCCGGCCATATCACATCGGGCGGAATGTCTAGCGCCTGTGCGATAAGCAATTCACCTTTGGGCCATGGTCGGGTAAGCGCGTTAGCCAGTGTGGATGAGGAAAGGCCAGCCTTTCGGGACAACGCAGCCAGGCTTGTTCCGTGTTTCTTAAGTGCGGCGATGATATCGGCAGGATGCCAGTTCTGATGACGCATTGTGTCCTCCTTACATGTATTTGTTACGCACTTAATTATCCTGTTTTGGGATAAAAACACAATGGGAGGATATTCGATTTCAGGATATTTGTATGGAATCGGAACAATGGCCTCAGTTTACTCGGATGAATACCAGCGTGTTATCAATGCGTTGAAGAAAGCTCGTAAGGAGAAGGGGATTACTCAGGCGCAGCTTGCTGAGGCCCTGGGGAAACCCCAATCGTTTATTGCTAAAGTGGAAAGTGGTGAACGCAGGTTAGATGTGGTGGAGTTTGTGCATCTCGCGCATATGATAGGATTAGAACCATCAACTGTGATTAACAGTATAAAATCCCATGATTAAAATGTGAGGTTTTATGATTGAGAAAGCTTCTGAGTTGTTAGAACGATTTATAGAAATCGAAAGAAGTGAACTTTTTAAAGTAGAAATGCCTCACATGCCAACACTTGGTTCTGCTTATGAAGAAATTACTAAGCAAAGCATTGATCAGAATTTTATTATCCCCAAGGGGTTAAGCCTAAAAGTAGTCTCGGGGTTTATTTCTATCAATGATAAAATATTATCTAACCAAATTGATGGGATGCTTGTTCATGGTGAAGGGAAACGCTATGGTCGGACTAGTGATTTTATTTATCCCATAGACCAAGTTTTATGTATATTTGAAGTTAAGAAGACTTTGAATAAATCAGATTACGCCGATGCTTTTGACCATCTTAGATTAATTAGAAAAGAATTCGCTAAATATTTTGAGCTTAAACTTAAAGACCCTTCATTTAATCCAGATGTTTCTATCCCTGGTAAGCATTTTTCTCAAATAACAGGAAGAGAGGCTCCTGCTTTTTACAGAGATATTCATTCTTTATCCAGAACAGACGCTATTCTTTTTTATGCTTTAGTACAAGAAAGTCTAGCCCCATCAAGTATTATTCATGGGTATGGTGGATATTCAACTAAATATGGAATGCGAAATGCCTTTTTTGATATCTTAACTGAGAAAAGCAAATTATCTGGAGAAGGCTTTGGAGTGCCCAGTTTTCCTACATTAGTGACAACTAATAATATCAGTATTGTTAAGGCTCATGGCATGCCTTTTCTTGGTATCAATAAAAATCAGCAATGGGCGGCTTTGGTGTCAATGAGAGATAATGCTGCAAGAATTATGTTAGAAATTATCTGGTCAAAAATAGCATTCTATTTTGATGTAAAAATGCCGTGGGGAAATGATCCCAAAAATGAAATTTTGGCTCCATTCTTGTATGCCATACCTGTGCATCAAGACGGGAGAACTGGTTGGAAATTTAGATATGTTGAAATGAAAGAAAGCGAACTGAAAAAAAGAGAATTTCTAATAGATTGGGAACCGGAACGTATAGATGAAAAAGTGTTGGCGGTATTTAATTGCATGTTAATAAATGGTGGTTATATCCATGAGGTTGATTTAGCTTCGATAGCTGAAGATCATAATGTTTCACAAAAAGATTTAATAAAAGATATTATGAGTCTATTTCTATTTAAAAAAATCAACCAATACATTCGGCCGATTTCATCAAGTGTTTTTCTTGCTACCGATGCTAATGGTTTTAGCTATTTAACTTCAAATCGAGAGAATTTGGATATATGGTGCGATAAAAAAGGGTTGGCAAAAGATTATATTCATTTGATGATTATAGAGTAATGTTTTTTATGACTTCAGTCACAACATTCAACACAGTAATGGGATGACTGAAGTACTAGTAGAATGTTTAATCTAATCGCGGATACGCATCCGCAATCCCATCGCCCGTAAACTGCGCCACCCAGCCTTCCGGGTTATCGAAAATACGAATGGCGGTAAAATTCGGCTCTGAGCCCATATCAAACCAGTGCGGCGTGCCCGCAGGAACGGAAATCAGATCGTTTTTCTCGCACAGCACCTGATACACCTCATCGCCAATGTGCAGGCAGAACAGCCCCGCGCCTTCCACGAAGAAGCGCACTTCGTCTTCGCCGTGGGTGTGTTCGTTCAGGAACTTCGCGCGCAGCGCCTCTTTCTGTGGGTTGTCGGCGCGCAGGCTGATCACGTCCCAGCTCTGATAGCCTTTTTCCGCCACCAGCTTGTCGATCGCATGCTGATACGCCTCGATCACGGCTTCGGGCGCGGGATCGTGTCCTAAATCGCGATCCGCAGCCCAGCGTTCAAACCGCACGCCTTTGGCGTTGAGCTGTTGGGCGATCTCGGCGGCGTCGGTGCTGTACCACTGGTGTTGACTGGCGTCTTTATCGGAATAAATGGTCAATGCGCTCATGAAGGGATCTGCTCCGGATTAATCTCGTCAAACTGGTGGACCTGATGGTGATGGCTTGCGCCGTCATCATCACCGCGAATTAGCTGCAGGGTGCGAAATCCTGCCTGTTCAGCCGCGTCCAGCTCCTGATGGATATCCGACAGGAACAGGATCTGCGACGGGGCGATGCCCGTTTGCGTCGCAATGTTTTGATAAGACTGCACCTCGCGCTTGGCGCCGATGTGGGTATCAAAATAGCCGCTGAACAGATGAGTAATATCACCTTCGTCACTGTAGCCAAATAACAGTTTCTGCGCGGCGACGGAGCCAGAGGAATAAACATAGAGATCAATCCCTTGCGCTTTCCACTTTTCCAGCGCAGGCAGCACGTCCGGGTAGAGATGGCCGGTAAAGTCGCCGTTCACGTAGCCGTCATGCCAGATGATCCCCTGCAGGGCTTTGAGCGCCGTGGATTTGCGGTCTTCATCCATAAAGGCAAGCAGGGCGTCGATAAGCTCGCTGACGCTGGCGTGCGGGTTACCGATTTCATCACGCAGGTTGTCCAGAATGGATTTGACCGGCTCGGCGTACTGCTGCGCGGTCACGAAGGCCGCCAGCCGCTCACGCGCGTAGGGGAACAAAACGTCATGGACAAAACGGATATCGCTGGTGGTGCCTTCAATATCCGTCACAATCGCGCGAATCATACTCTCTCCAGTTGTCGTAAACGCATTTCGCATTCAAATAAGAATTCTAATCCTTCCAGATGACGGCGGGCCTCGGCCACGTCGCGTCCCCAGCAGGTTAAGCCATGACCGCGCAGAAGAAAACCATAATTAAGCGGGCGTTCCTGCGCGTAATGGGCGATTCGGGAGGCGAGGGCGTCGATGTCCTGGTCATTATCAAAGACCGGGATAGCCACCGTATCCAGATGCGTGGTCTGCCCGGTGAGGGATTTTTGCATTTCAAAGCCGCTGATGTTGAGCTCGGCTTCTTTCACCAGACGCGACAGCACCGTGGCGTTGACGGTATGAACGTGCAGGACGGCGTTGGCTTCCGGGAACAGGCGATAAATAAGGGTGTGTAGCCCCGTTTCGGCTGATGGCTTACGACCAGACGGCGCGCGGTTGGTGGCGATTTCAACCTGCAGAAAATCCTCCGTCGTCAGGCTGCCTTTATCTTTGCCGGACTCGCTGAGCCAGCAGAGGCGTTCGTCCTGACGCACCGACATGTTGCCGCCGGTGGCGGGGGCCCAGCCTTTGGCGCCAATCCAGCGGCAGGCGTCGACAAGGTGTGTGAGTTGCAGGTTGTCTGTCATTTCCTTTTACCCTCGCGGCCAGGAATATTCATATGGTTTAGACGTCTAAGCGTCTTGATTGCCAAAGACTAACATCGTGTTATAGTGGCAGCAACATAAGTATTACAAGCAGGCATGACACAATGAGCAATAACGCATTGATTCCGCAGAGTAAACTTCCCAATCTCGGTACTACCATCTTTACGCAGATGAGCGCCCTGGCGCAGCAGCACAACGCCATTAACCTTTCCCAAGGGTTCCCGGATTTCGATGGCCCGACGTACCTGCAGGAGCGTCTGGCGTACCACGTGGCGCAGGGGGCGAATCAGTATGCGCCGATGACGGGCGTGCAGGCGCTGCGGGAAGCCATTGCGGATAAAACGGCGGAGCTGTACGGCCATAAGCCCGATGCGAACACCGACATTACGGTGACGGCAGGGGCGACCGAAGCGCTGTATGCGGCGATTACCGCGCTGGTGCGTGCGGGCGATGAAGTTATCTGCTTTGATCCGAGCTACGACAGCTATGCGCCTGCGGTTGAACTCTCCGGCGGCGTGGTGAAGCGCGTGGCGCTCCAGCCGCCGCATTTTCGTCCTGACTGGCAGGCGTTCGCCGCGCTGCTGAGCGACAAAACCCGCCTGGTGATCCTGAATACGCCGCACAACCCGTCGGCGACGGTGTGGCAGAAAGCCGATTTCGCCGCGCTGTGGCAGGCGATTGCGGAACGTGAAATTTACGTGCTGAGCGATGAGGTATACGAACACATCTGCTTTGCAGAAGAGGGGCACGCCAGCGTGCTGGCCCATCCGCAGCTTCGCGAGCGCGCCATCGCCGTCTCGTCATTCGGTAAGACCTACCATATGACCGGCTGGAAAGTGGGTTACTGCGTTGCACCGGCGGCTATCAGCGCTGAGCTGCGCAAGGTGCACCAGTACCTGACCTTTGCCGTGAACACGCCGGCTCAGCTGGCGCTGGCGGATATGCTGCGCGCCGAGCCGGAGCACTATCGCGAGCTGCCGCACTTCTATCGTGAACGTCGGGATCTGTTTGTGGCGGCGTTAAGTAAAAGCCGTCTGGAAATTTTGCCCTCAGAAGGGACCTATTTCCTGCTCGCCGACTACAGCGCGATATCGGACCTGGACGACGTGAGCTTCTGCCAGTGGCTGACGAAAGAGGTGGGCGTGGCCGCCATTCCGCTGTCGGTATTCTGCGCCGATCCCTTCCCGCATAAGCTGATTCGTCTTTGCTTTGCGAAGCAGGAATCGACGCTGCTGGCGGCGGCAGGGCGTCTCAACACGCTCTGATTATTTCACCGTCCAGGCTTCTGAATAACGGCGGTCTGCAAACAGCTCCAGCAGACCGTTGATTTGCTTGAGGCGCAAGACTTCATCGCTGTCCATTCCCAGCTCCTTGCTTATTCTCTCGTCATTCCAGCCAAGCTGCACCAGCTCGCGAACGATCTCCGACATGGCGTTAATCTGGTGCCGACCCCGTGCCCGGTTGTGACGAATAGTGGCAGCCATACGGTCATGTTTATCCTGTCGGTCCTGTCGCAGGAAGGTGACGGGGAGATAGCCCTTGAGCTGGTGCTTCAGTGCCGCCCGATTTTTACCAATTTCATGGCGATGAAAACCATCCACAATTTCGTAGTGTTTCGGTTCACTCTCTGTCACAACGATAGGTTGAGTGAATCCATCAAGTTCCAGCGACTTACTAAGCAGCCGTTTTTCTGGTGGAGCAACGTTATTGGGGTTGTAGTCGTTAGCGGTAATAGCGTCCTGTCTGATCCAGAGAACGCAGTCTATCGGTTGCTCACGAAACGGACTGTTTTTATGGATCGCTTCGCGAAAAGCATTTATGGCCTCAATACGATCCTCTTCGGAAAGTGACTGAAGGTATGTCTCCATCTCGGTGATTAGTCTTTGTCGCATAATATGCCCCACTCCTTGCGTTTCGCCTTCACTCTGTCGCTGTAGCGCTGATAATGTTTGGGTTTATTTGGGCTGAACGATAGCGCCCTGCACCAATAGTCGTTATTCAGGAGAACCTTACAAATACGGCGCCATGAGGGAATATCTTTGGCACCGATATCACCGTCCTGCGTATCGGGAATATCCTCTATGCCTCTCTTCTGATACCAGTGCAGATAAATGGCGATTTTATTGCGGTAATGCTCAGCCGTATTTTGCGGCATGCTGTCGAGGAGCAGCATGGCATATTCGCGCCAGCACAGGTGTTCGGGTTTCAGAATTTTTCGGTGACCATAAAAATGGTTATCGTGTCCGGCGTACATCCCCCCGCTGCGCGCACCGCTCACGCGCTCACACATGGCCGCCCAGCGATCGGGCTCAACAACGTGGTAGAGCCATAATCCCTGGCGCTGCTCCGGACCAAAGGGTTCACAAATCCGCATGTAGCGTAGCGGCACGCCGGCCTGAAACATCAGATCATAGAGTGGGTTATAGCAACACCCTGATTTGGCGAACCAGGTCCATATATCGGCGGTTTTCCAGTCGTAGAGGGGATAAACATACCAGGCATGCCCTCCCGGTGCGACTGTCGTCCAGGGCTTATCGTCGGCAAAGCGCTGTTTACGCGCCGACGCGACAGCCAGAAAACGGTTGTATGACTCATCGGCGCGGATGCCAATCAGTACCGCCGCCGGGCGATTGCGAGAGAACCAGTCGGAGAAACCGCGGACAAAGGTTTCAAACGTCATGCCTGGCTGGTAGAAGGGAAAAAAAGCGGGATCGGTTATCGCATCGTCAGGAGGCTGGCGGACCCATCGGGTACCGGGTTCCCAGCATTGCCATTCCGGCTGGAATTGCGACAGCGAATTTTGCGTTGTCAGGGGCAGCGCAATCCACCAGAAATGGTCGATGACATCGCTGTACAACTCGCGCATATGTTCTACGTGGGTAATGGTATGGGAAAATTGCGCTTCCCAGTCGATAAAGAGCACATCTATTTTGATTTTCATCAGTCGCGCCTGTTGGGCAACCAGATGCAACATGACGGTGGAGTCTTTACCTCCTGAAAAAGAAACACAGATTTTGGGTAAATTTTCGAGCGTCCATTTTATTCGCTCCCGAGCAGCAGAAAGAACATCCTGGTTTAAAGGGTGTTTATAAATTGACATGCTTATTCTCATCCTGAGGAATAAATACCTGACTGTAGCGTCAATACTAATGAGATGATTATATCAGTCAATAATTAATTGGCTATGTAACGGTTATGCCGCGTAATTATATAACGGTGGTGTATGTTTTAACGGTGTGGTTCCCATTTTGTGCGAGAACCACAGCAATATCTCACGGTAAGGATATCTCTTCAATAAAACTCGCGAATGCCGAGCTATTGAGCGCGGAACGATTGTACATCATGTAAATATCAATGCTCGGGAATTGAATGTCAGTTTCCACTTTTCGCAGGTTGAGGGCTGGCCCATATTGTTCGAAGGCCGGCGCGGGAACTAATCCTATGAGGTCGGACGAACCGATCACCGACAGAAGGGATATAAAAGAGTCGCTACGATAGACAATATTTCTTTTGCTTAACAGGCTTTCGGCCTTTTCCTGATAGTCTTTGAAGCTGTTCTCATCGTTCAGGTAGGCGGTGAAGTTTTCATTCAGAATCTCTTCACGCGTGGGATTTTCGCTGAGGCGGGGATGGCCCTCCCGACAAACGAGAACGAAAGGAAGTTTATGGTAAAGGCTACAGGCGACGGAATGACTGTTAGAGGACGAAAACGAAAATATCAGGTCGGCTCTTCTGTAGGCTAAGAGATCTTCCGCTGAATCAGATGACAGAAAAACATCGTGTAATTCAATTGAATAGTTATGGTTATCCATCAGCAGTTTTATAGGGTCAAGCGTTGCTTTCGTACTCATAAAATGCGGGCAATAAATGACAAAGTTCTTCTTCAACCCGCTGCTGTGCATGATATTGATAGTCTGCTCCAGCTGGTTCAGGTTCTGTTCCAGATGATGATGCAAATTGACGCCGACGGTCGTGGGCGTGATCCCTTTACCGGAACGGATAAACAGAGGATCGTTGAGTTGTCCTCTCAGGCGTTGCAGTGACTGGCTGACGGCAGAGGGTGTGATATACAGCGTCTCGGCGGCTTTACTGATACTAAGGTGCTGGTAAATGCACTCGAAAATGACTAACAGATTAAGATCGAATTTTTTAAGGTCATACAGGTTTGCCATGTTTCGTCCTGAGGGTGCTGCGTTTGCTGTGGTTATCATATAACTGATAACAATAGTTTGAGGCTAACCATTTATAATTCTTTCGGTTAAATCTCTTAGTTTTAAATTAAAAGCATCTTAATGTATCACGGCGGCAGATTATTGAAAGAGCGCTTCAAAGGCGTGTAGGATAATTTTATCTTAAAAGAGGGGGTAATCGTTTTAAATGACAATTGTCATCTATATATTGTGATAGTTTTATAATAAAAATAAATTTATAACGCTCCGGAATGATGTTCGACACAGCCTATCACAGCCATAGGCAGGAATGCCTCTCTTATGGATTGCTCAATCCCTGCGCGGGTGGTGTAATCAAAAGGCTGTTACCGCCTTGATATAAAGGGTTGTAGAGCGCAACGCAACGCCAGTTTCGGCTGGCACTGAATGTACCTGCGGGGAATTCAGGTATCAGGGCCGCCCGTTGAGGCGGCCTTTTTACTTTCAGGCTTTCCTGTAAAAGGTTCACCTTGTTGTCTTGTCGACGTTGTAAGGTTTGGCTGATTGATTTGATAAAGCATACGCATTAGCCCCGACGAATAAAGTTGGTTACCTTACATCTCAACGAAAACACGGAGGAAGTACAGATGTCTTTGATTAATACCAAAATTAAACCTTTCAAAAACCAGGCGTTCAAAAACGGTGAGTTCATCGAAGTTACCGAGAAAGATACCGAAGGCCGCTGGAGCGTCTTCTTCTTCTATCCGGCTGACTTTACCTTCGTTTGCCCGACTGAACTGGGTGACGTTGCAGACCATTACGACGAACTGCAGAAGCTGGGCGTAGACGTTTACTCCGTCTCTACCGATACCCACTTCACCCACAAAGCATGGCACAGCAGCTCTGAAACCATCGCGAAAATCAAATACGCGATGATCGGCGACCCGACTGGCGCCCTGACCCGTAACTTCGACAACATGCGTGAAGATGAAGGCCTGGCTGACCGCGCCACCTTCGTTGTTGACCCGCAGGGCATTATCCAGGCTATCGAAGTTACCGCTGAAGGTATCGGCCGTGATGCTTCTGACCTGCTGCGTAAAGTGAAAGCCGCTCAGTACGTGGCTTCTCACCCAGGCGAAGTATGCCCGGCGAAATGGAAAGAAGGCGAAGCGACGCTGGCTCCATCCCTGGACCTGGTCGGCAAGATCTAAGTCTGTAAAGCCTGGCGACGCTGCGCTTGCACAGGCCTACAGTATCGTAGGCCGGGTAAACGAAGTGCCACCCGGCAATCAATGGGCGCCCCCCGCGCCCATTTCATTCCAGCACCATGATGCAAGTTGCATTCAGGCCGCCCGTATAAGGCAGCTTGCATGATGACGTCTTAAGAGAGGGAAGAACAATGCTCGACACTAATATGAAAACCCAGCTCAAGGCCTACCTTGAGAAACTGACCAAACCCGTTGAGCTGATTGCCACGCTGGACGACAGCGCCAAATCGGCAGAGATCAAGGAACTGCTGGCGGAGATCGCCGAGCTGTCGCCGAAAGTGACCTTCAAAGAAGACAACGCGCTGCCGGTCCGTAAGCCCTCTTTCCTGATTACCAACCCAGGCTCAGACCAGGGACCGCGCTTTGCCGGTTCTCCGCTGGGTCACGAATTTACCTCTCTTGTGCTGGCGCTGCTGTGGACCGGTGGTCATCCGTCAAAAGAAGCGCAGGCGCTGCTGGAGCAGATCCGCGATATCGACGGTGATTTCGAGTTTGAAACCTATTACTCGCTCTCCTGCCACAACTGCCCGGACGTGGTGCAGGCGCTGAACCTGATGTCGGTCCTGAACCCGCGCATCAAGCACACGGCGATTGACGGCGGTACCTTCCAGAATGAAATCACCGATCGCAACGTGATGGGCGTTCCGGCGGTCTTCATGAACGGTAAAGAGTTCGGCCAGGGCCGCATGACGCTGACCGAAATCGTTGCCAAAGTGGATACCGGCGCTGAAAAACGTGCGGCGGAAGAGCTGAACAAACGCGATGCCTACGACGTGCTGATCGTCGGTTCCGGCCCTGCGGGCGCGGCGGCAGCGGTGTACTCCGCGCGTAAAGGCATTCGTACCGGCCTGATGGGCGAACGCTTCGGCGGCCAGGTGCTGGATACCGTGGACATCGAAAACTACATTTCCGTGCCGAAGACCGAAGGCCAGAAGCTGGCGGGGGCGTTGAAGGCGCACGTCAGCGACTACGACGTGGACGTGATCGACAGCCAGAGCGCCAGCAAGCTGGTTCCGGCAGCGGTCGAGGGTGGTTTACACCAGATTGAAACCGCCTCCGGCGCGGTGCTGAAAGCGCGCAGCATTATCATTGCCACCGGCGCGAAATGGCGCAACATGAATGTTCCGGGCGAAGATCAGTACCGCACCAAAGGCGTGACCTACTGTCCGCACTGCGACGGCCCGCTGTTTAAAGGTAAACGCGTGGCGGTGATCGGCGGCGGTAACTCCGGCGTGGAAGCGGCTATCGACCTGGCGGGGATTGTTGAACACGTTACGCTTCTGGAGTTCGCGCCAGAGATGAAGGCCGACCAGGTTCTGCAGGATAAAGTTCGCAGCCTGAAAAACGTCGACATCGTACTGAACGCGCAGACCACGGAAGTGAAGGGCGACGGCAGCAAAGTGACCGGCCTGGAATACCGCGACCGCGTGAGCGGCGACGTGCACAGCGTTCAGCTGTCAGGGATCTTCGTGCAGATTGGTCTGCTGCCAAATACCACCTGGCTGGAAGGCGCGATTGAGCGCAACCGCATGGGCGAAATCATCATCGATGCGAAATGTGAAACCAGCGTGAAGGGCGTGTTTGCGGCGGGCGACTGCACCACCGTGCCGTACAAACAGATCATTATCGCCACGGGCGAAGGGGCGAAGGCGTCTCTGAGTTCCTTTGACTACCTGATTCGCACCAAAACCGCATAACAGAAGAAAGTAAGGCTACACCTGCAATAGCGAGAGGCCACCGGAAGGTGGCCTCTTTTTTTACCTTACGACCATCACCGGTATATGGGTGTGGCGGATCACGCTGGAGGCGTTAGAGCCCAGCAGATGCGTGGTAATGGAAGGGTTACGCGAACCGATGACCACCACGTCTGCTTTCAGTTCGTTCGCCAGTTCGTTTACCGCATCGCGTACGCTGCCGAATCTGACGTGCGTTTTGATGCGCGAAGGGTCGATGCTGAAGTGGCTGACCATGGTTTGCAGGCGAGTTTCCGCTTCATGCTGCAAATGCTCCTCGAAGCGACGCACGTCGGCGGCAAAGCGGTGCAGGCTCAGGCTGGCGGAGCCAGGCAGTACGTGCAAAAGATGGATGACACCGTCCTGCTGCGCCAGGAACTCCGCATGGCGAACGGCCTTGTCGCTCAGCTCCATCTCAAAAACATCAACCGGCATAATGATTCTCTGATACATACCCGTTTCTCCTTGTTTATAAACGCTGAACTCATTTAACCATAAAATATTAATGGTTTCTGTAAGCGTCCCGTCAGTTTTCTTATCTCGCCAGGATAAATCTCAAAAGGCTCGTATTCCAGGGCAGACCTTGAGGGGTAGCTACCCTTATACACTTACCTGGAACCTTTCGGAGGTCGCATGAAAGCACTTACGTATCACGGTCCGCACCATGTTCGCGTCGAGAATGTCCCCGATCCCATTATCGAACAGCCCGACGATATCATTCTGCGCGTCACGGCCACGGCAATCTGCGGCTCCGATTTGCATCTCTATCGCGGAAAGATCCCTAAGGTGCAGCACGGCGACATTTTTGGCCATGAGTTTATGGGGGAAATCGTCGAGTGCGGCGCAGAGGTGAAGAATTTGCAAAAAGGCGATCGCGTGGTGATCCCCTTTGTCATCGCCTGCGGGGACTGTTTCTTCTGCCGTCTGCAGCAATACGCGGCCTGTGAGAATACCAATGCCGGGCAGGGCGCCGCGCTGAACAAAAAGCAAATCCCCGCGCCGGCCGCGCTGTTTGGCTACAGCCATCTCTACGGCGGCGTGCCGGGGGGGCAGGCTGAATATGTCCGCGTGCCAAAAGGCAACGTCGGGCCGTTTAAGGTCCCGCAACTCCTTTCCGATGATAAGGCGCTGTTCCTGTCCGATATTTTGCCCACGGCCTGGCAGGCGGCAAAAAATGCGCAGATTGAAAAAGGCTCAAGCGTAGCGGTTTTCGGCGCCGGGCCGGTGGGGCTACTGACTATTGCCTGCGCGCGGCTGTTAGGGGCTGAGCAGATCTTTGTTATCGATCACCACCCGTACCGTTTGCGATTTGCCGAGGCGCGTTACGGCGCAATCCCCATCAACTTTGATGATGATAACGACGCAGCGGAAAAAATCATCGAGCAGACCGCTGGCCAGCGCGGCGTTGACGCCGTGATTGATGCGGTAGGGTTTGAAGCGAAAGGCAGCACCACCGAAACGATCCTCAGCAATCTTAAGATTGAAGGCAGCAGCGGCAAAGCGCTGCGGCAGTGCATTGCTGCCGTTCGACGCGGTGGCGTGGTTAGCGTACCCGGCGTGTACGCCGGGTTTATTCATGGCTTCCTGTTTGGCGATGCCTTTGATAAGGGGCTGACGTTTAAGATGGGCCAGACGCACGTCCATGCCTGGCTGGGCGAGCTGCTACCGCTGATCGAAAAAGGGCTGCTTACCCCGGAAGAGATCGTGACCCATTATCTTCCTCTTGCTGATGCGGAACGCGCCTATAAGGTATTCGAAAAACGGGAGGAGGAGTGCCGGAAGGTGATTCTGGTCCCTGGTGCAGAAACGCCCGAGGCCGCAGAGCAGAAAGTTAAGGGCCTGGTGAATGCTTTCCCCGGTGGGGTTGCATGAATACTCGCCTAGCTGTGGCGTTCAAGATAAAGCACGGCCATGACGATAATAGCCGCAATAATCAGAAAAATAAGTGTGATAGCCAGTATCTCACTCATGACCGTCCCCACGGTACCAAAACAGATTAAGCGTGGATTAAGGACTTTTTGCGCGATATAAGAAAATGGGGTGAATTTACGGAAAGAGGATGCGGCTGCATCCTCTGTGCAAAGCGGGTGGTCGCTTGTTCAGAAGTGGTTAACGCAGGTAATCGCCCGCGGCTTCTGGCTGGTAGAGCAACGCCAGCACTTCAAGATGGGCAGAGGCGCCGCCCGGCAATTCCCAGTGGATGGTATCGCCCGTGCGCAGGCCCAGCAGTGCGGCACCCACAGGCGCAAGAACAGAAAGCTGTGCGCTGCTGTCGGTCATCTGAGCCGGGTAAACCAGCGTGCGGGTCAGCTCTTCACCGGTGGTCAGGTTGCGGAATTTTACCTGGCTGTTCATGGTGACCACGTCATGCGGCATTGTCTCAGGCGTGCACATCTGCGCCCGGTCGAGCTCCTCATTCAGGGCGTCGGCCACGGGAAGTGAGGCAAACTCTGCTTTTTCCAGCAGCCTGTCGATACGTTCTGCGTCGAGCTCGTTGATGATAATTGTAGGTCTGGACATTTTTACTCCATGTCGTTAATGCTGCGTGTAACGCAGAAACCAATCCAAAAGAAAACCCTCGCCGTCTGGCAGCGAGGGTTTAACTCTCCCGATGATACTGGCTGAGCGCGCAAGTTTGAAGTGATGAAGGTCACATTCATGGTCCATATGAATTTTCGCTGAAATTTATTCAGTCTTCATTCCGGTCGGAATACGTTACGCTGAGTGTCCTGAACCCGGGCGTTGCGCGAAGCGCAATTCGCGTCAGCCCACCAACGAGAGAGAATTATGTACTTCTACCAACCGTCTCAGGGTCACGGCCTGCCGCACGATCCGCTGAACGCCATTATTGGTCCACGTCCGATCGGCTGGATCTCCTCATGCGATAAGGCCGGTCAGCTGAATCTAGCGCCGTATAGCTTCTTCAACTGCTTTAACTATCGCCCGCCGATCATCGGCTTTTCCAGCAACGGCTGGAAGGACAGCGTGCGTAATATTACCGAAACAAAGGAATTTGTCTGGAACCTGGCGACGCGCGATCTCGCGCAGGCGATGAACCAAACCTCTGCAATGCTTCCCCACGATCGGGATGAATTTAGCTTTGCCGGGCTAACGCCAGCGGCGAGCCAGCTGGTCAATGCGCCCCGCGTCGCCGAAAGCCCGGTGAACTTTGAGTGCCGCCTGTCGCAGTGCATTCAGCTTACCGGTGCCGACGGCACGCCGGTTGATACGTGGCTGGTGCTGGGCGAGGTGGTCGGTATCCATATTGCCGAAACGCTGCTGGAAGAGGGTATATACCAGACGGCGAAAGCGCAGCCCATCCTGCGTGCGGGTGGGCCGACGGCGTACTATGGCATTAGTGACGAAAACCGGTTTGATATGGTTCGCCCGACTGTGGGTCAGTAACCGGCTTTATCAATTACGAACTGTTTTGCGCAGTTACCTGGATGTGGCTGCGGTGCAAATGACGCCGATGAAAGCGGGTTGTTAATGGTGTCCGCCTTCAGCGAAATCTGCATCTCGGTCAGATACGCCGGATTGCCGTTGCAGGTCAGTTTGATCGCTTTGATGTTCTCCTTGCCCCAGCTTTTGGCAACGGCACTGTCAAAATCGCTGCGATTGACGGTTTTCCCGTAATTATCGGCGAGGAATTTACCGACCGCGCTGTTTTTAACTTCCTGATTCATCCGCACCATCGTGCCGAAATAGGCATCCGGATCGAAACCAAAGCAGACGCCATGTTTGGCATATTCGTAGCGTTCCAGGCAGGAGTTTCCGCCCGCACCCGGCATGACGTCGTTGAGCTTAGCGGCAGCGGAAAGCGACAGTCCGGTTTCGGCGGCATCGCATTTGCGGCTGGCCTTCACTTCCGGCATGTTCGGAATCGGGCGCGTGGCGCAGCCAAAACGCATCCATCGACGTTCATCCACGCCGCGCGCGGCAATAGATTTCGGCAGGCCGGGCCATAGCCCGTGAACGGTCAGAAAATCGGCTTTATTCTCGCGCTCTTTTTGCAGGCGACATTCGTCAGGTTCATTGCGGTTGCGCTCGACCATGCTCTGGCAAAACCCGGTTTGCCAGGACAGAGCCAGCACATAACGATCGAAATCGCCATACTGTGTTGCCTTCAGCGGTTCCGCCTGTGCGGAGAAGAGACAGAGAGAAAGCGCCACTGCGCCAGACGGGATGACGATATCCTTCCTGAACATATGATTTCCTGATCGAATGAGCACGATTTATTTCTGGAAGTTATTAAAGCACAAAAAGCGCCCGCAGGCGCTTTTTGGATACCCATAATTTAGCTTAGGCTGCGCCGGGTACCAGCACTTCCGTGGCGATAATCACGATAATCAGGCCAACTATAACGGGCACTGAGGTGCGTTTGACGACTTCGAATGGCGAGATTTTCGCCATCCCGGCAACGGCAACGACCACGCCCGAAACCGGTGAAATGGTCCGGCCCAGGTTTGACGCCTGCAGCATGGGAATGGAGAGATAGGCCGGGTTAATACCGGAGGAGTGAGCCAGTTTCGGGATCATCTCAACGAAGGCGTAGAAAGGCGCATTACCGGAACCGGTGGTCATTGCCGCCAGCATGGTGAGCACCACCAGAACCAGCATCAGGATAATACTGGCCGAGCCGAACGAGGTGGCGATAGAAATCAGGCTCTGGATAAAGCCGATTGTGCTCAGACCCTGGGCAAAAACGCCTGCTGCAACCAGCAGCATCACCACGCCAGCGAAGGCATCCGCCATACCGCGATATGCCACTTCCAGACCCGAGAATACTTTTTGCGTGTTAAAACCGCGCACAAACTCCAGCACGGCGGCCAGCAGCATACAGATGACCAGAATGGTGATGATGTGCAGCTGTGGACCCCATTTGCCGTCAAAAATCAGCACCCCGATGATTGGGGTGAACGGCAGAATGGAATAGAACGCGGGAGCTGTGGTGGTGATTTCACTCACGTCCATCATTTCATGGCTGATGTTTTCTTTCTTATCGAGATAGCGCTGCCAGAAGAAATGCGCGATCCCCATGCCCACAATGGCAACAATCGAGATCGGTAACGTGGTTTTAAAGGCGAAGTCGATGAGTGACATCTCCGCTGCCTTTGCCGCCAGCACAACGTCGCCGGAGGTCGGGGAGAGAATAATCGCTGCCGGAGACGCGCAAATTGCCGCGGCCGCGCCACGGCTGATACCGACGTTCACCATGACCGGGAACAGCGTCGCCATGAGCAGTACGCCAAGTCCGGTAGCTGACGAAACGGCCAGCGACATGAGGCAGGCGAGGAAATAGGCGGCGACCATCAGCAGATACGGCGAGTTGATGTATTGCAGGGGTTTGGAGGCAAGCTTAACCACCATGTCGTTGGCGCCGATGTGGGTCATGTAGGCTGCAAAACCGCACAGCATCATGATCATCATACCCAGGTCACCGCCGCGGCTCATGAGCAATATTTTAATGTATTCAACAATATCTGTAGCGGTGTAACCGGTGCTGGCCGCGCTGGCAGGTAACACCTGGTGCCCCATTATTGCGCTGATAATCAGCAGCGTTAAACCGCCGACAAATAATACGCCCGTGGCCGAGTAGCCTTTAATGATGTAGCGTGCGACGCCGACAATGACGACGACTCCAATAAGGAGTTCGAATAACGTAAGCATGATTTCCCCTGTATCTCTGCTGCTTTGGAGCACAAAAAATCAATAAAAAAAAGAAGGATGAAAATGTGCCGAATAATTGGCCTGTTCTTGCTGATTAAAATCAATAAACAGACGACTAGAGAACCGAACAACCGTGTTTTGCCATGGCCCGTACATTTATGTCATACGGCCCTTGACCGTCAGAAATAGCACAATACGCTCTATTAATGATAACAAATTGTTAATGTTTTGTGTGGTTTTGCATGTTGCTGATTAACAAAGAGTAATGTGAGAAGTCACACCCCTTGTGGGCTTATTTGCACGTATCTCTCGCTTTCTTTAAGAATATTCCCGGAAAGAGCCCGAATAATTAGGAATAACGCTGATGCCGTTAAGCCTTGATTCAACTATTTTATGGTAAACTTTGCCTCGAATACTAAGAATGGTAATTGCATTGTGATCGTACGTAATACATTTTTCTCTATTTTGTTGTTTATTTTTGGGCAGTTAACGTTTTCTTCTGTTGCACAGGCAGAAGGCAACGCGACGGGAAAAGGCTGGTTCTCAACCTTTACGGACAATGTTTCCCAAACCTGGACGGCACCTGAACATTATGATCTCTATGTTCCTGCAATAACGTGGCATGCGCGTTTTGCTTATGACAAAGAGAAAACCGATAAATACAACGAGCGTCCGTGGGGCGCGGGTTTTGGCCAGTCGCGCTGGGATGAAAAGGGAAACTGGCATGGCATCTATCTGATGGCCTTCAAAGACTCGTTTAATAAATGGGAGCCGATTGGGGGGTATGGTTGGGAGAAAACCTGGCGTCCGCTATCGGACGAGAACTTCCACGTCGGTCTGGGCTATACCGCCGGGGTCACTGCACGTGACAACTGGAACTACATTCCGATCCCGGTCCTGCTGCCTCTGGCCTCTATTGGCTATGGTCCCGCGACGTTCCAGATGACCTACATCCCGGGTACATACAACAACGGTAACGTTTACTTCGCCTGGATGCGTTTTCAGTTTTAACTGACAAAACGTTACATGCTGGTGATAAAACGCGCAGGTGTTGATTCATAAGCGATAAAAATCTGTCAGTGAAAATTAACGCGACTTTAGTCACTTTTTATCAAAGATCCGCTGGACAAAAGGTCCCACAATTGATGTACTGATAACCGACACAGCATTTGTGTCGTTTTTTAATGTAAAGGTAATTTTGATGTCTAAGATTAAAGGTAACGTTAAGTGGTTTAATGAGTCCAAAGGATTCGGTTTCATTACTCCTGAAGATGGCAGCAAAGACGTGTTCGTACACTTCTCTGCAATCCAGTCTAATGGTTTCAAAACTCTGGCTGAAGGTCAGCGTGTAGAGTTCGAAATCACTAACGGTGCCAAAGGCCCTTCTGCTGCTAACGTAATCGCTCTGTAATTCAGACGCGTCAGCAAGAATTTCAAAACCCGCTCACTGAGCGGGTTTTTTTCGTTTTGAATCAGCCAAGCAGATACATTTTCAGGAAGCTGGCTACGATCAGCACGCTCAACAACACCATTCCTGCGCTCATCAGACTCTGTTTCATTCTGTCACCCTCGTTCAGTATTGCATCCAGAGTGACAGAGAAAAATTAAGCCAACATTAACGGTTCGGCTGTTAATGCGCGCTTGCGGAAGAAAATAGCCAAAATGCGATCCCCGTCATTGCAAACGAGCCGAACATATTGATAGCCATATTCATCAGCGCCCAGCCGATACGGCCTTCCTGAAAGAGAAAAACCGTTTCCGCAGAAAAGGTTGAGAAGGTGGTTAACCCACCGCAGAATCCGGTGGTAATCAATACCTTCCACATTGGGTCGATGTGCGTCATTCGGTTAAACCAGGCCAGCCCCATGCCAATGATAAAGGCACCAATCAGGTTAGCGGCAAGCGTCCCCATGGGAATCGCCTGATGCAGGGGGTTAAACCGCATACTCAGAAACCATCGCGCAACGCTACCCGTTCCCCCACCAATAAAAACGGCTAAAAGTAGTTGTAACACGCTAAATACCTGCTATTTGATGTGTAAGAGAAGCGAGTTTAACGCCGTTTATGATGAGGGGACAAATATGTATGTTGCGGTAGGGCAATTTGTGGTCACGCCTGACTGGCGTGAAAATGCGCGCACGTGCGTCGAACTGATGAAGCAGGCCCGGCAGAAAGGCGCGTCGCTGTTGGTTCTCCCCGAGGCGCTGCTGGCCAGGGATGATAATGACCCGGATTTATCCGTGAAGTCCGCGCAGCCGCTGGACGGCGAATTTTTGCAGCAGCTGCTTGCCCAAAGCGCGGGCAATACGATGACGACGATTTTAACGATCCATATTCCCTCAACGCCGGCTCGCGCAGTCAATACGCTGGTGGCGATTCGTGACGGGGCCATCGTCGCACGCTACGCCAAGCTTCATCTCTATGATGCGTTCAGCATTCAGGAGTCGCGTCGCGTTGACCCCGGAGACGATATCCCACCGCTGCTGGAGATTGACGGATTTAAGATCGGGCTGATGACGTGCTATGACCTGCGTTTTCCCGAGCTGGCGCTGCATCTGGCGCTGCAGGGGGCGGACGCACTGGTGCTGCCTGCCGCGTGGGTCAGAGGGCCGTTAAAAGAGCACCACTGGGCAACGCTGCTTGCGGCGCGCGCGCTGGATACAACCTGCTATGTCGTTGCAGCAGGGGAATGTGGCACAAAAAACGTCGGGCAAAGCAGGGTGGTTGATCCGCTGGGGGTGACGATCGCCGCCGCCGCTGAAGCCCCGCATTTGCTGGTGGCGGAGATAAACTTAGAGAGAATTGCGCTTGCGCGTCAGCAATTACCCGTTCTTCGCAATCGTCGGTTTGCGCCACCGCAATTATTGTGATGTTTTTTTCAACAATGCTTGATTCACCTTGTTACAGATTGCTATTGTGTGCACGCGCTAAATGACCGTTAATACAGTCAGGTTTTGGCGCTGAATGCAGCCTGTTTTAAGTAAAGAAGGTATCTATGGGTGAGATTAGTATTACCAAACTGCTGGTGGTTGCCGCACTGGTCGTCCTGCTGTTTGGTACCAAGAAGTTACGCACGCTGGGTGGTGACCTGGGGGCTGCCATCAAAGGCTTTAAGAAAGCGATGAACGATGATGATGCAGCGGCGAAGAAAAGCGCCGAGGATGACGTCCCGGCAGACAAGCTTTCTCACAAAGAGTGACAGCAACGCCTGAGGGCTTGCGAAAAAAAACCGGCTCATGAGGCCGGTTTTTTTGTATTACTGTAAATGAATATTACAGCATTATTTGACTTCTTCGCCTTTAGCCTGCATATCGGCATGGTATGAGGAGCGAACGAATGGGCCGCAGGCAGCGTGGGTGAAGCCCATCGCCATCGCTTCGGCTTTCATTTCGTCGAATTCGTCCGGGCTCACGTAGCGCTGTACCGGCAGGTGGTGACGGCTTGGCTGCAGATACTGTCCCAGGGTCAACATGGTCACACCGTGGCGGCGAAGATCGCGCATCACCTCGATGATTTCCTCATTGGTTTCACCCAGACCCACCATCAGACCAGACTTGGTCGGAATATGCGGATGCGCTTCTTTGAAACGCTCCAGCAGTTTCAGGGACCAGTTATAGTCAGCGCCCGGGCGGACCTGACGGTAGATACGCGGCACGTTCTCCAGGTTATGGTTAAACACATCTGGCGGCGTTGCGGTCAGGATATCCAGCGCGCGGTCCATACGGCCACGGAAGTCAGGCACCAGCGTCTCGATTTTGATGTTTGGGCTTTTCTCGCGAATGGCCGTAATGCAGTCGGCGAAGTGCTGAGCACCACCGTCACGCAGGTCGTCACGGTCAACGGACGTGATAACCACATAACGCAGCGCCATGTCGGCGATGGTCTGCGCCAGCTTCTGGGGTTCGTTAGCATCAGGCGCGACTGGACGGCCATGAGCAACATCGCAGAACGGGCAGCGGCGGGTACAGATAGCACCCAGAATCATAAACGTCGCGGTACCATGATTGAAACATTCAGCAAGGTTCGGACAAGAGGCTTCTTCACAGACGGAGTGAAGGCCATTCTTGCGCATCGCCGCTTTGATCCCCTGGATACGCGAAGAGTCGGCCGGAAGTTTGATTTTCATCCATTCCGGTTTTCTTAACAGCGCCTCGCGCTCTGTAGCCACGTTTTTAACCGGGATAAGGGCCATTTTATCGGCATCGCGGTATTTAACACCGCGTTCCATCACAATGGGTTTACTCATAGCGTGCGTGTTCCAGTTGCGAATATCGAAGGAAAGCGTTTCAATTCAAGGGAATGTTGTATTTATCAACTATTTTTGAACGAACGACAGGCAGTATATCATTGAAACGGTCGTTAAAGCAGCCTGCCAGATCGCCAATTTGTAAAATAGTTGTTGTTTTGTGTCTTTTGCCCTGCGGCTTGCAGGGACTTGTGCTGGCTACACCTGTCAGAAGGCCTGACGGATAATGCGGATGACGTTTTCCAGGACCGGATCGCGCAAACTCAGCTTGTTGTAATGCAGTGAAATCTCGATAGATTCAGCATTAAGCTGACCGAGCGGGATGCTTTCCAGCGGCCAGCATTTTTGTAGCAGGCTGTACAGGCGTGATGGCATAACGCACAGCATGTCGCTGCTGCCGATCAGGGATGCGGTGGTAAACATATTGTAACTGCTGAAGCTGATCTGACGTTCCGGGAAAATTTCATCAATACGCTGACGAAGCGCATGATTAGACTGCCCTTCGGTCATGAAAGACGAGTGGTCGTAGTTGCGCAGGTTTTCGATGGTCAACGGCTCGCTAAGAGCGGGGTGCTGCTGGCGGCAAACCAGTACCAGGTTATCCGCATAAAGCACATTTTGCCCCAGCGCTCTGGCACTGAAGCTGCCGCTTTCAATAATCAGGTCCGTCTGGAACTGGGCAAGCTGAATGTCAGGTTCATTAAGAGGGACATTGCGAAGCAGGAGCTGCGGAGCATGTTCTTTCACGGCCTGGAAGATCGCCGGCATCACCAGCACCCCCACAGAAGGGGAACAGCCGATGGTGATGGTTCGCTGCTTATCATAGCTCCCGGTTAAATCCAGTGCGCCCAGAATCGACTCCAGCCCCTGGCTGATGTACTCATGGAGATGCGTGGCGTAAGCCGTCGGCGTTACCCCCTGGCCCTTGCGGATAAATAATGGGTCAGGAAATATAGCGCGAAGCTTTTGGATTGACTGGCTTATTGCTGATGGCGTGAGATTAAGAATTTTCGCAGCATTAACGATACCCTTATGGACATATACCGCCTCAAAAATAGTCAGTAAATTGAGATCAATATTACGTAAAGTCCGAAAAATTTGTGGCTTGTCTTCGCCACCGGGTTCATTCAGTCGTTTGGCTGGTAAATTATTATACTCCACGCTTTCACTCCGTATACATTCACAATATGAATGATAGTTGAATTTATTTATTATGCTTGTAGAGATTCGTAAAGTGTTGGTTTTGTTTCACTTGTTTATCAAAAGCAAACAGTTGAGTGATTATTGCTCACGTTACTTATGCCGTGTTTGCCGTGCTTGCTGGAGGCTAAATAATATGTAGCGGTAATATTCGGGCGCTTCGAAAATATAGAATCTATGGATTATTGTAAAGTGCAAAAGCGGTAAATAAACAGTGGCCCGCCAAATTATCGAGCCCTGTTGTATGATGTATTAAGCAGGGATATATTCGTGTGGTGGATTGTTAAGTAGTGCTAAAACGTTTCTCAAAAGCACTGGACGAATAGTTTCTGGCGTTGCGGTTTCAACCCACTGGCGTACCTGCGTCATTTCCATGCCGGCATAGCCGCAGGGGTTAATGCGCTGGAAAGGCGCGAGGTCCATATTAATATTCAAGGCCAGGCCATGGAATGAGCAGCCTTTACGAATACGCAGCCCCAGGGAGCAGATCTTCATTTCCCCAACGTAAACGCCCGGCGCATCGGCGCGTGGATGCGCGTCAATACCATATTCCGCCAGCGTGTTGACGACAGTTTGTTCCAGTAAGGTAACCAGCTCACGTACGCCAAGCTTTCTGCGTTTCAGATTGAGCAGGACGTACATCACCTGCTGTCCGGGACCATGATAAGTGACCTGACCACCGCGATCGCTCTGAATAACCGGAATATCTCCTGTCATTAGCAAATGTTCTGCTTTACCCGCCTGGCCCTGCGTAAATACCGGAAGGTGTTCGACCAGCCAGATTTCATCCGGGGTGCTGTCATCGCGTGAATCGGTGAAGTCATGCATAGCCTGGGAGACAGGCTCATAAGGTTGCAGGCCGAGGTGACGGACCAGAATTTTATCCTGAAACAAAACTGCGTCTCCGAAGACGAGGGACAAAAGGTTGGGGGAGTATATCACAGCGGGGAGAGGGGTTACCCGGCAAACCGGGTAACCGCAAAGGGACTACAGCACCATACGAACAATTTCGATATTGCCGAGCTCTTCGTACAGCGTTTCCACCTGCTCAATGTGTGTCGCAGTGATGGTAATAGAGACAGAGTGGTAGTTGCCCTTGCTGCTTGGTTTTACTGACGGAGAGTAGTCACCCGGCGCATGGCGCTGTACCACTTCAACCACCTGATCAACCAGCTCAGGTTTCGCCAGACCCATTACTTTGTAGGTAAATGAGGTTGGGAATTCAAGCAGTTCGTTAAGTTTGGTTTTCATGTCAGCTCCGGCGTAACGTCAAAAAATAATAACTCCCACGTCAGGTGGGAGTTATCAGGATACTTAGTATATGGGGATCAAAATCACACTTTCAAGTGTTCAATTTTCAACCAAACCAGTGGTGGAACATCAATTTAATGTAATCAATGATTTTGCCGAAGAAATTGCCTTCAGGAATTTCTTGCAGGACAACCAGCGGACGCTGATCGATCGTTTTTCCATCCAGCTGGAAGTTGATCGTGCCCACAACCTGGTTTTTCTGCAGCGGGGCATGCAGCTCGGTACTGTTCAGCACGTAGCTGGCTTTCAGATCCTTCATACGACCGCGTGGAATGGTCAGGTAGAGATCTTTATCAACGCCGAGTGAAGCACGGTCGTTGTCGCCGAACCAGACGGGTTCAGACGCAAACTCTTTGCCTGCTTTCAGTGGGTTCACGGTTTCGAAGAAGCGGAAGCCCCAAGTCAGCAGTTTCTTGCTTTCTGTTTCACGACCTTTAAAGGTGCGGCCGCCCATCACGGCAGAGATCAGACGCATCTGACCTTCAGTGGCAGAGGCCACCAGGTTGTAGCCCGCTTTGTCGGTGTGGCCAGTTTTGATGCCGTCAACGTTCAGGCTGTTATCCCACAGCAGGCCGTTACGGTTGGTCTGACGAATACCGTTGAAGGTGAACTCTTTCTCTTTATAGATAGAGTATTCATTAGGGACATCGCGGATCAGCGCCTGACCAATCAGGGCCATATCACGTGCGGAGCTGTACTGACCGTCAGCGTCCAGGCCGTGTACTGTCTGGAAATGGCTGTTTTTCAGACCCAGCGCGGTAACGTAGCTGTTCATCAGACCCACAAAGGCATCCTGGCTACCGGCGGCGAAATCGGCCATCGCCACGCAGGCATCGTTACCAGACTGCAGGTTGATACCACGAATCAGCTGGGAAACAGGAACCTGCATACCCGGCTTCAGGAACATCAGAGAGGAACCTTTGAAAACAGGGTTCCCGGTTGCCCAAGCATCGTTACCGATGGTGACCAGATCCGATTCTTTGAATTTACCTGCCTTCATCGCCTGGCCGATAACGTAGCTGGTCATCATTTTGGTCAAGCTGGCCGGGTCACGGCGGGCATCGGCATTCTGTTCTGCCAGCACTTTGCCAGAGTTGTAATCGATCAGGATGTAGGATTCCGCGTCGATTTGCGGAACGCCAGGGATCATGGTCTTGATATTCAGGTCATCGGCGTGAGCTGCAGAGAGCGCAGCAGCGCAAAGGGCCGTGGTCAGCGCCATGCGCTGCACAAAACGAGCAGAAAAAGTGGTCTTCATGGTCAGAACTACGACATCCGTGATGGAATTAAAAAAAGTGCCTTACTATAGCAAATGCTATTCAGGCAGGCATCCGACTTTAAGCATGAGTTTGTGAATGTGTTTTACACTAACTGACAATTCGGATACCGCCGGTTAATTATTTCGCAACAGCGATAAATGACTGAAGTTGAGCTTCATTCTGCAGACGCTGCTGCAGGGATGCGGCCTGCGATTTGCTGGCAAACGGCCCCATCTGAATGCGCCAGACCGCACCGTTCTGCTCAACGCGTCCTGGTACGCCAAACTGCTGGCTCAGACGCTGTTGATACTGTTTGGCCCGCGCCTGATCGCTCACTGCGCCTACCTGAACCACATAGCTGCCGCTGGCCGCTGCTGGAGCCGCCGCCGCACTTTGCGTGGCCGCTGGCGCCGTTACGGGAGTCGGCTGGGTTGCAGGTGCCGCAACGGGAGCAGGGGCCGGAGTCGGCTCACTACCTTCCAGCACGCCCGAGGCTAAGGTCGTCGGTGCGCCAAGAAAGCCGCTACTCTTTACCGGCGCGCCGGTAGAATCCTCGCTTTGCAGCGTGTCATTGCTGATCGGGCGTATTTCTCCCCCCGGCTGAGCTGGCTCTGCCGGAGACGAGACGCTTCCCATTCCGCCGTCAAGATTTGGGCGGTCAGGAAGGGCATAGGTCTGTTTTGCCACCGTGGTACACGCGGTACCTGGCCCGGAGAGCGAACCATCCTGTGCGACGATAATCGGATCAATACGGACTTTGGTGTTGTTCGAGGTGTTCAGGCGATCGGCAGACGCGCGCGACAGGGAGATCACCCGGTCATTTCCGTAAGGACCACGGTCGTTGATACGCACGACGATCATGCGGCCATTCGCCAGGTTGGTGATACGGGCGTAGCTCGGGATCGGCAGCGTCGGGTGTGCCGCCGTCAGCTGCATTGGGTCGAACGCTTCCCCGGAAGCCGTCAGGTTACTGCCTGGCTCGGCATCATAAATGGCGGCAAAGCCCGCCTGACTGAAACGGGAAGGATCCTGAACAATTTTATAGCTTTTGCCGTCGCGCTCGTAATCCTGATTGGCACTGGCATTCAGCGGTTCATAAACGGGATCGGCACCGCTGATTTCAACGATTGGGCCATTACACACCGCAGGCTGCGGCGGCGCGACGGTTGCCTGTTGCTGACCATCATCACTTGTGCAGGCCGCAAGTAAACTTGCCGCAATGCAGATCCCCAGCCACTGCTTACGCATTCCGATCCCCTTATTTTTATACGCTTTTTGACAACATTTTTCTGTGGGTATGGATCGACATCACGATACCAAACCCGGCCATCAACACGATCAGTGCCGAGCCTCCGTAACTCACCAGCGGCAGCGGTACGCCTACCACCGGCAGAATACCACTCACCATACCAATATTTACGAAGACATAAACGAATAAAATCAGCATCAACCCGCCGGCCATAACGCGACCAAAGGTGGTTTGCGCGCGTGCTGCAATCCACAATCCCCGCATGATCAGCAGGACGTACAGCGCCAGCAATATTAAGATGCCAACCAGCCCCAGCTCTTCCGCCAGTACCGCAAAAATAAAGTCGGTGTGACGTTCCGGTAAAAACTCCAGCTGCGACTGCGTGCCGTGCAGCCAGCCTTTACCGCGCAGGCCGCCGGAGCCAATCGCAATCTTGGACTGAATAATATGATAGCCCGCGCCCAGCGGATCGGTTTCCGGATCGAGCAGCATCATGACGCGCTGGCGCTGGTAGTCATGCATCAGGAAGAACCAGAGGATAGGAATGAACGCTGCAATCAGCACCACCGCGATACCAATCAGGCGCCAGCTCAGTCCCGACAGGAAAAGAACAAACAGGCCGGAGAGGGCAATAAGAATTGAGGTGCCAAGGTCAGGCTGCGCCGCAACCAGCAGCGTCGGCAGGAAAATCAGCACCAGCGCGATGGCGGTATTTTTCAGCGACGGCGGACAGACGTCGCGGTTGATAAAGCGTGCCACCATCAATGGAACGGCGATTTTGGCGATTTCTGAGGGCTGGAAGCGGACAACGCCCAGATCCAGCCAGCGCTGCGCCCCTTTAGAAATAGCGCCAAACGCATCTACCGCAACCAGCAAAATAATACAGAAGATGTAGAGATAGGGCGCCCAGCCTTCGTAGACGCGCGGCGGGATTTGCGCCATCACTACCATGATGATCAGACCCATGGCGATCTGGCCGATTTTGCGCTCCATCATGCCGATGTCCTGGCCGCTGGCGCTCCAGATAACCAGGGCGCTGTACACCAGCAGAGCCAGCAGGATCAGCAGCATGGCTGGGTCGATGTGGATTTTATCCCACAGCGATTTTTTATTTGGATTATCCGTCATGATTATTGGTCCTCCGCCGCAGCGGCGGCCGGGTTTTCAGCCGGCAGTTCGGTGTTGTTATCACCCAGCATAATGTGGTCAAGGATCTGGCGCATGATGGTCCCTACTGCTGGCCCGGCGCCGCCGTTCTCCAGAATCATCGCCACCGCGACCTGCGGGTTATCATAAGGGGCAAACGCCGTCATCAGCTTATGGTCACGCAGACGTTCAGCAATGCGGTGCGCGTTATAGGTTTCATTGGCTTTCAAACCAAACACCTGGGCAGTACCGGACTTTGCGGCCACTTTGTACGGCGTACCGGCGAAGTACTTGTGCGCGGTACCGTTCGGGCGGTTTGCCACGCCGTACATACCGTCTTTCGCAATTTCCCAGAAGCCGGAATGAATGTCACCCACCGGGGCCTCGTGCGGCTGGTTCCACGGCACTTTTTTGCCGTCTTCAACCGTGCTCTGTAACAGATGAGGCACTTTTACCACGCCGTCATTGATGAGGATCATCATGGCTTTGTTCATCTGAATCGGCGTCGCCGTCCAGTAGCCCTGGCCGATACCCACCGGAATGGTGTCACCCTGATACCACGGTTTTTTAAAGCGCTTCAGCTTCCATTCACGCGTTGGCATGTTGCCAGAACGTTCTTCTGAAAGGTCAACGCCGGTGTAATGCCCGTAGCCGAATTTGCTCATCCACTCTGACAGGCGGTCGATACCCATGTCATACGCCACCTGATAGAAGAAGGTATCCGCAGACTCCTCCAGCGATTTGGTGACGTTCAGATGACCGTGGCCCCATTTTTTCCAGTCACGATAGCGCTTATCTGAACCCGGCAGCTGCCACCAGCCCGGGTCAAACAGGCTGGTGTTACGGTTGATGACGCCGGCACTCAGCGCAGAGACCGCCACGTACGGTTTAACCGTTGATGCTGGCGGATAAACCCCTTGCGTCGCGCGGTTCACCAGCGGCGTGTTCGGGTCATTCAGCAGACCGGAATAGTCTTTACTGGAAATGCCGTCAACAAAGAGGTTCGGGTCATAGCTAGGCATGGAGACCATCGCCAGGATGCCGCCGGTACGAGGATCGGTGACCACAACGGCTGCTCGGCTGCCCGCCAGCAGGGTTTCGATATACTGCTGAAGCTTGAGGTCGAGCGTGAGATAGACGTCATGCCCCGCCTGGGGCGGCACTTCTTTCAGCTGGCGGATCACGCGGCCGCGGTTGTTAACTTCAACTTCTTCATAGCCGGTTTGCCCGTGCAGAACGTCTTCGTAGTAACGTTCGATCCCCAGCTTACCGATATCGTGCGTAGCAGCGTAGTTGGCCAGCTTGCCGTCTTTATCAAGGCGGTCGACGTCTTTGTCGTTAATCTTGGAAACGTAGCCAATCACATGCGTCAGCGCGGAGCCGTAGGGATAGTAGCGACGCTTATATCCCTTCACTTCCACGCCGGGGAAACGGTACTGGTTCACCGCAAAGCGGGCCACCTGTACTTCCGTAAGATTGGTTTTAACCGGGATCGAGGTGAAGCGGTGAGAGCGGGCGCGCTCTTTTTTGAAGGCCGCGATATCGTCATCGTTAAGGTCGACAACGCTTTTCAGCGCTTCCAGAGTATCCTGAACATTATCGACTTTTTCCGGCATCATCTCGATTTGATAGATGGTGCGGTTCAACGCCAGCGGGGTGCCGTTACGATCGTAAATAATGCCGCGGCTGGGTGCGATAGGCACCAGCTTAATGCGGTTTTCGTTTGAACGCGTCTGGTAGTCGGTAAAGCGGACAATTTGCAGATTATAGAGGTTGGCGATCAGCACGCCGGTAAGCAGCAAAATCCCGGTAAAGGCGACCAGCGCCCGGCGCACAAACAGCGCGGACTCAGCCGTATAGTCGCGAAAAGAATTCTGTAGTTTCATCCGCTGCTTAATCTACCCTGGTCAGTCATTACTCGCGGTGATAGGGGTGGTTGGTAGTAATGCTCCACGCGCGATACAGGCTTTCTGCCACCAGTACCCGAACGAGCGGGTGGGGAAGCGTCAGCGCGGAGAGAGACCAACTTTGTTCAGCCGCCGCTTTGCAGGCAGGGGATAACCCTTCTGGTCCGCCAATCAACAGACTGACGTCACGACCATCCTGCTTCCAGCGCTCCAGTTCGTGCGCCAGCTGCGGTGTATCCCAGGGTTTACCTGGAATATCGAGGGTGACGATGCGGTTTTTGCCTGCGGCAGCCAGCATCAGTTCGCCCTCTTTATCGAGAATACGTTTGATATCGGCGTTCTTGCCGCGCTTACCGGCGGGAATTTCCACCAGCTCGAACGGCATGTCTTTTGGAAAACGACGCAGATATTCAGTAAAACCGGTTTGTACCCAGTCCGGCATTTTGGTGCCGACGGCGACCAGCTGTAACTTCACGCATTAACCCCAGAGTTTTTCCAGCTCATACAGGCGACGGCTCTCGTCCTGCATGACGTGGACAATCACATCGCCGAGGTCGACTACCACCCAGTCAGCCGTCGCTTCACCTTCAACACCCAGCGGCAACAGCCCTGCTGCACGCGATTCCTGAACCACGTGATCGGCAATTGAAACAACATGACGCGTCGATGTACCGGTGCAGATGATCATGCAGTCGGTAATACTGGATTTACCCTTAACGTCGATAGCGATGATGTCCTGACCTTTCAGGTCATCAATTTTGTCAATAACAAAATCCTGGAGTGCTTTACCCTGCAAGTTTTCCCCCTGGGGTGAATGAGATTGTAAAACTTAGAATTCGTAGCCAGACAGTATACCTGAACTCACGCCTGCGTCGGGACAAATGTCTCCGGCCGGGCTTTTGAAGGCGGGTATCATCCCACCCTCCGCCTGAGATTGCATTGCCATTTTTGTAAAACAATTTCTGTAAAGCAATGATCGGCGGGAAAGTCTGGCTGCGGAGAATAACAGTATGGCTTACCCTGTCAAGGCAGGATAAACAATAAGCCGCTTTTTATGCTCTCCGGCTATTCATCTGCGCTTTTCTGATACAAACCGTGCGCATGGATATAGGCCAGCACCGGGGTTGGCAGCAGATCGTCACACGCTAAACCCTGCTGCAAACGCTCGCGAATGAGAGTCGCAGAGATGTCGAACCACGGCGTTTCCGCCAGATAGATCTTCCCGGCAGGCTGGTTGTGAAGATCTTCAACATTATCGGTGAGATGGTCTTCCAGCCACTGCTGGTACTGCTCTTCGCGCATGGTCAGCGGATAGCCAGGACGGCGGCAGACGAGCAGGTGGCTGTTCTCCAGAATGGTTTCATACTGATGCCACGTAGGGAAATTCAGCAGTGAATCCTGGCCGATGATAAAAGCCAGCGGCTGCTCTGGTCCTTGTTCGGCGCGCCACTCCTGAAGCGTCTGAGACGTCCAGGAGGGCGTGTCGCGACGCAGCTCACGCTCGTCAAGTCGGAAGAGCGGTTTATCTGCGATGGCAAGGGCAAGCATCTCTTTTCGCTGCTCGCTGGTCGCCTCGGGCTGTGGACGATGGGGCGGGACATTGTTGGGCATGATGGTGACGCGCTGAAGTCCGATCAGATTCGCCAGAATTTCAACCGGCTTCAGATGTCCGTAATGTACCGGATCGAAGGTGCCGCCATATAAGGCCTGTAAAGAATGCATGCTATCCATCAATAAAAACGTCTGCCAGCGCCTTGTGGCAGAGCAGGAGAGAAAGGCTTTCCAGCTCCGCCCAGACCGACTGGCCGTAATCTTGTTTTAACGTGAGCTCTGCGCGCATCAGAAGCTGTACAGCCTGACGAAGCTGTTCATGACTCAGGCGGTTGACGGCCTCGGTGGTCAAAGCGCGGCGATTTTGCCACACGCGGTGTTTATCAAACAGCGAACGCAGCGGCGTATGGGCCGACTGACGCTTGAGCGTAATCAGCAGCAGCAATTCGCGCTGCAGCGTACGCAGCAGAATAACCGCTTCGCTCCCTTCGAGACGCAGCTGCTGCAGAATATGCAGGGCGCGTTTGCTCTTCGCCGACAGCAGCGCGTCCACCCAGTGGAACGGCGTGAAGTGCGCCGCGTCGTTAACGGCCTGCTCGACGCGCGGCAAGGTCAGCTTGCCATCCGGCCAGAGCAGGGAGAGTCTGTCCAGCGCCTGCGCCAGGGCCAGCAGGTTACCTTCATAGCAGTAGCAGAGCAGTTGGTTCGCCGCATCATCAAGCTGAAGGTTGTTCTGCTTTGCTCTCGCTGCCACCCATTTTGGCAGATGCGCCTGTTCAGGCGTCTGGCAGGTGACCTGCACCGCGTGGGCTGCGAGCTGGGTAAACCACGCCGCATTTTCCTGCGCTTTGGTGAGCTTGTTGCCGCGCACAATCAGCAGCAGATCGCTGTGAAGCAGGCTGACCAGCGTCGCCAGCTGTTCATTGATGGCCGCGTTAGGGCCGTTCTCAGGCAGCAGGATCTGAATAGTCTGGCGCGACGCAAAAAGGCTCATCGCCTGACAGAGTGAGAAGAGGGCATTCCAGTCGGTGTTGTTATCCAGCTGGACGGTGTGGTGTTCATCGAAGCCCTGAGAGGCGGCCTCATGCCGCACGGCATCCAGGCTTTCCTGAAGCAATAACGGATCGTTTCCAAGAAGCAGATACGCCGCGCGCAGCCCTTCTTTGAGCTGCGCGCGGAGTTGTTCAGGATACAGCCTGATCATCATTTACCCAGAGAGTTAGCAGCAGGAAGCGTGCCGGCAACCGGTTTTTCAACGATGTCAGATCCTTGTTTAGTCGACGCTGCGATAGCTGGCAGTTTGCGGATCAGCTGTTCTGCCACCTTGTCGTACATTTCGTTGATGATAATCTGCTGTTCGGCATCTTTTGCCAGCGCCGTCTGCGGGTTATCGAAGAACGAACGGTACACTTTAGCGCTGATTGGGTAGATGTCTTTACCCGGGATCAGAACGGCTGCGTTGACCGTCATAACCATCTGGTATTCTGCGGTTCGACCATCCTGGAAGATAGAGGCCGTATCTCTCGACAGACCACTTCCTGTAACGCGCAGAGACGGTACATCCTGGCGCAGCGTTTGTTTCTCAACAAGCTCAACGCCGTTCAGACGCAGCTGATTACGAATTGCCCGGCTGAGTGGACCATTCGGATCGGATGAGTCGAAAATCATCGTTTTCATCTCAGCAGGCACCGCCGTGGTATTGCGCAGGTGCCAGCCACAGCCGGCGGTGACAAGCACCGCTAGTGATAAGAGTATTGTTGCCAGTTGTCGCACGTTTCCTCCCGCGCTTAGCCAACGACCAGATTGAGCAGTTTACCCGGTACGTAGATCGCTTTACGTACGGTAACGCCCTCAAGATATTTTGCGACCAGAGGTTCCTGGCCCGCGCGCTCGCGAACCTGTTCTTCGGTTGCATCGACCGCCACGGTAATTTTACCGCGGACTTTGCCGTTTACCTGGACCACAACCAGCGTCGTGTTTTCCACCATCGCTGATTCGTCAGCCTGCGGCCACGGCGCGTTGTCGATATCGCCTTCGCCTTTCAGCTCCTGCCACAGGGTGAAGCTGACGTGCGGAGTGAACGGGTTCAGCATGCGAACGACGGCCAGCAGCGCTTCACGCATGAGGGCACGATCCTGCTCGCCGTCCTGCGGAGCCTTCGCCAGCTTGTTCATCAGTTCCATAATAGCCGCAATTGCGGTATTGAAGGTCTGACGACGACCAATATCATCGGTCACTTTCGCAATTGTTTTATGAACATCGCGACGCAGCGCCTGCTGATCTTCAGTCAGTGCGGCGGCGTTCAGCGCCGGGGCATCGCCCAGTGCAGTGTGTTCGTAAACCAGTTTCCAGACGCGTTTCAGGAAGCGGTTCGCGCCTTCCACGCCGGACTCCTGCCATTCCAGGGTCATGTCGGCCGGAGAGGCAAACATCATGAACAGACGCACGGTATCCGCACCGTAACGCTCAACCATTACCTGTGGATCGATGCCGTTGTTTTTCGACTTGGACATCTTGCTCATGCCGGTGTAGACCAGTTCATGACCTTCGGCGTCTTTCGCCTTAACGATACGGCCCTTCTCGTCGCGCTCAACGATCGCATCAACCGGAGAAACCCAGTTACGCTCGCCGTTGGCACCGACGTAATAGAACGCATCTGCCAGTACCATGCCCTGACACAGCAGCTGTTTTGCTGGTTCGTCAGAGTTCACCATGCCAGCATCGCGCATCAGTTTGTGGAAGAAGCGGAAGTAGAGCAGGTGCATGATGGCGTGTTCGATGCCGCCGATGTAGATATCTACCGGCAGCCAGTAGTTTGCCGCATCGGAATCGAGCATACCGTCCTGATACTGCGGGCAGGTGTAGCGCGCATAGTACCAGGATGACTCCATAAAGGTGTCAAAGGTGTCGGTTTCACGCAGCGCAGGCTGACCGTTAACGGTGGTTTTTGCCCACTCAGGATCGGCTTTGATGGGGCTGGTGATACCGTCCATGACCACGTCTTCCGGCAGGATCACCGGCAGCTGATCTTCCGGGGTTGGCATCACGGTGCCATCTTCCAGCGTCACCATCGGGATTGGCGCACCCCAGTAACGCTGACGGGAGACGCCCCAGTCGCGCAGACGGAAGTTAACTTTACGCTCGCCCACGCCCAGAGAGGCCAGCTTATCGGCGATGGCGTTGAAGCCCTCTTCGAAGCTCAGGCCGCTAAATTCACCAGAGTTGAACAGGGTGCCTTTTTCAGTCAGCGCGTGTTCAGACAGGTCTGGTTCTGAACCGTCAGCCGCCAGGATAACAGGCTTGATGGTCAGGCCATATTTGGTGGCAAATTCGTAGTCGCGCTGGTCGTGACCCGGAACAGCCATCACGGCGCCTGTGCCGTACTCCATCAGAACGAAGTTGGCGGCCCAGACAGGGATTGCTTCGCCAGTGAGTGGGTGAATGGCTTTAAAGCCGGTATCAACCCCTTTTTTCTCCATCGTCGCCATGTCGGCTTCGGCCACTTTGGTGTTGCGGCACTCGTCGATGAAGGTAGCCAGCTCCGGATTGTTTTCCGCCGCTTTCTGCGCCAGCGGGTGACCTGCGGCCACCGCCAGGTAGGTCGCGCCCATGAAGGTGTCCGGACGGGTGGTGTAGACCGTCAGGGTCTGGTCGTAGTTCTCAACGTTGAAGGTAATCTCCACGCCTTCAGAACGGCCGATCCAGTTGCGCTGCATGGTCTTAACGGTATCTGGCCAGTGATCCAGGTTATCCAGATCGTTCAGCAGCTCATCAGCGTAAGCGGTGATTTTAATAAACCACTGTGGAATCTCTTTACGCTCAACTTTGGTGTCACAGCGCCAGCAGCAGCCGTCGATAACCTGTTCGTTCGCGAGAACGGTCTGGTCGTTCGGACACCAGTTAACGGCAGAGGTCTTCTTATACACCAGGCCTTTTTTGTACAGCTCGGTGAAGAACTTCTGCTCCCAGCGATAGTATTCCGGGGTACAGGTTGCCAGCTCGCGGCTCCAGTCATAGCCAAAGCCCAGCATTTTGAGCTGGTTTTTCATGTACGCGATGTTGTCGTACGTCCACGGTGCCGGAGCGGTGTTGTTTTTGACCGCCGCGCCTTCCGCAGGCAGACCGAACGCATCCCAGCCGATAGGCTGCAGAACGTTTTTGCCCAGCATGCGCTGGTAGCGTGCAATCACATCGCCGATGGTGTAGTTACGCACATGGCCCATGTGTAGTCGACCAGAAGGATAGGGAAGCATCGACAGGCAGTAATACTTCTCTTTGCTCTCGTCTTCGGTTACTTCAAAGGTGCGCTTCTCGTCCCAGTGTTGCTGGACTTTTGATTCTATCTCTTCCGGGCGGTATTGCTCTTGCATGGCAGCCAGTGGTCCTGTTTTCAATACAGCTACAAATGTAGCCAATGGATGTGGTAACTCAGATCCGCATAGCATAGCCCAAACGCCCGCGTCAAAACAGCCTTTCGCACAAATGCGCTTTGCAGGAATTTACCGGGTCTGTGCTTCACCTGACAAAGCGGCGATGAAATAAGGTCTATTATTAGAAATAGTTACTTACCCGGGAGGCAAAATGATGAACAAGGTTGCTCAATTTTACCGCGAACTGGTGGCGACACTGACGGAACGGCTGCGTAACGGCGAGCGAGATATCGACGCGCTGGTGGAGCAAGCGCGTGCCCGCGTGACGCAAACGGGTGAGTTAACGCGAACCGAAGTGGAAGAGGTAACGCGTGCCGTGCGTCGCGATCTGGAAGAGTTCGCGCGCAGCTATCAGGAGAGCCAGGAGGAAGTTACGGACAGCGTTTTTATGCGGGTGATTAAAGAGAGCCTGTGGCAGGAGCTGGCCGATATCACGGATAAAACGCAGCTGGAGTGGCGCGAGGTCTTTCAGGATTTGAACCATCACGGTGTGTATCACAGTGGTGAGGTGGTCGGGTTGGGAAATCTGGTATGTGAGAATTGCCACCACCATATTGCGGTGTATACGCCGGATGTCCTGCCGCTGTGTCCGAAATGCGGCCACGATCAGTTCCAGCGTCGGCCGTTTGAGCCCTAGGTAAAAGCAAAGCTGTTTGCACCCTCTCCCCATGGGAGAGGGCCGGGGTGAGGGCATCAGGCCGCAAAAGGTAAAAGCAAAACGGCAACCCCGTTGCCGTTTTTAGTGTTTGCTCCCTCTCCCCGTGGGAGAGGGTTGGGGTGAGGGCATCAGACCGCACAATAGTAAGCCAGCCTTTCCGCCAGCAAATCCACAAACGCCTCCCGGTCGATGTCCACCATCACCGTGGTGTTCGGCTTATTCCCCGTCAGCGAGTAGTAATCCACCACCGTCATTCCCTGGGTGTATTTTCCCTGCGTCTCAACACCAACCCATCTGTCCACGGTGGTGAACATCTCCGGCTTCAGTAGCCAGGCAATGGTGCACGGGTCGTGCAGCGGCGCGCCGTGGAATCCCCACTTCTCGGCTTTGTGATATTCCATAAAGAAGTCGAGCAGCTCGGCCACGGTTGTCGCGACCTTATTACCCACCGAGCGGAAACGCTCAATATCGTCCGCCATAATCTGCGCGCGGTGGGTAACGTCCAGTCCCGCCATTACAATCGGCAAGCCGGACTGGAAGACAATCTCAGCGGCTTCCGGGTCGACAAAGATGTTGAACTCCGCCGCAGGCGTCCAGTTACCGAGCCCCATGGCGCCACCCATAATCACAATAAGCGCAATTTTATTGTGCAGCTCGGGATGGCTGTTCAGCAGCAGCGCAACGTTGGTTTGCGGTCCGGTAGCCACCAGCGTTACCGGTTCTTCGCTTTCGCGCAGCACCTTCGCCATCAGCTCGACGGCGGTACAGTTTTGCGGCGCGAAGCCCGGCTCCGGCAGTGCCGGACCGTCCAGCCCGCTTTCACCATGAACGTTGTCGGCAATAATCAGCTCGCGCATCAGCGGCTTCACGGCCCCGCCGGCGACAGGTATATCGGTGCGTTTGAGCAGCGTGAGCATGCGCAGCACGTTGCGCAGGGTTTTTTCAGGCGTCTGGTTTCCCGCGGACGAGGTGACGGCTTTTACGTCGAGTTCAGGGGAGGCAAGTGCAAGGACGAGCGCGATCGCGTCATCATGACCCGGATCGCAATCGAGAATAATAGGCAGTGCCATAGCGTTCTCCATACGTAGCGTTATTTTGTGACAAGGTTAACGCTGCAATGTGACGCCGACGAGAGGAAGTGAGTGAAAGCGTGAAGCAGTGCGCAATCGACAGATTGCGCACCGAGAAGATTAGTGCAGGATTTTCGCGAGGAAATCCTTCGCACGTTCGGATTTCGGGTTAGCGAAGAACTCTTCTTTCGGTGAGTCTTCGACAATTTTCCCTTCGTCCATAAAGATCACGCGGTTGGCCACTTTACGGGCGAAGCCCATTTCGTGGGTCACCACCATCATGGTCATCCCTTCGTGCGCGAGTTCGACCATCACGTCCAGTACTTCGTTGATCATTTCTGGATCGAGCGCCGACGTTGGCTCATCAAACAGCATTGCCACCGGATCCATACACAGCGCGCGGGCGATCGCCACACGCTGCTGTTGGCCGCCAGAAAGCTGTGCCGGGAACTTATCGGCATGCGCCGAAAGCCCAACGCGTTCCAGGAGTTTAAGACCTTTCTCGCGCGACGCTTTTTTATCACGCTTAAGCACTTTTACCTGAGCCAGCGTCAGGTTCTCAATAATGGAGAGGTGAGGGAACAGCTCAAAGTGCTGGAACACCATGCCAACGTGAGAGCGAAGCTGAGCGAGGTTGGTTTTCTTATCGTTGACCCTGGTGCCGTTGACGACGATCTCACCCTGCTGCACCGGCTCCAGTCCGTTGACGGTTTTGATCAGCGTCGATTTACCGGAGCCGGACGGCCCGCACACCACCACCACGTCGCCTTTTTTGACTTCGGTAGAGCAGTCGGTCAGCACCTGAAAGTGCCCATACCATTTAGAAACATTTTTCAGGGAAATCATTATACCGTCCTTTTCTTCAGCCAGCTGACCAACAGCGACGCGCTTAAACTAATCACAAAATAGACCGCACCCGCGAAGAGCACCATTTCGACCTGCGTACCATCACGTTCACCGATGGTTGACGCGGTACGGAAGAAGTCTGCCAGACTCAGAACGTAGACCAGCGAGGTATCCTGGAACAGCACGATACCCTGGGTCAGCAGGAGCGGAACCATGGCGCGAAACGCCTGCGGCAGAATAATGAGCTGCATGGACTGCCAGTGCGTCATCCCCAGCGCCAGCGCGGCGCTGGATTGCCCGCGGGAGATACTCTGAATGCCCGCGCGGATAATCTCCGAGTAGTAAGCGGCCTCGAACATTGAGAACGCCACCATGGCGGAGATCAGACGGATATCGGTTTTCGGCGACAGCCCCAGCACGTTCTGCAGGAAGCCGGGCACAATCAGGTAAAACCACAGCAGCACCATCACCAGCGGGATGGAGCGGAACACGTTAACGTAGGCGGTCGCAAACCAGGCGAACGGCTTAAAGCTCGACAGGCGCATGACGGCCAGCAGGGTACCCCAGACGATACCAATGATGATGGCAATAACGGTGATTTTTAAGGTAATCACCAGGCCATCAAGCAGGTAAGGCATGGATGGAACGATAGAACTCCAGTCAAATTCGTACATTATTTGCCCCCCAGATTACCCGGCAGGCGGATTTTGCGTTCAACCAGGTTCATCACCAGCATGATGAAAGCGTTAATCAGAACATACGCGAGCGTGATCGCGGTGAAGGATTCCCACGCGTGGGCGGAGTAATCCAGCAGTTTGCCCGCCTGCGCGGCCATATCGACCAGGCCGATGGTTGAGGCGATGGCCGAGTTTTTCACCAGGTTCATCATCTCAGAGGTCATCGGTGGAACGATAACGCGGTAGGCGTTAGGCAGCAGCACGTAGCGGTAGGTTTGGGGCAGCGTCAGGCCCATCGCCAGGCCAGCGTTTTTTTGTCCGCGCGGCAATGACTGAATGGCGGCACGCACCTGCTCGCAAACGCGCGCAGCGGTAAACAGCCCCAGACACATCATGGAGGAGACAAAGAACTGCACGTTCGGATCCAGTTCCGACTTGAACCACATGCCAATATTTTCCGGCAGCAGTTCCGGGATGACCAGATACCAGGTAAAGAATTGCACGATCAGCGGAACGTTACGGAACAGTTCCACATACAGGGTGCCAAGCGTTGAAAGAAAACGGTTTGGGACGGTGCGCAGAATACCGAACAAAGAACCGACAAGAAACGCGATGATCCACGCCGTTATCGATAATGCCACGGTGACCTGAAAGCCGCTCCACAGCCAGCCAAGATAGGTTGTGTTGCCGAACGGGGCTTGTTGCAGGAATATGCCCCAGTTCCAGTCTATTGACATAATAAACTCCAGAAAAAAAAGGGTAGCAGCGCTACCCTCGAAGATTGGTGAGAAGCTCATTTTTCGCGCTGAGTGGGGAACGACCACTCAACGTATAGTCTGTCCATGCTTCCCGACAATCGAGAGGGCAGGAGATCCCGCCCCTGTTGTTCTAATTAGTTAAGAGCCTTGTCATTTGGAGATTTGAACAGCGCTTTCATGTCTTCAGACAGTTCAAAATTCATGTTCAGGTTTTTTGGTGGAATTGGGTTCTTGAACCACTTGTCGAACCATTTTTCGGCTTCGCCGGAGGTCTGCACCTGAGCGATGGTGTCATCGATCAGCTTTTTGAACTGCGGATCGTCTTTACGCAGCATACAGCCGTAGGCTTCTTTGGACTGCGCGGTACCGACGATATCCCAGTTGTCTGGTTTTTTCGCTTTCGCACGTTCGCCCGCCAGCAGGGCGTCATCCATCATAAACGCGACGGCACGACCGCTTTCCAGGGTACGGAAGGAGTCGCCATGGTCTTTCGCGCTGATGATGCGCATATCCATTTTCTTCTCGTCGTTCAGCTTGTGCAGCAGCACTTCTGACGTGGTACCGGAGGTCACAACAACCGCTTTGCCTTTCAGGTCAGCGAAGTCTTTGATCTCACCGCCTTTCTTCGTCAGCAGACGGGTGCCCACGACAAAGATGGTGTCAGAGAAGGCAGCCTGTTTCTGACGCTCGAGGTTGTTGGTGGTGGAGCCACACTCGAAGTCAAAGGTGCCGTTTTGCAGCAGTGGAATACGGTTCTGTGAAGTGATTGGGATCAGCTTCACCTGTAGGTCAGGTTTGTTCAGCTTTTTCTTCACAGCTTCAACGATGGCGTTGGAGTAATCCTGTGAATAGCCCACGACTTTTTGCGTGTTGTCGTAGTAAGAGAACGGGACAGAAGATTCACGGTGGCCGACCACGATCACGCCGTTTTTGGCAATCTTGTCGAGAGTGCTGCCTGCTGCAGGCGCATCTTCAGCGTGAACCACGCCTGCAGACATTCCCATAACCAGCATTGCTGTGGCCAGTTTACGTAATTGCATACCCAACTCCTTTTTTATCAGCGCCAGAGACGCTTTGATACCCATTGTGATGTTGTTATATCTCGCGCAATGCGAGTGCAGTGTTATGCAAGCTTGTTAACATTTAGTCTGGCTTAATGTAAAGATTTTGCTGCGTTATTGTTTATTTTTGCGAAGCGCGCCGCACCATTCAGAGGCAAATATCTCCCGTTGCACCGTTTCGGTGCTACCGACGATCTACGCTGGTGCGACAAAGTTGCACGTTAAGCCAAACTGCGTTTACCTGAATAAACAAAGCAATAGGCGTGCCAGAATGGGAGTCTGGAGAGAATTGTCGGGTGGCGGCTACGCCTTACCCGACCTACGGGAACGGAAATGTAAAATGTAGGCCGGGTAAGGCGTAGCCGCCACCCGGCAGGAAGAGGTGAGATTATCGACGACGCTGACGCAGGCTCATCAGCACCGCGCCAAAGCCGAACAGCGCGGTCAGTATCCACAGCGGCCAGTTGCCGGTGCGCGCGTATGGCGTCAGCCCCGTGGTTGGCGTGACTTTAGTGGTCAGTACCTCACGGGTAAACTGCGGGATCATCGCCTGAATTTCACCCTGCGGACCAATCACGGCGGTAATGCCGTTGTTGGTGCTGCGCAGCAGCGGACGCGCCAGCTCCAGGGAGCGCATACGTGCCATCTGGAAGTGCTGCCACGGGCCGATTGACTTACCAAACCACGCATCGTTGGAGATGGTCAGCAGGTAGTCAGTATCCGGGCGGAAGTTATCGCGTACCTGCTCGCCGAGAATGATTTCGTAGCAGATGGCCGCCGTCAGGGCCAGGCCGTGCGCGTGCAGCTGGGGCTGTACGTACGGGCCGCGGCTGAAAGAGGACATCGGCAGGTCAAAGAACGGGGCCAGCGGGCGCAGAATCGACTCCAGCGGGACAAATTCACCAAACGGCACCAGATGATTCTTGTTGTACCGGTCAGTGGAGTGATAGCTGTACTCGCTATCTTTCCCGAGCGTAATGATGCTGTTGTAGGTGTCGTAGCGGTTCTGCTGATTCAGACGCGCATCGACAATCCCGGTGATCAGCGTGCTGCCGCGCGCCAGCAGCAGGTCGTTCATCATGTTGAGGAACGGCTGCTGGTTAATTTCCAGATCGGGGATTGCAGATTCCGGCCAGATAATCAGCTGGGATTTACCCATCACCTCTTCGGTGGCGTTGGCGTAGATCTTCAGCGTATTCAGCAGCTCTTTCTCATCCCATTTCATAGACTGCGGGATATTCCCCTGCACCATGGAAACCTGCATGGCGCGCTCTGGCTCAGGCGTGAACCACTGGATATAGCGCAGCGGGAAGGGCAGGGCGAACAGCGCCAGCGCCACAGCCAGCGGCTTCCAGCAGCGTGTGACCAGCGCTAATACCAGCAGGCCGCTCACCACCATCAGCAGGAAGTTGATGGCCTCAACGCCCATTACCGGCGCCAGGCCTTTCAGGGGGCCGTCAATCTGGCTGTAGCCGAACTGTAGCCACGGGAAGCCCGTCAGCACCCAGCCGCGCAGGAACTCAGTTACCTGCCAGACCACCGGCGCGGCAATGGCGACGCGCAGCCAGGTGGTTTTTGGCCACAGGCGAGAAAGGATACCGGCGAACAGACCGGTATAGAGCGAGAGATACGCGGCGAGCAATACCACCAGGAAGACGTTTACCGGGCCAGGCATACCGCCAAACTGGGCGATGCTGACATAAACCCAGTTGATGCCTGAGCCAAACAGACCCAGCCCCCAGAAGTAACCGATGGCAGCGGCCTGTACCGGACGACGATTCAGGGTCAGGCCCTGAAGCCCCATCAGGGAGAGAATGGCGGCAGGCAAGATGTCGTAAGGAGAAAAAGCCAGCGTACCGCTGGCTCCAAGTAACAGCGCCAGCAGCAAACGGACGCGCTGGCGTTCAAACAGTGGGGCAAATGCCATTTACATTAATCTTCCAGTTTTGGCACCGGTGAGTCGTCCGGCGTTCTGACGTGAACCTGTATAATACGTCGGCTGTCGGCCATTGCCACTTTGAACTGGTAACCGTCGATGTCAACGGTCTCACCGCGCGCCGGGAGGTGGCCAAAGGCCTGCATCACCAGCCCGCCAATGGTATCGACCTCTTCATCGCTGAAGTGGGTACCGAAGGCGTCGTTAAAGTCCTCAATCGAGGCCAGCGCACGCACGGTCCAGGTGTGGCGGCTAAGCTGACGGAAGTCGATATCTTCTTCTTCGTCGTACTCGTCTTCGATTTCGCCCACGATCAGCTCAAGAATATCCTCGATCGTGACCAGACCGGAAACGCCACCAAATTCATCAATAACAATCGCCATGTGGTAACGCTGAGAGCGAAACTCTTTCAGCATCCGATCCACACGTTTACTTTCCGGCACAACCACGGCCTGGCGTAACACTTTTTCCATGCTGAAGGCTTCGGCATCGCTGCGCATAAACGGCAGCAGATCTTTCGCCATCAAAATCCCTTCGATGTGATCTTTGTCTTCGCTGATGACCGGGAAACGCGAGTGGGCGGATTCGATGATCACATCGAGGCACTCGTCCAGCGTCTGGTTACGTTTCAGGGTGATCATCTGCGAGCGGGGGATCATGATATCGCGAACGCGCTGGTCGGCGATGTCCATAACCCCTTCGAGCATTTCGCGCGTATCTTCGTCGATAAGGTCGTTCTGCCCGGAATCACGAATCAGCTCCAGCAGTTCATCACGGTTTTTGGGTTCGCCGTGGAAAAGCTGGTTCAGAATGAGGGAGAAAAATCCCTTTTTACTGGTTGTCGTGTCGCTACTGTGTGAATTGTCGTCGCTCATGGCGTTTGTTAAGGGTTCTCTTGTTAGTTCAACGTTTACCGCCACGCGATGTCCTTTCGTGGCGGCATGTGAGTCAGTCAGGTGACGGACTATTCTTTCTCGGCAATGTACGGATCCTCATAGCCCAGAGCAAGCATTATCTCTGTCTCGAGGGACTCCATCTCTTCCGCTTCATCATCTTCAATGTGATCGTAGCCGAGCAGATGCAGGCTGCCGTGTACCACCATATGCGCCCAGTGGGCCTCAAGCGGCTTTTGCTGCTCTTTCGCTTCCTGTTCAACCACCTGACGGCAGATGATCAGATCGCCCAGCAGCGGCATCTCAATGCCCGGCGGGGCTTCGAACGGGAAAGAGAGCACGTTGGTCGGCTTATCTTTCCCGCGATAGGTCAGGTTAAGCTCATGGCTTTCTGCTTCATCCACCAGGCGAATCGTGACTTCTGATTCTTCCTGAAACTGAGGAATAACGGCATCCAGCCATTTCTGAAACTGTGCCTCATCTGGCATGCCGGAATTGTCTTCACAGGCCTGCTGTAAATCGAGGATCACCTGACTCATTTCTGTTCTTGCTCCTGCGCTTCGCGCTTACGTTCTGCGGCCAGTTCGGCCTTACGCTTCTGATCCGCCTCTTCCCAGGCTTCATAGGCGTTAACGATACGCGCGACCACCGGGTGGCGTACCACGTCTTCACTGTGGAAGAAGTTAAAGCTGATTTCGTCGACCTCGGCCAGCACCTCAATGGCGTGGCGCAGGCCGGATTTGGTGCTGCGCGGCAGGTCGATCTGGGTGACGTCACCGGTAATGACCGCTTTCGAGTTAAAGCCGATACGCGTCAGGAACATCTTCATCTGTTCGATGGTGGTGTTCTGGCTTTCATCAAGAATGATGAACGCATCGTTCAGCGTACGACCGCGCATGTAGGCGAGCGGGGCAACTTCGATAACGTTACGCTCAATGAGCTTCTCGACCTTCTCAAAGCCCAGCATTTCGAACAGCGCATCGTATAAAGGACGCAGATACGGGTCGACCTTCTGGCTCAGATCGCCCGGCAGGAAGCCCAGCTTTTCGCCCGCTTCAACGGCCGGACGGGTCAGCAGAATTCGACGGATCTCCTGGCGTTCCAGCGCATCTACCGCAGCGGCAACGGCCAGATAGGTTTTACCCGTACCCGCCGGCCCCACCCCGAAGGTGATGTCGTGGTCGAGGATATTGGCGATGTACTGCGCCTGGTTTGGCGTACGCGGCTTAATGACGCCACGTTTGGTCTTGATATTGATTGCCTTACCGTAGTCCGGCACGCTTTCCGCGCTTTGCTCAAGCACGCGTGCCTCTTTAATGGCGAGGTGAATTTGTTCCGGTTCGATATCCTGAATTTCGCCGCGCATGGGGGATGTATCCACATACAGGCTACGCAGAATGTCCGCAGCGGCGTTGACGCAGATAGGGCGCCCGGTAAGTTTGAAATGATTATCGCGACGATTGATTTCGATACCCAGACGTCGCTCCAGTTGTTTGATGTTGTCATCAAACGGCCCGCACAGGCTCAGCAGGCGAGCGTTGTCTGCTGGCTCAAGGCTAATTTCACGCGTATCTATATTCAAACTGTTCCTCTTTAATTGGTTAACTGACCCATTGCGATAGGGCGTAATAAAACGGTCATTACCGAAATTATTCACGCCACAGAATAAAGGCGCAAGCGTTGCGGAAGATATTGGGGACGATGAGAGGAAATACAAGGCCTGCCGGAAAGGCAGGCCAGGAGGATTAAGGCTGGTAAATCCCCACGCCAGAATCGTTTTCTTTACGGGTACGAGAGATCACCGATTCCGGTGACTCGGCAATACGCAGGCCCATTTCGTCCTCGGTGCGTACCAGCTTCGCGCGCAGCGAGTTGGTCAGCACTTCGACGATCTCGACGTCCACGAATTTACCGATCATATCCGGGGTGCCTTCAAAGTTCACCACGCGGTTGTTTTCGGTACGACCGGAGAGTTCCATAATGCTCTTGCGGGAGGTGCCTTCCACCAGAATGCGCTGAACGGTGCCGAGCATACGGCGGCTCCACGCGTTGGCCTGCTGGTTAATACGCTCCTGCAGAATATACAGACGCTGCTTTTTCTCTTCTTCCGGCACATCGTCAACCATATCGGCCGCAGGTGTTCCAGGACGCGCAGAGAAGATGAAGCTGTAGCTGACGTCAAAATTCACTTCACCGATGAGCTTCATGGTGCGCTCGAAGTCATCAGCGGTTTCGCCAGGGAAGCCGACGATAAAGTCGGAGCTGATCTGGATATCCGGACGCGCTTCACGCAGCTTGCGAATGGTGGACTTGTATTCCAGCACCGTATGCGGGCGGCCCATCAGGTTCAGCACGCGGTCAGAGCCACACTGAATCGGCAGGTGCAGGAAGCTCACCAGCTCTGGCGTATCGCGATACACGTCGATGATGTCGTCGGTAAACTCCATCGGATGGCTGGTGGTAAAGCGAATGCGGTCGATACCGTCAATCGCGGCCACCAGACGCAGCAGCTCGGCAAAGCTGCCTGTGGTGCCGTCGTAGTTCTCCCCGCGCCAGGCGTTAACGTTCTGGCCCAGCAGGTTCACTTCGCGAACGCCCTGCGCGGCAAGCTGCGCGATTTCAAACAGAATATCGTCTGCCGGACGGCTGACTTCTTCACCACGGGTGTAAGGCACCACGCAGTAAGTGCAGTATTTGTTGCAGCCTTCCATGATGGAGACGAAGGCGGTCGGGCCATCGGCGCGCGGCTCTGGCAGACGGTCAAACTTTTCGATCTCCGGGAAGCTGACGTCAACGACCGGGCTGCGGTTGCCGCGAACCTGATTGATCATCTCCGGCAGGCGGTGCAGGGTCTGAGGACCAAAGACAATATCCACATACGGGGCTCTCTGGCGGATCAGCTTGCCTTCCTGCGACGCAACGCAGCCACCCACGCCGATGATTAGGTCCGGATTTTTTCGCTTGAGAAGCTTCCAGCGGCCTAACACGTGAAAGACTTTTTCCTGCGCTTTTTCACGAATCGAACAGGTGTTCAGCAGCAGTACGTCCGCTTCTTTCACATTTTCTGTCAGCTGGTATCCGTGGGTTGAATCCAGCAGATCGGCCATCTTGGATGAATCGTATTCGTTCATCTGACAGCCCCAGGTTTTTATATGGAGTTTTTTAGTCATCGACTTGCTCAGCTCAGGATTGCAAGCCGCGTATTGTAATGCTTTGGTGGGGTTGTGACCAGTATGAAGGTTATGTGTCTCAGGACCGCAAAAATCCGGTAAACTTAAGGGATTCTCCAATAAGGAAAATTGACCATGACACTCCTACACACCGAAGTTGCCGTTGTCGGCGGCGGTATGGTCGGCGGCGCGCTGGCGCTGGGGCTGGCGCAGCAGGGATTTGAGGTAACGGTAATTGAACAGGCTGCTCCGCCGGCCTTTGATCCCGCCAGCAAACCGGATGTGCGCATTTCCGCGATCAGCGCGGCGTCCGTCGATCTGCTGCGCGGGCTGGGCGTCTGGGAGGCGGTGCTGGCGATGCGCGCCCATCCTTACAGCCGTCTTGAAACCTGGGAGTGGGAAAACGCCCACGTCGCGTTTGATGCCGCTGAGCTGAAGCTGCCGCGCCTGGGTTATATGGTGGAAAACAACGTGCTTCAGCAGGCGCTCTGGCAGGCGCTGGAGGCGCACCCGAAGGTGACGCTGCGCGTTCCGGCGTCGATTAAGGCTCTACATCCCCAGGAGAGCGGGTATTCGCTGACGCTCGACAGCGGCGATGAACTGGCCGTTAAGCTTGTCGTCGGAGCGGACGGCGCTAACTCGCAGGTCCGACAGATGGCGGGAATTGGCGTTCATGCCTGGCAGTATGAGCAGTCCTGCATGCTGATTACCGTCGAGTGCGATAATGCGCCGGGAGAAAGCACCTGGCAGCACTTTACCCCGAATGGCCCGCATGCGTTTTTACCGCTGTTTGATAACTGGGCATCGCTGGTCTGGTACGACAAACCGGCACGCATTCGCCAGCTGCAGGGGCTTTCAATGGAACAATTGCAGCGGGAAATTCGCCTGCACTTCCCGAGCCGTCTGGGCAACGTTACGCCGGTCGCTGCCGGGGCGTTTCCCCTCACGCGACGTCACGCTTTGCAGTATGCCCGTGAAGGGCTGGCGCTGGTGGGCGATGCAGCACACACCATTCATCCGCTGGCCGGGCAGGGCGTGAACCTGGGGTACCGTGATGTCGATGCGTTACTGGATGTGCTGGGCAGCGCCCGCGGGCACGCGGAAAACTGGGCCAGCCATCAGGTGCTGAAGCGTTATCAGACGCGACGCATGGCGGATAACTTTATTATGCAGTCGGGGATGGATCTGTTCTACGCTGGGTTTAGCAATGACTTAGCCCCGGTGCGCATTCTGCGTAATATTGGATTGATGGCAGCGGAGCGGGCCGGTGGTCTGAAGCGTCAGGCGCTGAAATACGCCTTAGGACTTTAGTTTTCATTCCCTCTCCCCGTGGGAGAGGGGCAGGGTGAGGGCATCAGGCCGCACAATATTAACAACAAAAACAAAAAAGCCCGCAGAGCGGGCTTTTTTGTTACTTAAGTGGCTGGGGTGCAGGGATTCGAACCCCGGAATGCTGGTATCAGAAACCAGAGCCTTACCGCTTGGCGACACCCCAATTGCGTTAAACAAACTGCTTAACGACTTTTTAAATTGGCTGGGGTACGAGGATTCGAACCTCGGAATGCCGGAATCAGAATCCGGTGCCTTACCGCTTGGCGATACCCCAACAATTTGTCTTGATTACCGAAAAATCGACAATCTTAATTTGGTGGCTACGACGGGATTCGAACCTGTGACCCCATCATTATGAGTGATGTGCTCTAACCAACTGAGCTACGTAGCCAGTACTGCAATCTTCGATGGCTGGGGTACCTGGATTCGAACCAGGGAATGCCGGTATCAAAAACCGGTGCCTTACCGCTTGGCGATACCCCAATACCGCGGAGAACCGCAAAATCGAAGAAATATGGCTGGGGTACCTGGATTCGAACCAGGGAATGCCGGTATCAAAAACCGGTGCCTTACCGCTTGGCGATACCCCATCCGTGCAACGCTTACCTGGGAATGGTGCGGGAGGCGAGACTTGAACTCGCACACCTTGCGGCGCCAGAACCTAAATCTGGTGCGTCTACCAATTTCGCCACTCCCGCAAAAAAGATGGTGGCTACGACGGGATTCGAACCTGTGACCCCATCATTATGAGTGATGTGCTCTAACCAACTGAGCTACGTAGCCATCTTTTTTCGCGTTACCTTATCGGCGTTGCGGGGCGCATTATGCGTATAGACCCTTGCAGCGTCAACACCTTTTTCAACGAAAATAGCCGGAATGTGACTGTTTGGTTAGGTTGCGAACAGCGTGACCGAATATTCGGCAATTATTGGTTATTAATCAGATTTAGACGGTGAAATGTGAGGCAAAAAAATCAGGCCCCTGAGGGGCCCGATTGCGATCCGAGTGATTATTTGTAGGCTGACTGGTGAACGCCTACCGCGCGTCCTGATGGATCGTTCATGGATTTGAAAGATTCATCCCATTCAATCGCTTTGGCAGAAGAGCAGGCGACGGACGGGCCACCCGGTACGCACTCCGCGGCGCTCGGTACCGGGAACAACTCTTCAAAAATTTCACGGTACAGATAGGCCTCTTTCGAGCCCGGCGTGTTGTACGGGAAGCGGAAGCTTGCGGTTTCCAGCTGTTGATCAGAAACCTGTTTCGCCGCGACCTCTTTCAGGGTGTCGATCCAGCTATAGCCTACGCCATCAGAGAACTGCTCTTTCTGACGCCATGCCACGCTCGCCGGCAGGTAGGATTCAAAACATTCACGCAGGATATGTTTTTCCATTTTGCCGTTGCCGCACATCTTGTCCTGCGGGTTAATGCGCATCGCCACATCGAGGAATTTCTTATCCAGGAACGGCACGCGCGCTTCCACGCCCCAGGCCGACATCGCTTTGTTGGCACGCGCACAGTCGAACATGTGCAGCGCCTGCAGCTTACGCACGGTCTCTTCGTGCAGCTCTTTGGCGTTCGGCGCTTTGTGGAAGTAAAGGTAGCCGCCAAACACTTCGTCAGAACCTTCGCCGGAGAGCACCATCTTGATGCCCATCGCTTTGATCTTACGCGACATCAGGTACATCGGCGTTGAGGCGCGGATGGTGGTCACGTCATAGGTTTCAATGTGATAGATCACATCGCGGATCGCATCCAGACCTTCCTGCACGGTGAAGTGAATCTCATGGTGCACGGTGCCGAGGTGGTTGGCCACTTCCTGCGCGGCTTTCAGATCCGGTGCGCCTTCCAGGCCAACGGCAAAAGAGTGCAGCTGTGGCCACCAGGCTTCTGAGCGCTCCTGATCTTCCACGCGACGGGCCGCGAATTTCTTGGTGATCGCGGAGATCACGGAGGAGTCCAGACCGCCGGAGAGCAGCACGCCGTACGGCACGTCGGACATCAGGTGGCTTTTCACGGAATCTTCAAGGGCCTGACGCAGCTCGGCTTTATCCGTGACGTTGTCTTTTACCGCATCATAGTCGAACCAGTCACGCTGGTAATAGGAGCGGATCTCGCCGTCTTTGCTCCACAGATAGCTGCCCGCCGGGAACTCTTTAATGGTACGGCAGACCGGTACCAGGGCTTTCATTTCAGAGGCGACGTAGAAGTTGCCGTGCTCATCGTGGCCCATGTACAGCGGGATAATGCCAATGTGGTCACGGCCAATCAGGTAAGCGTCTTTTTCGCTGTCGTACAGGGCGAAGGCAAACATGCCCTGCAGATCGTCCAGGAACTCTGGGCCTTTCTCCTGATACAGTGCCAGGATGACTTCACAGTCAGAACCGGTCTGGAACGTGTAGCGGTCGCCATATTCGGCGCGCAGCGCCTGGTGGTTGTAGATTTCACCGTTGACAGCCAGCGCGTGCGTTTTTTTCTCGTTATACAGCGGCTGTGCACCGGCGTTGACGTCAACAATAGACAGACGTTCGTGAGCCAGAATCGCTTTGTCACTGGCGTATACGCCTGACCAGTCCGGGCCGCGGTGGCGCATCAGGCGGGACAGTTCGAGTGCTTTTTTACGCAGTTCGCCCGCGTCAGTTTTAATATCCAGTACGCCAAAAATTGAACACATAACCTTCTCCGTTAACCCTGTTGCTTTGTAATGTTGCTTGCTTATGAAAATGCCGCAAAGGGGCAGGGCGCGCAAGCGTTTTACGGGTGAAAACGGAAATAGTGCAATGGTGATTGCGGAATAGTGAAAAAAGAGTATGCCATCAATTCTTTTATTGATGATTATGCAATGAAACGTACTTTTTGTTAGATGGATATTTATTTCTGTAGGCCATAAATGAAAAACCACGCCCTGAGGCGTGGTTCGGTATCAGATGATGTCGATTTCATCAACGGAGGGGTAAATCCAGCTTGGCCGGAACGGCATCGAATCAATGTCATCAAGTTGAGAGACGCCGGAGAGGACCAGAATCGTCTCCAGACCCGCCTGGAAACCGGCAAGAATATCGGTGCGCAGGTTGTCGCCGACAATCACGGTTTCTTCAGAGTGGGCCTGCATCTTGTTGAGCGCGGCACGAATGATCCACGGGCTCGGTTTACCGACCACAAACGGCTGACGACCTGAGATTTTTTCGATACCGGCGCACAGCGCGCCGCAGGCCGGATAAAAACCACGGCCGTGCGTATCCGGGTTGGTCGCGATAAAGCGCGCGCCGCTGGCGACAAAGTATGCTGCCTTATGCATCATCTCCCAGTTAAAGGAGCGCGTTTCGCCGACAATCACAAAGTCCGGGTTCACGTCAGTGATGGTAAAGCCAGCTTTATACAGCTCGTGGATCAGCGCACCTTCACCCACCACATAGGCTTTTTTCCCTTCCTGACGCTTAAGAAAATCCGCCGTGGCCATCGCCGAGGTATAAAACACGCTGTCCGGGACGTCGACGCCCGCCGTGGCAAAGCGGTTTGCCAGATCCTGACCTGTTTGGGAAGGGTAGTTCGTGAGCAGAACCAGTGGCATTCCTTTGTCGATGATGCGGTGAAGAAACTCCGCAGCACCCGGCACGGCAACGTTGTCGTGCATCAGCACGCCGTCGATATCACAAATTACATTCTTAATGGTCATGGACAGTCCGACATCAAAAAAAGAAGGCGTTACTATAAGGTCCGATCAGCTTTCCAGCAAATGCTGCAGCAGAATTCCGTTGAGCATGGCGCGTTTGACCAGCGCGAACGCGCCGATCGCCGAGCGATGGTCAAGCTTTGAACGAACCACCGGGAGGTTCTGGCGGAATGCTTTCAGCGCCTGGGTGTTAATACAGCCTTCAATGGCGGGGAGCAGCACCTTTTCCGCTTCCACAATTTCACCGGCGATCACCACTTTTTGTGGGTTAAACAGGTTAATGGCGATGGCGATGGTTTTCCCCAGGTGACGTCCTACCTGCTCGATCACTTCGCAGGCCAGCGCGTCGCCCTTATTGGCGGCTTTGCAGATGGTGCCTATCTTGCAGTCGTCCAGCGTGACGCGGCTTTGGTAACCCTGTTCAAGGAGATGGCGAACGCGCTGTTCGATGGCCGTGTTGGCGGCAATGGTTTCAAGACAACCGAAGTTGCCACAGTGGCAACGCTCCCCGAGGGGCTCAACCTGAATGTGACCAATCTCGCCGACGTTACCGTTGCGACCAATAAAAATACGGCCGTTAGAGATAATACCCGCGCCGGTTCCGCGGTGAACGCGCACCAGAATAGAGTCTTCACAGTCCTGGCTCGCACCAAAGTAGTGCTCTGCCAGCGCCAGCGAGCGAATGTCGTGTCCCACAAAGCAGGTCACTTTAAAACGCTTTTCCAGCGCGTCGACCAGCCCCCAGTTTTCAACCTGAATGTGCGGCATATAGCGGATCACGCCGCTTTCCGGGTCGACCAGACCGGGCAGAATTACGGAGATGGCGATGAGTTCGCGGATCTTGCGCTGACAGCTTTCAATAAACTGCGCGATGGTATTGAGCAGCGCATGCTCCAGCGTCTCCTGGGTGCGCTCCGGAAGAGGGTAGTGCTCTTCCGCAATGGCTTTACTGCTCAGATCGTACAGCGTGAGCGTGGTGTCATGGCGGCCCAGACGGACGCCAATGGCCTGAAAATTGCGGGTTTCGGTAATAATGGAGATCGCGCGGCGGCCCCCGGTGGAGGCCTGCTGATCGACTTCTTTGATCAGACCGCGCTCAATGAGCTGGCGGGTAATTTTTGTCACGCTGGCGGGAGCAAGCTGGCTTTGTTCGGCTATCTGAATTCGCGAGATTGGTCCGTGCTGGTCAATCAGGCGGTACACCGCCGCACTGTTAAGTTGTTTAACGAGATCGACATTACCGATTTGAGCTTGTCCGCCAGGTGTCATACTTTTACTTACTCAGTGACGACCTCGTTACCATTAACGATGGTCTTAATAATTTTATAATCGTGTGTGAATGCCGTCAGGTTTGCAACCATACCTGGTGCAATTCCGCCGAGCTGCTTATCCACGCCCATTGCGCGAGCCGGATAAAGGGTTGCCATACGCAGGACCTCATCAAGCGCAATCCCGCAATGTTCAACCAGGTTACGCACCCCTTCAATCATGGTCAAAGAGGAACCGCTCAGCGTACCGTTTTCATCCACACACAGTCCATTGCGGTAGTATATTGTTTTACCGGCAAAAATGAACTGCTCAATATTTGCACCTGCCGGTGCGGTGGCATCCGTCACCAGACAAAGCTTGTCACCTTTCAGCCGCTTAGCGTTGCGGATGTTGGCGTAATCGACATGCATGCCGTCAGCAATAATGCCGCAGTAGACGTCTGGCTCATCCAGAATAGCCCCGACCAGACCCGGTTCACGGCCTGTGATATACGGCATGGCGTTGTAAAGGTGCGTTGCGAAGGTAATCCCCGCGCGGAAACCGGCTTTCGCTTCTTTCAGCGTCGCGTTTGAGTGGCCTGCTGAAACGATAATCCCGGCACCAGCCAGTTTGCTGATGACATCCGTACCCGTCATTTCAGGGGCCAGCGTCACTTTGACGATCACATCGGCGTTCGCACACATGTAGTCAACCAGCTCCGCATCAGGTTTACGCACGTAATCCGGGTTATGCGTTCCTTTCTTGACCATATTCAGCCATGGCCCTTCAAGGTGCAGACCCAGCGCCTGATTAGGGTGTTTGGCCAGATATTCGCGCATCACGCGGATACCCTGCTTCATGAGGTCATCACTGCTGGTGATGAGCGTTGGCAGATAGCTGGTGCAGCCCGATTTCTCGTTGGCTTTCTGCATGATCTCCAGCGTTTCGACCGTCACCGCATCCGCGGTGTCATTGAATTGCACACCGCCGCAGCCGTTGAGCTGTACGTCGATGAAACCGGGGGAGATTACTGCTCCATTGAGTGAGCGCTGTTCAATCTCCGGCGGCAGTTCTGCCAGCGGGCAAACACGTTCAATCAGGCCATCAGCGATAACAATCGCATGGTCATCCAGAATTTCATGGCCGGTATAAATCCGACCGTGGGTTAAAGCGTACATAACGACCCCCGGTTAAAAAAAGCGGCCGCCTCTTGATGAAGAGGCGGTTATTCAATTACAGACCTTTGATGTTCTCAGCTTCTAACTCGTTAAAGTATTTCAGCGTTTTAACCTTCAGCTCCATCGTGGACGGTTCGTCGCAGACGATGACTGATTTCGGATGCAGCTGCAGGCAGCTGATGGTCCACATATGGTTAACGTTGCCTTCAACGGCAGCCTGGAGCGCTTGCGCTTTCACGCCGCCCAGCACCAGAATCATCACTTCTTCGGCATCCAGCAGGGTGCCTACGCCTACGGTCAGGGCGTATTTTGGAACCTGGTTAACATCGCCGTCAAAGAAGCGGGAGTTTGCCACGCGCGTGTCATGGGTCAGCGTTTTAATACGGGTGCGGGAAGCCAGAGATGATGCCGGTTCGTTAAACGCGATATGACCATCATTGCCTACACCACCCATGAACAGGTGGATCTTACCGTAAGAACGGATTTTTTCTTCATACTGACGGCATTCTGCGTCAATATCAGGCGCGTTTCCATTCAGCAGGTTAATATTTTCAGATGGAATATCAACGTGATCAAAGAAATTACGGTGCATAAAGCTATGGTAGCTTTCCGGGTGGTCTTTCGGTAAGCCAACGTATTCATCCATATTGAAGGTCACAACATGTTTGAAGCTAACCTGGCCTGCTTTATGCATCTCAACCAGCGCCTTATAGGCGGTCAGCGGCGTGCCGCCTGTCGGAAGTCCAAGAACGAAAGGACGATCGGCAGTCGGTTTAAACGCGTTAATACGGTTAACGATATGGCGAGCGGCCCATTTACCGACTTGTTCAGCAGTTGCCAGGGGAATCAGTCTCATTGTTCACCTCAAGAGTTAAAGTAGAAGAGTGGGCGGATGGCTATCGGAACCTGATACTTAAGCGTAACCTGGAAACTTTCAGGCCGGATCAATCCGTCTTGATTTTTTGAATGATAAAATAAGTTTTCGCTGTTAGCCAGTATGAGGGAGGGTAAATAACGATATTTGGTGACAAAAATCACAAAAAGTACGCGTTTAATTTGCGATACGAATTAATTTTTCACACACTCACAATGCCAGTGAAGCATCAACGGTATCTATCGTTCGTGACACAATAAAAAACAGAGCTGAGAACATGCCTTAAACGGGGTCTCATAGGGGGAAGAAAGTGAGTATTCTAGGTTATTTACAAAAGGTTGGTCGCGCACTGATGGTGCCGGTCGCCACGCTGCCTGCCGCAGCCATCCTGATGGGTGTCGGCTACTGGATCGACCCCAACGGCTGGGGTAATACCAGCGCGCTGGCGGCGTTCTTTATCAAGTCAGGTTCCGCCATTATCGACAACATGTCCGTGTTGTTCGCGATTGGTGTGGCTTACGGTATGTCCAAAGACAAAGACGGTGCCGCTGCGCTGACCGGTTTTGTCGGTTTCCTCGTGTTAACCACCCTCTGCTCGCCTGCAGCGGTGGCCATGATCCAAAAAATTCCGGCGGACCAGGTTCCGGCGGCGTTCGGTAAGATCAGCAACCAGTTTGTCGGTATCCTTGTGGGTATCATCTCCGCCGAACTGTATAACCGCTTCAGCAGCGTAGAGCTGCCGAAAGCGCTTTCCTTCTTTAGCGGTCGCCGCCTGGTTCCTATCCTGACCTCGTTTGTGATGATCGTTGTTGCGTTCATCATGATGTACGTCTGGCCGATGATCTTCGACGGTCTGGTGAACTTCGGTGAGCACATCCAGAAACTGGGTTCTGTCGGTGCGGGCGTGTACGCGTTCTTCAACCGTCTGCTGATCCCGGTTGGTCTGCACCACGCGCTGAACTCCGTATTCTGGTTCGACGTTGCCGGTATTAACGATATCCCTAACTTCCTGGGTGGCGCACAGTCCATCGAAGCAGGTAAAGCGGTTGTCGGTATCACCGGTCGTTACCAGGCGGGCTTCTTCCCGATCATGATGTTTGGTCTGCCGGGTGCTGCGCTGGCTATCTACCACTGCGCGCGTCCAGAGAATAAAGCGAAAGTGCTGGGTATCATGATGGCGGGGGCGTTCGCGGCCTTCTTCACCGGTATCACCGAGCCGCTGGAGTTCTCCTTCATGTTCGTAGCGCCGGTTCTGTATGTGATCCACGCCGTGCTGACCGGTATCTCCGTGTTCATCGCTGCCAGCATGCACTGGATTGCCGGTTTCGGCTTCAGCGCCGGTCTGGTGGATATGGTGCTGTCGTCCCGTAACCCGCTGGCGACCCACTGGTGGATGCTGATCCCGCAAGGTCTGGTGTTCTTCGCGATCTACTACATGGTGTTCCGTTTCACTATTACCAAATTCAACCTGATGACCCCGGGTCGTGAACTGGCCGTGGCCGGTAGCGAAGCGGATGGTCAGGATGTGAACGTGAGCGGTGCTCAGGATCAGGACGTGTCAGGCCTGGCGCGTCAGTACATCGCCGCTGTTGGCGGTTCTGACAACCTGACCGGTATCGACGCCTGTATCACTCGTCTGCGTCTGAACGTCAAAGACTCTTCCCTGGTGAACGAAGCGCTGGCTAAACGCCTGGGTGCTTCCGGCGTTATTCGCCTGAACAAAACCAGCGTGCAGATTATCGTTGGCTTCGTGGCAGAGAAAATTGCTAACGCCATGAAAACTACCGGTCCGGTAGCCGCAGCAGAAGCTTCTGCCGCACCTGCCGCCGCGCCAGCGGCTGCAAAACCGCAGGCGGTACCAAACGCCAAAACGGTAGCCGCGCTGGTTTCACCGGTAACCGGTGAAGTCGTTGCGATTGAGCAGGTGCCTGACGAAGCCTTCGCCAGCAAAGCGGTTGGTGACGGTGTGGCGGTGAAACCAACGGAAAAAACCGTTGTATCTCCGGCGGCCGGTACCATCGTGAAAATCTTCAATACCAACCACGCGTTCTGCCTCGAAACCGAAAATGGCGCGGAGATCGTTGTCCACATGGGTATCGATACCGTTGCGCTGAACGGTCAGGGCTTTACTCGCCTGGTGGAAGAGGGCGCTGAAGTGGTGGCCGGGCAGCCGATTCTGGAAATGGATCTGGACTTCCTGAACGCCAACGCGCGCTCCATGATAAGTCCGGTCGTTTGCAGCAACATCGACGACTTCAGTGGCCTGGTCATTCAGGCGAAAGGTCAGGTTGTTGCGGGTCAAACGCCGCTGTATGAGATTAAAGGCAAGTAATCGCTCCTGAGTAGAGTCATGCCTTAAGCGGCGGGGGATATCCTCCGCCGCTTTTTTTTTGCAGCAAACGCCCCCATTATTTTCATCAGATACGTATTTTCCGTAACTAAGGGTTGTCACTACGTCCGGCTTATAAGATCATACGCCGTTATACGTTGTTTACGCTTTGAGGAATCCACGATGAGTGAGGCAGAAGCCCGCCCGAGTAACTTTATTCGTCAGATCATCGATGAAGATCTGGCCAGTGGTAAGCACACCACAATTCATACCCGCTTCCCGCCGGAGCCGAACGGCTACCTGCATATCGGGCATGCGAAGTCCATCTGCCTGAACTTTGGCATTGCGCAAGACTACCAGGGACAGTGCAACCTGCGTTTCGATGACACCAACCCAGTAAAAGAAGACATCGAATACGTTGAGTCCATCAAGAATGACGTGCAATGGCTGGGCTTCAACTGGTCTGGCGATATCTGCTACTCCTCTGACTATTTTGATCAGCTGTACGCCTACGCGGTTGAGCTGATCAATAAAGGTCTGGCGTATGTTGACGAACTGTCTGCTGATGAAATCCGTGAATATCGCGGTACGCTGACCGCGCCGGGCAAAAACAGTCCGTTCCGCGATCGCAGCGTGGAAGAGAACCTGGCGCTGTTTGAAAAAATGCGTGCCGGTGGCTTCGAAGAAGGCAAAGCGTGCCTGCGTGCCAAAATCGACATGGCGTCTCCGTTCATCGTGATGCGCGATCCGGTGCTGTACCGCATCAAGTTCGCAGAACACCACCAGACCGGCAACAAGTGGTGCATCTACCCGATGTACGACTTTACCCACTGCATCAGCGATGCGCTGGAAGGCATTACGCACTCCCTGTGTACGCTGGAGTTCCAGGACAACCGTCGTCTGTACGACTGGGTTCTGGATAACATCACCATTCCTGTGCATCCGCGCCAGTACGAGTTCTCTCGCCTGAATCTGGAATACACCGTGATGTCCAAGCGTAAGCTGAACCTGCTGGTGACCGACAAGCACGTTGAGGGCTGGGATGACCCACGTATGCCAACCATCTCGGGTCTGCGCCGTCGTGGTTACACTGCTGCCTCTATTCGTGAGTTCTGCAAACGCATCGGCGTGACCAAGCAGGACAACACCATCGAGATGGCCTCCCTTGAATCCTGCATTCGCGAAGATCTCAACGAAAACGCCCCGCGCGCGATGGCCGTTATCGACCCGGTGAAGCTGGTTATCGAAAACTATCCGCAGGGTGAAAGCGAGCTGGTCTCCATGCCTAACCATCCGAACAAACCGGAAATGGGTAGCCGTGACGTGCCGTTCAGCGGTGACATCTGGATTGACCGCGCTGACTTCCGCGAAGAAGCCAACAAGCAGTACAAGCGTCTGGTGCTGGGTAAAGAGGTGCGTCTGCGTAATGCCTACGTCATCAAAGCCGAGCGCGTAGAGAAAGATGCGGAAGGGAATATCACCACCATCTTCTGTTCATATGACGCTGAAACGCTGAGCAAAGATCCGGCGGATGGCCGCAAGGTGAAAGGCGTGATTCACTGGGTAAGCGCTTCACACGCGCTGCCGGTAGAAATCCGTCTGTACGATCGTCTGTTCAGCGTACCTAACCCGGGTGCTGCGGAAGATTTCCTGGCGACCATCAACCCGGAATCTCTGGTGATCAAGCAGGGTTATGCGGAGCCTTCTCTGAAAGCCGCTGAAGCGGGCAAAGCGTTCCAGTTCGAACGAGAAGGTTACTTCTGCCTCGACAGCCGTTACAGCACGGCGGAAAAACCGGTATTCAACCGTACCGTAGGTCTGCGTGATACCTGGACGAAGATCGGCGAATAATATTGCTGGTCTGGTCAATGAGAGACAAACGCCGCACTATGCGGCGTTTTTTTATTTAACGATCAGGGTATTAAGCCAGAGCCTAAAGAGGCGCCATGAAAATATCAGGTCAATGAGGTGCTACTTATTTTTTTTAAAAAAGTTTGTATCATTACGGAAATCAAAAAGGTTATAAAAAAGGGAAGATGTTCTACGTCTACCCACTGAAATAACTAAAAATTCCGCGCCATTCCTCGCCTCCCTGCAAATGTTACAAAGCACTACTAATTATGTGCACTTCGTCATAATCCTGACTTTTGTCCGCTAAAAAGCATTGATAATTCGCGTCGCGAAAAATAACCTAACGACGGTAGTTAATTCGAGGGTATTTAAAACTACCCCTGACCATTTGGTCTTTTTTATTTACGCCGCTTCAGGCGTTTTAATTCGTCAAAGAGGAATAATCTATGCGTACGTTCAGTGGCAAACGTAGTGCGCTGGCGCTGGCTATTGCCGGTGTGACAGCAATGTCGGGCCTGGTGGTGACACCAGAGGCGAAAGCGGCGGGCTTCATCGACGATTCTACCCTCACGGGCGGTATTTATTACTGGCAGCGTGAACGTGACCGTAAAGACGTCACCGAAGACAAATACAAAACCAATCTTTCTCACTCCACCTGGAACGCCAACCTGGACTTCCAGTCAGGCTATGCCGCGGATATGTTCGGTCTGGATATTGCTGCGTTCACCGCGATTGAAATGGCGGAAAACGGTGACAGCGCCCACCCGAACGAAATCGCCTTCTCCTCCAGCAACAAAGCCTATAAAGAAGACTGGTCCGGGGATAAGAGCGGTATCAGCCTTTACAAAGCCGCTGCAAAATTTAAATACGGTCCGGTATGGGCGCGCGGTGGTTATATTCAGCCAACTGGCCAGACCCTGTTAGCACCGCACTGGAGCTTTATGCCGGGTACCTATCAGGGTGCGGAAGCCGGGGCGAACTTTGACTACGGTGATGCGGGTGCGTTGAGCTTCTCCTATATGTGGACCAACGAGTACAAAGCACCGTGGCACATCGAGATGGACAAGTTCTACCAGAACGATAAAAAAACCAAAGTCGATTACCTGCACTCGCTGGGCGCGAAGTACGACTTCAAAAACGATCTGGTGCTTGAAGCGGCATTTGGCCAGGCACAGGGCTATATCGATCAGTATTTTGCCAAGGCCAGCTACAAATTTGATGTCGCGGGTAGCCCGCTGAGCACCAGCTACCAGTTCTACGGTACGCGCGACAAGGTCAGCAACGGTGGCGTCAACGACATTTATGACGGCACCGCGTGGCTGCAGGCGTTAACCTTCGGCTACAAGGTCGGTCAGGTTGATTTGCGTCTGGAAGGCACATGGGTGAAGGCGGAAGGGCAGCAGGGCTACTTCCTGCAGCGTATGACCCCGACCTACGCCTCCTCCAACGGTCGTCTTGATATCTGGTGGGATAACCGCTCAGACTTCAACGCCGACGGCGAGAAAGCGGTCTTCTTCGGCGCAATGTATGATCTGAAAAACTGGAACCTGCCTGGCTGGGCGGTGGGCGCTTCTTACGCTTACGCCTGGGATGCAAAACCTGCCGATATGGCCACGCCGGACGCATACTACGATCCCAACTATCGTCTGAAAGAGTCTTCCTACAGCCTCGATGCTATCTATACCCTGCAGGATGGCCGCGCGAAAGGCACGATGTTCAAACTGCACTTCACTCAGTATGACAACCACTCCGATATCCCGAGCTATGCGGGCGGTTACGGCAACATCTTCCAGGATGAACGTGACGTGAAATTCATGGTTATCGCCCCATTCACCATCTTCTGATGAACGCACCGGCGGGCTGAGTCCCGCCGGTATGGAGACTTGCACATGATGAAAAAAATCGTAATCGTCGCGTTGCTGGCATCAGGGCTGGTGGCGTGTGCTCAGACACAGGCGCCGAAAGAGGACACCCGTCTGAAGGAGGCGTATAGCGCCTGTATTAATACTGCGGAAGGATCGCCGGAGAAGATTGAAGCCTGTCAGAGCGTGCTGAACGTGCTGAAGAAAGAGAAAGCGCATGAGCAGTTCGCGACGCAGGAGAACGTCCGCGTGATGGATTACCAGGCCTGCATTCAGGCGCGTAAAACCGGTAACGATCAGGAAGTGGCGAAGCGTTGCGATAAGATCTGGAACGAGATACGCAATAACAATAAATAAGTGCTTTACGCCCGGTGGCGCTGCGCTTACCGGGCCTACAAAGGTGTCATAGCCCGTAGGCCCGGTAAGCGCAGCGCCAGCGGGCTTTTTCCAGGCAAAAAAAAGCCAACCTTGCGGCTGGCTCAGAGTATGAATACTGATTATTTCGCGTCGTGCGCGTGGTCGTCTTCGCGGCAGTCGCCTTCAGCGCAGTGACCGTAGAGGTACAGGCTGTGGTTCGTCAGGCGGATGCCATGACGCGCCGCGATTTCACGCTGGCGTGATTCAATGGAATCATCGCTAAATTCAATGACCTTGCCGCAATCGAGGCAGATCAGATGATCGTGGTGCTGCTGCTGGGTCAGTTCGAAAACAGATTTACCGCCTTCGAAATTATGACGGGTAACAATGCCCGCGTCATCAAACTGGTTCAGCACGCGATAGACGGTAGCCAGCCCAATCTCTTCACCCATGTCGATAAGACGTTTATAGAGGTCTTCCGCACTGACATGGTGATTGTCTGGACCCTGAAGCACTTCAAGGATTTTTAACCGAGGAAGCGTTACTTTCAGGCCAGCCTTCTTTAATGCGGTATTGTTGTCAGTCATGCGGAATCTGTCCTGTTGCTAAACGATTCACTTCTGTAGGAAGTGACAGAAAATGCACCCGGGATAATGCGTCTCATTATAGAACTGCCATGGCTAAATGAAAACTGCAAGTCTCAGGCAAAATATGCTTATAAAAATGGGGTATCACCAACAAACTTGCTCAATCGAAAACCACATTTTATCAGGGAGACATTGTACAGGTCTGGACGAAAAAGTTAAAAGATTGTAGCGATTAATTTAATCGGTTTGACCTGGGGCATGGGCGCAACCGCAGTTGCGCCGCGATAAAATCAGGCGTTCAGAATATCGTCAAGGTGCAGTTCCTCTCGGATCTGCTTAACCCATTTCTCTACGCGCTCTGCGGTCAGCTCTGGCTGACGGTCTTCGTCGATGGCCAGACCCACGAAATGATCGTCATCGGCCAGGCCTTTAGACGCTTCAAAGTGGTAACCGGCGGTCGGCCAGTGGCCTACGATAACCGCGCCGTTCGGCTCAATGATATCGCGGATGGTGCCCAGCGCGTCACAGAAGTATTCGGCGTAGTCTTCCTGATCGCCACAGCCAAACAGGGCGACCAGCTTACCGTTGAAGTCCACTTCTTCCAGCGTCGGGAAGAAATCATCCCAGTCGCACTGGGCTTCACCGTAGTACCAGGTTGGGATACCCAGCAGTAGAATGTCATAGCCTTCCAGATCTTCTTTGCTGCTCTTGGCGATGTCATGCACATCAGCAACGTCTTTACCGAGCTGTTTTTGAATGTTTTTTGCGATATTTTCGGTATTGCCGGTATCACTGCCAAAGAAAATGCCGATGATTGCCATGAGTAAAATAACCTCTTGAAACTTAATAGTATGGTGGCGCAATTCGGCCACGGATAAGGGCAATAATAGCAGAACAGGCAACCCTGCGGAAACAGCTATCGCGCAGGACTGCACTCTGTGCTACATGAAAAGGGCGATAAAGGGGATTTTCAGACTTATGCCTGGCTGCGTAACGTCTCAAGCTGGGCGATCAACATCTCTTCAATGAGCTCGCTGCGGCTGATATTTCGCGCGTCAGCCAGCTCGTTAAGCGCATCGACGGCGTCGGCGTTAAGCTTCAGTTCGACACGCTTAAGCCCACGATTTTTATCGCGTTTAAGCTGGTTGCGTTTATTGATACGCAGCTGTTCATCGCGCGAAAGCGGATTCGTCTTGGGTCGTCCCGGGCGACGCTCATTCGCGAACAGATCTAGTGTCGTACGGTCCGTTTGTTCTTTGGCCATGATTCTGAGACTTCGGGGGAAACACGCCGCCCTGCTAATGCCCGGGCGATAAGCGCGCCATCATACATCACCAAAAACGGCACGCCAACGACTGGAAGCCCGCAGCCTTCCAGTCGCTTTCTTTTTAATCAATTTGCAGTATCAGCGAGATAGCGGCGAATGGCGCGCAGTACGGCATCCGGTTTTTCAGCATGCACCCAGTGCCCGGCACCGGCAATCACGTGGGCGCGAGCCTGCGGGAATTGGGCCAGCAGCGTGTCGCGGTACGCGTCGGTTACGTAAGGAGAGTTTCCGCCGCGAATAAAAAGGGTAGGGTGTGGCCAGGCGTGGACGGTTTCCCAGCCCACGATGTTGTTGTACTGGTTCCAGAGCACCGGCACGTTAAAACGCCATTGCCCGTCAACAAACGACTTCAGCAGGAACTGCACGACGCCTTCTTCATCAAGATGCTCACGCATGACTGCGGCCGCCTGTTGGCGCGTCGCGACACCCGCTTCTGTGACCGCATTGATGGCGGCAAAAATCTCGTCGTGACGGCGAACGTCGTAATCCACGGGCGCGACGTCAATCACCACCAGGCCGCTAATACGGTCCGGGGCCAGTGCCGTCAGGGCCATCACCGCTTTGCCACCCATTGAATGCCCGATGAGGGTCACCTTTTGCAGGTCGTGGGCATCCAGCGTATCCAGCAGATCCTGCGCCATCGCCGCGTAGGTCATCTCGTCGGAACGCCCGGAAAGACCGTGATTGCGCATATCGACCTGCAAAATATCGTGGTCGGAAACCAGATCGCGCGCCAGCACGCCCAGGTTATCCAGGCTGCCAAAAAGCCCGTGAACCAGTACGATGGGAGAATTATTGTTCGGCGATTGTGCAGTTTGCGCTCGGGTATTCAATTTCATGGCAAAGTTCTTTTTTTACGTATGTCAGGTTAGGGTATCATGTTGACCATTCTGCCGCCCGGCTGCAAGGTTCCAGTTTAATCTGACTTTTGCTGCCAACCTGGTTTGACGCTATCCGCTGTTGGGATTTGACCTTATAATCCCAATGACTTGTATTCAGATAAGATATCGCACTGGATTAAGATGAAAACAATCGAAGTTGATGACGAACTCTATCAGTATATTGCCAGCCAGACGCGGCATATCGGGGAGAGCGCGTCCGACATTTTACGGCGCATGCTTAAAATTTCCGCCGCTTCACAGCCTGCTACCCCAGTCACCAAAGATGTCGTGTCTCAGCCGAGCGTAGTTGCGCAAGCAAAACCTGCCGTGACGCCGGCAAAAGATAAAGTGCGCGCGATGCGCGAGCTGCTGCTCTCCGATGAATACGCGGAGCAGAAAAAGGCGGTTAACCGCTTTATGCTGGTGCTGTCTACACTTTATTCACTGGATAACAAAGCGTTTGCTGAAGCGACCGAGTCGCTTCACGGCCGTACTCGCGTCTATTTCGCGGGCGACGAGCAGACGCTGCTGCAAAATGGCAATCAAACCAAACCCAAACATGTTCCTGGCACCCCGTACTGGGTGATCACCAATACCAATACGGGCCGCAAGTGCAGCATGATTGAACACATCATGCAGTCCATGCAGTTCCCGGCGGAATTGATTGAAAAGGTTTGCGGTACAATTTAACCCTTGCATCAGAAGGACCCGGTAATGGCAAATCACAGCCGTGCAGGCCAACCTGCACAACAAAGCGATTTGATTAACGTCGCTCAGCTGACCGCGCAGTATTACGTGCTGAAACCGGTCGTGGGCAACGCAGAACACGCAGTGAAGTTTGGTACATCTGGTCACCGCGGCAGCGCGGCGCGCCACAGCTTTAACGAACCGCACATTCTGGCCATTGCCCAGGCCATCGCGGAAGAGCGCGCTAAAAACGGCGTTACCGGTCCGTGCTATGTGGGGAAAGATACACATGCCCTGTCTGAACCGGCGTTCATTTCTGTGGTGGAAGTGCTGGCGGCAAACGGCGTCGATGTGATTGTTCAGGAGAACAATGGCTTCACCCCAACGCCTGCGGTCTCTAACGCCATCCTGGTGCACAACAAAAAAGGTGGCGCGCTGGCGGACGGTATCGTTATCACGCCATCCCACAACCCGCCGGAAGACGGTGGTATCAAATACAACCCGCCTAACGGTGGCCCGGCAGACACTAACGTCACCAAAGTGGTGGAAGATCGTGCTAACGCGCTGCTGGCTGACGGTCTGAAAGGCGTGAAGCGTATTTCTCTGGATGCTGCCATGGCGTCCGGTCACGTGAAAGAGCAGGATCTGGTTCAGCCGTTCGTGGAAGGGCTGGCGGATATCGTCGATATGGCGGCCATCCAGAAAGCCGGCCTGAAGCTGGGCGTGGATCCGCTGGGCGGCTCCGGTATTGAATACTGGAAACGTATCGCCGAGCATTACAAGCTGGATCTGACCATCGTTAACGATCACGTCGATCAGACCTTCCGCTTTATGCACCTGGACAAAGACGGCGCGATCCGTATGGACTGCTCCTCCGAGTGCGCGATGGCGGGCCTGCTGGCGCTGCGTGATAAATTCGATCTGGCGTTTGCTAACGACCCGGATTATGACCGTCACGGTATCGTCACGCCTGCCGGGCTGATGAACCCGAACCACTATCTGGCTGTTGCAATTAACTATCTGTTCCAGCACCGTCCGCAGTGGGGCAAAGAGGTTGCTGTCGGTAAGACGCTGGTTTCCTCCGCGATGATCGACCGCGTGGTCGAGGCGCTGGGCCGCAAGCTGGTGGAAGTGCCGGTGGGCTTCAAATGGTTCGTTGACGGTCTGCACGACGGCAGCTTCGGTTTTGGTGGTGAAGAGAGCGCAGGCGCATCTTTCCTGCGTTTCGACGGCACGCCATGGTCAACCGATAAAGACGGCATCATCATGTGCCTGCTGGCGGCGGAAATCACCGCGGTCACCGGTAAGAACCCGCAGGAACACTACAACGACCTGGCGGCACGCTTTGGTGCGCCAAGCTATAACCGTATTCAGGCTGGCGCGACGTCAGCCCAGAAAGCGGCCCTGTCCAGGCTCTCTCCGGAGATGGTCAGCGCAAGCACCCTGGCGGGCGATCCGATCACTGCCCGTCTGACGGCGGCACCGGGCAATGGCGCATCCATTGGTGGTCTGAAAGTGATGACCGACAACGGCTGGTTCGCCGCGCGTCCGTCCGGTACGGAAGATGCGTACAAAATCTATTGCGAAAGCTTCCTCGGCGCTGAGCACCGTCAGCAGATTGAGAAAGAAGCGGTAGAGATTGTCAGCGAAGTGCTGAAAAACGCGTAAGTGATGATGTTCGTGTGCGGGATGATGACCTCACCCCGGCCCTCTCCCACAGGAGAGGGAGAAAACATTAAAAACGGCAACCCTTGGGTTGCCGTTTTGTTTTGACCTCGTAGGCCCGGTAAGCGCTAGCGCCACCGGGCTTTTTTTAGCTATGCTTATTCTTCAATTCAAACCGCGGTGACACCAGACCGTACAGCGTCCAGCCCATAAAGGTCACCATTGCCCCGTAGAGCATCGCTTCCTGGCCGGATGAGTAGAGCGCATAAAAGCTGTAGATTGCCCCAATCAGCGCCACGATATTGGCCGCACGCGCTTTGCGGGGATCCACCTTCGCCACCTTCTGAATAATCACCAGCGCCGCCATCGACAGAATATACGGAATGATGTTTGTCACCACCGCCAGGTTGACCAGCACGTTGAACTGGCTGTTCAGCGACGGGCTAATGGTCATCAGCGACAATCCACTCTGGAAGATAACAATCGCCAGCATGCCCTGCACCGGCGCATCCGCTTTGGTCACGCGGGAGAAGATTTTTGGGAAGTAACCTTCATCAGCCGAGGATTTAAACACCTGTGCGATGGTGAACTGCCAGCCGAGGAGCGAACCGCAGCAGGACATGACCATCAGACCCATGATCACCTTCCCGACTTCTGGGGTGAACATCTGCGCGAAGGCCAGCCCAAACGGCGCCGTAGAGTTTGCCAGATCCATGTTTGGCACTATCCCGGCAATCACGTTAGTCGAGACGATATAGATCACCGCGGCGCCCAGCGTGCCGCCGAGGACCGCAATCGGCACGTTCTTTTCCGGGTTCTCTACCACTTCCGCGTTCGCGCAGGCGGATTCCAGGCCGAGGAAGGCCCAGAGCGTCATGGCGATAGAAGAGCCGACCGCGGTAAAGAACGGCACATGGTGCGGGTTCCAGGAATTCGCGTACAGCGTCGGGCTGAACCAGAACCAGCCGATGATGCACAGGCCCACAACCGGGATAATCACGCCCCAGACGGTGATGCTGGAGAGCTGTCCGGTGATACGCGCGCCGCCAAAGTTAGCCACGGTACAGATCCACAGCACCCCGATGGTCGCCAGCCCAATTTGCACCGGACTGAGCGTCGCGCCAAACAGCTCCGTACCGTAGCCCACGGCGGAAATGGCAATCGCCACGTTGGCGATCAGCAGCGACACGCCGTAGGTATAGTTGGCCATAAAGTTGCCCGACTTGCCAAAGGCGTATTCGGCATAGCCGCCCATGCCGCCTGACTTACGGCTGAACATCCCGCACTTGGCGAACGCCCACGCCAGCGCCATTGAACCGACTGCCGTCACCAGCCAGGAGATGATAGAGATGGTACCCACCTCTGCCAGTTTGGTGGGCAGCATGATAATCCCGGAGCCCATCATGTTTACCATGGTGAGGATAGTCAGCTGCACCACGCCCATCTTATTGGACTTACTCATAATTTCTCTCCTTTTAGCAGCGCGGGCTGAGCGGCGGGTTGTTTGATGACGTTGCAGCGAACCTGTTTGCGACCCTCACACTCTTCGACGTACACACCCTGCAATTCCGGCGCGAAGCCCGGCAGAAGGTTGATGCCTTCTTCCAGCGCGGCAAAGTAGCGCAGCACGGAACCGCCCCAGACTTCCCCAGGGACCACGCACAATACTCCCGGTGGATAAGGAAGGGCGCCTTCGGCGGCGATGCGGCCCTCCGCGTCGCGCAGGGAGACCAGTTCAACTTCTCCGCGTAGATAGGCGTAGTTCGCGTCCTGCGGGTTCATCATCACGCGCGGGAAGTGAGACTTGCGGAACATCTCTTTCTGCAGCTGCTTCACGTTGTGGCGGGCGTACAGGTCATGCATTTCCTGGCAGATCTGGCGTAGGGTATAATCCGCGTAACGTTCCGGATGTTGTTTGTAGAGAGAAGGCAGGACGTCTTTCAGCGGAACATCGCTCTCGAGCAGTTTTTCGAAGCGCACCAGCTGCGCTACCAGCTGCTGCAGTTTGCCCATATCTTCCGCAGGCGTGAGCAGGAACAGGATCGAGTTGAGATCGCATTTCTCCGGCACGATGCCGTTTTCGCGCAGGAAGTTGGCGAGGATAGTGGCGGGCACGCCGAAGTCGTCATACTCCCCGGTGCGGGCGTTGATGCCCGGCGTGGTCAGCAGGAGCTTGCACGGGTCGATAAAATACTGATGCTCAGCGTAGCCTTCAAAAGCGTGCCAGTTTTCACCCGGTACGAAGTGGAAGAAGCGCAGATCGGTCGCAATCTCCGCCGTGTCCCAGCTTTCCCACGGGCGGCCATCCACCGTTTCCGGCACGAAGGGGCGCAGATACCGGCAGTTCTCCAGAATCAGCTTGCGCGCTTCGATACCGTTCACCACGCAGTCCATCCACATGTTGCGGCCGCTCTGGCCTTCATGCATCCGGGCGTTGATGTCCAGTGCGGCAAACAGCGGATAGAACGGGCTGGTGGAGGCGTGCATCATAAAGGCATTATTCAGACGCTTATGCGGGACATAGCGCTGTTGCCCTTTGATATGGCTGTCTTTCTTATGGATTTGCGAAGTCTGCGAGAAGCCGGCCTGCTGTTTATGCACGGACTGGGTGACCAGGATCCCCGGATCGTTCTCGTTCAGCTCCAGCAGCAGCGGAGAGCAGTCGGCCATCATCGGAATAAACTGCTCGTAACCCACCCAGGCCGAGTCAAACAGGATGTAATCACACAGGTGCCCAATCTTATCCACCACCTGACGGGCGTTATAGATGGTGCCATCGTAGGTACCCAGCTGGATCACCGCCAGGCGGAACGGACGCGCATCGCGCGCGCGGCCCGGCGCCACCTCTGCCACCAGCTCGCGCAGATAACTTTCTTCAAAGCAGTGGGCGTCAATGCCGCCAATAAAGCCGTACGGGTTGCGCGCGGTCTCCAGATAGACCGGCGTTGCGCCAGCCTGGAGGAGGGCACCGTGATGGTTAGATTTGTGGTTATTACGGTCGAACAGCACCAGGTCGCCCGGGGTGAGCAGGGCGTTTAGCACCACTTTGTTGGATGACGAGGTGCCATTCAGCACGAAATAGGTCTTATCGGCATTAAAGACCTTTGCCGCATGCTGCTGGGCGATGCACGGCGCGCCTTCGTGGATCAGCAGATCGCCCATCGCCACGTCGGCGTTGCACAGGTCGGAGCGGAAAAGCGTCTCACCAAAGAAATCGACAAACTGATTACCGGCAGGATGACGGCGGAAGAACTGGCCACCCTGATGCCCCGGGCAGTCAAACGCGCTGTTGCCCTGCTTCACATAGTCGACAAGCGCGCGGAAAAACGGCGGGCGCAGCTGGGTTTCATACTTCTGGGCTGCCGCCTCCAGCTGGCGTCCATAAAAGTCGTTGCTGGTGTCTGAATACTCAAATACGCCATGAATGCGCGATAAATAGTCTGCCGGAATGAACTCTTCTTTGTGCGTCGCGACAAATACAGGAATGCCAAAACCGGTGGCTTCTATTTCGTCCAGGATACCGCTGGCAATATCCGTGACCGCCAGAACAATGGCGGCAACATCAATATAATCAGAGGCACGGACATCCACCAGTTCACGCTGGGTAGTAAAGCAATCTGGACATGCACGGCTGGCTGCGATTTTTAAACTTTTCATCTTTCTCTCTTTATTTTAGGTAATAAGCGTCCCTCGATTTCTTGCAAGTAAGAAATCGATAATTTTCCGGAAAAAAAGCAAAGGGTGGCCGCTGATTAAAATCAGTGAATTGCTTTTTTGATGATTGAAATTCAGTCCGCCCGGTGCGGATGAGTCTGAATCAAGATGAATGAGCGCACGAGATTACAGGCAATAGCCTGTAAAATAAGGTGTTTCAGGATAACCTGTAAGCGAGTGCGCCAGAAGTCGAAGGACTACCGGGCATTAAAGAGATGAAAGTCAAAGCAGTTTCGGTGGGCAAACATCATGATATGTGTTGTCCGCCTTATATGGGGCATTAAGCGATTGTTGTTTTCCATGTTTCATTTTCCTTTCAGTAATTGAAAGCATGGTCATTTTATCCAGAGAAAGGCGATTAACCGTGAGGTAGATCACCGTTAACCGATCAAATCAGAAATAAATATTCGTTTTAGATGAATATCGCAGATCAAAATTCTGATTTGTTGGTGTTACGTTAACAGGTTGTGTTGCCAATGTTTTAAATGAGCAAGAATAACCCGCAAAAATAATGTGTGGGTTATTTATGAAATATTTTCTGAGAGATTTAGTTTGTATTTAAAATAAAATGAATAGTTATTCAAAGCATAAACCGATAACCGATACCGGTTTCAGTTAATAAATGGCGAGGGCGAGCGGGGTCAACTTCGAGTTTCTGACGAAGATGTCCCATATATATGCGTAAATAATGACTATGTTCCACCGCGTTGGGCCCCCACACCTGACTTAGCAGCTGGCGTTGGGTGAGAACCTTGCCGTGGTTGTTGAGCAGAACGGCGAGCAGGCGAAATTCTATTGGCGTGAGGTGAATTTCCTCATCGCCGCGCACAATGCGCCGCGCGGCCAGGTCAACCCGGATATCCCCAAACGTGTAGGTTGGGTCAGCAGGCGTGGTTGCGCTGTGGCGACGCAGCGCCACGCGAAGGCGAGCCTGTAGCTCGCCGATACCAAAAGGTTTAATCAGATAGTCATCTGCACCGGCATCCAGCGCCGCGATTTTATCCGTCTCTTCCGTACGGGCGGAGAGCACGAGGATCGGCATCTGGCTCCACTGACGCACTTCCCGGATAAAGTCGATGCCGTCGCCGTCCGGCAGACCAAGATCGAGGATCACCAGGTCCGGCTTGCGGGTGGCGGCTTCAATTAAACCCCGCTGAAGCGTACCCGCATCATGAACGCGCAGACCGTCCCCTTCCAGCGCAGCGCGCAGAAAACGGCTAATGGCGATCTCATCTTCAACAATCAGAACGTTGATCACAAATCCTCTGGTAATTCATTAAGTTCTGGCGGGGTTTCCAGAGGAAGTGTAACACAAAACCGCGCGCCGCCTTCGGGACGATTCTCTGCGGAGATGGACCCACCGTGGACGTCAATGATTGCCTGACAAATGGCCAGCCCCAGCCCGACGCCCGGAATGGCCGACTCCTTATTGCCGCGCGCGAATTTTTCGAAAATAGCCAACTCCTGCCCGGCGGGAATGCCCGGTCCGGTATCCCAGACGTCAAGGCGAAGCGTGCCGTCGTCCACCGTCGCATCCACCCCAATTTGCGCGCTGGCGCCCGCATATTTGCCGGCATTTTCCAGCAGGTTGATCAGCACCCGTTCAAACAGCGGACCATCAACGTGAATTAAGGTCAGGGGCTCGGGCATGTTCAGCGCAATATGCCGCCCGCCCAGGCCGGGTTCGAGCATTTTCAGGGCGCTGCCCACCACCTCTTCAAGCGTGAGCCACTCTTTTTTGAGGTTAAAACCGCCTGACTGGATACGCGCCATATCGAGCAGGTTATTCACCAGGCGCGTGGTATTCAGCACATGCTGGCGGATTTCGCTGGCCTGAAGGGCGTGTTTAGAGCCTTCCGCCGCCAGGTCCAGCGTCAGGATTTCTGACTGACCAAACAGGACGGTGAGCGGAGTTCGCAGATCGTGAGAGAGCGCCGCCAGCAGCGAGTTACGAATGCTTTCACGCTCGCTCGCCAGCCGGGCCTGTTCTTCGCTGGCGGTGAGGGCCAACCGCTCCAGCGCGCTGGCAACCAGCAGCGTAAAGGTCTCCAGCAGCCGCTGCTGTTCGGGGATCATCAGCTGGCGTAGGTTTGAGGGCTCAACAATCACCAGCCCCTGATTTTTATCGGCACTGCGCAGCGGCAGAATTTGATAGGGCACGCCGGGCAGGGTGTCGGTCCCTGCGCCCGCAGGTAACCCTTTATCAAAGCTCCAGCGCGCGATGGCTTCGTCCCAGGGCGTCATGCCTGAGGCCGACGTCAGCGGGCGCAGTCTGCCGTGTTCGTCCGGGAGTAAAATCAGGTTGCTGGCATGAAACGTCGAGCGAATAAACTGCTCGCTGGTCTGCACGATATCCAGCGGCGTGCGGCCCACCGCCAGCGATTTCGACATCTCATAGAGATGGCGCGTGCGCTGTTCGCGATAGCGGGCAATACGCGCCTGGTAGCGCACGCCCGCCGTCAGATTCCCGATCACCAGCCCGACGGTGAGCATTACCGCGAAGGTGAGAATGTACTGTACGTCCGACACCGCGAGCGTCCCGCGCGGGGCAATAAAGAACAGATCGAAGCTGATGACGTTGATGACCGTCGCCAGTACCGACGGCCAGCGCCCGTAAAAGAGCGCCACCACCACTACGCCAAGCAGGTAGATCATCACCAGGTTGGCGGCATCAAACGCGATCAGCCACTGGCTGGCAATCACGGTAATCAGGGCGCAGAGCACGACGGCGACAAGGCAGCCGCGCAGCTGAATGCGCCATTTATCGCTGAAGGCACGGCTGTCCGGCGCACGGCTGGGTAGCTGCGTGGGCTTATCATCCAGCGCCACGATCACCAGGTCCAGATCCGGTGCGCGGTGGGCCAGCTTGTCGGCAAAGGATTCGCGGCTAAACCAGCGGCGATGCTGGCGACGGCCAATCACGATTTTTCCCAGATTGTGCTCACGGGCGTAGCGCAAAATGGCTTTATCTTCCTGTGGGTCGGAAAGGGTGGCGGTTTCGGCACCCAGCTCCTGCGCCAGGCGAAGCGAACTCAATATCGCGCGACGCTGGTTTTCGGGCAGAGCGTGCAGCTGCGGCGTTTCGACATACACCGCATGCCAGACGCTGCCAAATTTAGCCGCCAGGCGAGCGGCGGTGCGGACAAGCTTTTCATTGCCGCTGCCGTGCCCCACGCACAGCAGAATGGCGTCTCGCGTGTGCCAGACGCGTTCCTGGCCCTGCAGGTCGCGCCAGGCGCGCATCTGATCGTCGACGCGATCGGCAGTACGACGCAGGGCCAGCTCGCGCAGGGCAATCAGGTTACCTTTACGGAAGAAATGTTCGATGGCGCGCTCGGCCTGGCCGGCGATATAGACTTTGCCTTCATGCAGGCGCTGGCGCAAATCGTCAGGGGGCAGGTCAACCAGCACCACTTCATCGGCGGAATCAAAGAAGGGATCGGGCACCGTCTCGCGCACCTGAATGCCGGTGACGCCGCTGACCACGTCGTTCAGGCTTTCGAGATGCTGAACGTTAACCGTCGTGAAAACATCGATGCCGGCTTCGAGCAGCTCTTCTACATCCTGCCAGCGTTTTGGATGGCGTGAGCCTGGCGCATTGCTGTGCGCCAGTTCGTCCATCAGGATAAGGGCGGGACGGCGGGCGAGGGCGGCATCGAGATCGAATTCGGTGACTAGCCGACCGCGGTGGCTGATGCGACGGGGCGGCTGGGTAGCCAGCCCCTTCAGCAGCGATGCCGTCTCTTTACGTCCGTGGGTTTCAACCACGCCAATTAAAATATCGAGCCCCTGCGCCCGAAGCCGCTGGGCTTCCGTCAGCATGGCGAAGGTTTTCCCGACGCCTGCGCAGGCGCCAAAGAAAATTTTCAGTTTGCCGCGATGGGCTTCGGCCGTCTGTTCAAGCAGCCTGTCCGGATCCGGGCGCATGGGCTCGTCGGTCATTTAGTTTTTCCTTAGCGCGTCCAGCGCCAGATTCAGCTCAACAATATTCACCACGGGCATGCCGATAAAGCTGACCAGCGGCTTTTGCGTGTGCTCTGCAACCAGCTGGCTAACCTGTTCGACGGTCAGCTGACGGGCCGCGGCGACGCGCGGGATCTGCCATGCCGCTGCTGCCGGCGTCAGGCTGTAGTCCAGCCCGCTGGCCGAGGCGGTCACCAGCTCGACGGGTACCTCACGGCTGGCCTGCGGATTAGCGGCGCGCAGGGCTGCCACGCGCTCAGCAACGGCTTTGTCCAGCTCAGGGTTGCTGCCCGCCAGGTTGCTGCCGCCGGATGCCATCGGATTATACGGGCTTTCGGCAGTGGCGGAAGGGCGTCCCTGGAAGTAACGGGCATCCGTAAAGTTCTGGCCAATCAGGCGCGAACCGCGGTTTTCACCGCTTTGCATAATCAGCGAGCCGTTGGCCCGATCCTTAAACCACCACTGGCCCAGCGCGGTGGTCACCAGCGGGTACAGCCCGCCGGTAATGAGAGACAGCAGAATAAACAGAAGTATAGCGGGGCGTAACATCGTCATTTGATTCACCTTTTAAACCAGGCCGAACAGCGTCAACAGCAGGTCGATAACCTTGATACCGATGAAGGGCACCACCAGCCCGCCCAAGCCGTAAATCCACAGGTTGCGGCGCAGCATGGCGGCGGCGGTGAGCGGCTTATAGCTCACGCCTTTCAGCGCCAGCGGGATCAGGAAGACAATAATCAGGGCGTTAAAGATCACTGCGCTCAAAATGGCCGATGCCGGAGAGTGCAGGTGCATCACGTTCAACGCGTTTAATTGCGGGTAGGTCGCAGCAAACGCCGCCGGAATGATGGCGAAATATTTCGCCACGTCGTTGGCGATACTGAACGTGGTCAGCGACCCGCGCGTCATCAGCATCTGCTTACCAATGTGCACCACTTCAATCAGCTTGGTCGGGTTAGAGTCGAGGTCGACCATGTTGCCCGCCTCTTTTGCCGCCTGGGTACCGGAGTTCATTGCCACCGCCACGTCGGCCTGCGCCAGGGCAGGGGCGTCGTTGGTACCGTCGCCCGTCATCGCCACCAGGCGGCCTTCCGCCTGATACTGACGAATCAGAGCCAGTTTCGCTTCCGGTGTGGCTTCAGAAAGAAAGTCATCCACGCCCGCTTCGGCGGCAATCGCCGCGGCGGTAAGACGGTTATCCCCGGTGATCATCACCGTTTTGATCCCCATTTTACGCAGCTGGGCAAAGCGCTCCTTGATGCCGCCTTTGACGATATCCTTCAGGGCAATCACCCCCAGCACGTGTGCCCCTTCGGCCACCACCAGCGGCGTCGCCCCCTGACGGGCAACGCTTTCGACCAGGCTGTCCACTTCCGGTGGGAAGTGGCCGTTGTTGGCCTCAATGTGGCGACGTATGGCGTCAACAGAGCCTTTACGGATCATGCGATCCTGAATGTTAATGCCGCTCATGCGGGTTTGCGCCGTGAAGGGCACGAAAGTGGCATGCAGGCTCTGAACGTCGCGCTGGCGCAGGTTAAAACGCTGCTTGGCGAGGATCACGATACTGCGGCCTTCCGGAGTTTCATCGGCAAGCGACGAGAGCTGTGCGGCATCCGCCAGCGTTTTTTCGTCCACGCCCGGGGCGGGCAGGAAATCTGACGCCTGGCGGTTACCGAGGGTAATGGTCCCGGTTTTATCCAGCAGTAAGACGTCCACGTCACCGGCAGCTTCAACCGCACGCCCGCTGGTGGCGATGACGTTGGCACCGAGCATACGGCTCATGCCGGCCACGCCGATGGCTGACAGCAGGCCACCAATGGTGGTTGGGATCAGGCAGACCAGCAGCGCCACCAGCACCGTGATGGTGACCGCGGTGCCGCCATAGGCGGAGAACGGCCACAGCGTCGCGGTTGCCAGCAGGAAGACGATGGTCAGGGCCACCAGCAGGATAGTCAGGGCAATCTCGTTCGGCGTTTTACGACGCTGCGCGCCTTCCACCATGGCGATCATCCGGTCGAGGAAGGTTTCCCCCGGGTTAACGCTACACTGGATCACCAGCCAGTCGGAGAGAATGCGCGTCCCGCCTGTCACGGAGGCGAAATCGCCGCCGGATTCGCGGATCACCGGCGCGGACTCCCCGGTAATGGCGCTTTCATCCACCGAGGCGCCCCCTTCGATGACTTCACCGTCGCAAGGGATAATGTCCCCGGCTTCCACCAGCACCACATCGCCTTTGCGCAGTTCATCCGCCGGAACGTGGTCCATCTGCGCGCCGTATTTTGGTTCACGTAGCTTGCGCGCGAAGGCGGTTTTCTTCACCCCTTTCAGGCTGTTGGCCTGGGCTTTACTCCGGCCTTCCGCCAGCGCTTCCGCAAAGTTGGCGAACAGCACGGTAAACCACAGCCACAGGCTGATGGCACCGGTAAACATCGCATTCCCCGGCATGTGGCCCGTACCCATGGCAATCGCCAGGGCGGTGGTCAGGACGCTTCCCGCCCAGACAATAAACATCACCGGGTTGTGCCACTGCACGCGCGGGCTCAGCTTTTTCACCGCATCCATGAGCGCCTGGCGAACTAATGACGGTTCGAACAGGGCCAGTTGTTTACGACTCATGACAATTTCTCCGCAAAATCAGCGTAAAGAGAGGTATTCCGCGACCGGGCCTAACGCGAGGGCGGGGATAAAGGTCAGGGCGCCGACCAGCAACACGGTGCCCGTCAGCAGGCCGATAAACAGCGCGCCGTGGGTCGGTAATGTCCCGGTGGTGGTCGGTTGAATTTTTTTATTCACCAGCGATCCGGCAATCGCCATGACCGGCACAATGATCCCGAAGCGGCCCACAAACATGCAGAACGCCAGCAGACAGTTCCAGAACGGTGAGTTGGCGCTTAGGCCCGCAAAGGCGCTGCCGTTGTTGTTGGCGGCAGAGGAGACGGCATACAGCACTTCGCTAAAACCGTGAATGCCGGGGTTAAAGATGCCGCTGCGTCCGGCCTCGGTCATCAGCGCCAGCGCGGTGCCGAGCAGCACAAGCGCAGGGGTGACCAGAATCGCCAGCGCGGTTAATTTCATCTCGCGAACGTCGATTTTTTTACCGAGGTATTCCGGGGTGCGGCCAATCATCAAACCGGCAATAAATACCGCCAGCAGCACGAACAGCAGCATGCCGTACAGACCCGAGCCCACGCCGCCAAAGACGACTTCGCCAATCTGCATCAGCCACATCGGGATCATGCCACCCAGCGCCGTAAAGGAATCGTGCATGGCGTTGACCGCCCCGCAGGAGGCCGCCGTGGTGACCACCGCATAGAGGCTGCTGGCGAGAATGCCAAAGCGGCTCTCTTTACCTTCCATGTTGATTGCGCTATCGGCACCCAGCGAGAGGAAGTGCGGATTACCCTGCCACTCGGCCCACATCACCAGCGCAGCGCAGACCACAAAGATCAGCGACATGGTCCAGAGCAGGGTGCGGCCCTGACGGCGATCGTTGACCACGTCACCAAAGGCAAAGCAGATCGCGGCGGGGATCAGGAAAATCGCCAGCATCTGCACAAAATCGGTCAATGCGGTAGGGTTTTCAAACGGATGCGACGAGTTGGCGTTGAAGAAGCCACCCCCGTTCGTCCCGAGCATTTTGATGGCTTCCTGTGACGCTACTGGCCCCATCGGCAGGAGCTGTTTTGCGCCTTCGAGCGAGGTATAGGGCGCGTAAGGCATCAGGTTTTGCAGGGTGCCCTGTTGGATAAAGAACAGCGCGATCAGCAGCGCAATCGGCAGCAGGATCCACAGCGTAATGCGGGTCAGATCCACCCACGCGTTACCCAGGGTATTGATTTTCTGACGCGCAAACGCACGCGTCAGCGCGAAGATCACCGCGATACCGCTGGCGGCCGAGAGGAAGTTCTGCACGGTTAGCCCGACCATCTGGCTGAAATAGCTCAGCGTGGTTTCACCAGCGTAGGACTGCCAGTTGGTGTTAGTGACAAAGCTCACCGCCGTGTTCAGCGCAAGATGCCAGGAGAGGCCCGGTAACTGTTGCGGATTCAGCGGCAGGATGCCCTGCAGCATCAGCATGGCAAAAAGCGCAACGAGCCCAACGATATTCAGCAGCAGAATGGCGATAAGATACTGACGCCAGTTCATCTCCCGGTCGTCTATTCCCAGTACGCGCCAGATCCCTTTTTCAACGCTTCCCGTGCCGGGCAGGGGGACGTTGTTGATCAATCGTGCCAGTCCTGTTCCCAGTGGTCTTGCCAGAACGAACAGTACCACTAAGAAGCTGGCAATAAGCAGAAACGCCTGAGCAGCCATCAGAAGGCCTCCGCATTAATCAGGGCATAGACCAGATAACCCAATAACAGGAACACCAGCACGATGCCGGCAATAAGACCTGCACTCACAATCCACCTCCGGGTGACTTTCGTTGTTGTACTAACGGTAGGATTTCCGGCGCAAAGATTTCGCAAAAATGGGGAGGGCGGGTGTAAAAAAAGTATAAAAATGGCAAAGCCCACAATTTAACTATTGATAAGTAAATCGTTAACTTTTTTGTAACTTAATTACGGCGTGAATGTAAATATTCACTAAATGGATAAAAATAAGTGGTCGGATGAGTAGTAAAATTACAAACAAAGCGATATTATTTTAGCCAGGTCACAGATTTTGAATTTTCCGGATGACGTTTCCGGCCAACTATAGGGGAGAAAATATGGATCTTTATAAAGAGTATCCGGCTCATATCGTGTTCTTGCGCCGCGCTTTCGCCGTAGTGGCTGGCGTGCTGGCTCTGCCGGTGATGCTGTTCTGGAAAGATCGTGCACGTTTTTACAGCTATCTGCACCGCGTCTGGGCGAAAACCAGCGAGAAGCCGGTGTGGATGGATCAGGCCGAGAAAGCGACCTGCGATTTCTACTGATACGAAGACTACACATAGCAATAAAAAAACCGCCACATAACGTTGGCGGTTTTTTTGTCCCTCGGGATTCGCGGTCCGTTGGGTGGTCTTGCAGCCCCTACCCGGGATTTTTATCATACCCTCCTGTAAGCAGATGGCAATCCCTCGAAGCCTTTATAAATTCCTAATTTTATTCGAGTATCTTACCTTCGCAGCGGATGTTAATTATGATGCTGCGTCCCTTTCCGCCATCTCGCAAATGGGCATCGGTCCTGGGAAAGGTGTATTTACAGCCGTAAAGCAGCCCGCCTACCCGGGCTTGTGTCCACCGACTTATCACCGGTGGTGAACGGTGGAGCGGTTAGCAGCAGGGACCGCATAATGAAACGCTATTTTTGCATCGCGTTCATTGTCGCCAGCGTACTCGTTGTAAAGAGCGATGAGCCGAATGGGTTTGTCGCGTTAACCACGATAGCGCAGGACAAGTAGCGCTAAGGCCGCCTCGGGCGGCCTTTTTTATTTCATCCCGTCTACACTTCATGGCAAAGTAGTTCAATGCATGCTTTTTCCTTTTACGGCATGCCCTTACGGACATAATGGATAATTGCCTGGAGTTTTATGCCCACCCATCTGGTTTGGTTTCGCGCGGACCTGCGCGTACATGACAACATCGCACTCGCGGCGGCCTGTCGCGACAAAGACGCTAACGTACTGGCTCTGTTTATAGCCACGCCCGAGCAGTGGCGGCAGCACGATATGGCTCCCCGCCAGGCGGCCTTGCTGCGTGCGTATCTGACCGACCTGCAGCACTCGCTCGCCGGAAAAGGCATACCGCTTCTCTATAAAGAGGTGGGTGATTTTGCCGCACAGCTGCAGACGGTGCGGGAGATCTGTAAGCAGCACAAGGTCACGCATCTTTTTTACAACTATCAGTACGAATTCAACGAGCAGCAGCGCGACCGTCAGCTGGAGAAGATGCTGGAAGGGGTGGTCTGCGAAGGGTTTGATGACAGCGTGATGCTGGCACCGGGCAGCGTGATGACCGGCAACCACGAGATGTATAAAGTTTTTACGCCGTTCAAAAATGCCTTTATCAAACGTCTGAAAGAGGCGCTGCCGGAGTGCGTTGCCGCGCCTGCCGTGCGAGGCGAAGCCATAAAAGAGCTGCCTGAGCTGACGTTTGATTACCCTCAGCAGCCGTTTGATGAAACGCTGTTCCCCGGCGACGAGAAAGCGGCTATCGCCCAACTGCGCCAGTTCTGCAAGCAGGACGCGGGCTATTACGACGCGCGTCGGGATTTTCCCGCCATCGAGGGCACCAGCCGCCTGTCGTCCTGTCTGGCGCTGGGCGCGATCTCACCGCGCCAGTGTTTGCATCGTCTGCTGGCGGAGCAGCCGCAGGCGCTGGAGGGCGGCGCAGGGTCTGTCTGGCTGAATGAACTTATCTGGCGCGAGTTCTACCGCCATCTGATGACCTTTCATCCGGGTTTGTGTAAGCATCGGCCCTTCATTGGCTGGACCGATAATGTAAAGTGGCAATCGAATGATAAGCAGCTGAAAGCCTGGCAAAGCGGGCAGACGGGCTATCCGATAGTCGATGCCGCCATGCGTCAGCTTAATGAGACGGGGTGGATGCACAACCGCCTGCGGATGATTACTGCCAGCTTTCTGGTGAAGGATCTGCTTATCGACTGGCGTATCGGAGAGCGCTATTTTATCTCTCAGCTGATCGATGGCGATCTCGCGGCGAATAACGGCGGCTGGCAGTGGGCGGCCTCCACCGGCACCGATGCCGCACCCTATTTCCGGATTTTTAATCCGACCACTCAGGGACAAAAATTTGATGCGGACGGCGAGTTTATCCGCCGCTGGGTGCCTGAGCTTAACGATATACCTGCTAAAGCGATCCACGAACCGTGGGCATGGGCGGATAAACAGCGCGTAAAGCTGGATTACCCTCGTCCGGTTGTCGACCATAAACAGGCGCGTGTCGCCACGCTGGCGGCGTACGAAGCGGCCCGCAAAGCATAAGAGAGTGATGATGAAAAACAGCGAACTGGAAAGCCTGATTAACGAAAAACTGAACAGTACCTCCTTCAGCGATTACGGCCCGAACGGGCTCCAGGTTGAGGGGCGCGAGACGGTGCAAAAAATAATTACCGGCGTAACGGCAAGCCAGGCGCTGCTGGACGAGGCCGTTCGTCAGAACGCCGACGCGGTGATCGTCCATCACGGTTACTTCTGGAAAAACGAATCGCCGATTATTCGCGGGATGAAGCGCAATCGCCTGAAAACGCTGCTGGCAAATGACATCAACCTGTACGGCTACCACCTGCCGCTGGATGCGCACCCGGAGCTCGGCAACAACGTCCAGCTGGCGCAGCTACTGGGGATTACCGTGATGGGCGAAATTGAGCCGCTGGTGCCGTGGGGCGAGCTGGCGATGCCGGTTCCGGGGCTGGAGCTGGCCTCGTGGATTGAAGCGCGCCTGGGCCGTCGTCCGCTGTGGAGTGGTGATACCGGTCCGGATACGGTGAAGCGTGTCGCATGGTGTACTGGCGGCGGTCAGGGCTTTATCGACAGCGCCGCGCGTTTCGGCGTCGATGCTTTTATCACCGGCGAGGTTTCCGAGCAGACCATTCATTCGGCGCGTGAACAGGGGCTGCATTTTTACGCGGCTGGCCATCACGCCACCGAGCGCGGCGGCATACGCGCCCTCAGCGAGTGGCTGACGGAAAATACCGATCTGGATGTGACCTTTATTGATATTCCTAACCCAGCCTGACGAGAGGTAGTTAAGTGCAGCGAGCGCGTTGTTATCTTCTGGGTGAAACCGCCGTGGTTCTGGAGCTTGAACCACCGGTGATGCTTGCCACGCAAAAGCGTATCTGGCGGCTGACCCAGCGTCTGGCCGAACTACCGGAGGTGGTTGAAGCCATTCCGGGGATGAATAACATCACCGTGGTGCTGTGTAGCCCGCATACGCTGGCGCTGGATGCCATTGAGCGTTTGCAGCGCTGGTGGGAAGAGAGCGAGGCGCTGGAGCCGGAGTCCCGCGCCATTGAGATCCCGGTCGTTTATGGCGGTACGGGTGGGCCGGATCTCGGCGTGGTGGCAGACCACTGCGGATTAACCGAAAAGCAGGTTGTTGAGCTGCACAGCTCGGTTGACTACGTGGTCTGGTTCCTGGGGTTTCAGCCCGGATTCCCGTATCTGGGCGGATTATCCCCTCAGCTGCATACGCCACGCCGTGCCGAGCCGCGCGTGAGCGTGCCGGCGGGGACGGTGGCTATCGGCGGTGAGCAGACCGGCGTTTATCCGCTGACATCGCCTGGCGGCTGGCAGCTTATTGGGTATACCGCCACACCGTTATTTGACCCGGGGCTGGAGACGCCAATACTCCTGCGTCCCGGCGATACCCTTCGCTTTATCCCGCAGAAGGAGGGGGTATGTTAACGCTTATTCGCGCCGGGCTTTATACCTCCGTACAGGATGCGGGCCGCTTTGGCATGCGCCAGTCTGGCGTGAGCTATTGTGGCGCGCTGGACAGGCCTGCGCTGGAGATTGCTAACGTGCTGGTGGGCAACCCCGGCAATACGGCCGCGCTCGAAATTACGCTCGGCCAGTGCGTCATTGAGTTTAGTCAGGAGACCTGGTTTGCCTTAACCGGCGCGGGGTGTGACGCGACTCTGGACGGCAAAGCGGTGTGGACCGGGTGGCGGCTGCGGGCGAAAGCCGGTCAGCGCCTGACGCTCAAACGTCCGCTGCACGGCGTGCGTAGCTATCTCGCGGTGGCGGGCGGCATCGACGTGCCGGAGGTGCTGGGCTCGTCCAGTACCGATCAGAAAGCCGGGATCGGCGGTCACGAAGGACGTTTGCTGCGCGACGGCGATCGGCTGGCAATCAAACCCTCCACGCGCCATTTCTCGACCACGCAGGGCGTAAAACAGCTGCTGTGGGGAAACCAGATCCGCGCCTTACCGGGGCCGGAATATCATGAGTTTGACGAGGCTTCTAAAGAGTCCTTCTGGCGCGCGCCGTGGAAGATCAGCCCGCAGAGTAACCGCATGGGCTACCGCCTGCAGGGTCAGCCGCTGACCCGCACGACGGACCGGGAACTGCTCTCTCACGGTTTATTGCCGGGGGTTATTCAGGTGCCTGGGAACGGTCAGCCCATCGTGTTAATGAACGACGCGCAAACTACCGGCGGATACCCGCGCATTGCCTGCATCATTGAAGCCGATCGCTACCATCTGGCGCAAATTCCCCTCGGCCAGCCGATTCACTTCGTGCAGTGTTCGCTGGAGGAGGCGCTGAAGGCGCGGCAGGATCAGCAGCGTTATCTCGAACAGCTGGCGTGGAGGCTTGATGGTAAAGATTGATTTGAACGCCGATCTGGGGGAGGGAAGCCGCGCTGATGCGGAATTGATGACGCTGGTCACCTCGGTAAATATCGCCTGTGGCTTTCACGCGGGCGATGCGCAAACCATGCTGGAGAGCGTGCGTAATGCCATTAAAAACGGCGTCGCGATTGGGGCTCACCCCAGTTTTCCCGATCGGGAAAACTTTGGCCGTACGGCGATGGATCTGCCCCCTGAGACGGTCTACGCGCAGGTGCTCTACCAGATCGGCGCGCTAGAGGCGATAGTGCGCGCTGAGAACGGCGTGATGCGCCACGTGAAGCCGCACGGCATGCTCTATAACCAGGCGGCGAAAGATCCGGCGCTGGCGGAGGCGATTGCCCGCGCGGTGCGGGACTGTAATCCGCAGCTGATTCTGGTAGGCCTTGCGGGCAGCGAGCTTATTCGCGCCGGAGAACGGCTGGGCCTGACCACGCGTCAGGAAGTGTTTGCCGATCGGGGATACCAGCCGGACGGCAGCCTGGTGCCGAGGACGCAGGCCGGGGCGCTGATTACCGATGAAGGCAAGGCGCTGGCGCAGACGCTGGAGATGGTGCGTGCCGGGCGGGTGACCGCCGTGGATGGAACACCGGCAAACGTTCAGGCCGATACGGTATGTTTACACGGCGACGGCGAGCATGCGCTCCAGTTCGCGCGCCGCTTGCGGGCAGCGTTCTCTGAAGAGGGTATCCTCGTCAGCGCCGAATAATGACGATAAGGACACAAAAATGCCTGAAGGTCCGGAGATCCGCCGCGCGGCGGATAGCCTGGAGGCGGCGATAAAGGGCAAACCCCTGACGGATGTCTGGTTTGCTTTTCCTCAACTGAAACCGTTTGAATCACAGCTGGTGGGCCAGACGGTGACCCATATTGAAACGCGCGGCAAGGCCTTGCTCACGCACTTTTCCCATAACCTGACGTTATATAGCCATAACCAGCTTTACGGCGTCTGGCGGGTTGTGGAGGCGGACGAGCAGCCGCAAACCACCCGCGTGCTGCGCGTCCGGCTGCAAACGGCGGATAAGGCGATCCTGCTCTATAGCGCGTCGGATATCGAAATGTTAACGCCGGAGCAACTGCTGACGCACCCGTTTCTGCAGCGGGTCGGGCCGGACGTGCTGGACATGCGCCTGACGGCGAGCGACGTGAAGGCCCGGCTGTTATCACCTAAATTCCGTAACCGACAGTTTTCCGGTTTGTTCCTCGACCAGGCTTTTCTGGCCGGGCTGGGTAACTACCTGCGGGTAGAGATCCTCTGGGAAGTCGGGCTGGCGGCGCAGCATAAAGCGTCTGAGCTGAATGACGAACAGCTGGAGGCGCTATCCCACGCGCTGCTGGACATTCCGCGGCTCTCGTACAACACGCGTGGCGTGGTGAATGAGAACACGCATCACGGGGCGCTGTTCCGGTTCAAGGTGTTTCATCGGGCGGGGAAAAAGTGTGAGCGATGCGGCGGGATTATTGACAGGATTATGCTTTCTTCGAGACCCTTTTACTGGTGCCCGCACTGTCAAAAATAAAAAAGCCGGGTGGCGGCTACGCCTTACCCGGCCTACATTTTTGCCAGCAATAAAAGTAAAACGGTAACCCAGGGGTTACCGTTTTTAAGGTTTTCACCCTCTCCCTGTGGGAGAGGGCCGGGGTGAGGGCATCAGGCCGCACCCAACGTCTTTTAGCGTTTGATATCAGACTTAAAATCACGCTGCTCGTAGCCGGTATACAGCTGACGAGGACGGGCGATTTTCATGCCTTCGCTGTGCATTTCGTTCCAGTGCGCAATCCAGCCTACGGTACGGGCCATGGCGAAGATTACGGTGAACATGGAAGACGGAATGCCCATCGCTTTCAGAATAATGCCAGAGTAGAAATCGACGTTCGGGTAGAGTTTCTTCTCGATGAAGTACGGGTCGTTCAGCGCGATGTGTTCCAGCTCCATCGCCACTTCCAGCAGATCATCTTTGGTACCCAGCTCTTTCAGCACTTCGTGGCAGGTCTCACGCATGACGGTAGCGCGCGGGTCGTAGTTTTTGTAAACACGGTGACCGAAGCCCATCAGGCGGAAAGAGTCATTCTTGTCTTTCGCGCGACGCACGAACTCAGGAATGTGCTCAACGGTGCTGATCTCTTCCAGCATCTTCAGTGCCGCTTCGTTCGCGCCACCGTGCGCCGGTCCCCACAGGGAGGCGATGCCCGCAGCGATACAGGCGAACGGGTTCGCGCCCGAAGAGCCCGCGGTACGGACGGTAGAGGTAGATGCGTTTTGTTCGTGGTCAGCGTGCAGGATCAGAATACGGTCCATCGCGCGTTCCAGCACCGGGTTCACTTCGTACTCTTCGCACGGCGTGGAGAACATCATGCGCAGGAAGTTACCCGCGTAGGAGAGGTCGTTGCGCGGATACACAAACGGCTGGCCGATGGAGTATTTGTAGCACATCGCCGCCATGGTAGGCATTTTGGACAGCAGGCGGAACGCCGCGATATCACGGTGACGCGGGTTATTCACGTCAAGGGAGTCGTGGTAGAACGCCGCCAGCGCACCGGTGATACCGCACATCACCGCCATCGGGTGAGAGTCACGGCGGAACGCATGGAACAGACGGGTAATCTGCTCATGGATCATGGTGTGACGGGTCACGGTGGTTTTGAATTCATCGTACTGCGCCTGCGTCGGTTTTTCGCCGTTCAGCAGGATGTAGCACACTTCCAGATAGTTGGATTCGGTGGCTAACTGATCGATGGGGAAGCCGCGATGGAGCAGGATACCTTCGTCACCGTCAATGTAGGTGATTTTGGATTCGCAAGATGCGGTAGAGGTAAATCCAGGGTCAAAGGTGAACACACCTTTAGAACCCAGCGTACGGATATCAATAACATCCTGACCGAGCGTGCCTTTTAGCACATCCAGTTCAATAGCAGTGTCACCATTTAGGGTGAGCGTTGCCTTTGTATCAGCCATTTACGGTCTCCTTAGCGCCTTATGCTTAAGACTGCGCTTTACCGGATTTGCTTTCAGCTGTTAATCACCGTTACCAGATTGTTATTTGGCTTACCGCTCAGCTCACGAGGACAAACCAGGGTACAGAGCTATGGCGCCTTGCAGGTAAACGAATGAAATATCAGTGAAACAACAGCAAATCAGCGTTTTTGCAGTCCGAATTATTCAAACCTGTATATCACTAATAACTGTCCTGATAACTTCGGTCAATACCATCACACTGTTACATAACTATTTGTCAGGTGAAAGAGAGACCTCATAACTTTTGCGCATTATATGCCTTTTCTGATGACGTTTGTAACAATATTGTTTAACATTTGTCAAATCAGATGATTAAAAATTAAAAAGATGTTGTTATCGTGACCCTGATCACTGTTCCAGAGAAAACCCGACAAACTGTATGTAGGTTAATTGTAATGATTTTGTGAACGGCCTATACTGCCGCCAGGTCTCCGGAACACCCTGCAATCCCGAGCCACCCAGCGTTGTAACGTGTCGTTTAAGCATCTGGAAGCAGTGTTTTGCATGACGCGCAGTTATAGAAAAGGAACGCTGCTTGACCCGCATCGCAGTCCGGAGGAAGGAAACAATAAGAACAGCATGTGGGCGTTATTCATGATAAGAAATGTGAAAAAACAAAGACCTGTCAATCTGGATCTCAAAACGATCCGGTTCCCTGTAACAGCAATAGCGTCCATTCTGCACCGTGTTTCTGGTGTGATTACGTTTGTGGCGGTCGGTATTTTGCTGTGGTTACTGGGCACCAGCCTCTCTTCCCCTGAAGGATTCCTCCAGGCCTCTGCCATCATGAACAGCTTCTTCGTGAAATTCATCATGTGGGGCATTCTGACCGCGCTGGCGTACCACGTTGTTGTGGGTGTCCGCCATATGCTGATGGACTTTGGCTACCTGGAAGAGACTTTCGAAGCCGGGAAACGCTCCGCTAACATTTCATTTGTGATTACTGTCGTGCTTTCACTTCTCGCAGGAGTTCTCGTATGGTAAGCAACGCCTCCGCATTAGGACGCAACGGCGTACATGACTTCATTCTGGTCCGTGCTACCGCCATCGTTCTCACTCTTTACATCATCTATATGATCGGTTTCTTCGCGACCAGCGGCACGCTGACGTGGGAAATCTGGAGTGGGTTCTTCGGATCCGCCTTCACCAAAGTGTTCACCCTGCTGGCTCTGTTCTCCATCCTTATTCATGCGTGGATTGGCATGTGGCAGGTGTTGACCGATTACGTTAAACCGCTGGCGATTCGCCTCCCGCTGCAGCTGGCCATTGTCGTTGCACTGGTGGTTTACGTTATTTATGGATTCGTTGTGGTGTGGGGTGTGTAATGAAACTGCCAGTCAGAGAATTTGATGCTGTTGTAATTGGTGCCGGTGGCGCAGGTATGCGTGCCGCACTGCAAATTTCCCAGAGCGGCCAGACCTGTGCGCTGCTCTCTAAAGTTTTCCCGACCCGTTCCCACACTGTGTCTGCGCAGGGCGGTATCACCGTTGCGCTGGGTAACTCCCATGAAGATAACTGGGAATGGCACATGTACGACACGGTAAAAGGTTCCGACTACATCGGCGACCAGGATGCCATCGAATATATGTGTAAAACCGGCCCGGAAGCGATTCTGGAGCTGGACCACATGGGGCTGCCGTTCTCCCGTCTGGAAAATGGCACTATCTATCAGCGTCCGTTTGGCGGCCAGTCGAAAAACTTCGGCGGCGAGCAGGCGGCACGCACCGCGGCGGCGGCTGACCGTACCGGTCACGCACTGCTGCACACTCTGTATCAGCAGAACCTGAAAAACCACACCACCATCTTCTCCGAGTGGTACGCGCTGGATCTGGTGAAAAACGCCGATGGCGCAATCGTCGGCTGTACCGCGCTGTGCATCGAAACCGGTGAAGTGGTTTACTTCAAAGCCCGCGCTACCGTACTGGCTACCGGCGGTGCAGGCCGTATCTATCAGTCCACCACCAACGCCCACATCAACACCGGTGACGGTGTCGGTATGGCTATCCGCGCGGGCGTGCCGGTGCAGGATATGGAGATGTGGCAGTTCCACCCAACCGGTATCGCCGGTGCGGGCGTTCTGGTAACAGAAGGCTGCCGCGGTGAAGGTGGCTACCTGCTGAACAAACACGGCGAGCGCTTCATGGAGCGTTATGCCCCGAATGCGAAAGACCTGGCGGGTCGTGACGTGGTGGCGCGTTCCATCATGATCGAAATCCGTGAAGGCCGCGGCTGTGACGGCCCATGGGGTCCACACGCCAAGCTGAAGCTCGACCATCTGGGTAAAGAGGTTCTGGAATCCCGTCTGCCGGGCATCCTGGAACTGTCCCGCACCTTCGCACACGTCGACCCGGTGAAAGAGCCTATTCCGGTTATCCCAACCTGCCACTACATGATGGGCGGTATTCCGACCAAAGTGACCGGTCAGGCGCTGACCGTGAACGAGCAGGGCGAAGACGTGGTTATTCCTGGCCTGTTCGCGGTAGGCGAAATTGCCTGCGTATCTGTACACGGTGCAAACCGTCTGGGCGGCAACTCCCTGCTGGACCTGGTGGTGTTTGGTCGTGCAGTGGGTCTGCATCTGCAGGAGTCCATTGCCGAGCAGGGCGCGCTGCGTGACGCGACCGACGACGAAATTGATGCCTCTCTTGAGCGCCTCAACCGCTGGAACGGTAACCGTAACGGCGAAGATCCGGTGGAAATCCGTAAAGCGCTGCAGGAATGTATGCAGCACAACTTCTCGGTATTCCGTGAAGGCGACGCGATGGCTAAAGGTCTTGAGCAGCTGAAAGCGATCCGCGAGCGTCTGAAAAATGCCCGTCTGGACGACACCTCCAGCGAGTTCAACACCCAGCGCGTCGAGTGCCTGGAGCTGGATAACCTGATGGAAACCGCGTTCGCGACGGCGATGTCGGCAAACTTCCGTACCGAAAGCCGTGGCGCGCATAGCCGCTTCGACTTCCCGGATCGTGATGACGAAAACTGGCTGTGCCATTCCCTGTATCTGCCAGAGTCGGAATCCATGACGCGTCGTAGCGTCAACATGGAACCGAAACTGCGTCCGGCGTTCCCGCCGAAGATTCGTACTTACTAATGCGGAGACAGGATAATGAAACTCGAATTCTCAGTTTATCGTTATAACCCGGATGTTGATGACGCTCCGCGTATGCAGGACTACACCCTGGAAGCGGAAGAAGGTCGCGACATGATGCTGCTGGATGCGTTAATCCAGCTGAAAGAAAAAGATCCTACGCTGTCGTTCCGCCGCTCCTGCCGTGAAGGGGTTTGTGGCTCTGACGGTGTGAACATGAACGGTAAAAATGGCCTGGCCTGCATCACGCCAATTTCAGCGCTGCAGCGTCCGGGTCAGAAAATTGTTATCCGTCCTCTGCCAGGCCTTCCGGTCGTGCGTGATTTGGTGGTAGACATGGGGCAATTCTATGCACAATATGAGAAGATTAAACCTTACTTATTGAATAATGGGCAAAATCCACCCGCTCGCGAGCACTTACAGTCTCCTGAGCAGCGTGAAAAACTCGATGGGTTGTACGAGTGTATTCTCTGCGCATGCTGTTCAACGTCCTGCCCGTCGTTCTGGTGGAACCCGGACAAGTTTATCGGCCCGGCCGGTCTGCTGGCTGCCTATCGCTTCCTGATCGATAGCCGCGACACCGAAACCGACAGCCGTCTGGAAGGACTGAGTGACGCTTTCAGCGTATTCCGCTGCCATAGCATCATGAACTGCGTCAGTGTGTGTCCGAAGGGGCTGAACCCGACGCGCGCCATCGGCCATATTAAGTCGATGCTGCTGCAGCGCAGTGCGTAAGTAGAAACGCCGGATGGCGCTGCGCTTATCCGGCCTACGTAACAGTAGGCCCGGTAAGCGTAGCGCCACCGGGCAAATTGCAGAAACCTTTAAAAACTGCCCTGAAGTCTAGACAGTTTCTAAAGGTTCCTTCGCGGGCCAAATGAAAAGAGCTCGCAGGTGAACCCCGGCACGTACACGTGGTGTGCGTGGTAGTTTCTACGGCGAAAGTAAGCATAAAAATGCTTAAGGGATCACGATGCAGAACGGCGCAATGAAAGCCTGGCTGGACTCTTCTTTCCTTTCTGGTGCAAACCAGAGCTGGATTGAACAGCTCTATGAAGACTTCTTAACCGATCCTGACTCAGTGGACGCAAACTGGCGTTCCATGTTCCAGCAGTTGCCTGGCACAGGGGTCAAACCGGATCAATTCCATTCCAAAACACGTGATTATTTCCGTCGTCTGGCGAAGGATGCCTCACGTTACTCTTCTGCGATTTCCGACCCTGACACCAATGCGAAGCAGGTTAAAGTCCTGCAGCTTATCAACGCTTATCGCTTCCGCGGTCACCAGCATGCGAATCTCGATCCGCTGGGACTGTGGAAACAAGACCGTGTGGCCGATCTCGATCCGGCATATCACGATCTGACCGAGGCCGATTTCCAGGAAAGCTTTAACGTAGGTTCCTTTGCCATCGGCAAAGACACGATGAAGCTGGGCGATCTGATTGACGCGCTCAAGCAAACCTACTGCGGCTCCATCGGCGCGGAATACATGCACATTACCTCTACCGAAGAGAAACGCTGGATCCAGCAGCGCATCGAATCCGTAGCGGGCCACGCGACCTTCTCGGCTGACGAGAAAAAACGCTTCCTGAACGAACTGACCGCAGCGGAAGGGCTTGAGCGCTATCTGGGCGCGAAATTCCCGGGCGCAAAACGCTTCTCGCTGGAAGGCGGCGATGCGCTGGTGCCGATGCTGAAAGAGCTGATTCGTCACGCAGGCAAGAGCGGCACCCGTGAAGTGGTTCTGGGCATGGCGCACCGTGGTCGTCTGAACGTGCTGGTCAACGTGCTGGGTAAAAAACCGCAGGACCTGTTCGACGAATTCGCGGGCAAACATAAAGAACACCTCGGCACCGGCGACGTGAAGTACCACATGGGCTTCTCGTCGGATATCGAAACCGAAGGCGGTCTGGTTCACCTGGCGCTGGCGTTTAACCCGTCACACCTGGAAATCGTTAGCCCGGTGGTTATCGGTTCCGTGCGTGCGCGTCTGGATCGTCTGGACGAGCCGAGCAGCAATAAAGTTCTGCCAATTACCATCCACGGCGATGCGGCGGTAACAGGGCAGGGCGTGGTTCAGGAAACCCTGAACATGTCGAAAGCGCGTGGTTACGAAGTGGGCGGTACCGTTCGCATCGTGATCAATAACCAGGTGGGCTTCACCACCTCTAACCCGCTTGACGCGCGTTCTACCCCGTACTGCACCGACATCGGTAAGATGGTGCAGGCGCCGATCTTCCATGTTAACGCGGATGACCCGGAAGCCGTTGCTTTCGTCACCCGTCTGGCGCTGGACTTCCGTAATACCTTTAAACGCGATGTGTTCATTGACCTCTTCTGCTACCGCCGTCACGGCCACAACGAAGCGGACGAGCCAAGTGCAACCCAGCCGTTGATGTATCAGAAAATCAAAAAACACCCGACCCCGCGCAAAATCTATGCTGACAAGCTGGAGAGCGACAAAGTGACGACGTTGGAAGATGCGACCGAAATGGTCAACCTCTACCGCGACGCGCTGGATGCGGGTGAATGCGTGGTCAAAGAGCTGCGCCCGATGAACATGCACTCCTTTACCTGGTCGCCGTACCTCAACCACGAGTGGGATGAGAGCTACCCGAACAAGGTTGAGATGAAGCGCCTGCAGGAGCTGGCTAAACGCATCAGCACCGTACCGGACGCTATCGAGATGCAGTCTCGCGTGCAGAAAATCTACGCTGACCGTCAGTCTATGGCGGCAGGCGAGAAGCTGTTCGACTGGGGCGGCGCGGAAACGCTGGCTTACGCAACGCTGGTTGATGAAGGCATTCCTGTTCGTCTGTCCGGTGAAGATGCGGGCCGTGGGACCTTCTTCCACCGTCACGCGGTTGTTCACAACCAGTCCAACGGTTCAACCTACACCCCGCTGCAGCACGTGCACAACGGTCAGGGCCAGTTCAAGGTCTGGGACTCCGTGCTGTCTGAAGAAGCGGTGCTGGCCTTCGAATACGGTTATGCCACCGCTGAACCACGCACCCTGACCATCTGGGAAGCGCAGTTTGGTGACTTCGCCAACGGTGCGCAGGTGGTTATCGACCAGTTCATCTCCTCCGGCGAGCAGAAGTGGGGCCGCATGTGTGGCCTGGTAATGCTGCTGCCGCACGGTTATGAAGGTCAGGGGCCGGAGCACTCCTCCGCGCGTCTGGAACGTTATCTGCAGCTCTGCGCCGAGCAGAACATGCAGGTCTGCGTGCCGTCCACCCCGGCTCAGGTGTACCACATGCTGCGTCGTCAGGCGCTGCGCGGTATGCGCCGTCCGCTGGTGGTCATGTCGCCGAAATCCCTGCTGCGTCACCCGCTGGCGGTGTCGAGCCTGGAAGAACTGGCGAACGGAACCTTCCTGCCAGCCATCGGTGAAATTGACGAGCTGGATCCGCAGGGCGTGAAGCGCGTGGTGATGTGTTCTGGTAAGGTTTATTACGACCTGCTGGAACAGCGCCGCAAGAACGATCAGAAAGATGTCGCCATCGTGCGTATCGAACAGCTTTATCCGTTCCCGCATCAGGCGATGCAGGAAGTGCTGAAACAATATGCTCACGTACATGATTTTGTCTGGTGCCAGGAAGAGCCGCTTAACCAGGGCGCATGGTACTGCAGCCAGCATCATTTCCGTGAAGTGATTCCATTTGGGTCAGCCCTGCGCTATGCAGGTCGCCCGGCCTCCGCCTCTCCGGCGGTAGGGTATATGTCCGTTCACCAGAAGCAGCAACAAGATCTGGTCAATGACGCGCTGAACGTCGATTAATTAAAGGATACAAAATGAGTAGCGTAGATATTCTTGTTCCCGACCTGCCTGAATCCGTAGCAGATGCGACCGTCGCTACCTGGCACAAAAAACCAGGCGATGCCGTTAAGCGCGATGAAGTGCTGGTAGAAATCGAAACTGACAAAGTGGTACTGGAAGTACCGGCTTCGGCGGATGGCGTTCTGGACGCGGTGCTGGAAGATGAAGGTACCACCGTAACCTCTCGTCAGATCCTGGGTCGCCTGCGTGAAGGCAACAGCGCGGGCAAAGAGTCCAGCGCGAAATCTGAAGAGAAAGCCTCTACGCCGGCTCAGCGCCAGCAGGCTTCTCTGGAAGAACAGTCTAACGATGCCCTCAGCCCGGCGATCCGTCGCCTGCTGGCTGAACACAGCCTCGACCCGGCAGCCATCAAAGGCACCGGTGTGGGCGGACGTCTGACCCGCGAAGACATCGATAAGCACCTGGCGAAAGCGCCTGCTCAGGCAGAAGCGAAAGCCCCTGCGGCAGCACCAGCAGCGCAGCCTGCTCTGGGTGCCCGCAGCGAAAAACGCGTGCCGATGACCCGCCTGCGCAAGCGCGTGGCCGAGCGTCTGCTGGAAGCGAAAAACTCCACCGCGATGCTGACCACCTTCAACGAAGTGAACATGAAGCCAATCATGGACCTGCGCAAGCAGTACGGTGACGCGTTTGAAAAACGTCACGGTATCCGTCTGGGCTTTATGTCCTTCTACGTGAAAGCGGTAGTTGAAGCGCTGAAACGCTACCCGGAAGTGAACGCGTCTATTGATGGCGATGACGTGGTTTACCACAACTATTTCGACGTCAGCATGGCGGTTTCTACTCCACGCGGCCTGGTAACGCCGGTTCTGCGTGATGTGGATACCCTGGGTATGGCTGACATCGAGAAAAACATTAAAGAGCTGGCTGTTAAAGGCCGCGACGGCAAGCTGACCGTAGACGACCTGACCGGCGGTAACTTCACCATTACCAACGGCGGCGTATTCGGCTCGCTGATGTCTACCCCGATCATTAACCCGCCGCAGAGCGCGATCCTGGGTATGCATGCCATTAAAGATCGCCCGATGGCGGTAGACGGTAAAGTTGAGATCCTGCCGATGATGTACCTGGCGCTCTCTTACGACCACCGCCTGATCGACGGCCGCGAGTCCGTGGGCTTCCTGGTCGCGATTAAAGAGCTGCTGGAAGATCCAACCCGTCTGCTGCTGGACGTCTAGTTTTGCAGTCTTGCCCGGCGGCGTATGGCTGCCGGGCCAATAAAAGCACGACCTAACGATTACCTGAAGGATGGATAGAACACATGAACTTACATGAATATCAGGCCAAACAGCTGTTTGCCCGGTATGGCTTACCGGCTCCGGTGGGTTATGCCTGTACTACCCCGCGTGAAGCAGAAGAAGCCGCATCTAAAATCGGTTCCGGCCCTTGGGTAGTTAAGTGTCAGGTTCACGCTGGTGGCCGTGGTAAAGCGGGCGGTGTGAAGGTTGTTAAGAGCAAAGAAGAGATTCGTGCGTTTGCTGAACATTGGCTCGGCAAGCGTCTGGTAACGTACCAGACAGATGCGAACGGCCAGCCGGTTAACCAGATCCTGGTTGAAGCGGCGACCGACATCGCGAAAGAATTGTACCTGGGCGCGGTTGTTGACCGTAGCTCACGTCGCGTGGTGTTCATGGCGTCTACCGAAGGCGGCGTGGAAATCGAAAAAGTGGCGGAAGAAACCCCGCACCTGATCCACAAAGTGGCAATCGATCCGCTGGCAGGCCCAATGCCTTACCAGGGTCGCGAGCTGGCGTTCAAACTGGGCCTGGAAGGCAAGCTGGTTCAGCAGTTCACCAAGATCTTCATGGGTCTGGCGAACATCTTCCTGGAGCGCGACCTGGCGCTGATCGAGATCAACCCGCTGGTGATCACCACCCAGGGCGACCTGATCTGCCTCGACGGCAAGCTGGGCGCTGACGGCAACGCGCTGTTCCGCCAGTCCGATCTGCGCGAAATGCGCGATCAGTCTCAGGAAGACCCACGTGAAGCGCAGGCTGCACAGTGGGAGCTGAACTACGTGGCGCTGGACGGCAACATCGGCTGTATGGTTAACGGTGCGGGCCTGGCAATGGGCACCATGGACATCGTTAAGCTGCACGGCGGTGAGCCAGCAAACTTCCTCGACGTAGGCGGTGGCGCAACCAAAGAGCGCGTAACCGAAGCGTTCAAAATCATCCTCTCTGACGACAACGTGAAGGCCGTTCTGGTTAACATCTTCGGCGGCATCGTTCGTTGCGACCTGATCGCCGACGGTATCATCGGTGCGGTAGAAGAAGTGGGTGTTAACGTTCCGGTGGTTGTGCGTCTGGAAGGTAACAACGCTGAACTTGGCGCGAAAAAACTGGCTGACAGCGGCCTGAATATTATTGCAGCGAAAAGTCTGACGGATGCAGCTCAGCAGGTTGTTGCCGCAGTGGAGGGGAAATAATGTCAGTTTTAATTAATAAAGATACCAAGGTTATCTGCCAGGGCTTCACCGGTAGCCAGGGGACTTTCCACTCCGAACAGGCGATTGCCTACGGCACGCAGATGGTTGGCGGCGTAACGCCAGGTAAAGGCGGCACCACGCACCTGGGCCTGCCGGTGTTCAACACCGTGCGTGAAGCCGTAGAAGCGACGGGCGCAACCGCGACCGTGATCTACGTTCCGGCTCCGTTCTGCAAAGACTCCATTCTGGAAGCGATCGACGCAGGCATCAAACTGATCATCACTATTACTGAAGGCATCCCGACGCTGGATATGCTGACCGTGAAAGTGAAGCTGGATGAAGCAGGCGTGCGCATGATCGGCCCGAACTGCCCTGGCGTTATCACCCCGGGCGAATGCAAAATCGGCATCATGCCGGGCCACATTCACAAGCCGGGTAAAGTGGGCATCGTGTCCCGTTCCGGTACGCTGACCTATGAAGCAGTGAAGCAGACCACCGATTACGGCTTCGGCCAGTCCACCTGCGTGGGCATCGGCGGTGACCCGATCCCGGGCTCTAACTTCATCGACATCCTGAAGCTGTTCCAGGAAGATCCACAGACCGAAGCGATCGTGATGATCGGTGAGATCGGTGGTAGCGCGGAAGAAGAAGCGGCTGCTTACATCAAAGAACACGTGACCAAGCCAGTTGTCGGTTACATCGCGGGTGTGACCGCGCCGAAAGGCAAGCGTATGGGTCACGCAGGCGCGATCATCGCCGGTGGTAAGGGTACGGCTGATGAGAAATTCGCAGCGCTGGAAGCCGCAGGCGTGAAAACCGTTCGCAGCCTGGCGGATATCGGCGAAGCACTGAAATCCATCATTAAGTAAGTCCTCTCTGCTCCCCAAAAGGGGGGCGTTGAAGTATAAAAATGTCCGTTTCGACATGGTTGGCCGCTGTAAAGCGGCCTTTTTTATTGCCTGTCGGGCGTCATGTAATAGTCACTATATGGTGTTAATTAGAGAGGGGGATAAAAGTAAAATAATTGTTATTTATTTGCCTTAAAGAGAGCGGATGGAAAAAAACGAAAAACGCACTAAAATTTATGTCCTGAATAAATTAGGCATTCGGGCTTCTGAGTTAATAAAAATCACTTCTGTTTATATTCATCAATCGACTTGATAACCTTAATTGTATTTTATATACATATCTTTAACATGGTTTTTACTATGTTCACCCCATCAAAACACATTTAACACAACGGATTGTTTTTGATTTAAATCAATGTTTAATCCTTGGAAAAACCCATCAAAAGGCGGTAAATTGTCCCCGATCAAAATGGCCGAAAAGTGGTAATTTTGCTATAAATTGATCGCCGTCGAAAAACGTAAATGTGATTCAATAAAAACCTGTTTATTGTAAGGGTTTTGCAGCGTATTATATTTGCGGGATCAATTTGAGTTTTTTATTAACGTATTTGTAACCTCACGTCATCGTTTTTATCCTCCTTCAGGGTAATAACGACGACAAGGATGCGAATAATTTGTATTGGGGCATGCGTGTGGATCTCTCTCTGACGGGGTTCACTCTCGGAGTCTTCATGCGATGAGCAAGGAGTCATGATGTTAGATATAGTCGAACTGTCGCGCTTACAGTTTGCCTTGACCGCGATGTACCACTTCCTGTTTGTGCCACTGACGCTCGGTATGGCGTTCCTGCTGGCCATTATGGAAACGGTATACGTTCTCTCCGGCAAACAGATTTATAAAGATATGACCAAGTTCTGGGGCAAGTTGTTTGGTATCAACTTCGCGCTGGGCGTGGCAACCGGTTTGACCATGGAGTTCCAGTTCGGGACTAACTGGTCTTACTATTCCCACTATGTCGGGGATATCTTCGGTGCGCCGCTGGCCATTGAAGGTCTGATGGCATTCTTCCTCGAATCCACCTTTGTAGGTCTGTTCTTCTTCGGCTGGGATCGTCTGGGTAAAGTCCAGCATATGGCGGTGACCTGGCTGGTGGCATTAGGTTCGAACCTGTCCGCACTGTGGATTCTGGTGGCGAACGGCTGGATGCAGAACCCTATCGCGTCTGATTTCAACTTCGAAACCATGCGTATGGAGATGGTCAGCTTTGCCGAGCTGGTCCTGAACCCGGTTGCGCAGGTTAAATTCGTTCACACCGTTGCTTCTGGCTACGTGTGCGGCGCGATGTTTATCCTGGGTATCAGTTCTTACTACATGCTGCGCGGTCGTGACTTCGCGTTTGCTAAGCGCTCCTTTGCTATCGCTGCAAGCTTCGGTATGGCTGCAATCCTCTCTGTTATCGTTCTGGGTGATGAATCCGGTTACGAAATGGGTGACGTGCAGAAAACCAAACTGGCCGCCATCGAAGCTGAATGGGAAACCCAACCGGCACCTGCTGCTTTTACGCTGTTCGGTATTCCCGATCAGGACGCGCAGGAAAACCGCTTCGCCATTCAGATCCCTTACGCGCTGGGTATTATCGCCACCCGTTCTGTTGATAAGCAGGTGACCGGTCTGAAAGAGCTGATGGTTCAGCACGAAGAGCGCATCCGTAACGGTATGAAAGCCTACTCGCTGCTGGAACAGCTGCGTGCCGGTTCTACCGACCAGGCCGTTCGCGATCAGTTCAACAACGTGAAGAAAGATCTGGGTTACGGTCTGCTGCTGAAGCGTTATACCCCGAACGTTTCTGATGCGACAGAAGCGCAGATCCAGATGGCAACCAAAGACTCGATTCCACGCGTTGCGCCACTGTACTTCGCATTCCGTATCATGGTGGGCTGCGGCATCATCATGCTGCTGATTATTGCGGCGTCCTTCTGGTCCGTGATTCGCAACCGCATCGGCGAGAAAAAATGGCTGCTGCGCACCGCGCTGTACGGTATTCCACTGCCGTGGATCGCTATCGAATCCGGCTGGTTTGTTGCGGAGTATGGCCGTCAGCCATGGGCGATTGGTGAGGTACTGCCAACGGCGGTAGCGAACTCGTCCCTGACAGCGGGCGACCTGATCTTCTCCATGCTGCTGATTTGTGGTCTGTACACCCTGTTCCTGGTGGCTGAACTGTTCCTGATGTTCAAGTTCGCGCGCCTTGGCCCAAGCAGCCTGAAAACCGGTCGCTATCACTACGAGCAGTCCACTGCGACTACTCAGCCGGCACGCTAAGACAGGAGTCATCAAATGATCGATTATGAAGTATTGCGTTTTATCTGGTGGCTGTTGATCGGCGTTCTGCTGATCGGTTTCGCCGTCACGGATGGTTTCGACATGGGGGTGGGGATGCTCACCCGTTTCCTCGGTCGTAATGACACCGAGCGTCGAATCATGATCAACTCCATCGCCCCTCACTGGGACGGTAACCAGGTGTGGCTGATCACCGCAGGCGGCGCGCTGTTCGCTGCCTGGCCGATGGTCTACGCGGCTGCGTTCTCCGGCTTCTACGTGGCGATGATTCTGGTGCTGGCCTCTTTATTCTTCCGTCCGGTCGGTTTCGACTACCGTTCCAAGATTGAAGACACCCGCTGGCGCAACATGTGGGACTGGGGCATCTTCATCGGTAGCTTCGTTCCACCGCTGGTGATCGGCGTGGCGTTCGGTAACCTGCTGCAGGGCGTACCGTTCCACCTGGACGAATACATGCGTCTTTACTACACCGGTAACTTCTTCCAGCTGCTGAACCCGTTTGGTCTGCTGGCAGGCGTGGTGAGCGTGGCGATGATCATCACTCAGGGCGCAACTTATCTGCAGATGCGTACGGTTGGTGAACTGCACCTGCGTTCCCGTGCGACGGCTCAGGTTGCGGCACTGGTGACGCTGGTCTGCTTCGCGCTGGCCGGTGTGTGGGTGGTGTACGGCATTGATGGCTACGTGGTGACGTCTGCAATCAACCATACTGCGCCGTCTAATCCGCTGACCAAAGAAGTGGCGCGTCAGGCAGGTGCATGGCTGGTTAACTTTAACAATACCCCTGCGCTGTGGGCTATCCCGGCTCTGGGCGTATTGCTGCCGCTGCTGACCGTGTTGACGTCTCGTCTGGAGAAAGGCGCTCTGGCGTTCGTGTTCTCATCACTGACCCTGGCGTGCATCATCCTGACATCGGGGATTGCGATGTTTCCATTCGTCATGCCATCCAGCACCATGCTGAATGCTAGCCTGACCATGTGGGACGCAACGTCCAGCCATATGACGCTGAACCTGATGACGTATGTTGCCTGCGTGTTCGTTCCGATTGTTCTGGCCTACACCATCTGGTGTTACTGGAAAATGTTCGGTCGTATCACTAAAGAACATATCGAAAGCAACACCCACTCTATGTACTAAGTAAGGAGCTGAATATGTGGTATTTCGCATGGATTTTAGGGACGCTTCTTGCCTGTGCATTTGGTGTCATCACTGCCCTGGCGCTTGAGCACGTGGAAGCGACCAAAGCGGGTGAAGAAAAACACTGATGAATATTATCGCGAAACTTTACGCGGTAATGGACAAGCGCCCGTTACGGGCGCTTTCTTTAGTGATGGCATTACTGCTGGCAGGTTGTATCTTCTGGGACCCTTCGCGCTTTGCAGCGAAAACCAGCGAGCTTGAAATCTGGCACGGCTTTCTCATTATGTGGGCGGTATGCGCAGGTGTGATCCACGGCGTGGGCTTTCGTCCGAAAGCCGTTCACTGGCAGGGAATTTTTTGCCCGCTGATTGCCGATCTGGTGCTTCTCGCCGGTTTGATTTTCTTCTTCTTCTGAATAAGAAATGTCCGTTAACGTTATGGGCTTACCCGAGCCCATAAAAATTTACTCTCCGTTTACTTTCTCCCATTCCCAACCCTCTTTCCCGCGCGTATAGTAGCGAAGTTTAAAAGCATTAACTTTTGTTGCATTACCGGGATGTAAAGTGAATACAACGCTGTTTCGATGGCCGGTTCGTGTCTATTACGAAGATACCGATGCCGGTGGTGTGGTTTACCACGCCAGCTACGTTGCTTTTTATGAACGGGCACGCACAGAGATGCTGCGCCATCATCACTTTAGTCAACAGGTACTGTTGGCTGAGCGAGTTGCCTTCGTGGTTCGCAAGATGACGCTTGAGTATTTTGCGCCTGCCAGACTCGACGATATGCTCGAAGTCCAAACTGAAATTACATCAATGCGCGGGACCTCACTGGTTTTCACGCAGCGGATAGTCAACGCAGAGAATACCGTACTGAACTCAGCTGAAGTGCTGATTGTTTGTGTTGATCCAACCATAATGAAGCCTCGTGCGCTTCCTAAGTCTATTGTCGCGGAGTTTAAGCAGTGACTGACATGAATATCCTTGATTTGTTCCTGAAGGCAAGCCTTCTGGTTAAACTTATCATGTTGATTTTGATTGGTTTTTCAATCGCATCCTGGGCCATCATCATCCAGAGAACGCGTATCCTCAATGCCGCTGGCCGTGAAGCTGAAGCGTTTGAAGATAAGTTCTGGTCGGGTATTGAGCTTTCTCGTCTGTACCAGGAAAGCCAGGGACGCCGTGAAAACCTTACAGGCTCCGAGCAAATTTTTTATAGCGGTTTCAAAGAGTTTGCTCGTCTGCATCGTGCAAACAATCATGCGCCGGAAGCGGTGGTGGAAGGTGCCTCGCGTGCGATGCGCATCTCTATGAACCGCGAGCTGGAAAATCTCGAAACGCACATTCCATTCCTCGGCACTGTCGGTTCCATCAGCCCGTATATCGGCCTGTTTGGTACCGTGTGGGGGATTATGCACGCCTTTATCGCGCTGGGCGCGGTGAAGCAGGCGACGTTGCAGATGGTTGCACCGGGTATCGCTGAAGCACTGATTGCGACCGCTATCGGTCTGTTTGCGGCAATTCCTGCGGTTATGGCTTACAACCGTCTGAACCAGCGCGTGAACAAACTGGAACTGAACTACGACAACTTTATGGAAGAGTTCACTGCGATTCTGCACCGTCAGGCGTTTACCAGCACCGAGAGCAACAAGGGGTAAACCATGGCCAGATCGCGTGGACGAGGTCGTCGCGAGCTCAAGTCCGAAATCAATATCGTTCCACTGCTGGACGTCCTGCTGGTACTGCTGCTGATCTTCATGGCGACAGCGCCAATCATTACCCAGAGTGTGGAAGTGGATCTGCCGGATGCGACAGAATCACAGGCGGTGAGCACCAATGACGATCCTCCGGTTATCATTGAGGTTTCCGGCGTAGGGCAATACAGCGTCGTGGTTGAGAAAGATCGTATGGATCAGCTTCCGCCCGAGCAGGTGATTGCTGAAGCGCAGCGTCGCCTGGAGTCAAATCCGAAAACGGTCTTCTTAATCGGTGGCGCGAAAGACGTACCCTACGATGAAATTATTAAAGCGCTGAACTTGCTACATAGTGCGGGTGTTAAGTCAGTTGGCTTAATGACCCAACCTATTTGATCATCCGCGTAGTTTTTGGGAACCGATAGTGTCAAAGGCAACCGAACAGAACGACAAGCTTAAGCGAGCGATAATCGTCTCCGCAGTGCTGCACGTGATTCTCTTTGCAGCGCTGATCTGGAGTTCGTTCGACGAGCATATTGATGCATCAGCCGGCGGCGGTGGAGGGTCTTCCATTGACGCCGTGATGGTGGATCCCGGTGCGGTAGTACAGAACTATAATCGCGAACAACAGCAGAAGGCGAGTGCCAAACGGGCTGAAGAGCAGCGTGAAAAACAGTCGCAACAGCAGGCGGAAGAGCTGCGTGAAAAGCAGGCTGCAGAGCAGGAGCGTCTGAAGCAGCTTGAGAAAGAGCGTTTGCAGGCGCAGGAAGCTGCGAAAGAGCAGGCGGAACAGCAGAAGCAAGCCGAAGAGGCCGCGAAGAAAGCCCAGGAACAGCAAAAGCAGGCGGAAGAGGCGGCAGCAAAAGCCGCAGCGGACGCGAAAGCACAGGCTGATGCCCAGGCTAAATTAGCGGCAGAAGCGGCGAAGAAAGCCGCTGCGGATGCTCAGAAGAAAGCTGAAGCGGAAGCCGCGAAGAAAGCCGCGGCCGATGCTCAGAAGAAAGCTGAAGCGGAAGCCGCGAAGAAAGCCGCTGCTGATGCTCAGAAGAAAGCTGAAGCCGAAGCCGCGAAAAAAGCCGCTCAGGATGCAGAGAAGAAAGCTGCTGCCGAGGCCGCTAAGAAAGCGGCTGCTGCTGAGAAAGCGGCAGCAGAAAAAGCAGCCGCCGCAGAAAAAGCCGCTGCTGATAAAAAAGCTGCAGCTGAGAAGGCTGCCGCCGATAAGAAAGCTGCAGCTGAGAAGGCCGCTGCCGATAAGAAAGCTGCTGCTGATAAAGCGGCTGCCAAAAAGGCCGCTGCCGCTGAAAAAGCCGCTGCAGCCGCAGGGGTTGACGATCTGCTGGGCGATTTGAGCTCAGGTAAGAATGCACCGAAAACGGGCGGTGGTGCGAAAGGAAACAACGCAGCGCCGACGGGAAGTGGTAACACTAAGAGTAACGGTGCGACAGGGGCTGAAATCAACGGTTATGCCGCGCAGATTAAATCCGCTATTGAAAGCCGATTCTATGATGCGTCTTCCTATACCGGTAAAACGTGTACGTTGCGTATAAAACTGGCTCCGGACGGCATGCTGCTGGATATTAAGTCTGAAGGTGGCGACCCGGCTTTATGTACTGCGGCCCTGGCTGCAGCGCGTCAGGCGAAGATGCCTAAACCGCCGTCTCAGGCAGTTTACGAAGTCTTCAAAAATGCGCCGCTGGACTTCAAACCTTAAGTTACATTTTCCCCGTGCAAACGGGGAAAAATAGACCAGGTTTAGTCACAGGGTTCTGGTAGTTTTGTCTATTTGAGTTTGTTAACATTCTGCTAAATTATCGTGGGTAAGGTTACCCGGATAAGGGAGATATGATGAAGCAGGCATTACGTGTAGCATTTAGTTTTTTAATGCTGTGGGCAGCAGTACTGCACGCAGAAGTACGTATCGAGATCACCCAGGGGGTGGACTCGGCACGCCCAATCGGTGTTGTCCCGTTCCAGTGGGCCGGTCCTGGCGCTGCACCTGAAGATGCCGGTGGCATCGTGGCGGCTGACCTGCGTAACAGCGGTAAATTCAACCCGTTAGATCGTTCTCGTCTGCCTCAGCAGCCGGGCAGCGCGCAGGAAGTACAGCCTGCAGCATGGTCTGCACTGGGTATTGATGCCGTGGTTGTGGGTCAGGTTACGCCTAACCCGGACGGCTCTTACAACGTGGCCTGGCAGCTGGTGGATACCGGCGGTGCACCGGGTACCGTTCTGGCACAGAACTCTTACAAGGTCACTAAGCAGTACCTGCGCTACGCGGCACACGCTGCCAGCGATGCGGTATTTGAAAAACTGACCGGCATTAAAGGGGCGTTCCGTACCCGTATTGCTTATGTGGTACAGACCAACGGTGGTCAGTTCCCGTATGAGCTGCGCGTATCTGACTACGACGGCTACAACCAGTTCCTGGTGAAACGTTCTTCTCAGCCGCTGATGTCTCCAGCCTGGTCTCCGGACGGTTCTAAACTGGCCTATGTAACCTTCGAAAGCGGCCGTTCAGCGCTGGTTATCCAGACCCTGGCAAACGGTGCTGTTCGTCAGGTGGCCTCTTTCCCACGTCACAACGGTGCGCCTTCCTTCTCTCCGGACGGGTCTAAACTGGCGTTTGCGCTGTCAAAAACCGGTAGCCTGAACCTGTACGTGATGGACATTGGCTCTGGCCAGATTCGTCAGGTGACCGACGGTCGCAGCAACAACACCGAACCTTCATGGTTCCCGGACAGTCAAAACCTGGCGTTTACCTCTGACCAGGCTGGCCGTCCACAAATCTACAAAGTCAACATCAACGGCGGTGCTCCGCAGCGTATTACCTGGGAAGGTTCGCAGAACCAGAACTCAGACGTGAGCAGCGACGGTAAATTTATGGTAATGGTGAGTTCCAACGGTGGGCAGCAGCACATTGCCAAACAGGATCTGGTAGCGGGTGGCGTTCAAGTTCTGTCGTCAACGTTCCTGGATGAAACGCCAAGTCTGGCACCTAACGGCACGATGGTAATCTACAGCTCTTCTCAGGGGATGGGATCTGTGCTGAATCTGGTTTCTACAGATGGGCGTTTCAAAGCGCGTATTCCGGCAACTGATGGACAGGTAAAATCACCTGCCTGGTCGCCGTATCTGTAAATAATAATTAATTGATTACTAAAGGAATCATAGAAATGCAACTGAACAAAGTGCTGAAGGGGCTGATGATCGCTCTGCCTGTAATGGCAATCGCAGCGTGTTCTTCTAACAAGAACGCCAGCAATGACCAGAGCGGCGAAGGCATGATGGGTGCCGGCACCGGTATGGACGCGAACGGCAATGGCAACATGTCTTCTGAAGAGCAGGCGCGTCTTCAGATGCAGCAGCTGCAGCAGAACAACATCGTTTACTTCGATCTGGATAAATACGACATCCGTTCTGACTTCGCTGCGATGCTGGATGCTCACGCTAACTTCCTGCGTAGCAACCCATCTTACAAAGTCACCGTAGAAGGTCACGCGGACGAACGTGGTACTCCAGAGTACAACATCTCCCTGGGTGAACGTCGTGCTAACGCTGTTAAAATGTACCTGCAGGGTAAAGGCGTTTCTGCTGACCAGATCTCCATCGTTTCTTACGGTAAAGAAAAACCTGCAGTACTGGGTCACGACGAAGCGGCTTACTCCAAAAACCGTCGTGCCGTACTGGTTTACTAAGAGAATTGCATGAGCAGTAACTTCAGACATCATCTGTTGAGTCTGTCGTTACTGGTTGGAATAGCGGCCCCCTGGGCCGCTTTTGCTCAGGCACCAATCAGTAGTGTCGGCTCAGGCTCGGTAGAAGACCGGGTCACTCAACTCGAGCGTATTTCTAACGCTCACAGCCAGCTTTTAACCCAACTCCAGCAACAACTTTCTGATAACCAAAACGATATTGACTCTCTCCGCGGCCAGATTCAGGAAAGCCAGTATCAGTTGAACCAGGTTGTGGAACGTCAGAAGCAGATTTTGCTGCAGATAGATAGCCTGAGTAGCGGTGGTGGTGCAGCACAAGCACAGCCAGCCGCGGGCGATCAGACCGGTGCGGCGACATCAGCTCCGGCTGCGGATGCTTCTGCTTCAACAGGGGCGCCTGTACAGAGCGGTGACGCGAATACGGACTACAACGCGGCCATTGCCCTGGTGCAGGATCAATCTCGTCAGGATGACGCGCTTGCTGCGTTTCAGAACTTTGTTAAGAAATACCCTGATTCCACTTATCAGCCAAATGCGAATTACTGGCTCGGTCAGCTGAATTACAACAAGGGTAAAAAGGACGATGCGGCGTTTTATTTTGCCTCCGTGGTAAAAAACTACCCGAAATCGCCAAAAGCGCCTGATGCGATGTACAAAGTGGGCGTCATCATGCAGGACAAAGGCGACACTGCGAAAGCCAAAGCGGTTTATCAGCAGGTGGTCTCCAAATTCCCGGGTACCGAAGGTGCCAAGCAGGCGCAAAAACGTCTGAATTCGATGGGATGATTATCGCATGACCAGAAATCGCGTTATTTCTGGTCGTGCAGCATGATTCGTAAGCAGTTAAGTGATCTTCATCGAAATTTTTGTTGCGCTGAATTCTTAAATCAGTAATATATGCCGCCGTTGCCACGGGATATCAAACAACGTGAAAACAGCGTAAAAGTGGGTCGTTAGCTCAGTTGGTAGAGCAGTTGACTTTTAATCAATTGGTCGCAGGTTCGAATCCTGCACGACCCACCACTAAGTCAGGTGGAAGTAGTAGTAAAACGTGAAGGATAACGTTGCGTCAGCAACGGCCCGTAGGGCGAGGCGAAGCCGAGTCATCCTGCACGACCCACCACTTAACGCATACCGGCAGTACAGAGTGGGTGATTAGCTCAGTTGGTAGAGCATCTCCTTTACACGGAGGGGGTCGGCGGTTCGAGCCCGTCATCACCCACCACTCGGGTCGTTAGCTCAGTTGGTAGAGCAGTTGACTTTTAATCAATTGGTCGCAGGTTCGAATCCTGCACGACCCACCACTCTCCGGTGGTACCGAGTAAAAATCTTCGAAGTCAGCACCCGAATGGGTCGTTAGCTCAGTTGGTAGAGCAGTTGACTTTTAATCAATTGGTCGCAGGTTCGAATCCTGCACGACCCACCACTTCGAAGAAAAAAATCCCGCAAGGGGTCGTTAGCTCAGTTGGTAGAGCAGTTGACTTTTAATCAATTGGTCGCAGGTTCGAATCCTGCACGACCCACCAGTGTAGAAAGGCGCCCTAAAGGCGCCTTTTTGCTATCTGTCGTCTGTGCAGGTCGGGCAAGGTGAAGCCGCCACCCGACAAATGCTATCCGCACCTATTTCCGGTGACTTTTCCGCTCATATTCGCTATCTTGTTTAGTATACAAAACACAATTGCCATGCGTTTTGCTATGTCATGCAAAAGAAAGGCAATATTGTTAAGCCCGTAAAACGAGAAGCCATAATGAGTGTGATGTTTGATCCTGAAGCCGCAATCTATCCGTTTCCGCCAAAGCCAGTCCCGCTGAGCCTGGATGAAAAGCAATTCTACCGTGAGAAGATCAAACGTCTTCTCAAAGAACGAGATGCAGTGATGGTGGCCCATTACTACACCGACCCGGAAATTCAGCAGCTGGCGGAAGAAACCGGGGGCTGTATTTCTGACTCACTGGAGATGGCACGCTTCGGTGCAAAACATCCTGCTTCCACGCTGCTGGTTGCTGGCGTGCGTTTTATGGGCGAAACGGCAAAGATCCTGAGCCCTGAAAAAACCATTCTGATGCCGACGCTTAATGCAGAGTGTTCTCTGGATCTCGGCTGCCCGATTGACGAATTCACGGCCTTCTGTGACGCCCACCCTGACCGGACCGTGGTGGTTTACGCCAATACCTCTGCGGCGGTAAAAGCGCGGGCAGACTGGGTTGTAACCTCAAGCATCGCCGTTGAGCTGATTGAACATCTGGATAGCCTGGGCGAGAAAATCATCTGGGCGCCTGACCGCCATCTTGGAAATTATGTCCAGAAGCAGACGGGGGCTGACGTTCTCTGCTGGCAGGGTGCTTGCATTGTGCACGACGAATTTAAAACCCAGGCGCTGGCGCGCATGAAGGCTCTTTATCCTGACGCCGCGATCCTTGTTCACCCTGAATCACCGCAGTCTATTGTCGACATGGCGGACGCCGTGGGCTCAACCAGCCAGCTTATCAACGCGGCCAGGACGTTGCCTCACAAGCAGCTCATCGTGGCGACCGATCGCGGTATCTTCTACAAGATGCAGCAGGCCGTGCCGGAGAAAGAGCTCCTTGAAGCGCCAACGGCGGGTGAGGGCGCAACGTGTCGCAGCTGTGCGCATTGCCCGTGGATGGCGATGAACGGCCTGAAGGCCATTGCCGAAGGGCTCGAGACGGGCGGTGCAGCACATGAAATCCATGTGGACGCCGCTCTGCGTGAAGGTGCGTTGATCCCGCTTAACCGCATGCTGGATTTTGCGGCTACACTACGTACTTAATTCACAACGCCCCGGGGAAAAGATGGATTTTTTTAGCACGCAGAACATTCTGGTTCATATACCGATTGGTGCAGGTGGCTATGACCTGTCATGGATTGAGGCCGTTGGCACGCTGGCGGGATTACTCTGTATCTGGCTGGCAAGCCTGGAGAAGATCAGCAACTATGCGTTCGGGCTGATTAACGTTACGCTGTTTGCGATTATCTTCTTTCAGATCCAGCTGTACGCCAGCCTGCTTTTGCAGCTGTTCTTCTTCGCCGCCAATATCTACGGCTGGTACGCGTGGTCGCGTCAGAACAGCCAGCAGGAGGCAGAGCTGCAGATCCGCTGGCTTCCCTTGCCGAAAGCCATCGGCTGGTTTGTCGCCTGCGTGGTCGCCATTGGTTTAATGACCGTCTATATCAACCCGGTGTTTGCGTTTCTGACCCGCGTTGCCGTTTCGGTCATGTCCGGTTTCGGCCTGAACGTGACGATGCCCGAGCTCCAGCCGGATGCCTTCCCGTTCTGGGATTCCTGCATGATGGTGCTGTCGATTGCAGCGATGATCCTGATGACCCGTAAATACGTTGAAAACTGGCTGCTGTGGGTCATCATCAACGTGATCAGCGTGGCGATCTTCGCCCTGCAGGGCGTCTATGCGATGTCGCTGGAATATCTGCTGCTGACCTTCATCGCGCTCAACGGCAGCCGGATGTGGATTAAGAGCGCGCGTGAGCGAGGTTCTCACGCGCTTTCCAGCTAGTGGTGATGCTGATGTGAATGTCCGGACTGCGCCTCGTTAAGGTGGCAGTCCGGCCCGTTACAGGGCTGATACTCCATCTGGATGGTGGCGTGGCCAATTTCGTAGTGATGTACGAGAAAATGCTGGATGCGCTCAAGCAGCGCATCGTGGTCGTGAGGCGGGATCACCTGGACGTGCAGCGTCATGACCGGTTTCTCCCCCACCAGCCAGACGTGCACGTGATGAACGTTGCGGACTTCCGGGACCGAACGGCGCAGGTTGCGCTTCAGCTCGTCAATATCCATTGATGCCGGTGCCCCTTCAAGCAGTTCATTCACGCTCTCCTTCAGCAGCCGCCAGGCGCTGCGCAGGACCAGACACGACACCAGCACGGACAGAATAGGATCGACAGGCGTCCAGCCGGTGTAGAGGATCACCAGCGCGGCGACAATCGCCCCGACTGAGCCGAGCAAATCACCCAGAACATGCAGAGCCGCAGCGCGTACGTTGAGGTTCTTTTCCCCGCTGCCGCGGTGCAAAATCCAGAAGGCCAGGATATTTGCCAGCAGCCCCGCCACGGCAATCACCATCATTGTCGCCCCGGCGATAGGCTGCGGGTGTCTGAAGCGCTGTACGGCCTCCCAGACGATAAGAACGGTAATGACCACCAGCGCAATGGCGTTAACAAATGCGGCGAGTGTTGTCAGCCTCAGCCAGCCGAAGGTATGGCGCGCATTCGGAGGACGACGCGCAAACTGTACCGCAAGCAGGGCGAAGAGCAGCGCTGCGGCATCGGTCAGCATGTGTCCGGCATCAGCCAGTAGCGCCAGAGAGCCGGAGATCAGGCCGCCAATGACCTCGATAATCATAAACGTTGCCGTGACGCCAAAGGCCAGCATCAGTCGTTTAGCGTTGTCGTTGCCGGGAGAGTGTGAGTGAGAATGGGAGTGCGCCATGTCTGCTTTCCTGATGTGTTATTGTTTTTAGTGTAGCGTTTTTAATAGGTTACTCCAAAAAGAAAGGAGAGCCAGAGCTCTCCTTTTTCTTACCGAACATCCCCATTACTGGGTGGTGCCATCGGTTTTGGTATTCGCGTCGTTTCCTACTTTGTCATTAGGGTCAGGGCATTTGCCGTCCTTGCACATTGAGTTCTTATGAACCTCGTCCGAACTCATATTGTCATGATTCATGGTGCCGGAACCGCTGCCGTTGGGATGCAGCATGGTACCTCCGGTGTTAGTGTTGCCGGTATTGATCTGGCTGTTGTCGACATTATTCGGGGCGATATTCTGTTTCGCATCAGGTGCGGGCTGGCCTGCTGCCGCAGCGGCATTCGCATCACCGTTGCTGTCTGATGTGCCCGTTTCCGCGGCCAGGACGCTGCCGCTGGCCAGAGTGAGTGTGGCGGTCAGGAAGAGGGTTGCCAGTTTTGTCATTTTCATCATGGTGCTCCTGTTCTTGTCGTTACGCTGGATAACATTCTCCAACAGTGCATCTTTTTCTGAGGCGAAAGATTCCGCCTTACGGACTTACGTCAGTAGGGAATCGCGTTTAAGCGTGTAAAATTGGTTGTTACAGTTAAAAAGCTTAGGTTAGATCTCATTTTTCGCTATTTTGTGGCGATTTTTAGGCGAATTCCAGGAATTATCTGCGTGAAGTGTAAAACCGTGTTTACACTTCCTGGTCGACAAGATAGATTGAAAGGATTGCTTTCATTACTAAAGATATGGCAGAGCTGGAAAGAAAATGAATTATCAGAACGACGATTTACGTATTAAAGAGATCAATGAGTTATTACCTCCTGTAGCGCTCCTTGAGAAATTCCCCGCCACTGAAAATGCCGCAAATACGGTTTCTCATGCTCGTAAAGCGATCCATAAAATCCTGAAAGGTAATGACGATCGTCTTCTGGTGGTGATTGGTCCGTGCTCTATTCACGATCCTGCAGCTGCGAAAGAGTACGCAGCCCGTCTGCTCACCCTCCGTGAAGAGCTGAAGGACGAGCTGGAAATCGTGATGCGCGTTTATTTTGAAAAACCGCGCACCACCGTGGGCTGGAAAGGGCTGATTAACGATCCGCATATGGATAACAGCTTCCAGATCAACGACGGCCTGCGCATTGCGCGCAAGCTGCTGCTGGAGATCAACGACAGCGGCCTGCCTGCGGCCGGTGAATTCCTCGACATGATTACGCCACAATATCTGGCAGACCTGATGAGCTGGGGCGCAATTGGTGCCCGCACAACCGAATCTCAGGTTCACCGCGAGCTGGCGTCCGGTCTTTCTTGCCCGGTGGGTTTCAAAAACGGCACTGACGGCACCATTAAGGTGGCTATCGACGCCATCAACGCAGCGGGTGCGCCGCACTGCTTCCTGTCCGTGACCAAATGGGGCCATTCCGCCATCGTTAACACCAGCGGTAACGGTGACTGCCATATCATTCTGCGCGGCGGCAAAGAGCCGAACTACAGCGCGAAACACGTGGCGGAAGTGAAGGTCGGGCTGGAAAAAGCCGGGCTGCCACCGCAGGTGATGATCGATTTCAGCCATGCCAACTCCAGCAAGCAGTTTAAAAAGCAGATGGAAGTGGGTGCAGACGTCTGCCAGCAGATTGCCGTCGGTGAGAAGGCGGTGATTGGGGTAATGATCGAAAGCCATCTGGTTGAAGGTAACCAGAACCTGGAAGGCAGCGAGCCGCTGGTGTATGGCAAAAGCGTCACCGATGCCTGCATTGGCTGGGACGATACCGATACCATCCTGCGTCAGCTGGCGAATGCGGTAAAAGCGCGCCGCGGCTGAATTCTCAGGCACAAATAAAAAAGCGCGGAAGGCTCCGCGCTTTTTTTTATGCCTTGCGAAAGTTACTTCGCTTTACCCTGGTTCGCGACAGCCGCTGCTTTCGCCGCGATCTCTTCTGCGTTACCCAGATAGTAGTGTTTGATTGGCTTGAAGTTTTCGTCGAACTCATACACCAGCGGTACGCCGGTTGGGATGTTCAGTTCGAGGATTTCGTCTTCACCCATGTTGTCCAGGTATTTCACCAGCGCACGCAGGGAGTTACCGTGAGCAGCGATGATCACGCGCTCGCCGCTTTTCAGGCGTGGCAGAATGGTTTCGTTCCAGTAAGGCACAACGCGGTCGATGGTCAGCGCCAGGCTTTCGGTGGTTGGCAGCTCAGCGTCGGTCAGCTTCGCGTAGCGCGGGTCGTGGCCCGGGTAACGCTCGTCATCTTTGGTCAGTTCTGGTGGAGTGATTGCGAAGCCGCGACGCCACTGTTTAACCTGCTCATCGCCATATTTCTCAGCGGTTTCCGCTTTGTTCAGGCCCTGCAGCGCACCGTAGTGACGTTCGTTCAGTTTCCAGGACTTCTCAACCGGCAGCCAGGCCTGATCCAGTTCGTCCAGCACGTTCCACAGGGTGTGGATGGCACGTTTCAGCACAGAGGTGTAAGCAAAATCAAAGCTGAAGCCTTCTTCCTTCAGCAGTTTACCCGCTGCTTTTGCTTCGCTTACGCCTTTCTCAGACAGATCAACGTCGTACCAACCGGTAAAGCGGTTTTCGTTGTTCCACTGGCTTTCGCCGTGACGCACCAGGACCAGCTTAGTTATAGCCATCTCTTACTCCTCAAGCATTTTTAGAATGATAACAATTCTCATTATATTGCCGTGGCCGTGCCACCAGCAACGCTTAACCCTAACCATAGCGAAAATAGTCTCTGAGTGTAAGATGCTTGTGAATCCAGGGTTATGATTTTGTCTGCGATCGGCGCTATTTTCAGCAAGGCGCGCAGAAAAAAGCCCTCGTTGTGAGGGCTGGCGTTTTTTGCCGGATGGCGCTTCGCTTATCCGGCCTACCCGTAGGTCCGTGCAAGCGTAGCGCCGCCGGGCGTTAAGCGCGCGGAATGAAATGATACTCGGTGACGCTCACGTACTCTTCACCCGGGCGCAGCACGCAGTCCGGCTGCGGCCATTCCGGATGGTTCGGGCTGTCCGGCAGGAACTCGCTCTCCAGCGCCAGGCCTTGCCAGTCGCTGTACTCATCGTGTTCGCGCGCCGTCGTGCCGCCGAGGTAGTTGCCTGAGTAAAACTGCAGGGCAGGGGCGGTGGTATAAACCGTCATCTGCAGCTTCTCATCCGCAGACCAGACCTGCGCGGCAGGCTGTTTCACATCGCCTTTGGCCTGCAGCAGGAAAGCGTGGTCGTAGCCTTTCACCTTGCGCTGATCGTCATCGCTCAGGAAATCCTGGGCGATGGATTTTGCGCTGCGGAAGTCGAAGCTGGTGCCGTTCACGTCTTTGAGGCCCTGATGCGGAATGCCCATCTCGTCAACCGGCAGATACGCATCCGCCAGGATCTGCAGCTTGTGCTCACGCACGTCGCACTGGTTACCGTCCAGATTAAAGTACGCGTGATTGGTCAGGTTGACCGGACACGGCTTGTCGACCGTCGCACGGTATTCAATGGCGATACGGTTGTCGTCGGTCAGCGTAAAGCGCGCGGACGCGGTAAGGTTCCCCGGGAAGCCCTGATCGCCATCAGGCGAATCCAGCGAGAACAGCACTTCCCCGTCGTTTTGACGAACAATTTTCCAGCGGCGTTTATCAAACCCGTCCGGGCCGCCGTGCAGCTGGTTCTCACCCTGGCTTGGAAGCAGGGCGTACTGAACGCCGTCGAGTTCAAAACGGCTTTTCGCGATGCGGTTAGCATAGCGCCCAACGGATGCGCCCAGATAGGCGGACTGATTAACGTACTGCTCAGGCGAGGCGCAGCCGAGCAGGGTCTCGCGCACGCTGCCGTCCGGCATCGGTACGCGGGCAGAAAGAAGGGTTGCCCCCCAGTCCATCACCGTAACGACCATCCCCGCGCTGTTGCGCAGGGTTAACAGGCGATACGGCAGACCATCCGGTGCGAGGGTAGGTGTTTCGTTTAGCACTGTCCGGCTCCTTGTGATGCTTTACAAACATAGAAGGTTTCTTTGATGCCCGTTTTTGCTTCGTACTGCTTCGCCACGGCGTCCTGTACGGCAGGGACCAGCTCTTCAGGCACCAGCGCAACGATGCAGCCGCCAAAGCCGCCGCCCGTCATGCGCACGCCGCCTTTGTCGCCAATGGTGGCTTTAACGATGTCCACCAGGGTGTCGATCTGCGGAACGGTGATTTCAAAATCATCGCGCATGGAGGCGTGCGATTCCGCCATCAGCTCACCCATGCGTTTCAGATCGCCTTTCGCCAGCGCGGACGCGGCTTCGACGGTACGGGCATTTTCCGTCAGCACGTGACGAACGCGTTTGGCGACAACCGGATCCAGCTCGTGCGCCACTTTGTTAAATTCATTGAGCGTCACGTCGCGCAGGGCGGGCTGCTGGAAGAAGCGGGCGCCGGTTTCACACTGCTGGCGGCGGGTGTTGTATTCGCTGCCCACCAGCGTGCGCTTAAAGTTGCTGTTGACGATCACCACAGCCGCGCCTTTCGGCAGGGGAACGGCTTTGGTACCCAGCGAGCGGCAGTCAATTAACAGGGCATGCTCTTTTTTGCCCAGCGCGGAGATCAGCTGGTCCATAATGCCGCAGTTACAGCCCACGAACTGGTTTTCTGCTTCCTGACCGTTCAGGGCGATTTGCGCGCCGTCCAGCGGCAGATGATAAAGCTGCTGGAACACGGTACCCACGGCGACTTCCAGAGACGCAGAGGAGCTTAAGCCCGCACCCTGCGGCACGTTGCCGCTGATAACTAAGTCCGCACCGCCAAAGTTCTTGTTGCGCTTCTGAAGGTGTTTCACCACGCCGCGCACGTAGTTAGACCACTGCTGGCTGTCGTGCGTCACAATCGGGGCATCGAGGGAAAACTCGTCCGCCTCATTATCGTAATCCGCCGCAATCACGCGGACTTTACGGTCGTCGCGCTTCGCGCAGCTGATGACGGTCTGGTAATCGATGGCGCACGGCAGCACGAAACCGTCGTTATAGTCGGTGTGTTCACCGATCAGATTAACGCGGCCCGGCGCCTGGATAACGTGGGTGGCAGGGTAGCCAAATTTCTCAGCAAACAGGGATTGGGTTTTATCTTTCAGACTCATTTTTTAGACTCCTGATTCGCGATAGTGGACGTCGCTAACGGCACGCAGACGTTCTGCCGCCTGTTCCGCCGTCAGGTCACGCTGGGTTTCCGCCAGCATTTCATAGCCCACCATGAATTTACGCACCGTCGCAGAGCGCAGCAGCGGCGGATAGAAATGGGCGTGCAGCTGCCAGTGTTGATTCTCTTCGCCGTTAAACGGGGCGCCGTGCCAGCCCATGGAGTACGGGAAAGAGCACTGGAACAGGTTGTCGTAACGGCTGGTGAGCTTTTTCAGCGCCAGGGCAAGGTCGTCGCGCTGTGCGTCGCTAAGATCGGTGATGCGCTGTACGTGCGCTTTCGGCAGCAGCAGCGTTTCAAACGGCCAGGCGGCCCAGTAAGGGACGACGGCCAGCCAGTGTTCGGTTTCCACCACGGTGCGGCTGCCGTCGGCCAGCTCGCGCTGGGTGTAATCCACCAGCATCGGCGAACCGTTTTCCGCGAAATACGCTTTCTGCAGACGGTCTTCACGCTCGGCTTCGTTAGGCAGGAAGCTGTTCGCCCAGACCTGGCCGTGCGGGTGCGGGTTCGAGCAGCCCATGGCCGCGCCTTTGTTTTCGAACACCTGCACCCACGGATAGCTCTGCCCCAGCTCTGCGGTTTGCGCCTGCCAGGTGCTGACGACCTCTTTCAGCGCGTCCACGCTCAGCTCCGGCAGCGTTTTGCTGTGATCGGGCGAGAAGCAGATTACGCGGCTGGTTCCGCGCGCGCTTTCGCAGCGCATCAGCGGATCGTGGCTTTCCGGCGCGTCCGGCGTGTCGGTCATCAGGGCGGCAAAATCGTTGGTGAAGACGAAGGTGCCTTTGTAATCCGGGTTTTTGTCCCCGGTGACGCGCGTGTTGCCCGGACAGAGGAAGCAGTCCGGGTCGTGCTGTGGCAGCGTCTGTTTTGCAGGCGTCTCCTGCGCCCCCTGCCAGGGGCGCTTGGCGCGATGCGGAGAAACCAAAATCCATTGCCCGCTTAACGGGTTAAAACGACGATGCGGATGATCGACGGGATTGAATTGCGTCATGACGGATCCTTAGTCCGGATAGCCTTGCGGGTGGCGTGACTGCCAGTGCCAGGTATCCTGTGCCATTTCATCAAGCGTGCGCGTCACACGCCAGTTGAGCTCTTTGTCGGCTTTGGTGGCATCGGCCCAGTAAGCAGGCAGGTCGCCATCACGACGCGGAGCGAAGTGGTAGTTCACCGGCTTACCGCAGGCTTTGCTGAAGGCGTTAACCACGTCCAGCACGCTGCTGCCGACCCCGGCGCCGAGGTTGTAAATATGCACGCCCGGTTTGTTGGCCAGCTGCTGCATGGCCGCAACGTGACCGTCGGCCAAATCCATCACGTGGATGTAGTCGCGCACGCCGGTGCCGTCTTCGGTCGGATAGTCATTGCCAAAAATCGCCAGCGAGTCGCGGCGGCCCACGGCAACCTGGGCGATATACGGCATCAGGTTGTTCGGGATGCCCTGCGGATCTTCACCCATATCGCCGGACGGATGCGCGCCGACCGGGTTGAAGTAGCGCAGCAGCGCGATGCTCCACTCCGGCTGCGCTTTTTGCAGGTCGGTCAGGATCTGCTCCACCATCAGCTTGCTTTTGCCGTACGGGCTTTGCGGGGTGCCGGTCGGGAAGCTTTCAACGTAAGGAATTTTGGGCTGATCGCCGTAGACGGTGGCGGAGGAGCTAAAGATAAAGTTTTTGACGTTCGCCGCGCGCATGGCGGAGATAAGACGCAGGGTACCGTTGACGTTGTTGTCGTAATACTCAAGCGGCTTCGCAACGGATTCACCGACCGCTTTCAGGCCCGCGAAGTGGATCACCGCTTCGATGGCGTGGTCGTGAAGGATCTCGGTCATCAGCGCTTCGTTGCGGATGTCGCCTTCCACGAAAGTCGGTTGTTTACCGCCAAGGCGTTCAATCACCGGCAGCACGCTGCGCTTACTGTTGCACAGGTTGTCGAGGATGATGACGTCGTGACCGTTTTGCAGCAGTTGCACGCAGGTATGACTACCTATGTAACCGCTACCACCTGTTACCAGAACTCGCATATTTCGCTCCATTGGGCTTATGGTATGTAATAACCATAGCATAACAGAGACGCGAAAAGTGTGACATGGGATAAAATAGTGGAATCGTTTACACTCGGTTTCACACTGGCTTTTACAATGACTCCGAGCATTCTAGATCAAAGAGATAGCGATGTATTGATGCAAGTTATCTGAAAAAGAGGAGGGCAGAGCCCTCCACGATTAATCGACGTTGCTGAGAAGGTAGCGATAACCCTCACCGTCGGGAACAAACTCCAGGCGATGCGTGATGCAGGCGGGGGCATCTTCGGCATGGTGTGAAACGAACAGCAGCTGCGTTTCACCTTCGCTAATCAGCACGTCCACAAAGCGGCGGATAAGCTGTCGATTCAGCGGATCGAGTCCCTGCAGCGGTTCGTCGAGGATCAGAAGCGTAGGGTGTTTCACCAGCGCGCGAACGATCAGGGCCAGACGCTGCTGCCCCCACGACAGGCTATGAAACGGCGCGTCAGCCACCCGGCTGTCCATGCCCAGGATATCCAGCCACTGCTGGGCCAGCTTGTGCTGTTTGTCCGACACCGCCTGATAAATACCGATGGAATCAAAATACCCGGAAAGGATCACGTTGCGTACCGTGGTACTGACCCGGTAATCCAGATGCAGGCTGCTGCTGACGTAGCCGATATGTTTTTTAATATCCCAGATGGTTTCGCCGCTGCCGCGACGCCGACCGAACAGCGTCAGATCGTTGCTATAGCCCTGCGGGTGATCGCCGGTTATCAGGCTCAGCAGCGTGGATTTTCCCGCGCCGTTAGGGCCGACGATCTGCCAGTGCTCGCCGGGATTGACCGTCCAGCTAAGACGGTTGAGGATCGGGCGATCGTCATAAGAGACAATCCCATCCCGCAGCACGATGCGCGGCTGGTGGGGATCGAGCGCGTGGCGGGCCGAAGGGGCGTCAGGTTCCGGAAGGGTAATTCCGTCGAGTTGTTCACTGTGCGCGAGCTGGGCAATGAGCGCCTGCTTGAGCAGCGCTGTTTTTTCACCGGTCTCGGTCAGGTTACAGTCAGCCAGTACGCCTGCATGCTGAATAAAGTCCGGAATTTCATCGAAGCGGTTAAGCACCAAAACCAGGGTATATCCCTGCTGATTAAGCGACTCCAGCAGGCCCGCCAGCTGCGCACGGGACTGCACGTCAAGGCCATCAAACGGTTCGTCGAGGATAAGCAGCTCGGGCTCGCTCATCAGCGCCTGGCAAAGCAGCGTTTTTCGCGTCTCGCCGGTAGAAAGGTATTTGAAGCGCCGGTTCAGCAGGGCGGTGATGCCGAACCGTTCTGCCAGGCGCAGACAGCGGGCGGGATCTTTCACCTCATCCTGAATAATTTCCGCCGTCGTACGGCCTGTATCTTCTTCGCCAGGGCTGAGTAAATCAGTGTTATTGCGCTGCCACTCGTCGCTCACCAGCTTTTGCAGTTGTTCAAATGACAGGCGCGTCAGGCGCGTAAAGTCGCCCTGGTATTCGCCCTTGAGGAGGGGGGCCTCTCCGGCCAGCGCGCGGGCCAGAGCGGATTTACCGCTGCCGTTAGTGCCGACAAACGCCCAGCTTTCACCCGCGCGTATCGTCAAATCAGCAATCGTCAGCGTTCGGGTATCGCTAAGACGAAACGTGCCTTGCGAAATATGCAATGATGACATGATTTATCCCTGTTTTTGCAGCAATAGATATCAGGGATACGCACTGTCGGCGCGATTGTCAATGCGCTCAGCACAATGTGGCGATAATCACCCGGTCTGCGTTGAACCAGGCGGTAACGACAGAACCTTCCTCTAAACCGTCCGCTTCGCTAAGCGGTATCGTCGCGCAAAGCGGTTGCCCGTCTGCCAGGGTCATCAGCACTTCGCACTGCGCCAGGCCGCGTTCGATATGGCTAATTGCGCCCTGGAGCTGGTTATCGGCCGCCTTTGCGGCGTCGGGATCGCGCGTGATATTGACCCACGGCGCTTTCAGCAGCACCAGCACCTCTTTACCTTCATCAAGCTCAAGGCGCTCTGCGCTCTGCGCCGTGATTGCGGCCTTCAGACGGGTGGTGCCATCGGCAAGCAGGATCTCAATATGCTGCTGTACCTGGAGATTGTCGCGCGCCGTCACCGTTCCAAACCACTGGTTGCGGGCGCTGGTTTGTAACGAGAAGCGGGAAATGGCGGCCAGCAAGCTGTCCAGCGGAACGTTATCGTCGTCGCTCAACGCATCAAACGCTTTTTGCTGGATCTGGGCCAGCAGATCGTAAAGCTGAATAAGACGCTGGCCATAGCGCGTCACGATCGCACCGCCGCCGCCTTTGCCGCCCGTGGCTCTGTCCACCAGCGGTTGTTCGCTCAGGGTGTTCATTTCGTTGATGGCGTCCCAGGCACTTTTGTAGCTGATGCCCGCGTTTTTCGCCCCCTGGCTAATCGAGCCCGTTTGTTCTATTTGTTTAAGCAGGGCGATACGTCGCGGATCGGCGAAAAGCTTTTGCTGAAGTCGTAGAGTGAGGAGAATTTCGGCCTGCATAACAGTGTCCTGGCAAAAAGAGTATTGTGGCCTAAATGGGGCAGGGCGCAAAGGGTACCGCACAAAAGGGGATGTTTTTCTCACTTGAAAGGGTAGAATAAGCTGTTCACAATATCTGGAGAAAACCATGTTAGAGTTGTTGAAAAGTCTGGTATTCGCCGTGATCATGGTACCAGTAGTGATGGCCATCATCCTCGGTGCCATCTACGGCCTGGGTGAAGTGTTCAACGTCTTTTCGAACATTGGTCACAAAGACCAGGCTAAAAAGCAGCATTGATTCCCCACAAAACGCCCGGCCAGTCCGGGCGTTTTGCTCTCAAGATTTTCCCGTTTACGCCGATATTATTTAACGCATCACACCGGTTTACCCCTTCAGCGGTACGATTAAACGCTGGGATCTCCCTGACGTTACCGTTATATTAATATGTATATAACGCTACTCACAGGAGTTACAGATGGCACGTTCATGGGTACGCCTTTTCGCAGGGGCAACGCTGACGCTTTCACTTACCGGACACGCGCTGGCGGACGAGGGTAAAATCACGGTCTTTGCCGCGGCGTCGCTGACCAACGCGCTGCAGGACATCGCGGCGGCGTATAAAAAAGAGAAAAACGTCGAGGTGGTTTCCTCTTTTGCCTCTTCCTCGACGCTGGCGCGCCAGATAGAAGCTGGCGCACCGGCGGATCTGTTCATCTCTGCTGACCAGAAGTGGATGGATTACGCGGCGGAGAAGAAATCGATTGATGCCACAACCCGCGAAACGCTGCTGGGGAATAGCCTGGTTGTCGTGGCGCCAAAAGCCAGCGCGCAGGCGGACATCACCATCAACAAACAGACCAACTGGACGAGCCTGCTGAACGGTGGCCGTCTGGCGGTGGGCGACCCGGAGCACGTTCCGGCCGGGATTTATGCCAAAGAAGCGCTGCAAAAGCTGGGCGCATGGGAGACATTGTCACCGAAGCTGGCCCCGGCGGAAGACGTGCGCGGCGCTCTGGCGCTGGTAGAACGCAATGAAGCCCCGCTGGGCATTGTGTATGGCTCTGATGCCGTTGCCAGTAAAGGTGTAAAAGTGGTCGCAACGTTCCCGGAAGACTCCCACAAGAAAGTGGAATATCCTGTTGCGATTGTTGATGGACATAAAAATGCGGCCGTGACGGCCTTCCGCGATTACCTGAAAGGGCCGGAGGCGTCCGCAATCTTTAAACGTTATGGATTCACGACTCACTGATGATATTGACCGATCCTGAATGGCAGGCTGTTCTGCTGAGCCTAAAAGTCTCTTCCCTGGCGGTTGCGCTGAGCTTGCCCTTTGGGATCTTCTTTGCCTGGCTACTGGTTCGCTGTCAGTTTCCCGGCAAAACGCTGCTCGACAGCGTGCTTCATCTTCCGCTCGTTTTGCCGCCCGTGGTGGTCGGTTACCTGCTGCTGATTTCGATGGGGCGACGCGGTTTTATCGGCGAGAAGCTCTACGACTGGTTTGGGCTGACGTTTGCGTTTAGCTGGCGCGGTGCGGTACTGGCGGCGGCGGTGATGTCATTCCCGCTGATGGTGAGGGCGATACGCCTCGCGCTGGAAGGCGTGGACATGAAGCTCGAACAGGCGGCCCGCACGCTGGGCGCAGGGCGCTGGCGCGTCTTTTTCACCATCACGCTACCCCTGACGCTACCCGGCATTATTGTTGGTACGGTACTGGCCTTTGCCCGCTCGCTGGGCGAGTTTGGCGCGACGATCACGTTTGTGTCGAACATCCCCGGCGAGACGCGAACCATCCCGTCGGCAATGTATACCCTGATTCAAACGCCGGGCGGTGAAGGCGCGGCGGCGCGGCTGTGTATTATTTCAATTGTGCTGGCGCTGGCATCGCTAATGGTGTCTGAATGGCTGGCGCGGATCAGCCGCGAGCGGATGGGGAAATAAGCATGCTGGAACTCCATTTTACCCAGACGCTGGGAAACCATACCCTGACGCTTAACGAAACGCTGCCGGCCAGCGGTATCACCGCTATCTTTGGCGTGTCGGGGGCGGGAAAAACGTCGCTGATTAATGCCATCAGCGGCCTGACCCGCCCGCAGTCTGGCCGTATTGTCCTGAATGACCGCGTCCTGAATGACGTGGAGAATAAGGTTTACCTCTCGCCGGATAAGCGCCGCATCGGCTATGTTTTCCAGGACGCGCGCCTGTTCCCGCACTACAGCGTGCGCGGCAACCTGCGTTACGGCATGGCGAAAAGCATGGCCGGGCAGTTTGATAAGCTGGTGACGCTTTTAGGCATTGAGCCTCTGCTCGACAGGCTGCCCTCCTCGCTCTCCGGCGGAGAAAAACAGCGTGTGGCCATTGGCCGCGCGTTGCTGACAGCCCCCGAACTGCTGCTGCTCGACGAACCGCTGGCCTCGCTCGATATTCCGCGTAAACGCGAACTTCTGCCTTATCTACAGCGCCTGACGCGCGAAATTAATATTCCGATGCTCTACGTCAGCCATTCGCTGGATGAGATCCTCCATCTGGCCGACAAGGTGCTGGTGCTGGAAGAGGGCAGCGTTAAGGCCTTCGGCAACCTGGAAGAGGTGTGGGGCAGCAGCGTAATGCACCCGTGGTTACCCCGGGAACAGCAGAGCAGCATCCTGAAAGTGAGCGTTCTGGAACACCATCCACACTACGCAATGACCGCCCTGGCGCTGGGCGACCAGCATCTGTGGGTCAATAAGATCGACAAACCGTTGCAGTCCGCGCTGCGGATTCGCATCCAGGCGTCGGACGTCTCGCTGGTGCTGCAGCCGCCGCTGCAAACCAGTATTCGAAATATTCTGCGCGCCAAAGTCGCGGAGTGTTTTGATGATAACGGGCAGGTGGAAGTGAAGCTTGAAGTCGGCAGCAGGACGCTCTGGGCGCGCATCAGCCCGTGGGCGAGGGATGAGTTAGGGATCAAACCCGGCCTGTGGCTTTACGCGCAAATTAAGAGCGTCTCGATCACCGCCTGATTACAGCAGGTGGGTGTAAATGTACTGCGCGATGCTGTCGGTGGTGTTGTCGCCAATCACCACGTTGGCGCGGGCTTTGACCGCATCATCGGCATTGCCCATCGCCACGCCGGTACCGGCGGCTTCCAGCATGCTGATATCGTTGTAGTTGTCGCCGAAGGCGATCACGTCACGCATCGACCAGCCTTTTGCTTCCACATACTGCGTCAGGCGCTTGCCTTTGCTGTTGCCTTTGCGGGCAATGTCCACCTGGTCATGCCAGGACCATTCGCACTCCAGACCCAGCGTCTGCTCCACGTGTTTTGCGAAGGTATTCAGTTTGGTGGTGTCTTCATCGGTCAGGGCGAATTTCCAGATAGCCTCAACGTCCTGGGCTGCCTGACGCAGGGAGGAAACCTGGGTAAAGACCGGACGCTGCGCTTCAGGCAGGGACAGCGCCCAGTTGCTGGTGCGCACCACGTGGCCAGTAGGGCGCTCGTACACCATCGCGTTATCCACGTACATCAGGCCGTGAACGGCATGCTCATCCAGCAGATCGATCAGCTGCAGTGCCTGGGGAACCGGCAGCGGGTCGGATTCTAAAACCTTTTTTGCCTGATAATCATACAAATAAGTGCCATTACAACAAATTGCAGGTGTATCTAACGCCAGTGCCTGATAAAAAGGGTGAATGGCAACGTGATGTCGACCCGTTACGATAAGGAGTTGATATCCCACTTCCTGCGCGCGTTTTAGCGCCTTAAGGGAGGAGGGGAGAAGGGTTTTTTGCGGCGTCAGTAAGGTACCGTCTAAATCCAGAGCAATCACACGCGAGGTCATCTGTTTTCCCGGGTTAATATTGAATTTACGTTTTGATGGGATGGTACACCGAGAGGCGAACGCTTCAAAACTCCTGTCGACAATTCAGCATTCACCGTCAAAAGTTAACTACTTTCATGCGCAGTGAGGAGTGAATATTCATGAAACAAACCGTTTATACCGCCAGTCCTGAAAGCCAGCAGATCCACGTCTGGCGTTTAAATACCGAAGGGACACTCACGCTGGTTCAGGTTGTTGATGTGCCAGGCCAGGTGCAACCGATGGTCATCAGCCCGGATAAACGTTTCTTGTACGTGGGTGTGCGCCCGGAGTTCCGCGTGCTGGCCTATCGCATTTCTCCGGACGATGGCGCGCTGACGTACACTGCCGAAGCACCACTGCCGGGCAGCCCAACCCATATCTCGACCGATCGTAAAGGCAACTTTGTCTTCAGCGGCTCTTATAACGCGGGCTGCGTCAGCGTAACGCGTCTGGAAGATGGTATTCCGGTCGAAACCGTCGAGGTGGTGGAAGGGCTTGAAGGCTGCCACTCGGCGAATATCACGCCGGATAACCGCACGCTGTGGGTGCCTGCGCTGAAGCAGGATCGCATCTGCCTGTTCACCCTGAGCGACGATGGTCACCTGGTGGCGCAGCATCCTGCCGAAGTGACTACCGTTGAAGGCGCGGGTCCGCGCCATATGGTCTTCCATCCGAACCAGCAGTACGCCTACGTGGTTAATGAACTGAACAGCTCTGTGGACGTCTGGGAGCTGAAAGATCCTAACGGTCAGATCGAGTGCGTGCAAACACTCGACATGATGCCGTCCGACTTCTCCGACACCCGCTGGGCGGCGGATATCCACATTACGCCAAATGGCCGCCATCTGTACGCCTGCGACCGTACCTCCAGCCTGATTACCGTCTTTAGCGTCTCTGAAGACGGCAGCGTGCTGGCGATTGAAGGGTTCCAGCCAACGGAAACCCAGCCGCGCGGCTTTAATATCGATCACAGCGGTAAATACCTCATTGCGGCGGGGCAGAAATCCCACCACATCGCGCTGTATGAAATTAAAGGCGAGCAGGGGCTGCTGGAAGAGAAAGGGCGTTATGCCGTAGGCCAGGGGCCAATGTGGGTCGTGGTAAACGCTCACTAAGCGGCTAAAAACAAAAAACCTCGCGAATGCGAGGTTTTTTTATCTTTGTAGACCGGGTAAGGCGAAGCCGCCACCCGGCAAAACAGCTTACTGCTTCGGCTCAGCAACCACTTTACTACCCAGACCGCGGTTGTTGTATTCCCACATGCGGTTGAAGTTAGCGTCGTTCAGATTGCGCTGCACGTTCCCTTTATCATCCACCGCGCCGGTGTTGCCGGAGAATGGACGTTTGGAGATCGCGGCATCAGCCCACGGCTTCGCCATGTTAAAGCCTTCGTTGATCACGCTGTCGCGGATCACGACCTGGCCGTTGGTCGCAGAGTCGACGTCAAGGGAGCGTCCCAGCTGCGCCACGCCGTCACCGGCAGCGTTAAAGCGGCTGTTCACGGCCAGGAAGCCGTAGAAGAGGTTAGACTGGGTTGCTGGAGCAAACACGTAACCTTCCTGCTGAGTACGTGAGTTCACCACGCGGAAATCGGTATTATCAAACACCACCGCGCCGCGGCCGGACACCAGATCCACGTCACCTTCAACGTAGCTGTTGGTCACCAGGGTACGGGTCAGGCGGTTATTCTGCAGGGTGTTCTGCACGCCGCTGTTGGTCACGAAGAAGGTGTTCTGACGGCCCAGAATGTTAACGTTGTTAATCTGCACCTGATCGCCATCGCTACGCAGCGCAACGGCCTGGTGGCTGCCGGCATCAACGCTGTCGCCCAGGGTATTCTGAATGGTCAGGTTCTGCAGCTGCAGACCGTTATTCTGAGACCAGAATACCGCCGAGCACATCACGCCAATGGTGGCGGAACGCTTGCTCTGGCAGTTATCAAACATGTACCACGCCGGTTTACCCGGCATATATTTACCGGCCGGGTTCACCAGGTGACGCCAGGTGTTGCTGTCGATTTCGGAATCAATCGCCAGGCCAATTTTTACGTCGATCGCTTTTTCGCCCAGACCGTAAAGCGTAATGCTGCCAGGGGCCGCCGGAACATACACGGTGCCTTCATATTCACCTGGCAGGATCGCGATGTACTGGCGAGACGCGCTGTGCTTAGTGATGGCAGCATCAACCGCAGCCTGAATAGAGGTATGCGTTACGCCCTGCGCACCCGCCGGGCCAACCACGAAGTCAGGCTGTTTAGGCAGGTTAATAGAAGACGGTGTCCACGGCGCAGCGTTAGGATCCATCGCCGAGAAGTAGTGCGCACGATCGAAGTTCTTCGCTTCATCAGCGGACAAAATCGGGCGGGAGGCGGTACCGGGCGCAACCTGCTCAGAAGGACGCTGATCCGGTGGTGTTGAACTGCATGCGGATAAGGTCACGCCAAAGGCGAGTGCTAACGCCAGACGGGAAATCCTGGAAATGTTCAAGGTAGAGCTCCTGGGTATGCAAGTCTTAAACGGGATAGACGAAATAGCCTGCTTTTTTATACTAAGTTGAGCGAAACGGGAAGATAAAAAGGGTAAAAGTTGCATTTTTAGCCCCGGAGCGGCAGGTAAGTGATCACAAATAAATAACATTTTCAGTCAAGGCGGTTGACAGTAGACGGTGGATGCAAATAAATGTCTATACAACCTAAGACAAGTGGAATGCCTCATGCAGCAGATTCATCCCGACGATGTAATATGGCGAAATGCGCGACTGGCTACGATGGCGCCGGACTTACCTGAGCCTTACGGATTGAAAGAGCAACACGCCCTGGTCGTGCGCGGCCACACTATTCTGGCCGTGATCTCTGAATCTGACATTCCTTCCGGACACCGACACTGTGTCGATCTTCAGGGACGTCTGGTCACGCCTGGCCTGATTGACTGCCATACCCACCTGGTGTTTGGCGGGGATCGCGCGGCGGAGTGGGAGCAGCGTCTGAACGGCGTCTCTTATCAAACCATCAGCGCCCAGGGGGGCGGGATTAACGCTACCGTGACGGCGACGCGCAGCAGCTCGCCCGAAACCCTGCTTAAGCTGGCGCAGCAGCGGCTTCAGCGTCTTATGAATGAAGGCGTCACTACGGTTGAAATCAAGTCGGGATACGGTCTAAACCCCGAGGCCGAAGAGAAGATGCTGCAGGTCGCGCACCAGCTGAGCCTCAATAATCCGATCGATATCAGCCCAACGCTGCTGGCCGCGCATGCGGTTCCGCCGGAATACCGGCAGGATCCCGATGCGTACCTCACGCTGGTCTGCGAGCAGATATTGCCCACGCTGTGGCAGAAAGAGCTATATGAAGCAGTAGACGTGTTTTGTGAAAACGTCGGCTTCACCCCGTCGCAAACCGAGCGCCTCTTCCAGGCTGCCACCGCGCTCGGTATTCCGGTGAAAGGGCACGTCGAACAGCTGTCGAATCAGGGCGGCGCGGCGCTGGTCAGCCAGTATAAGGGCCTTTCAGCCGATCATATTGAGTATCTCGACGACGCAGGCGTTCAGGCGATGGCGGAAAGCGGCACGGTTGCCGTCCTGTTGCCGGGCGCGTTCTATTTTCTTCAGGAGCGCCAGCGTCCGCCTGTTGAACAGCTCAGAAAACGCGGTGTTCCGATGGCCGTCGCGACCGACTATAACCCCGGCACCAGCCCGTTTGCCAGCCTGCACCTGGCGATGAACATGGCCTGCGTCCAGTTTGGCTTGACCCCTGAAGAAGCCTGGGCCGGCGTCACGCGGCATGCCGCGCAGGCGCTGGGCCGTGGCGCAACCCACGGACAGCTGCGGGCAGGGTTTGTCGCTGATTTTATCGTCTGGGATGCTCGCCATCCGGTTGAGATGGTCTACGAGCCGGGACGCAATCCGCTGTATCAACGTATTTTCCGTGGGGAGGCAGTATGAAGTTATGGCGGCCGGTAGCCGAAACGGTCTGGCAGGGGCGCGACGACAGCGCCGAGGCCAGCAGTGCAAAGCGCATTTTCCAGACGATAAAGCAGCAGGGACAGTTCACGCCGCTTTCATCCGGCATCGCGCTGATAGGTTTTGAATGTGATGAAGGGGTAAAACGCAATCAGGGCAGGCCCGGCGCCGTGCAGGCACCGGATATGCTGCGAAAAGCGCTGGCAAATATGGCAAGCCATCAGGGGCACGAACGGCTGGCGGATATGGGCTCGGTGTACGTTGAAGGCGACGAGCTGGAAGCGGCGCAGCAGGCGTTAAGCGATGCCGTCACGGCCTACCAGCAGTCCGGGATGCGGACGCTGGTGTTTGGCGGCGGGCACGAAACCGCCTGGGCGCACGGTCGCGGCGTGCTGGACGCCTTCCCGAACGAGCGGGTTGTCATTATCAACCTTGATGCCCATCTCGATCTGCGCAAGGCCGATCATGCCACGTCCGGCACCCCGTTTCGCCAGCTGGCGCGCTACTGCGATGAGCGCGGGCGGGAATTTCACTACGCCTGCCTTGGCGTGAGCCGGGCGGCGAACACGCTGGCGCTGTGGGATGAGGCCGAACGCCTGAACGTCACGCTGGTGGAAGATCTCCATTTCAGGCGCGATGCGCTATCCGCCCTGGAAAGGGTGCTGGCGCAGGCCGATCGTATCTATCTGACAATCGACCTGGACGTCCTGCCCGCCAGCGAAATGCCTGCCGTGTCCGCACCGGCCGCGTTAGGCATACCGGCGCTGGATCTTCTCCCGGTTATCGAACAAATCTGCCGCAGCGGTAAGCTACAGGCCGCCGATCTGGTAGAGTTTAACCCGCAGTACGATCGGGACGGACAGGGCGCTAAGCTTGCCGCCCGCCTGGCCTGGCAAATTGCTCACTGGTGGGCATAATACTATTCAAGGAGTCACGATGTTTTCACGCTCACCTCTGCCGCAGTCGAGCCCTCCCGCGCCTTTCTACGAAAAGGTGAAGCAGGCAATTAGCGAAAAAATCGCTACCGGCGTCTGGCGCCCGCACGATCGCATTCCCTCGGAGGCCGAGCTGGTGGCGCAGTTTGGTTTTAGCCGGATGACCGTCAACCGGGCGCTGCGCGAGCTGACTGACGAAGGGCTTCTGGTGCGCCTGCAGGGCGTGGGGACGTTTGTGGCGGAACCGAAAGGACAGTCGGCCCTGTTTGAAATCCGCAGCATTGCGGACGAGATAGCCGCGCGTAGTCATCAGCACCGCTGTGAGGTGCTGGTGCTCGAAGAGACCCAGGCCAGCGCCGAGCAGGCCACAGAGCTTAACGTCAAGGAAGGCAGCCGCATTTTCCACTCCGTGATGGTGCATTTCGAAAACGACATTCCGGTGCAGATTGAAGATCGCTGCGTGAACGCTGAGCGGATACCGGACTATCTGAACCAGGATTACACCCAGACCACGCCGCACGCCTATCTCTCGCTCGTCGCACCGCTGACGGAAGGGGAGCACATTGTGGAGGCCGTGCGCGCCACGCCGCAGGAGTGTGAAAGGCTACGCATTAAAGAGCACGATCCGTGCCTGCTGATCCGCCGTCGAACCTGGTCCTCGTCGCACATTGTGTCGCATGCCCGGCTGCTTTTCCCGGGGAATCGCTACCGGCTGCAGGGCCACTTCATGTCATAAGTTTTATAAGCGTGATCGCTAACGCAATATAACAAAATTGTATCTTTTTTGTTAAATCTGACCTTGTGTGTGCTTGTCTATACAAGTATATCTAAATGCATCATCTGTCCCCTATGAGGAGCACACAATGTCGTCAGGTAAATACCGCCAGCAGGACGTCCGCGCCGCGCGCGGCACCACGCTTACCGCCAAAAGCTGGCTCACCGAAGCCCCGCTGCGCATGTTGATGAACAACCTCGACCCTGAGGTGGCGGAAAACCCCCACGAGCTGGTGGTCTACGGCGGCATAGGCCGCGCCGCGCGCAACTGGGAATGCTATGACGCAATTGTAAAATCCCTGACCGAACTCGAACACGACGAAACCCTGCTGGTGCAGTCAGGCAAGCCGGTGGGCGTGTTCAAAACGCACAAAAACGCGCCGCGCGTGCTGATCGCCAACTCTAACCTCGTGCCGCACTGGGCCACGTGGGAACACTTCAACGAACTGGACGCGAAAGGGCTGGCGATGTACGGCCAGATGACCGCGGGTAGCTGGATCTACATCGGCAGCCAGGGGATTGTGCAGGGCACCTACGAAACCTTCGTGGAAGCCGGCCGCCAGCACTATAACGGCTCGCTGAAAGGCCGTTGGGTATTGACTGCGGGTCTTGGCGGCATGGGCGGCGCGCAGCCGCTGGCCGCCACGCTTGCCGGCGCGTGCTCGCTCAACATTGAGTGCCAGCAGAGCCGCATTGATTTCCGTCTGCGCACCCGCTACGTCGATGAGCAGGCAACCGATCTGGACGATGCGCTGGCGCGCATCAAAAAATACACCTCCGAAGGCAAAGCGGTGTCGATTGCCCTGTGCGGCAACGCGGCTGACATTCTCCCGCAGCTCGTCGCCCGCGGCGTGCGTCCGGATCTGGTCACCGACCAGACCAGCGCCCATGACCCACTGCACGGTTACCTGCCAAAAGGCTGGACGTGGGAAGAATATCAGCAAAAAGCGGAAACCGACCCGGAAGGCACGGTACTTGCTGCGAAACGCTCCATGGCCGAGCACGTCTCCGCCATGCTGGCCTTTAGCCAGACGGGCATTCCGACCTTTGACTACGGCAACAACATCCGCCAGATGGCGAAAGAGATGGGCGTGAATAACGCGTTCGACTTCCCGGGCTTCGTTCCTGCCTATATTCGCCCGCTGTTCTGCCGCGGTATCGGTCCGTTCCGCTGGGTTGCCCTGTCCGGTGACCCGGAGGATATCTACAAAACCGACGCCAAAGTGAAGGAGATCGTCGCCGATGACGAACACCTGCATCGCTGGCTGGACATGGCCCGCGAGCGCATTAACTTCCAGGGCCTGCCGGCGCGTATCTGCTGGGTAGGGCTGGAGTGGCGTCAAAAACTCGGCCTCGCCTTCAACGAAATGGTGCGCAGCGGTGAGGTTTCCGCGCCGATCGTCATCGGCCGCGACCACCTGGACTCCGGCTCCGTCGCCAGCCCGAACCGCGAAACCGAAGCCATGCGCGACGGCTCGGATGCGGTCTCCGACTGGCCATTGCTGAACGCTCTGCTGAATACCGCCAGCGGTGCGACCTGGGTATCGCTGCACCACGGCGGCGGCGTGGGGATGGGCTTCTCCCAGCATTCCGGGATGGTCATCGTCTGCGACGGAACCGATGAAGCCGCCGCGCGTATCGCTCGCGTACTGCACAACGACCCGGCAACCGGCGTGATGCGTCACGCGGATGCGGGTTATGAGATTGCCATTGACTGTGCCAAAGAGCAGGGGCTTAACCTGCCGATGATCCCTGCCACACAAGGAAAGCATTAATGAACGCGTTAACACTCACTCCCGGCTCGCTGACGCTCAAACAGCTGCGTAACGTCTGGCGCAAGCCGGTCACCCTGTCGCTGGATGAAAGCGCCCACGCCGCCATTAACGACAGCGTCGCCTGCGTCGAAGCCATCGTTGCCGAAGGGCGCACCGCCTACGGGATTAACACCGGATTTGGCCTGCTGGCGCAGACCCGCATCGCGACACACGATCTGGAAAACTTACAGCGTTCGCTGGTGCTGTCACATGCGGCGGGCGTGGGTCAGCCGCTGGATGATGAGATTGTCCGTCTGATGATGGTGCTCAAAATCAACAGCCTGGCCCGCGGCTTCTCCGGCATTCGCCTGAGCGTGATTCAGGCGCTGATGGCGCTGGTCAATGCGGAAGTCTATCCGTGGATCCCGGCGAAAGGTTCCGTCGGCGCATCCGGCGATCTTGCGCCGCTGGCGCACATGTCGCTGCTGCTGCTGGGCGAAGGCAAAGCGCGCTGGCAGGGCGAGTGGCTTCCTGCGAAAGAGGCGCTGAAAAAAGCCGGGTTAAACCCGATCACCCTGGCGGCGAAAGAGGGGCTGGCGCTGCTGAACGGCACGCAGGCATCGACCGCTTTCGCGCTGCGCGGCCTGTTTGAAGCGGAAGAGCTGTTTGCCTCGGCGGTGGTGTGCGGTGCGCTGACTACCGAAGCCGTGCTGGGCTCGCGTCGCCCGTTCGATGCCCGCATCCACGAGGTGCGCGGTCAGCGCGGGCAGATTGATGCCGCCGCGATGTACCGTCACGTGCTTACCGACACCAGCGAAATTGCCGATTCACACCATAACTGCGAGAAGGTTCAGGATCCGTATTCCCTGCGCTGCCAGCCGCAGGTGATGGGCGCGTGCCTGACGCAGCTGCGCCAGGCGGCAGAGGTGCTGCTGGTGGAGGCCAACGCGGTGTCCGATAACCCGCTGGTGTTCGCCCAGGAAAACGAGGTGGTCTCCGGGGGCAACTTCCACGCCGAGTCGGTGGCAATGGCGGCGGATAATATCGCCCTGGCGATTGCCGAAGTCGGCGCCTTGTCCGAGCGCCGCATCGCGCTGATGATGGATAAACATATGTCCCAGCTGCCGCCGTTCCTGGTGCGTAACGGCGGGGTCAACTCGGGCTTTATGATTGCCCAGGTGACCGCGGCGGCGCTGGCGAGCGAGAACAAAGCCCTGTCGCACCCGCACAGTGTGGACAGCCTGCCAACGTCAGCGAACCAGGAAGATCACGTTTCGATGGCGCCGGCTGCCGGGCGTCGCCTCTGGGAAATGGCCTCCAACACCCGCGGCGTGCTGGCGGTGGAGTGGCTGGCGGCAAGTCAGGGTATCGATCTGCGAGAAGGGCTAAAATCCAGCCCGCTGCTGGAGCAGGCGCGTCATGTACTGCGCGAGCACGTATCGCACTACGATGATGACCGCTTCTTTGCACCGGATATTGATAAGGCGATGCAGCTCCTGGAAGAGGGGCGGCTGGTAGGGTTGTTGCCTTCGGTGCTGTGAATAACGCCCGGTGGCGCTGCGCTTACCGGGCCTACGCGTGCAAAATGTAGGCCGGGTAAGGCGAAGCCGCCACCCGGCTTTTTTTATGCGCCAGGCGATGCAGCTTCTGGAAGAAGGGCGGCTGGTGTGGCTGTTATCTTCGGTGCTGTGATTTTTTGCCCGGTGGCGCTGCGCTTACCGGGCCTACTGGTGTGAAATGCAGGCCGGGTAAGGCGAAGCCGCCACCCGGCTTTTTTTATGCGCCAGGCGATGCAGCTCCTGGAAGAGGGGCGGCTGGTGGGACTGTTACCTTCGGTGCTGTGATTTTTACCCTCACCCTAACCCTCTCCCACAGGGAGAGGGAATTGCCAGGTTTTCTCCCTCTCCCTGTGGGAGAGGGCCGGGGTGAGGGCATCAGCCCGCACGATTATGAATACATCGCCGTAATCGACGCGTTCCCCAGCGAATGGAAATGCACGTTAAACCCGACCATCGCGCCGCTCGCCCCTTCATCGACCTCAATCTTCTCCACATCCAGCGCGTGCACCGTGAAGATATAGCGGTGGGTTTCCCCTTTTGGCGGCGCCGCGCCGCCGTAGCCCGCTTTACCAAAGTCGGTGCGCGTCTGAATGGCGCCTTCAGGCAGGGCAACCAGGTCTGAACCGGAACCCTGTGGCAGCACGCGCGTGTCGGCAGGCAGGTTCGCCACAATCCAGTGCCACCAGCCGGAGCCGGTAGGCGCATCCGGGTCGTAGCAGGTCACGACAAAGCTTTTGGTTCCGGCCGGAACCTCGTCCCACGCCAGGTGCGGGGAGATATTGTCTCCCTGATACCCCATGCCGTTGAATACGTGACGTTCCGGCAGTTTTTCACCGTCGCGCAGATCTTTACTGATGATTTTCATACGGTTTACCCTCGTTGATCGCTCGTTCAGCAAGTGTAATGCATAGGGTTACATCGTGAAATGCGCGGGAATGTTAACGGCTGTTACAACCGCGTCGGTTAATTTACGCAGCTGCTCCGGCGTAATGCTGTACGGCGGCATCAGGTAGATAAGCTTGCCGAAAGGCCGCACCCAGACGCCCTGCTCAACGAAGAAGCGCTGCAGCGCCGCCATATTCACCGGATGGGGGGTTTCAATCACGCCGATGGCACCCAGCACGCGCACGTCCGCCACGAAATTCGCGCCCGTGGCGGCGCTCAGCTCGTCTTTCAGCTGCGCCTCAATCGCCGCAACCTGCGTCTGCCACTCGCCGCTCTCCAGAATGGCCAGGCTTTCGCTTGCGACGGCGCAGGCCAGCGGGTTGCCCATAAACGTCGGGCCGTGCATAAAGCAGCCCGCCTCGCCGTCGCTGATGGTGTCGGCAACGTGACGGGTCGTGAGCGTGGCGGAGAGCGTCATGGTGCCGCCGGTCAGCGCTTTACCCAGACACAGAATATCCGGCGCAATGCCCGCATGCTCGCAGGCAAACAGCCTGCCGGTGCGGCCAAAGCCGGTGGCGATCTCATCGGCAATCAGCAGAATGCCCTCGCGGTCGCACATCTTGCGAATACGCCTCAGCCATTCCGGATGATACATCCGCATTCCGCCTGCGCCCTGCACAATCGGCTCCAGGATCACGGCGGCGATTTCATGGCGGTGCGCCGCCATCAGCCGCGCGAAGCCGACCATGTCCATCTCGTTCCACTCGCCGTCGAAACGGCTCTGCGGGGCAGGGGCGAACAGGTTTTCCGGCAGATAGCCTTTCCACAGGCTGTGCATCGAGTTGTCCGGATCGCACACCGACATCGCCCCGAAGGTATCCCCGTGATAGCCGTTGCGGAAGGTGAGGAACCGCTGGCGCGTTTCGCCCTTCGCGTGCCAGTACTGCAGCGCCATTTTCATCGCCACTTCCACCGCCACGGAGCCGGAATCGGCCAGGAACACGCACTCCAGCGAGTCGGGCGTCATCGCCACCAGACGACGGCATAAATCCACCGCGGGCTGATGGGTGATTCCGCCAAACATCACGTGCGACATCTGGTCAATCTGCGCCTTCATCGCCGCATTCAGGCGCGGGTGGTTGTACCCGTGAATGGCCGCCCACCACGAAGACATCCCGTCAACGAGCTGTTCGCCGCTGGCGAGGTGCAGCTCGCAGCCGTGGGCCGAGGCCACCGGATAGACGGGAAGGGGGCGAGTGGTGGAGGTGTAAGGATGCCAGATATGCTGCTTGTCGAAGGCGAGATCGTCCTGGGTCATAATCGACTTGTAAACCATTTTGAAAAGTTTTAGGTTTACGAGTATAAACCGAACCGAAAATTAACAAAACCCTTTGGAGAAGCCCGATGGCTCACCACGCACGCTGGACGATGTCGCAAGTTACTGAATTATTCAACAAACCTTTCCTTGAGCTGATGTTCGAAGCCCAACAGGTACATCGTCAGCACTTCGATCCCCGCCATGTTCAGGTCAGCACGCTGCTGTCGATCAAAACCGGCGCCTGTCCTGAAGACTGCAAATATTGCCCGCAGAGCGCGCGCTACAAAACCGGTCTCGAATCCGAACGGCTGATGGAAGTGGAGCAGGTGCTCGACTCGGCGCGCAAGGCGAAAAACGCCGGCTCGACCCGCTTCTGCATGGGCGCGGCGTGGAAGAACCCGCACGACCGCGACATGCCGTATCTGGAGCAGATGGTGAAGGGCGTGAAGGAGATGGGCCTCGAAGCCTGTATGACGCTCGGCACGCTGAACGACGAGCAGGCGCAGCGCCTCTCCGCGGCGGGGCTGGACTACTACAACCACAACCTCGACACCTCGCCGGAGTTTTACGGCAACATCATCACCACGCGTACCTATCAGGAGCGTCTGGACACGCTGGATAAGGTGCGTGACGCGGGGATCAAGGTCTGCTCGGGCGGTATTGTCGGCTTAGGTGAGACGGTGAAAGACCGCGCGGGCCTGCTGCTGCAGCTGGCAAACCTGCCGACCCCGCCGGAAAGCGTGCCGATCAACATGCTGGTGAAGGTCAAGGGCACACCGCTGGCGGATAACGACGACGTGGATGCGTTTGATTTTATTCGCACCATCGCGGTGGCGCGCATCATGATGCCGACCTCTTTCGTGCGCCTCTCCGCCGGTCGCGAGCAGATGAATGAGCAGACCCAGGCCATGTGCTTTATGGCCGGAGCCAACTCCATCTTCTACGGCTGCAAGCTGCTGACCACGCCGAACCCGGAAGAGGACAAAGACGTTCAGCTGTTCCGCAAGCTGGGGCTTAACCCGCATCAGACCGAGGTGCTGACGGGCGATAACGAGCAACAGCAGCAGCTGGAGCAGCAGATTTTCAACGCCGACACCGACCAGTTCTACAACGCGGCAGCCGTATGACCTGGCAGGCACGCATTAATACCGCGCTGGACGAACGCCGGGCGGCAGAGGCGTTTCGCGTTCGCAGGGTGGTGGAAAACGGCGCGGGCCGTTTTCTTACCCGCGAGGGGCGGCAGTTTTGTAATTTCTCCAGCAACGACTATCTCGGGCTGAGCCAGCATCCGGCCATCGTCCGCGCCTGGCAGCAGGGTGCGGAGCGGTTTGGCGTGGGCAGCGGCGGTTCGGGACACGTCAGCGGATACACCACGGCGCATCAGGCGCTGGAAGAAGCGCTTGCCGACTGGCTCGGCTACCCGCGCGCGCTGCTGTTTATCTCCGGCTTTGCCGCCAATCAGGCGGTCATTACCGCCCTGATGGAAAAAGAGGACCGCATTGTCGCTGACCGCTTAAGCCACGCCTCGCTGCTGGAGGCGGCAAATTTAAGTCCGGCGCAGCTGCGCCGCTTTGCCCATAACGATGCGGGGCAGCTTGCTGCGCTGCTGGATAAACCCTGCGACGGACAGCAGCTGGCTGTCACGGAAGGGGTGTTCAGCATGGACGGCGACAGCGCGCCGCTTGCTGCGCTGCACGAGGCCGCAAAGCGGCAAAACGCCTGGCTGCTGGTAGACGATGCCCACGGTATTGGCGTGATGGGCGACGAAGGCCGCGGCAGCGCGCATCAGCAAAACGTGAAGCCGGAACTGCTGATTGTCACCTTCGGCAAAGGCTTTGGCGTCAGCGGCGCCGCCGTGCTGTGCAGCGAGTCCGTCGCCGACTATCTGCTGCAGTTTGCCCGACACCTGATCTACAGCACCAGCATGCCCCCGGCGCAGGCCGTGGCGCTGTCTGCGTCGCTGGCGGTGATCCGCAGCGCAGAAGGGGATGAACGTCGCCAGCGGCTGGCAGAGCATATCTCCCGCTTCCGCCAGGGGCTAGCGGCGCTGCCCTTCCACAGTCCCGATTCGCAGAGCGCCATCCAGCCGGTGATTGTCGGCGAAAACGGCCGCGCGCTGGCGCTGGCACAGGCGCTGCGCGAGCGCGGCATGTGGGTGACCGCCATTCGCCCGCCAACGGTCCCGCCGGGTACCGCGCGGCTGCGTTTAACCCTGACGGCGGCGCATGAAGCACGGGATATCCAGACGCTGCTGGAGGCGCTCCATGTTGCCGGTGAATAAACAGGCCGTTGCGGCGGCATTTGGTCGGGCCGCGCAGAGCTATTCGCAGCACGACGAACTGCAGCGTCAGAGCGCGCAGGGGCTTCTGGCCGCGCTTGGCGAGAACCGCTTTTCGCAGGTGCTGGACGCCGGCTGTGGTCCCGGCAGCAACAGCCGCTACTGGCGCGGGGCGGGAAGCCAGGTCACGGCTATCGACCTCTCAGACCAGATGCTCGACGAGGCGCGTCAGCGGCAGGCAGCGGATCGCTATCTGCTGGCCGATATCGAGGCGATCCCGCTGGCGGATGCGCAGTTCGATCTGGTCTGGAGTCATCTGGCGGTCCAGTGGTGCAGCAGCCTGCCGCAGGCCTTACGCGAGCTTTATCGCGTGGCGCGACCGGGCGGAAAGGTGGCCTTTACCACCCTGCTGGAAAGTTCGCTGCCGGAGCTAAATCAGGCGTGGAAAGCGGTGGATGAGCAGCCGCACGCAAACCGCTTTTTATCGCATGATCAGGTGACGCAGGCGCTGGCAGGCTGGCGCTACCGCAGCACGGTGCAGACCATCACCCTCAATTTTAGCGATGCGCTCAGCGCCATGCGCTCGCTGAAGGGCATCGGGGCCACGCACCTGCACGCCGGGCGGGAGAAAAAACCGCTGACCCGGGGCCAGCTGCAGCGTCTGGAGCTGGCCTGGCCGCAGCAGCGGGGACATTTCCCGCTCTCTTATCAACTTTTTCATGGGATTATCGAACGTGACTGAACGTTATTTTGTCACCGGAACGGATACGGAAGTGGGCAAAACGGTGGCCAGCTCGGCGCTGCTGCAGGCGGCACGACTGATCGGAAAAAACACCGCCGGATATAAGCCCGTCGCCTCAGGAAGCGAGATGACGGCGGAAGGGTTACGCAACACCGACGCGCTGGCGCTCCAGCGTAACAGCACGCTTGAACTCGCCTATTCAGCGGTCAATCCGTACACCTTTGCCGAGCCGACCTCGCCGCACATCATCAGCGCTGACGAAGGTCGTCCGATCGATTTCGCGGTGCTGTCAGCCGGGTTACGGACGCTGGAAGGCCAGGCCGACTGGGTGCTGGTGGAAGGCGCAGGCGGCTGGTTTACGCCGCTTTCGGACACGCAGACGTTTGCTGACTGGGTGCAGGCCGAGCAGCTTCCGGTCATTCTGGTCGTCGGCGTCAGGCTGGGCTGCATCAATCACGCCATGTTGACCGCGCAGGCCGTACAGCAGGCCGGGCTGACGCTGGCGGGCTGGATAGCCAACGACGTGGTTGCGCCGGGTAAACGACACCAGGAGTATCTGGCGACGCTCAGGCGCGTACTTCCCGCCCCGTGCCTCGGGGAAATTCCCTGGCTTGCTGACGGCGTGGAAAATGCCGACACCGGGCGTTATCTCGATCTCAGCGTCTTGCTTCCCGCGACATCCAGTGCGCGATAAGCTCGTCATCCAGTTCGTTAACGTGGCCCTGCGCCACGTTACGCCCGCGATAGAGCATGCAGAAACGGTCCGCAACGCGGCGGATAAACGACAGCTGCTGCTCCGCTAGAAGCACCGTCATACCTAACTCCCGGTTTAAGCGCGCCAGCAGCTGCCCCAGCTTCTGGGCGAAGCTGTGTCCCGCGCCGTGCAGGGGTTCATCGAGGATCAGCAGGTGCGGACGGTTCACCAGCGCGTTAGCCAGCGCCAGCTGATACTGATCGTCCGGAGAGAGCGTATTGGCGCGGGCCTGCCGCAATGCGTAGAGCGCCGGGAACAGGTCGTAAACGTCACTTTTCGCCTCCGGGTTGGGTTTCCCCATCGCCCGCATGGCGATATGCAGATTCTCCTCAATCGTTAGCTGGGAGAAGATCCGCCTGTCCTGCGGGACATAGCCTATCCCCGGTCCTGAGCGCTGCTCTGGCGGCAGGTTAAGCAAATCACGCGGCGGCGCGCCCGCCTCATGCCAGATGATGCTGCCGCTTTCAACGGGCACTCTCCCGGCGATGCAATTCATGAGGGTGGTTTTCCCCATCCCCGGCAGGCCAACGACGCCTGTACACATCCCTTGCGGAAAATCCAAATTCACGTTCCATAGCGTATGTTGGCTTCCGTAAAACTGATTCACAGCACGCAGACTCAACATCTTTTTCTCCTTAAAAATGTGTGTAGGTGAGGCTCGTGTTTGAATCTGCAAAACCCCTGCCAGAAACCGAAAAGTGTTCAAAAAAATAGCTTTTTTAGGAATAAATCACCGGAAAGCGGTTTATAAAAAAACGGATTGCACATCGACGGTGCTGGAGGTGGTGAGTTGTGGTGCAGAACCCGAAATGATGAAAATGTGAGCAAGATCCCATCGGTTGGTTATGAATGACGCAACTGTTAATCATCAAAAAATAGCTATAAAAATTTTTTACTGCCGTCTCGTGGGAAAAACCGGGAATTTGCCGAGCGCCAGTCTGCATGGGCTGGAAGCAGTTATCCACTATTCCTGTGGATAACCATGTGCATTAGAGTTAGAAAACACGCGATAAGCGAGAGAAGACGCGGCTTACGCCCAAATTGGCGCGAAACGCGGCTTTAGAAAATATCGTTTATTATTTAATTGCTTAGATAAAAGCAATTCCCGTCATGAAAGTGTCACCGGTTGCCACAAAACTATCATTACCTGGCTTGACAAATGTTAAAAAAGAAAAAGTTCTGGGGATAACCTGACCTGACTGGTGTTTTATATTGTCACAGTCCAAATTTTGGCCGTTATCCCACCAATCATTCAGGCGCTATGCTAAATATCCTGACATGCTACTGGTTTTTCATCCAGTGTTTTTTACTGGCATTCCTGGCAACAACGAGTAAAATTACTCACCTGCCGCTTTTAACGTCATCAGGTTGTCGCCCATGAGTAAACCGTTCAAATTGAATTCTGCTTTCCGTCCATCTGGCGATCAGCCTGAGGCGATCCGTCGTCTGGAAGAGGGGCTGGAAGACGGGCTGGCGCACCAGACGCTGCTGGGGGTAACCGGCTCGGGTAAAACGTTCACCATCGCCAACGTGATTGCGGATCTCCAGCGTCCAACGATGGTGCTGGCACCCAACAAAACCCTGGCCGCACAGCTTTACGGCGAGATGAAAGAGTTCTTCCCGGAAAATGCGGTGGAGTATTTCGTCTCCTACTACGATTACTACCAGCCTGAAGCCTACGTACCGAGCTCTGACACCTTCATCGAGAAGGACGCGTCGGTGAACGAACACATCGAGCAGATGCGTCTGTCGGCCACCAAGGCGCTTCTGGAGCGTCGCGATGTGGTCGTCGTCGCATCGGTTTCCGCGATCTACGGTCTGGGCGATCCGGATCTCTATCTCAAGATGATGCTGCACCTGACGCAGGGGATGATCATCGACCAGCGCGCGATCGTTCGCCGTCTGGCGGAGCTGCAGTATGCCCGTAACGATCAGGCGTTCCAGCGCGGCACCTTCCGCGTACGCGGAGAGGTGATCGACATCTTCCCGGCGGAATCGGACGATATGGCGCTGCGCGTCGAGCTGTTTGACGAAGAGGTTGAACGCCTGTCGCTCTTCGACCCGCTGACCGGACACGTTGAGTCGGTGATCCAGCGCTTTACCATCTACCCGAAAACGCACTACGTGACGCCGCGCGAGCGTATCGTGCAGGCGATGGAAGAGATCAAAGTGGAGCTGGCCGAGCGCCGTAAGGTGCTGCTGGCGAACAATAAGCTGCTGGAAGAGCAGCGCCTCAGCCAGCGCACCCAGTTCGACCTTGAGATGATGAACGAGCTGGGCTACTGCTCCGGCATTGAAAACTACTCGCGTTTCCTCTCCGGGCGCGGGCCGGGCGAGCCGCCGCCGACGCTGTTTGATTACCTTCCGGCAGACGGTTTGCTGGTGATCGACGAATCCCACGTCACGATCCCGCAGATCGGCGGGATGTACCGCGGTGACCGCGCGCGTAAAGAGACGCTGGTGGAGTACGGCTTCCGCCTGCCGTCGGCGCTGGATAACCGCCCGATGAAGTTTGAAGAGTTTGAGGCGCTCGCGCCGCAAACCATTTACGTCTCGGCCACGCCGGGCAACTACGAGCTGGAGAAATCCGGTGAAGACGTTGTCGATCAGGTTGTGCGTCCAACGGGTCTGCTCGACCCCATTATTGAAGTTCGTCCGGTGGCCACGCAGGTGGACGATCTGCTCTCTGAGATCCGCGCCCGTTCCGCCATCAACGAGCGCGTGCTGGTGACCACGCTCACCAAGCGCATGGCGGAAGACCTCACCGAGTATCTCGAAGAGCACGGCGAGAAGGTGCGTTATCTGCACTCGGATATCGACACCGTGGAGCGCATGGAGATTATCCGCGACCTGCGTCTGGGCGAGTTTGACGTGCTGGTGGGGATCAACCTGCTGCGAGAAGGTCTGGATATGCCGGAAGTCTCGCTGGTGGCGATTCTGGATGCGGACAAAGAGGGCTTCCTGCGTTCTGAACGCTCCCTGATCCAGACCATCGGCCGTGCGGCGCGTAACGTCAACGGTAAAGCGATTCTGTACGGGGACAAAATCACCCCGTCGATGGCGAAAGCGATTGGCGAAACGGAGCGCCGCCGCGAGAAACAGCAGCGCTATAACGAAGAGCACGGCATCACACCGCAGGGTCTGAACAAGAAGGTGGTGGATATTCTGGCGCTGGGTCAGAACATTGCCAAAACCAAAGCGAAAGGCCGCGGCAAGGCGCGTTCAGTGGTGGAAGAAGATACCGTCGTGCTGACGCCGAAAGCGCTGCAGCAGAAAATCCACGAGCTGGAAGGGCAGATGATGCAGCACGCGCAGAACCTGGAGTTCGAAGAGGCGGCGCAGATCCGCGACCAGCTACATCAGCTGCGGGATCTTTTCATCGCGGCATCGTGAGTAAAGCAATGTTTTCTCCCTCTCCCTGTGGGAGAGGGCCGGGGTGAGGGCATCAGGCCACACAAAACGAACCTAACCCAGCGCCTGAATCGCCTTCTCCAGCGCCTCGCGCAGCAGGTGACGGTCATGACGATATTTAATGTCACTCGCTTCCAGCGGCTCCTGCACCACCACGCGGTCGCCAATATCCGACACATCCACCTTCGGCCCCACCACGACGCCGTCGATGATTTTTTTACCGACGTACTGCTCCATTAAATCCAGCTTGTCCGCCAGCGACAGGCTCGCCGCCGCCGGGCTAAGCTCACGTCCCAGGTTACCGATGTAAACCATCGGGGCAGGGGTGCGGCGCAGCGCCTGCGCCAGCTCTTTCACCAGCAGAATGGGCATCAGGCTGGTGTAAAAACTGCCCGGGCCGATCAGGATAAGATCCGCTTCTCCGATGGCCTCCACCGCTTCTCGCGTGGCGGGTACGCTCGGATAGGTCATTAACTCCGTGGGCGGCAGGAGGAGCTGGTCAATATTCACCTCGCCGTAAACTTCATGCCCTTCGGCGTCGATTGCCATCAGGTCAACCGGTTGTTCTGACATGGGGATCAGGAATGCGTCCACTTTGAGCAGATTACGGATTAAGTTGATGGCTTCCAGAGGCCTAACGCTCAGGTGATCTAGCGCCTTTAACATCAGATTTCCGAGGTTATGGCCGGAAAGTTCGCCATTACCGCCAAAACGGTACTCAAACATCGCCGACGCGACGCTTGGCTCGGTAATTAACTGGTTCAGGCAGTTGCGCATGTCTCCCCAGGCGATACCGCCTTCGGCACGACGAATGCGCCCGGTTGAGCCGCCGTTGTCGGTGGTGGTCACTATCCCTGTCAGCCTTGAGCCGAGTGACGACAAAGAGGACATAACCCGGCCTAAGCCGTGTCCTCCGCCAAGAGCGACCACTCGGTCAAGATCCGCAAAAGTGCGATTGCGCATACGTATTCCTTATCACGTTCGATCGCGTAACAGTAACCTAACTACCCCTAAAAGACGATGCCTCACCCGACGCAAAATGACGTATATCAATGTGAAAATGCGGTTTTTAGGTATTCTGTAGCGAAAAAGCAGGAACGATTCGCTATATAGGTGATTATATAGCGAAAAGCGATAATGGCGTCGTCAGAATTTCCGCGCTACTATCGCCCTAACCACGTTTTCAAAATTGAAAACATACACTCTAGCCCTTGTGCCTGTGTCGAAAGATATGGCGCTCTGGCCGTGGCGAATTTGCCACCAGGGTACAGAAAGAAATGACTGTGCCTCCCGATCTGGAAAGGTGTACATGGCTTCACAACTTACTGATGCTTTCGCGCGTAAGTTTTATTACTTACGTCTGTCGATTACCGATGTGTGCAACTTCCGCTGCACCTACTGCCTGCCCGATGGCTACAAACCGGGCAGCGTCACCAATAACGGCTTTCTCTCCGTGGATGAAGTGCGCCGCGTCACGCGCGCCTTCTCTGAGCTCGGCACCGAAAAAGTGCGTCTGACCGGCGGCGAACCCTCTCTGCGCCGCGATTTCCCCGACATCATTGCCGCCGTGCGTGAAAACGAACGTATCCGCCAGATTGCGGTGACCACCAACGGTTACCGCATGGCGCGCGACGTGGCGAACTGGCGCGATGCGGGGCTGACGGCGATCAACGTCAGTGTCGATAGCCTGGATGCCCGTCAGTTCCACGCCATTACCGGGCAGGATAAATTTCAGCAGGTCATGGACGGTATCGACGCGGCATTTGCGGCCGGGTTCGAGAAGGTCAAAGTCAACACGGTGCTGATGCGTGATGTGAACCATCATCAGCTCGATACCTTCCTGGCGTGGATCCAATCCCGCCCCATTCAGCTGCGCTTTATTGAGCTGATGGAAACCGGCGAGGGCAGCGAGCTGTTCCGTCGTCATCACATCTCCGGTATGGTGCTGCGCGACGCGCTGCTGAAGCGCGGCTGGATCCACCAGATCCGCCAGCGCAGCGACGGCCCGGCGCAGGTCTTCTGCCACCCGGATTACGAAGGTGAGATTGGGCTTATCATGCCCTATGAGAAAGACTTCTGCGCCAGCTGCAACCGCCTGCGCGTCTCCTCCGTTGGCAAGCTCCACCTTTGCCTGTTCGGCGACGGCGGCGTGAACCTTCGCGATCTGCTGGAAGACGATGCGCAGCAGGACGCGCTTGAAGCACGCATTTCTGAAGCGCTGACGCATAAAAAACAGACCCACTTCCTGCATCAGGGCAATACCGGCATTACTCAGAACCTGTCCTACATCGGCGGGTAATCAGGCTTAAGAAGGAATCAGAAGATGAGTCAGGTAAGCGCAGAATTTATCCCGACACGCATTGCTATCCTTACCGTTTCCGACCGCCGTGGCGAAGAGGATGATACCTCCGGCCACTGGCTGCGCGAGGCGGCTCATGACGCGGGGCATCACATCGTCGATAAAGCGATCGTGAAGGAGAACCGCTACGCCATTCGCGCTCAGGTTTCGCAGTGGATTGCCAGCGATGAGGTGCAGGTGGTGCTGATTACCGGCGGCACCGGCTTTACCGCAGGCGATCAGGCCCCCGAAGCGCTTATCCCGCTGTTCGACCGCGAGGTGGAAGGCTTCGGCGAAGTGTTCCGCATGCTCTCCTTTGAAGAGATTGGTACCTCTACGCTCCAGTCGCGCGCCGTTGCCGGGGTGGCTAACAAAACCCTGATTTTCGCCATGCCGGGTTCGACCAAAGCCTGCCGCACCGCGTGGGAAAACATCATCGCCCCGCAGCTGGATGCCCGTACCCGTCCGTGTAATTTCCATCCCCATTTAAAGAAATAAGCTATGCCACAACTGACCCACATTAACGCCGCCGGTGAAGCGCATATGGTGGATGTTTCCGCCAAAGCCGAAACGGTGCGCGAGGCGCGCGCGGAAGCGTTCGTCACTATGCTGCCGGAGACGCTGGCGATGATTATCGACGGCAGCCACCATAAGGGCGACGTCTTTGCCACCGCCCGCATTGCCGGTATTCAGGCCGCCAAGCGCACCTGGGACTTAATTCCGCTGTGCCATCCGCTGATACTGAGCAAGGTGGAAGTGAACCTTCAGGCGCAGCCGGAGCATAATCGCGTGCGCATTGAGTCACTCTGCCGCTTAACCGGCAAAACCGGCGTGGAGATGGAGGCGCTGACGGCGGCCTCAGTTGCCGCGCTGACCATCTACGACATGTGCAAAGCGGTGCAGAAAGATATGGTGATTGGCCCGGTTCGCCTGCTGGCAAAAAGCGGCGGCAAATCCGGTGATTTTAAGGTGGACAGCCATGATTAAGGTGCTCTTTTTTGCGCAGGTGCGCGAGCTGGTGAATACCGACAGCCTGACGCTGGACGCGTCCTTCGAAAACGTCGCCGCCCTGCGCGCGCATCTGGCGGCGCAAAGCGACCGCTGGGCGCTGGCGCTGGACGAAGGCAAGCTGCTGGCCGCCGTTAACCAGACGCTGGTGGAGTTCACCCATCCGCTGAAGGAAGGCGATGAAGTGGCCTTCTTCCCGCCGGTAACGGGGGGCTAAGATGGCTGAGACCCGAATTCTGGTCAGCCCCGAGCGTTTTAACGTGGGGACCGAATACAGCTGGCTGGCGGAACGCGATGAAGACGGCGCGGTTGTCACCTTCACCGGCAAAGTGCGTAACCACAACCTCGGCGACAGCGTGAAGGCACTGACGCTGGAGCACTATCCGGGGATGACCGAGAAATCGCTGGCGGAGATTGTCGACGAGGCGAGAGGCCGCTGGCCGCTTGGCCGCATCACGGTGATTCACCGCATCGGCGAGATGTGGCCCGGCGAGGAGATTGTCTTCGTCGGGGTGACCAGCGCACACCGCCGCAGCGCGTTTGCGGCAGGGGAGTTCATTATGGATTACCTCAAAACCAAAGCGCCGTTCTGGAAGCGCGAAGCCACGCCGGAAGGCGACCGCTGGGTGGAATCTCGCGACAGCGATAAACAAGCCGCCAGCCGTTGGTAGTCGGTTTACGTGGATGTGTTAATCTTAACGTGTGTGTCTACTTAAACTTAATCAGGAGTGAATCATGGACCGATTTCCGCGTTCCGATTCAATAGTACAGCAGACCCGTAGCGGCCTGCAGACGTATATGGCTCAGGTGTACGGCTGGATGACGGTTGGTCTGCTGCTTACCGCGTTTATCGCGTGGTATGCGGCAAACACGCCTGAACTGATGATGTTTATCTTTTCCAGCAAAATCACCTTCTTTGGGCTGATTATCGCGCAGCTGGCGCTGGTGTTTGTGCTTTCGGGTCTGGTGCAAAAGCTCAGTGCCGGAATGGCGACTACGCTGTTTATGCTCTATTCGGCGCTAACGGGGCTGACGCTTTCCAGTATTTTCATCGTCTACACCTACTCTTCCATCGCCAGCACCTTTGTGGTGACCGGTGGGATGTTCGGCGTGATGAGTCTCTACGGTTACACCACGAAGCGCGATCTGAGCGGTTTAGGCAGCATGCTGTTTATGGGGCTGATTGGGATTGTGCTGGCGTCGCTGGTAAACCTGTGGCTGAAGAGCGACGCGCTGATGTGGGCCGTGACCTACATCGGGGTGGTGATCTTCGTTGGGTTGACGGCGTATGACACCCAGAAGCTGAAAAACATCGGCGAGCAGATCGACGTACGCGACAGTTCAAACCTGCGCAAATACGCGATCCTGGGCGCGCTGACGCTGTATCTGGACTTCATCAACCTGTTCCTGATGCTGCTGCGTATTTTCGGCAACCGTCGTTAAGGTTGCTTTGCCGGGTGGCGGCTTCGCCTTACCCGGCCTACGAAGCGCGAACCGTAGGTCGGGTAAGGCGAAGCCGCCACCCGACTTATTCACTTCGCTAACATCCTCTCATTCTTCGCTCTCAGCTTCTTCGCCCGACTCTCCAGCACCAGATAACAGACCGTTGCCAGCGCCAGCGGCAGGAAGTAATACAGCATGCGGTATGCCAGCAGGGCGGCGATAATCGTTCCCTGAGAGACATGCTCCCCGGCCAGCAACGCGATAAACACCGCCTCCAGCACGCCGATCCCCGCCGGAATATGCACAATCACGCCCGCAATACTGCTCACCAGCAGCACGCCCAGCACGAAGAAGTAGTTCACGTCCTCGCCAATCAGCAGCCAGATAATGGCCCCCATCGCCATCCAGTTGGCGCTGGAGACTGCCATCTGCAGCACCGCAAACTTCCACGAGGGCAGCACCAGCTTTTGCCCTTTAATGGTCATATGGCGGCGTTTAGCAAACGCGCAGGCCCAAAGATAAACGGCGATAATCAGCAGCAGTACGATGCCCAGAATGCGCAGCGTGGCCTCATCGATATACCAGTGCGCGGGCAGCTGCACCACGCCGATGGTGAAGATCACCCCGCCGAGCAGAATATAGCCCAGCCAGTTGGTGGTGATGCTTAACGAGAAAATGCGCGTGATGGTCCCGCCCGGCAGGCCGAGCCGCGAATAAAGGCGATAGCGCATGCCGATGCCGCCGACCCAGGTGCTCAGCGTCAGGTTAAAGGCGTAGCAGATAAACGACACCAGCATAACCTGACGTTTGGCCAGCTTGTGGCCGCAGTAAGCGCGGCCCAGCAGGTCATAGCAGCCGTACATCAGGTAGCTCACAATAACCAGCCCTACAGCACCCAGCAGCACCATCCGGTTATAGTTGCGGATGACTTTCCACACCTCTTCCCAGTCAACTTTCTGCGCGTAGACCACCAGCAGAACCGCGACCGCAATAAAAAATAGCCAGGTCAGGATCTTTTTTGCCAGCCGCCAGCGCGGATGCGATTTCGACATCAGGGTTTGCCTCCGTCTTCCGCTTCAATACGGTCCTGGGTTTCCATTTCGGGTTGTACCGGCGGGTCCACCTGCGCAAGCTTAGGCGTATGCGCCGGCAGCCAGCCGACCATGGCCGGGAAATGACGCAGAAAGTGGAACACCACCACGCTGATGCCCAGATTCCACCAGGTGCGTTTGGGAACCATGGATTCGTCCACGCGCACGCTGTCGTTAACGATCAACGCCTGCAGGTTATCCCGCAGGGTCTGGTTAAACTGGCGATCGTGAATGATCAGGTTGGCTTCAAGGTTGAGCGATAAGCTCAGCGGATCGAGATTGCTGGAGCCTACGGTTGCCCAGTGATCGTCCATCAGCGCCACTTTGCCGTGCAGCGGTCGGCGGCGATATTCATAGATCTGTACGCCGCCCTTCACCAGATAGTTATACAGCAGCCGCGCGCCGACTTTGACTATCGGCATATCCGGCTCGCCCTGCACAATCAGCTTCACGCGTACCCCGCGCCGGGCCGCATTGCGCATGGCGTGCAGCAGACGATAGCCGGGGAAAAAGTAGGCGTTAGCAATAATCACTTCGCGCTTCGCGTTGGCGAGCATCTTGAGATAATGACGTTCAATGTCGTCACGGTGCTCGCCGTTATCCCGCCAGACGAAAAGCGCCTGCGCTTCGCCGGGCTTGCGGTTCTCTTCCGGGCGATGGCGGCGTCTCCACCAGCGGCGAACGGCCTCTTTACCCGGCAGGTTCTCCAGCTCAAAGAGCAAAATGTCCTGCACCACCGGGCCTTCAATGCGAATGGCGTAGTCCTGCTTTGCCTCCGGGCCGTAGTCGGACATATGCTCAGCGGAATAGTTAATGCCGCCGACAAACGCCACCGTCTCGTCCACCACCACAATTTTGCGGTGCATCCGGCGGAAAAGATTGGTACGCATGCCGAACAGGCGAGGGCCGGGATCGTAGTAGCGGAACACCACGCCCGCGGAGGTCAATTCATTGACGAACGCATCGCTGAGATCCGGCGAGCCATAGCCATCAAGCAGCACTTCAATTTTGACGCCGCGCCGGGCGGCGCGCAGCAGCACGCCGTGCAGCTGCTTGCCCACGTTGTCTTCGAACCAGATAAAGGTTTCGAGGATCACCTTCTGCTGAGCGTTATCAATCGCTTTAAACACGGCCGGGTAGTACTCGTCCCCGTTGACCAGCAGCGTGATCCGGTTGCCTTCCTGCCAGGAACATTTCATAGGTGGATCTCCGCGCTGAGCGGGGCGTGGTCGGAAAGATGTCGCCAGTTAAGGAGCGCCAGAGCGGTCGGGCTGCTGGCGTGTGCATTTTTCACGTAGATGCGGTCAAGCCGAAGCAGCGGGAAACGGACCGGGAAGGTGCGCGCAGGCCTGCCGTTGGCGCGAGTAAAAATCTCCTCCAGTCCGGCATCCACTTTCAACGGATGGTTTGCCCGCTGTCGCCAGTCGTTAAAATCGCCCGCCACCACCACAGGTTCACCTTCAGGAAGCGCGTTGGCCCATTCGGCCAGCATTTTCAGCTGCGCCTGACGATGGGCTTCGCGAAGGCCCAGATGAACACAGCCGACATGCACAGGTCGCTCGAGGTCGGGCGGAGTAATACGGCAGTAAAGCAGGCCGCGTTTTTCGCTTTCCCCGACGGAAACGTCGCGGTTTTCGTAATGTTCAATGGGGTAGCGGGACAGCACCGCGTTCCCGTGATGCCCTTCCGGGTAGACCGCGTTGCGGCCGTAGGCGTAATCACTCCACATGGTGTCGGCCAGAAATTCATAGTGCGGCGTGTCGGGCCAGTTCTCAAAGTGGAGCGGATGCACTTCGTGTGCGCCCATCACCTCCTGCAGGCAGACAATATCCGCGCTGACGGTGCGTACCGCGTCGCGCAGCTCCGGTAAAATGAAGCGGCGGTTAAATGCTGTGAAGCCCTTATGAATGTTTATCGTCAGCACCTTAAGCGAGAAATGCTGCATTTTTTGAGTCATAAGCTCCTTCCTGAGTGACTATCCCAATGAAAATAAAGTGTAGACGTCGTCACAAAAAGATGCGGCGTTACGGAATTTTCCGTAAAGTGCGGTAGTCTGATTAAGCAGATAAAAATCCTTCAGGAGAGAAGCCATGAAGTGGCAACAACGTGTTCGTGTCGCAACTGGCCTGAGTTGCTGGCAGATAATGTTGCATTTACTGGTCGTGGCCGTACTGGTGATGGGCTGGATGAGCGGCACGCTGGTGCGTGTTGGCCTGGGGCTATGCGTCCTTTATGGCGTCACCGTGCTGTCGATGCTGTTCTTACAGCGCCACCATGAAGCGCGCTGGCGCGAGGTGGGTGATGTGCTCGAAGAGCTCACCACCACCTGGTATTTTGGTGCGGCGATGATCGTGCTTTGGCTGCTGTCGCGCGTGCTGCAAAACAACCTGCTGCTGGCCCTGGCGGGTCTGGCAATCCTCGCAGGGCCTGCGGTCGTCTCGCTGCTGACCAAAGAGAAAAAGCTACGCAATGTTGCGTCTAAACATCGCGTACGCCACTGAGCCCGTCGTGGCCGCAATCACCAGTAGCGGCCACAAACTACCCCAGACAATATCCAGACTCGCATCCTTCAGATAGATTTGCTTGGTGATGTCCGTAAAGTGCCGAATCGGGTTTACCCACGTCAGATCCTGTAGCCACACCGGCATGTTCTCGACGGGTGAAACATAACCCGAGAGCAAAATCGCGGGCATCATAAAGACGAATACCCCGATAAACGCCTGCTGCTGCGTCGAGCAGAGCGCTGAGATCAGCAGTCCAAACCCCACCAGCGACAGCCCGTAAATCACCATCGTGAAGTAAAACAGCGCCAGCGAACCGGCGAACGGGATCTGGTAGGCCCAAATACCGACTCCCAGCACGATGGTGGCCTGGAACGTCGCGACGATCAGCGCCGGAACCGCTTTGCCGACGAAAATTTGCCAGGTGGCGAGCGGGGAGACCAGCAGCTGGTCCAGCGTGCCCTGTTCGCGCTCGCGGGCGACGGACAGGGAGGTCACGATCATCACCCCGATAGTGGTGATCATGGCGATCAGCGACGGCACCACGAACCACTTGTAGTCCAGATTCGGGTTGTACCAGTTACGCACCACCAGCTCGCTGTTGTTGGGCTTCGGTTTGCCCTCCATCAGCTCCTGCTGGTAATCCTTCACCACCTGCTGCAGGTAGTTGGCGGCTATCTGGGCGCTGTTGGAGTTACGCCCGTCGAGGATCAGCTGCATCGGCGCGGTCTGGAAGGTATCCAGATTGCGGGAGAAATCCGCCGGGAACCGCACCAGCAGCAGCGCTTTTTGCGTGTCGATGGTGGGCTGGATCTCCTGCGGGCTTTTCAGCAGCAGGATGTGGGTAAAGGCTTTCGCGCGGGCAAAACGCTGCGTTAGCTCGACGGAATGTTTGCCGTTGTCTTCGTTGTAAATGGCGATGGTGGCGTTGGTCACCTCAAGGGTGGCGGCAAACGGGAACAGTAAAACCTGGATCAGCACCGGCAAGACCAGAATGGCGCGGGTTTGCGGCTCGCGCAGCAGGGATTGCAGCTCTTTGCGTATCAACGTCCATAATCGGTGAAACATCGCATCGTCCTCCAGTCGGGTGGCGCTTGCGCTTACCCGACCTACAAATCGTAGGCCCGGTAAGCGTAGCGCCACCGGGCGAAATATTTGCACGGTGTTAATCTAACCGCCGTTTGGTTTTCATCCACGTCAACCCGATAAACATCACCGCCGACGCCATTAAAAACAGCGTGTTGACGATCAGCACCACCGGAATATTCCCCGCCAGGAACAGGCTTTGCAGCGTGCTCACGAAGTAGCGCGCCGGAATGACATAGGTCACGGCGCGGATCACCGCAGGCATACTGTCTATCTGGAAGATAAACCCGGACAGCATAATCGACGGCAGAAAAGCGGCGTTCAGCGCCACCTGCGCGGCGTTGAACTGGTTGCGGGTGATGGTGGAGATGAGCAGCCCCATGCCCAGCGTGCTGAGTAAAAACAGGCTGGTGATAAAGAACAGCACCACCAGCGAGCCGCGATACGGCACGCCGAGGATAAAGACCGAGACAAGCATACAGAGCAGCATCGCCAGCATGCCGAGGAAGTAGTAGGGGATGAGCTTGCACAGCAGCAGCTCGACGCGCGTCACTTCGGTAGAAAGCAGCGCCTCCATGGTCCCGCGCTCCCACTCGCGGGCGATCACCAGCGAGGTCAGGATCGCGCCGATTACCGTCATGATAATCGTCACCGCGCCCGGAATAATAAAGTGCTGGCTGATGGCGGCGGGGTTAAACCAGTAGCGCGTCTGCACGTCGATGAGCGGTTCAAACGTCTCGCCCCGGTCTTCCGCGCGCTGCATCTGCCAGAGCTGCCAGATCCCCTCCGCGTAGCCCTGCACGAAGTTGGCGGTGTTCGGCTCGCTGCCGTCGGTAATCACCTGGATTGGCGCATCGGTATTTGCCCGCGCCATATTGGCGGCGAAATCCACCGGAATGACGATCAGACCGCGAATTTTTCCGGCCTGCATTTTCTGGATCAACTCCTGCCGGCTGTCGCTGATGGTGGCGTCAATATAGGGCGACCCGGTCATGGCGTGAGTGAAGTCCAGCGCCTCTTCGCTCTGCTGCTCCAGCAAAATCCCGACCCGCAGCTTGCTGGAGTCCAGGTTAATGCCGTAGCCAAAGATAAACAGCAGCAGCAGGGGGATCACCACCGCGATCAGCCAGCTGCTGGGGTCACGCACGATCTGCCGCGTCTCTTTAACGCACAGCGCGCGCACCCGGCGCCAGGAAAGGGCATTACTGCGCATGGGCATTCTCCTTATCCCAGTCGTGGATGAGGGTGATAAACGCCTGCTCCATGGTTGGGTCCGGGACCTCATCGTCGGCGGCCTGGTTTTTCAGGTCGTCCGGGGTACCGTGGGCAATCAGCTTGCCGCGATACACCAGCCCGATGCGGTCGCAGTACTCCGCCTCGTCCATGAAGTGGGTGGTCACCATTACGGTCACCCCTTTTTCCACCATGCTGTTGATATGCAGCCAGAACTCGCGGCGGGTAATGGGGTCAACGCCCGAGGTCGGCTCATCCAGAAACAGAATATCCGGCTCGTGCATCAGCGAGCAGGCCAGCGCCAGCCGCTGCTTAAAGCCGAGCGGCAGCTCGTCGGTGGCGTGGGAGGCGATGTTGGTTAAGGCGAAGGCGTCGCTCATGCGGCGGATTTTTTCGTTCTGCGCCCGCCCGCGCAGGCCGTACACGCCGGAGAAAAAGCGCAGATTCTGCTCGACCGTCAGGTTGCCGTACAGGGAAAACTTCTGCGCCATATACCCGAGATGCTGGCGCGCCTTGCCGGAGCTGACCTTCAGGTCCATATCCAGCACCAGCGCCTTGCCGGACGTCGGCACCAGCAGGCCGCACATCATCTTAAAGGTGGTCGATTTTCCCGCGCCGTTCGGCCCGAGCAGGCCAAAAATCTCCCCGCGTTTTACCGCAAAATTGACGTTATCGGTGGCGGCGAAATCCCCGAACTTTTTGGTGAGGGATTTGGCTTCAATCACCGTTTCGCCCGGCGTGCCTTCCACCGTATGCAGAATGGCGGCAAGCGGCGACTCTGACGTACCCGCGCCGCCCAGCAGGTCGATAAACGCGTCCTCAAAGCGCGGCGCGGTCTCTTCCATCTCGATCTCAGGCATGCCTTGCGCCTGGCGAACGTCGTCGGCGGTGGCCTCTTTTTTGAGAATAATGCGCACCGAGCGGCCCTGGATCATCCCGTCGCTGACCTGCGGCAGCCTGAGCACCCGCTGCAGCAGCCTGCGGTTGGACTCCTGCGGGCTGTGCAGCAGGAAGCTGCGCCCGGCCATGCTCTGCGTCAGCGTCGTCGGCTCGCCCTGATAAAGCAGTTCGCCTTCGTTCATCAGCAGCACGTCCCGGCACTGTTCCGCTTCGTCGAGGTAGGAGGTGCTCCAGAGGATCAGCATCCCGTCGCCCGCCAGCTCGTGCACCATCTGCCACAGTTCGCGGCGGGAAATCGGGTCAACGCCGACGCCGGGCTCGTCCAGCAGCAGCACTTTCGGCTCGCCGACCAGCGTGCAGGCCAGCCCCAGCTTCTGCTTCATCCCGCCGGAGAGCTTGCCCGCCAGCCGGTCGGTGAACGGGCCGAGGGAGGTAAACTCCAGCAGACGCGCGAAGGTTTTCTGTCGCGTTTCGCCGGTGACGCTGCGCAGGTCGGCGTACAGGTTCAGGTTTTCCATCACCGTCAGGTCTTCGTACAGGCCAAACTTCTGCGGCATATAGCCGAGCATGGCGTGGAGCGCGCCGTCGTCTTTTATCGGGTCAAGACCGAGCACGCTGGCGCTTCCTTCATCCGGCTTGAGCAGCCCCGCCAGCATCCGCATCAGCGTGGTTTTCCCCGCGCCGTCCGGGCCGACCAGCCCGGTCACGTAGCCTTTCTGGATGGTGCAGTTCAGCGGCGCGACGGCCGGTTTGTCCATTCCCGCGAAGCGTTTGACCAGATTGTTGAGCTGAATAACCGCGTCATTCATGTCGTTCCCCGCTGTCTACTTTTACGGTGACAGGCATGCCCTGACGCAGCGCGTCGTCCGCATCGGTCACGATGATGCGCAGGCGATACACGAGGTCGGTACGCAGGTCCGGTGTTTCAACGGTTTTCGGCGTGAATTCGGCGGTGGGGGAGACAAAGCCCACTTTGCCGTGATACGGCTTGTCCGGGCGACCGTCGGTATAGAGCAGCAGCTCGCGGCCCGGCTGCATCTGGCCGAGGTTCGGCTCGTCAACGTAGGCGCGTACCCAGACCGGGCGGGTCAGGGATAGCGTTAAGACGGTGCTGCCCGCGCTGAGCATGCTGCCCGGCTCCACGGCGCGGGTCATCAGCATACCGTCAGACGGCGCGATTAAGGTGGTGTCGTGCAGATCCAGCTCAGCCTGAGCCAGCTGCGCCTGCGCCTGTTCAAGGCTGGCTTTCGCCTGGGCGATATCCTGCGGGCGGTTACCGGTGTGGTACTGGCTTAATTTATCCTGCGCGGACTTCAGCGTTGCCTGCGCCTGGTCGCGGGACGAGCGCGCATTTTCCAGATCGTTGGCGGAAATGGTGCGGCTTTTCCACAATCCCTGTTGGCGCGCGTAGAAGTTCTGCGCGTAGTCATAGGCGGCTTGCGCCTGCTTAACGGCGGCGGCGGCCTGGGCGATCTCTTCGTCGCGATAGCCTGCCAGCATCAGGTCATACTGCGCCTGGGCGACGGACACCCCCGCTTTGGCCTGCATCAACGCGTTCTCATAGGGCGCTTTATCCAGCATTCCCAGCGTCTGCCCGCTTTTAATGGCATCGCCTTCGTCCACGTTCAGCGAGGCGAGACGTCCGCCCACGCGGAAGCTCATGTTCACCGTGCGAATATCCACGTTACCGTACAGCGTCAGGCCTTTATCCTGATGGCTCTGATACCACAGCCATCCACCGACTCCAGCGGCAAGCAAAACAACAACCACCAGAATGATGGCGACAGGTTTTTTCATGACTTCAGGCTCCTTTGCGTTAAGCCTTGCAGGATCAGATCGACGTGACAGGCGATCACCTTGCTAATCTGCGCGGCTTTATCCTCATCAAATTGTGTCCAGCCGGTGCGTAACAGGATGGTTTCCCTGCCCAGACGAAAGGCAAGGATTTCACCCAGCAGGGCGTGGGTATGCAAAACCGTCTCGGTATCACTGGCGTCCCGCCCGGTATAGGCGGCGATCAGCCGGGTCAGGTGCGAGTGCATTGGCTCAATCACCCGATCGTGTACCCGCTGGTAGGCGACGGTCGGGGAGAGCTGCTCCCGGGAGATAAACTTGCTCAGGTTGAGCGTATCGTCGTGCGTCAGCAGGCGGATCATATCGTGGCAGGCATTGAGAATAAGCTGGCGAACGGCGGCGCGATCGGGCGACGGCTGGTCGAGCAGCGCGGTGGCTTCCTCAACGTGCGGGTGAAACTGCGTGCCGATAAAATCGGCGATCCACTCGGCGCAGGCGAGGTATAAATCCTCTTTTGAGCCAAAATAGTAGGTAATAGCCGCAATGTTCTGCCCGGCCAGCGCGGCAATATCGCGCGTGGTTGCATGCAGCCCATACTCACCAAACTGCGCCAGCGCGGCGGCGATAAGCTGATTTTTGGCCTGTTCACCTTTGGTTGTTGTGGGTGTCGTATTCATGGCGGCATTAAGAATTAATCAATCGATTGATTAAGATTATGCCTGATTCACGCTAACGTCGAGGGAACGCTGAGGGATATTTTATGCGCTACGTCACAAAAGCTGCTACACTCCGCTCCTTCGCGACATTGTGGTTTTTGTCCTCCCCTATTCGTTATATCTCCCTGAAAACTACACCTGTGATGGTCGGGGCGGTTCGGAGTTTTTATGTCTTTTGATTCCCTTGGCCTGAACCCGGAAATTCTGCGCGCGATCGCAGAGCAGGGCTACGTTGAGCCAACCCCAATCCAGCAGCAGGCTATTCCTGCCGTCCTGCAGGGCCGTGACCTGATGGCCAGCGCCCAGACCGGCACCGGTAAAACCGCGGGCTTTACGCTGCCGCTGTTAGAGCTGCTGGTAAAAAACCAGCCGCACGCCAAAGGCCGTCGTCCGGTTCGTGCCCTGATCCTGACCCCAACCCGCGAGCTGGCGGCGCAGATTGGTGAGAACGTGCGTGACTATAGCCGCTATCTCAACATTCGCTCGCTGGTGGTTTTCGGTGGCGTCAGCATCAACCCGCAGATGATGAAGCTGCGCGGCGGCGTGGACGTACTGATAGCAACGCCGGGCCGTCTGCTGGATCTCGAACACCAGAACGCGGTGAAGCTCGATGGCATTGAAATTCTGGTGCTGGACGAAGCCGACCGCATGCTCGACATGGGCTTCATCCACGATATTCGTCGCGTGCTGGCCAAGCTGCCCGCGCGTCGTCAGAACCTGCTCTTCTCCGCGACCTTCTCCGACGAGATCAAAGCGCTGGCGGAAAAGCTGCTGCATAACCCGCTGGAAGTGGAAGTGGCGCGCCGCAACACCGCCTCTGAGCAGGTGACGCAGCACGTTCACTTTGTGGATAAAAAGCGCAAGCGGGAACTGCTCTCCCAGATGATCGGTCAGGGTAACTGGCAGCAGGTGCTGGTCTTTACCCGCACCAAGCACGGCGCTAACCATCTCGCGGAGCAGCTGAACAAAGACGGCATTCGTAGCGCCGCCATTCACGGTAACAAGAGCCAGGGCGCGCGTACCCGTGCGCTGGCGGACTTTAAATCCGGCGATATCCGCGTGCTGGTGGCGACCGACATCGCTGCCCGTGGCCTCGACATTGAAGAGTTGCCGCACGTGGTGAACTACGAGCTGCCAAACGTGCCGGAAGATTACGTTCACCGTATCGGCCGTACCGGCCGCGCGGCGGCAACCGGTGAAGCGCTCTCTCTGGTCTGCGTGGACGAGCACAAGCTGCTGCGCGACATCGAGCGCCTCCTGAAGAAAGAGATCCCGCGCATCGAAACCCCGGGTTACGAAGTGGATCCGTCGATCAAAGCCGAGCCGATTCAGAACGGTCGTCAGGGCGGCGGTGGACGTGGTCAGGGCGGCGGCGGTCGCGGTCAGCAGCCGCGTCGTGCCGAAGGCGGCGCGCCGAAATCATCCGGCAAACCGCCGCGTCGTAACAACGACAGTAAACCGGCGGGGGAAAACCCGTGGCGCAGCGGCGAAGGGAAACCGGCAGGAGAAGGGCAGCGTCGACGCCGCCCGCGCAAGCCTGCTAACCCGCAGTAATCTGGAAGCCCGGTCGTAAAGCCGGGCTTTTCTTTTTGCGGCAGCGAAGAGAAAGTGCCACAATAGTGGCTGTTTATACAGTATTTCAGGTTTTCCGATGGCTTTAACCGCTGCGCTCAAGGCGCAAATAGGCGCATGGTATAAGGCGCTACAGCAGCAGATCCCCGACTTTATCCCCCGAGCGCCGCAGCGGCAGATGATTGCTGACGTGGCAAAAACGCTCGCCGGGGACGACGGACGACATCTGGCGATTGAAGCCCCGACCGGCGTCGGGAAAACCCTGTCGTATCTCATTCCCGGCATCGCGATTGCGCGGGAAGAGGACAAAACGCTGGTGGTCAGCACCGCCAACGTGGCCTTGCAGGACCAGATCTTCAGCAAGGATTTACCCCTGCTGCGCAAAATCATCCCCGACCTGCGGTTTACGGCAGCCTTTGGGCGCGGGCGTTACGTGTGCCCGCGTAACCTGGCGGCGCTGGCCAGCAGCGAGCCGAATCAACAGGATCTGCTCGCGTTTCTGGATGACGAGCTGACGCCAAACAATAAGGCCGAGCAGGAGCAGTGTGCAAAACTCAAAGCCGAGCTCGACGGCTATAAGTGGGACGGCCTGCGGGATCACACCAGCCAGGCCATCAGCGACGACCTGTGGCGCAGGCTCAGCACCGACAAAGCCAGCTGCCTGAACCGCAACTGTCACTACTACCGCGAGTGCCCGTTCTTTGTCGCCCGGCGCGAGATTCAGGAGGCGGAAGTGGTTGTGGCTAACCACGCGCTGGTGATGGCGGCGCTGGAGAGCGAAGCGGTACTGCCGGAGCCTAAAAACCTGCTGCTGGTGCTCGACGAAGGCCACCATCTGCCGGACGTGGCGCGGGATGCGCTGGAGATGAGCGCTGAAATCACCGCCCCGTGGTTCCGCCTGCAGCTGGATCTCTTCTGTAAGCTGGTGACGACCTGCATGGAGCAGTTCCGCCCTAAAACCACGCCGCCGCTGGCGGTGCCCGAGCGGCTGAGCGACCACTGTGAAGAGGTCTATAGCCTCATTTCATCCCTGAACAACATCCTGAATCTTTATCTTCCGGCAACCCAGGAAGCCGAACACCGCTTTGCGATGGGTGAGCTTCCGGAAGAGGTGATGGAGATCTGCCAGCAGCTGGCGAAGCATCTGGAAAAGCTGCGCGGGCTGGCGGAGATGTTTTTAAACGATCTCAGCGAGAAAACCGGCTCGCATGACGTGGTGCGTCTGCACCGCGTTCTGCTGCAGATGAACCGCGCGCTGGGGATGTTCGAAGCGCAGAGCAAGCTCTGGCGGCTGGCCTCGATGGCGCAGGCGTCCGGCGCGCCGGTCACCAAATGGGCGACCCGCGAAGTGCGGGACGGGCAGGTGCACCTCTTTTTCCACTGCGTGGGCATCCGCGTGGCCGATCAGCTGGAAAAGCTGATCTGGCGCAGCGTGCCGCACGTGGTTGTCACCTCGGCCACGCTGCGCTCCCTGAACAGTTTTTCTCGTTTGCAGGAGATGAGCGGGCTCAAAGAGAAAGCGGGCGACCGTTTCGTGGCGCTGGACTCGCCGTTTAACCACTGCGAGCAGGGCAAGCTGGTCATTCCGCGCATGAAATTCGAGCCGCTCATCGACAACGAGGAGCAGCACATCGCGGAAATGGCGGCCTACTTCCGCGAGCAGGTCGAGAGTAAAAAGTACCCCGGCATGCTGGTGCTGTTTGCCAGCGGGCGAGCGATGCAGCGCTTCCTCGAACACGTCACCGATCTGCGTTTACTCCTGCTGGTGCAGGGGGATCAGCCTCGCTACCGGCTGGTGGAAACCCACCGTAAGCGCATTGATAACGGCGAGCGCAGCGTGCTGGTGGGGCTGCAGTCGTTTGCTGAAGGTCTGGATTTGAAAGGCGACTACCTGACGCAGGTGCATATCCATAAAATCGCCTTCCCGCCCATCGACAGCCCGGTGGTGATCACCGAGGGGGAGTGGCTGAAAAGCCTCAACCGCTATCCGTTTGAAGTGCAGAGTTTGCCCGCGGCGTCGTTTAACCTGATTCAGCAGGTCGGGCGCTTGATTCGTAGCCACGGCTGCTGGGGCGAGGTGGTGATCTATGACAAACGTCTGCTCACCAAAAATTACGGCCAACGGCTCCTGAACGCGCTGCCGATCTTCCCGATCGAACAGCCGGAGGTGCCGGAAGTAAAAAAACAGCCGGTCAAACTGACCGCCGGGCGCAAGAAAAGCCTCCGCGCTAAGGGGCGCAGGTAAAGGCCGATCCAGACATAGCGGGGCCTGTGGTAATTGCGGTCCTCGTTTGGATATAGCGTACGCCGAACCCCAGAGCGCTAACCACCGTGCAATGGATTTGCTGAGACGATGTATACGCGGTGACAGGCTGCCTTGCTGGATATCTCATCGTGACCCTTAATGACTTTCCACTCTTTATTTAGACAAATAATGAAGCGTCAAGAATCTACTGTAGAAATCGCAACTAGCTGGAATAAGTCCAGCATGTCTTTTTTGTCATAAAAACAGAACCTTGATTCTGGAGAAAAAACTAACCTCCGGATATTCAACAGGGCTATATTGTTAACAAGATGATTTTTTCAGGAGTGATGCCGTGGATTATCGCAAGATTATCAAAGAGGTAGGCAGAGGCAAAAACCACGCCCGCGATTTGGACCATGAAACCGCTCGCGCGCTTTACACCCGCATGCTTAACGGCGAGGTTCCGGAGCTGGAGCTGGGCGGTATCCTGATCGCGCTGCGTATCAAAGGGGAAGGTGAGGCGGAGATGCGCGGGTTCTATGAGGCCATGCAGGCCCAAACGCTGCGCTTAACGCCGCCGGTGGCAAAACCGATGCCGATCGTGATCCCGAGCTACAACGGCGCGCGTAAGCAGGCAAACTTAACTCCGCTGCTCGCTATCCTGTTACACAAGCTGGGGTTTCCGGTGGTGGTGCACGGCGTCAGCGAAGATCCCACCCGCGTGCTGACGGAGACCATTTTCGGGATGCTGGGCATTGAGCCAACGCGTCATGCCGGCCAGGCGCAGGCGAAGCTGGATGGTCACCAGCCTGTTTATATCCCGGTCGGCACACTCTGCCCGCAGCTGGAAAAGCAGCTCGATATGCGCTGGCGCATGGGCGTGCGCAACAGCGCGCACACGCTGGCGAAACTGGCCACGCCGTTTGGTGAAGATGCCGCCCTGCGTCTCTCCAGCGTCTCGCACCCGGAATACGTGGCGCGCGTGGGGCAGTTCTTTGAGGCTATTGGCGGAAGGGCGTTGCTGATGCACGGCACGGAAGGCGAGGTTTATGCGAACCCGCAGCGCTGCCCTCAGGTGATGCTGATTGATTCTGCAGGCACGCGCGCCATTCTTGAGCGCGGGGAAGAGAATACCGGTGTGATATTGCCTGAGGCAAAAGATCCCCATACTACAGCCCACTGGATTGAGCAGTGCCTTGCCGGAAATGTTCCTGTTCCGCATTCGATCAAGCTTCAGATGGCATGCTGTTTGCTGGCAACCGGAGAAGTGGAATCCGTCCAGGCCGGGCTTGAACGCGTGGCGCAGGCGTTTTAGACAAAAAAAAGCCCGTCCAGTGGCGGACGGGCAAGCAAGGGTAACAACAACAGGGTCAATGAGGGTGGAGCAGCTCACCAGAGGGTATGGCGAGGGTACAGCATTCATTCAGACGATTATTTGTAGATAACCGCGGTACCGCTCAGCTTGTTATTGCCGTTAGCGGAGGTAATGGTGTATCCGCTTGCACCGGCAGCAGCGGCTTTCTCAGCCAGTTTCGCTTCCAGGCCGTCCAGGGTGGTGGCGCCATCAGCACTGACCACACCAACTTTGTTCATGTTCTGTGCCTGAGTAGAAGAGACAGGCTCTACGGCGAAAGCGCCGAAAGACAGAGCGGACAGGGCAACAGCAGCTACAGCATATTTGATGGTTTTCATAATTAATCTCTCGCAGGTGTTTCTGTTAAGGGGACGATGTTCCGTCGATGTGATAAGTATCACGTTATTTTGCGAGAGATAAAATCGAAGAGAATTGACGTGGTTGCTCAAAAAAATTGAATGACAAATAACTTATTGAATATTAATAAATTCGAAGTGCCGCTTTACACTTCTTGCGGATGCGCTTTACAGAAGCGATAACAAGGGCACGTTTTGCTACGCGTCTTGCTAAAAATCGTGAGCGTAAAGGAACATGCGGGCTCGGTTATCTTTGGTAAAGCAAAGTCAACGTAACTGACTATCCTTCGAACCTCTGCGATTATATCCCGAGTGTGATGCGTTTTTTGAATCTTTATGCTGCTGACACGTAATGCAAAACCGCACGCCGGGGATGGCTTTTCGGCGCGCCTCCGGAATGGGTTCTCCGCATTCTTCGCATTCCGTTAGGCTTTCACCGCGCGGAATTTCACCGCGCGCACGCGCAACCGCATCTTCAATTGTACTGTTGATCTGTTCGTTAACAGCGTCGTCATTTGCCCAGCCGGAAGCCATAGCGTCCTCCTGAAATCGGTTTAGGCCATACGTTTACTATGGGGTTAAAAAATGAACAATCAAGGCGAAGGGAGAAGAGAACTGCACCCGTTGGGCAGATGCAGTCTTGTGGAAGAGACAGGTTATTTATAAATGGTCGCAGTGCCGTACATATGGTTATCTCCGCCAGCGGAGTTCACTACGAATCCTTTTGCACCTTCCTGACGGGCTTTTTCGGCGAGCTTAGCCTGGAGATCGTCAAGGTTGCTGGCACGGCTTACCGAAACGGTGCCTGCAGGACGTAGCTGGCTCGTATCGGTACTCTGGGTGAGGGACTGAACGGCCATGGCAGAGAAGGACGCGGTCGCCAGGGCGGCTGCGATAACAGCAAGGGTCAGGTACTTTTTCATAATCACATCCTCATGAGGAAACAACAGGTGATTCCCTTTAAGTTTAGAAGCCTGACGAATGTGACTTAGCGCAAATATTTGATGATGATCTGCTTATTTTTTGAACGATATAAATTGACAATTCGCTGACGGATCATAGACATAAAGGTGTTTGATTTATGGCGCGTTTTTGAGCGTCGCAGAGAAAGATTTACCGTTGGGCCTGCAAAGGGTATCTTACGCCGCTGTTTAAAGGAGAATGCCATGACTGCCCAAAAGCCGGGATTGCACCCGCGAAATCGCCACCGCAGCCGCTACGACATGAACGCGTTATGCCTGAGCTGCCCGCCGCTGCAGGACTATCTTGTTCAGACCCCAGCGGGTGAACCCTCGGTTAACTTTGCTGACCCGCAGGCGGTTAAAATGCTGAACAAAGCCCTGCTGGCGCATTTTTACGGTGTGGCTCACTGGGATATTCCGGAAGGCTTTCTCTGTCCACCTGTGCCGGGCCGCGCTGACTACGTTCATCACCTTGCCGACCTGCTTGCCGAAGGCAATGAGGGTGTCGTTCCGCAGCAGGCCACCATTCTGGATATTGGCACCGGGGCGAACCTGATTTACCCGCTGATCGGGGCGCATGAATATCAGTGGCGTTTTACCGGAAGCGAAATCGGTGACGAGGCCTTTGCCAGCGCCCAGGCGATTATCAGCGCTAACCCGGGATTGAGCCGCGCCATTCGCCTGCGCCGTCAGAAAGACGCGGCGTCGATCTTCAACGGCATTATTCACAAAAACGAAAGCTATGACGCCACGATGTGCAATCCGCCGTTCCATGATTCGGCGGCATCGGCCCGTGCGGGCAGCGAGCGCAAGCGCCGTAACCTGGGTCAGGCTGAAGACGCCGCGCTGAACTTCGGCGGACAGCAGCAGGAGCTCTGGTGCGACGGGGGCGAAGTGGCGTTTATCCTGCGCATGATTGCGGAAAGCAAGCACTTTGGCCGTCAGGTTAAGTGGTTCACGACGCTGGTTTCCCGCGGGGATAACCTGCCGCCGCTCTACCGCGCGCTGACCGAAGCGGGCGCCGTAAAGGTGGTGAAAAAAGAGATGGCGCAGGGCCAGAAACAGAGCCGGTTTATCGCATGGACGTTTATGGACAATCACAAACGTCGCAAATAGCACTCCGTCGTAGGCCGGGTAAGGCGAAGCCGCCACCCGGCAACCAGGTTACAGCGTCGGCTCCTGCGGAGGGAGCGGCGATGCGGGCGGCGGCAATACCTGATACGTCTGCACGGGCATCCGCACGTTCGCCAGATCAAAGTGTTTTTTCACCATGCTGTCGAGGGCAAAGCGCACCGTCCACTGCTTCAGCGGCTGGGTGGTGAACGACACGCGCAGGGTAAACGCCGTGTTCGTCAGCCCGACGATGCCGGCAAATGACGGCTCTCCGATCACCAGCCCGCGAATATCCTCCATCTCCATCAGTTCTTCTACCGCATCGCGCAGCGCCTGCTTCGCTTTGTCCGCATCCTCGTGGCGATCCACATCGTAGTTCGCCACAACGGAACCAATGCCGCGCACAAAGTTGGCGAAGGTGGTGATCGAAGACCAGGGAATGATGTGGTACGCCCCGGTATCCTGACGCACGCCAACCGAACGGATGGACATCCTCTCCACGGTGCCGGTTAACGGCCCGATGGTCACCAGATCGCCCGTGTTCATCCCGTTTTCAAACTGAATAAAGATGCCGGTAATAATATCCTTCACCAGCGTTTGCGAGCCGAAGGAGATGGCCAGGCCCAGGGCACCGGCACCTGCCAGCAGCGGGGCGATATTCACGCCGATTTCCGACAGCACGATCATAATGGTGATGGTACTGATAATCACCGCCAGCGCGTTGCGGAACAGGGTTAACAGCGTTCTTGCCCGCGCGCTGGGCAGGGGCCTGCCGTGAATATCCGAGACCAGACGGTTCTCAATAAGGCTCGCCAGCAGCGTCCAGCCGACGGCGGAGAAGAACAAAATCAGCGCGATGCGAATCAGAATGTCGACCGTTTTTTCACCCGCACCGTTGTGCAGCCAGTTCCAGAAATCAAACAGGCTCCACGCGTTCAGGAGCAGCATAATCGCCACGCAGACGGTGAGAATGCGCGCCACTTTGAGCGATACCGACATCCAGCCGTTTACCCGCTTTTGCAGTTCCGGGTAACTCCGCTGGACCTGCGGCGACAGGGTGATGGTTTTCGAGATCCAGCGCGACAGCAGCCCCGACACGAATGCCGCGATGCCGATAATGGCCAGGCTTTTGAACGTCGCCCCCATCATAAATTTCAGGCTATTGCCCGGGTCAAACAGCGAGAAGAAGCACAGCACGATGAAGTAAGCGCTTGCCAGCCAGTGCCACACCAGGGCGAACGCGCGAATAAAGAGGCTAAAGAACGAGAGGGAGCGATCGGCCAGATTCAGCAGGCTTTGGGTAATGGTTTTTTTATTATGGAAGATAAGGTACAGCGACCAGACGGTAATGCAGATCATGATCAGCACGTTTGCCAGCGCCCCGAACTGGACGTTCACCTGGTTGGAGATGATCGGCACGGCAACCAGCAGGCCGTAGCCAATCAATCCGCTGAGCACGCTCAGGCGCAGCGCCCAGTACTTCGCGCTCGCATCCCGAATGGAGAAGGGACGCAGCTCCGGCACGTGCGGACAAAAGAGTAACCGCAGCAGCGCTTTGAAGAACTCAATCAGGGCAAAGGCGTTCAGGAAAAGTGACTGCTGGAAGGCGATGGTTTTGTTGCCTGCATTCAGCCTGTCGGCCAGCATCTGGCCTAAAAACAGCGTCAACGCCAGCAGCAGTAAATCGATGATAAACGCTGAGGCTATCATCAACGGCAGGTGCAGCCAGCTGCTTTTATGCTGATTCTTCCTGCGTCCCCATTGCCCCATTTTGCGGTACAGCGGCCACGCGCACAGGCGCACCAGCCAGTAAAAAAGAAATACTGCGCCCGCCAGCATCAGGAACTGCGTGGCGGCGGCGGTAAACGTTTGCGGGTTAAATGCCTTATGCGGTGAGCCAATCAGGTTGCGGTAAAGCTGAGCGAAGCGCGAGGAGAGCGCTTCCCCGTAGTGGCGGCTCACGTCGGTGACGTTTTCCAGCACCGTTTTTTGCTCCTCAACCTGCGGAGGGGTGAGGGTTGGCACCGACGCCTGCGGCGGTGTGGCGGCAGCTTTGCGCAGCTGGCCAATGAGCTCCTGCCGGGAAGTGTCGTTTTCAAGGACGTCGGCAAGCGCACCGTAGGCGGCTTTTTTCTGTTCAACATCGGGTTCCGGAGGCGGAGTACTTTGCTGGGTAGCGGTGTTTCCGGTGGTCACTCCGGGGATCGCGACTGCGAACGATGGCGCACTAAACAGGCTTATCAACAGCAACAGGATCCACGGCACGGCGTCCTCCGGTGAAAATGTCGAACAAAATGATAAGTATAGAAGTCGGGGCGCGGCGGGGGATTTTTGGGAACAATCTGGCGTAAAAAAGCCGGGCATGCCCGGCTTACGTGTGAAGCGAACGATCAGGAGACGTGCTGCAGGAACTCCTGCAAACGCTGGCTTGGCGGGTTCGCAATCAGCTCCTGCGGGTTACCGTCTTCCGCGATACGGCCTTTATCAATAAAGATCAGGCGGGACGCCACTTTCTCGGCAAAGCCGATTTCGTGGGTCACGATCACCATCGTCATCCCTTCTTCCGCCAGATCCTGCATGACTTTCAGCACCTCGTGGCGCAGCTCCGGGTCGAGTGCGGACGTAGGCTCATCAAACAGCATCATTTTCGGTTTAACCGCCAGGGCGCGGGCAATCGCCACACGCTGCTGTTGACCACCGGACAGCTCGGAAGGGTAGTGGTGCGCGCGTTCTGCCAGACCGACTTTCGCCAGCAGATCTTTTGCCAGCGCTTCCGCTGCCGCTTTGCTGGCACCGCGCACGCGCAGTGGGCCAAACATCACGTTTTCCAGCGCCGTGAGGTGCGGGAACAGGTAGAACTGCTGGAACACCATGCCCGCTTCCTGACGAATCAGACGGTCGTCCACTTTTGGGTCGTTTACCTTCAGGCCATCGACGATCAGATCGCCGCTGGTGATCTCTTCCAGCTTGTTGATGCAGCGCAGCAGGGTGGATTTACCAGAGCCGGATGGCCCAATAATCACCACCACTTCACCCTGTTTGATGTTCAGATCGATATTGTGCAGCACCTGGGTTGGGCCAAAGTGCTTGGAAACGTTTTTAAATTCAATCACAGGATTTTCATCCTTCTTTCAAGACGACGCAGAACGAAGCTCAGAACCAGAGTAATGATCAGGTAGACAACGGCTACCGCACTCCAGATTTCCAGCGCGCGGAAATTGCCAGCAATGATCTCCTGACCCTGACGGGTCAGCTCGGCCACGCCGATAACAATGAACAGCGACGTATCTTTAATGCTGATGATCCACTGGTTACCGAGCGGCGGCAGCATGCGACGCAGCGCCAGCGGTAGAATAACGTGGCGGATCGTTTCGCGACGAGAAAGACCTAGCGCCAGACCGGCTTCACTGAAACCTTTATGAATCGACAGCACCGCACCGCGGGTGATTTCCGCAATGTAGGCGCCTGAGTTGATCATAATGGTGACGACGGCCGCGCTGAACGGATCGATGCGCAGGTCGGTGAACGCCATAGGCAGGGCGAAGTAGATGAACATGACCTGCACGACAATTGGGGTGCCGCGGATCACTTCGATGAAAACCAGTGCGATGTGGTTTGCGATCCAGCCGCCGTAGGTGCGGGCGAAACCGGCGACAAGACCGATAATCAACCCACCAACCAGACCCAGGACCGAAATCCACAGGGTCATTTTAGCGCCTTCAAGCAAGAGTGGAATGGCAGGCCAGATGGCGCTCCAGTCAAACTGCATGATAATTTCCTGTTACTGTTACCGTGTTTCAAAAATAGCAGGGGCGAAAGGTCGCCCCCGAGTGAACGTCATTTTTACGTCTTATTATTTAGGCTCGGTACCGAACCATTTTTTGTAGATTTCGTTATAGGTGCCGTTCTCTTTCAGCGTTTTCAGCGCGCCGTTAACCTTCGTGCGCAGGTCGTCGCTGCCTTTCGGGAATGCGATACCGTACTGCTGCGCTTCCAGAGACTCGCCAACGGCTTTGAACTTGCCGTTACCGGCTGTCTTGATGAAGTACAGGATGTTAGGCGTGTCGTGCAGAACAGCGTCAGCACGGTTGGTGCCGAGTTCCATGTACGCGTTGTCGATGTTCGGGAACTGACGCAGGTCTTTGGTTTTGATATTTGCTTTCGCGTAATCAACAGAACCGGTGCCGCTCTTCACTGCCACCACTTTGCCGTCGAGATCTTTCACGCTTTTTACGTCGTTATTATCGGCTTTGACCATAACCAGCAGGCCGCTTTTGTAGTAGCCGTCAGAGAAGTCGATCGCTTTTTTACGTTCATCGGTAATGGTGATGCCTGCCAGCGCCAGATCAACGTTTTTGGTTTGCAGTGCCGGGATGATGCCGCTGAAGTCCATAGGCTTCAGGGTGTAATCCAGCTTGAGTTCTTTTGCGACAGCGGCCCACAGATCCACATCAAAACCAACGTATTTATCACCCTGTTTGAATTCAAACGGAACGAACGCCGTGTCGGTCGCCACAACCAGTTTGTCGGCAGCCTGAGAGGACACTGCAAAAGCCAGGGTAAGTGCAGCCAGTGAAACTTTTAATACAGACTTCATAGCATTTCCTTTTATATCCACGGGGCGATCCCCTGCGAGAACAGGTGGCACAATGAAAAAATCGTGCCAACTTTACAAGCTATTGTTTTGCAAAGGGGATGATGTCATGCATTGCACAATAAATGGGGCAATGAGGTGTTATTGCACCAAAGTGGAGCACCGTTTTGGTGCGCTTCGTTTGGCACAACTGACGGGGAGATATTTAGCGTAAATTCTGACGAAAAAACAATCTTCCGTTAACGGTTGTGTGAGGTGATTATTACATTTCGTTCACTTTTGCAGGTGTGCAGGCAAAAACTGTGCACCATAGATGTGCGAAACCCTCACCAATGGCACTGAAGACAGGCAGCTGAAACTGAAAGTGTCAAAACAGGCACGGAAAGAGAAACCTTCACTGCCAGAGTACTGATATATCCGAGGGATATCTTGTGAGGTGCACGACGTGGAGAAAATGGTGCTGACATCGCTCCCGCGGACCGCTATTACGGCGTGAGGCAACAAACGCCCCCGACCAGCAAGGCCGAGGGCGATTAAGATAGCAAAAACCGTTCTCCGGTGAATTGGCTGCGGAATCCAATAATTTCCCCTGTTAAACCGGAGGAAGGAACGTTAAATCAGCTCCATTAATTTGCTTTTTTTGGCCTGGAATTCTTCTTCCGAAATGATCCCGCTCTCTTTGAGTTCGGAAAGCTTTTTGAGCTGCTCATAGGGATCCTGATGGGTCATAGCCGGTTCGGCTATTGGTGTTTCCGTCTTCACTCCGCGGCCAGCTTCAATCGCCTCAATCAGGGCGAGTTCTGCATCCTTGCTGAACATCTTAAATTCCAGATCGTCGTGGGAAGTATGGATCCGAATGACCCGGTGACCCAGCGTGGACTTGCGTTCAATCGACGTAATGGATTTTAACGGGATAGTCTCAATCACCTCGCCGAGAAAACCTTTACGGTAGAATGCCACTCGCTGGCCCGTAACGATCAGTACACCGTTGTGCTGTTTGTCCTTACCCTGTCCCATCACTTTGCCGATATAGCCTTCTCCCCACTGCAGAACGGCTTCACTAGGATTGAGATGGTTTGCTTCGAATTTGCTGACGTGCTTATTTTCTTTCATCAAAAAACTCCCTTTAAGAAGACCGATGCATTTGGCCTGCATCGGATTGAAGTCACTGCAAAATGAATTATCTATCATATTGCATACCCGGGATAACTGCACTTCTTGAAAGGCGATTGTGTACACGGTATTTACCGGATGATCTGCTTCAGACGCGGAGAGGTCAGCGAGCGGATGCGAAGAAAGAATCCTGCCGGCAGAATGAAGACGACCGCCACGTCTCTTCCGGTGCTGGCGCATGAGAGTGAATTACTCCCTAATTAGATCTTATTTTCTGATAATATGACGTTGTTTTTTAATGGATATATACAGTCAAAAGGATAACGATGAGCACTTTTCTTTCTTTAATCGCATTTATTCTGTTTGTGGCCTTTATTATTGGCCTGATTAAACCCTCGCTGGTCAAAATGCCCGGTCGTAAGCAAGCCAGTGCCGTTTATCTGGGCGGTTTTCTGGGCCTCTGCGTAATCAATGCCATCCTGCTACCGGCCGACCGCAGTCCGGCCGTCGTGAAAAAACAGGATCAGCCGCAGAATGCGGATGTCTCTCCGCCGCCTTTCAAATATGCCGATAAAACCCTTACCGAGTATCGTAGGGAGCGTAAGGATACGCGACACAAGATTGTGGCTGCTTATATGGCATATCGTCAGGTGCCCGTCGCGTCAGAAGAGGGGTTTTACGCCTGCGTGAGCCAGAACAGCTACACCACGCAGGGTGACACACCGTTTGGCGTGATAGCGAACTGGTGTTTCACTGAATACCGTTCCAGTCCTGAGATGCTGGCAAAACGCATCAACTTCGATACATTTCAGGATAATTTTAGCGGTTGGAACGGGGCTTATCGTCCGTTAGAGGCCATGATCAAAGCCGACATGCATGATGATTCCTCCTACAAACACCTCTCCACACGGTATCATCTGGTGCTGACCGACGATCCGCATGCCACGATAGATACCACATTCCGTGGCACCAACGCCTTTGGTGGCGTAGTCAAAGAGACTGTCTCTGCGCGGGTAGATCTGCGAACCGGGAATGTTATTTCGATCGTTGAACAGTAAGGGCAGCAAGCTTCCTCGTCTGTTCGGGCGAGTGAAGGGCCAACAGCGAGGCTGCTTTTTTAACATTCATTGAAAATATGATTTGTATCATATGTCTTGCTCTCTTTTTTCGCCGAAAAATTAAGCATTAGCGTTTGGCGGCAGAGCGATTATGCGCTCTGCCGTTTTTTTATCCTCGACCCGACGTTAACACCTTGCTCAAGATCGCCTCCTGGCTTATAGCGACGGACAGGCTAGTGCTGGAAATAGAGCGTCACCAGGAACCATCTCGAAAAAGCTGGAACATCTGCGTGAAAATCTGGAAGCGTTGTTCATAATAAAACGCCCCCGACCATGAAGGCCGCGGGCGGTTAAGATATCAAAAACCCTTTATTCACTGAAACACAGTGCCGTTCCGCTTATGTGAACGGCATCGCGTCATGGCGAGGGGTTAATAGAGCAATTATATGAATTACTCGATGTTAGATTCGATAAACCACAGGAACTGGTCCAGGTCGCGGGACGCGGCGGTGAAAATGTCTGCGGTATCTTCGTCTTTGGTTTCGCTAATGGCTTTGCGCACGTCATTAGCCACAATCGCGTAGCGGTCCGCCAGCTCTTTCAGGTGATCCTGAACGGTATGGATATCCAGCGGATAACTCTTCAGTGGCGTTTTGCTGTTGATCACCTGCGTGGTACCCAGCGCTACGCCGCCTAACTGAACGGCACGTTCAGCCATCGTATCGAGGTGGGTAACCAGTGCTGTACGGAAGCCATCCAGCATTTCATGAACGGCAATAAAGTTTGCACCGCGCATATTCCAGTGGGCCTGTTTGGTGATCAGCGAAAGATCGATGAACTGGATCACCTGGCGATTCAGCAACTCAATGGTCGCCTTTTTGTCGCTATCCGATACATCGTTACGGGTATAAAGCAGATTAGACGCTTTCGTTTTCACCAGTTTAGCGGTACTCATAATCTCATATCCTCTTGATGTTTATGTCCCAGGTAATTACGGAACTAAGTATAGCACCGGATTTTTTGTCTGCGGTTTGGCTGTGCCTATCGGTTTAATAGTGAGAAGATGGTTGAGAATTTAATTTATTGAAATTAATGGGTAATTTTTAAATTGATACAGATCAATCTTAATTGCTGGAGGGGGGCGTAAACGCAGAGGGATATTTCGAAAATAGAACAAAGTGTGTAAAGAATTATAATCTATCTCTTTCTGGCCTTTATTCTGCATGGCGTGGAAGCCATGCAGAATATATGGCCTTAGCTGATATCCACTTTCTCAACTTTAGGTTCGGGGCGCATGGTGAGCGTCGAGCCCATTGATGCCGCGATAATCGAGCAGAGCGCCAGCGTCTGGGTCAACGTGAGGGTTTCGCCGAGAAATACCATCCCGGAAATGGCGGCTAGCGCAGGCTCCATGCTCATAAGGGTGCCAAATATGCGCGTCGGCAGACGCGTAAGGGCAATCATCTCCAGAGAGTAGGGGAGTGCGGTAGAGAGAATCGCGACCGCCAGCCCGATGGGCATGACGGACCATTGCCAGATAGATTCGGTAGCCTGCGCCATGCCGATGGGCACAAAGACGATGGCTGCGATCAGTGACCCCAACGCGACGGTCGCCGGACCGTGCTCTTCTCCCGCACGCTGGCCCGTAAGTATATAGACGGCCCAGCAGGCGCCTGCACCCAGCGCCAGGGCTGCGCCCGTCAGATCGATCTCAGCGACGCTCTGGCCCAGCGGCAGCAGGAACCATAGGCCCAGAACGGCTAACACGACCCAGATAAAATCGACCGGACGTCGCGAGGAGAAAAGCGCCACCGCCAGCGGACCGGTGAACTCCAGCGCGACGGCGATCCCCAGCGGTATCGTCTGAATAGAGAGGTAGAACAGATAGTTCATTGCCCCAAGGGAAAGTCCATAAAACAGCAGGGGTAAACGCTGCTCCTTTTTGAAGCGCAGACGCCAGGGTTTGAAAATGACCACCAGTATCGCCGTGCCCAGCACGATACGCAGGGCGGTGACCCCGGGCGCGCCAACCAGCGGAAAAAGTGATTTTGCCAGCGAAGCACCGCTTTGAATGGACAACATGGCAATGAGTATGACTGCGACCGGCAACCAGACCGACGACGTGCGGGATAACCCAGGCATCCTTTCTCCTGTCAGCTTATGTCAAATGAGGTAAAGGTTGCAGTGTAAAGGAAATAAGCGGCGACGGTTGAGGCGCTGTTGAAAAAAAACTGCGTTAAATCCGTAAAATGATTAAGCGCTGGTGGATTTATCGCCTGATAGATTAGGAATAATCTGGATGAATGTAACGGCGCGTACGCGCAATATGCGCATTTAGTAGTGAAAATTGCATGTGATTTGAAAGAGATAGCTGACGCTGGAAACGTTCTGTTACAGGAAAGGTTTCATTAGACATCACGAATCACAAAGAGTTTCGCAAATTTTTTTGATATATTTAAAACTTACGGACTTACTTGAAGCACATTTGAGGTGGTTATGAAAAAAATTGCATGTCTTTCAGCACTGGCCGCTGTACTGGCTGTTTCCGCAGGTACCGCTGTAGCTGCTACTTCTACTGTTACTGGTGGTTACGCTCAGAGCGACTATCAGGGCGTGATGAACAAAGCTAACGGCTTCAACCTGAAGTATCGCTACGAGCAGGATAACAACCCACTGGGCGTGATCGGTTCTTTCACCTACACCGAGAAAGATCGTTCTGAAAACGGCGCATACAACAAAGGCCAGTACTACGGCATCACCGCTGGTCCAGCTTACCGTCTGAATGACTGGGCGAGCATCTACGGTGTTGTAGGTGTTGGCTACGGTAAATTCCAGCAGACTGAAAACCAGAGCGAAAGCCGCACTGCAAGCAACAGCGACTACGGTTTCTCCTATGGCGCAGGCCTGCAGTTCAACCCAATCCAGGACGTTGCTCTGGACTTCTCCTATGAGCAGAGCCGTATCCGCAACGTTGACGTTGGCACCTGGATCGCGGGCGTAGGTTACCGCTTCTAATCACTCCGGTGATTAAATAAAAAATCCGCCCATTGTGGCGGATTTTTTTTTGGCTTTTCCCCTCTCCCTGGGGGAGAGAGCCAGGGTGAGGGCATCGGACCGCTACTTACTCTTAATATCGAAAATATCCGTACCCAGATGGTTGTAGTCAACTTTCTGTAACTTGAAGTTGGTAACGTACACTGGGGGAGCTTTCTTGTTAGAGACAAACGGGTAAGCCGTTTTTATCTGCTCGGCCTTAATCCCCGTCCACTGCGAGAAGAACTGCAGGAAATCATTTGCCGAACGGCGCGCTTTAATCACGCGATGCGTTTTATCATCACTCGACAGCACCATAAACGGCACCTGGAAGTTCTGCTGGAACTTGTCATCGTGCGCCAGGTACTGCACCTCTTTACCACGCTCTTTAAACGCCAGCCCGTGATCCGAGAAATAGACCATGGAGAAGCTGTCGCCCGTATTGCGTAGCTGATCGTACAGCTTGCTCAGCAGGTCGTCGGTTTGCGTCATGGTGTAGAGATAGCAAGAGGTCTCTTTGGACTGCACGAACTCCGCGTACTTCCCGCCGGTCCGATCGCAGGCCTGCGGGTGCGACCCCATCAGGTGCAGGACGATCAGCTGAGGCTGGGTGCGCGGGGTGGCGAAGACCTGTGCCGTCATTTTCAACAGCGCTTCGTCTTTGGTGTTTTTGTCGGCTTCAAAGTCGCCGTTCTTCAGGAACTGCACTTCGTCGGCACGTTTGGCGATACTGGCGATGGCCGTATCGTATTCGCCAATTTGCCCCTGATTGGAGAACCACCAGGTCTGATAACCCGCGCGGTTTGCCAGGGTGACAAAATTATCCTGATACTGAGGTTTGCCGTCGACGACCCGGTTAAGCGTCAGGCCGAGCGATTTCTGCGTCGAGCCGCTGGCCGCGACATAATCGGTAAACAGCGTGCCTTTGACCGAACTGGCAAACGGTGTGTTATCCCAGTGTCCGCCGAAGGCTCCCATTGCATCGCGACGTGCACTTTCGCCAATCACCACCACATAGGTGTGGTATTTCGGCTTAACGGCCAGCACGTTCCAGGTGTCTTTCATATTGGAAAGCTCAGCCATGCGCGCCTGCTCGTCGAGAACCTCTTTATTATTAACAACGACGTCCTTCACGAAGCGGAAAACCGGATAGCCGATATTAGTGAGCCTTAGCTTACCGTCCCAGGGAATATTCTGGATGGGGGCGACAAACGCCACGGCAACGCTGAACACCAGACAGAGTATTTCGATCTTACCCCAGGATTTTTTCTCGGCCGGCTGACGACGGAGGGCGATAACGCCCAGCGCGAAGATAAAGATCCCGACCACGTAGCTGTACCACGGGAAGATCGTCAGGATCTCCGTCGACTCTTCCATATTGGTCGAGTGCAGCGCCAGCAGGGTATTAAAGTTTGGCGCGCCGTAAGCCTGGCCAAACGGGAAATAGAGTGCAGCGACCAGCGAGCAGATCCCGATTAACGCTTTTTGCACGCGCGGTGCGGCTCGCCACAGCACATGCAGAACGCAGGTGAACGCCACCGCGTAGAGCAGACTAAAGGGATAACCCAGCGCAAAGTTAATCAGTAATGACTGCAAAAAGTAAAAACCCGTCCACGGGCTTAAGGCCCGGCTGCGGGTAACAACGGTATCTATCAGGGTTACATTCATAGGTCACTATCATGGATGAAAACGCCATGTGCTCACCCTGGCGTCAAGGGTCATAACCTGCCTGACAGTGCGTGGAGAGGGAATGAGGGTCCGCTTCAGCGAGCCGCAAATTGTGCAGGGCTGCAAGAAGATAGTGCGAGCGCTAAATAATATCAACAGTTGCTAAGCAGATGTTTTGCGAAGGGGATTGCAAATCCGTAAAAAAGATCGGGAATAAGGCGGCTGGAAGCCAGTTTACAGCGAGATTGTGACGGGAAAATGAAGCGGCGTACCGCAACGCCGCTTAGTGGGAAGGTTTGTCGTCCTGATGCGGTTTGTTGTTAAACATATCGCACAGCATGTTCAACAGCATTAAGCGCACTTTAAAGGGAGAGTGGGTAAACACGGTCATGCACCTCTTGAATTCGTTCATAAGACCTCCTGAGTTTTGATCCCTTCGATCCGTGAAGGGTGACTGCATTACATACAGATATAGCACAGGCTATATTGTATAGCTATGGCTATTTCGTTAATTTTTTGTGCTTGCGGAGCTATGGTTTACAATGTGCGCTCTCCAAACCGGGCGCTGGAAGCGTCACCCCACTGAGGAAGTACAATGAACCGTCGCGCAGGTCATCCGACAATGAGGAAAACGACGCAACTGGTGAATGTTGAAGAACATGTCGAAGGTTTTCGCCAGGTCCGTGAAGCGCACCGGCGTGAACTGATTGATGATTATGTTGAACTCATTTCCGATCTGATCCGTGAGGTCGGTGAAGCGCGCCAGGTCGATATGGCCGCCAGGCTGGGGGTTTCACAGCCTACTGTCGCTAAAATGTTAAAACGCCTGGCCTCCGTGGGCTTAATTGAAATGATCCCCTGGCGCGGTGTTTTTCTGACGCCGGAAGGGGAGAAACTCGCGCAGGAGAGCCGCGAGCGCCATCAGCTTGTCGAGAATTTTTTACTGGTGCTGGGCGTTAGCCCGGAGATCGCCCGCCGGGATGCGGAAGGCATGGAACACCACGTCAGCGAAGAGACGCTGGTGAAGTTTCGTGAATTTACCCTTAAATATGGTCCCTCCGCTGAATGAAAATCCCCGGACTGCAGGCCCTGGCACGCGATCGTTTCTTCCATCTCTTATTAATCATTGGCGCAGCGTTAAGCCTGTTTGTGCCGTTTGCCCCACACGCCTGGCCCGCCGCGATTGACTGGCGCACCATCATTACCCTGAGCGGCCTGATGATGCTCACCAAAGGGGTCGAGCTGAGCGGCTATTTTGACGTTCTGGGCCGTAAAATGGTGCGCCGCTTTGCCACCGAGCGCAGGCTGTCCCTGTTTATGGTGTTCTCCGCCGCGGTGCTGTCGACGTTTCTGACCAACGATGTGGCGCTGTTTATCATCGTGCCCCTCACGCTCACGCTGCGTAAGCTGTGCGAGATCCCGGTCAGCCGCTTAATCATCTTTGAAGCGCTGGCCGTCAATGCAGGCTCGCTTCTGACGCCAATCGGCAACCCGCAAAATATCCTTCTGTGGGGACGGTCCGGGCTGTCGTTCGCCGCCTTTACCTGGCAGATGGCCCCTCTGGCGCTGGTGATGATGCTGTCGCTGTTGGCGGTATGCTGGTTCGCGTTTTCGGATAAAAAGCTGCAGTACCACAGCGGCGCAACCGGCCCGCAGTGGCAGCCGCGCCTGGTGTGGAGCTGTCTCGGGTTATACATCGTCTTTCTGTTCGCGCTGGAGCTGAAGTATGAGCTGGCGGGCGTGCTGCTCGTTGCCGCAGGCTTTGTCGTTCTGGCGCGTCGCGTGCTGGTGAGCGTGGACTGGACGCTGCTGCTGGTCTTTATGGCGATGTTTATTGATGTGCATCTCCTTATCCAGCTTCCGGTACTGCAGAACGTTCTGCACAGCGTCAGCACGCTGTCTCAGCCGGGACTGTGGCTGACGGCGATTGGCCTGTCGCAGTTTATCAGCAACGTGCCTTCCACCATTCTGCTGCTCAACTATGTTCCGCCCGATACGCTTCTGGCCTGGGCGGTCAACATCGGCGGGTTTGGGCTACTGCCCGGCTCGCTGGCAAACCTGATTGCCCTGCGTATGGCCAACGACCGTCGAATCTGGTGGCGTTTCCACGTCTGGTCGATTCCGATGCTGGTTTGGGCTGCGGCGATCGGTTTCGGAATATTCCTTCTCATATAGTGCGCAATTTGTCAGTTTTTCCTGGCAAACGTATAGCAACGTCCTAGCTTTAGTGAACGGCATAGTGTGATGCCGCTCACTGACAGGACCGTTGCTGAACTATGGCTGAAGATCAAAACCCGCCTGCTGACGAGCAGGACAAAAACAATAATGAGCGTAAGCGCCCGGGCAAGAAACCGTTAATTATCCTCGGCATTGTCGTGGTGGTAATGGTCGTCGTGGCGCTGGTCTGGTGGTTCTTAACCCGTAACGAAGAGACGACCGACGACGCCTTTACCGACGGCGACGTGGTGACGATTGCCCCCAAAACGGCGGGTTACGTTACCGAGCTGCGCGTGCGCGATAACCAGCGCGTGAAAAAGGGCGATCTGCTGGTGGTTATCGATCCGCGGGACACCACCGCGCAGCGCGATCAGGCTCAGGCCCAGCTTGGGCTGGCTATCGCGCAGCTGCATCAGGCCCAGGCGCAGCTGGCGCTTTCAAAAGTCCAGTATCCCGCCCAGCGTGACGAAGCCAAAGCGCAGGTGCTGAAAGCGCAGGCCGATCTGGCGAACGCGCAGGCGGAGTACCGTCGTCAGCGCGGCGTCGACCCGCGTGCGACCACCCAGCAAAGTATTGATTCCGCGAACGCTCAGCTGCGTAGCGCCCAGGCAGGGCTGGCCAGCGCTCAGGCGCAGCTGGAAGTGGCAGAGCAGGTCCAGTTGCAAATCCGCCAGCAGGAAACCAACGTTGAAGCGCGCGAGCGTCAGGTCGATCAGGCTAAAGCGCAGCTGGAAACCGCCAACCTCAACCTCTCCTATACCGAAGTCCGCGCCCCGTTCGACGGCGTTGTCACCAAACGCAACGTGCAGCCCGGCACGCTGGTGCAGGCGGGGACGGCGCTGTTCTCGCTGGTTTCCCCGAACGTGTGGGTGGTCGCGAACTTTAAAGAGTCGCAGCTCGAGCGCATGAAGCCGGGCGATAAGGTCACCGTGTCCGTCGACGCGTGGCCGGATATGGAGCTTGAGGGGCACGTAGACAGTATCCAGCAGGGCAGCGGCTCGCGCTTCTCCGCCTTCCCGGCAGAAAATGCCACCGGTAACTTCGTCAAAATTGTGCAGCGCGTGCCGGTCAAAATCGTGATTGATAAGGGCCTGGATCCGAACAAACCGCTGCCGCTGGGGCTGTCGGTTGCACCGAAGGTGACGGTGGAATGACGGATCACAGCCACGACAGCTGGAAGCCCGCCAGCAATCCGTGGGCGGTGGCGATTGTCGTCACCCTGGCGGTGTTTATGGAAATTCTGGACACCACCATCGTTAACGTGGCGCTCCCCCACGTGGCAGGCTCGCTCTCGTCCAGCTATGACGAATCCACCTGGGTGTTAACCAGCTATCTGGTCGCGAACGGTATCGTGCTGCCCATCTCGGCGTTTCTGAGCCGGGTGTTTGGGCGCAAGCAGTTCTTCCTGATCTGCATCGTCATGTTCACCGTCTGCTCGTTCCTGTGCGGCATCGCTACCGAGCTGTGGCAGATCATCCTGTTCCGCGTGATGCAGGGCTTCTTTGGCGGCGGGCTGCAGCCCACGCAGCAGTCGGTGCTGCTCGACTACTTCAAACCCGAAGACAGGGGCAAAGCCTTTGGTCTGTCCTCCATTGCCATTATCGTTGCGCCGGTCCTCGGCCCGACGCTGGGCGGCTGGATCACCGACAACTATTCCTGGCGCTGGGTGTTCTTTATCAACATTCCGGTGGGGATTGTGACGGTGCTGGCGATCTACCAGCTGCTGGAAGATCCGCCGTGGGAGAGCAAATCAAAAGAGAAGCTGACTATCGACTGGACGGGGATCGGCCTGATCGCGCTGGGGCTGGGCTGTCTGCAGGTGATGCTCGACCGGGGAGAAGACGAGGACTGGTTCTACTCGAACTTTATCCGCACCTTCGGCGTGTTGACGCTTGTCGGCATTATCGGCGCCATCTACTGGCTGGTATATGCCAAAAAGCCGGTGGTGGATCTGCACTGCATGAAGGACCGCAACTTTGCCATCTCCAGCCTGCTGATGGCGGGGATGGCGATGATCCTGTACGGCAGCTCGGTGGTGATCCCGCAGCTGGCGCAGCAGGACCTGGGCTACACCGCCACCTGGTCCGGGCTGGTGCTGTCGCCCGGCGCGGTGCTGATTGTGTTAACCATTCCGCTGGTGCTGAAGCTGATGCCGGTGGTGCAGACGCGCTGGATTATTGCCTTTGGCTTTACCTGTCTGGCGGTGTCGTTCTTCTGGTCGCGCACGCTGACGCCGGATATCGACTTCGAAACGCTTGTGCTGTTCCGCAGCGCCCAGTCGATAGGGCTGGGGTTCCTGTTTGTGCCGCTCACGACGATTGCGTTTATCTCGATACCGAGGCGGCTGAATGCCGATGCGGCGGCGCTGTTTACCATGTTCCGCAACGTAGCGGGTTCGGTTGGCATATCCCTTTCGACGGCGGCCATCACCGAACGCGCGCAGGCGCACAGCGCGCATCTGGCGTACCACGCCTCGCCGCTTAACGAGCAGTTCCAGCTGGCGATACGCGAAAGCGCCCAGGCGATCCAGAACTTCACCATCCAGGTGGGCGACCCCACCGGCATCGCCACCGGGCGCATGTACCAGACGATGATCGAGCAGTCGCGCTTCCTGGCCTACATCGACGTTTTCACCATCCTGAGCGCGGTGGCCTTGTTACTGATTCCGTTTTGTTTGTTGCTCTCGCCGGTTAAGAGCGAGGGGAGTGCAGGAGCACATTGATGATACACAGACGTTTACACCCCCTGATGATAATGATGCTGCTGGCGGGCTGCGCCGTCGGGCCTGACTACCAGCAGCCTGCGCCGCCCGCCGTTACGCACTGGAACGATAAGGGCGACAGCGCGGTGAAGTCGCAAACCACCTCCGCCGCGACCAACCCGCGCTGGTGGAAGACCTTCGGCTCGCCGCAGCTCGACAGCCTGGTTGAGCGCGCCATCGCCGGAAACCTGACGCTGCAGCAGACGGTGCTGCGCATCGCCGGGGCGCGAGAGCAGATTAACCAGGCGGGCGGGGCGTTTTATCCGTCGGTGAACGGCAATCTGCAGGCGACGCGCCAGCAGCTTGGTCTGGAAGGAGAGCTGAAATCCCACGGCGTGTATGACCAGGTGGATAGTATCGATCCAAACCTGAAGGGCGCGCTGGGGTCGCTGACGCAGCCGGTTAACCTCTACCAGGGCAGCTTCGACGCCCAGTGGGAAATCGACCTGTGGGGCAAGGTGCGTCGTCAGGTGGAAGCCGCCGAAGCGCAGCAGAAAGCCGCCATCGAGCAGCGTAACGACGCGCTGGTGTCGCTGGAAGCCGAAGTGGCGCGCGCGTGGCTACAGCTGCGCGGGGCGCAGAGCATTATCGCCACGCTGAACACCCAGATTAAAAGCGCGCAGCAGACTCTGGATCTCACCGAAAGCCGCCAGCGGGGCGGGCTGTCGCCGCAGATGGACGTGGAAAACGCCCGGGCGCAGTTAGGCAACCTTGAGGCGCAGCTACCGCAATATCAGGCTCAGGAGCGGCAGGCGATGAACGGCCTGGCGATCCTGCTCGGCAAGCCGCCGGGGGCGCTGGATGCGGAATTGCAGAGCGTGCAGCCGATGCCTGCCCTGCCGGATATTGTGCAAACGGGCATTCCGTCCACGCTGGCGCGACGTCGTCCGGACGTGCGCGAAGCGGAGGCGAACCTCCACGCCGCGACGGCGCAAATCGGCGTCTCGGTGGCGGAGCTGTTCCCGAGCTTTACGCTCTCCGGGCAGTTTGGCCTGCGCAACAGCGAAACCAACTGGCTGACCGACTGGAGCAGCCACTTCTACAGCTTTGGCCCGCAGGTCTCTATTCCCATCTTCCAGGGCGGTCGACTGGTCTCCAGCGTGAAGGTGGCGCGCGCGCAGCAGGGAGCGGCGGTGCTGGACTATCGCCAGACGGTGCTGACCGCGCTCGGGGATGTCGAAAACGCGCTGGTGAGCTATCGCACCGACCAGCAGCGTGAAGCGGGTCTCGCAAAAACGATCGACGCCCTGCAAAACGCCTTTGATTTAGCGAGCGACAGCTACCGGCAGGGGATCGCCAGCTTTATCGACGTGCTGGACGCCCAGCGACAGCTGGCGCAGGCCCAGCAGCAGCGCGCGCAGGCGCAGGTGCAGAGCGCGCTCGATCTGGTGGCGCTCTACAAGGCCCTCGGCGGCGGCTGGGAGCCGTATCAGCAGGTGCAATTACCGGACTACAGCGTCTTTGGCGACGCCCCGCGCGGATAAATTCAGAGGATTGGGCAAGAAACGGACAGGAACGCCACATTCGCGATGGTTGAGGGGCGGGTATAACTATCGGGTACCCAATCGACATGCGAGGAATAACTTATGCGTTATCAAAAACTGGGCAACACCGGTCTGTTTGTTTCTGAACTATGCCTCGGCACCATGACCTTCGGCGGTGAGGGCGGCATGTGGGGCAAGATTGGCCAGCTCCAGCAAAGTGAAGCCGAGCAGCTGGTGGGCCGCGCGCTGGATGCCGGGATTAACTTTATCGACACCGCGGACGTTTACTCGGAAGGGCGCTCGGAGGAGATCACCGGTCAGGCGCTGAAAAACCTGAAAATCCCGCGCGAGAACGTGGTGGTCGCCACGAAAGTGTTCGGCGAAACGGGAACGGCAGGGGTGAACTCGCGCGGCAGCTCGCGCTATCACATCATCAGCAGCGTGAAGGAGAGCCTGCGCCGCCTGCAGCTCGATCATATCGATCTCTACCAGCTTCACGGCTTCGACCCCGCAACGCCGATTGAAGAGATGCTCTACGCGCTGGATAACCTGGTGCAGCACGGCCACGTGCGCTACATCGGCGTCTCGAACTGGGCGGCGTGGCAGATTGCCAAAGCGCTCGGTATTTCTGAACGTCTTGGGCTGGCGCGTTTCGCGTCGCTGCAGGCGTATTACACCATCGCCGGGCGCGATCTGGAGCGCGAGCTGGTGCCGATGATGCAGAGCGAAGGCGTCGGGCTGATGGTCTGGAGCCCGCTGGCGGGCGGCCTGCTGAGCGGGAAATATGGCCGCGACGGGCAGAGCGAAGTCGGTGGTCGCCGTCTGGAGTTCGACTTCCCGCCGGTGAATAAAGACCGCGCCTTCGACTGCGTGGACGTGATGCGCACTATCGCCGAAAGCAAGGGCGTCTCCGTCGCGCAAATCGCGCTGGCCTGGCTGCTGCATCAAAAAGCGGTGACCAGCGTGATTATTGGTGCGAAACGCGTCGAACAGCTGGATGACAACATTGCCGCGACCGGGATCCGCTTAAGCGAAGACGAGCTTAAGCAGCTTGATACGGTGAGCGCGCTGCCGCGTGAATACCCGGGCTGGATGCTGGAGCGACAGGGTGAATATCGCCGCAATCAGCTCGCGCAACAATAACCTTCCTCGCCCCGGTAGTGCATCGCTAACCGGGGCTTTTTTTTCCGCACTGCTCACAAAAAACGATCCTCCTCTTTGATCCCCATTTCATCTTCGCCTATATGACTAGTCATGAAATCTTAAATGACTAGTCATATAGGGAGAGAGCATGAACAATTCGCTGCCGACCAATTTTTTATGGGGTAATTCGGTGTCCAGCATGCAGACGGAAGGGGCCTGGAACGAGGGCGGGAAAGGCATGTCGGTGTACGACATTCGTGAAGCGGGGAAAAACGTCTCCGACTGGAAAGTCGCGACCGACTCCTACCACCGCTACCGGGAAGATTTCGACCTGATGCAGGATCTGGGCATGAACTGCTACCGCTTCCAGATCTCCTGGAGCCGCGTCTGCCCGCAGGGCGACGGCGATTTTAACGACGAAGGCATCGCGTTTTACGACCGTTTTATCGACGATCTGATCGCCCGCGGCATCGAGCCGATGGTTTGTCTTTACCATTTCGATATGCCGCTGGCGCTGGCGCAGGAGTACAACGGCTTCAACGACCGCCGCGTGATGGAGGCCTTTATCCGCTACGGCAAAAAGATGATCGACTGCTATGGCGACCGCGTGAAGTACTGGCTGACCTTCAACGAGCAGAACATCTTCCATATGCCGGAAGCCTTCCGCATTTCCGGCTATATGAAAGGCGAGAAAACCCTGCGCGAGCTGTACGAGCTGCAGCACCATACGATGGTGGCGCACATGGCGCTGACCGAATATCTGCACCAGACCAGACCGGGCCAGCTGATGGGCGGCATGCTGGCGCACCAGCTGATCTACCCGGCCACCTGCAAACCGCACGATATCTTCTGCGCCCAGCAGTACGACGAGTTCCTTAACCAGAACCTGCTGCGCGTCTTCGCTGGGCAGGGCTACAGCCCGGCGGTGATGGCGGTGGTGGAGCAGGAGGGCTTTGGCGATATCTACCGCGCCGAGGATTTAGCGCTGCTGGCGCGCACCAGAAACGACTTTATGGCCTTCAGCTACTACGCCAGCAAAACGCTGGACAGCGATGCGATCCCGGAAGGCACGCCGGTGAACTATTACCTGCTGCACGGCGAGAAAAACAACCCGTACCTGAAGGCCACCGAATGGAACTGGCAGATCGATCCGCTGGGCTTTCGCACCATCATCACCCGCTACGCCAACGACTGGCGCCTGCCGGTATTCCCGATCGAGAACGGCATCGGGGTGATTGAGTCCTGGGACGGCGTGAACCCGATTGATGACACCTACCGTATCGACTACCACCGGGCGCATATCGAGGCCATGAAGGAGGCGATGTTCGAGGACGGGGCGGAGGTGATCGGCTACCTCGGCTGGGGGTTGATCGACATTCTCAGCTCCCAGGGCGACATGCGTAAGCGCTACGGCGTGGTCTATGTCAACCGGGAAAACCACGACCTGAAAGACCTGAAGCGCGTGCCGAAGAAAAGCTACGCGTGGTTAAAACAGGTTATCCATACCAACGGACGCGAGATGTAAGCCGTACGCTGCCGGGCCGTTTTTGTGACTGATTGATGGGAACTATCCGCTATGTCTGAAGCAAAAATAACACCGCACATGCAGTCCTTTGTCGATAAGTTTGTTGAGTTCTCGGCGCGCCTGGCAAACCAGGTGCACCTGCGCTCCCTGCGCGACGCCTTCGCCACGGTGATGCCCATTTTCATCCTCGCCGGTCTGGCGGTGCTGGTGAACAACGTGGTGTTTCCGTGGATTTTTCACGGCGACACGCTCGCGCAGTTTAAGGTGTGGGGCGAGGCGATTATCAACGGCACGCTGAACATCGCCGCGCTGCTGCTGGCGCCGATGATTGCCTGGTCGCTGGCGCGCAACAAAGATTTCGACAATCCGGTCTCGGCAGTGGTTATCGCCGTCAGCAGCTTCATCATCATGATGCCGATGCGCCTGCAGCTTACGCCCGTCGGCAGCGACGCCGCGGTGAACGTCACCCAGGTGCTGATGTTCGCCAACATTGGCTCAACCGGGATTTTCGCCGGGGTGCTGATCGGGCTGCTCTCAACGGAACTGTTTATCGCTATTTCGCGCCTGAAGGCGCTGCACATTTCCCTCGGGGAAAACGTGCCTCCGGCGGTGAGCAAATCCTTTACCGCGCTGATCCCGACCATCCTCACGCTCTCCCTGTTTGCGGTGCTGGCGGCGATACTGGCAAACGTGCTGCACACGGACCTGATCCATCTTATTACCACCTTTATCCAGCAGCCGCTGCGGCTGATCAACACCAGCCTGCCGGGGACGATCTTCATCTACAGCTTCGGTAACTTCCTGTTCACGCTGGGTATTCATCAGTCTGTCGTCAACAGCGTAGTGCTGGAGCCGTTCCTGCTGATCAACACCAACGAGAACATGCTGGCCTTCGCCAACGGCCAGCCCATTCCGCACATCATCAACAACATCTTCGTGCCGACGTTTGGCATGGTGGGCGGCACGGGCAGCACGATCTCGCTGCTGATCGCCATCTTTATCTTCTCCCGTCAAAAATCGGCGAAGCAGGTGGCGCGTCTGTCGCTGGCGCCCGGTTTATTCAACATCAACGAGCCGGTGATTTTCGGCCTGCCGATCGTGTTTAACCTGCCGCTGATGATCCCATTCGTGCTGCTGCCCGCCATCGGCATTTACTTTGCCTGGCTCTGTACCACGCTGGGGTTAATGTCGCGCTGCGTGGTGATGATCCCGTGGACCACGCCGCCCATTCTCAGCGCCTGGCTGGCGACGGCAGGGGACTGGCGGGCGGTGGTGGTGCAGTTGGCAATCATCGTATTTGGTGTATTCTTCTACCTGCCTTTCCTCAAGATTGCCGAGAGAGTGGCGTTGAAAAACAGCGGGATAGAAAACTAACTGAAAGGAAGGACGATGGCGGCGAAGTACATCACCATAGCGCGGGAAATTAAGAAACGCATTATCAGCCAGCAGTACGCCGCCAACGAACCCCTGCCGGACCAGTTTGCGCTGGCGGCGGAGTTCAACTCCAGCCGGATGACCATTCAGCAGGCGATGCGCCAGCTGATCGTCGAAGGTCTGGTCTATACCCGCCAGGGGCAGGGCACGTTCATCCGCAAAAACTTCCTTCAGCTCTCGCAGTGGGATCTTTCCGGCAGCGACTACTTCGGCGCGACCAAAACCTGGGAACATCTGGGCACGGTGACCAGCCGGGTGGTGCATTTCGAGCTGCGCTTCCCGAACGAAAAAGAGCAGGCGTCGCTGATGATTAACGCCGATGCGCCGATCTACGACTTCATTCGACTCCGCTTGCTGAACGGCGAACCGATGTCGCTGGATTCCACGGTGATGCCGATGAATCTGGTGCCGGGCCTGACGAAAAACCATCTTGAAGGTTCAGTGTTCCAGTACGTGCAGGAGACGCTGGGGCTGAAAATTATGGGGTCGTATCGGGTGGTGCGGGCGCTTAAGCCCAACGCGCTGGACAGGGAGCATCTGGTCTGCGAGCAGACCGATCCCGTACTGGAAGTAGAGCAGGTGATTTATCTGGAGGATGGTACGCCGCTGGAGTATGCCCACTGCCACTATCGGTACGACCACGGCGGGATCGTGATCGTGAATAACGGATAAAAAAAAGCGGGCAACGAGGCCCGCTTTTTTAATGCTTCGCTATCAGTTCAAGCGCACCGGCATACCGGAGCGGTTCTGCACGGCCTGGTCAACAATCGCCGTTTCTACGTCTGGCTGAGAAGTCACCGCCTGCACCGCGCTGTTCAGCGTAACAGGGACGATTTCGTTATTGTTGATCTGGTCTTCGCTGGTGGACAGCGGGTTGTGCACTTCGATGTAGCGGCTGCCGTCTGGCTCAGAGGTCGCTTTCACCGGTTCGTTGATGAACTGCACGCGCGTACCGACCGGCACGTTTTCGAACAGGAACTTGATGTCGTCGTTACGCAGGCGCACGCAGCCGTGGCTTACGCGCAGGCCGATACCGAAGTTGGCGTTGGTGCCGTGGATAGCGTACAGGCGGCCAATGTACAGCGCGTACAGACCCATTGGGTTATCCGGGCCTGCCGGCACAACGGCTGGCAGCGGTTCGCCCGCAGCGATGTATTCCGCGTGCATTTTGGCAGTCGGCGTCCAGGTTGGGCCCGCTTTCTTACGCTCAACTTTGGTGGTCCAGTTCATTGGGGTGTCTTTGCCCAGCTGGCCGATACCGATTGGCAGCACGATAACGGTGTTGGTGCCTTTCGGGTAGTAATACAGACGCATTTCGGCGCTGTTAATCACGATACCTTCATGAACGGTATCCGGCAGGATCAGCTGCTGAGGAATATTCAGCACGGTACCCGCTTTCGGCAGATACGGGTCAACGCCCGGGTTCGCTTCCAGCATGTTAGACAGGCCCAGCTGGTACTGCGCAGCGAAATACTCCAGCGGCTGAGAGTTACCTTCTGGTACCGTCACAACCTGGTTCTGGCCCACCAGACGGCTACCGTCTGTTGGCAGGGGATACGTCACCGCAGACGCGGTCTTACAAAAACCTACTACGGCTAACGCCGCCGCAAAAAGCGTTGTTAATTTCATGTTCATGTTGTGCGAGGTATCTAAGCCATTCTGGCGATGAGTTGATAAGTCTGAATCTGTGATGGGAGCGCATTATATGTGCATTCCCGCTCACAGGGAATTCAGATGTGTACGAAATCACATTTTTTTCGATTTTGTTAAAGTTTAGTGGATTGCCGCAACACGGGATCTCAATTCGGAATTGTGGCATAATGCCATGTTTATCACACTTTTCGCAGGAATCTCCCCGTGTTAGTTACCAGCAACGTCACTATGCAGTTTGGCAGTAAGCCGCTGTTCGAAAACATTTCCGTCAAATTTGGCGGCGGCAACCGTTACGGCCTGATTGGTGCCAACGGTAGCGGAAAATCCACCTTTATGAAGATCCTCGGCGGTGACCTGGAGCCGACGCTCGGCAACGTATCGCTCGACCCTAACGAGCGTATCGGTAAGCTGCGTCAGGATCAGTTCGCCTTTGAAGAGTTCACCGTGCTCGACACCGTGATCATGGGGCATGGGGAACTGTGGGAAGTGAAGCAGGAGCGCGATCGCATCTACGCGCTCGCCGAAATGAGCGAAGAAGACGGCTATAAAGTGGCCGAGCTGGAAACGCAGTACGGCGAGATGGACGGTTATTCTGCAGAAGCGCGCGCGGGCGAGCTGCTGCTGGGCGTGGGCATTCCGGTTGAACAGCATTACGGCCCGATGAGCGAAGTGGCGCCAGGCTGGAAGCTGCGCGTGCTGCTGGCACAGGCGCTGTTCTCTAACCCGGACATCCTGCTGCTCGACGAACCGACGAACAACCTGGACATCGACACCATCCGCTGGCTGGAGCAGACGCTGAACGATCGCGACAGCACCATGATCATCATCTCGCACGACCGTCACTTCCTGAACATGGTCTGTACGCACATGGCGGATCTGGACTACGGCGAGCTGCGCGTTTATCCGGGCAACTACGACGAATACATGACGGCGGCCACCCAGGCGCGTGAACGTCTGCTGGCGGATAACGCCAAGAAGAAAGCGCAGATTGCTGACCTGCAGTCCTTCGTCAGCCGCTTTAGCGCCAACGCCTCTAAGTCGCGTCAGGCGACCTCGCGTGCGCGTCAGATCGACAAAATCAAGCTGGACGAAGTCAAAGCCTCCAGCCGTCAGAACCCGTTCATCCGCTTCGAGCAGGACAAGAAGCTGTTCCGTAACGCGCTGGAAGTGGAAGCCCTGGCAAAAGGCTTTGAGAACGGCCCGCTGTTTAAAAAATTCAACCTGCTGCTGGAAGTGGGCGAGAAGATTGCCATCCTCGGTGCCAACGGCGTGGGTAAATCCACCATGCTGAAAACCCTGGTCGGCGAACTGCAGCCGGACAACGGCACCGTGAAGTGGTCTGAAAACGCGCAGATTGGCTACTACGCGCAGGACCATGAGTATGAGTTCGAAAACGACCTCACCGTCTTCGACTGGATGAGCCAGTGGAAGCAGGAAGGCGACGACGAGCAGGCGGTGCGCAGCATTCTGGGTCGTCTGCTGTTCAGCCAGGACGACATCAAAAAGCCGGCTAAAGTGCTCTCCGGTGGCGAGAAGGGCCGCATGCTGTTCGGCAAGCTGATGATGGAAAAACCGAATATCCTGGTGATGGACGAACCGACTAACCACCTGGACATGGAATCTATCGAATCCCTGAACATGGCGCTGGAGATGTATCAGGGCACCCTGATCTTCGTCTCTCACGACCGTGAGTTCGTCAGCTCGCTGGCGACCCGCGTGATCGAAATTACGCCAGAGCGCGTGGTGGACTTCACCGGGAACTACGAAGATTACCTGCGCAGTAAAGGTATCGACGGCTAATTTCCCGTCGTCTTTCACGCTGCAGATGCGTTGGCTTCACCTGTTCACCCCGGTCACTTACTTATGTAAGCTCCCGGGGATTCACAGATTTGCCGCCTTCCTGCAGCGCGAAATACTTAGGGAAAGGCGTCGTGCCTTTATTCCCTCTCCCCGTGGGAGAGGGTTAGGGTGAGGGCATCAGGCCGCACTACACCACCCACTCGCCCCCTTCAGCCCCGTTCACCAGCAGCGTACGTTTTTCCCCTGCAGGCAGCGACACCTTCAGCGCTTTCCACGCCGGACGATAATCCCCGCGCGCGTTGACCTTCAGGTTGATGGTTGCGCCGTCGCACACCATTTCCCACTCCACCCACAGCGCATTGCCGTTCTGGTAGCCCCAGCTTTCGCCGTCGTCTTCAAACAGCATGCCGTTGGTCGTGCCGACGCCCTTCACCGGGAACAGCTTCAGCTCGCGGGTGTTGTCTTTTTCAGCGGACACGTGGGTAATGCGTTCGCTCAGCGGCAGACCGGCACCGGCGCGCACCAGCAGCGGCAGTTTTTCCAGCGGCGCGTCGAGAACGATCGACTGGCCGCCCGCATACCACGCGTGGGTGTAAAAATCGTACCAGCCGGTGGCGTTATCCGGCAGCCAGACGCGGCGCTCGCGCTGCCCGGCTTCGACGACGCTGGCGACCAGCAGGTCGCGGCCCAGCAGGAAGTCATCGCACTCTTCGAAGGTCTGCGCATCGTGCTCGTGGTCAAGGAAGGTCGGACGCAGCATCGGCTCGTCGTCGGCATGCGCCTGCCAGAGCAGGGTGTAGAGGTACGGCAGCAGGCGGTAGCGCAGCTCAACCGCGCCGCGAATGGCTGGCGTGACGCCCGGGTACATCCACGGCTCGTTTACGGTGTGGTCATCGTTCCACGAGTGAATGGTAAAGCGCGGGTGCATCACGCCGTTCTGCACCCAGCGCACGAACAGCTCGGCGTCCGGCTTGTCGCCGGAGAAACCGCCGACGTCGTGACCGACGTTGAACAGCCCGGACAGGCTCATGCCCAGCCCCATGCGGATGTTATAGCGCAGGGTGTCCCAGCTGGTGCGGTTGTCGCCGCTCCAGGTCTGAACGTAGCGCTGCATCCCGGCGCAGCCGGAACGGGAGATGAGATACGGACGTTTTTCCGGCGCGAAACGCTGCTGCGCTTCCAGCGAGGCGCGCATCATCAGCAGCGGCATCACCGGGCGAATGTGCTTGATGGCGATCTCCTTGCCGAAGCCAAAGCAGCGCGCTTCCCCGTCCCATACTTCATATTCGTTGTTGTCGTTCCAGGTAGAGTCGATGCCCATTTCCAGCAGCTGCGTGGTGACGCCGTTCTGCCACCACTGCACCGTCTGCGGGTTGGTAAAGTCGAGGTGCGAGCCTTCGTCATCCCAGAAGCTGGAACGTTCCGGTGCATCGGTTTCTGAATCGCGAATGAACAGGCCGCTTTTCGCCACTTCGTTATAGCGCGGATGGTCCTGCAGCAGGCACGGCTTGATGTTGGCCGCCAGCTTCAGCCCCGCGTCGTGGAACGCCTGGCTCATCACCTTCGGCTGCGGGACCTTGTCGTAGTTCCAGTTAAAGACGTAGCGCTTGCCGTTGATGGAGGTATAGCCGGAGGAGAGCTGGAACGAGTCGCACGGAATGGCGTGCTCTTCGCACAGGCGGATGAAGTTCATCAGCTGGTTTTGCGCGTCCGGCGCGTCGGTGTAGTGCATGGTCGAGCCGCTGTAGCCCAGGCTCCACTTCGGTCCGAACAGCGTTTTCCCGGTCAGGCGCACGAAGGCTTTGGTGACGTCCAGCACGCGCTTGCCGGTAAAAATGTAGTAATCGATGTCGCCCGCTTCCGCCTGCCAGCGACGATAGGCGGTGTGGTAGTTGTCGATTTCGTTACCCAGATCCAGCCAGCAGCTGCTCAGGTTGTCGTAGAACAGGCCGTAGCTGACGTCATCGCGGCGGGCGATAGTGAACGGAATATGCTTGTAGAGCGGGTCGGTGCTGGCCGCGTTGTACCCCATGGCGTCAAGGTTGCGCATCTCATAGCGCTTGCCGTTGCGCTGCAGATCGCCCGCTTTTTCGCCAAGGCCATAGAAACGCTCGTCCTTGCGGCGGCTGAGGTAGTGCGCCACGCCGTCGCCGTGGGCGTTCAGCAGGTAGGCGCTGGTTGGACGGTCGTTGACCAGCGGCTGCCACTCGCCCGCCTCATTGCGGTAGTGCCACTCCAGCCACAGCGGCTGGTGGACCGTCACGCGCAGCCGTTCGGTTGCCACGGCGAGCGTCTCATCCTGCTGCGTCAGGGTCCAGGCCGGGCAGGAGAAACCGCTTATATCGTCACGACGGCGGCCTTCCCACGGCACGTCTTTTTCCGGCGCGATACTCCAGGTGCGGTCCAGCGCCAGCTCGCCTTTGCGTTTGATCAGCACGCGGAACAGGTTCTCTTCCAGCACATACAGGCACAGGCGGTGCTGGTTATCGACCAGCAGTTCCAGATGGTTTGCCGACTGCTTATCTACGGTCCAGTTTTTCAGGGTTTTCATATGCAATACATCCACTATCAGGCGCGCTTGGCGCGACGTTCAGCAATAAATGCTACCAGGAAGACAGCGCCAATCAGGTCAAAGAAGCCCATGGCGATAAAGAGCGGGTTAAAGCCGATTTTGTCGGCGGTCACACCGATTAACAGCGAGAACAGGAAGCTGGCGATCCACGCCGCCGAGCCGCGCATGCCGTTGACGGTCGCCATCTGGCCTTTGTCGAACGACTCCACGACCAGGGCGCTCAGCATGCAGGAGATGATCTGGTGCCCGAAACCGCCGATGGAGATCAGCACGATGGTGATATACGGGTCGCGGGTAATGGCGACGATGCCGAGCGAGATCATCAGGAACGCGCCCGTCACGGAGCTGGCAACGACCGAGTTAACGCGGGAGCAGCCGAACAGGCGGGTGTACAGACGCGTCAGGTAGCCGCTCGCCACGCTGCCGAGGTCGGCGGCGAGAAACGGCAGCCAGGCAAACATCGCAATCTGCTTCAGATCCATGCCGTGCTCTTTGGCGAGGTACAGCGGCACCCAGAAGCTCAGCACCGCCCAGGCCGGTTCGGCCATAAAGGCCGGAATGGCGATACCGTAGAAGCGTTTGTTTTTCGAGACGGTTTTCAGCGCGGTCAGGAAGGGTAGTCTCACCGCTGGCGGCTCATTATCCTGCTTGATAAACGCCAGCTCGTCCTTGCTCAGGTTCGGGTGCTGCTCCGGGTTGTGGTAGAACGCCCACCAGAGGAGAACCCACAGCAGCGCCAGCACGCCGGTAAACATAAACGCGCCCTGCCAGCCGAACGACGCGTGAGCAAAGTAGATGATAGGCGGGGCCAGCATCGCGCCGATGGAGAAGCCCACGCCCGCCCAGCCGGCGGCAACGGGGCGCTCTGATTTCGGGAACCATTCGCCGATGGTTTTGGCGTTCGCTGGGGTAGCCGCAGCCTCAGAGGCACCCATAAAGAAGCGCAAAATAGCCAGGTGCAGCCAGCTTCCGGCGCCCGCGTGGAAAATACACATCAGCGCCCAGATCCCGGCGCAGACCATAAAGCCAATCTTCAGGCCGATGACGTCAATCAGCCAGCCGCACAGGGGCTGGAAAATGGTATAGGCGATCTGGAACGCGCCGACGATCCAGGAGTATTGCTCGGTGGTGATCCCGAGGCTCTCTTTCAGTTCCGGGGCGAGGATCCCGAGTGAGTTTCGGGTGATGTAGTTAACGGTGACGCCAAGTAAGAACAGCACCAGCACGTACCAGCGCAGGTTCTTAATGACGCGACGGGTTTTGCTTGCCGCAACGGTGTTATTGATGTCCTGACTCATTTTACTCTCCACAAGACGGACGGTAAGGGGACGGAGGTTCAGGTGTCACACGGATTTTTATGCCTTTGATTTCTATCCGTTTAAAATGCTTAAGTTGGTATACAACTAGTATGGAAGTTGTGTGACAAGTTCACCTTAAGGAAGAAAATGAGTGGGCAAAAGTGGATTTTGTGCAAAATTTCTCATAACTGACATAAACCCTCTGGCATGATGGCCTTTATGTCAGCTATTGCCTGACCAATACGCTATGAAAATTTTTTCATTTCGCAAATGGAGCCAGATCACAAAATGGACAAAAGGCTAAAAATCACCGAAATCGCGGCCCGGACGCAGCTATCTATCAGCACCGTGTCGCGGGTGCTGGCGGGGAAAGCGAATACCAGTGAAAAAGCACGCGCGAAGGTGCTGGCATGCGCGCGGGAGCTGGGGGTGATGGACGGCATGGCGGCAGGGCGTCTGCTGCTTAATAGCCTGGTGGTTTTTGCCCCGCAGCGGGCGTTTGACGAGCGGTCCGACATCTTTTACTACCGCGTGATCCAGAGCGTGAGTAAAGGCCTGGCCTCACACGATGTACGCCTTCGCTACTGCGCGCTGGAGGAGAACGACAGCGACGCCCAGCTGTTTCTGGCACGGATGAACGAAGCGGACACTCAGGCGGCAATCCTTCTTGGCATCGACGATCCCCATATCCACGATCTGGCAGTGGACGTCGGTAAACCCTGCATGCTGATTAACTGCCGCGACCGGCACATGCGTCTGCCTGCCGTCGCGCCGGATCATCGCGCCATCGGCGAGCGGGCGGCGGAATATCTGTTCGAAATGGGACACCGTGAGGTGATGAACGTGCTGTGCCTGCGTCGCTACACCATGGAGCTGCGCCTGGCGGGGATCCGCGACGCGTGGCAGTCTCACAACCTGAAATTCAACGATAAACGCGATCTGCTGGTGGTGCCCAGCTTCAGCGCGCGCGAAACGGAACAGATGGTCAGCGAGTGGCTTAACCAGCAGAAGGGAAAAGACCTGCCGACGGCGTTTCTGGTCGGCGGCGACTTTATGGCGGCGGGCACCATTAGCGCCTTACAAAACCACGGTCTGCGCGTGCCGCAGGACGTGTCGGTGATGAGCATTGACGGCTTTAACCTGGCGGCAATCCAGGATGTGCCTCTGACGGCCGTGCACGTTCCCCGCGATGAGCTGGGAACAGAAGCGGTTTATATGCTCCAGCAGCGGCTCATGCGCCCTGACGCGCCGGTGGGAACATTGCTGCTAAACGGCACGCTGGCCGTGCGGGAATCGGTACGGCGGATACGTCAGGGGAAACGACGCACCGCCGTGGAGCGGGAAGGGCTGTACGACAGTTAAGCCATGCCCAGCGCGCGCTTGCCGTGGATGTTGAGATCGTTCACGGTAAAGCGGTCCTGCCAGCTCTTTTCATAATCCTCGCGCGGGAAGTCTCCCGGCGACGCGCCGGTTTCCAGCGCTTCCTTGACCTTCTTCGCGTAGGCGAGGTTTTTCTCGCACATCGGCGCGGCAGGAATGTACATCACGTTGCCCCAGCCCTGCTGATTTTCCACCGGCGCGACGGAGTGGATCACATCGCAGTGCCACCACACGGAATCGCCCGCCTCGAGTGCCGGAATGCTGCTTAATGCCTCGATGAGCAGCGGGTGCCACTTCTCGGAAACCGGCAGCACGCGCCCCGGCGCCACGCCGCACAGCTCGTCCTCCGGCACGTCATCCAGCAGCGGACGCAGCAGAATGTAAGCCATCGCTTCCGGGATTGGCACCACGTGCAGCAAGCCCTGTCCGGGGATCATGTCCGACAGCGCCGTCCAGCCCTGGAAGGTGCGGAACACCGAGCATTTGGTGGTGTTATCGACGGTGTACTCTTCCACTTCGGTACGGTGCGCGGCGTTCCACGGATCGTACTCATCGACGTTGCCGTCAAACACGCGGGCAAACACCTGCTGATAGGCCGTAAGCAGCCAGCGCTCCAGTGCGCCGGAGTCGGTATGCGCGCCCAGCCCTTTCGAGGTGGTTCCCGGCGGACGGCGGCGGATACGGTCCGGGTAAATCACGCTCACGTCCGGGTTGAACCACTGCTTGCCGTTGCTCTCGAATGTCCATAAACGGTTCAGGAACGACTGCACCTGCGCCATCTCTTCACTCTGGCGCGCCTGCATCTGCGCCTGCGACCAGTAAATCGGGTAAATCTCCGGACGGGAGGCCGTCAGGGTGCCGAAGAAGTTATCGCCTGGCCCTTTGTACACGTCGTCAAACTTATTCAAATCGAGGTAGTCGAGCATCGACTGATCCCACGCCAGCGCCTGTTCGCGCGGGAAATGACCTTTAATCACCGCGCAGCCGCGGCGCTTAACGGCTTCGCGCTGTGCATCGGTAATGGTGCCGTTTTTCACATCCGCAAACGGAATCACCGGCCAGACGGATTCGCCTTTGTTCTTAAGAGCGTTGATTTCCGCCACGCGGGTGGCAATTTTGTCGCTGAGCTTATTAAACACCGCCTGCACGTCGCCGATCTGGGCGCGCAGCACACGTTTTAACTGACGGATTGCCGCTTTGTGATCCGCTGGCAAAGTTTCACTGGTATAGGTCATAACCGCCTCGCATCTTTCATTCGAAAGTAAAAGTGTCTACAAGTGATACTTTAAGTTAAAAATAAGTTAATGCAAGTTTAAAAACTTGACGCAAGCCACAGGACGGAAAAAGAGTGAGAGGCCGGAGCGATGCTCCGGCGAGGAAAGGATCAGACGTCGAACGGGGAATGGTTGTCGAGCACGGCCTGAATGACGTTCAGCGCGCCCTGATGGTTGTTGTCGTCGGTGCCGTAGCGGCTGATTTCTTTGATGCTCTCTGCCGCGTTGCCCATCGCAAAGGAATATTTCACCAGCTTCAGCATCTCGGCATCGTTGCCGCTGTCGCCAATGGCCACGCACGCCTGCGGGGAGATTTTCCAGCGTTTCAGCAGACGGCTAATGCCGTTGGCCTTGTGCAGGCCGGGGATAATCAAATCGACAAAACCAAAGCCGCTGGTGACCGGCTTCATGATGCCGTCCAGGGAGACATGGAGTTTATCCACCAGATTAGGGATATCGCTGTCCGGCAGGTTCAGGGAGAACTTAAACAGCACGTCGTCAATGTCGCGGTAATCGCTGATGCGCTTTAAGCGGTGATAGTGCTTTGACATCAGCGCCACGAACGCGTCCGGCGCTTTATCGCTGACGTAGGCACTCTCCAGCCCGCAGGCCACGAAGTTCAGCCCTTTATCTTTCAGCAGTTCGCCAATCACGATCTGCGATTCATGACGCGTCAGCTCGCCGTGGAAAATCTGTTCGCCGCGATCGAACACCAGCGCGCCGTTTTCCGCCACGAAGGAGATCCTGTCTTTCAGCTCAGGAAAGAAGGAGATGAGCTGGTAATACTGGTTGCCGCTGGCGACAACGAATTCAATGTCGCGGGCTTTAAGCTGTTCAAACTGTGCCTGGAAGCGGTCACGATCGTACTGCTTGGCATCATCAAGGAAAGTTCCGTCCATATCGGTGACGATAACTTTAACGGTCATACTGTGCTCCTGGGTCACTGCGTTTTGAAACATTCTAATAACAAGGTGACGGAGAGCACAAATTTAATTTCATTCGAAAGTAAAAGCAAAACGGCAACCTGGGTTGCCGTTTTTAGTGTTTTCTCCCTCTCCCTGTGGGAGAGGGGCGGGGTGAGGGCATCAGCGTGCGCATTTCCCCTCACCCTAACCCTCTCCCTCAAGGGAGAGGGGATATGCCGTTACAGCGTATGCTCAGTACGGGCGATAATGTCGTCCTGCGCATCCGGCGACAGGGCGGTGAAGAACGCCGAGTAGCCCGCCACGCGCACCACCAGGTCACGATACTGGTCAGGATGTTTCTTCGCTTCGAGCAGCGTTTCGCGCGAGACGATGTTGTACTGAATATGCCAGCCTTTATGCACCTCGAAGAAGGTGCACAGCAGCACCATCAGCTTCTGGCGATCGCTGTCGTTTTCCAGCGTCGACGGGTTCAGCTTCTGGTTCAGCAGCACGCCGCCGAGAATCGCTTCCGTCGGCAGTTTACCCACTGAGCCAATTACCGCCGTCGGGCCGAGGTGGTCCGTACCGGAAGCCGGGCTTGCCCCTTCCGCCAGCGGGGTGTGCGCCTTACGTCCGTCCGGAGTGGCCATTGTCGCCGCGCCAAACGGCACGTTTGCTGAGATGGAAGAGGTGCCCGCGTAGTAGTTACCGCCAATCGGGCCGCGGCCGTGGCGCGGGTTGTGATACTGCTTCAGCTCTTCGATGTAGGTCCGGTAGGCGCGCGTCAGCAGCATGTCCACGCTGTCGTCGTCGTTGCCGTACTTCGGCGCGCCGTTGATCAGGCGCTGGCGCAGCTGCTCGTGGGTCAGACCGTCGAAGTCATCCGCCAGGGCGGCCGCCAGCTGCTGCTGACCGATAGTACCCTGTTCGAACACCAGCTTCTTCACCGCCGCCAGGCTGTTGCCGAGGTTGGCGATGCCCACCTGCAGGCCGGAGACCCAGTCGTACTTCGCGCCGCCCTGCTTGATGCTTTTCGCACGCTCGATGCAGTCGTCCACCAGCGCCGAGCACAGAATATCGTGGACGTTCTCTTCCAGCATGGTGTCTACCACGTACTCAATCTCGATGGATTTGCGGGTGTAGTAGCGGATCTGGCTATCCCAGGCCGCCATCACCTCGTCGAAGTTGTCGAAGTTACCGGCAGAGAGCGCTTTCTCCTGCGGCAGGAACACCTTGCCGCTGGTGGCGTCGCGCCCGCCTTCCAGCGCGGCCAGCATCACGCGGGCGAAGTTGATAAAGCTCATGCCGGTGCAGCGGTAGCCCCACTTGCCGCCCACCGCGGTTTCGATACAGCCGATGGCGGCGTAGTCGTAGGCGTCGTCGCGCTCAACGCCGAGCTTGATGAATTCCGGAATGACGATTTCATCGTTGTTGAACGCGGGCATGCCGAAGCCGCAGCGGATCACCTGCACGCAGGCGTCGAGGAAGTCGTTGCTCATGCCCGCATGGTAGCGCACGCTCAGGTTCGGCTGGGTGGAGCGCAGGCGACCGCACGATTCCAGAATTGCGTAGGAGAGCGGGTTCACCGCGTCCATCGGCTCGCCGTTGACCAGCTTCTGGCCGCCGATGGTGACGTTCTGGTACAGCGGGCTACCGGCGGAAGCCTTGGAGTGAGAGCCGGAGCGGATCTTGTTCACTTCCAGCAGCTTCAGCCAGCAGCTGTGCAGCAGCTCGATGGCGTGTTCGCGATCCAGGCTCTGGTCAAGCTCCACGTCGCGGCGGTAGTACGGATAGAGATACTGGTCCATACGCGCGAAGGAGACGGAGTGGCCGTTGGACTCAATCTGCAGGATCAGCTGAATGAAGTAGCACAGCTGCAGCGCCTGCCAGAAGGTTTTTGGCGGCTCGTGAGCAATCACGTCGCAGTTTTCCGCCATCGCCAGCAGCTCGTCGCGGCGGCTTGCGCGGGTTTCGGTAGACGCCATTTCACGCGCCAGATCGGCAAAGCGTTTGATGTGCAGGCTTACGGCTTCCAGCACGATATCGATCGCCTTCAGGAACTGGTCGCCGTGCAGGTCTTCCAGCACCGTCAGGTTGATGCGCGAGCGGCGCTCGGCCACCTTGGCGCGCAGGCCGTCGAGGCCTTTCTCCAGCACCAGCGGGAAGTTGACCGCCAGGTGCGCGTCGCCGGAGGTCATGTTGCCTTCGGCTTTGATAATGCCGGTTTCCAGCAGGCCTTTCTGCTCGTCGGTGAACATGCCGTAGCAGCGATCCTGCACCGTCTGGCCGCGCCACCACGGGCAGATCTCATGCAGCACGCGCTTGTTCTCTTCGCTCACCGCAAAGCCCGCGCCCGGGCGGTCCGCCAGATCGTCGATCTCTTTCTCAATCCAGGAGACGGCGTATTCCGGGAAAATCGGCGCGGCGCGCACTTCGCTTGCCTGGTTACCGATAATCAGCTCGTCATGTTTGATCCAGATGGTTCGCTCGGCCAGGTGATGCGCCAGCGCCAGAGCGCGACGCACCGGGATCGGCTTGTCCATGTGCTGCTGGTACATTTCGGTGTAATGCTGGGCGCGCTCGGTACAGACCGGCGGCTTAACGATATGCACCAGCGCCGTTTTGTGCGCCTTAATGCGCTCGCAGAGGGTGTTGAGATTCAGGGTCGTCATAGGTTTATCCTCGTAAGGTCGCGGTTAACCCTTTCTTGCAGGCGTACTGCTGCGCGAAGTCCAGCAGGGCAGGGTTATCCAGCGGTTTGTCAGGGGCAGAGTAGGGTTGGCCGAGCAGGGTGTATTTGTTCATGCCCAGCGTGTGATACGGCAGAAAATGAATATCGTCGACGCCGAGTTCGTCGGCGGCGAAGTTTGTAATGGCGGTGATGGACGCTTCGTCAGCGTTAAAGCCCTGGATCAGCGGCACGCGAATGGTGATTTTTTTCCCGGCGGCGGCAAGGCGCTTCAGGTTATCCAGGATCCGCTTGGCCGAACCGTCCGTCCACTGTTTGAACACCTCACCGTCGACGTGCTTCAGGTCGGCGAGGAACAGATCGACGTAGGGTAATGACGGCTCAATATAGTGCCACGGCACGTGAAGGCAGGTTTCCACGGCGGTGTGGATCCCCTGTTCGTGGCTGGCTTTAAACAGGGCGTGCGCCAGCTCAGGGTTCATAAACGGCTCACCGCCGGAGAGGGTGATCCCACCGCCGCTGCGGTCGTAGAAGGGTTTATCGCGCAGTACGGTCGCCATGATCTCCTCGACCTGCTGTTCTTCACCGCAGACGGTCAGCGCCTGCGTCGGGCAGCAGTCGGTAAGGGCGTTGAGCGTGGCGTCATCAAGCTTCTCACGATGAATGATCAACCCGTTCAGCGCGCGTTCGATGCAGCCCGGCGCCGCCTGCTGGCACAGGTCGCAGCCGTCCAGGCACAGGCGCGCATCAAACAGCACGTCCCGGCTGCGGGAGCGGCTTTCCGGGTTCTGGCACCAGCGACAGCCCAGCGAGCAGCCTTTCAGGAACACCACGGTTCGAATACCGGGGCCGTCGTGGGTAGAGTAACGCTGAATATTGAAGATCATGATTTCGCCTCTCATGTTGCATATGAAGATTAAATGACTTTCGAATGAAAGTTATCTTGATGCAGGTCAACTACTGAGCAGGTTTTGTCGTGATAGGGTAAGTGCAGGCTAATTTTGAGGGTGACATCATGGAACTTTATCTCGACACATCTGACGTTGCGGCAGTTAAAAAGCTGGCGCGTATCTTCCCGCTGGCGGGCGTGACCACTAACCCAAGCATTGTGGCGGCAGGTAAAACGCCGCTGGACGTGTTGCTGCCAGAGCTGCGCGACGCGCTGGGCGGCAAAGGCCGTCTGTTCGCCCAGGTGATGGCGACCACCGCCGAAGGGATGGTGGAGGACGCGCGCAAGCTGCGCGCCATCATTAACGACCTGGTGGTGAAAGTGCCGGTGACCGCAGAAGGGCTGGCGGCAATCAAGATGCTGAAAGCCGAAGGGATCCCGACGCTGGGCACGGCGGTGTACGGCGCCGCGCAGGGGATGCTGTCCGCGCTGGCGGGAGCAGAGTATGTGGCCCCTTACGTTAACCGCGTGGACGCGCAGGGCGGGGACGGGATCCAGACCGTGGTTGAACTGCAGCAGCTGCTGACGCTGCACGCCCCGCAGTCAAAGGTGCTGGCCGCGAGCTTTAAAACGCCGCGTCAGGCGCTGGACTGCCTGCTGGCAGGGTGCGAGTCCATCACGCTGCCGCTGGACGTGGCGCAGCAGTTTATTACCTCTCCGGCCGTGGATGCGGCGATTGTTAAGTTTGAGCAGGACTGGCAGGGGGCGTTTGGACGGACGTCGATCTGACGGGTGCGGCCTGATGCCCTCACCCCAACCCTCTCCCACAGGGAGAGGGAGCAAACACTAAAACGGCAACCTGAAGGTTGCCGTTTGCTTTAACCTCCGCAAACCTCACACCCCGGGTTACGCATCAGCTTCATCTCGCGGAACTGGCAGGTCATCGCGTCATACATCACGATTTTCCCCGCGGCAGGCGTGCCGTAGTGCGCCAGAACTTTGATCGCTTCCATCGCCTGCAGGGAGCCAATCACGCCGACCAGCGGCGCCATCACGCCCGCCTCAACGCAGGTCAGCGCGTTCTCGCCGAACAGGCGGCTCAGGCAGCGGTAGCAGGCTTCACCTTCCGCGTACGTGAAGACGCTGATTTGCCCCTCCATGCGGATCGCCGCGCCGGAGACCAGCGGGGTTTTGTGGGCAAAACAGCCCGCGTTCAGCTGGTTACGGACGGCGACGTTATCGGTGCAGTCCAGCACCAGGTCGTGCTGCGCAATCTGCGCCGACAGCGCGTCGTCATTCAGCATCGCGTCAATCAGGGTAAACTGAACGTTGGGGTTGATGCGCGCCAGCGCCGTGCGGGCAGAGTCCACTTTCGGCTGGCCAACCGTCGCGTCGCTGTGCAGCGTCTGGCGCTGCAGGTTGGACACCGAAACGGTATCGAAATCCAGCAGCGTCATCCTGCCCACGCCCGCCGCCGCAAGATACTGCGCGGCGGCGCAGCCCAGACCGCCGAGCCCGACAACCAGCACGCTTGCTGCTTTAAGCGCTTCCTGGCCCTCGAAGTCAAACCCGCGCAGCACAATCTGGCGGTTGTAGCGCATCATCTCCGGGTCGCTCAGCTCCACCGTCATGTCAGCCTCCGAACAGGTGGTTAAAACGTTCTACCTCAACCCACTCGCCTGCTTCCACATTGCCGCGCTCGCGCTCCAGGACGATAAAGCAGTTGCCCTGGCTGAAGGAGCTGAAAATGTGCGAGCCCTGGTGCCCGGTGGTGCTCACTTCCAGCTCGCCATCCGCGCTGCGCGTCAGAATGCCGCGCTGGAAATCGAGACGACCCGGTGATTTTTTCAGGCGCGTGGCGGCGCGCACGCGCTGGCGTTCCGGCAGCGGGCTGGTGCTGTTGCCGGAAAGCTTCGCCAGCAGCGGTATCACCAGCTGGTAGAAGGTGAGCGCCGCCGAGACCGGATTACCCGGCAGGCCGCAGAACCAGCCGTGCGTGAGCTTGCCAAACGCGAACGGTTTGCCCGGCTTGATCGCCAGCTTCCAGAAGGCGATTTCGCCCAGCTCTTCGAGGATGGTTTTGGTGTAATCCGCTTCGCCCACGGAGACACCGCCGGAGCTGATAACCACGTCGGCAGCGTTATCCGCCTCGATAAACGCGGCGCGCAGTTTTTCCGGATCGTCAGGAATAATGCCGAGGTTAATCACCTCGCAGCCCAGCTGCTCAAGCATCAGGTGTACCGCCAGGCGGTTGGTGTCGTAAATCTGACCGTCCTGCAGTGGCTGGCCCGGAAGCTGCAGTTCGTCGCCGGTGGAGAAAACGGCGACGCGCACTTTACGGATAACGTCGATTTCCGCCACGCCGAGCGAGGCCAGCACCGGCAGTTCACCTACAGTCAGCTTCTGTCCGGCGGCAAAGACCGTTGCGCCAAGGGTGATATCTTCGCCCGTGCGGCGGATGTTCTGGCCCGCTTTAACGTCCGCGGTAAAACGCACGCCGTCGTCGGTCTGTTCGGTCTCTTCCTGCATTACCACGGCGTCGCAACCGGCCGGAACCGGCGCGCCGGTCATGATGCGTACGCAGGTGCCCGCAGGCCATTCACTGCTAAACGGCTGGCCTGCAAAGGCTTTACCCGCCACCGGCAGGGCGTTACCCGTCTGGAGATCCGCCAGGCGTACCGCGTAACCGTCCATCGCGGAATTATCAAACCCCGGCACGTTAAGCGGAGAGACGATATCACGCGCGGCAATACGGCCAAAACAGCGCACGAGGGGCAGCGTCTCAACGTCATGCAGCGGGGAAACTCGGTCAAGCATTTGCGTGAGTGCCGTCTCAAGCGGCATCAGTCCGGCGGTAAAATCCATGGTGGGCTCCTGCGGAGTAACAACGAAAGCGCTCATTATGGCAGAAAAGTGCGGCTAACTGTATGACCCGATGGGTGTACGCTTTACATCACAGTTACGTCTTTCTATATTCAAAAATCATCTGAAGTTTCATCGACGATAATGATATTTATAGAAAAAGCCGCAAATCAGGCTAACGGGTGATGCGAATGGTTAATGCGGTAATCGCGATTCATGGTGGCGCCGGGGCAATCACCCGAGCACAGCTCAGTCCCGAGCAGGAAAAGCGCTATATCGACGCGCTGTACGCCATTGTGGAAACGGGCCAGAAAATGCTGGAAGCGGGCGAAAGCGCGCTGGACGTGGTCACCGAGGCGGTGCGCCTGCTCGAAGAGTGTCCGTTATTTAATGCGGGGATCGGTTCGGTCTTTACCCGGGATGAAACGCACGAGCTGGATGCCTGCGTGATGGACGGCGTCACCCTGAAAGCGGGCGCCGTGGCGGGGGTGAGCCATCTGCGCAATCCGGTGCTGGCCGCGCGTCTGGTGATGGAGGCCAGTCCGCACGTGCTGCTGACGGGGGCCGGGGCAGAGGCGTTTGCCTTCGGGCACGGGATGGAACCGGTATCGCCGGATCTGTTTTCCACGGAGGAGCGCTATCAGCAGCTACTGGAAGCCCGTTCGGCGGGCATGACGCAGCTTGACCATAGTGCACCGCTGGATGAAACCACCAAAATGGGCACGGTCGGCGCGGTGGCGCTCGATAAGGCCGGAAACCTCGCGGCGGCGACCTCAACGGGCGGGCTGACCAACAAGCTGCCCGGACGCGTCGGCGATAGCCCGCTGCCGGGCGCCGGCTGCTATGCCAATAACGCGACGGCGGCGGTGTCGTGTACCGGAACCGGAGAAGTGTTTATCCGCGCCCTCGCGGCCTACGACATCACCGCGCTGATGGATTACGGCGGTTTAAGCCTCAGCGAAGCCTGCGAGCGCGTGGTGATGGAGAAACTGCCTGCCCTGGGCGGCGTCGGCGGGCTCATTGCGGTGGATCGTGAGGGCAACGTGGCTCTGCCGTTCAACAGCGAAGGCATGTATCGCGCCTGGGGTTATGCCGGTGATGAACCGAGCACGGGCATCTATCGTGAATAAGGGGGCAGCGCGTGCCGCACAGTGAAGAACTGGACAACCGCGAAGTGCTGGCTGTCCATCAGCTCAATATTGCGTTTCAGGAAGAGCGGCAGTTCATCCCCGCAGTACAGAATTTATCGTTCACGCTCAGGCGCGGCGAGACGCTGGCGATTGTTGGCGAGTCCGGCTCCGGTAAATCGGTCACCGCGCTGGCGCTGATGCGCCTGCTGGAACAGACGGGCGGGAAAATCAGCAGCGAGAAAATGCTCCTGCGCCGCCGCAACCGTCAGGTCATTGATTTAACTGAGCTGAGCGGTTCGCAGATGCAGGGCGTGCGCGGGGCGGATATTGCGATGATCTTCCAGGAGCCGATGACCTCCCTGAACCCGGTTTTTCCGGTCGGGGAACAAATCGCCGAGTCCATCCGCCTGCATCAGGGGCTGAGCGGTGATGAAGCGCTCAACGAGGCCCGACGGATGCTGGAGCTGGTGCGCATTCCGGAGGCGCAGGCCATTCTGGGGCGCTATCCGCATCAGCTTTCCGGCGGCATGCGCCAGCGGGTGATGATTGCCATGGCGCTCTCCTGCCGTCCGGCGGTGCTGATTGCCGATGAACCGACGACGGCGCTGGACGTGACGATTCAGGCGCAGATCCTGCAGCTCATCAAGGTGCTGCAGCAGGAGATGGAGATGGGGGTGATTTTTATCACCCACGATATGGGCGTGGTCGCCGATATCGCCGATCGGGTGCTGGTGATGCACAAGGGCAGCGCGGTGGAAACGGGCCCGGTTGAGCAGATTTTTCACGCGCCCGTGCATCCTTACACCAAAGCGCTGCTGGCGGCGGTTCCGCGCCTGGGGGCGATGAACGGCAGCGATTTGCCGCGCCGCTTCCCCCTGATTTCTCTCGAGGCGTCCGAGCAGCAGGAGGATGAGCGCGAGCAGGACACCGTGGTGCCGGGTAAGCCCATTCTGGAAGTGCGCGATCTGGTCACCCGTTTTCCGCTGCGCAGCGGCGTGTTGAACCGCGTAAAGCGCGAAGTGCACGCGGTGGAAAACGTCAGCTTCGATCTCTGGCCGGGCGAAACGCTGGCGCTGGTGGGCGAGTCCGGCTGCGGTAAATCCACCACCGGGCGCGCGTTGCTCCGTCTGGTGGAATCACAGGAAGGCAGCATAACCTTTAACGGTGAGCGCATTGATACCCTTCCGGACAGCAGGCTGCAGGCGGTGCGGCGGGATATTCAGTTTATTTTCCAGGATCCGTATGCCTCCCTCGATCCGCGCCATACGGTGGGGTATTCGATCATGGAGCCGCTGCGGGTGCATAACCTGCTCGACGGCGAAGCGGCACAGCGTCGCGTGGCCTGGCTGCTGGAGCGCGTCGGCCTGAAGCCGGAGCACGCCTGGCGCTATCCGCACGAGTTTTCCGGCGGACAGCGGCAGCGTATCTGCATCGCCCGCGCGCTGGCGCTAAACCCGAAAGTGGTGATTGCCGATGAGTCCGTCTCGGCGCTGGATGTCTCTATCCGGGCGCAGATCATCAACCTATTGCTGGATTTACAGCGGGATATGGGCATTGCCTTTCTGTTTATCTCGCACGATATGGCGGTGGTCGAGCGCATCAGCCATCGCGTGGCGGTGATGTTTATGGGGCAGATCGTGGAGATTGGGCCGCGAAGGGCGGTGTTTGAAAACCCGCAGCACCCGTACACCCGCAAGCTTATTGCGGCGGTCCCGGTTGCCGATCCCGCGCATCGTCACGGCCAGCGCGTGCTGCTGCAGGATGAAATGCCGAGCAATATTCATAAACGCGGCGAGGCCGTGGAGCGCGTGACGCTGCGCGAGGTCGGGCCGGGTCATTTCGTCGCTCCCCCGCGTCAGGACAACGCTTTTTCGCGGTTATAACTTACAACAGGCAGGAGAACACAATGGTTACTTTTGTAGCGCGTAGATGGTTGTTAGCCGCGAGCGTGACGGCAGCCCTGGCCGCTGCCCCCGCGTTCGCTGCCAAAGATGTGGTGGTTGCCGTCGGCTCGAATTTCACCACGCTCGATCCGTATGACGCCAACGACACGCTCTCTCAGGCGGTGGCGAAATCGTTCTATCAGGGCCTGTTTGGCCTCGATAAAGAGATGAAGCTCAAAAACGTGCTGGCGGAGGGGTACACCGTGTCCGACGACGGGCTGGTGTATATCATTAAGCTCAGGACCGGCGTGAAGTTCCAGGACGGGACAGACTTCAATGCGGAGGCGGTGAAGGTTAACCTGGACCGCGCCAGCAATCCGGAAAATAGCCTCAAGCGCTATAACCTGTATAAAAATATCGCCAGCACCGAGGTGGTCGACCCGGCGACGGTCAAAATCACCCTGAAAGAGCCGTTCTCCGCGTTTATCAATATCCTGGCGCATCCGGCAACGGCGATGATTTCCCCTGCCGCGCTGAAGAAGTACGGCAAGGAGATCGGCTTCCACCCTGTTGGCACCGGCCCTTACGAACTGCTCACCTGGAACCAGACCGATTTTGTGAAGGTGAAGAAATTCGCCGGATACTGGCAGCAGGGCTTGCCGAAGCTCGACACCATTACCTGGCGTCCGGTGGTGGACAACAACACCCGCGCGGCGATGCTGCAAACCGGCGAGGCGCAGTTTGCCTTCCCGATCCCGTACGAGCAGGCCGCCATTTTGCAGAAAAACAGCAAGCTGGAGCTGGTCGCCAGCCCGTCGATCATGCAGCGCTACATCAGCATGAACGTCACGCAAAAGCCGTTCGATAACCCGAAGGTGCGCGAGGCCATCAACTACGCCATTAACCGTCAGGCGCTGGTGAAGGTCGCCTTTGCCGGCTATGCCACCCCGGCGACCGGCGTGCTGCCGCCGGCAATCGCCTATGCGCAAAGCTATCAGCCGTGGCCGTACGATCCGGCCAAAGCGCGCGAGCTGCTGAAAGAGGCGGGCTTCCCGAACGGGTTCAGCACCACGCTGTGGTCGTCGCATAACCACAGTACCGCCCAGAAGGTGCTGCAGTTCACCCAGCAGCAGCTGGCGCAGGTCGGCATCAAGGTGCAAGTGACCGCGATGGATGCCGGACAGCGTGCGGCAGAAGTGGAGGGGAAAGGGCAGAAAGAGAGCGGCGTGCGGATGTTCTATACCGGCTGGACGGCCTCGACCGGTGAAGCCGACTGGGCGCTGTCGCCGCTGTTCGCCTCGCAGAACTGGCCGCCAACCCTGTTCAACACCGCGTTTTACAGCAACCCGCAGGTGGACAAAGACCTGGCCGATGCCCTAAAAACCACCAAACCGGAAGAGAAAGCGCGCCTCTACAAAGACGCGCAGGATATTATCTGGAAAGAGTCACCGTGGGTGCCGCTGGTGGTGGAGAAACTGGTGTCAGCCCATAACAAAGCGTTGACCGGGTTCTACATCATGCCGGACACGGGCTTTAGCTTTGACGATGCGGATTTAAAATAAACCTCATGCTGAATTATGTTTGTAAACGCCTGCTGGGGCTTATTCCGACGCTGCTGATTGTGGCGGTCCTGGTGTTTCTGTTTGTCCATATGCTGCCGGGCGATCCGGCGCGTCTGGTTGCCGGGCCTGAGGCGGATGCCACCGTTATTGACCTGGTGCGTAAGCAGCTTGGCCTCGACCAGCCGCTGTATATGCAGTTTATCCACTATATCTGTAACGTTCTGCAGGGCGATTTTGGTATTTCGATGGTGTCGCGCCGTCCTGTGTCGGAGGAGATTGCCAGTCGCTTTATGCCGACATTCTGGTTAACGATAGCCAGCATGAGCTGGGCGGTCGTGTTTGGGCTTGGCGCCGGGATTATCGCGGCCGTCTGGCGCAACCGCTGGCCGGACAAGCTCGGCATGGCGCTGGCGGTGACCGGCATCTCCTTCCCGGCGTTCGCGCTGGGGATGCTGCTGATGCAGGTCTTCTCCGTCGAACTGGGCTGGCTGCCGACCGTCGGGGCCGATACCTGGAAGCATTACATCCTGCCTTCCATGACGCTGGGCGCTGCCGTTTCGGCCGTGATGGCGCGCTTTACCCGCGCCTCGTTCGTTGACGTGCTGAGCGAAGATTATATTCGCACCGCGCGGGCGAAAGGGGTCAGCGAGAAGTGGGTCATTCTCAAGCACGGCTTTCGCAATGCGATGATCCCGGTGGTGACGATGATGGGGCTGCAGTTTGGCTTCCTGCTCGGCGGCTCGATCGTCGTGGAAAAGGTCTTCAACTGGCCGGGGCTGGGACGCCTGCTGGTCGATTCCGTCGAGATGCGCGACTACCCGGTGATCCAGGCGGAAGTCCTGCTTTTCTCGCTGGAGTTTATTCTTATCAACTTAGTGGTGGACGTGCTCTACGCCGCCATTAACCCGGCCATCAGGTACAAGTAAGATGCGATTGTTGAACTGGCGACGTCAGGCCGTTTTAAACGCGATGCCGGGGCTAAAACCGGACCACGTCCGCACCCCGTGGTCTGAATTCTGGCGGCGTTTTCGCCGTCAGCCGGTCGCGATGACCGCGGGGCTGTTTGTGCTGCTGCTGATTGCGGTGGCGGTGATTGCGCCTTGGGTGGCGCCGTTTGATGCGGAAAACTATTTTGACTATGACCGTCTTAACGACGGACCGTCGATGCTGCACTGGTTCGGCGTGGACTCCCTCGGGCGCGATATCTTTAGCCGCGTTCTGGTCGGGGCGCAGATCTCGCTTGCCGCCGGGGTGTTCGCGGTGCTGATCGGTGCGGCCATCGGTACCGTGCTGGGCCTCGTTGCCGGGTATTACGAAGGCTGGTGGGACCGCATCATCATGCGCATCTGCGACGTGCTGTTTGCTTTCCCCGGCATTCTGCTGGCGATTGCCGTGGTGGCGATCATGGGCAGCGGCATGGCGAACGTCATCATTGCGGTCGCGGTCTTTTCGATTCCGGCGTTCGCGCGCCTGGTGCGCGGCAACACGCTGGTGCTGAAACAGCAGACCTTTATCGAATCCGCCCGCAGCATGGGGGCCAGCGACGCCACGATCCTGTTCAGCCATATTCTGCCGGGTACGGTGTCGTCCATCGTGGTCTATTTCACCATGCGTATCGGCGTGTCGATTATCTCGGCGGCCAGCCTGTCGTTTCTGGGGTTAGGGGCGCAGCCTCCGACGCCGGAGTGGGGCGCGATGCTGAACGAGGCGAGGGCAGATATGGTGATTGCACCGCACGTGGCGATCTTCCCGAGTCTGGCGATTTTCCTGACCGTGCTGGCGTTTAACCTGCTGGGGGACGGGCTGCGCGACGCGCTGGATCCGAGGATTAAGGGGTAGTGCAGTGAAATGTGCCGGGTGGCGGCTACGCCTTACCCGGCCTACAAAAGCGGAGTAGGGGGATTAAACCCGGCTACCCCACAGGTCATACTCGTCCGCGTTTTCAACCTTCACGCGAATAATATCACCCGGCTTAACGCTGGTTTCACCGTTCAGGTACACCGCGCCGTCGATTTCAGGGGCGTCCGCCATGCTGCGGCCAATCGCGCCTTCTTCGTCCACTTCGTCAACGATCACCATGATCTCGCGGCCCACTTTTTCCTGCAGACGCTCGGCAGAGATCTGCTGCTGCAGCTGCATGAAGCGGTTCCAGCGCTCTTCTTTCACCTCTTCCGGCACCTGGTCCGCCAGCTCGTTGGCGGTTGCGCCTTCTACCGGGCTGTACTTGAAGCAGCCTACGCGGTCCAGACGCGCTTCTTTCAGGAAGTCGAGCAGCATCTGGAAGTCTTCTTCGGTTTCACCCGGGAAGCCGACGATGAAGGTGGAGCGCAGGGTCAGATCCGGACAGATCTCGCGCCACTGCTTGATGCGCGCCAGCTGGCGATCAACGGAGCCTGGACGCTTCATAAGCTTCAGGATACGCGGGCTGGCGTGCTGCAGCGGGATATCCAGGTACGGCAGAATTTTGCCTTCCGCCATCAGCGGGATCACGTCGTCAACGTGCGGGTACGGGTAGACGTAGTGCAGACGCGTCCAGATACCGAGCTTGGACAGCTGCTCGCACAGGCCGACCATGCTGGTTTTCACCGGCTCGCCATTGTGGAAACCGGAGCGGTGTTTGACGTCCACGCCGTAGGCCGAGGTGTCCTGGGAGATGACCAGCAGCTCCTTCACGCCCGCGTCGGCCAGACGTTTAGCTTCCGCAAGAACTTCGCCAATTGGACGGCTCACCAGATCGCCACGCATGGAAGGGATGATGCAGAAGGTGCAGCGATGGTTGCAGCCTTCGGAAATTTTTAAGTAAGCGTAGTGGCGCGGCGTCAGCTTCACGCCCTGCTCTGGCACCAGGCTCAGGAACGGGTTGTGCTTTGGTTTTGGCACGTAGTGATGAACATGTTCCAGCACCTGCTCGTAGCTGTGCGGACCGGTGATCTCCAGCACCTTCGGGTGCACTTCGCGGATCTGATCCACTTTCGCGCCCAGACAGCCGGTAACAATCACTTTGCCGTTTTCCGTCAGGGCCTCACCGATGGCTTCCAGTGACTCCTGAACCGCGCTGTCGATAAACCCGCAGGTGTTCACGATCACCATATCGGCGTTGTCGTAGCTTGGCACCACGTCATAGCCCTCGGTGCGCAGTTCGGTCAGGATGCGTTCGGAATCCACGAGGTTTTTCGGGCAGCCCAGGGAGACGAAGCCGATTTTCGGCTGGTGCGTAACATTGCTCATAGGTTAAAAATTCATCAATTATGGAGTTATCAGGGCGGGATTTTACAGCGTATCGCGGGGGATTTATACACTCTTTGCAAGGCGGATGCGTCGGGCAGACGTTGTAACATTGTAAATAATGTTAATCAGTTAATAAAAATTGATCCCAGGCATTAAACTGTACAAAAAATGTACTTATCCTGACTATGCACAATGGCTGACAGAGGAGGAAAGAGCATGACCGTTGACAGACTTAAACGCGATCTGCTTAACAAGCTGATCAACGCCCGAATCGACCTGGCCGCGTACCTGCAGTTGAGGAAGGCAAAAGGGTATATGTCAGTCAGCGAAAGCGAACATCTGCGTGATAACCTGTTTGAACTTTGCAATTTCATGCGTGAAAAAGCACCGACCCTGAAGGCGAAATACGGCGAAAGTGAGCTAATCGCCCTGCGCCGAGCCGCTGAGGTGCTCTCCATCGCTGGGGTATGTTTGATGAATGGACGCCACGACTGCCCGAATTTTATCGCTGTTAACGCGGAGAAGCTTGAAAACTGCCTGACCACGCTCTCTCTATGCATCATGTGCCTGAACGAGCACGAGAAGCTTGAACAGCACTGAGCCCAGGGGGAGGCAACTCCCCCTTCTGATTAAGCTTTTGTAAAAGTGGTAACGCGCCCGGATGCAGTGGCTAACCTTTATGCCATATGCCGATAAAGGAGCGCGTTATGCCTCGATCCTCGCTAATTTCCCTGCCTGCGCTGTTCATTTCGTTTTCGCTTCTTGCTGCCCCAGAGGCGGTTAAGGTCGAGGTGCTGCAAAATAAACTCGATCACCCCTGGTCCCTGGCGTTTCCCCCGGACAATAAAGGCCTGCTGGTGACCCTGAAGGGCGGTCAGCTCAAACGCTGGCAGGCCGGAAAAGGGCTGTCCGATCCGATTGTCGGCGTGCCGAAGGTCTGGGCAAACGGTCAGGGAGGATTGCTGGACGTGGTCCTCGCCCCGGATTTTGAAAAATCGCGCCGCATCTGGCTGAGCTTCGCCGAAGCAGGGAGTGACGGCAAGGCCGGAACGGCGGTGGGCTATGGCAGACTGAGCGACGATCTGACGCGCATTGACGCTTTCCAGGTAGTGTTCCGCCAGATGCCGAAACTCTCCACCGGGAACCATTTTGGTGGGCGACTGGTGTTCGACGGCAAAGGCTCGCTCTTTATCGGACTCGGCGAGAATAACCAGCGTCCGACGGCGCAGGATCTGGACAAATTGCAGGGTAAAGTGGTGCGCCTCACCGAAGACGGGAAAGTGCCGCCGGATAACCCGTTTGTGAATACCCCCGGCGCGCGACCCGAAATCTGGTCTTACGGCATACGCAACCCGCAGGGGATGGCGATGAATCCCTGGAGCGACGCGCTGTGGCTAAACGAGCACGGCCCGCGCGGCGGGGATGAGATCAACATCCCGGAGAAAGGAAAGAACTACGGCTGGCCGCTGGCGACGCACGGGATTAACTACAGCGGTCTGAAAATTCCGGAAGCCAAAGGCGAGCACGTTGAGGGAACCGAAAAACCGCTGTTCGTCTGGAAAGTGTCACCTGCCGTGAGCGGCATGGCGTTCTACAACAGCGACGTTTTCCCGCAGTGGAAAAACAAGCTGTTTATTGGGGCGCTGAAGGAAAAGGATGTGATCGTGCTGAGCGTGGACGGCAATAAGGTGACGGAGGACGGGCGAATCCTGGGCGACCGGAATCAACGTATTCGCGATGTGCGTGTGGGGCCGGACGGCTATTTATATGTGCTGACCGACGAGACGGACGGGCAGCTGTTAAAAGTCAGCCCGTCCGGTGCGTAATCAGGTGACCGGGATCATCACCACGTTGCGGTATGCCGGGCGATCGCTCAGCTGTTTTAGCCAGCGCTCAAGGTGAGGGCGCGGCGTCCACTTCAGGCCCATATTGGTCAGGTTCCAGACGAACGGCGCCACGGCGATATCGCCCACGCCGAACGCCTCACCGGAGAACCAGGCGTGCTTCGCCAGCTCGTCATCCATCATCGCGAACAGATTTTCGCAGGCGTCCTGGGCGGCATGAATCGCGGGATAGTCGCGCTCGGCTTCCGGCGTACGGATAAGCCCCATCAGGATCACGCGGTGGGTTGGCGAAAGCGTCTGGTTCGCCCAGTCCATCCACTTTTCGCCCTGGGCGCGACGGGCCGGGCTTTCCACCCACAGGCGGCCCTGACCGTACTGGGCGGCGAGGTAACGGACAATGGTGTTGGATTCCCAAAGCGTCGCGTCGGTTTCATCATCGCGCAGCAGCGGCACCAGGCCGTTCGGGTTCATGGCCAGATAGTCGGCCTCTTTGTTCACGCCGAACGACATGCCGGCCATGATTTGATTGAACGGTAAATCCAGCTCCTCAAGGGTCCAGAGCACTTTCTTAACGTTGGTCGAGTTGTTTCTGCCCCAAAGCGTAATCATATTTACTCCTGATGAGATGTGAATCCGGGTCAGCTTTCGCCATGGTGAGATAAACCTAACAATTACGCAACAGAAGACAAAAAAATCGTCTGAATCAAAGCGTATCTGAATGTTATTGCATAAACTTTAATAACTTTACCCTCGTTGGGTTTCTTTAACCGTTTTAGTGCGCTATTACTCATCGCTTCTTGCGACACGGTGATGTGACGTAATTTTTGAATGGACACTCGGGTGGCATTTATGACGCGTAAAATGACTTCTCTGCGCAGCCTTGCGACAGGCTCTGCGCTCCTTTTCCTGTTTGCACCAACGCTCTACGCAGCTGAACAGGCTGCGCCCGAAGCGCCGCCTGTGGATGCGCGCGCCTGGATCCTGATGGACTACTCCAGCGGTAAAGTGCTGGCGGAAGGGAATGCGGATGAGAAACTCGATCCGGCAAGCCTGACCAAAATCATGACCAGCTACGTGGTAGGCCAGGCGCTAAAAGCGGGCAAGATCAAGCTGGACGATATGGTCACCATCGGTAAAGATGCCTGGGCGACCGGTAACCCGGCGCTGCGGGGCTCTTCGGTGATGTTCCTGAAGCCGGGGGATCAGGTCTCCGTATCCGATCTGAACAAAGGGGTAATTATTCAGTCGGGAAATGATGCGTGCATCGCGCTGGCCGACTACGTTGCCGGCAGCCAGGATTCTTTCATTGGCCTGATGAATGGCTACGCGCAAAAACTGGGCTTAACCAACACCACGTTCAAAACGGTTCACGGTCTGGATTCACCGGGACAGTTCAGTACCGCGCGCGACATGGCTCTGCTGGGGAAAGCGCTGATCCACGACGTGCCGGATGAATACGCCATCCATAAAGAGAAAGAGTTTACCTTCAATAAAATCCGTCAGCCGAACCGCAACCGCCTTCTGTGGAGCAGCAACGTTAACGTGGACGGAATGAAAACCGGCACCACGGCGGGCGCGGGCTATAACCTGGTGGCCTCCGCGACCCAGGGCGACATGCGTCTGATTTCGGTGGTGCTGGGGACCAAAACTGACCGTATTCGCTTTAATGAGTCAGAAAAACTGCTGACCTGGGGCTTCCGCTTCTATGAAACCGTGACGCCGATTAAACCGGATGCCACGTTCGTCAGCCAGCGCGTCTGGTTTGGCGACAAGAGTGAAGTCAATCTCGGGGCGGGTGAAGGCGGCTCGGTGACCATTCCGCGCGGTCAGCTGAAAAACCTGAAGGCCAGCTATACCCTGACCGACCCGCAGCTCACGGCTCCGCTGAAAAAAGGCCAGGTGGTCGGGACGATTGATTTCCAGCTAAACGGTAAGTCGATTGAACAGCGTCCGCTGATTGTGATGGAAGCGGTGGAAGAGGGCGGCTTCTTCAGCCGGATGTGGGATTTCGTGATGATGAAATTCCACGGTTGGTTTGGCAGCTGGTTTAGCTAAGTTTTTGCCGGGTGGCGCTGCGCTTACCCGGCCTGTTTTTTTCTCCCTCTCCCTGTGGGAGAGGGCCGGGGAGAGGGCATCAGGCCGCACCCCTCTTAATACATCAACTTCACCTGCTGCGCCTTTGCATGGGCCACAATTTCGTCGTCCGGACGGCAGTCGCTGACGATGGCGTCAAACTGCCCTAGCTCGCCCATTCTTGCCGAACGCACCTTGCCAAACTTGCTGTGATCGACCACCAGCACATGGTACTGCGCCGCGCTTAACGCCCAGTGCTTCACCGGCAGCTCTTCCAGGTTAAAGCAGGTCGCGCCCTGACGCACGTTGACGCCCGCGGCGGAATAAAACGCGATATCCGGACATAAATTGCTGAGCGTGTCGTGCAGGTTAAGCGGCTTAAAGATGGCGTTGCTGGCGTGAAACTCGCCGCCGCAGAGGATCACCCGGCACTCGGGTTTCTCCTGAAGCGCCAGAAAGGTGTTCAGGGAGTAGCACACGGCGGTGAAAGGGATGCTGCTGTCGATGGCTTCGATAATCCACGGCGTGGTGGTTCCGCAGTCAAAAAACAGCGTCTGGTGCGGCTGTACCAGTGAGGCCGCAAGCCGTGCGGCTTTGCGTTTCTCTTCCACCAGGCGCGTCTTCTGGTCGCTGATCAGATAATGGCTGGCGCTGCGCGGCTCAAGCACAATATACCCGCCCAGCAGCACGACGGGGGCGCTTTCGCTGTTCAGATCCCGACGAATGGTCATCTCTGAGACGCCGAGGAGGTTGGCGGCTTCCTTAAGATGCAGCTTATCGCTGCGCTTCAGCGCCTGTAGCAGCTGAGCAATGCGGTCATCGCGACGTGTTTCCATAGTTCCTCGGGATAAAAAAGTGAACCCCCGCAGGGCGGGGGTTCAAGTGTAACCTGTCAGGTTGGGGTTAGTCACGTATCCAGCCTTTGCGGATCGGGATAGCGAAAATGGCGCGATAGAGCGAAGACAGCGTGCGGTAGAGCGCTTCACCGAAGAGGCTCCACAGGATAGCCGCGCTCACGCAGCCAATCAGCCCGACCAGGAAACCGCCCACCATATCCAGCGGCCAGTGAACGCCCAGGTAAACGCGAGACCAGGCGATTGCCAGGGCCGCCACCATCAGGACCGCGCCGGACCACAGGCGATGCCAGAACAGGAAAGCCAGCGCGAAGGTGAAGATCACCGTACCGTGATCGCTCGGGAACGAGTCATCCGGCGCGTGGTGCAGGAAGGTATAGCCCACGTGAGCCACAAAAGGACGGGCGTGCGGGAAGGCATGGCCGAGAATGTAGCTGACCAGGACGCTCACCCCGAGCGCCATCGCGACTTTAATCACCAGCTGGCGCTGCGCCTTCACCTGGCTGCGGGGACCCCACAGCCAGAGAATCGCAGCCAGTGCAGGCACGATACTGATCAGATCCTTTGCCAGGAAGGTGGCAAAATCGATCGTCCACTCAGGCGAGGCTGGCGTGGCGTTGATCAGATAAAACAGCTGATAATTCAGATTCTCTAACATAGCGTTATCACTCTTTAGCAAACCGGGTGGAAACAAGCCCGTAGACCACCACCTGGGAAAACCAGACCCACCACCCGGCCCACAGGTTGTGAGAGAAAAAATGCGCCCCGCGCATGACCTGGCCGTAGCCCATCGCCAGACCTAACACCACGCCCAGCGCGACGAAGCACCAGGCAAGACGCGGACGCTCGCGCCAGAAGGCAAAAAACAGCCCCATCACCATAAAGCCGCTGGAGGCGTGACCGCCGGGGAAACAGCGCCCCGGACCGCTGTCGGCAGGGACGGCGCTGAACAGGGGATAAGAAATAGCCTTACCGCCATATTCCACCAGATCCCACGGGCAGCTGTGATGGCTTACGCTTTTCAGCACGCCCACCACCAGCGCGCCAACGCCCATCAGCAGCGCCGCCGTAACCAGCCTTGCGTTGCGCTTGTAAGCGCCGTAAAACAGCGCCACGGCGCCTAAGGCGATGGCGATGTACTTCGCCAGGCGGTGGTTCAGCAGATCCAGCAGATGATCTTTCTGCAGCGGAAAGCTCTGCGTTGCCGCGTCATACCAAAAACCGGTGATCCATCTGTCGAGCGCTTCATTGCGCGATAGCCACGTGAAAAGCACGGCAAGGGCGATCAGTACGAAAAGCTGATAACCATAAAAGCTGCCCGGCAAGCGGTAAAGTCGTTTTGTCTTATTTGTCTGTAAGTTAGACAATTCTGAACGGCTGGAGGTGAGTGCCATAATTTGGGGTCGTTGACGAATAATCGGGCTATCATAAAACTGTCAACTTAAGGAAACCTTAAACGAAGACGATATGTGCTTTATTTCTGTTTATCCTCGATAAATCACTATCTCGGGCTGCGGCATTTCATTAAACTCGTCGCGATTTTGTCATTATAAAGAGATTGCATGTTAAACCGTTCTTCTTCTGGTTCACGTCTGGGTCGTCAGGCGTTGCTTTTCCCCCTGTGTCTGGTGCTCTACGAATTCTCTACCTATATCGGCAACGATATGATCCAGCCCGGTATGCTGGCCGTTGTGGCGCAGTACAACGCGGGTATTGAGTGGGTGCCGACCTCCATGACCGCCTATCTGGCCGGCGGCATGTTTTTGCAGTGGCTGTTAGGGCCGCTGTCGGATCGTATTGGCCGTCGTCCGGTAATGCTCACGGGCGTGGTGTGGTTTATCGTCACCTGTCTCGCCACGCTGCTGGCGCAAAACATTGAACAATTTACCCTGCTGCGCTTCCTGCAGGGGGTGAGCCTGTGCTTTATCGGCGCCGTGGGGTATGCCGCCATTCAGGAGTCGTTTGAAGAGGCGGTGTGTATCAAAATTACCGCGCTGATGGCGAACGTGGCGCTGATTGCCCCCTTACTCGGGCCGCTGGTGGGTGCCGCGTGGGTGCACGTTGCGCCGTGGGAAGGGATGTTTGTGCTCTTTGCGCTTCTCGCCGCCTTCGCGTTCTTTGGCCTGCACCGTGCGATGCCGGAAACGGCCACCCGCATCGGCGAGAAACTCTCGCTGAAAGAGCTGGGTCGGGATTACAAAGAAGTGCTGAAGAATGGCCGCTTTGTGGCGGGCGCGCTGGCGACCGGGTTCGTTAGCCTGCCGCTGCTGGCGTGGATTGCGCAGTCGCCGGTCATTATCATCAGCGGTGAAAAGCTCAGCAGCTATGAGTATGGCCTGCTGCAGGTGCCGATCTTTGGCGCGCTGATTATCGGTAACCTGGTGCTGGCACGTTTGACGTCACGCCGGACCGTGCGTTCCCTGATTATCATGGGCGGCTGGCCGATTGCGGCAGGGCTGATTCTGGCTGCAGTGGCGACCGTCGCGTCATCCCACGCCTATCTTTGGATGACGGCGGGGCTCAGCCTCTATGCCTTCGGAATTGGCGTGGCCAACGCCGGGCTGGTGCGCCTGACGCTGTTTGCCAGCGAGATGAGTAAAGGCACGGTGTCAGCGGCGATGGGGATGCTGCAGATGCTGATTTTTACCGTCGGTATCGAGGTGAGCAAGCATGCCTACGCGATGGGCGGCAACGGGCTGTTCAGCCTGTTTAACCTCGCCAACGGCGCGCTGTGGGTTGGCCTGATGGTGGTGTTCCTGAAAGACAAACGCGTCGGGAACGCCCTGCAACCATAATTCTTATTCCCTCTCCCTGTTGGCGAGCACGGAACAACCCCTCTCAATCTGGGCGAGCACGGAACAGTCCCCTCTCCCTGTGGGAGAGGGCCAGGGTGAGGGCACCAGACCGCACGCGTTCAATTAAACGGCGCCTCCCCGTTCAACACCTTCTCAATCACGTTTAAAACGCCTTCATCGTTATTGTGCGGCGCTTCAAAACGCGCCACCGCTTTAATATGCGGTCTGGCATTCGCCATCGCAAAGCTGAACCCGGACTGACGCAGCATCTCCACGTCGTTGCCGCTGTCGCCGAAGGCCACCACTTCGCTATCGTCAATGCCCCAGCGCTTTTGCAGGATCCGCAGGCCGTTGGCTTTATGCACGCCGGGGATGATCAGGTCGATACTGCCGTGGCCGGTCGTAACGGGCACCATGATGTTGCTCAGCTTTTCATGCAGCAGCGCCTGAATCCGCGGAATTTCATCGTCAGAAACGTTAAGCCCGAACTTAAAGAAAATATCGTTCAGGTTGTCGAAATCGCTGACCATTTCGAGGCGGTGGTAATACTTCGCCGCGATATCCTTAAAGCCCTCGTCATAGCATTTCAGCGTGTACGCGCTGCTTTTCCCGCAGGCGATGATCTCAATGCCAGGAACCTCGTTTAAGACGTTCGCGACGGTCTCGAAATGGGCTTTCGACAGTTCGCCGTTAAAGACATCCTCACCTTCGCTCACGACCCAGCCGCCGTTTTCGGCGACGAACGCAATCTCATGCGCAATCTCCGGGAAAAAGGAGATCAGCTGGTAATACTGGTTGCCGCTGGCGACCACAAATCGAATGCCTTGCGCCTTCATGCGGGCGTACTGCGCCAGAAAGCGCGGCCGATTATAGGTCTTGGCATCGCTCAGAAAAGTACCATCCATGTCGACGGCGATCAGTTTAACGCTCATATCCCTTCTCCAGTGTCGTTTGATTCGTTTCCGGCTTTGCCACCGCGCGCGCCACCAGCGCCGCGATGATGACCAACCCTAACACCACCAGCATGGCGCTGCGCAGCCCGTAGTGCTCGCCGAGGAAGCCGAGCAGCGGCGGCCCGACCAGGAAGGCGAGATAGCCCGTGGTTGCCACCACGCTGACGCGCGTCGGGGCATCCGGGCCGGTATCGCTGGCGGCTGAAATGGTCAGCGGGAAGCCGAGCGACGCGCCCAGTCCCCAGAGGATCACCGAGACCCCGGCAATCCAGTCCACATCGACAAAGATGATCATCGCAATACCCAGCCCGCCCAGCAGGGCGCTGGCGCGCACCACCGCCACGCGGCTGTAGCGGTCGATAAACCAGCCGCCGGTGAAGCGACCCACGGTCATCCCCAGCGTAAACCCGGCGTAAATCAGCGAGCCGGAGGTCGGGCTAAATCCGTGACCGTCGACCATCAGCAGCGGCAGCCAGTCGTTGGCGGAGCCTTCGGCGAACGCCATCGCCAGCACCACCACGCCGATCAGCATCAGCTGGAAGTCGCGGTAGAAGGGCAGCCCTTTTTCGGCCGAGTGCTGTTCGTCAGCGGAGTTCTTACCGGTGCCGTCCGGGATCGCCCGGATGCCGGTCAGGATAGGAATGATGCACACCAGCGCCGCCAGCAGGATATGCAGATTAGCGCTTACGCCGGTGGCCGTCAGCGCCATCCCCACGCCCGCACCGGCCAGCGTGCCGAGGCTGTAAAAACCGTGCATCATCGGCAGCACGGTTTTGTTCATCTCACGTTCGACCGCCGCCCCTTCAACGTTGATGGCAACTTCAGCCGAACCGAAGCTGCCGCCAAATACCGTCAGGCCCAGGGCGAACAGCACCGGCGAGGCAAACCACAGCGCCACGCTTAATATTCCCATCCCGAACACGGCAAAGCACATGGTGGTGCGGATCACCGCTCGCGTACCAAAGCGCTTTACCAGCCACGCGGAGCAGAGGATGCCGCTCATGGAGCCTATCGACAGGCCGAACAGCACGATGCCCATCTCGGCGGTAGAAACGGACAAAATATCGCGAATGGCGGGGGTGCGCGTGGCCCAGGAGGCCATCAGAAGGCCGGGAATGAAGAAGAACATAAACAGCGCCCACAGGCGTCGCTGCAGGGCTTTACGGGGAGAGGTCTGCGTCATTGGGGTAGCACCAGAAGTACAACAATAGCGACAACACTAGCAAGTTTGTGTACATTTGTACACAAACCACGTGAGGAATTTATGAGCAGACCACCGAACGATCCGCATCGACGGGAGAAGATCCTGCAGGCAACGCTCGATACCATCGCCGAGCACGGTATTCACGCCGTCACGCACCGTAAAATCGCCACCTGCGCGGGCGTGCCGCTGGGGTCGATGACCTACTATTTCGACGGCATGGAGCCGCTGCTGGAGGAGGCCTTCACGTGGTTTACCCGGCAGATGTCGCAGCAGTACCGGGATTTCTTCGCTGGCGTCACCGGGCCGGAAATGGCGTGCGAATCCATCACCACGCTGATCCACAGCTCGCAGGTGACCACGCCGCACAACATGGCGCTGATGTATCAGCTCTACGCCTTTATGCACCGCAGCGCGGCGCTGAAAACGGTGATGCAGGACTGGATGAAGATGAGCCAGACCACGCTCGAACAGTGGTTCGACCCGGTCACCACCCGCGCGCTGGACGCGTTTATCGAAGGGATGACGCTGCACTATGTCACCGACCGGGCGCCGTTAACCCGGGAGGAGATTCGGACGATGGTGGGGAGAATTGCGGGCGAGGGCGGCCGCTAGGTTGCGCCCGCGGTCATATTGACGGTAGTTCCCGTGATGGCGCCTGCCGCATCTGAGGCCAGAAACGTAATTGTGTCTGCCACCTGTGCCAGCGTTGGCAGGCGATGCGTCAGGGTACTTTGCGCGGCACCGCCGAGAAATTGCTCAACCGTGATCCCCATCGCCTGCGCCTTAGCGGTGAAAATGGCACCCACATACGAACCCGCCTGCACCGCATCGGCTATCGCGTGCGAACGCACGCACAGCACGCGAATATTGTGTATCCCCAGCTCAGCCGCAAGCGCTCGGGTCAAGGCTTCCGTTCCCGCGCAGCCGACGATATGCCCGAGGTGGCCCGCCATCGTCATGTTGGCGGCGGGCGCGACGACGGTAATTATGGTCCCGCCATGCTCGCCGCCCATGCGGGGCGACGCGGCTTTTGCAATGTTAAAGTACGCGGCCAGGAAGGGGGCGAAACCCTGCCTGAACTCGCCGAGCGTTAACGACTCAAGGCGTTTGCCCTGATCGTGCATAAAGCCCGTGGCGTTGACGACGACATCAATGCGGGCAAGGTCCGGGAGCTGCGAGGAATCATCGAGCGCATCGAATATAAACGTGCTGGCGGACCCTCCCGCGGCGCGAATACGGCTGGCGACCTGCTCCAGCCTGGCGTGGTCGCGTGCGGCGAGGTATACATCCGCCCCTTTACGCGCCAGAGCGTGCGCCACTGAACTGCCGATGGCACCGCTGCCGCCGAAGATGACGGCAGTTTTGTTTTTCAAGCCCATACCTGCATACCCTCATCAGGATCAACCTCAGAAGTATGTGCCGGGTTTCGGCTGATGCAACCTGTCCGGCGGGTGGGGTATGCGGCTGGCAGGCCTTACTGCGCCATTATCAACGGGTTACTTTGGCGAGATTTTTTTGCCGCTGGCGTCCACGACGGCTTCGCCATCCTCTTTCGTAAACGCCCCTTTCTGCGCATCCGGCAGGATGTCGAGGACGATTTCAGACGGGCGGCACAGGCGGGTGCCCAGCGGCGTCACCACGATCGGACGGTTAATCAGGATAGGATGTTGCAGCATAAAATCGATAAGCTGATCGTCGGTGAACTTATCGTCGGCAAGGCCCAGCTGTTCATAGGGCTCCACGTTTTTACGCAGCAGATCCCGCACCGAAATGCCCATCTCGGCAATCAGGGCGGTCAGCTTATCGCGCGACGGCGGGGTTTCCAGATAAAGGATAATCTCTGGCTCCGTGCCGCTGTTGCGGATCATCTCCAGCGTGTTGCGCGAGGTTCCGCAGGCCGGGTTGTGGTAAATGGTGATGTGGCTCATATCAGTGGCTCATTACAGTGTGAAGGAGAGACGTAGCGCCAGCGCGGCGAGCGTCACAAACAGGACCGGCAGCGTCATAATGATGCCCGTCCGGAAATAGTAGCCCCAGGTAATCGTCATGTTCTTCTGCGCCAGCACGTGGAGCCAGAGCAGGGTGGCGAGGCTACCGATAGGCGTGATTTTCGGCCCCAGGTCGCAGCCAATCACGTTGGCGTAAATCATCGCTTCCTTAATCAGTCCCGTCGCCGTGCTGCCATCAATGGAGAGCGCGCCAATCAGCACCGTGGGCATATTGTTCATTATGGATGACAGGAACGCGGTGATGAACCCGGTCCCCAGCGTGGTGGCCCACAGCCCGTGTCCGGCCAGACTGTTCAGTACGCCTGAGAGATATTCCGTCAGCCCGGCATTGCGCAGGCCATACACCACCAGATACATCCCCAGCGAGAAGATGACGATTTGCCACGGTGCGCCGCGCAGCACTTTTCCGGTGTTTATCGCATGTCCGCGCTTTGCGACAGCGAATAAAATCAGCGCGCCGACGGTCGCGATGGCGCTGACCGGAATGCCGAGAGGTTCAAGCACAAAGAAACCGACGAGCAGAAGGAGCAGGACGAGCCAGCCCGTTCTGAACGTCGGGAGATCGTGAATGGCCCGCGCGGGCTCGCGGAGTTTTGCCAGGTCATATTCCGGGGGGATTTCCTTGCGGAAGAAGAGATGCAGCATCACCAGCGTTGCGGCAATCGCGGCGATATCTACCGGGATCATCACCGAGGCGTATTCGCTGAACCCCAGCTTAAAGAAGTCTGCCGATACGATGTTGACCAGGTTGGACACAATCAGCGGCTGGCTGGCGGTATCGGCGATAAAACCCGCAGCCATCACAAACGCCAGCGTGGCCTGCTTGCTGAACCCCAGCGCAAGCAGCATGGCGATAACGATAGGCGTCAGGATCAGCGCCGCACCGTCATTGGCAAACAGCGCCGCCACGGCTGCACCCAGCAGCACGATATACGTAAACAGCAATCGCCCGCGACCGTTCCCCCAGCGGGCAACGTGCAGCGCCGCCCACTCGAAAAAGCCGGACTCATCCAGCAGCAGGCTGATGATGATGACGGCGATAAATGTTGCCGTGGCGTTCCAGACGATATTCCACACCACCGGAATATCGTTAATGTCAATTACGCCGCTGGCCAGCGCCAGCGCGGCGCCAATGCTGGCGCTCCAGCCGATACTGAGCCCTTTGGGCTGCCAGATGACCAGTACCAGCGTAAACAGAAAAATAGCCCCTGCCAGAAACATTTTTTACTCCATTATATCTGTTTTCGTGAATGTGATGCGATCAGCACGAGCCTGAAAGTCGGTTTTTAAGCTTCATGCGCATCTCTTCCCGCAGGCAGTTCCAGCTGTTGTCGATAACGGCTGCCGCCCACGCAGGCATGTTGGGAGAGAGACGGTAATGGACCCATTTCCCTTCACGGCGATCGATAACCAGCCCGGACTCGCGCAGCAACGCCATGTGGCGGGAGACCTTCGGCTGCGACTCGGTGGTTGCGGCGCAGAGATCGCAGACGCACAGTTCGCCCGCTTCACGGAGCAGCATGACGATGGCGAGCCGCGTTTCGTCGGAGAGGGTTTTGAAGAGCTGGAGCGGGTGGAGCATGGGAGTTCCTGATAGCGTGTTTTTATATGCGTTTAATCATATGTGTTTTAATGGCGGGAGAGAAGGTGAAATTGAGTAAGGGGAATTTCAGGCAACAAAAAACCCATTCATGTAAATCCCTCCCATATGGCATCCTGCGGTTTGAGAACGCAGTGCATGTCTATGGTGCATGGATTCGCATGATCCAAAAATGATCGCAACCGGTTGGGGTCGCCAGAACTGGCGCGCTTTCCGGACTGTCATGCACCTGCATGAAAACCAGTACACAAAGCGGGTAGGCATGGCGGAGATACGAGTGCGCTTAAGCATCTTGATATTCAAGATTTGGTTGAGTATCTTTTTAGTTCGAATCTAAAATGTAATATAAAATGGAGCTATTATGATTGGTCCTGGATACGTTGTCGTTGTTGGTGCAATAAATGCAGGTTCGATTCAATTTTTAGGAACAGGATTTTTTATTTCTAATAACCAAATAATTACATCTCGTCATGTGATTAATGGTTTTTCATCAAACCTCGTGATTTCCGTACCTGATATAAATGAATTTAATAGTTACCAGGACACCAGTGTTAATATGTGCCAATGTGTCCCCGCTGAGATTGTCGACGAGGATCCAATAAAAGATTTGTGTGTATTAAAACTTAAAGGTGCAAGTTTTAGTGGCCCAAACCTTAAGCTTTCTTCTTTTGATAGTGTTGGTGTGGGCGAGAATGTCGGTATTTTAGGCTACCCTCACTGCAGTGAGGGTAGAAAGATATTGACGTTCCAAACAGCAATGATTGGTGCTAAGGTGCTTCTTTCAAGCAGCAATATGAAGTCTAAGCATGCAGTTATAAACATTCAAACTAGACCTGGTCAATCAGGTTCAATAGTATTCAATTTAAAAGATAACTCAGTAATAGGTGTGTTGGTCGGTGCTTATGCAAACAATTCTGTAGGTTCTGTATTTGTTGGGGGGGTTAACCCTGCGGAGCTACATCAAACAACCTATGCAGTTTCTGCAGAATATATTAAGGATATGTTATGATTATTATACCAAATGAAGATGCAGAGGCTTGGTTATCTACTTTAAAAAAATATCAATCTTCATCTATTAGAACTTTTCTAGAAAGTGGTGATGAAGAAAAGGCTCTTGAGCTATGGCTGACTGCATCAGGCCCAAGTTCAGTATCGCAATTTGGTGGTGATAATTCAAAAATACCTGGGCGGAAAGCTTTTGTTGAGCAGTTTAAATTAGAATTTAAGGCTTTTTTGTGTGGCGGTGATAAATATACTCAGGAGAGAGAAGGGCTAGGAGCATTGACTGGTGATTTTAAAACCTATCTTGTAGGAGTGATATCTTCGGCCATTGCAGTTTCTTTGGGTTCAACAGCAGCACTGATTGCCCCTGCTGTAGTAATTATGCTGATTGCTGTGTCAAAAATGGGAGTTAATGCATGGTGTTCATTGGGACCAACTACATAATGTTAAAAAAACGCCCTTTTAGGGCGTTTTTTTATAAATCATCATGCTGAATTTGAATGATTTTCATGTCTCACCACTCATTAACTTCCATTATTCTTTTTCGGAGTGGTATTAGCTCATTTCTAACAAAAACACGACTGGCCTTCTCCACATCACCAAACCCTCCAACATTACTCGGCATGATCCCCATCATCTGCGGCGGAACGCGGTGAGCAGCCATCATGTCATCCCGGCTGATATTCTTGATATTCAGAAACTCATCCTTTGCCGCGACCTCTGACAACGGGATGATCTGAATCCCGTCTTTTTTACCGTTAGGCAAGTACATAAATAGGTTGCAGAAGTTGCCCGGACCTGTGGCGCTTTTCATCGCCTGGCGGATATTGTTCACGTCCTCCTGGTTCTGCGCGGCGTCGGTCATGTACATGATGAAACCCGCGTGGCTGCCGCTGATGTAGTACTTCCGGCGGAACAGCGTAGCAGACTCGTTGAGTAGGGCTGAGGGGATGGCGGACAGGTATTCAGGCAGGCCGTAAATCTCCTGGTTTAAGTCCGGCTCTATCAGGTGAAAAATGCTGCCTTTGGTGAACTCATATGGCTGTGTGGTCATGCTGTATTGCACAAACCAGTAGGTGTCGAGGTCGATCCCACGGCGGGTGTATTTCGCCAGCGACGGTTCCAACGCCAGAATGCTGCCGAGCCTGTTCGTTTCTCAAGATAGGCGTTGCCAAACACCAGATAATCCTGCACAAAGCGGCTGAATGCCTGTTGGCTCAGTAGTGGGTGTGGGATAAATGTGATGGTCAGGATGTTGCGCTTCACGGCAATCGGCGAGCTGTGATGTAGGGCGGCGCGGCAGGTACGGGCCAGGCCGTCAAAACTCATGGGTGGTTCATACCACCTGTCCATCTGTACGCATTCCACGTAATCCAGCAGCTCGCGGCGATCCAGCACGGGGATCGGGTCGCCAAAACTGAACGCTTCAGCAGTAGCGCCGCCGCTGTGTTGTACTTTGTGCTTATTCACTGCACGACGGTTCTTAATCTTGCCCATCAAAAAATTTCCACAATGTTGCTGGTATTGGCGGCTTCGCCCTGCAGCGGTTCGTTAAACAGTGCGTGCATCGTTGCCCAGACCAAATCTGCGTGGCTGGCTTCTTCGCTGCGACTGGCTTCGTAGGTGGGGCGGTTGCCGCTGGCGGTTGTGGCCCGGCGGATTGCCATAAAGGACTGCGCAATGTCGGTGTGCCCGGCGTCAAACTCCAGGCGGCGGTGGCTGATAATGTCGTAGGCCTTAAGCACCAGGGCGTTTTTGACGTTGGGGTTTTAGACAAACTCCCGCACGGCAGGAAAGAACGCTTTCACGTTCTCATAAACACAGTGACCGACGCCGGTTGAGTCGATGCCGATATAGGTCACGTTGTACTGCTGCGTCAGCTGTTTGATGGCGTCAGCCTGGGCGCGGAAGTCCATACCGCGCCACTGGTGACGCTCCAGAATGCGGAACTTGCCGCCCGGCACGGCTGGTGCTGCCATGACTACACAACCTGCGCTGTCACCGTTCTGTGTCCCTTTTGCGGGGTCATAGCCGATCCAGACCTCGCGCCAGCCAAACGGGCGCAACGTCAGCGCCTGAAAATCGGTCCAGACTTCCAAGCTGTCCACCATGCAGGCCTGCAGTTCGCTGAGCGGGAATACCGACGCCAGGTCGTCAATAAATTCGCACATGAGCAGGTTTTCGTATTCGTCCGGGCTGTACTCCATGCGCAGCTGGTCCAGGTCGAACAGGTTACAGCCGCCGCACACCGCATCCTCCACGGTGACAATCTGGTTGTACTGTCCGTCCGGGCAGAGCACGCCGCGCGCAAGATTGCCGTGGGTCAGGTCAATGTCCACCTTGTCAGCTTTGCTGCGGTCCCGGTTGAACAGCGCACCGGACCAGAACGGATAGGCGCTGTGCGTCAGGCTGGACGGCGTGGAGAAATACGTTTGTCGCCATTTCTTGTGAATGGCCATACCGGAGGCAACCTTGCGCAGCTCCTGGAATTTCGGGACCCAGAAATATTCATCAAGGTACAGATTGCCGTGGTAGCTCTGCGCCGTGCGGGTGTTGGTGCCGAGAAAGTATAGGCACGCCCCGTTACTGAGCGTCATCGGGTCGCCTTTCAGCTCCACATGAACCTCTTTGGCAAAGTCGACACGATCATTGCGTGTCAGGAGCGAGACAGTGAACAAGCCGCAGTCCTTACGCAACGCCCTGAATAAATCGGTGGCGTATGTCCGTGACAACCCGGACAAACTGCACCTTTTTGTTGATAACGGTTCGCTGGTCGCAACCGGCGCCCGTTCAATGTCATGGGAATATCGCTACACCCTGAACGTGGTGATTGAAGATTTTAGCGGCAACCAGAATTTAGTGATGGCGCCCGTGCTGCTCTGGTTAATGACCAATCAACCGGACGCCATCAACAACCCGGAGCTGCGCGAAAAACTTTTTACCTTTGACGTCGATATCCTGAGCAACGATCTGTGTGATCTCAGCCTCAATCTGCAGCTCACGGAGCGCGTGATTGTCAGCACAGATGGCACCGTATCGAGCGTTGAAGCGGTGCCGGAACCAGACGTACCCGAAGAAATGTGGACGGTGAAACGTGGATGACCTGCAGAGGGTGGATGACTGGCTGGCGGCCCTGCTGGCGAATCTGGAACCGGCAGCCCGCAACCGTATGATGCGACAACTGGCGCAGGAGCTGCGTCGGTCGCAACAGCAAAACATCAGGCTGCAGCGCAATCCAGACGGCACAGCCTTTAAGCCGCGCCGGATGACGGCCAGAAGTAAAAAGGGGCGCATCAAGCGCCAGATGTTCGCCAAATTGCGCACCACTAAATACCTGAAAACCGCAGCCACTGCGAACTCTGCCACCGTGCAGTTTGATGGGAAAGTCCAGCGCATCGCCCGTGTTCACCATTATGGCCTGCGTGATCGAGTCAGACGCAATGGCCCGGAGGTCCGCTACTCGCAGCGCCGTCTGCTGGGCGTGAATGATGGAGTAATGGAGGCCACAATGAATACATTATTACGCTGGTTAACTTAACTAAACTTTATGTATGTCAAGGCATTATTAGTCCATGAAGGGTTCCAAAATCTCACAAAGCTCAGCATCGTCGAGGACAATCCATCTGCAAAATGCTGAAAACTTAGCATCACGTCTTATCAAAACTTTAATTTTTTCAATGAGATATAGCTTTCGATCGATTGGAGTATCATCCTCATAATATTCAATGATGTTTCTGATAAGTTTTTGCGTTGTTTTTGTTATTTGTGAGCGTAATGCGGCTGATGTTAGTCTTTTATTTATCGTATGGTCACTGTTATATACTTTTTCGAGTAGATCGGCAGTGGTTATAGTTTTTTTATCATTAAATAGTGGTTCTACGGTTACTTTTTTAGCTCTTGCTGAAAATCCAGGTAGTAGCTTTATACGATTCCATACAACTTCGTTGCAGCAATCAAGTAGTTCATCATGCTTTGCTAGTTTTATATTATTGCAACGGCCGCAGGATAAATAGAGATTATCCCAGTCATAAGATTTTTCATCATCATTTTTCCTTGAGACGAAATGCTCAATATTTATATCTAAAGGATCTTTATTTTCACAAATGTAACATTTCCCAAAAAAACATTCCTGTAAGGCTTCATGTACGTCGGGGCCGTCATAACGTAATTTACGAGCCAATGATACTGGCGCAGGGTATGTTCTGTTAACTCTAAACATTATTTCTCCTGAGCATTTTCTTTTTTGAATTTGATGATTTGAAGTTTTGCAAAATCCACAAATGCGCTGGCCTCAGTGTCCATTGATTCTTCCGATGAAGCGAGCGACTGTATTATTTTTATGGCAGTTTCAATATTATTATTATCTAAGTCTTGTATGATTTTTTCGATTTCTTCTAACTTATCAGATAATACTATCGACATTGGGTTAACACCAAACAGCTCTTGCAGGATGATATTATTTGAATAAGACGATACATCAACTATTTGTTGATTGCTGGATAAATCATAGATCACGGCATCAGTAACAGAAGAAACCACAAAGGGTGAATGAGTTGTAACAATAAATTGAATTTTGGGGAAAGAATTACTAAAAAAACGTAGTATCTTTTTTTGAAGGGAAACATGTAAGTGGGCATCTATCTCATCTATGAAAACAATGCCTTCAATACTTTCAGGGGTCAGTTCCCACATTTCTATACGCATAATCAAATCCGCGTATATTCTTAATATTGAAGAATACCCGGACGAAAGCGTCTGAAAAGTAAATTTATCTTTCATGTCTTGATGAAGATAAAATTTTCCTTCAGTACTATCAAACCTTAGTTTGAGCTGTGTGTCCTCAAATAGACCTTGTAGATCCATTTCTATTTTATCAAACCAATTTTGAATTTTTTTTGCTTTTTCTTCATCCTTATCGAAAGAAATTGCGTAGCTTTGTGATGTTTTCAGACTAATCAAATAATTCTCAAAAATGTTGTCCCCATCTTTTTCATTAGAAAAGTGAGCATTCTCTTCGAATAAAGCAGAAAGCCTTGGCACATACTGCGGGGCAGTAATTGCTGCTTCTCTAAGAGCCTTGTGGAAACGAAGGAGAGAGCGAGTTTCTGCGCTATTATTTGAAAATGTTGTTATGTGGAAATTATCTAAGGCATGAAGTCTTTTTTTTATTTTTATAATTTCTTGTTGATACCATGAATAAGAGCTACTATCGCGACCTCCTATTCTAATTTGGGTTTCATGACTGCTAAGTTGTTGCTCAAGCTGCTGTCTGTTATTGTTTCTTGGTTGATCTAGCCCTTCCTTTAAATATTCGTAAATAGAATTTATAAAGCTGGTTTTACCACTACCGTTACCTCCGGTGATTATTAGATTTTTTCCGTTAAGGACGAGTTCGGCCTTTTTTTCGGTAAATGGGATAGGGATCGAAATTTCGTTTATTGCTGTAAGCATATTTCCTCTTGTGTAGTAGTTGATACAAACCGCTCAATGAAGAATATAAACCGAATTGAAATATAGTCCATCAAAAAGTGGAGCTTATGAACGCACAACTAACCGAAATTATGCGCCTTATCACCAATCTGATCCGCACCGGCACCGTAACCGAAGTGGACCGGGAAAACTGGCTGTGCCGGGTGAAAGTGGGCGAGCTTTAAACCAACTGGATTAACTGGCTGACATTGCGCGCAGGCGGTGCCCGTACATGGTGGTGCCCGTCGCCGGATGAGCAGGTGGTGGTGCTGAGTATGGGCGGCAATCTGGAAACCGCTTTTGCCTTACCTGCGATCTATTCCAATCAGTTCGCGCCGCCGTCGGACTCAGTGGACGGCTGCGTCACGGAATACCCGGACGGTGGATGGTTTGAATATGAGCCCGCGACCGGCCGCTGGCATGTGCGGGGTATCAAATCCATGGTGATCGAGGCGGCAGATAACATAACCCTGAAAACGGGGAGTTTGTGGTGGAAGCAAGTAACACGCGCATAAACAGCGAGGTGGTGATCAATGGTGGCGTCACCCAGGGCGGCGGCGCCATGAGTTCTAACGGGATCGTAGTCGATAAACACGGTCATACCGGCGTTAAGTCCGGCGGCGATACATCTGGAGGTCCTGTATGACGCTGTATATCGGTATGAATCAGGACAATGGCAAAGCCATTTCTGATGCGGACCATTTGCGGCAGTCGGTCAGGGATATTCTGCTGACTCCCCAGGGAAGCCGTATAGCACGCCGGGAATATGGTTCCCTGCTGTCAGCATTGATTGACCAGCCCCAGAACCCGGCGCTGCGCCTGCAGATTATGGCGGCTGTTTACGTATCGCTGATTCGCTGGGAGCCTCGGCTTACGCTGGATTCCATCACTATCAACAGCAGCTTTGACGGCTCCATGGTGGTCGAGCTAACTGGGAAGCGCAATAACGGCGCGCCTGTTTCTCTTTCGGTATCAACAGGAGCAGACAATGGCAGTCATTGACCTTTCCCAGCTCCCCGCGCCGCAAATCGTTGACGTGCCGGACTTTGAATCCCTGCTGGCTGAGCGTAAGGCCGCCTTTGTGGCCCTGTATCCGGCAGATGAACAGGACGCGGTGCGGCGCACGCTTGAGCTGGAATCTGAACCCATCACCAAACAACTGCAGGAAAACACGTACCGGGAAATCCTGCTGCGCCAGCGTATCAACGAGGCGGCGCAGGCGGTCATGGTGGCTTATGCCTTGGGCGGTGATCTCGATCAGATGGCGGCCAACTACAACGTGAAGCGGCTGACGGTTACACCTGCCGATAACGACGCGGTACCACCGGTCGCAGCGGTAATGGAAAGTGACGAGGCGTTGCGCCTGCGTGTTCCTGCTGCATTTGAGGGGGTGTCCGTTGCGGGACCAACGGCGGCTTATGAGTTTCACGCTAAAAGCACGGATGGGCGAGTCGCTGACGCCAGCGCAACCAGCCCGGCACCGGCGGAGGTGGTGCTTACGGTACTGAGCCGTGGGGGCGACGGAACGGCAGCGGCGGACCTGCTGGCGGTGGTTGAACAGGCGCTTAACAGTGAGAACGTGCGGCCGGTTGCTGACCGTCTGACGGTGCGCAGCGCTGAAATTATTCCGTACAGCGTGGATGCAACGATCTTTCTTTACCCGGGGCCAGAAGCTGAGCCGGTGATGGATAAGACACAAGCCGCTTCATGTACGGAATGGAGCGTAACCAACGGGGGAACGGATGAATAGTCTGCTTCCTCCTGGTTCATCGCCGCTTGAGCGCCGTCTTGCTCAGACCTGCAGCGGCATTTCCGATCTGCAAGTGCCGCTGCGGGATTTATGGAACCCGGCAACATGCCCGGTCAAGTTTCTGCCGTATCTGGCGTGGGCCTTTTCGGTTGATCGCTGGGACGAAGGATGGGCGGAGAGCGTGAAGCGCCGCGTGGTGCAGGATGCGTTCTATATCCATCAGCACAAGGGCACAACCAGCGCTGTGCGGCGTGTGGTGGAGCCGTTCGGCTTTCTAATCCGCATCATTGAATGGTGGCAGACCGGCGAGGCGCCGGGCACGTTTCGCCTGGATATTGGGGTGCAGGACCAGGGCATAACAGAGGAAACCTATCTGGAGCTGGAGCGCCTCATCGGTGACGCCAAACCTTGCAGCAGGCATCTGATCGGCATGTCCATAAATCTGCAGACAGGCGGACCATATTTTGTGGGGGCCGCCACTTACAGCGGCGAAGAAATCACGATTTACCCGTATATCAACGAAACCATCATTTCCGGCGGTTCTGCCTACGAGGGCGGCGCCGTCCATGTTATTGACACAATGAGAGTGAACCCATGAGCGCAAAATTTTATACCCTGCTGACGGATATCGGCGCGGCGAAACTGGCAAATGCCGCCGCTCTCGGTGTTCCGCTGAAAATTACACAGATGGCGGTGGGGGATGGCGGCGGCGTGCTGCCAACGCCAAACGCACAACAGACAAAGCTGGTCGGTGAAAAACGCCGTGCAGCTCTCAATATGCTTTATATCGATCCGCAGAACAGCAGCCAGGTGATCGCTGAGCAGGTGATACCCGAAACTGAGGGCGGTTGGTGGATTCGTGAGGTTGGTCTGTTTGATGAAAGCGGCGCGCTGATTGCTGTCGGTAACTGCCCGGAGAGCTACAAGCCGCAGCTGGCGGAGGGGAGCGGACGCACGCAGACCGTGCGCATGGTGCTGATTACAAGCAGTACCGATAATATCATCCTGATAATTGACCCCGCAGTGGTGCTGGCAACCCGCAAATACGTGGATGACAAGGTGCTGGAGTTGAAGGTGTATGTGGATGATTTGATGGCAAAGCATACCGCCGCCAGCGATCCCCATACGCAGTATGCGCAAAAAGCCAGTCCGACATTCACCGGCACGCCAAAAGCGCCGACGGCGGAGGCAGGCAATAATTCCACGCAGCTTGCCAATACGGTGTTTGTGCAAGCAGCAATTACTGCTCTGGTTGATTCTTCACCTGAAGCTTTGAACACACTTAATGAATTGGCTGAGGCTCTTGGCAATGATCCTAATTTTGCTACAACAGTAACTAATGCTCTGGCACGCAAACAACCTTTAGATTCAACATTATTAGATCTTAGTGGTAGAAATGCAGAGGGTATTCTTCAATATCTAGAATTCGCTGATGGTATTCCTGGTCGTTTGATTGGATGTTGTTCTTTTATAGCAAGTGGAATTTACACCCCTTCTTCTGTTCTTAACAATGTCCGGGTTTTTGTTACTGAAGGTGGTGGTTCGGGCACAGGAACGCCCGGAGCTGGATTTCGCGGTGCCGGAGGCGGTGGAACTGCAATAAAATATCTTTCCATTGATAAATTAAATTATCAAATAACAGTAGGTAAGGGCGGTATGGCGGGAAATGATGGTGGCCATAGTTCATTTGATAATTTAGTTACCGCAACCGGGGTGACGGTGTACAGGGAATAAATGGTGGCGTTGGAGAGGGGAGATATAAACATCATAGGTGGTTGCGGTAGTGATGCACCAGGAGACAGTACTTTGCCGACAGGTGGTGGAGGTTCAGGTCATGGGGGAGGAAGTTATTGGGGAGGATGGCCCCCAAGAAAAGAATTTGTCCCCCCCCGGGGCCCCTCCCAGAGGGGGGGGGGGGGCGCGGTGGCAGGCCTCCCCAAGGACCGCCATAAACAGCATCCCAACTGGTGCAGGCAGGCCAATCAGCTTGTGGCCGAGCATGCCCAGCATGTAGAGCAGCACCGCCAGC
>NZ_AZUA01000006.1:0-252379 GCF_000568075.1 Enterobacter sp. DC1
CACGATCAACAACCTGCTTGACGGCTTCAATTCTAAACTCTTCAGGATAACGCTTACTGCTCATATGCACCTCTCTTTAAGTCATCTTAAATGACTCTGAGGTGTCTGTTAAACCTGTGGCGATTCACCATGAGCCTGGCGATCTAACTCTTCCATGTAGTCGTAAACCTTGGCCTGCAGCTCATAGCTATAACTCATTGCCATCAAGCAGGCCTCACGTTTGGGGTACTGGTAGCAGGGAAGCTCACGCCCTGTGCTATCAATATACTGAGCCAAAAATTTGGCTGAGTATCCCTCACCCAAAACCTTCGGCGATTTGGCAAGGATGTGTTTGTGTTGAATCTTCGTATAGCGCTTGCATGGGAAAGTTAATCCTTCTGCTTCGGCTTTCGCTTTACGCTCGGCATTGATGTAATCGACCATTTCTAAGCTACTCATAGTCGGCGTAGAAATGCCGTGCTGACCGATTTTAGGTTGAGCGAAGTCCTCCCCAGTCGGGGCATGAAATTTAGTCATGATGATTTACCTGTCTTTAATTAGCTAATAGCTGTCGTGACATTCAGATCTTAACCAGATGTTAATGCAACGGCACGCAACAAATACACATAGGGGGTTCTTACTCAGGCAACCTCCTTACGCGATTCGTCGATGCGCTGGTTAATCCAGTCATCGATTTCACTTTCGACAAAGGCAATGGAGCGGCAGCCAATTTTGATAGAGGATGGGAATTTACCCTGACTCATAAGGCGGTATAGCCAAGCCTTGGAGTAGCCGGTTCGGCGCTGAACTTCAGACAGACGAATAAGTGTTTTACTAGGTTTTAACATACTCCCTCCAGTTTATGTCAGTTGCCATTAATAGAAGACAGAACACGATGGAGGTATGTAACTAGTTTTGAAAAAATTATGCATTGCATGCAAAGTGATTTTTTTGCATGCAATCATATCACATTGATTTGTATTCCTTTTTACACATAGCGAAAATACCATTGACAGTTCTTTCACTTAATCCAGGTATCTTTTTATCAGCAATGCGTACGGCAAGATCACCTTGCGTCCATTTCCTTGCGCTTGACGAGGTTATCTCATTTAAGGCAGCCCCTAGAGTTGTTAAAACCAATTTCTCAGGTATTTTTGATTCGTCTTCGGAAAGTTTTCGTTCAAATAAAGACATATTAACTGGGGACATACCCAGCTCGCATCCTACTGGTAACCCGCCTGCAGGAAAATAATGTTTTTCATTGAGTTTAAACTTATCAAGAATATTAATTTTTGTTTCCGATGAGCTGTCTGAATTCATGTCACGGATGTATTCATCATCAAATTTTTCTTGTAAGTTATAGAACTCACCATCACTTCCCCTTAAAATTACACCATCTAAGTTAGTAAGCTCCTCCATTTCTCTTTCTCTATTTTGTTGGATTAGCCACATTACATCAATTCTTTCAGCCCCGAGCATAGGAAGTTCGTAAATATTTTCCTTGAGGTAACCTATCCCACCGTACCCCCATTCAACCATTTTTATATTTTCACAATAGTAAGAAAATGTTTTTTGATGTTTAGAAAGGCCGCTACTTGCCTCAGAGGCAAGAAATTCTTCGTAATACTGATAAATGTATTTTCTTTCCTCCTCTAAATATTCATCATCTTTTGAACCATCATTTCCATAACGGAAAAAATTTTCAAATTCAAAAAGTTCTTTTAAACGCATTCCCATTGGAGTTTCTTTCTCATACATTTTCCGAGCAATGTACTTTTTATCAAATGGAAATTTAACTGAAAGTATCAATTCTCCTTCAAGAGCAAGCTCCATCAGATCTAAAGCATTCACTGGCTCATCAAGAGCAATTGACAACCTAATCGCGGCCTCGTTTAAATCGACCCACTTTTTAACCTTTAGTAGTTTACTTTCTATCATTTAACGCCTCCCTACAGGCGAAAAAAATTTATAGCTGATCGAATTCATTTTTTAAAGTAGTGATATAAGTCACATATCCCGATTATCGTCTACTGGAGTAAACATGTCCAGAATGGACTGTGCATTTATACAGTAAATATTCACGCATTCTTTTTTTGAACCACTACGGCAAGTTCATCAAGATAGTCCGCATACCATTGAAGCATTTCACGTCGCCCATCAATGTACTGAGCATGATTATAGGTACCACGTATTGTGTTTCTGTCGGAGTGTGCCAGTTGCGCCTCTATCCAGGCAGAATTGAATCCCTGTTCATGTAACGCAGTGCTCATGGTATGCCTGAAGCCATGGCCAGTAGCTTGACCTGCATAGCCGATACGTTTAATCACCTGGTTAATGCTGGCTTCGCTCATTGGCTTTCCTGCATCATTACGTCCAGGGAAAACATACTTTCCTCTACCAGTTATCTCTTTTAATTCGAGAAGCAGATCCTTAGCTTGTTTGGGTATAGGAACGAGGTGTGGTCGACGCATCTTCATGCGCTCTTTTGGGATTAGCCAGAGATCTTTGCTCAGATCAAACTCGGACCACTCTGCGGCACGAAGTTCAATTGTTCTGACACTGAGGTACATGAGAAGTAATGTCGCGATGCGGGTAATTTTACTACCGCTATATGCGTCGACAGCTTGTCTAAAGGGTCCAAGTTGAGCTGGTGAGAGATGAGGAAAATGTTGCTGTTTGGGGGATTTCAGAGCCCCAGCCAAATCAGTGACTGGGTTGTACTCGGCCCTTCCAGTGATAACTGCATAAGTGAATATCTGGCGGCAAGCCTGTCTCGTTTTCTTGAGCTTATCCAGGACACCGCGTTCTTCCATCTTCTTCAGAACAGAAAGCATGTCCATTGGTTTGATATCGGTAATCGCCTTTCTACCGATATAAGGGAAAATATCTTTTCGCAGATATTCGAGGATGTCATCAGCATAACCGGAAGACCAATTCGGTTTCTTATGCTCATGCCATTCAAGTGCAAGAGACTCAAAACTGTTATTCACAGCGAGGATTCTGGCTTGTTTCTCCGCCTGCTTAACCTCAGACGGATCTTCACCATTAGCGAGTAATCGCTTGGCTTCATTTCGCTTATCTCTTGCCTCAGCGAGGGTTACATCAGGGAAAACACCAATAGACAGGAGCTTTTCCTTTCCAGCCAGGCGGTACTTCAGTCGCCAGTATCTGGACCCATTCGGGTTAACTAGCAGGTACAGGCCACCGCCATCCGCCAGTTTGTAGGGCTTGTCCTGAGGCTTAGCTGTGCTTATCTGGCGTGCCGTTAACTTCATTGGGGGTATCTCTTTCCATTGAACCTGTATATACCCCCGAATGTACCCCCACTTTGGTGTGGATTTCAATACAATTTAGTAGACGTAGGGAGAGCGAGATTAAGCTGAATGGCTTGGTATTACTGGATTAAGTAGACTTTGAGAGACGTTAGTAGAAGTGATAATGGCACGCCCTGTAGGATTCGAACCTACGACCTACGGCTTAGAAGGCCGTTGCTCTATCCAACTGAGCTAAGGGCGCACTGATATGCGTGTACTTCGCGGTGGTGAAACGCGAAGAATTATACGGTCAATGGCAGGTGAGTCAATGCCTTTTCCGCTTTCCACGGCAATTACCACTACCCGATTGTAAATACGGCTATTTTCTCAACATTTCGCCCTGTTTCACCGTAAAATTTGGCGCTGCGAAAAGGCTTAGTTGCATTTAAGTAACGCCTGCTGTTTTCCTGAACGTCAGCTCGTCACACTAGAGTCAGGTATCCCGGCCGCCTGGAGGCTGGCAGACAACAGGACAATGGAGTGACAGCGCAAAACCCGATCGATACGCCCCCCCGGTTACAGTACATTTCTCAGGACATCGTCGGCATTAAGCTTGAGCCCATCGTCGCCCTTTCCTCCTTGCGCCAGGTTGGCGTGGAGGTACTTAGCGTTCTGTCCGACACGCGGCACAGCGAGGACTTTTTTTGCGAACGGTCCGCAGACTGGTCGATAGCACTGCTTGAAGCACAGCTTGCCGCGTTAAAAAATGCGCCGCACGATCATAATCTTTTTATTAATCTGCCGATAACCGTCCTGACAGAGACAGCCTCTTTTCAGCGACTTATCCGGTTAACAGGCGTGCCGCTCAATATTGAGATTGTCGATCTCGCGTCCTTTGTGGCGCTGACCCTCGTCGAGAAGCAGCATGTCGTTCAAAATTTGCGGCAACTTAGCAGACAGGGACACGCAATCTGGCTTGATGACGTGGATGACGTCACAGTGCAGTCGTTTTTATCCTGCCGACTCCCGTTAAGCGGCATCAAAATAGATAAGGAAGCATTCTGGCGTTTACGCGACACCCCTGCGCTGAGGCAACTGGTTTCCCTTTGCTTTCAGCTTGCCGGGAAAGTGCTTATTGAAGGTATTGAGACTGAACGCGATCGTACCTGGGCACTGCAGGCAGGCGCAGACCTCGGCCAGGGATATTACTGGCCGTCCTGGACATGGCCGGAGGATTAAAAAGCCATTTCCAGGAGGGAGACCATGCGAATGACAGTGCGCCGTTACCGGCGGCGGCGTACAGGAAGTGATGCTCTGGGATTTACGCGCTCACCTTTTGCTCCCCCCTTTTTCGACCGGCTCGAATTTTTGAGCCAGTCTATCAGCCAGCCCCGCAAAACCGACGCCCCGTTTATCCTTCTGGTGACGGAGGATCACTACCTGCGCACCGGTTTTCTCAACGGGCAGTTTCCCCTGAGCAGCTGCTGCGACTACGCCACGCTGGACGACGCCCTTATCGCTCAGACGCAGTGGCCCTCTGCCCGTCTGGTCGTGGATATTGAAAGCCGATCCACGGGGCTTCTGGAGAAACTGGATCAGTTGAGACGGCATAGCCTGTTTCCTCCGTTCCTGACGCCCTGGCTGTTGGTCCGGGCCGATAATTACGACCCCCGCCTCTTCTGCAAAGCGGCAGGTCCCTTTCATGTGCTCGAACGCCAGCTGAACGCCGCCGCGCTCCAGCACAGCCTGCAGGATCCCCTCCCTCCGCCGGGTACCGAGAAAGACTGGTTCTCGCGCAACGAATGGCCCATCCTACAGGAGCTTTCCCGGGGCAAGACATTGCGTCAGATTGCCCTGATGCAGAATCGCCCCTATAGCCGCATTATCTATCGTCTCAGCTGCATCCTCCTAAAGCTGGGGCTAAGCCATCGCCAGGAATTGCTCCATCTTCTTAATAACCTCTCAGACTGCACGTTTTCACTCACCTCCTAACCCCTTATTTCCTAAAGCGGTTTAGGAAATTACTTACCACTCGCGTTGCAAAAATGTTAATTTTTAACAATAAACTCGAAATTATAACTATTCCTAATTTATGGGCGTGAACCTTGTGAAATGCCACAGATTGGCGGAACGGCAGCACTTTCCTCCATCCGTTAAGCGAATGCAGAAGGCGTTAACAAGATGATAATGATGTAAAAACAAGCAGCTTAGCGACAACAGCCTGGAGTAAAAAGCGAAGCGGGTAGCATGTTCTCCTGTGCATCAGACGCCGTTGTCCTGGCCAACGTAAGCACTTTCGGATGAAGGTATGACGGCCTGCGAGGGCAATTTTTAACCTCACTTTTGCGGGTTCGTCCCTTTAAAATAGGCGCATTTTTGTTAACAATTGATCAACATAAAGAGATATCTGTTATTTTTTGTTATTACATAAAGATGAAAAAATGTGGTAAATGAGATAACAGGATATTTCCGCTAATTTTAAAAAAATAGCGATTCATATCCAGAAGATAATACAAACCAATACCCTCAAATTAATTTACAGGGTTTTCGGAAAAAACTTACCCTGTATAATAAGATGCGTATCAAATATGAATAAGAAAAACCTTTTTGCCAACACCAGCCTAATGAGATGACCGCGCTGAGGCATAGTTCTTTTCATTACGTAAACAAGGATGCTTTCGCTCTTCCCAGGGAAATACTACGGTACAGGGATCTGCACATTATATCCTTCCGGCATTTCGAGAGTTTTACCAAACTCTGTATAACGCTTTTAACAATCTGAGGCATTAAAAATGAAACCGGCATCCGTTATCATTATGGACGAACATCCTATCGTCAGAATGTCGATAGAAGTCCTGCTACAGAAAAATAAGAATATCACAGTCAAGCTCAAGTCTGGCGATAGCCATGAAGTCCTTGACTGTATCCGCAATCACCCTATCGATCTGGTGATCCTTGACATTGAACTCACGGGCACGGATGCCTTCTCTTTACTAAAGAGAATCAGGAACTTAAACAAAAACATTAAGGTTCTGTTCCTCTCGTCGAAATCAGAGTTGTTTTACGCAGGTCGCGCCATTCGCGCCGGAGCAAATGGCTTCGTCAGTAAACGAAAAGATTTGGGTGAGATCTACAACGCCGTAGAAATGATCCTGATGGGCTATTCCTTTTTCCCGTCGGAGACGTTGAACTTTATAAACCATTTGGGTTCCGGAAAAGGGATGGCAGTAGATATGCCATTATCGAATCGCGAGGTCACGGTATTACGGTATCTGGCGAATGGATTATCCAACAAGGAAATAGCTGAACAGCTACTATTAAGCAACAAGACCATTAGCGCGCACAAATCCAATATTTATTCCAAGCTGGGCGTGCAAAGCATCGTGGAATTAATTGATTACGCTAAAGCCCACGAGCTGCTATAACCTGAATTCACTCCCTGCAGCTTATCTGAGCTGCAGGGAGTGCGGTCAGTGCTAATTATAATTAATCATGAAGGTGGCATCCGCATCAGCCCGTCCGGGCTGAGGGTTATCGGCAGTGGCAATATAATTGGCATAAAACGACAGCGTCGCATTTCCCTGTGCGTCAACCGAGACCGGCTGGCTGGCCTGCTGAAGCGCCAGGCGCGTTTTATCCGCATCCCTGATCTCAACGGCGACATGGCTTGCAGTACTGGCGTCATTCAGCGCCAGCAAGCCGCTATTGCTCCCGTCGGCTTTACCCGAAAACGTAATGGACGCCGCGCCCGGCGGGCAGCCGGTCAGCTTCAGCGTAAACGGCATAGGCTGCGTGCGGCTCCCGGTGGTGCTGAGCTGTTTCGTGGGCCAGGTGCCCAGCGGGACGGCCTTGTCGCTGTCGCTGCCCTCGGCAACGCAGGTAAAATCGACGATATTGCCGTAGAGCCGAATGTTAATCTCGCCCAACGCGGTGTCCGCCTGAGCCCGGGTGCAAAGCGCAAAGAGCGCTACGGTGATAAAACGGATCCCGTTTCGCATATCGGCTCCTTAGTCGTAATCCACGCGCAAATACCCGCGCGAGGTGAAGCGCCCTTCCGCTGGCTTATTGCCCGTCACGCTGACCGGCCAGACCCGGATCCCCACCTGCGCCTGCGCGCTGTCGTCGAGACGGAACGGAATTTTGCTTGTCAGGTTGTTGGGCGTCAGCGGCGCCCCGCTCTCGTTGGCGATGATGAACCCCACATCCGGGTTATCCGACACCAGCACATTATCAGAGACTTTTTCCGCCTCGACGCGCATCGTCAGCATGGCGTTTGCCTCCACGTTGGTGCATTTGATGGCGATGGTTTTGCTTTGCGATGAGACGCCCTCCGGCTTGTTACCCACGCCCGCCTTGCTGAACAAGGAGGCGCCAATGTCGCCGAAATCAAACTCCACCACGTTACCGGCATTGATGGCGCAGCTTTGCGGCACCTGAATGGTTCCGCTGTAGCTAATGGTATAGACCGGCGTGGTTAACGGATCGGAAGAGGTAGTGGTGACGTAAACGCGGAACATGGTGGCACGCGGGATCACCACCATGTTGATAAAACGCCGGGTCACCTTAAGACGAAAGACCAGGCTGGAGTCCTGAACGCCAAACGGTTTGTTTTTGGATACGTTAGGATGGCTCCCCATCTGGATATAGCTTTTTGGCGGATAAAATACGCCAGCAAAGCTGTCCGTAATTTTCATCGCCCCGTCCAGATAGTCGTTAAGCTTCAGATACTGGTAGCCATCGCTCGTTCCCGTTACCGGATAATCGGTCACATAGCTGCGCTTGGTGGTATTCCCGGTCGTGCCCTTCGGGCAGACGGCATTCACCCCTACCCACTGCGATTTCTCGCTGAGCGTCACGACCTGCCCAATCTGGTTATTCGAGCTATTGAATTTATCCGTCAGGTCGTAATGCACTTCCGTCGGCACGCCATTTTCATTGACGCACACGGTCGCTAATGCATTTGTCGCAGGCAGTAACGCCAGAAGCGACAAGGCAAAGAGTTGAGTTTTAATCACAGCCGATCCCCTTAAGTGTGATTGCCTGTTGCAGGCTCTGTTCAGACAAGCTGTAAGGTGCGCGACACTGGGACTGCGCCCCGTCGCCCCACTGGATCAGCAGTTCGCCTTCCAGCGGCAGCCCACTCAGGTAAATTTGCCCGTCATCCCCCACCATGCTGGTGACGCCGCTTCGGGTTTCGCGAACCACCGCGCCGAACGGCACCGGCTGGTTTCCGCGCGTTACCGTCAGCAGGGCGCGCACGCCAATGCGGGTATCAAAGCTGGCGCGTACCAGCGCGCCTTTGGTCGGCACCACGCTGCTCACGTTGTTTTCGATATCGGTGTTGTTGCTCATGGTGTTGGTATCCAGCGCCACGCGGTTGTAGCGGTAGACGGTGGCATACGGCATCACCGCGTAGCCTCGCCAGTCGGTTTTCACCCCTGTCTGGTTTTCAATACTGACGCCCGATGCGCCCGGCGCTTTGATCAGCACGTTGGTGTCGCCCAGCGGCTGGCTGAAGGTCACGCCGTCGGCGTGGCCGACCACCCCGCCGGAGAGCTGCCAGTTGAGATCGTGCTGATCGCGGGAATAGTTGTATCCCACCCCCAGCGTGCCGTAGGTCGCCTGCCAGTTGGCGCTGGCGCTTCCGCTTGAGCCGTTGGTGCTGGCGTGTCCCTGGGTCACGCTGTAGTTCAGGTTGCGGTCCTCCAGCAGCGTTCCGCTGACGCCGGTTTGCCAGCTTGTGTCGCCATCGCTGTTTCGACTGGCGGATGCCGTAGCGTAGGCGCGGTCAATCGCGCTGTCCCGGCGATAGCCCTGACGGGTAAAGAGGCTGAACGGCACGGAGACGTTAAACGACGCGATCCGATCGGTACCGTCTATCCCCACGGATTTGTTCCACGACCACGAGACGGAGTAGTTGATCCCCTTCACGCCTCCCGCGTAGCCCAGCTGGTACCAGAGGTTCGTCTCGTCCGTTCCCCAGTAGGTCTGCTCGCTACCGGAGATATAGACCGAGCCGTAGTCCCCCAGCGACTGAGAAACGTTGAGCTGGAAGCGGCCTTTTTTATTCCACGTCAGGTTGTGATAGCTCTGCACGTCCGGCACATCGTTATCGTTCTGGCTATCGGCATACTGATAGCCTTCCATTGAGCGCCAAGCGACATCGTCGAGGGTGTAAAACCCTTTTGTGGAATAGCGATAGCCCAGCAGCTGGAAGTTGGTGCCGAAGCCGTTAAGAGATTTCGCATAGAGGAAGCGCAGAGACTGCCCTTCATGCTTGCTGTCGTCCGCGAGCTGGCTGCGGGCGTGGGTGATATCGAGCGAGACCGCGCCCCAGTCGCCCAGGTTTTTCCCGGCCCCGACGGCCACCGCGGTATAGCGTGACGCCAGCTGTGTCCCGCCGTAGAGCGTGTAACCGTTGGCAAGGCCGGTAACCAGGGTGCCCTGGGTGAAGAACGGCGTATCCTGATCGCTGTTCCCGCTGCGGTAATCCCCCGCGACGAGGTCGTACTTCCAGCGACCTTCACGCTGCAGGAGCGGCACGGTGGAGTACGGCACGGTATAGCGCTGCTGGGTGCCGTCTTTCTCTTCGACCGTGACTTCCAGGTCACCGCTTGAGGAGGTCGGGTTAAGATCGGTAATGGCAAATGCGCCCGGCTGGACGTAGCTTTGATAGATAACGTAGCCGTTCTGGCGAACCACCACTTTGGCGGGCGTACGGGCGATCCCGCGCACGGTCGGCGCGTAGCCCTGCAGGCTGTCCGGGTACATGCTGTCAGACGAGAAGAGACGCCCGCCGCGAAAACCCATGCTGTCGAAAACGTCATTCCCGGTATTGCTGTCGCCCAGCACCAGTTCGCTTTTAAGCGGGATGACGGTGCGCTGCGCCCAGGTGCCAATATTCTGCCACTCGCTGTGCCGCTGCCCGTTATTCTGCGTGTACCGCCATGCGCCGTTGTTACGTAAACGCCAGGCGCCATAGTTCAACCCGCTCTGCAGGTTGAGGTAATAGCTGTCGTCTTCGCTTCCCCGGTTACCGGTGAAGCTGTAGTTCACCAGCGCGGCGGGGATGCCTTCATCCCACTGTTCAGGCGGAATGTAGCCCCGGGCGCTGTTTTGCAACGCCACCTGCGGCAGGCTGACGTCCAGACGCTGTGAGGCAAAGTTGAATGCCGTTTCGCTGCCGGGTATAGCCGTGGTCAACGGAACGCAGGTGTCGCCCTGCACTTTAGCCAGCTCGGGAAACGCCGCGACGTTGACGCCAAAGCGATCGAGCATCGCGCGCGTAATGCAGGCCGACAAACCGCCCGCCACCGGCGGCGTGTTCTCGGCCTGCTCGAAACGCACGTCCTGGGTACCGATAAACTCATCGTTACGCCAGATATCCACGCGATAAACGCCGGGTGCCTGCTGGTGTCCTTGTTCAAAACGCGACAAATCCGCCACGCTGGCGGCGTCGTCGGACAAGAAGGCCGGGTTGAAATAACTTTCGCTCCAGCCAGCCTGCGGCCAGAGCGCAGCCATCAGCGCCAGTGCAACCGGGCAGTAACGTCTCTGGTGGTTTTTCATCGCCCTGACTCTGCTCACAGGTTGACGCTACGCGCCGGGGTGATGGCACCGTAGTCATTCACGCTCTGCCAGGAAAGCGTGCCGCCGGCACCGGCTGGCAGCACCTGCTGAGCCGAGCTTTTCGGCGCAACCATCAGGTTATCCAGCTGCTGCCCGCCCAGCTTTAGATTGACGAGGGTGATGTAATACGGAGAAGCGTTGCTGACTTTGAGATGGCTGCCCGCGCGCTCAAACCGCAGCTGGGAAAGCGCCTCTTCCGGCTGCATCGCCAGGTTGTTCGGGCGCACAAACAGCTTGATGCGTGAGAGGATCGCCAGCTGCAGCACGTTATTGTTTTCCGTTTTCGCTTTGTTCACCGACGGGATCGCCTTCACGTTCATGTAAAAGAGCGATTCACGATCGGCTGGCAGCGCTGGCCCGGCGTAAATAATACGCAGCGTGTTTTCACTGTTAGGCTCGCTGACAAACAGGGGCGGAGTGACGGCAAAGGTTTTTTCTTTTTGCCCGCTCGCATTTTCGATCCACGCGTTAATTAAATAGCGTTCCTGTTTGTTGCTGTTGGTGATCGCCAGCGACGTTTGCTTCGCCTCTGCGGGATAAATAACGCGCGTGGCCCCCAGCGCAATACCGCCGGAAGCATTTGCGCAGGCAGAAACCATCATCAAAATAAACGATAAAAAAAGTCCTGGTTTAATTAGGGTATTCATCACAACCGTACCTTTAATAATGTGTTCGCAGGTGTTATGGATAAATCAACGTAAACCAGACATCCGACTGAATTTTGCCTGGCTCGAGGTGTTCGGAAATAGCCCGATAGCGGGCGCTAAAATGGAACGCGAGCTCGCGGGTATCGATCGGCAGCCAGCTGACGGCCGTGGCGTTTGGGATAATCTGACGCTGCTGTTCGTCAAAGAGCGCCAGCCCCACGCCGCTGCTGACGGGCGTTTCACCCGGCCGCGATGTCGCCAGAAAGACCTGCGGATCTTCTGCGGGCGTCACGCCCTGAAACTGGATCCCCACGGTGCGCGAAACATCAACGCTGCAGTCCAGCAGCCGCACGGTAAAAGGCACGTTAACCGTGGAAAAACTGCCCACACCGGAAAATGAATTGGTTCGGTACTGCCCCATGTCGATGCGCATATTCTGGCTGTCGGGCGCCACGGCGCAGCCGCCGTTCACCAGTTCGCCCCGGAGATGAACCTTGCCACCTTCGATCACCACGGTATGCGCCGATGCCGGACAAGCCATCGCAAGGGTTAACAGCAGTAGTGTTCCAGTCCTTGTCATCCTTCGTTCCTGGCATTTGCGTATGACGGGCCTCGTCCGTGAGGCCTGAACATCCCTGTGCGGAGGAATTACTCGTATTTCATTACGAAGGTGGCGTCAGCGTTCGCCTGGCCCGGCTCGGTGGTGGCAGCCGTTGATTTATAACGCGCGGTGAACTTCAGGGTGTTGGTCCCTTCGATCAGCGTCTGCGCAGCAGAGAAGGTCGCGCCGTCTGGGGTCAGAACGCTGGATTTGCTGTCGAGGATCTCGATACCCACGCCTTTCGCGGTGTTGTCGTTGTTACCGGAGGTCACGGCCAGCAGGGTTTTGTCAGTTGGGTCGATCTGACCGGTGAACGCAACAGCTGCAGTTTTGGCAACCAGCGGATCGCAATCATTCAGTTCAATGTTGAATGGAATATTGGAGGTGGTGTCGCCCACTTTGGTAAATTTCGCGGTGCGATACTGACCCAGATTAACGGTCTGCTCGGAAGAATCAGTATTTACTGAACAAGCCGCATTAACCAGCTCACCTTTAAAATGTACGGTACCGCCATTTACGGAAACCGGCGCAGCAGGATCTGCTGCATTTGCGGCACCCGCAACCAGGGCCAAAGTTGCAATAACAGTAGAAGCAATGTTGCTGAGTTTCATGTCTATTCCTTTAAAATGTAAATAACCCTTCCCGCGAATAATCGGGAATAAGAAATACGTTCAATTGATTAATTGAAAGCTTATTTCGGAGGAGACAAAGTAGCTCAGGACGCATTTTTTAAATATGTCAAAACGCTGCCATTTCGCCAGGTCACATCCTAATACCGCCTAAGAAATTGACCATCCACTAAGAAGGGTTTTTGCGTCTCACTGATAAAAACGCGTAAAGGGTGACTGACAGCGACGCTCGCTTCTGACAAAATACACGCATCCCCCCTTTCAAACGTTACAGACGGAATCTTCTCTCTGATGGCAGCAAAGATTATTGACGGTAAAACGATTGCGCAGCAGGTGCGCTCTGAGGTCGCGGAAAAAGTGAAGGCGCGTAAAGCTGCCGGAAAACGCGCCCCCGGGCTGGCCGTTGTGCTGGTTGGCAGCAACCCGGCATCGCAAATTTATGTCGGCAGCAAGCGCAAAGCGTGTGAAGAGGTGGGCTTCGTCTCCCGCTCTTACGATTTGCCGGAAACCACCAGCGAAGCAGAGCTGCTGGAACTTATTGACACCCTGAATGCCGATAAAGAGATCGACGGTATTCTGGTTCAGCTGCCGCTGCCGGCGGGTATCGACAACGTGAAGGTGCTGGAGCGTATCGCACCGGATAAAGACGTGGACGGTTTCCATCCGTACAACGTTGGCCGCCTGTGCCAGCGCGCGCCGCGTCTGCGCCCGTGCACGCCGCGCGGCATTGTGACGCTGCTGGAGCGCTATAACATCGACACCTACGGTCTGAACGCCGTGGTTATCGGCGCGTCCAACATCGTGGGCCGCCCGATGAGCATGGAGCTGCTGCTGGCCGGCTGCACCACCACCGTTACCCACCGCTTCACCAAAAACCTGCGTCACCACGTCGAGAACGCCGATCTGCTGATCGTCGCGGTCGGCAAGCCGGGCTTTATTCCGGGCGAGTGGATCAAAGAGGGCGCGATTGTCGTGGACGTCGGGATTAACCGTCTGGAAAACGGCAAAGTGGTCGGCGACGTGGTGTACGAAGATGCCGCCGCGCGCGCGTCTTACATTACCCCCGTACCGGGCGGCGTAGGCCCGATGACCGTAGCAACGCTGATTCAAAATACACTGCAGGCGTGCGAAGAATATCACGACGTAGAGGACGCGTAAGATGGCGACTTTTTCATTAGGTAAACACCCGCACGTTGAGCTGTGCGATCTGCTGAAGCTGGAAGGCTGGAGCGAAAGCGGCGCGCAGGCGAAAATCGTTATCGCCGACGGGCTGGTAAAAGTCGACGGCGTGGTAGAAACGCGCAAGCGCTGCAAGATTGTCGCGGGTCAGACCGTGAGCTTTGAAGGACAGAGCGTAACCGTTACGGCCTGAGCCGTCTGATGCCCGGTGGCGCTGCGCTTACCGGGCCTACGTACTGTCTCCGTTTGTAGGCCGGTAAGGCGAAGCCGCCACCCGGCAATTTCTCTCAGCATCCCCTCACACCCATCGCGGTTATTTATCGATCAACTTCAAATAATCACTATTTCATCTGTTGAAACGTGAAAATTCAGTTGCGCGTTTTTCACTCTTTGCCCACGATAAGTAGAACGTTCTACTAAAACGTTCTACTTACAATAACAGCGCCAAAAAAGCGCTACTCGGGGGAAATCAGCATGAGTCTGATATCAGGGTTTGTTAAATCGCTGTCTAAGTTATCGATGATTGGTCGCGCCTTAATGCTGCCAATTTCACTGCTTCCCGCTGCGGGCCTGCTGTTGGCCTTCGGCGATAAGTTCCATCTGCCGCTGATGATGAACGCGGGCGGGGTTATTTTTGATAACCTGCCGATGCTGTTTGCCATTGGCTCCGCCGTGGGTCTGGCGTCAGAATCCGGCATCGCGGCGCTGTCTGCGGCGGTGTCGGTGTTTGTCACGAATATCACCATCAGCACCGTGCTGAGCATCACGCCGGAAATGGCCTCCCAGGGCGGGAAATACGCCATGGTGGTCGGCATCCCGACGCTGCAGATGGGTGTCTTCGGCGGCCTGATCTGCGGTATTCTCGCGGCCTGGTGCTATAACCGCTTCCACACCATGCAGCTGCCGGAGTTCCTGGGCTTCTTCTCCGGCAAGCGCTTCGTGGCCATTGCAACGGCGTTTCTGTCGTTCCTGATGGGGCTGCTGCTGCCGTACGTGTGGCAGCATATCCAGGCCGGTATCGACGCGCTCTCCGTGGTGGTGAACGGCGATAATCAGGCGGCGTCGACCTTTATCTTCGGTCTGGTAGAACGCGCGCTGATCCCGCTCGGCCTGCACCACATCTGGTATCCGTCCTTCTGGTATTCATTCGGGGATTACACCACCCAGGCAGGACAGGTGATCCACGGCGACCAGACCATCTGGTTCAAGATGCTGGAAGAAGGTGTGAAGTCCTTCAGCAGCGACACCTACCAGAACGCCGGTAAGTTCATGCAGGGTGAATTCCCGCTGATGCTGTTCGCGCTGCCCGCAGCGTGCCTGGCGATGTATCACGAAGCCCATACGAAGAATAAGAAAATCGCGGCCGGTATTCTGTTCTCTGCGGCGCTGACCTGCTTCCTGACGGGGATCACCGAACCGGTTGAGTTTACCTTTATCTTCGTGGCGCCAATCCTGTACGTCTTTAACGCCATCATGGCAGGCCTGGCCTACATGACCATGTATCTGCTGCATGCGCATATCGCCAAGTCGTTCTCCGCGGGCTTTATCGACTATCTGTCATTCGGGATCCTGCCGTCCTTCAACGGCTACAAGACCAACTTCCTGAATGCGATTATCATCGGTATTCCAATGGGCCTGATTTATTACTTCACGTTCCGCTTTGTGATCCGTCGTTTCGACGTGAAAACGCCGGGCCGCACTGAAGTGACCGCCAACGCGGATGATAAGTCTGATTCAGAACTCGCGACCGAGATCATCACCCTGCTGGGCGGGGCGCACAACATCGACTCCGTCGGCGCCTGTATCACCCGTCTGCGTCTGGAAGTGGCAAAAAGCGAGGTGGTCGATAAGGACGGCCTGAACGGACTCGGCGCGCGCGGCGTGGTCTTCGTCGGCGACAACGGTATTCAGGTGATTTTCGGTGCCAGAGCACAGTTTATCGCCCAGACCATGTCCACCATGATCGGCAAATAATAAGATGCCTGAGCGACACGTCTCCTGTACGCTGGGAGACGTGTTTTATCTGGCTGATAATCGGCAAATTTCAGGGAGCGGTTTTGAAGAAAGTCAGCATTATTGATGTCGCAAAGCGCGCGGGCGTTTCGGTCTCAACCGTCTCGCTGGTTTTGCGCCAGAAAGGGAAAATCTCAGAGGCAACGATCGAGAAGGTCAACGCTGCCATCAATACGCTGGGCTATGTTCATAACGTTGCCGCTGCCAACCTCCGCGCCAATACGTCCAATCTGATTGGCCTGATCCTCCGTGACTTTAGCGACAGTTTCTCCATCAAGGTGATGGCGAGCATTGTCCAGGATCTTGAAAAACAGGGGTATATGGTTTTTCTCGGCCAGCCCCAGAACGACCATGACCATCTTGAGCGCTGCCTGCTGTCGTTTAAGCAGCAGGGCGTCGCCGGGGTTATCTATCTGGCCTCGGATACCCGTACCCCCACCCTGCCGGAGCAGATTCGACGCTGCCCGCTGCCGCTGGTGGTAGTCTCTCAGTCGCTGCTAGATGAAAAATGCAATCTGGTGATGCGCGATAACCGTCAGGCGGCAAATCTGGCGGTGCGTTATCTTATCGAGCGCGGCCATCGCAATATCGCCTACATTGGCGGACGTGAAGGCTGCCTTATCCGCGAGCAGCGCCTGCTCGGTTTTCGCAGCGCGATGACGCAGAACGGGCTGGTCTGGCGCGATGAATACTCTCCGGCCTGCAGCGATGACACGCTGGCGGCGGGTTTCGCCACCCGCCAGCTGCTGGAAAAAAACAACACCATCACCGCCCTGCTCTGCCACTCTCCGGATGCCATGATCGGCTCCATCTCCGGTATTCATCAGGTTGGACGAACGGTGGGTAAAGATGTGTTTCTGACACAGCAGGTCGCGCTGGTCGGTTTCGAAGATATGCTCCACGTTAACCTCACCTCTCCGTCATTTACCTACGTGTCGTCCGCCAGCGAAGAGACCGGGCGTCAGGCTGCCGGGCTGATTATCCGCACGCTCAAGGAGCCGACGCTGCAAACCCAGCGCATTACGCTTTCCGGGCAGCTTATCGCACGCGAGTCGGCGTAAAAATAAGAATTTGACGCGGGTCTGCTGGCGCGGGATTGCTGCTATATTTCCATGATTTGCCATGGATAATCGCAATGCCTACCGTTATTACGCACGCCGCTGTTCCGCTTTGTCTGGGCTTAGGCCTCGGAACCAAAGTGATTCCTCCCCGCCTGCTGTTTGCCGGGATTGTCCTCGCCATGCTGCCGGATGCCGACGTGCTGGCGTTCAAGTTCGGCGTCGCGTACGGCAATGTTTTCGGCCATCGCGGCTTTACCCACTCCCTGCTGTTCGCCTTTGTGGTGCCGATACTCTGCGTGCTGCTTGGCCGACGATGGTTCCGGGCCAGCCTGACGCGCTGCTGGCTGTTTTTAACCGTGTCATTGCTGTCGCACAGCCTGCTGGATTCGATTACCACGGGTGGGAAAGGCGTCGGCTGGCTGTGGCCGTGGTCATATGAACGATTCTTTGCGCCGTGGCAGGTCATTAAGGTCGCGCCGTTTGCGCTGTCGCGCTATACCACGCCGTACGGGCATCAGGTGATCGTTTCAGAACTGCTGTGGGTGTGGCTGCCGGGAGTCGTGCTGATGGGGTTGCTGTGGTGGAAACGGAGGTAAAAGCAAAACGGCAACTCAAGTTGCCGTTTTTAGTGTTTGCACCCTCTCCCTGTGGGAGAGGGCTGGGGTGAGGGCATCAGCGCGCACCAGACCTACTTGCGGCGCCAGGTCGTTCCCTGCGGGCCATCTTCCAGAATGATGCCCATCTCGGTCAGACGGTTGCGCGCCGCATCTGCCGCCGCCCAGTCTTTTGCCTGACGCGCTTCCAGACGCGCTTTGATCAACGCTTCAATTTCCGCCACTTCACCGTCGTCCGCCTGCGCACCGCTCTGCAGGAACGCGTCCGGATCCTGCTCCAGCAGGCCGAGCACGGAGGAGAGCTTACGCAGATGGGATGCCAGCGCATTCGCCGCGGCCATATCTTCTGACTTCAGGCGGTTCACTTCGCGCGCCATGTCGAACAGCACGGAGTACGCTTCCGGGGTGTTGAAGTCGTCGTTCATCACCTCAACAAAGCGTGCTTCGAACGCTTCGCCGCCTGCAGCAGGAACAGACCTGTCGGTTCCGCGCAGCGCGGTGTACAGACGCTCCAGCGCCGAGCGCGCCTGTTTCAGGTTCTCTTCGCTGTAGTTCAGCTGGCTGCGATAGTGGCCGGACATCAGGAAGTAGCGCACGGTTTCCGCGTCGTAATATTTCAGCACGTCGCGCACGGTGAAGAAGTTACCCAGCGATTTAGACATCTTCTCGCGGTCAACCATTACCATGCCCGAGTGCATCCAATAGTTAACGTACTCGCCGCCGTGGGCGCAGGTGGACTGCGCGATTTCGTTTTCGTGGTGCGGGAACATCAGGTCCGAACCGCCGCCGTGAATGTCGAAGTGCTTGCCCAGCTGTTTGCAGTTCATCGCGGAACACTCAATGTGCCAGCCCGGGCGGCCTTCGCCCCACGGGGATGGCCAGCTTGGTTCGCCCTCTTTGGACATTTTCCACAGCACGAAGTCCATCGGGTTACGCTTCACGTCAACCACGTCAACGCGCGCGCCGGCCTGGAGCTGGTCCAGATCCTGACGGGAAAGCGAACCGTAGGTTGGGTCCGTCGGCACCGAGAACATCACGTCACCGTTGTCCGCAACGTACGCGTGGCCGCGTGCGATCAGCTTTTCGGTGATCTCGATGATTTCGTGAATATGGTGGGTCGCGCGCGGCTCGCTGTCCGGGCGCTGAATATTCAGGGCGTCGAAATCTTTGTGCATCTCGACGATCATGCGATCGACCAGCGCAACGAAGCTTTCGCCGTTTTCATTAGCACGCTTGATGATTTTGTCGTCGATGTCGGTGATATTACGCACGTATTTCAGGGTGTAGCCCAGAAAACGCAGGTAGCGTGACACCACGTCAAAAGCGACAAAGGTACGGCCATGGCCAATGTGACAGAGATCGTAAACCGTAATACCACACACGTACATGCCGACTTCCCCGGCATGGATAGGTTTAAATTCCTCTTTCTGGCGCGTCATTGTATTAAAGATTTTTAACATCGAAGATTCCATGTAAACACGTGTGTGGTTGAAAACCGGCTATTCTACCCGTAATTCAAACCCGAAGCAGCACACAATGCAAGGTGATCGCATCCTGTGGTTATGCTATAACAAGCCCCTATAGATGACCCGAACGCGGGTCGACGTACCACAATAACGGAACAGGATGCAAAAATGGTTACTTTCCACACTAATCATGGCGATATCGTAATCAAAACCTTTGATGACAAAGCGCCTGAAACAGTTAAAAACTTCCTGGACTACTGCCGCGAAGGTTTCTACAACAACACCATTTTCCACCGCGTGATCAACGGCTTTATGATCCAGGGCGGCGGTTTCGAACCTGGCATGAACCAGAAAGAGACCAAAGAAGCGATCAAAAACGAAGCGAACAACGGTCTGAAAAACACCCGCGGTACGCTGGCAATGGCCCGTACTCAGGCGCCACACTCTGCCACCGCGCAGTTCTTCATCAACGTGGCTGACAACGACTTCCTGAACTTCTCCGGCGAAAGCCTGCAGGGTTGGGGCTACTGCGTATTCGCAGAAGTGGTTGAAGGGATGGACGTGGTTGACAAGATCAAAGCCGTCGCTACTGGCCGCAGCGGTATGCACCAGGACGTTCCTAAAGAAGACGTTGTGATTACAAGCGTGACCGTCAGCGAGTAATTCGTGGCGACACTCTTTATTGCGGATTTGCATCTGCAAACAGAAGAACCGGCGATAACCGCCGGTTTTCTGCGTTTTTTACGCGGTGAAGCGAAAAGCGCCGATGCGCTGTATATCCTGGGCGACCTGTTTGAAGCCTGGATTGGCGACGACGATCCTAACCCGCTGCACCGTGAAATGGCAGCCGCCATTCGTGCGCTGGTAGATTCCGGCGTCCCCTGCTACTTCATTCACGGCAACCGTGATTTCCTGATCGGCAAGCGCTACGCTCGCGAAAGCGGCATGACGCTGCTGCCGGAAGAGCAGGTGCTCGACCTCTATGGCCGCAGGGTCCTGATCATGCACGGCGACACGCTCTGCACCGACGATACCGGCTACCTGGCGTTTCGCGCCAAAGTCCACACCCCGTGGATCCAAAAGGTGTTTCTTGCGCTGCCGCTGTTTATCCGCAACCGCATCGCCGCCAGGATGCGCGCGGGCAGTAAAGCCGCCAACAGCAGCAAATCCATGACCATCATGGACGTGAACCCGCAGGCCGTGGTTAGCGTGATGGAAAAGCATGGCGTTCAGTGGTTGATCCACGGTCATACCCATCGTCCTGACGTCCATTCCCTTATCGCCAACGGCGAACCGGCCCATCGCGTGGTGTTGGGTGCCTGGCACACCGAAGGCTCCATGGTCAAAGTCACGCCAGAGGGCGTGGAGCTGATCGCGTTTCCGTTTTAACCCCTCACACCATCATTCTATTTTTTTGAACAATATCGGCAAATTGTTTCGATTTTAATCAGCCCGTGGTCGGCCTATTATTTATCACATCAGGGCAATACGCCCTATCCCAGATAAAATACTTAAGGAATACGACCATGAAATCTATCAAAACTTTCGTTGCAGTTGCCGCCCTTTCCCTGGTTTCTTTCGGTTCTTTCGCTCAAAGCGTGAGCGCAACCGCCTCTACCCTTGACCGCGCAGAAGCGAAAATTGCCGCGCAGGCCGCCGAGCAGAATGCCTCTTATAAAATTACGAGCGCGAAGGTCAACAACCGCGTGTACATGACCGCAGAACTGACTAAATAAAAACCCTGATTGCCGTGCCGCCAGCTAAGACGTGCGACAGCGACAATACGATGAGGAAGGAACAGAGAATGAAAAACATCAGCATCGTAAGTACCCTGCTGCTGGCAGTCGTGTTGTCCACTGGCGCACAGGCCGCGGAGAATCGCTTCTCCGTGCCAAAATCGGGCTCGAATGCCGACACCAGCATGGTGAATCATATCGATGTCAGCCGCGCGTTCGACAACGAGAACCTGTCCGCAGGGGATCTTCAGTAACATCACATAAAAGACCGCCATCGTGCGGTCTTTTTTGTTATCTCTTTCTCGCCATAACTGCTCGCCTTTTAACCGCGCAACCGTTTTCCTTGCCCGTATAACATGCTATTCTCTGTGCCCTCGAAAGCAGTGTGTTTCGCACCACAGGAGTTTTAAGACGCATGTCTTCCCGCAATAATCCGGCGCGTGTCGCCATCGTGATGGGGTCCAAAAGCGACTGGGCTACCATGCAGTTCGCCGCCGAAATCTTTGAAATCCTGAATGTTCCGCACCACGTTGAAGTGGTCTCCGCGCACCGTACACCGGACAAACTGTTCAGCTTCGCCGAAAGCGCCGAAGAGAACGGTTATGAGGTGATCGTTGCCGGCGCGGGCGGCGCAGCACATCTGCCAGGCATGATTGCCGCCAAAACCCTGGTGCCGGTACTGGGCGTTCCGGTCCAAAGCGCCGCGTTAAGCGGTGTGGATAGCCTCTACTCCATCGTCCAGATGCCGCGCGGTATTCCTGTCGGCACGCTGGCGATTGGTAAAGCGGGTGCTGCCAATGCCGCCCTGCTGGCGGCGCAAATTCTTGCGACGCACGATAAAGCATTACACCAGCGTCTGGCGGAGTGGCGTAAAGCCCAGACCGACGAGGTGCTGGACAATCCGGACCCGCGGGGTGCGGCATGAAGCAGGTTTGCGTCCTCGGTAACGGCCAGCTAGGCCGCATGCTGCGTCAGGCCGGTGAGCCGCTGGGTATTGCCGTCTGGCCCGTCGGGCTGGACGCCGAACCGGAAGCCGTACCGTTCCACCAGAGCGTGATCACCGCCGAGATTGAACGCTGGCCGGAAACGGCGCTGACCCGCGAGCTGGCGCGTCATAACGCCTTCGTTAACCGCGACGTGTTCCCGATCATCGCCGACCGTCTGACGCAAAAGCAGCTGTTCGACAAGCTCGGTCTGCCGACCGCACCGTGGCAGCTCCTGTCCGATAAAAGCGAATGGAATGACGTTTTCGCGATGCTGGGCGAGCTGGCAATCGTGAAGCGCCGCGTGGGCGGTTACGACGGCCGCGGCCAGTGGCGCCTGCGTGCTGATGAAACGGCAGAACTGCCGGACGACTGCTACGGCGAGTGCATCGTTGAGCAGGGCATTAACTTCAGCGGCGAAGTGTCGCTGGTTGGCGCGCGCGGGCACGACGGGCATACCGTCTTTTATCCGCTGACGCATAACCTGCACCAGGACGGCATTCTGCGCACCAGCGTCGCCTTCCCGCACGCCAATGCTGACCAGCAGGCGCAGGCGGAAGATATGCTCTCTGCCATCATGCACGAACTCGGGTATGTGGGCGTCATGGCGATGGAGTGCTTTATCACCCCGTCCGGCCTGCTGATCAACGAACTTGCGCCGCGCGTGCACAACAGCGGCCACTGGACGCAAAACGGCGCGTCCATCAGCCAGTTCGAGCTGCACCTGCGTGCAATCACCGACCTGCCGCTGCCGCAGCCGGTGGTGAACAGCCCGTCGGTGATGATCAACCTGATCGGCACCGATCTGAACTACGACTGGCTGAAGCTGCCGCTCGTGCATCTGCACTGGTATGACAAAGAGGTTCGCGCGGGTCGCAAGGTCGGTCACCTGAACCTGAACGACAGCGACACGGGCCGCCTGAGCGCCACCCTGGAAGCCATGATCCCGCTCCTGCCGCCGGAATACGCGAGCGGTATTGTCTGGGCACAGTCAAAGCTCAAGTAGGACATCTGCGCCGGGGAGTTGACCTTCCCCTTCCCCGGCGTACAATCCCCGCCCATTGCTGCTGAGTTTTCTTCTGGAATAACCATGAACGATGGAACGGACTATCGCGCGATCCTCGCGTCTGATACCCCTTTAATCGACGTTCGCGCGCCGATCGAATTTGCCCAGGGCGCGATGCCTGCGGCTGTTAACCTGCCCTTAATGAACGACGACGAACGCGCCGCCGTCGGTACCTGCTATAAACGCCAGGGCCCCGAGGCCGCGCTGGCGCTCGGCCATCAGCTGGTGAGCGGCGAGACGCGTGACGCGCGCATCAACGCCTGGCGCGAGGCCAGCCTTGCCCATCCTGAGGGCTTTCTCTGCTGCGCGCGCGGCGGCCAGCGTTCGCATATCTCTCAGGCCTGGCTGAAAGAGGCGGGCATCGACTACCCGCTGATCCGCGGCGGCTATAAGGCCCTGCGTCAGACGGCGATTCAGGTGACCATCGAGCAGTCACAAAAGCCGATGGTGCTTATTGGCGGCTGCACCGGAAACGGTAAAACCCTGCTGGTGAAGCAGCACGCACAGGGCATCGATCTGGAAGGGCTGGCGCACCACCGCGGTTCGTCGTTTGGCCGCACGCTCACGCCGCAGCTTTCCCAGGCGAGCTTTGAAAACCACCTTGCGGTTGAGCTCCTGAAAAAAGACGCCGCGCGCTGGGTGCTGGAAGATGAAGGCCGGATGATTGGCTCCAACCACCTGCCGGAGTGCCTGCGCGACCGCATGGCTGAAGCCCCTATCGTTGTCGTCGAAGACCCGTTTGACGTCCGTCTTGAGCGCCTGCGCGAAGAGTATTTCGACCACATGTGGGCGGATTTTTCTGCTGCCTACGGCGAGGAAGCGGGCTGGAAAGAGTACAGCGAGTATCTGCATCACGGCCTGTTCGCCATTCGCCGCCGTCTGGGGCTGCAGCGGTATGCAGAATTCACCGCGCTGTTAGATTCCGCGCTGCTGGAACAGCAACGCTCCGGCAGCACTGACGCGCACTTCTGCTGGCTTGCGCCGCTGCTGAAGGATTATTACGACCCGATGTACGGCTATCAGCTGGAGAAAAAGGCGGAGAAGATTGTCTATCGCGGGACGTACGAAGAGATTGCTGAGTGGCTTGATCGCTGAAAAATAAAGCCGGGTGGCGGCTACGCCTTACCCGGCCTACATATGCTTTTGTAGCCCCGGTAAGCGCAGCGCCACCGGGGAACAGACGGCTTAGAAGTCGTAGCGCAGACGCACCAGGTTCATGTCGCCCAGGTTGTCGGTGCTGGAAGTGAACACGTGTTCGTAATCCACGCGGAAACCGTAATCCAGCTGGAAGCTGATACCCACGCCGTTGTCGATGCGCTGGTAGTTGCGGCCGTTCACGTACTGAATGCGGTCGCCCATGAAGTAAGGCTGGATAGATTTAACCGCATACTGACCGATTGGGAACTTATAGCCCGCAAAGTATTCGATACCCCATGCATCACCGGCGAAGTAGTCGTTAACCGACACTTTTTTGGTGGTCAGGAAGTTCTGGTACCAGCCGCCGCCTGCGGAGAAGGTCCAGTTGTCCGGGGTCCAGTTCAGCGCGGTACCGAGGATGTTCTGGTCGTAGGTTTTGCTGTCGCCGTTGTCCGGGTTACGCATGTCCGCGCGGGTGTAGTTCCACGCTGCGCCCCAGGTCAGATCGGTGGTCAGGTGATAATCCAGACCCAGCGAGCCGCCGCCTTTACGCTTGTAGCGCAGGCCATTGCCCGGCAGGTATTCGCTGTCTTCAAACAGGTAGGATGCATAAATGTCGGCATCACCCACGGTTTTCTTATATTTCAGCATCTGGCGTGAACGGTAAGAACCGTCGTAATCGCCGTTGATCCCGTTACCTGGCGCCTGGCCGATCATGTCGTAGTCCCAGATATCGGTTTTCGCGCCCACCACATCATAGTAAACGCTGTTCTGTTGACCGAAGGTCAGCGTACCCCAGGTGTCGCTCTTCAGACCGGTGTAGAGCATACGACGCGTGGTGTCGTGTGCGCCGTCGGCGTAGTGGTGATCCCAGTTAAACTGCGCAGGAATATTGACACCCAGCTCGTAGTAGCTGATCCAGCTGATGTCATCAAACAGATAGTAATCAGCCGCGAAACGGAAACGGGTGCCGCCGTCAAAGCCGTTACGCTTGTAGCTGTTTTTACCGTCGTCGCCGGTCATGTTCTGGAACTGAGGACGAATACTGCCGCCAACGGTAAAGTTCAGGCGGCTCAGCGGGTTACCCGCCTGAGGATCCTGCTTAAGAACGGTGATTTCCGCCTGAGAAGCGAAGGTAGTCAATGCCACTGCCGCGCCGATCGTTGCCGCCAGCGCTGATTTTTTTATAGTCATTATTTTTCCTTAATAGACACGCTGCTAAATATTTAGCGGGTGAATATTAACTGGAAATAATCGGGCTGTGTGGTCGGGTTTTTAATGTTTTGTGCTACTAAATGAGTGGGTATTATCACTTTGTGCTATTTAAACACTGTGCACCGGCATTAAAACCCGGTGCGCAACTATCACCGTGCTAAATCAACTCGCAAACTGACGGAACAGGGCTTTCCCCTTTAACAGCCGCGTGCCGAGCCAGCCTCCGCAGAGAGAAAGCAGCACCGCGCCACTGAGAGGCAGGATCAACCAAAGGCGCCAGTCAGGCTCCCACGGGAAGTCGAAGACCTTTGTCTGCAGCACCGCCAGCGCCGTTTCCGCGCCAATGGCCGCTACCAGACCCGCCACCAGCCCCAGCAGCGCAAACTCGCTCCAGAGCGTCATCCGCAGGAGCCGCTTTCCGGCCCCCAGCGTGCGGTAGACCACCAGCTCCTGATGGCGCTGGCGCATGCCCACCTGCACCTGGGCCAGCAACAGCAGCACGCCGCAGATCGTCACCAGCACCACCATCACCTCCAGCGCGCGGCTCACCTGCTCCAGAACCTGCCCTACCTGCTTCAGGATCGCGCCAATATCCAGCAGGCTGACCGTCGGAAACTCCCGGTTGAGCTGGGTCAGCATGCCGTTGCCGTTTTCCCAGCGGAAGCTGGTCAGCCAGCTCTGCGGCTGACCGTCCAGCGCGCCCGGCGGGAAGATAAAGAAGAAGTTGGGCCGCAGGCTTTCCCAGTCCACTTTACGCAGGCTGGTGACTTTCGCCGTGAAATCCTGCGTATCGCCGGTAAATGTCACGCTGTCCCCGAGCTTCACGTTCAGGCGCGTCGCCAGCCCCTCCTCCATCGACACTTCCCCCGCTTTCGGCGGCCAGGTACCGGCGGTTATCGGGTTGTGGTCAGGGCGTTTCTCCTGCCAGGTCAGGTTCAGCTCGCGGTTCAGCGACTCGTCCTTGTTCCCCTCCGTTGGCTGACCGTTGATCTGCGTCAGACGCGCGCGAACGATGGGATAGAACGACTCAGGGATAATGTGATGCTCCGACAGGAAGCCCTTCAGCGGCGTGACCTGCTCAGGCGCGATATTGATCAGGAAAAAGTTCGGGCTTTCCGGGGGAAGCTGCTGCTGCCAGCGATCGAGCAGATCGCCGCGCAGCACTAAAAGCAGCGCCAGCAGCATAAACGACAGCGAAAACGCCGACAGCTGGCTGAGCGTTGACCACGGCTGATGCAGCAGGCGGTTGACCGCCAGGCGCACGGGCAGCGATTTCACCGTGAGCCGCTTCAGGACGTTGAGCAGTATCCAGCCCAGCACGCCGCACAGCAGCGCCAGCACAACCGCCCCGGCCAGTACCGCCCACAGCAGCGTGCTGCCCCCCATCAGCCACGCCAGCAGCCCCACCGCCACGGCAATAATCACCGGAAGGTAGAATTTCAGCGGCCAGACGTTCGCCACCACATCGTTGCGAAGCACGCGCAGCGGCTGCGTCGCGAGCAGCAGGCGATAGGGGCGTAGCCCCACCAGCAGCGAAATCACCGTCATTGCGCCGATTGCCCACAGCCACGGCCAGAGGCTGGCCGGCGGCAATGCGGCCGGGAGCACCGGTTTCAGCATCACCATCAGCAGTTTTTCAAACAGCAGCCCCATTATTCCGCCGGTCAGCGCGGACAGAATCAGCAGCATCAGCCACTGGCCGACAATCAGCTTGCGCAGCTGCGCCCTGCCCGCCCCCAGAGTTTTGAGGATCGCCACCAGATCGTAGCGGCTGCGGCAGTAATGCCCCATCGCCACGGCAACCGCCGCCACCGCCAGCAGCAGGGTCAACAGTGCCGAAAGCAGCAGGAACTGCTGAGAACGCTCAAGTGATTTACCGAGCGCCCCTTCGTCCTGCTCCAGCCCGTACCAGCGGTGTTCCGGTTTTAACTGCGGCAGAAGCCATTTTTCATACGCGTCAAGCTGGGCAGGCGTGCCGCCAAACTTATAGCGCCAGGTGACGCGGCTGCCCGGCTGCACCGCATGGGTTGCCGCGACATCCGCGGTATTCATCAGCAGGCGCGGCGCGAGCTGGAAGGGGTTAAAGCCGGAATCGGGCTCCTGCACCACTTCCCCGGCAATGTTGAGGGTGGCGTCGCCGACGTCGATGCTGTCGCCGGGTTTCAGGTTCAGAAGCGCCATCAGACGTGATGCCAGCAGCACCGTGCCTGGCTTGGGCTTCAGCCCGGGCGGGTTGGTCTGCAGTTCGCCGTACATCGGGTAGATATCATCGACAGCCTTCACGCTGGCGAGCTGCGGCGTGTCGCCCGCAAAGGTCATGGTCTGGAAGCTTATCTGCTCCCCCACCTTCAGCCCTTCTTTACGCGCTTCGTCAATCCAGCCCGACGGCACCGGGCGGGAGCTTTGCAGCGCCCGGTCACCCGCCATAAACTCCCGGCTCTGCTGGCTGAGCCCTTTTTCCATGCGGTCGCTGACGCTGCCGAGCGCCAGCACGCAGGCCACCGCCAGGCTTAGCGCCAGCCAGACAATCAGCAGCGAGGGCGAGCGCCACTCGCGCCAGAACCAGCGGGTAATCATGCCTCCTCCTGAAGAATACCGTTGACCAGCCGCAGGCGACGGTCGCAGCGGGCGGCGAGCTGCGGATCGTGAGTCACGAGGATCAGCGTGGTGCCGTGCTCGCGGTTGAGCGAAAACAGCAGGTCGGCAATTTTGTCACCGGTTTTACGGTCAAGGTTACCGGTGGGCTCATCGGCAAACAGGACTTCGGGACGGCCGTTGAACGCCCGCGCCAGCGCCACGCGCTGCTGCTCACCGCCGGAAAGCTGCGCGGGAAGGTGGTCGAGACGTTTCCCCAGACCGAGCTGTTCCAGCAGCGCCTTCGCATGCGTGCGGCTTTCACGGCTGTTTTCTCCGCGCAACAGCGCCGGGAGTTCGACGTTTTCCAGCGCGTTCAGGGTCGGGATCAGCATGAAGGACTGGAAGACAAAACCAACGTGACGCGCGCGCAGCGCGGCCCGCGCCTCTTCATCAAGCTGGTGCAGCGGGAGCCCGACAAGGTGGACCTCGCCGCTGCTGCCGTCGTCCAGACCGGCCAAAATCGCCAGCAGCGTGGACTTGCCGGAGCCGGATTCGCCAATCAGCGCGATGGTTTCAGCGCGTTTGACAACGAGTTCAACTCCAGTAAGGATGGAAAGCTCGTGTTCCCCCTGACCGACGGACTTCTTAAGATGATGAACTTCAACACTGTTTTCCGCTGGCATTTGCCCTTCCTGTTTTTGATTCTGATGACCTTCCGCGCGGCGGCAGCGGACACGTTACTGGTTCTCGGCGACAGCCTGAGCGCAGGCTATCGCATGGCGGCCAGCGCGGCCTGGCCCGCTCTGCTCAACGACAAATGGCAGAGCAAGACGTCGGTAATCAACGCCAGCATCAGCGGCGATACCTCGCAGCAGGGCCTGTCACGCCTGCCTGCGCTGCTCAAACAGCATCAGCCGCGCTGGGTGCTGGTGGAGCTTGGCGGTAACGATGGACTGCGCGGTTTTCAGCCTCAGCAAACCGAGCAAACGCTGCGCACCATTTTGCAGGATATCAAAGCGGCAAACGCCCAGCCGCTGCTGATGCAAATTCGCCTGCCCGCTAACTACGGTCGTCGGTATAATGAAGCCTTTAGCGCGATCTACCCTAAGCTTGCCAAAGAGTTTGATATTCCGCTGCTGCCATTTTTCATGGAAGAGGTCTATCTCAAACCCCAGTGGATGCAAGACGACGGGATCCACCCCAATCGCGATGCTCAGCCGTTTATTGCCGACTGGATGGCAACGCGGCTGGCTCCTTTAGTTAAACATGACTCCTGATTAAGCGGAGATCCTGACAGGTAAAGTTATGCAAAAATCGGTCTTAATTACAGGATGTTCCAGTGGAATCGGCCTGGAAAGCGCGCTCGAACTGAAGCGCCAGGGGTTTCGGGTCCTGGCGGCCTGTCGCAAACCCGACGATGTCGAACGCATGAACGGGCTGGGCTTTACCGGCGTGCTGCTGGATATGGACTCGCCGGAGAGCGTTGAACGCGCCGCCGATGAAGTGATCGCGCTGACCGACAATCGTCTGTACGGGCTCTTTAACAATGCCGGCTATGGCGTGTATGGCCCGCTGGATACGCTCTCCCGCGAAACGCTGGAGAAACAGTTTTCGACCAACTTCTTCGGCGTGCATCAGCTCACCATGCGTCTGCTCCCCGCGATGCTGCCGCACGGTGAAGGGCGCATCGTGATGACCTCGTCAGTGATGGGGCTGATTTCCACCCCGGGCCGCGGCGCCTACGCCGCCAGCAAATATGCGCTGGAGGCCTGGTCCGACGCCCTGCGCATGGAGCTACGCCACAGCGGCATTAAGGTCAGCCTGATTGAGCCCGGCCCGATCCGCACCCGCTTTACCGAAAACGTGAACCAGACGCAGGCGGATAAACCGGTTGAGAACCCCGGCATTGCCGCACGTTTTACCCTCGGGCCGGAGGCGGTTGTGGCCAAAGTGCGCCATGCTTTTGAGAGCGAACATCCCAAAATGCGCTATCCGGTGACGCTGGTCACCCACGCCGTAGGCTGGTTAAAACGCCTGCTGCCGGGCCGAATGATGGACAAAATTTTACACGGTTGAGTTGAAGCGACGACGCGCATCCCCATGTAAAGAACAAACCGACAAAAGAGAAAGCCGCATGTCCGTACAGAATATCGTCAATATTACAGAAGCTAACCTGCAACAGACCCTTGAACAGTCGATGACCAAACCGGTGCTGTTCTACTTCTGGTCTGAACGCAGCCAACACTGTCTGCAGCTGACGCCGGTGCTGGAAAGCCTTGCCGCCCAGTACAACGGTCAGTTCATTCTCGCTAAGCTGGACTGCGACGCCGAGCCGATGGTGGCGTCCCAGTTTGGCCTGCGCGCCATTCCTACGGTCTATCTGTTCCAGAACGGTCAGCCTGTTGACGGCTTCCAGGGGCCGCAGCCGGAAGAGGCTATTCGCGCCCTGCTGGATAAAGTGCTGCCGCGCGAAGAAGAACTGAAAGCTCAGGAAGGCATGGCGCTGATGCAGGAAGGCAAATACGACGAGGCGCTGCCGCTGCTCAAAGAGGCGTGGCAGCTGTCGAATCAGAACAGCCAGATTGGCCTGCTGCTGGCGGAAACGCAGATCGCCCTGCACCGTTCAGAAGACGCGGAAGCCGTACTGAAAACGGTTCCGCTGCAGGATCAGGACACCCGCTATCAGGGGCTGGTCGCACAAATTGAGCTGCTGAAACAGGCCGCGGACACCCCGGAAATTCAGCAGCTGCAGCAGCAGGTTGCCGACAATCCGGCCGACGCCGCTCTGGCAAGCCAGCTGGCGCTGCAGCTGCACCAGGTGGGGCGTAACGAAGAGGCGCTGGAGCTGCTGTTCAGCCACCTGCAAAAAGACCTGGCAGCCGCAGACGGTCAGGCGCGTAAGATGTTCCAGGAAATTCTGGCCGCGCTGGGCACCGGAGACGCGCTGGCGTCGAAGTATCGCCGTCAGCTGTACGCGTTGTTATATTGATGCACTTTGCCCGGTGGCGGCTTCGCCTTACCGGGCCTACAAAAGCCGATGTTATCCCGTCTTTTTCAACTGCGTCACCACCAGCTGGTGGCGCGCATTGTAGAACTTCCGATAGGTCAGGTAGCAGGCAATGATGGTTGACAGGCTTGCCGTGGAGAGCAGCATAAACGTCACCATGATCTGATACTTAATCGCTTTTACCGGATCGATACCGGCAAAAATCAGCCCCGACATCATGCCCGGCAGGCTCACCAGCCCCACCGTTTTGGCTGAATCTACCGTTGGGATCAGCGATGAGCGAATGCTCTCACGAATCAGCCGCGCCGAGGCCACCTTAGGCGTCGCCCCCAGGCTTAATTTCTCCTGCAGCTGCTGCTGTTCACTGCTGAATCGCTGGCCGAGATTGTTATAACACAGCCCAACGGCCACCATGGCATTCCCCGCAATCATCCCGGAGATGGGGATAACCTGCATCGGCGTAAACGCAATCGAGCCGGAGAGCACCAGCACAGCCAGCGTGAGCGCCGTCCCGGTGGTAATGGCGATAAACGACGAGATAAACGCCTTATCAATGTATTTACTGCGCTTTTTCGCATTCCACGCCGCGTTGAAACAGATAAAAAGCACCATCAGCAGCGTCAGCACCGCGTGGTTGACGTTGAAAATATACTTCAGCACATAGCCGACGATGATGAGCTGAACCACCGCGCGGCAGATACTCCACACAATATCTTTTTCCAGACCCAGCTTTTCCCGGTAGCTGACCACAATAGCAATCAGCACCAGCACCATCGAAAACGCCAGCGATTCATTGGTAATGTTATGCTCACCCACGGTTTGCCTCCTGCATTTTCCCGCCGTGCGGCTGAAGCGTAATCACGTCATCCGCATGGGTTATTTCGCTAGCGTCGTGCGTCACCCACAGCACGGCAATTTTCTGCTCCCGGGCGTAGCGATGAATAATCTCGTTAACGTTGCGCTTGTTGACGTCATCGAGCGCGCTGGTAATTTCGTCCAGCAAAAGCACCTTCGGTAAAAACTGCAGGTTGCGGATCAGCGAGACGCGCTGCTTTTCTCCCCCCGACAGCGCAGTGACAGATTTGGTTAACGTCTCCTGCGCCAGGCCAAAGCGGGCCAGATCGCTGATAAATTTTTCCGGCTCCGGCGTTTTATTGCGGATTTGCCACGGGAAAATCAGGTTGTCATAAACCGTGTCGCCAAAAAGCGCGGGGGTTTGCACGCAGTAGGAGACCTGCTGGCGATAGTTTTCCGGGGACAGTGTTGCGATATCCTGTCCTTCAAACAGAAGGGTGCCCTCCGTCGGGCTGAGGAGTGAGGCCACAATTTTCAGCAGCGTGCTTTTACCGCAGCCTGAAGGACCCGTGATTAATTTAAACTCGCCCGGCGACAGGCTAAACCCGACGTGCTGAAGAATAATGTTTTCTCCAACACGAAATCCGATATCCCTGAGATGTAATAGTTCTTTTTTATCGTTCATTACGCTTCCGTTAACCGCTTCGTGTAATAACCGCCTGTAGCATAATCCTTTCGTGCGCACAGAGCGAATAGCCTCACGCTAAAGCAAGTGTTAAACTTTTTGTTTGTCATTTGTCTCCACCATCACTACAGGAAGTAAGCAGCATGGCACATATCTTTTATGAGTTTCCTTCCCTGAAGCCTGGTGTTCCTGATGTCGAAACATTAATGGAAGTCATCAAATCTTCGGAGCTCACGCGTTTTGTCATTGGTGCAGAGGTGGTGGATTTTGTTAAGAAGGCGCTCATCGTGAACACCACGATCGGCAGTTTCAAAAATTGCTATTTCGCCTTCGACAACGGGTCACACTTCCTGGAATTTGACGGCAAGGGAAAATCAAAACGTTTCAATGAGGTACCCGACTGGTTCGTCTCTCCGGCTGAATTTTCTCGTACCCAGTGGCTTATCAACCACGATCTTGCGGATGTAAAGGCCACCCAATTCATTGACGTGCTGATGTCCTACCCGCTGAAAGAGCGCCGTGCGCACTGTAATTTGTTATTCGGGCTGGAGCTGGAAAAGGTGAATGCGGTTCCGACCGCAGCGTCAGCCGCAGGGAAAATCGGCAATAAAAACGGCAAAACCACCAAACCGCGCGTGACCGATCTGGGATCGTTTGAATTGTTCAGCCAGTTCTTTGCGCGCATGAAAACCGCCGTGCTGGCCGACGAGTTCCCCACCCTGCAGATCCTGACGGGCATGGATAACCTGACTAAAGCGCCGCATAATTTAAAGCAGGGCATCAGAACGTGGTTCAAAGCCATCGCGGGCGACCTTCCACCGAATAACAAGCGCGTAGAAGCGGGGAACGCCGTTCTGTTCTGCGCCCCTATCCGCGAACAGATCCAGCGTATCGAAGCGCTGGGGCTGGAGAAGTACTACCAGGGGTTATCCAAAGCCATTGTCGAAGCGGGTGATGGATTCATCTCTGACTTTACCTATACTTACGAGCAATAAACACACACATCTCTCGTCACAGCATGCAAAACAGGAGGTTTTTATGCTTATCGTTGTTCCTGTCCTTATTTTTGTTGCGCTGGTTATTGTGGGCGCAGGCGTCAAGATTGTCCCTCAGGGCTATCAGTGGACCGTCGAGCGTTTCGGTCGCTACACCAATACCCTCCAGCCAGGCTTAAGCCTGATTGTTCCGTTCATGGACCGGATTGGTCGCAAGATCAACATGATGGAACAGGTGCTGGACATTCCTTCCCAGGAGATCATCTCCAAGGATAACGCCAACGTCACCATCGACGCCGTCTGCTTTATTCAGGTGATTGATGCGCCGAAAGCGGCGTATGAGGTCAGCAACCTGGAGCTGGCGATCGTCAACCTGACGATGACCAACATCCGTACCGTGCTCGGCTCGATGGAGCTGGACGAAATGCTTTCCCAGCGCGACAGCATCAATACCCGCCTGCTGCACATCGTCGACGAGGCAACGAACCCGTGGGGGATCAAGGTCACCCGTATCGAGATCCGCGACGTGCGCCCGCCGGCGGAGCTGATCGCCTCCATGAACGCCCAGATGAAGGCCGAGCGAACCAAGCGCGCCTACATTCTGGAAGCCGAAGGGGTGCGACAGGCGGAGATCCTCAAAGCGGAAGGGGAAAAACAGTCGCAGATCCTGAAAGCGGAAGGCGATCGTCAGTCCGCATTCTTACAGGCGGAAGCGCGTGAACGTTCGGCAGAAGCGGAAGCCCGTGCGACGCAGATGGTGTCTGAAGCAATCGCCGCCGGTGATATCCAGGCCGTGAACTACTTCGTCGCGCAAAAATATACCGACGCGCTGAAAGAGATCGGCTCCGCGAACAACAGCAAGGTGGTGATGATGCCGCTGGAGGCCAGCAGCCTGATGGGCTCTATCGCCGGTATTGCCGAGCTGATTAAAGACAGCGGAAACGAGCGTAAAAAATGATTGAGCTGATCGTTGCACATCCTCATGCCTTCTGGCTAAGCCTCGGCGGCTTACTGCTGGCGGCGGAGATGCTGGGCGGCAACGGCTACCTGCTCTGGAGCGGTGTTGCCGCCGTCATTACTGGCCTTCTGGTCTGGATCCTTCCCCTGGACTGGGCGTGGCAGGGTGCGCTATTTGCCGTGCTCACGCTGGTAGCCGCGTGGCTGTGGTGGCGCTGGCTAAACCGGCGGGTTAACGAGCAGAAGCCGCTGGACGCGCACCTCAACCAGCGCGGACAGCAGATTGTCGGCAAGCGTTTTACGCTCGACACCGCGCTGGTGAACGGGCGCGGGCATATGCGCGTGGGCGACAGCTCGTGGCCGGTGGTCGCCGACGACGACCTCAGCGCCGGCACGCGGGTTGAGGTCATTGCGGTGGAAGGCATTACCCTGCGGGTGAAAGCCTGCTAAGCAGAAGCCTTACGATGACAGCAGCCGGCAAGATTGTCGATAATCGGGCAGTCGGCGCTGTCATCCCCCGGACAGGATTCCGCGAGCTGCAGCAGCTGTTCGCGCATCGCCTGCAGCTCGATGATGTGGCGTTCAATTTCGGCCACTTTTTCCAGCGTGCGTTTTTTCACGTCGGCGCTGTGACGCTTTGGATCGTTGAACAGGTTAACCAGCTCGCCGCACTCTTCCAGATTAAAACCGACCTGCCTTGCCTGGCGCAGCAGCGTCAGCTCATCAATATGCAGTTTCGTATAGCTGCGGTAGCCGTTTTCGCTGCGCAGCGGCGGCGTCACCAGCCCCTTCTCTTCATAAAAGCGGATTGCCTTGCTGGTTAAGCCGGTTTTTTTTGCCACGTCACTGATATTCACATTTCCCCCTTGACCTTCCCCTTGATGGAAGGTTTAACCTTCATAACAGTTAGCGAAAAGCGTTACTCCGGTCAACTACTGACCAGTTCATTATACGGGAGTTTTGTTATGTCTCACACTATCGACCTGACGCTGGACGGCCTCTCATGCGGCCACTGTGTCAAACGCGTTAAAGAAAGCCTGGAACAGCGCCCTGACGTTGAAAGCGCTGATGTGACTATCGATCATGCCGCCGTGACCGGCAGCGCCAGCGCGGATGCGCTGATTGATACCATCAAGCAGGCCGGTTACGGGGCGGAGTTAAGCCACCCAAAGGCTAAACCGCTGGCAGAGTCATCATCCCCGTCGGAAGCGCTGACAGCGGCCACTCCTGAGCTTCCGGCAGCTGATGATATTGACGACAGCCAACAGCTGCTGATCAACGGCATGAGCTGCGCCAGCTGCGTCTCCCGGGTACAAAACGCCTTGCAGGCCGTACCGGGCGTCGCGCAGGCACGGGTCAATCTTGCGGAGCGTACTGCGCTGGTGATGGGCAGTGCCTCCGCCGCAGATTTAGTGCAGGCCGTTGAGAAAGCGGGCTACGGGGCGGAGGCCATCGAAGATGATGCCGAGCGCCGCGAGCGTCAGCAGGAAACGGCTATCGCCACCATGAAACGCTTCCGCTGGCAGGCGATTGTCGCTCTGCTGGTCGGGGTGCCGGTCATGGTGTGGGGCATGCTCGGCGACAACATGATGGTCACCGACGACAACCGCACGCTGTGGCTGGTGATTGGCCTGATTACCCTTGCGGTGATGGTGTTTGCAGGCGGACATTTCTATACCAGCGCCTGGAAGAGCCTGAAAAACCGCACCGCGACGATGGATACGCTGGTGGCGCTCGGTACCGGCGCGGCGTGGCTCTATTCGATGAGCGTGAACGTCTGGCCCCAGTGGTTCCCGATGGAGGCGCGCCATCTCTACTATGAAGCGAGCGCGATGATTATCGGCCTGATTAACCTGGGCCATATGCTGGAAGCCCGCGCCCGCCAGCGCTCCTCGAAAGCGCTGGAAAGATTGCTTGATTTAACCCCGCCGACGGCGCGCGTGGTCACGGTCGAGGGGGAGAAAAGCGTCCCGCTGGCGGAAGTTCAGCCCGGCATGACGCTGCGCCTGACGACGGGCGATCGCGTTCCCGTTGACGGCAAGATAACCCAGGGCGAAGCCTGGCTGGATGAAGCGATGCTGACCGGCGAGCCTATCCCTCAGCAGAAATCAGACGGCGACGCCGTTCATGCCGGCACGGTGGTGCAGGACGGCAGCGTGCTGTTTACCGCCAGCGCCGTCGGCAGCCACACGACGCTGTCGCGTATCATCCGCATGGTGCGCCAGGCGCAGAGCAGCAAGCCGGAAATTGGCCAGCTTGCTGACAGAATCTCGGCCATTTTTGTGCCGGTGGTGGTCGGCATTGCCCTGCTGAGCGCGGCTATCTGGTATTTCTTCGGCCCCGCGCCGCAGATTGTTTACACCCTGGTGATCGCCACCACGGTGCTGATCATCGCCTGTCCTTGCGCCCTTGGCCTGGCGACTCCGATGTCGATTATCTCCGGCGTAGGCCGCGCGGCCGAATTTGGCGTACTGGTACGGGATGCAGACGCGCTGCAGCGGGCCAGCACCCTCGACACGCTGGTGTTTGATAAAACCGGGACGCTGACCGAAGGCAAACCGCAGGTGGTGGCCGTCACTACCGCGGGCATTGCGCAAGAGGACGCGCTGCGCCTCGCCGCCGCGCTGGAGCAAGGCTCCAGCCATCCGCTGGCGCGCGCTATTCTCGATAAAGCGAATGCTTCTGCCCTGCCGCAGGTCAGCAATTTCCGCACCCTGCGCGGGCTCGGCGTCAGCGGTGAAGCAGAAGGCCACGCGCTGCTGCTGGGCAACCAGGCATTGCTCAATGAAAACGGTATTGATACCGCCGCGCTGGAAAGCGAGCTGAAAGCGCAGGCGTCTCAGGGCGCCACGCCGGTTCTGCTGGCGGTGGATGGCAAAGCCGCCGCGCTGCTGGCCGTGCGCGATCCGCTTCGCCAGGACAGCGTGGACGCCCTGCAGCGCCTGCACCGCGCCGGCTATCGTCTGGTGATGCTGACCGGGGATAACCCGACCACCGCCAACGCCATCGCGAAAGAAGCCGGAATTGATGAGGTGATTGCAGGCGTACTGCCGGACGGTAAAGCGGACGCCATCAAGAAACTGCAAAGCCAGGGTCGTCAGGTGGCGATGGTCGGCGACGGCATCAACGATGCCCCGGCGCTGGCCCAGGCGGACGTAGGGATTGCCATGGGCGGCGGGAGCGATGTCGCCATTGAAACCGCCGCCATTACGCTGATGCGCCATAGCCTGATGGGCGTTGCCGACGCGCTGGCCATTTCAAAAGCCACGCTGCGCAACATGAAGCAGAACTTACTGGGAGCGTTCGTCTATAACACCCTCGGAATCCCGATCGCGGCCGGTATTTTGTGGCCGCTGACCGGCACGCTGCTTAACCCGGTGGTCGCGGGTGCGGCGATGGCGCTCTCCTCCATTACCGTGGTGAGCAACGCCAACCGGCTGCTGCGCTTTAAACCGAAGGATTGAACCTTGTACCCGTACGCGCTAGCATGAACCTTTCCATTCATGGAGCGCGTATGGGTCTGTTTAATCGTATAAAAGCATCGTTTCGCGCCCTCTTTCCTCGCCGTTATGCCTGGCCCGGTCTGGATATTTCTCTTCCCGGCGGTCAGCACCTGCACCTGGTCGGCAGTATTCATATGGGTACGCAGGATATGTCTCCCCTGCCACCCGGCCTGATTAAACTGCTGAAGCACGCCGACGCGCTGGTCGTTGAGGCGGACATTTCGGGTCAGGAGTCGCCGTTTGCCGGGCTCGAGAGCGATCTCACCCTGGCAGAACGCCTGGACGAAACCCAGCTTGCGGAACTGACCCGCGTCGCGGATGAAACCGGCGTGTCGCTCTCCATGATTGACACCCTGCCGCTCTGGCAAATTGCGATGGTGCTGCAGGCCACGCAGGCGCAGCGTCTGGGACTGCGCGGTGATTACGGCATTGATTACCAGCTGCTGAACGTGGCAAGGGCGCGCCGTCTGCCCGTCATCGAGCTGGAAGGGACGGACAGTCAGATTGCGCTTCTGCGGCAGCTTCCCGACGACGGCCTTATGCTGCTGGACGATACGCTGACCCACTGGCACACCAATGCGCGCCTGCTGCAGACCATGATTGGCTGGTGGCTGGACGCGCCGCCCGAGGACGGTAAGCTGGCGTTACCGTCGACGTTCAGCGAATCGCTGTATGATGTGCTGATGAACGCACGTAACAAAGCCTGGCGGCAGACGCTGCATGCGTTACCTGCGGGGCATTACGTGGTGGCTGTTGGGGCGTTACATTTGTACGGAGAAGGGAATTTGCCGTCACTGTTGAAATAAAAAAATGGCCAATATTTCTATTGGCCCGTCAAAGAGGAATTTCATCGTTTTTATTATGCCGAAGGAGACCTTCGGTTGAGCCGATTGTCGCTCAAAGTGACCATCACTGCCAATACTATTGCGCAAGATGGTGCTATTTTTTAGACAAACGTCAGGCGTATGCTGATGGCATGATTTGTCTGTCGTAAGAAGGATAGCTATGACTCCCGCCGTTAAATTACTCGAAAAAAACAACATTTCTTTCCGGATCCACACTTACGATCACGATCCGAATGAAACTAACTTTGGTGATGAAGTGGTGCGCAAGCTGGGGCTGAACGCGGACCAGGTTTATAAAACGCTGCTGGTGGCGGTGAATGGTGATATGAAACACCTCGCCGTCGCGGTCACTCCGGTGGCGGGACAGCTGGATCTGAAGAAAGTCGCCAAAGCCCTGGGCGCGAAGAAGGTGGATATGGCCGATCCGATGGTGGCGCAGCGCACCACGGGCTATCTGGTGGGCGGGATCAGTCCGCTCGGGCAGAAAAAACGCCTGCCGACGCTGATCGATGCGCCTTCCCAGGAGTTTGAAACCATCTTTATATCCGGCGGCAAACGCGGGCTGGATATCGAGCTGGCCGCGGGCGATCTGGCGAAAATGCTGGACGCGAAGTTTGCGGATATTGCGCGCCGGGATTGAGAAAATTGCCCGGTGGCGCTGCGCTTACCGGGCCTACGATTCAAATGTAGGCCGGGTAAGGCGAAGCCGCCACCCGGCACAAAACAACCGCACTACTGCCAGCTCACCTCACCTTTCGGCTCGTAGGCATTCACGTCAATCGGTGAATTCTGCTCGATGAACTGCTTCAGCACTTCCGCATCGATAAAGCCGGTGTTCACGTATCCCGGTTTGTTATCGATATGCGGATAGCCGTCGCCGCCCGTGGCGTTAAAGCTTAAGGTCGCCAGACGGTACGTTTTAGCCGGATCAACCGGTTCGCCTTTGATCTTCAGGTCGTTAAGCTTGCCGTCTTTCGCGACGAAGCTGACGTTAGCAAACTGCGGATAGGCCCCGGAATCCGGCTTCATCTGCGCTACGGCGGTCAGGTAGTCAATCACCTCTTTCCCGCTCATGTCCGCATAGACCACCAGGTTGCCGAACGGCTGCACCTTCAGGACGTCCTTATAGGTAATGTTTCCACCTTCGATGGAATCACGAATACCGCCGCCGCTCATCACGCCGAAGTCAGCGCCGGTGCGCGCCATTTGCGCCGCCAGCACCAGGTGACCCATGTTGGTCTGCACGAAGCGAACTTTACTGCGGTCCCCCTCCAGACGACCGTTCAGCGTGCCGATTTTCACGTCCAGCTGCGCCTTGCCTTTGTTCTGGAACGGCGTCAGCAGGGAGAGCATCTGCTGGTTTTCAGCGATCTCTGGCGTGTAAAGTACGCGCTCACTTTTCCCGTCCGGGTAGGTGACTTTCTTCTTCAGGTTGACCGGGATGAGCTGATAGTGAACCAGCTTCATCTCGCCGTTACGGAACTCGAAATCCGCCCGGCCCACGTATTTGCCCCACTCGTGCGCCTGAACAATCCAGATACCGTTCTGACGGTCCGGCGCGCACGGCGTGCCCGGCACGTAGTCCACCTGCTTTTTGTTTTCCGAGGCCATGCACACAGGATCCTGTGAGTGACCGCCCACAATCATTGCCAGCGAGCCCGCGGGCAGGCTGCGCGCCATCTCCACGTCGCCGGGGGCATTGGAGCCGTGCTCACCGTTGTCGTAGTGCCCCATGTGCGTGGTGGCGATAATCACGTCCGGCTTTTCGTTTTGCTGCAGCTCCTGAATCACCAGCTTCGCTTCGTCTGCCGGTTTGCGGAATTCGATATCGGTAAAGAACTCAGGGTTACCAATTTTCGCCGTATCGTCGGTGGTTAAGCCGATGACCGCGATCTTCAGATCCTGACGCTTAAACAGCGCCCACGGCTTAAACAGGCGTTCGCCGGTACTTTTCTGGTAAATATTGGCGGAGAGGAAGGGGAATTTGGCCCATTTTTCCTGCTGACGCAGTACGGTCAGAGGATTATCGAACTCGTGGTTACCCACGGCCATCGCGTCGTAGCCAATCAGGTTCATGCCGCGAAAATCAGGTTCCGCGTCCTGCAAATCGGATTCCGGCACGCCGGTATTGATATCGCCCCCCGACAGCAGCAGCACGCTGCCACCCTGGGCCGCTACCTCTTTACGAATGCCGTCCACCAGCGTTTTTTGTGCCGACAGGCCATATTCGCCGTATTCGCTGCGCCAGAAATGACCATGGTGATCGTTGGTATGCAGAATGGTGATTTTATAGGTTTTGTCTTTTTCATACGCCTGCGCGGGCAGGCTTACCAGGCCCCATGCGGCGATGAGCGCCAGCGCGACGCCCCGCTTCATTAACTTCATCTTCTCTCTCCCTGACCAATAGACAAAGGCAAAAATTACAGTGACTAACAAGAATAGACAAATAAGTTTTCAGAATTGCGACTTTCTTCAAATGTCCCGGGCGGGTATGTTAGTCGGATAATAATTACACCCTGCATCTCTAATAACTAAAGACGTGGTACTTCTCTCTATGGCAATCAGTGAATCAACCCAGCCCGTTCCGGGCGCACCGGCGTCGCGCACCTCCTTTAAAGTCTTAGGCGCAATCAGCCTCTCACACCTGCTCAACGATATGATCCAGTCGTTGATTCTGGCCATTTATCCGCTGCTGCAGTCCGAGTTCTCACTCACCTTCGTGCAGATCGGGATGATCACCCTGACCTTCCAGCTGGCTTCCTCACTGCTGCAGCCGGTGGTGGGCTACTGGACGGATAGATACCCGATGCCGTGGTCGCTGCCGATCGGCATGTGCTTTACCTTAAGCGGGCTGGTGCTGCTGGCCATGGCGGGGAGTTTTGAAGCGGTGCTGGTTGCCGCCGCGCTGGTGGGCACCGGGTCGTCCGTCTTCCATCCAGAGTCTTCTCGCGTGGCGCGCATGGCCTCCGGGGGACGTCACGGTCTGGCGCAGTCGCTGTTCCAGGTAGGCGGTAATTTCGGTAGCTCTCTCGGCCCGCTGCTGGCCGCGGTGATTATTGCCCCTTACGGGAAAGGCAACGTGGCATGGTTTGTGCTGGCCGCGCTGCTTGCGATCATCGTGCTGGCGCAGATCAGCCGCTGGTATGCCGCTCAGCATCGCGTGAATAAAGGGAAACCTAAAGCGAAAGTTATCAATCCCCTGCCGCGCAATAAGGTTATCCTGGCCGTCTCTGTGCTGCTGGTGCTGATTTTCTCGAAATACTTCTATATGGCGAGCATCAGCAGCTATTACACCTTTTATCTGATGCAAAAATTCGGATTATCGGTACAGAATGCGCAGATCCACCTCTTTGCCTTCCTGTTCGCCGTCGCGGCCGGTACGGTCATTGGCGGGCCTGTGGGGGATAAGATTGGGCGTAAATATGTCATTTGGGGCTCTATCCTCGGCGTGGCGCCGTTTACCCTTATTTTGCCGTACGCGAGCCTTGAATGGACGGGGATTTTAACCGTGATTATTGGTTTTATCCTCGCTTCCGCCTTTTCCGCCATTCTGGTTTATGCCCAGGAGCTGCTGCCTGGCCGTATCGGTATGGTTTCCGGGCTCTTTTTCGGTTTCGCCTTCGGCATGGGCGGGCTTGGCGCAGCGGTGTTAGGGATGGTTGCGGATCACACCAGCATCTTCCTGGTTTATAAAATCTGCGCTTTCCTGCCGCTTCTTGGGATGTTAACCATATTCCTGCCTGATAACCGTCATAAAGACTGAATTACGGGTAGCCAAAGTTTTACTTTGGCTACCTGATACCCTGATGCCATAAGGGTTTCTTCTTCATCCCCTCGCTGAATTTATCAAAATGCGCTTTTTTACGCGCATATTGCTGTTTTATTCAAACTTCAACAATTATTCATAAACATAAGGGTAAAAATTGTCATAAACTATTACTCGGTTTTTTGGTTTTTCGCCAAAAAGGAACACCCACAACGAAAGGAGACGGAATGCACCACGCCACACCGCTTATCACCACCATTGTTGGTGGACTTGTGCTCGCTTTTATCCTCGGCATGATTGCCAATAAACTGCGTATTTCTCCTCTTGTCGGCTATCTGTTAGCGGGTGTACTGGCGGGACCGTTTACGCCAGGCTTCGTGGCGGATACCAAACTGGCCCCTGAGCTGGCGGAATTGGGCGTGATTCTGCTGATGTTCGGCGTCGGCCTGCACTTCTCCCTGAAGGATTTGATGGCGGTAAAGTCGATTGCCATACCGGGAGCGATCGCCCAGATAGGGGTGGCGACGCTGCTGGGGATGGCGCTTTCGGCGGTGCTGGGCTGGTCGTTAATGACCGGTATCGTTTTTGGGCTGTGTCTCTCAACCGCCAGTACCGTGGTGCTGCTGCGCGCGCTTGAAGAGAGACAGCTAATAGACAGCCAGCGCGGGCAAATCGCGATAGGCTGGCTGATTGTTGAAGACCTGGTCATGGTGTTGACGCTGGTGCTGCTGCCTGCCGTCGCCGGGATGATGGAAAAAGACAACGTCGGCTTTGCCTCGCTGGCGCTGGATATGAGTATCACCATCGGTAAGGTGGTGGCGTTTATCGCCATCATGATGCTGGTGGGCCGCCGTCTGGTGCCGTGGATCATGTCCCGCAGCGCGGCAACCGGCTCGCGCGAGCTGTTTACCCTCTCCGTGCTGGCGCTGGCGCTGGGAATCGCGTTTGGTGCCGTTGAGCTGTTTGATGTCTCCTTTGCCCTGGGCGCGTTCTTCGCCGGGATGGTGCTGAACGAGTCCGAGCTGAGCCACCGCGCGGCGCACGATACTCTGCCGCTGCGCGACGCCTTCGCCGTGCTGTTCTTCGTCTCCGTCGGGATGCTGTTTGATCCGATGGTTCTGATTCACCAACCGCTGGCCGTGCTGGGCACGCTGGCGATCATCATCTTTGGCAAGTCGCTTGCCGCCTTCTTCCTGGTGCGGATGTTTGGCCACTCGCCGCGGACGGCGCTGACCATCGCCGCCAGCCTGGCGCAGATCGGTGAGTTCGCCTTTATTCTGGCCGGTCTGGGCATGGCCCTCAACCTGCTGCCGCAGGCGGGGCAGAACCTGGTGCTGGCGGGGGCGATTCTGTCGATTATGCTCAACCCGGTGCTGTTTGCCCTGCTGGAAAAATACCTCGATAAAACCGAAACGCTGGAAGAACAGACGCTCGAAGAGGCCATCGAAGAAGAGAAGCAGATCCCGGTGGATATTTGCAATCACGCCCTGCTGGTCGGCTTTGGCCGCGTGGGCAGCCTGCTCGGTGAGAAGCTGATGGCGCAGGGCATTCCGCTGGTGGTGATTGAGACCTCACGCACCCGCGTCGACGAGCTGCGCGAGCGCGGTATTCGTGCGGTGCTGGGCAATGCGGCAAACGAAGAGATCATGAATCTGGCGCATCTGGACTGCGCGCGCTGGCTGCTGCTGACCATACCTAACGGCTATGAAGCGGGTGAGATTGTGGCTTCCGCGCGGGAGAAGTGCCCAACGATTGAGATTATCGCCCGGGCGCACTATGACGACGAGGTGGAGTACATTACCGAGCGCGGTGCAAATAAGGTGGTGATGGGCGAGCGCGAGATTGCGAATACGATGCTGACGCTGCTGGAGAAACCGCCGGTTGAAGAGGCTGTGACGGGGTAAGTTTGGTGCGGCCTGATGCCCTCACCCTGACCCTCTCCCACAGGGAGAGGGAACGAACACTAAAAACGGCAACCATAGGATGCCGTTTTGCTTTTACCTTGTGCGGCCTGATGCCCTGACCCTTTCCCACAGGGAGAGGGAACAAACACTAAAAACGGCAACCAGGGTTGCCGTTTTGCTTTTACCTGTCCCAGTAAGCCTCTTCGAGGCTGTCTTCACGTTCCGGCAGCCCACGCGTTAAGCGCGGGGAGTGCTGGTTCAGCACCTGATAGCTCACGCGGTTGGCATATTTACACACCTGCGCCAGCGAGGAATAGGTCAGCCAGCTGAACTTGTGCTTGCTGGAGTTCGGCACGTTGGTTTTATGGTAGGCGTTAGCGGTGATGTCGTGCAGCAGTGCGGCCAGCGCGCCGTCGCCCGCACCGTTGGTGTTCATGATCTTCTCCGGCCCGCCCATATACGGCGCGATATGAGAGTAGATTCGCAGCGGATTCACGCAATCTTTGTAGCGCATGCCGCGGCTGAACTCGTACTGGTTGAACTCGGCAATCGCACCGGGCAGCAGCGGGTGCTGGGTTTTGCGCTTGCTCTCTTCTTCCGTGAAGCCCGCCATGTACAGCCCAACCGGGCCGGCGGTGCAGAGCACCAGATCTACCCAGTCCAGCGCTTTGTCAGACGCCAGCAGCGGATCGCTTTCGCCGGTCAGCGCTTCGGCCTCTTCTTCGTTCATTGCCAGAATCGAGACGTGCTCTTTCAGGAAGGCCTGCCACCACTCCGGGTTATCGGCGATAACGAATTTTGTTCCCAGCGTCAGAACGACCGGCACGTTGTATTTCTTCGCGTACTCGATCGCTTTCATGGTCGCTTCCGGCATCGGCTCGCCCGGCTTACAGCGCACCAGATAGGAAGTCAGCACCAGCGCCGAGGCGCCCGCGATCACCTCTTCCGGAATACTCTCGGCGCGCAGCTTGTTCATATGACCCGGGCTGATGGCAAAAGTACGCTCGCCGGAATCGCTAATTAGCGTAAAGCAGCGGCCAATAGGCCCGTCGACGCCCTGAAGGTAGTTCAGATCGGTACGGCTGGAGGTGTTGCAGAGATAGCGGTAGGCATAGCCACCGATTTCGATATTGCTGCACATCACGCCGAGCAGCACCGAGCGGTCGTCGGCCAGCACGGAGTAGTTATGCATGGTATTGCCGATGGTGCCACCGGCGAACTGATGGGTAATCAGGTTTTCGCGCACCAGCTCCTGGTACAGCGCTTCGGCAACGTCGTCCTCAATCACCAGCGAGTGACCGGCGCTCAGACCGTAACGGGCAACAAACGCATCATCCACTTTCGCTTCAATGTCCACCAGCGTCTGATCGATACCGACGACCCATGCCGCGCTGGTTTCGTTTTCTGGCTGGATTTGCTGCAGGAGCGGATCGCGGGCATCGACGGGGAAGTAGTGTTTGGATTTGCGTTTACCGGGAAATTTCATGGTCTGAACTGTACGAAGAATATGGGCCGGGAATGGTAGCACAAACCCGGCCCGGAGTGCGATCAGCGGCTGTTCGTTACCAGCGAGACCATCATGTCGATATGCTCAGGCGAGTCGTTAAGCGCCGGAATGTACTCGTACTTTTCGCCGCCAGCCTCAAGGAAAAATTCCCGGTTTTGCACCGCGATCTCCTCCAGCGTTTCCAGACAGTCGGCCGAGAAGCCCGGCGACATCACCTGAATATGCTTCACGCCCTTCTCACCCAGCATTTTGAGGGTTTCATCGGTATACGGCGTCAGCCACGGCTCGCGGCCGAAGCGCGACTGGAAGGTCATCATCACCTTCTCCGGCGGCAGGCCAAGGGCGGAGACCAGCTCGCGCGTGGTATCGCGGCAGCGCTGCGGATAATCATCCCCTTCGTTGGCGAAACGCTGTGGGATCCCGTGATAGGAGAGCAGCAGCAGATCCGGCTCGCCGTGCTTTTCAAACGACGCGCGCGCGCTGTTGGCAAGCGCCTGGATGTAGAGATCGTTATCCGCATAGTCGCGAATAAAGGTCACGCCAGGAATGCGGCGGCGGGTCGCCAGAATGCGGGCCAGCTCGTCCCAGACGGCGGCCACGGTCGAGCAGGAGTACTGCGGGTAGAGCGCCAGCACGACGATATGATCCACGCCCTGCGCCAGCAGAGATTCCACCGCGCTTTCGAGGGACGGTTTTCCGTAGCTCATGCCGAGCGCGACGGGCATATCCGGCAGGCGGGCGGCCAGCGCTTTTTCCTGACGACGGCTGTAAACCATCAGCGGCGAGCCCTCTTCCATCCAGACGGACTGATAGAGTTTGGCGACGCGCGGAGAACGAATCGGCAGAATGACGCCACGCAGCAGCGGCCACCACAGCAGTCTCGGGAAATCCACGACGCGCGTGTCGCTTAAAAATTGTCGCAGGTAGCGTTTTACCGCGTCTGATGTAGGTGCTTCTGGAGTGCCCAGATTGGCAAGCAGGATGCCGGTTTTCGCCTGACTCATTCACGCCTCTTAACCATTTGATAGGTTGTCAATTGTAGCGGAAATGCGTTTAAACGAAACCCATTGCTGTAATAGGTAAGATGAGAATATTTCTCACCCGGGAGCCCGGGTGAGAGGCGCGCGATTAGCCGAGGATTTTTTCCAGCTCTGCACGTACGTCAGCCACGGCTTTGGTGCCGTCAACTTTGGCGTATTTGGTGTTACCCGCCTGCGCTTCTTTGGTGTAGTAGCCGATCAGCGGCGCGGTCATCTGATGGTATTCCACCAGGCGTTTACGCACGGTCTCTTCCTGATCGTCTTTACGGGTGGTCAGCTCTTCGCCGGTCACGTCGTCTTTACCTTCAACCTTAGGTGGGTTGAATTTGATGTGGTAAACGCGGCCAGAAGCAGCGTGTACGCGACGGCCAACGATACGGTCAACGATCAGCTCGTCCGGCACGTCGAACTCCAGAACGTAGTCCACGTTGATGCCCGCTTCTTTCATGGCGTCAGCCTGAGGAATGGTGCGTGGGAAGCCGTCCAGCAGGAAACCATTACGGCAGTCTTCCTGAGCAATGCGCTCTTTGACCAGAGCAATAACCAGCTCGTCGGTCACCAGCTTGCCCGCGTCCATGATGTCTTTCGCTTGTTTACCCAGCTCGGAGCCAGATTTTACAGCGGCGCGCAGCATGTCACCGGTGGAGATTTGCGGAATACCGTATTTCTCCATGATGAACTGAGCCTGAGTTCCTTTACCCGCGCCCGGAGCGCCAAGCAGAATAATACGCATTGCGAAAATCCCCTCAAAAGTCGTTTCAATTTTTCAAAAGCGCTAAACAATACCACCAGAACGGGCATCGCTCAAGGAAGGCGGGAAGGCTGAAACGGTTAACGGGGGGAGATTATTTTGGAGGGTGCGGTCTGGTGCCCTCACCCCGGCCCTCTCCCACGGGAGAGGGAGAAGACCAGGGGAGGCGTGGTCAATTACGCCAGCAGCAGCGCATTCACACGTTTAATGAACAGGTTAGGATCTTCCAGCGTGCCGCGCTCGGCCAGCAGGGACTGATCCAGCAGCAGTTCAACCCACTCGGCAAAGCGGGCGTCGTCCTGGGTATCCGCCGCGCGTTTCACCAGCGGATGATCCGGATTAAGCTCAAAGATATATTTCACTTCCGGCATCGCCTGGCCCGCCGCAGCGAACAGTTTCGCCATCTGGGTGCTCATTTCGTCCGCATCGGTGGTGACAATCGCCGGGGTGTCGGTCAGACGGTGCGTGAAGCGCACCTCTTTCACGCGCTCGCCCAGCAGGGTTTTCACGCGCTCAACGAACGGCTCCAGCGCCTTCTCGGCTTCTTTCGCGCTTTCGTCCACTTCATCCGCCAGCTTGTCGATGGACTCGTCCGCTTTGGCGACAGACTGGAAGGATTTACCGTCGAACTCGGTCAGGTAGTTCATCATCCACTCGTCGATGCGGTCAGAAAGCAGCAGCACCTCGATGCCTTTCTTACGCAGCAGCTCCAGGTGCGGGCTGCTCTTCGCCGCCGCGTAGCTGTCGGCAGTGATGTAGTAGATCTTCTCCTGCCCTTCTTTCATGCGGGAGACGTACTCTTCCAGCGACACGGTCTGCGCGGAGGAGTCGGTATGCGTAGAGGCGAAGCGCAGCAGTTTGGCGATCGTTTCAACGTTCGCAGTGTCTTCTGCCGGGCCTTCTTTCAGCACCAGGCCGAACTGTTTCCAGAAGGTCTGATATTTTTCCGCATCGTCTTTCGCCAGTTTTTCCAGCATCTGCAGCGCACGTTTGGTCAGGGCGTTGCGCAGGTTACGGGTGACGGTACTGTCCTGAAGGATCTCACGGGAGACGTTCAGCGGCAGATCGTTGGAATCTATCAGACCGCGCACAAAGCGCAGGTAGTTCGGCATGAACTGCTCGGCGTCGTCCATGATGAACACGCGCTGCACGTACAGCTTCAGGCCGTGCTTGTGATCGCGGTTCCACATGTCCCACGGCGCCTGTGCCGGGATGTACAGCAGGCTGGTGTACTCCTGCTTACCTTCCACGCGATTGTGGCTCCAGGTCAGCGGGTCGGTAAAGTCGTGGGCGATGTGCTTGTAGAACTCGTTGTATTCGTCGTCTTTAATTTCAGACTTGTTGCGCGTCCACAGCGCCTGCGCCTTGTTGATCTTCTCCCAGGAAACCACGGTTTCGCCGTCTTTCTCTTCCTGTTTTTCAATCTCTACCGGCAGGGCGATGTGATCGGAATATTTGCTGATGATGGAGCGCACGCGCCAGTCGTTCAGGAAATCGTCTTCCCCTTCGCGCAGGTGCAGGGTGATTTCGGTACCGCGATCCGTTTTGGTGATGTCATCAACGGTGTATTCGCCTTCCCCTTTGGATTCCCACAGGACGCCGTTCTCGGCGCTGTCGCCTGCCGCACGGGTACGCACGGTGACTTTGTCGGCCACGATAAACGCCGAGTAGAAGCCCACGCCGAACTGGCCGATGAGCTGGCTGTCTTTCGCCTGGTCAGAGCCCATGGACTCGAGGAACGCTTTGGTGCCGGATTTGGCGATGGTGCCGAGGTGGTCGATCACCTCGTCGCGGTTCATCCCGATGCCGTTATCGGCGATGGTCAGGGTGCGGTTCTCTTTGTTGAACGAGACGCGCACGCGCAGCTCGCCGTCGCCTTCGTACAGGTCCGGGTTGGACAGCGCGCGGAAGCGCAGCTTGTCCGCCGCGTCCGAGGCGTTGGAAATCAGCTCACGCAGGAAAATTTCTTTGTTGGAATACAGGGAATGGATCATCAGGTGCAGAAGCTGTTTTACTTCTGACTGGAAACCACGGGTTTCTTGTCCTTTCATCTATGTCGACCTCAACAATGCCATTTAATGGGGTTTTAAAACGTTGAGTGAGAGATGGGGATAAGGGGGGAAATTTTCAAGCGGAGGCCGTGCGCGCAGCCTCCGTTTGGTCAGAAAATAATCTTGTGACGCCCGGCCAGAGAGTGCGACAGCGTGGTGCCGTCCACCATTTCCAGCTCGCCGCCCACCGGCACGCCGTGGGCGATGCGGCTGGCGTCAACGCCGTACTGCGAGCACAGTTCGGCGATGTAGTTGGCGGTTGCCTCCCCTTCCACCGTCGGGTTGGTGGCGAGGATCACCTCTTTGATGGTTTCGGACTCAAGACGCTGTTCAAGGCGGTCAAGACCGATATCATCCGGGCCAATGCCGTCCAGCGGGGAGAGATGCCCCATCAGCACGAAGTAGCGGCCGGAAAACTGCCCGGTTTGTTCGATGGCGTAGATGTCCGCCGGACTCTCCACCACGCAAATCTGACCGTTTTCCTGACGACGCGGGTTCGTACAGATGTTACACACGTCCTGCTCGGTAAAGGTGCGGCAATCCGCACAGTGACCAATTTCTGACATGGCGCGGGTTAAAGCCTGCGCCAGGCGCATCCCGCCGCTGCGGTCGCGCTGCAATAGCGTAAACGCCATGCGCTGCGCCGACTTCGGGCCAACGCCCGGCAGGCAGCGCAGTGCTTCCATTAACTGCGTGAGCAGCGGACTGGTTTGCATCAGAATGGCATCTTGAAGCCAGGCGGCAGCTGCATACCGCTGGAAACAGAGGCCATTTTCTCTTTCTGAGTTTCGTCGATACGGCGAGCGGCATCGTTAAACGCCGCTGCAACCAGATCTTCCAGCATTTCTTTGTCGTCTTCGAGCAGGCTCGGGTCGATTTCCACGCGACGGCAGTTGTGCGCACCGTTGATGGTCACTTTGACCAGACCGGCACCGGACTCACCCGTGACTTCCAGCTGAGCGATCTCTTCCTGCATCTTCTGCATTTTTTCCTGCATCTGCTGAGCCTGCTTCATCAGGCCACCCAGACCGCCTTTTCCACCAAACATAGGCTTCTCTCTTCTTTCACGTTTAAGGATTACAACCGTAAGTCAGACTCACGATCAAATGGGGCGAATACTCTCTTCATCCAGATCGGCGTCGAAGAACCGGCGCAGGGTCTGAATGTTGTTATCCGCAATAATCGCCTCGCGCGCCTGCGCGAGCTTTTCTTCATAAATGGCCTGGCGCCACTCGAGCGGCGTTTTCACTGCCGGATTATCATCTTCAATGATAGTCAATTCAACCGGCGCACCCTGTAATGCAGTGAGCGCCTCGGCCAGCGCCTTTTGCGCGCCAGGGGAATTGAGGTGCCGCTGACCCGGACGCAGGTGTAAACGCACCTGATTGCCGTCCTGCTCTTTCCAGGCATTCAGCGCGACCTGCTCCACCAGCTTCGGCAGCTGAAGTTTGCTGACCTCGGCGGCCCAGGCGTCGCGCGCAATGGACTCTTCGGCAAGCTTCGCGGAAAGCTCCGGCGTTTTCTCATGCTCCAGCGCCTTTTTCAGCGCTTTCGGCGTGGCGACCTCTTCCTTCACCTCTTCGGTGATGGTGGTTGCCTTCCAGCGGTAAGCCTCTTCTTTCACCGGGGCTTTCTGCTCGAGCGCGGACGGTGCCGGACGCGACTGTACGCGCTCCGTTACCGAGGCCAGTCGTTCAAGCGCGGCGTTGTTCACCGGCCGCGCTCTTCCTGGCGCTGCCGGTTCACTCTTTTTTGGTTTGGTTACTCCCTGCGCACGCTGCAGCTGGCTGCGTGCGGCAAGCACCGAACTGGTGGCATCCGACAGCGGCACGTTTTGCTGCGGCGGCGGTGTCGGCTGCGGTGGCACCTGCTGCGGCGACATCACCGCCGTAGGGGCGACAGGCGCGAAAGACTGCCGCGGCACTTCCGGCTCCGGCAATGGCATGCGCGGGTGGAACGCCAGCGCGCGCAGCAGCGTCATTTCAACGCCCATCCGCGGATCCGGCGCGAACGGTAGCTCTTTGCGGCCAATCAGCAGCGTCTGGTAATACAGCTGCACGTCGGCAGGCGGCACGGTGCGGGCAAGTTCACGCATCCGCTGTTCAATGGCGGCCATATCCGCACCGATGGCGGACGGAGAAAGCTGCAGCATCGCCACGCGGTGCAGCAGGCTGAGCATCTCAACCAGCAGCCCTTCCCATTCGATACCCCGGGCAGCGGCGGCATTCACCTGCGACATCACGCGTTCGCCGTTGGCGGCAATCATCGCTTCGATAAGCGACAGCGCCTGATCGTCATCCAGCGTGCCGAGCATGGTGCTGACCGCATCGGTGGAGAGCTTGCCGTCGCCGCTGGCAATCGCCTGGTCGGTCAGGCTGAGCGCATCACGCAGGCTGCCGTCCGCCGCGCGGGCCAGCAGCTGCAGGGCGCGCGGCTCGTGAACGATCTTCTCTTCATCAAGAATGTGCTCAAGCTGCGCGCGGATCTGTTCAACGTCCAGCGCCTTCAGATGGAACTGCAGGCAGCGCGACAGGATCGTGACCGGCAGCTTTTGCGGATCGGTGGTCGCCAGCAGGAACTTCACGTGCGCGGGCGGCTCTTCCAGCGTTTTCAGCAGGGCGTTAAAGCTGTGGCGCGACAGCATGTGCACTTCATCGATCAGGTAGACCTTGAAGCGGCCGCGCGCCGGGGCGTACTGCACGTTATCGAGCAGATCGCGGGTATCTTCCACTTTGGTGCGCGAGGCGGCGTCGATCTCGATCAGATCGACAAAACGCCCCTGCTCGATCTCGCGGCAGTTATCACACACGCCGCACGGCGTGGCGGTGATCCCGGTTTCGCAGTTGAGACCTTTTGCCAGCAAACGGGCAATAGAGGTCTTACCGACGCCGCGGGTGCCGGAGAAAAGATAGGCGTGATGGATGCGACCTAGCGACAAGCCGTTCGCCAGGGCCGTCAGCACATGTTCCTGACCGACAACGTCAGCAAAGGTTTGTGGTCGCCATTTACGGGCTAACACCTGATAACTCATGGGCAGGCTCTGCAACGCTGGAAGGTGAATTTATGGAGGGGAATGCTATCACAACCTCACCCATTGAGCGAGGTTGTGAAAACCGGGATTAATGACCCGGGAAAGGCACCAGGCTGTAGCTGGTAATGCCCTGTTTTTCCAGGCGCTGTTCACCGCCGAGATCGAACAGGTTGATGATGAATGCCGCGTCGGTCACTTCACCACCCAGACGACGGATCAGCTTCACGGTCGCTTCAATGGTACCGCCGGTTGCCAGCAGATCGTCCACCACCAGCACCTTGTCGCCAGGCTTGATCGCATCAACGTGGATCTCCAGCTGATCGGTGCCGTACTCCAGCTCATAGCTCTCAGCAATGGTTTCACGCGGCAGTTTGCGCGGCTTACGCACCGGCACAAAACCCACGCCCATTGCCAGCGCAACCGGTGCGCCAAACAGGAAGCCACGGGCTTCGGTACCTACTACTTTGGTGATCCCGGCGTTTTTATAACGCTCTACCAGCAGTTCAATGCTGAGCGCGTACGCTTTCGGGTCTTCCAGCAAGCTGGTGACATCACGGAAAAGAATGCCAGGCTTTGGATAGTCCTGGATGCTTTTGATGCTGTTTTTCAGATATTCAAGCTGCTGTGCAGTTGCGGTCATCGGTTTTGCCTAAATGAAACAGTGTTACTCACAGCGCGCAACGAGTCGGCCAAGGCAACAATTGTTTAACCTTTGACCAGGCGCACCTGTGCTCGAAAACGGTCGAATTTACTGGCTGTGCGCAATAATTGCAACAGTCATGATAAGGCTTCAGTGCTTTTGTTGCTTTTCATCAACCACGGGGATCCGCCACATGAAGATAAGCAGGCAGGAGAGGATCGCCAGCAGCAGAATGCGTACCCACATCATTTTCACCAGCCATAATGAAATAGCAAAGGTGATGAGGATCACCACGATCGCGCGCGGCTTCGCGCCGGGCGGCATGGCCCGGTGTTTTTGCCAGTGCCGCAGATAGCCGCCAAACCACGAGCGATAGAGCAGCCAGTGGTGAAAACGCGGCGACGAGCGGGCGAAGCACCAGGCCGCCAACAGGATAAACGGGGTGGTCGGCAGCAAGGGTAAAAACACGCCCAGCGTGCCGAGCACTACCGCGAGCCAGCCAATGATGATTAAAATAGTACGCTTCATAATGCGAATCGTTATCAAACTGAACGGCTACTTTACCACTGGAGAGCGCCTTGAAAACAGCACTGCTTCTTGAGAGGCTGCAAAATCAGCTGATTGCTCTGAAGGAGCAAGCTACACCGCTAATGGGGCACGCCACGCTGAAGCCGCGCTTTGACCGGCAGCTTTTTCGTACCCGCAGCACCGTCATTCAGGATTATCTGGCGGAAGCGCAGACGAACCTCGACGAGCTTCGCCATGCGGTTGAGAGTGAACAGCAGGAACAGTTGGCGTGGCTTGCGGAGCATCTCACTGAACAGATCACCGCTCTGCATCGCGAAATCGCCGCCTGGCCGCTGCGCGCCTGGGACAGCGCCTCGCCGGGCCTCGGTAAATGGCAGCGCAAGCGGCTGGAGAACCAGGAGTTTGAGCGCCGGCTGTTTGAGATGAAGCGCGAACGCGAAGTGCGGCTGAACAACAGCGAAACGCTGGAGGAACAGCAGCTATTGATGCGCGAGATTAGCGCGCTGGAAGGACGCATCGTCCGCTGCCGTCAGGCGCGGGATGAGATTGAGCGCGTCATTGAACGTTTGACCCGTTAACAGGAGCCACACCATGTCACTGGAAAATGCACCCGATGAGGTCAAGCTGGCCGTCGATTTGATTATGCTGCTGGAGAATCATGAGATCCCCGCCGAAACGGTGCTTAAGGCACTGGAGATTGTGCGGCGGGATTTTGAAGGTAAATTACCCTCACCCCGGCCCTCTCCCTGAGGGAGAGGGGGAAAAATTGTTCCCTCGCCCCTGAGGGCAGAGGGAAAATAATAGATTACGCCGGAGTCGGATCGTCACCCTTAATCTCGCGCTTCACTTCCGTATGCTCATCACCCTTCTCGTTGCGCAGGTGAACCTCAAGCTGGTTGAAGGCGATATTAATATCGTTTTCACGGCACAGACGATCGATAGAGCGGTTAAGTTCATCCACCGTGTAGCTGCGGTCGCGCAGCTCGCGCACGTATAAACGCAGCTCGTGATCCAGCGTGCTCGGCCCAAAGGTGGTGAAGAAGACCGCCGGAGCCGGATCGTGCATCACTTTCGGATGTTCTGACGCCGCCTTGAGCAGCACCTCTTTCACCTTCTCCAGATCCGATCCATAGGCTACGCCCAGGCGGATCACCACGCGCGTCACCGTATCGGAAAGCGACCAGTTGATCAGACGCTCGGTCACGAACGCTTTGTTCGGGATGATCACCTCTTTGCGATCGAAGTCGGTGATGGTGGTGGCACGAATGCGGATCTTGCTGACCGTACCGGAGAAGGTGCCGATGGTGACGGTATCGCCGATTCGTACCGGGCGTTCGAACAGGATGATCAGGCCGGACACAAAGTTACCGAAGATCTCCTGCAGGCCAAAACCAAGACCGACCGAGAGGGCGGCCGCCAGCCACTGCAGTTTATCCCACGAAACGCCAAGCGAGCCAAAGACCGTCATCGCCCCAACAATAATGATCACGTAGTTGAGGATCGTAGTAATGGCGTAGGACGCCCCCTGGCGAAGATTCAGACGTGACAGGAGCAGCACTTCGAGCAGGCCAGGCAGGTTGCGAATCAGCGCCCAGGCCACCACCGACGACACCAGCGCAAACAGCAGGCTGCCCATGGTCACGCTTTTCATGACCGCCGCGCCCGCTTCGGTACCGTTGTATTGCCAGAGGGTAATACTGTCGAGATAGGCGAAAACGGTAATAAGATCGGACCAGATAGCCCAGAACATCACCGCAAACAGGGCGATCATCACCAGCATGGTAATACGCAGCGTCTGCTGGTTAACCTGCTCCAGGGCGATGGTCGGCTCTTCCTGCGGCTCCGCGCCCTCGGCCCCCTCTTTCACCTGATGCTGACGACGCGCGATAGCACGACGATAGGCGATGCGGCGGGCCGCCACGCTCAGGCCACGCAGCACGGTCTGATAGAGCAGGTTCCAGACGATCACCAGATAGACCGTTTCAATCCAGCGCCCGGACAGGCGCAGCGTGGTGTAGAAGTAGCCCGTTGCCGTCAGCACCATCAGCGCCAGCGGAATGATCGCCAGCACCGTCACGGTGGCCAGGCGAATATTGTGGGACTCTTTATCACGCCAGCTGTCGCGGCACATCGGCCACATCAGGATCGCAATCAGCAGCAGGTTCAGCAGGATAACCAGCTGGCCCAGCACGTCATCCATCAGGTGCAGCGGAGAAAGCTCAGAGACAACCGACCAGAAGTGCAGCGGCAGGAGCGCCAGGCTGATGCGCACAATCTGACGACGCCAGTGGCTGGTCAGCTGCGCAGGCATGTTGAAATGACGCACCGCCACGCCGTCTTTTTCCAGCACCTTCCAGCACACGCCAAAGACCAGCCAGAACAGCGCCAGTTTTTTACTGAACGCCCACAGCAGATCGCTGACGTTGAGCTGCATGGTAAGCAGAATCAGGCCCACGGCCAGGATTATCAGGCACACCGGCAGGGCGCGGATGAGATCGAGCAGAATCGCTTTTGGCGTATGGAGCTGGCTATCGTTGCGCAGCTGCCCCACTTCGGAGGCCAGCTTCGCCTGATATTTTTTCAGCCAGCCCAGACGCCAGCGGATCAGGCCGGCAATCAGCAGCAGCGGTAATCCCGCCAGCAAGGCAATCGTCACCGCAGGCCAGGCTTTCTCCCAGTTTACGGTGATCTTCATGCTCTTGATCTGCGTTTTCAGCGTCTCCGGGAAGGATTTGACCCAGTCCCAGTCCATCGGCTTGTTGCTGTTCACCCAGAAAATCTGCTGGGTCAGGATCTCCTGCAGGCTTTTCGAGACACTCACCAGCTGCTGCTGGTTGATTTGCAGGTTAATGGCCATCATCAGCTGGTTGCCCAGCTGTTTGTTGAGCTGGTCCAGCAGCTCGCGACGCATATCGACGACCTGGAGCAGCGCGTCGTGCACTTCCGGGTTCACGTCGCTGGAATGCCCCTCTTCAATTTTGGCGACAAAGGTATCGCTCTGGAAAAGGGCATCGCGCTGCTGGTTGACGTCAAACTGTTCCAGACGTAAATCCGCAATGCGGTTGGTCATGTCCTCCAGCTCATCGGCGGACGGGAGCGTCTGCTGCTGCTGGTAGAGAATACGCGACAGCAGGAGGCTGCCCTTCAGAACCGCAATCTGCTCTTTGATGTTGCGTTCAGCCTGCAGCGCGCGATCCAGCCAGTTCTTCACTTTAATATTTTGCTGAACCAGCGAGTTACCGTTTTCCGTCGCCAGTATCAGGCGCTGGCTAAGCTGGTGGTTGGCCTCGAGCTCCTGTTTCACCAGCGGATTCGCCTGAATACGGGCGGTTTCGTCAGGCGATACGGCCTCCTGGGCGGTTTTTTCCGTCAGGGTCAGGCGTTTGCTGTTTACCGCCTCCTGCAACAGCTGAAGCTGGTGTTCCAGGCGATTAATGTTCGCGGTGACGTAATCACGCTGTTTCTGAAGCGTGTCCTGCAGCACCGTATTCCCTTCCAGGCTTTTACGCTGCTGTTCGATTTGCGCATTGAGCAAGGTCTGCTGAACCAGCAGCAGGGTTTGCTGCGTCGGGCGCAGCGTGCCTTCGCCTACCGTCGTGCCGTTCAGACGGTTACGAATTTGCTGCAGCTGCTGAGACGCGGCGTACATCGCGTTTTGCACGCGCTCGGGCTGGGTCTGCAGCGAGACAAGCTGGCTGTTATAGGTTGCGAGATCTGACTGCGCGGTTTGCAGGTCGTCGAGCAGCTGCGCGACGCGAGACTCAAGCTGGCGTAAGGAGAGCGTTGAGAGCGTCTTGCGCGTTTCGGTATCGTTATCGACGTCGCTCAGGGCGTTCAGCGATTCCGTCGCTTTGCGCATATTTTCAGGCGCCTGCGCCACCTTCTGTCGAAGCTGGGCAGTTTCTGCTTTGACGCGTTCAATTTTATCCAGCGTTTCCAGCGTTTCCGTCAGATCCTGCTGGATGAGCTTATCCTGAGGAGAGAGATCTTTTTGTTTGTTCAGCGTGTCGAGCTGCGACTGAACATCGCCGCGCGAGGGAATATCGTTGCTGTTATCGGCGCGGGCCCAGGTCAGCGGCGCCGTGGCGAAGAAAAACAGCATCGCAAAGAGCAATGCAAAAACAGGATGTTGCGAGCGATTGATGGGCAGCATAGTTATGAATGATGTCAGAAGATGACCGAAAATAGTCCGGCGTGAAGAATATCACGCTCGCCGAAAGCAGAATAGCGCGAACGTTATCCTCTGAGATAAATCCTGGAAAGGGATCAGGCCGTTAGCGAAGGCGCGTCGCTGCGCAGCGTGGGGCAGAGCTGTAGCATTTCCAGTAAAATCGCCACGTAGCTGCGGGCTTCCTCTTTGAGGTCAAAGGATTGCGGCGCGAAAAGCCAGTTTTCCATCAGACCTGAAATGTAGCTGCGCATCAGGATTGCCGCCCGTCGGGTCAAGAGATTGGCCGGTAATAGTTTTGCCTGCATACACAGGTTCAGGTTCTGTTCAATACGATCATAGCTCTCCAGGCTAAGGCTGCGTTGCGCCTGCTGCACCACCGCCATCTCGCCCACGAACTCGCATTTATGAAAAATAATCTCCATCATTAATCTGCGACGTTCTTCAACTACCGTTGCTTCAAGGATATATACTAATATTTCTCTCAATACTGAGAGTGGATCGTCAGGGAATTTTGCCCGATACTCACTCTCTAGATCGCTAATGCTGGACTCTGAAAGCTCCCAGATTTCACTGAACAGATCTGACTTATCTTTAAAATGCCAGTAAATCGCTCCTCGCGTCACACCGGCAGCCTGAGCAATCTGCGCCAGCGAGGTGGATGAAACACCCTGCTGCGAGAACAAACGTATTGCCACATCCAGAATGTGTTGTCGGGTTTCCAGCGCTTGTTGTTTAGTTTTTCGTGCCATAGGTGGGTGAATTTACAGGAGTCAGATTTACATACATTTGTGAATGTATGTACCATAGCATGACGATAATATAAACGCAGCAATGGGTTTTTAGACTCAGGACCCTTGATCAATTTGAAATCGGACACTCGAGGTTTACATATGAACAAAAACAGAGGGTTAACGCCTCTGGCGGTCGTTCTGATGCTCTCAGGCAGCTTAGCGCTAACAGGATGTGACGACAAACCAGCTCAACAAGGAGCTCAGCAGGCGCCAGAAGTAGGCGTCGTGACGCTCAAATCTGAACCTCTACAAATCACCACCGAATTACCAGGCCGTACCAATGCTTACCGCATTGCGGAAGTGCGTCCTCAGGTTAGCGGCATTATCCTGAAGCGTAACTTCACCGAAGGCGGTGATGTGAAAGCCGGTGAGTCTCTGTATCAGATTGATCCAGCAACCTATCAGGCCTCTTATGAAAGTGCGAAAGGTGATCTGGCGAAAGCACAAGCCGCGGCCAAAATTGCTCAGCTGACGTTGAACCGCTACCAAAAGCTGCTCGGTACCAAGTACATCAGCCAACAGGATTACGATACCGCTCTGGCCGATGCACAGCAGGCTAACGCGGCCGTAGTGGCAGCCAAAGCGGCCGTCGAAACCGCGCGCATTAACCTGGCCTATACCAAAGTGACCTCCCCTATCAGCGGTCGTATTGGTAAGTCTTCCGTCACGGAAGGGGCGCTGGTGCAGAACGGTCAGACCAATGCGCTGGCAACCGTGCAGCAGCTTGATCCGATCTACGTTGACGTGACGCAGTCCAGCAACGATTTCCTGCGCCTGAAACAGGAGCTGGCTAACGGCACCCTGAAACAGGAAAACGGCAAAGCCAAAGTGGAGTTGATTACCAACGACGGTATCAAGTTCCCGCAGGAAGGTACGCTGGAATTCTCTGACGTGACGGTCGACCAGACCACCGGTTCCATCACCTTACGTGCGATTTTCCCGAACCCTGACAAAAATCTGCTGCCAGGTATGTTCGTTCGCGCACGTCTGGAAGAAGGAACGAATCCAACCGCACTTCTGGTTCCACAGCAGGGTGTGACCCGTACGCCACGCGGCGATGCGAGCGCGCTGGTTGTTGGGGCTGATGACAAAGTCGAAACGCGCAATATCACCGCCACCCAGGCGATTGGCGATAAATGGCTGGTGACGGAAGGTCTGAAAGATGGCGATCGCGTGATTGTTACTGGTTTGCAAAAAGTTCGTCCTGGCGCGCAGGTTAAAGCACAGGAAGTGAAATCTGACGATAAACAACAAGCTTCGGCCGCTGGCCAGTCAGAACAAACCAAGTCTTAACTTAAACAGGAGCCGTTAAGACATGCCTAATTTCTTTATCGATCGCCCCATATTTGCGTGGGTGATCGCCATTATCATCATGCTGGCCGGGGGACTTGCGATCCTGAAGCTGCCTGTCGCGCAATATCCAACGATTGCGCCACCGGCGGTGACAATTTCCGCAACCTACCCGGGGGCTGATGCGAAAACGGTGCAGGATACCGTCACCCAGGTTATCGAACAGAACATGAACGGTATCGATAACCTGATGTACATGTCCTCAAACAGTGACTCCACCGGTACGGTTCAGATCACCCTGACCTTCCAGTCAGGTACGGATGCTGACATTGCGCAGGTTCAGGTGCAGAACAAACTGCAGCTGGCAATGCCTTTGCTGCCGCAGGAAGTTCAACAGCAGGGTGTGAGCGTTGAGAAATCGTCCAGTAGCTTCCTGATGGTTGTCGGCGTTATCAACACCAACGGCACCATGACGCAGGAGGATATTTCCGACTACGTGGGCGCCAACATGAAGGACGCCATCAGCCGTACTTCCGGTGTGGGTGACGTGCAGCTGTTCGGTTCCCAGTACGCGATGCGTATCTGGATGGATCCGAACAAGCTGAACAACTTCCAGCTGACGCCGGTTGACGTGATCAGCGCGATTAAAGCGCAGAACGCCCAGGTAGCGGCCGGTCAGCTCGGCGGTACGCCGCCGGTGAAAGGCCAGCAGCTTAACGCCTCGATCATCGCGCAGACCCGTCTGACCTCTGCCGATGAGTTCAGCAAAATTCTGCTGAAAGTGAATCAGGACGGTTCGCAGGTTCGCCTGCGCGACGTGGCGAAAGTTGAGCTGGGCGGTGAGAACTACGACATCATCGCGAAGTTTAACGGTAAACCGGCTTCCGGTCTGGGTATCAAACTGGCGACAGGCGCTAACGCCCTGGACACCGCCACGGCGATCCGCGCAGAGCTGAAGAAGATGGAACCGTTCTTCCCGTCAGGTCTGAAAATCGTTTACCCGTACGACACCACGCCGTTCGTAAAAATCTCGATTCACGAAGTGGTTAAGACGCTGGTTGAGGCGATCATCCTGGTATTCCTGGTGATGTACCTGTTCCTGCAAAACTTCCGCGCGACGCTTATCCCAACGATTGCCGTGCCGGTTGTTCTGCTCGGGACCTTTGCGATCCTGTCGATATTCGGCTACTCGATAAACACCCTGACGATGTTCGGGATGGTGCTCGCCATCGGCCTGCTGGTGGATGACGCCATCGTCGTGGTCGAGAACGTCGAGCGCGTCATGGCGGAGGAAGGTCTGCCGCCGAAGGAAGCGACCCGTAAATCAATGGGCCAGATCCAGGGCGCGCTGGTCGGTATCGCGATGGTGCTGTCTGCGGTATTTATCCCGATGGCCTTCTTCGGGGGATCCACCGGTGCGATTTACCGTCAGTTCTCTATTACCATCGTTTCCGCGATGGCGCTGTCGGTGCTGGTGGCGTTGATCCTGACCCCTGCCCTGTGTGCCACCATGCTGAAGCCGATTCAGAAAGGCGGTCACGGCGAGCATAAAGGGTTCTTCGGCTGGTTTAACCGCATGTTCGATAAGAGCACGCACCACTACACCGACAGCGTGGGTAACATCCTGCGCAGCACCGGTCGTTACCTGCTGCTCTATATCATCATCGTGGTGGGCATGGCCTTCCTGTTCGTTCGTCTGCCAAGCTCGTTCCTGCCAGATGAAGACCAGGGCGTGTTCCTGACGATGGCACAGCTTCCGGCGGGTGCCTCGCAAGAGCGTACCCAGAAAGTGCTGGATGAAGTGACGGACTACTATCTCACCAAAGAGAAAGACAACGTTGAATCCGTGTTTGCGGTTAACGGCTTTGGCTTTGCGGGTCGTGGTCAGAACACCGGTATTGCCTTCGTTTCTCTGAAAGACTGGTCTGAACGTCCGGGCGAAAAGAACAAGGTTGAAGCCATCACCGGCCGTGCAATGGGCACCTTCTCGCAGATTAAAGATGCGATGGTCTTCGCCTTTAACCTGCCAGCGATTGTTGAACTGGGTACCGCAACCGGCTTCGACTTCCAGCTGATTGACCAGGGCGGTCTGGGTCACGAAAAACTGACGCAGGCGCGTAACCAGCTGTTTGGTGAAGTCGCTAAACACCCTGACCTGCTGGTTGGCGTGCGTCCAAACGGCCTGGAAGATACGCCGCAGTACAAGATCGATATCGACCAGGAAAAAGCCCAGGCGCTGGGCGTATCCATCAGTGACATCAACACCACGCTGGGCGCGGCCTGGGGCGGTAGCTACGTTAACGACTTCATCGACCGCGGTCGCGTGAAGAAAGTGTACGTGATGTCAGAGGCGCAGTACCGTATGTTGCCGAACGATATCAACAGCTGGTTCGTGCGCGGCAGCAATGGTCAGATGGTTCCGTTCTCGGCGTTCTCAACGTCGCGCTGGGAATACGGTTCACCGCGTCTGGAACGCTATAACGGTCTGCCATCGATGGAGATCCTGGGTCAGGCTGCTCCGGGCCGAAGCACCGGTGAAGCCATGAACCTGATGGAAGAGCTGGCAAGCAAACTGCCTGCGGGTATCGGCTACGACTGGACCGGTATGTCCTATCAGGAACGTCTGTCCGGTAACCAGGCCCCTGCTCTGTACGCCATTTCACTGATTGTAGTCTTCCTGTGTCTGGCGGCACTGTACGAGAGCTGGTCGATTCCGTTCTCCGTTATGCTGGTGGTTCCACTCGGGGTTATCGGTGCGCTGCTTGCGGCAACGTTCCGTGGACTGACCAACGACGTTTACTTCCAGGTAGGCCTGCTGACAACCATTGGCTTGTCGGCGAAGAACGCGATACTTATCGTTGAATTCGCCAAAGATCTGATGGAGAAAGAAGGCAAAGGCCTTATTGAGGCGACGCTTGAGGCGGTTCGTATGCGTCTGCGCCCAATCCTGATGACGTCGCTGGCGTTTATCCTCGGCGTACTGCCGCTGGTTATCAGCTCCGGTGCGGGCTCCGGCGCGCAGAACGCAGTAGGTACAGGCGTGATGGGCGGTATGGTTACCGCGACCGTACTGGCTATCTTCTTCGTACCGGTGTTCTTCGTGGTGGTTCGCCGCCGCTTTAGCCGCAAGAATGAAGATGTTGAACACAGTCATTCGGTAGAACCTCACTGATACCGGTTTCACATCATAAAAAGGCCGCATTAGCGGCCTTTTTCATTTTCAGAAAAAATCATAAATTACGCTTATTGTGGCTCTATTTATTTTCTGCCATCTTAAATAGACATATCATAATTAACTGATAACTTAATCGGTGAATTCAGGATTTTTTTAATTTCATTTCCCCGCTTAAGGTATTAGGAATATTCCTAATAAGAAGTTCTTACAAAGATAAGTCTGAATCTGAACTTTTCTCATCATTTTTGCTAAGCCGATGAAACGTAAGGAAGCGATAAAACCCCGTCGTTAATTTGGATAAAAACGTTGAGTCCAGGGTGACCATTTGCGTTCACGCTCCCAGCCTGCGGTTTTATTTGTAATTTTTCGTAATAGCGCGGTGAAATCCAGGAAGGAGTGGCTTATAGTTAGGTTATCAGGAACACAGCACTCATGTAGCTAAGTCAGTTGTATCCATCCCGACAATGATGTTCGGTGAGTAAGAAATCACTCAGAAGGGGATGCGCTATGGACGAGTACTCGCCAAAAAGGCATGATATCGCGCAGTTGAAATTTCTCTGCGAATCCTTGTACCATGACTGCCTTGCCAATCTTGATGAAAGTAACCATGGCTGGGTAAACGACCCAACGTCTGCCATCAATTTACAGTTGAATGAGCTGATAGAGCATATCGCAACCTTCGCACTTAATTATAAAATTAAGTACAATGAAGATAATAAGCTCATTGAGCAAATTGATGAATACCTGGACGACACCTTTATGTTGTTCAGCAGTTACGGCATTAACGCCCAGGACTTGCAAAAATGGCGTAAATCGGGAAATCGGCTATTCCGCTGTTTCGTCAACGTGAGCAGAGCTAACCCGGTTAGTCTTTCCTGTTAAAATTATTACAATTACTAAGGTGAATTTATGTCTGATAAACCACTCACAAAAATCGATTATTTGATGCGCTTACGACGTTGTCAGTCAATTGACACGCTCGAGCGCGTCATTGAAAAGAATAAATACGAGCTTTCGGATAATGAACTGGCGGTATTTTATTCAGCCGCTGACCATCGTCTTGCCGAGCTGACAATGAATAAGCTGTATGACAAAATCCCTACTTCTGTGTGGAAATTTGTCCGTTAATCTTTGAAGGGTGTCTGTAGAGTTCTACGCCTCGTTCTGAGTATTTACCTATCCCGTTATGCTCCCTGTGCGTAAGCCAGGTCTCCGTGTAAAACGTGTTCAGCAGCATCAATGTTGTGACAATGGTCACATCGGCTTTTCGGGAACGTTCCCCTCCTGGCTTGTTCCGATTACCCTGCGGTAATCACATCCAGCGAGGTTTCCAATGAGCTTAGAAAAACAGAAAATGATTGCCGGTGAACATTACCGCCCCGGCGATGAGACGTTACGGGCCGACCGACTGCGGGCCCGCCATCTGGTATATCGCTATAACCACACCGCGCCTGATGAAAAAACAGAACGCCAGAACATTCTGGCGGAACTTCTGGGACAAAGCGCAGGCGCTTATATAGAACCGAGCTTCCGCTGCGACTATGGATATAACATTTATCTGGGCAAAAACTTTTACGCTAACTTCGACTGCGTAATGCTGGACGTCTGCCCTGTTCATATTGGCGATAACTGCATGCTCGCGCCGGGTGTTCATATTTATACGGCTACCCATCCCGTGGACGCGGAAGAACGAAACAGCGGCGTGGAGTTTGGAAAACCGGTCAATATAGGAAATAACGTCTGGATTGGCGGCCGGGCGGTCATTAACCCTGGCGTCACCATTGGTGATAATGTGGTGGTGGCCTCCGGCGCCGTCGTGACGAAAGACGTCCCGGCTAACGTCGTCGTAGGCGGCAACCCGGCAAAAATCATCAAAACGCTGTGAGGTTCCGGGGAGTCAACTGTTATAGTATTTTAGCGCCAGACTGTTACTTTTTTCAGCCTGATGGCTCCCCTAAAATTGGCAGACACCCTGTATTGTCAACTCTCATGAAGGCAAATAATGACCGAGATACAGCGCCTGCTTACCGCCACCATCGACGATCTCAACCTCCGCGAAAAGCGCGACAATCGCCCGCGCTTTAGCATTAGCTTTATTCGCAAACATCCGGGACTGTTTGTCGCCATGTATGCCGCCTGGCTGGCGACGCTTATTGTGATGCTGAAGTCCGAAACGCTGGTGGACTCCGTCTGGCTGCTGGTTGTACTGTTTGTCGTCTTTAACGCCTTTTTCTTTTTCGACGTGAATCCGCGCTACCGTTACGAAGATATCGACGTGCTCGATTTCCGGGTCTGCTACAACGGCGAATGGTACAACACGCGTTACGTGCCCGAGGAGCTGATCGAAAGCATCATGCACTCTCCGGCGGTTGAAGCCGGGCAAAAAGAGAAGCTGCAGAAAATGGTCTCCACCAAAGGTCAGCTCTCTTTCTATGATGTCTTTACCCTTTCCCGCCCTGCTGCCGCGTAATTAACGCCTGCAGACGTCGGATCCCCGGCGCAAACTGAGAAGCAGAGGTATTGCCGTAACCTAAAACCAGACCGGTTTGCCCCTGCTTCGCCTCCAGGTAGTACCCGCTCAGCGCAGCGGGTGCCAGCTGAAACGCCCTCGCCTGCTCCACCAGCCTCTGGTCGTCAATATCGTCTATCGCCAGCGCCAGATGCATTCCCCCTTCGCCTGCCAGAATGCGGTGCGGAGAATGAAGCTCTGCGCTCAGCACCTCCCGCAGCTGGCGGTAGCGTTTACGGTAGAGCCGACGCATGGCGGCAAGATGACGGGCGTAATGACCTTCCTCAATGAACAGCGCCAGGGTACGCTGCTCCGCACGATGCCCCCCGCGCAACAGCGAGCCGATGGCCGGGCGAGCCGCTTTCGCCAGCGCTGGCGGTAACACCATGAACCCCATTCTGAGCGATGGAAAAAGCGTTTTACTGAACGTCCCCAGATACACAACGGGCGCATTGTTGACCATTCCCAGCATCGCCGGTACGGGCTCACCGGCATAGCGGAACTCGCTGTCGTAATCGTCTTCAATGATCCACGCGTTGTGCTGCCGGGCCAGCTCCAGCAGCGCCAGCCGCCGCCGCGCGCTGAGCACGCTCCCGTAAGGGAACTGATGCGAAGGTGAGGTAAAAATCAGTGAAGGAGCGGGCGAATTCACCCCTTCCCAGCACATTCCCTCGTCATCAACCGGTATCCCCGTCATTGCCAGGCCGGTTTTAACAAACGCACTCTTTGCCCCGCTATAGCCGGGGTTTTCTACCCAGGCGACATCGCCAGGCTCGCTTAACAGCATCGTGCAGAGATTGACGCCCTCCAGCGCTCCTTCCGTGATTACAATCTGGCTGGCGTCGCAGTCGATACCGCGGGACAGGGCGAGATGCCGCGCAATCGCCGCCCGCAGCGACGGCTCGCCGGCCGGGTCGCCATAGCCTAACAGGGCACTTCCCTCCTCGCGCAGGACGCGATCGTACAATCGCCGCCACAGCGGCAAGGGGAAATAGTTAATGGCAGGCGTTCCCGGCGTAAACGCCATCACCGGGGTGTCGCGCGGCACAGGCGCGGGCAGCAGGGCGACCCGTTTTGTCAGCCTGACGTCAGGATCCGGCAATGCCCGGGCAATCGTACGATGAGCGAATTGCCCCACCCGCGTCCCCTGACGGTTACGCAGCAAATAGCCTTCGAGCGTGAGCTGGTCCAGCGCCGCATTGACGGTGTTTCGGGAAACCGCGATCTGCTGCGCCAGCGTTCGCGAGCCGGGCAGCTGGCTGCCGGACCGAAGCCTTCCGCCCAGTATGGCCTCCCGCAAAGCGAGATAGAGCGCGCGCTGGAGCGTCTCCTGCCCACGCTTTTTCAGCGCAGCATGGAGCAAAGTGTAAAGCTCATCACCGGGTATATTCATCTTCCCTCCTTGTGGTACCAGAAAAACATAGCCTGGTGGTTCTTTTTAAGGAACCAGCAATTCTCTAATCTGGAGATCTTTTCAACGTCATGGAAATAAAGATGAATACATTCAATGCGTTTGGACAGCCCGTAGGCGAAGCCCTTATCGACTGGCAGCCTCGTCAACACCCATCCCGGGTGGTCCTTCAGGGTCACTATTGTCGGCTTGAGCCGCTGCGTGTGGAGCATGCCCGCGCGCTGTTCTCTGCGTATTCCCTGGCCGAAGATACCCGCAGCTGGACGTGGCTATTGCGTGAACCCGATGCCACCGCAGAGGAGTTTGCCGAATGGGTGGCGAGCGTAAGTGAGTTATCCGATCCCATCCACTTTACCGTGATGGATAACCGGACCCAGTCTCCTGTCGGGACGCTGTCTCTGATGCGGATCGACCCTAAAAATGGGGTCGTGGAAGTGGGGCACGTTCACTTCTCTCCTCTGTTAAGCCGCACGCCAGGGTCGACAGAAGCGCAGTATCTGCTGATGCGATACGTGTTCGATACCCTGGGGTATCGGCGTTATGAATGGAAGTGCAATAGCCTGAACGAGCCTTCCCGCAAAGCGGCGCTGCGTCTGGGCTTTCAGTTTGAGGGGCGCTTTCGTCAGGCGCTGGTGATAAAAGGCCGTAACCGGGATACCGACTGGTTTTCGATCCTCGACAAAGAGTGGCCTGCGCTGGCGAGCGCCTTTGAAAGCTGGCTTGCCACCGACAATTTTACTGCCGATGGCAAACAGAAAAGAGCCCTGGAAAGCTGGCGAGAAACGCGCGTTTAGCGTCTTTTTTTACGTCCCTGAACCGCCTTAAAGCGCGGATTAGATTTGCAAATCACGTATAAGCGTCCCTTGCGTTTGACTATCTGGCAATCCGGGTGACGCTGCTTTGCACTGCGTAATGAGTTAAGTACCTGCATGGTTAGCCCCGCTTCGCATTGAGAAAGCCGCCAAAACGCTTGCGGAAGCGTGCTGCACTGCCGTCCGTCGAGAACGTTTTCTGCTTACCGGTATAAAACGGGTGCGATTTTGAAGAAACCTCGATGGTGATGTACGGATACGTTTCACCGTCGAGTTCAATTTCGCGGTCGGTTTTAATGGTTGAGCCGACTTTAAAGTATTCATTCGCGCTGGTGTCGTGGAATACCACGGTGCGATAGGCTGGGTGGATATCGGGTTTCATCGTAAATCCTTTGTGTTTTGTTATAACATAACAAAATAATATCCAGGCGAGGTTGAAAAAACAACCCCTCTCTTCTGACGTTATTTTCTGATTTACCTTAGATAAAATGAAAACCACGCCACCCACGTGCTATAACTATATCATTTCGCGGTAAAATCTTTCTCTTCAGGCAGGGAACTCAATGCCCAGGAACGGGTATACGAGGAAGGACACGACAGCATGAAAACCCGACATCTGGTCAGTCTGGTGACTGGCGTACTTATCTTTTCTGTGCTGGTCCCCATTTGCCTGAGCATCTGGCTGGCCCACCGCCAGGCTGAAGATAAATTTGCCGATGCGCTGGATAACTATGCCTCCCGCGTGCTGGTACGCACCGACAGGGTTGTGGATCAGGCAAAAGAAGCGCTCGATCACCTGCAGGCCTTTGACGGCGTGCCGTGTAGCCCTTTGCAATTAAGGGAGATGCGCCGGGTTGCTTTCTCGTGGCGATATGTCCAGGAAGTGATTTATATCGACAACCTTCGACCGCTCTGCTCTTCCCTGGAGCAAACCAGTCATGCGTCCCCTTTCCCCCCTCCGATGCGCATTACCGAAGATGGTTACAGCGCCTGGCTGACCACCCAGAACGATCTTGGGTTTAACCGCTACATGGCGGTGCTGGGAAAAGGCAACTACCTTGTGATGGTCGATCCTGCCTCGCTGGTGGACGTGATCCCTTTCGGCGAGATTGCGATTGATGCCGCCCTGGTAGGAAGCGCAACGCACCGCATATTCGCCAGCAGCAGCAAGCTCGACTCTCACATCCGCGACATGGTTCAGGAGCGGGGTGTGAAAAGCGTGCAGTACAACGGTTCAATGTACGTCATGAAGTCTGTACCTGAGCTTGGGTTTACCGTCGTCGCATGGGCAACGCTCAAACCGCTCGCTGAAACCTGGCACCGACAGCTTCTTTTCTGGTTACCGTTCGGCATGTTGATAAGCCTGCTCGCCGCACTGTTTGTCCTGCGGATCCTGCGGCGTATCCAGTCGCCGCGCAATCGCCTGCTTGACGCCATTAACAGCCGGGATTTTGTGGTGCACTATCAGCCCATCGTAGCGCTCTGTAGTGGAAAAATTGTGGGCGCTGAGGCGCTGACGCGCTGGCCGCAGCCAGACGGAAGCAGTCTTTCGCCGGATATTTTTGTCCCCCTTGCCGAGCAAACGGGGCTCATCTCGCAGCTCACGCAGCTCGTCATCGAAAAGGTGTTTGAAGATATGGGCCACTGGCTGCAGCGCCATCCGGATCAGCATATCTCCATTAACCTCGCCCCTGCCGATTTAACCTCCGGCATCCTGCCGCCGCTGCTGAGTCAGCTCCTGAATAAATGGCAAATCCATCCCAGACAGATCGCCCTGGAGCTCACCGAGCGCGGTTTTGCCGATCCCAAAATTAGCGCACCGGCTATCGCCGCATTCCGTCGTGCGGGCCACCCTGTCTATATTGATGATTTTGGCACGGGCTATTCCAGCCTGAGCTATCTGCAGGATCTGGACGTCGACACGCTAAAAATCGATAAGTCGTTCGTGGATGCGCTGGAATATAAAAACGTGACGCCGCACATCATTGAAATAGCGAAGTCGCTGAAGCTGGCGATGGTAGCGGAGGGCGTCGAAACCGCAGGGCAACTCGCCTGGCTACACCGCCACGGCGTGCAGTACGGTCAGGGATGGTTTTACAGTAAAGCGCTGCCAAAGACGGAATTTATTCTTTGGGCAGAAAATAACCTCGGCATGCATTCTACTTAAGATAGGATTTCATCACCCGTAACACCACGCCAAGATCGGCTTCACGCTGCGCTTCTTCAGGCTCTTTCACCACATGATCGGTTAAATGCCCTTCGATCACCTGCATCATCATGCCATTCACCGCCCCGCGGATCGCCGCCAGCTGCTGTAACACCTCGGCGCATTCGTGATCGCTGTTGAGCATTTTTTCCAGCGCGGTGCTCTGCCCCTGAATTTTCTTCAGGCGAGTCAGTAACATCTTCTTGTCTCGAACGGTATGTGACATCTCTGTATCCCTTATTTTTTGGCTTTTAAAGCATATCACGCTCTACTCCCCCTGAGTATTTTTCTACTGGGGGGTAGTATTGAACTACTGGGGGGGAGTAGTATCTCCGCACGCTTTCCACTCCGGAATTTCCCATGACCGATTTTGCTTCACTCCTTCAGCAGGGCAATGCCTGGCTGTTTGTTCCCAGCGCTATCCTGCTCGGTGCGCTACATGGCCTGGAACCGGGCCATTCAAAAACAATGATGGCCGCCTTTATTGTTGCCATCCGAGGCACGCTGAAACAGGCGGTGCTGCTCGGCCTGGCGGCCACGCTCTCCCATACGGCGGTGGTCTGGCTCGTTGCGATGGCGGGATTATGGTTTGGTCGGGGCTGGGATGCACACACGTCCGAACCCTGGTTCCAGCTGATCTCCGGGATGCTGATCGTTGCGATCGCCCTGTGGATGGCGTGGCGAACCTGGAAAGAGAGCCAGCCGCACGATCGTCATCATCACGACCATGATCACCACCATGACCACCATCATGATCATCATCACCACGAACACACGCTGGTTGAAGAAGAGTGGCAGGATGCCCACCAGCGCGCTCACGCGCAGGATATTAACCGGCGCTTCAGCGGTCAAAATGTCACCACCGGACAGATCGTGATGTTTGGCCTGACCGGCGGGCTTATCCCCTGTCCGGCGTCCATCACCGTGCTGCTGATCTGCCTGCAGCTGAAGCATTTAGCCCTCGGCGCGACGCTGGTGTTCAGCTTCAGTATTGGTCTGGCGTTAACGCTGGTCGCTTCCGGCGCGATTGCCGCCTTAAGCCTCAAGCACGCGACCAAACGCTGGCCCGGGTTTAGCGAATTCTCCCGTAAAGCGCCGTGGATCTCCGCTGCGCTGATTACCGTAGTAGGGATTTACATGAGCCTGCATGGCCTGAGCGGCATTCTGGCGTAAGACTGCGGCCACGCTCTGTGGCCGCATCTTCATGGTCAGTTAAGGGTTCTGCTGCCAGCTGAAGGTATAGCGAAGCTGGCGTGTCTGCAGGAGGAATTCCGGCGAGACGCTGGGGCTCCAGGAGTCGTCGCCTCCCACGCCCATATGGAACGCATCGAGATTGAGCCAGCATCCCGGCTCCTTGCGCAGCAGATGATGATGGGTTGTCTCACGCAGCTGCTGCTGGCCGTAGCGGCTCACCGAGAAATGGAACCGGCCGTTCAGCTGATGCGTTCCCACCACAAGTTCCCGGGTTTCACAGCGCAAACCATTTTCCGTCGGGAAGATATACGGCGTGTGCATGTCCTCGAGAGGTAATGTCCAGCGACCCTGCTGCGCCGCCAGCTTTCTGTCCGGGTAGTTTTCATGCGGCCCCAGCCCCAGCCAATGAACGTTTTCCGGCGTTTCGGCAAGATGAACGCTCAGGCCAACGCGCGCGGGTTCAGGGATATCAGACGCAACATCAATCTGAATATCGCCATGCAGAACGCCCCGTTCGTCTACCCGCCAGACTTTACGGCTCATGAACAGGGCTTTGCCGCGATACTCAAGCGCGTGCTGGGTTGTAACCACCACGTCGCCTGTGTGCTGCTGTGCCTCACAGTGCAGAACGCGCGAGGTGAGATCGTACATGCCCGCCGCTTTCCAGCGTTCAACCCAGGCGTTCGGATCGATCTGCGTCGCTTCACTCACGCCAATGTCGTTATCCAGCGGCGCGCGGCTGACGTTATCCGCCAGAGGTGAAAGGAGCGTTTCAACGCCGTTTCGCCACCATTGGGACAGGTTTCCGGTTGCACGATCGAACTGCCAGCGCTGTTGACGATGGGCGATCTCCAGGATGCGATCGGTTTGCGTTAACACTGGAGGTTCGCCCGCCGGGGCTGGCGGAGCAATAAAGAGTGGAACCGGAAGCGGCCACTGCTCCCACGCGCAGCGATGGTCAGCCGGAGACCACGGCGTTGCCCGCGGCTGGCGTACTTCAACGTTCAGCCAGACCTCACCCGGCCCGGCGTTCAGCGCCGGCAGGTCAATCTCCAGACGCTGGGTACCTTCAGGCGCCATCGAGAGCGTCACCTCGCCCGCAGCGAGTACGTCCCCGTCGCGGGCGACCGTCCAGTTCAGCACTTCGTTATCGGTGTAGCGGAACAGGTAGCCGCTTTGCACCTCAATCACCAGCGGAGAGGTGCTGACCCGCGTAAAGGTAAAGAACTGCTGGGCGCGCTGCGCCTCGTACAGCGCCGGGTGCGGCGTGCGGTCGGGGAATACCAGCCCGTTAAGACAGAACTGCCGATCGTTCGGCTTATCCCCGAAGTCTCCGCCGTAGGCCCAGAACGTATTGCCCTTTTCGTCCCGTTTCGTCAGGGCCTGATCGACCCAGTCCCAGACAAACCCACCCTGCAGGCGAGGATGGCTGCGAAACGCTTCCCAGTATTTCGCGAACCCGCCAAAGCTATTTCCCATCGCGTGGGCATATTCACAGAGGATCAGCGGACGCGTTTCGTCCGGCATGCCGATCCATTTCTTGATTGACCATTTTGGCACGGCCGGGAACGGCTGATCCCGATCGACCCGTGCATACATTGGACAAACGATATCGGTCGCCGCCGTGTTCGCGCCGCCGCCTTCATACTGCACCGGACGCGTAGGATCGGTGGTTTTCAGCCAGCGGTACAGCGCATCGTGATTCGCGCCGTGGCCCGACTCATTGCCCAGCGACCAGATGATAATTGAGGGATGGTTACGATCGCGCTGCACCATGCGGGTCACGCGCTCGCTCATGGCGGGCAGCCAGCGCGGATCGTCAGCAAGGCGGCTCATCGGTACCATGCCGTGCGTTTCGATATTGGCTTCGTCAACGACGTATAGCCCGTAGCGGTCGCAAAGCCGGTACCACAGCGGATGGTTCGGGTAGTGCGAGCAGCGCACGGCGTTGAAGTTGTGCTGCTTCATGATGTCGATATCGCGGCGCATGGTCGCTTCGTCCATCACCTGACCGTTTTCCGGGTGATGCTCGTGCCGGTTAACCCCGCGGATCAGCAGCGGTTTACCGTTGAGCTTCAGCAGGCCATTGCTGATTTCAACGCGGCGGAAGCCCACGTCGCACGCCTCAACCTCCAGCACCTCACCCTGCGGGTTAAGAAGCGCAATCGTCAGGCGATACAGTTCTGGCGTTTCAGCGCTCCAGAGCGCGGGCTGGTCGACGGGGATCGCTGCCGTTAGCCGCTCGGCCCAGCTGCCGCGCTCGTCAACAATGGCAGACCCCGGCTGCCGGGAGACGCTGGCGCATTTTTCCCCCTTGCGCCACAGGGTAAAGACCACCTCGCCGTCCGCAAAGCCAGCGCCTGCCAGCGTGACATCCACCTTCAGCACCGCGCGGTCCAGCTCCGCATTCAGATCCGTTACGACGTGATAATCGGCAATCTGCGTCTCGGGTTTATGCAGCAGCGTTACATCGCGGAAGATGCCGCTCATGCGCCACATGTCCTGATCTTCAAGATAGCTGCCGTCGCACCAGCGCAATACCATGACCGCCAGGCGGTTCTGCCCGGGGCGTAATGCCACCGAGAGGTCAAATTCGGCGGGCAACCGGCTATCCTGGGAATAGCCCATCCACTGCCCGTTGCACCACAGATGGAACGCCGAGTTCACGCCGTCGAAGATGATGCGGGTCTGCCCGTTCTGAAGCCAGGCGTCATCCACCTCAAATGTGAGCGAGTAACATCCGGTCGGGTTTTCCTGCGGCACGAAAGGCGGGTTAACGGGAATGGGATAGGTGACATTGGTATAGATGGGCGTGTCGAAACCCTGCATCTGCCAGTTAGACGGCACGGGCATCGCAACGGCATCCGCGCAATCTTCGGTTACCCATGCCTGAGGAACCCGCTCCGGCGCGGTAAAGTAGCTAAACTGCCATAGCCCATTGAGACTGTGCCTGCTGGCGGATCCGGCGTCATCTCTTGCCGAGGGCTCATTGCGCCAGCTGTGCAACGGCGCGTGTGCGGCCAGACGGTTCCACTGGGTGACGCCAGGATTTTCCCAGTCCCGACGGGCCAGAATTGCGCTGAGGGTCAGCGGTGAAGTGGTGGACATAGTAACCTCTTTGCGAAGCGCTCACAATTTTGGTTAACATGCCCTGGCACCCGGCAACGGTAAAGCGTTCAATCGCGGGGTAGCGAGTCCGATCACAAAGTTTTATTTGCGGGCAATCTGCTCGGCAAGGAGTGCCAGGCTTCTGAGCTGCTGCGCCAGATCCTCGCGTTCGGCCTGCTTAGAGCTGCGCCGCGCGGTGGAATGACGGGTAACCAGCGTCACCGGCAGCTGAACCTGCCGGCACGCTTCGCCCCCGGAAGACGCCAGCAGCCACTCCACGCTGCGTTCGCCCGCCTCGCGAAACGCCTGACGAATGGTCGTTAGCGGCGGGGAAAACCAGGCGCTGTCGGCCGTATCGTCAAACCCCACTACCGAAAGCTGGCCAGGGATCGCAATCCCTTTTTCCGCGCAGGCGCGCATTACCCCGAGCGCCATCTGATCGTTCGCTACCAGAATCGCATCCGGTAATGCCGCACCCGACAGCAGCACGTGTCCCTTCTCGTAACCGCTGGCCGCGCTCCAGTCACCGTAGGCCACAGCCGCCGCGTTAAGACCCGCCTGCGCCAGCGTCGCTTTCCAGCCTGCCAGACGCGCCCGTGCAGAGACCGAGCTCTCCGGCCCGCTCAGCAGGGCAATATTCCGATGCTCCAGTGAAAGCAGATGCTCAACGCCCAGACGCGCCCCCTGTTCTGCGTTAAACACGAGGCTGTTTACCCGCGCTGAGGGCGCCACATCGAGGAACAACACCGGGACGGGCGACGCCAGCGCCCTGAGTTCTTCGGCGTGCGGATCGTCAAGCGGCACATTAACCAGCAGCGCGTCCACCCGCTGTGCCAGCAGCGTCTGAAGCGCGGCCTGACACTGCCGGGGTTGCTCCACCATGGAAATCAGGACGCTCGCCCCCTGTTCCGCCGCACGCGATTTGACCGCCGACACAATTTGTGAAGGCGCGTGCAGGGCCAGGTCGGTAGTGATGAGGCCCAGCGTACGGGTGCGTTTACCCGCCAGCTGCTGTGCCCGAAGGTTTGGAACGTAGTGCAGCTCCGCCATCGCCTGCTGCACCTTTTCTCGCGTGCGGGCAGACACATGTTCCGCGTTGTTAATGACGCGGGAAACGGTCTGGTAAGAAACCCCCGCAAGGAGGGCGACATCATAGAGAGTGATAGCTTTCATGCATTCTGGCATCGCGTTTATCGTGCCCCTATTCTGGCACAGCGACGCCGTTAAAACATGTGAGCGCTTCGCAAAATTAAACAACCCGCTCCGGCTGGGGTATTTCCGCAATGCGTGGCTTCTGGCGGAACCAGGGCAGACAGAGCTGGATAAGCGGGCCAATGGTCAGGGCATACAGTACGGTACCCACCCCAAACGTGCCGCCAAGCACGCATCCAATCAGCAGGACGGACACTTCAATTGAGGTGCGCACGCTGCGAATGGACCATCCCAGCCGGGCGTGAATGCCGGTCATCAGGCCGTCGCGCGGGCCAGGCCCGAAGCCGGCCCCGATGTACATGCTTGTCGCAATCGCGTTCATCACGATGCCCGACACCAGGAAAGCAATTCGAACGGCTAGCGAATCCAGTTCCGGGATAAGCGCCATGCTGGCGTCCGCCGCCAGACCGATACAAATCACGTTGCTGATCGTGCCAAGGCCCGGCATCTGGCGCAGCGGGATCCACAGCAGCAGCACCGCAGCGCCGACTAAAATGATCACCGTCCCGATAGTCATCCCCAGCTGCATCCCCACCCCAAGGTGAAAAACATCCCAGGGATCGACACCCAAATCGGAACGAATAAACATCGCGGTGGAAAGGCCATACAGTCCTAAACCGACATAGAGTTGTAGCAGACGACGTACCATTTTTATCTTCTCCAGTAAACCAGGCTTTCATCCTGACCTAAAATGGCACTATGATTAATGTCCAGTTTTCAAATAGTGGACTGCATATGTCATCACGTCGCTTCGGAAGCCAGTCGCTGGTACGTCTTTTAGGCCACTGGCAGCAAGCCTCATCCCGCACACCGCTCTGGCGACAGCTGGCCGACGCGCTGCGTTTGTTAATCCTTGACGGACGCCTGACACTAAATACGCGGCTGCCGGGCGAGCGTGAGCTGGCCACGGCGCTGGACGTGAGCCGGACCACCGTCAGCAGCGCGCTAGCCCACCTGCGTGAAGAAGGGTACCTTGAAAGCCGCCACGGCAGCGGGTCGCGGGTCATTCTGCCTGACACGCGCGCCGTTCCCACCCTTTCAGCGGCGAGCGCCGCACTGGATCTCTCCACTGCCGCCCTGAATGCCGGGCCGGAGATCCATCAGGCTTATGCCCATGCGCTCACGGCCATTACCCCGCACCTCTCGCTGACGGGCTACGATCAGCTGGGGCTACCGACGCTGCGGGAGGCCATCGCTGCGCGCTATACCGCGCGGGGCCTTCCCACCCGCGCGGACGAAGTGATGGTGGTTAATGGCGCCGTCAGCGGCTTTGCGCTGGTCCTGCGGATGATGACCGGGCCGGGGGACCGCGTCGTGGTCGATCACCCCACCTATCCGCTGGCGATTGCCGCCATTCAGGGCGCGCAGTGTCGGCCAGTCGGGGTGTCGCTGCCGGAAACCGGCTGGGATACGAATGGCTTCGCGGCAACGCTTGCCCAGACGGCGCCGCGTCTGGCCTATCTGATGCCTGATTTTCATAACCCCACCGGGCGCTGTATGGATATCGCCACCCGTCAGGCCATCACGGATATTGCAGCCCAAACCCGCACGGCGCTGGTGGTAGATGAAACAATGGTGGATCTCTGGTTTGATGCGCCTCCCCCGCCGCCGCTGGCCGCCTTTAACCCGCAGGCCACCGTCATCACCTTAGGCTCTGCAGGAAAAAGCTTCTGGGGAGGGCTGCGTCTCGGCTGGATCCGCGCCTCCTCGCGCACTATCGCCACCCTTGCCCAGACGCGGGACACCCTTGATTTAGGCTCGCCGCTGCTGGAACAGCTGGCGATGCAGTGGCTCATTAACAACAGCGAGACGTTTCTGCCCGCACGCCGGAAGATGCTGGCGGAACGGCGCGATCGATGCGGTGAACTGCTGCGCGAACATTTCCCGGACTGGAAATTCCACGAGGCGGATGGCGGGCTCTCTTACTGGATAGAACTCCCGGGCATGCTGGCGACACAGCTTGCCGCGCGGGCTGAGATTCTGGGGATCAATCTGGGGACCGGTACGCGGTTTGGTTTATCTGGCGCGTTTGACCGCTATTTACGGATGCCCTTCTCGCTGGAATCGACAGAGCTTGAGCAGGCATTGCTGAGGATCAAACCGCTATGGCTCGCCCTGAATAAAAACGTGCCATCGTTAAAACGCAGCGTGATCTAATATTAAAATATTTGAAGCAGATCATAAAATAAAAACTGCTGACTGTAACATATGCAGTCAGCAGTTTTCACTGGTCAGGGTTTAATGCTGAGGAGGAATAGGAAAGCCTTTTAGTGAAATAACGAAGTTATCACCGTCTTTCTTAATTTTTGCACCGGTATCACACCAGTCAGACGCAATTCGAAAGAATTCATCGCTTCCAACATTCCAGCCAAGACGTACATGCTTCACGTAGCCTGAACGCAACAGATCGCAGGCCTCGTTGTAGTCACTGGCAGTTGACAGTTGTTGTTTCATTTTCTCTTCTTCAGAAGTTTACGTAGAGCCTTGATTTCTTTAGGAGTAAATGGAGAAACACTCTCTTCTTCCGTATGCTGATTATCAATATCCTCTTCCGATACTCCCGCCTCTTCTACTGCTTCGAATGCCAGCAGCAGCAGTTTCTCTGTCGTCACGCTTAAATTCTCGTTATTGACTTCCGCATAGTGGCGAAGCCTTTCTTTTAGCGCGTCATCAATCTTAACGTTTAATACCGCTGTAGCCATGTTTGTCACTTCCCTTCGGAACAAGTACTTTATTTAATACACGAAGTTAACAATGTTATCCAGATATATATTTTTTTGAGTTATGGAAGAAAATAACCGTCCAATAATAAAATGACAGTCTATTATTACAGGTTTATGACAATAATATTTCAGTACAATGAAATATATATTACACAATATAGGCACAATATAATTGTGGGATTGTGGTTTAAGTGGAGAGGTGAAGCAGGAAGATCTTATGAGGCCACAAATGGGTGGGGGCCCTGCCAGCTACATCCCGGCACACACGTCGTCTGCCCTGGCTGCTTCCTTCCGGACCTGACCTGGTGAACAGAGTAGCGTTGCGGGAGAACCAACAGAGCCCCCATTGAGAGCGTTGATAACCAACGCGCTGGCGCATTATCCCTGTGCTAAGACCCAATTGCAAGCGACCAGCAACCGGATGCTGGTTTCTTGCGCAAACAGGCGCAGCAATCAAGAAGATCTTCGTTTACCATAGCTTTCCAGAAACTCCCCACAGGTAAAGGTATGGACGAACACGACTCCTTTCCACAGCGCGTATGGCAAATCGTGGCCTCAATCCCGGAAGGCTACGTCACTACCTATGGTGATGTCGCGCGTCTGGCCGGTTCCCCGCGCGCGGCGCGACAGGTTGGCGGCGTCCTGAAACGGCTTCCGGAAGGCAGTACGCTGCCCTGGCATCGGGTGGTGAACCGTCATGGCGCCATTTCACTCACCGGGCCGGATCTCCAGCGTCAGCGTCAGGCGTTACTTTCAGAGGGTGTGCAGGTGTCAGGGTCGGGTCAGATCGATTTGCAGAAGTTTCGGTGGGTATATTGACCCCTCTCCCGGAGGAGAGGGGAAATGCAGAAATTACATCTGAGTCGGCGGGGTTGGCAGGGACGGCTGATTGGTCTGCGGTGCGACCGGCACTTCGGTCTGCTGCACCGGCACCAGGTTCAGGTCGACTTTGGTCCCACCGTTGTTGATCGCTTCCTGGACCGTATCGGTGATAAACACCAGCTTGCCGTTGATGGTTACCGCTGCGCTCAGCAGGATACGGGCGTTAGGCTGCACGTCCGACGGGTTATACGGCAACACGAAGCTAAACGGCGCCTGCTTGCCTTCAGTACGAACGGCGCGCTGAGCCACGACTTTCGACGGCGCGTCGGCCAGAGAAGCATCAGACAGCGTCACGGTTAATACCGCATCCGGCGGCAGCGCAACTTTCTGTTTAATCCAGATGGTACCGGAAACGTTAGGCTGCTGAATGGATTGCTGCGAAAGGGTATTAATCCCGTTCGGGTCTGCTGCTGGCACTGGCACCTGGGCGCTCTTACCGGCACAGGCGGACAACGCCACCGCAATAGCTACACCACTTAGCATGGGCACGAGTTTCATTGAAGTCTCCTTATCAATGCACCAGCGGGATCGATCCCATCCGATGTCGTTTCAATCACATAACGTATCCAAGTGTGGCACAGATCACCGATTTATGCCTGAAAACGTGCCGATATTCAGATTATTCTACCCATCGGACCACTTTCATTTCTGCGTTATACTCTGCCTATCTTTCGCTACGGCGTTTATTGAGGACAACTATGAGTCAGGCACTGAACAATCTGCTGACATTACTGAATCTGGAAAAAATTGAGGAAGGACTCTTTCGCGGACAGAGCGAAGATCTCGGCTTACGCCAGGTCTTCGGGGGGCAAGTCGTTGGACAAGCGCTGTACGCTGCAAAGGAGACTGTCCCGGCAGACCGTCTGGTGCATTCGTTCCACAGCTATTTCTTACGCCCTGGCGATAGCGCGAAACCAATCGTGTATGACGTTGAGGTCCTGAGAGACGGCAACAGCTTCAGCGCGCGCCGCGTAGCGGCCATTCAAAACGGCAAGCCGATCTTTTACATGACCGCCTCTTTCCAGGCGCCGGAACCCGGCTACGAGCATCAAAAAGTGATGCCGCCGGCACCCGCGCCTGACGATCTCAAATCAGAGACCGATATCGCCCGCGCGCTGGCGCATCTGCTTCCGCCGCAGGTCAAAGAGAAGTTTCTCTGCGATAAGCCGCTGGAGATCCGCCCGGTTGAGTTCCACAACCCGATGAAAGGCCATACCGCCGAGCCGAAGCGCCAGGTCTGGATACGTGCTAACGGCACCGTGGCTGAGGACTTCCGCGTTCATCAGTATCTGCTGGGCTATGCGTCAGATTTCAACTTCCTGCCGGTGGCGCTGCAGCCGCACGGCGTCGGGTTCCTTGAAAAAGGGATGCAGGTCGCGACGATCGATCACTCCATGTGGTTCCACCGTCCGTTCAACATGAATGAGTGGCTGCTTTACAGCGTGGAGAGTACGTCAGCGTCAAGCGCTCGCGGGTTTGTGCGCGGTGAGTTTTATACGCAGGATGGCGTGCTGGTAGCTTCTACGGTGCAGGAAGGGGTGATGCGTAACAGAGGTTGATGTAAAAAGCCCGGTGGCGCTACGCTTACCGGGCCTACGTTTTGTGCTTTTGTAGGCCGGGTAAGGCGAAGCCGCCACCCGGCAAAACACTCAGATCATGCGTTATACGCATTCTCGCCGTGGCTGTTGACGTCCAGACCTTCGCGTTCCTGCTCTTCCGGTACGCGCAGACCAACCGTCATATCCGCCAGCTTATAGCCAATGAAGGCGACAACGGCAGACCACACAACGGTGATAGCAATACTTTCCAGCTGCACCAGCACCTGATGAACCATGGTCACGCCTTCTGCGTAGCCCACACCGCCGAGCGATTTCGCGGCGAAGATACCGGTCATAATACAACCCACGATGCCGCACACGCCGTGCACGCCAAACACATCGCATGGGTCGTCAACGCGCAGCACGCGTTTCAGTGCGGTCACGCCCCACAGACCCGCCAGACCGGAAACCAGCCCGACCAGCAGCGCGCCGCCTACACCGACATAACCACACGCTGGCGTAATGCCAACCAGACCGGCAATGGCACCCGAACAGGCACCCAGCAGTGACGGTTTACCGCGTACCGCCCACTCGCCAAACACCCAGGAGAGGATTGCACCCGCCGTCGCCACAACGGTGTTCACGAAGGCCAGCGCGGCGATTTCGTTTGCTGCACTTGCCGAACCGGCGTTGAAGCCAAACCAGCCAAAGTAGAGGATAGCCGTACCGGTAAACACCATCGGCAGGTTGTGCGGTTTAAACGCTTCTTTACCGAAGCCCACGCGTTTGCCAATCAGGTAGGCACCCACCAGGCCCGCTACCGCGGCGTTGATGTGTACAACGGTACCGCCCGCGAAGTCCAGCGCGCCGTGCGTTGCCAGCAGACCGCCACCCCAGACCATGTGCGCAATCGGCACATAGGAGAGCGTCATCCAGACCACCACGAAGATCAGCACGGCAGAGAAACGAATACGCTCGGCGAGCGCGCCCACAATCAGCCCGACGGTAATACAGGCAAAGGAGCCCTGGAACGCAACGTGGATATACTGATAGAAGCTGCCCATCAGCGCAGTCAGCTCAATATTTTTCAGCATCACCCAGTCGAAGTTACCAAAGAACGCGTTGCCCGTGCCGAACGCCAGCGAGTAACCGTAAACCACCCACAGCACGCAGACCAGTGCGAACGTCACGGCAACCTGCGTCAGCATGGAGAGAACGTTTTTGCCACGGATCAGGCCGCCGTAGAACAGCGCAATGCCCGGAATTGACATGAACAGCACCAGCGCGGTGCTGATCATCATAAAGGCGTTATCGGCTTTGTCGACCACCGCAGGGGTAGCAGCCAGCGCCAGGCCCGGCAGCAGCGCCAGCGAACCCAGACCCGTTTTGAGTGTTGCTATCTTCATTTTCTCGATCCCTATCACTGTGTGCCAGGAGTTGCTTACAGAGCCGCTTCGTCAGATTCGCCGGTACGGATGCGAATGACGCGCTGCAGTTCGGCAACGAAAATTTTGCCGTCGCCAATTTTGCCGGTATAGGCCGCTTTGCTAATGACATCAATGACTTCATCAAGCTGGTCGTCAGCAATCGCGACATCAATTTTTACTTTTGGCAGAAAGTTAACGCTGTATTCCGCCCCGCGATAAAGCTCGGCATGACCCTTCTGACGACCAAAGCCTTTCACTTCGGTGACAGTCAGTCCCTGAATACCCATTGAAGACAACGCTTCACGCACGTCTTCGAGTTTGAATGGTTTGATTACAACCGTAACCAGCTTCATAGATCCCCTCCAGTCAGAATTCGGTAATGGCCGCAGCTTACGCAGATGGTATTGCAAGGGGTGTGCCAGAAATGAAAACGAGGGGGAACGGCGGCGCACAGAGCATTACGCGGGCGTAATAAACAAACAGGCGAAAAAAAACGCACCATGCCGGTGCAGGGTGCGTTTCAGTTTTGCACCAACAGGAATGACTGTTAGCGCGTCGCCTCATTTTGGTGCATCAGGCGCTAAGCGACTCTTCATCGCGCACGCTGGCCGCCAGCTCTTCGCCCGCCAGCTGCAGCTGGTACATTTGCCAGTAGCGCCCTTTTGCTTCCAGCAGTTCACGGTGCGTACCGCGTTCAACGGCCTGCCCACGGTGTAGCACCAGAATGGTATCGGCATCGACGATGGTGGAAAGACGGTGGGCAATCACCACCAGCGTCGTATGGTCGCGTACCGCGGCCAGCGCCTGCTGGATGGCCTGCTCGGTGCCGGAATCAATACTGGCCGTGGCTTCATCCAGAATCAGAATCTGCGGCGTTTCAATCAGCACCCGCGCCAGCGCCAGGAGCTGCTTTTGCCCGACGGAGAGATTGTTCCCCTGCTCGCCCAGTTTGGTATTGATCCCATCGCTAAACCCGCGCGCCAGCTCTGCCAGCTGCACTTTTTCCAGCACGTCCCAGACCTGCTCCTGGGAGTAGTCTCGCCCCAGGGTCACGTTGGCGTAGAAGGTATCGGCCAGCACGACCGGATCCTGCTGCACCATCGCGACGCCTTTACGCAACACGGTGTGGCTGAGAGACGCGAGCGGGCGCCCGTCGAGGCGGATTTCACCTTGCGTGACCGGGTAATAGCCCATCAACAGGCTGGCAAGCGTGCTCTTACCGCTGCCGGTATGCCCCACCAGCGCCACGAAACCGCGCGACGGAACGTCAAGCGTGATGTCCTGCAGCACCAGCCGGTCTTCGCGATAGGCAAACGAGACGTTATCAAAGGCGATAGTCCCGCTTTGCAGAGGCCGCTCGTCATTGCCGTAGGCCTGGCGCGGCCTGTCCATCAGCTCAAACACGCGCTCACCGGCGACCACCGCCTGCTGCAGCATCGATTGCTGGGTGGTGAGCTCGATCAGCGGCTCGTTAAGGCGCCCCAGATAGCTAATAAAGGCGTACAGCACGCCCACTTCAATCGTACCGTTTGAGCTCAGCCCGAAGAGCATCAGCAACCCGCAAAGCACCAGCGCCGAGAAAAGGCTCAGCAGCGGACGCAGCAGGAAACCGTCGAGCCGCAGCGTCTGCATACGCGCCATGTAGTGCGAACGGCTGGCTTCGCCCATGCGCTCGCCAAAGCGCGCCTGCTGGCGGAACTGCTGGATGACGCTCATGCCGTTGATCACTTCGTTGAAGCCATCGTTAATGTCGGCCAGATACGCGCGCACCCGACGCACAATCGGCGTGCTGTAGCGCTGGTAAATGACCATCACAATCAGCACCGCCGGGAAGATGGTGATCGCCACCAGCGCCATGCGCCAGTCGAGGCTGAACATCGCCACCAGCATCGCGCCAATCAGCGCCGCGCTGCGTAACACCGTCGCGACCACGGTAACGTACAGATCGCGGATCACCTCGGTATCGTTGGTCACGCGCGAAATTACCTGCCCGACCGGCTGGATGTCAAACTCGCTGAGCGGCTGGCGAAGCGCCGCGTCCATCACATCCGTACGCAGCTGCTGAACAACGCCCACGGCAGCACGGTTAAACAGCAGCGACTGAGCATAGTGCAGCCCTGCCGCCGCCAGCTGCAGGCCAACGTAGGCCACGCCTAAGCCCGCCACCAGCCCCAGCGGAAGGTAGCTTTTGGCGACCATATTGTCGATGAAGTAGCTAATGAGCAGCGGACCGCTCACTTCAGCAATCGCCGCAATCCAGAGTAAAAGCACGGCCACGGAGAGTGGTTTACGCCACGGCGAGCCGTAGGCCAGCAGACGTTTGAGCGTCGGCCACATCGTTCCGAGCTTACGCATTGGCGGCCTCCTCATCCTGCTCCGGCGCATCGTCCAGCGCCGCCTCAAGCTGTTGATAGCGGTACATATCGCGATACCAGCCCGGCTGCTCGGCAAGCGCTTCATGCTGCCCGCGCTGGGCAATGTGCCCGTGCTGTAAGACCACAATTTCGCTGGCTTCGGTGAGCGCCGACAAACGGTGGGCGCTGATAATCACCGTGCGTCCGTCACCCCACTGGCGCAGGTTATGCAGGATCTGATGCTCGGTACGGCCGTCCACGGCGGAAAGCGCATCATCCAGGATCAGAATTTCAGCATTCAGCAGCAGGGCGCGGGCAATCGAGATACGCTGCTTTTGCCCGCCGGACAGCATAACGCCGCGTTCCCCGACTTCCGTTTCGTACCCCTGCGGCAGACGCAAAATGTCATCATGTACGCTGGCCAGACGCGCCACATGTTCAATCTCTTCCTGCGTCGCCCCAGGGCGCCCAAGGGCAATGTTGTTCGCCACCGTGTCCGAAAATAAAAACGGCGTCTGGCTGACGACCGCCAGGCGACCGCGCCACTCGTCCAGCAGCAGTCTGGTCAGGGGAATATCGTGGAAGCGGATATCGCCTTCGGTGACGTCAAAGTGGCGCTGAAGCAGAGAGAGCACGGTACTTTTGCCGGATCCCGTCGGGCCGCAGATGCCCAGCATCTGCCCTGGCTGCAGGGTAAAGCTGACGTTTTCCAGCACCGGATGCTCCGTATGCGGATAGATAAACTGCCGGACGTCGACGGTCATGACGCCGCGCCCTTCCGGTACGGCTTCGCTGCCGTCGATGACCACCGGCGCTTCGGCCAGCATGGCGCGAATGCGGCTGTAGGCGGCGCTGCCGCGCTCCACGATGTTAAACATCCAGGCCAGCGCCAGCATCGGCCAGATCATGAGCCCCAGGTACATCGCAAAGCTAGTCAATTGCCCCAGGGTAAGCGAGCCCTGCACCACCATCCAGCTTCCGCCGCCAATCGCCAGCATATTTGCCATGCCAATCGCGATATAAATCGTCGGGTCAAACCGGGCGTCGATACGCGCGACGCGCATGTTCTTCGCCCCCGTGTCCGCCGCATCGGCGGCAAACAGCGCAGACTGTCGGTCTTCCAGACCAAACGCTTTGATCATGCGGATGCTGGTCATGCTCTCCTGGGTGCGATCGTTCAGCGACGAAAACGCCGCCTGGGCCAGCTTAAAGCGCTCGTGCAGCTGTTCTCCATAGCGATTGATCGCTAGCGCCATGATCGGCATCGGCAGCAGGGCGAGCAGTGTCAGCTGCCAGCTGATCTGCGTGGACATCACGATCAGCACCGCACAGCCCATCACCAGCGAGTCCACCAGCGTCAGCACCCCTTCCCCGGCGGCAAAGACCACGCGATCGACGTCGTTTGTCGCGCGGGCGATGAGATCCCCGGTGCGATGACGCAGATAAAATTCGGGATGCTGTCGGCTCAGCTGGCGGTAAAAATCTTCACGCAGCTCAACGGCGAGCTGATAGGACGCACCAAACAGCAGCACGCGCCAGACGTAGCGCAGCAGATAAACAATGACGGCCGTCAGCACCAGCGTGCCGACCCACATCAACACCCGTGCGGTGGTGTAATGCTGTTCGGTGACGCCATCCACGACGTACCCCACCACTTTCGGCGGGATCAGCTGCAGGATGGCAATAATAATAAGCAGGGCGACTGCACCGAGGTAGCGTTGCCACTCCCGACGAAAGTACCAGCTTAATTGGGCAAATAATCGCACGCGGTTTGTTCCTGAAGGTATTTTACGAAGTTATTCAATGGGTAATGCTGTGGTGTATTTAATCTGTTCCATGGCGAAGCTTGAGGTGACGTCCGACAAACCCGGTACGCTGTTCACCAGCCGCTTGTAGAAATCATCATAGCGCTTCATGTCGGCCACCTGGACGCGCATCAGGTAATCATACTCTCCGGCCATACGCCAGAAGCCGAGCACCTCGGGCATCTCCGACACCTGGGTGACGAAGCGGCAATACCACTCGCTGCTGTGATGCTGGGTTTTTATCAGCACAAATGCCGTCAACCCAAGCCCCAGTTTTTCGGGATCTAACAGCGCGACGCGCCCCAGAAGAATGCCGTCATCTTCCAGCTTCTTTAGGCGCTTCCAGCACGGGGTGGTGGTCAGATTAACGGCATCTGCCAGCGCCTGCAAAGAGAGGGTACAGTCATTTTGCAGCAATGAAAGGAGCTTGCGGTCAATTTTATCTAGCATACCCACCTCACAGAGAAAATTTTTCTCTCTTCATTCTATTTTAAAGGCCAGATAGCAACAATTTTTTCTGTGCTTTTCGCTATCCTAGGCACAAAATGACAAACGGATAACGATGATGAATAGCACCTGGGTTAAACATGCGATCAGCGAAATCAATGCCGACTATCAGCGCTCGGCGGATACGCACCTGATTCGCCTTTCCCTGCCGGGGTTTGACGGCATTCAGCTCTATCTGAAAGATGAAAGCACCCATCCTACCGGTAGCCTGAAGCATCGCCTGGCGCGCTCGCTGTTTTTATACGGTTTGTGTAACGGCTGGATCAAAGAAGGCACCACCATCATAGAATCCTCATCCGGTTCAACGGCGGTGTCCGAAGCCTATTTCGCCCGCCTGCTGGGCCTGCCGTTTATCGCAGTGATGCCGTCCTGCACCGCAAAACGCAAAATCGAACAGATCGAATTTTACGGCGGACGCTGCCACTTTGTGGAAAGCGCCTGCGAAATCTACGCCGCCTCCGAAATGCTGGCCCGCGAGCTGAACGGCCACTATATGGACCAGTTCACTTTCGCCGAGCGTGCCACCGACTGGCGCGGCAATAACAATATTGCCGACAGTATTTTCCGCCAGATGACCCACGAACCGCATCCGGTTCCGTCCTATATCGTCATGAGCGCCGGTACCGGCGGCACGTCAGCCACGATTGGACGCTACATCCGCTGTCAGGGCTACGATACCCAACTGATGGTGGTTGACCCGCAAAACTCCGTGTTCCTCGACTACTGGCAAAACCGCAATGCGCAGCTGCGCAGCCCGGTAGGCAGTAAAATTGAAGGGATTGGCCGCCCGCGCGTGGAGCCCTCTTTTATCCCCGACGTCGTGGATGAGATGATGCGCGTGCCGGATGCCGCAAGCGTGGCAACGGCGCACTGGCTGGAAACGCAGCTGGGCCGCAAAGTGGGCGCATCGACGGGCACCAATATGTGGGGCGCACTGCAGCTTGCCGCCCGTATGCGCGAAGAGGGCCGCACCGGTTCCATCGTCACGCTGCTGTGCGACAGCGGCGAGCGTTATCTCGATACCTACTACAACGCGGAGTGGGTGCATGCCAACATCGGCGATATCGCCCCGTGGAAAGCGCAGATTGCAGACCTGGTGAAATAAAAAAAGCCAGACCGAAGTCTGGCTTGCTGGAAGGGTCTCACTATTCGGGGGAATACGGGAGATTGTTGTTGTCCAGCCAATGCGTCAAAAAATGGGACACTGCTTCATTGCGGCAGTGGCCAATAACCGGCAGATGGGGAAGTTCTGCTTTCAGCTGCGCCATCGCATTCCCCATGATCAGACCGCGACCTACGCTACCCAGCATTTCGCGGTCGTTCATGGCGTCACCAAACGCCATACACTCCTGCAGCGTTAAGCCCAGGTGGTCGCTCAGCACCGCCAGAGCGGAGCCTTTGTTACAGCCCACCGGCAGCACTTCCAGACAATCCACCGCCGAGAAAGTCAGGTGCGCCCGGTCGCCCAGCGCCTCATTCAGCTGAATCCGTAAGCGACACAGATCGTCATGATCGCCGCAGAAGCAGATCTTAGTTACCGCATGGGCGGGGATCCGACGCAGATCGATAAGCTGATATTTGAAACCGCTGTATACATGCGCGTGCAGCAGTTCAGGGATTTCGCTTCCGGTAAACCAGCCCCGATCGTTAAAGACGTGGATACTGGCCTGCGTGTCCCAGGTGCTGTGCAGCACGATGTCCGCCACTTCCGGGTTGAGATCCTGCCGGTGCAGCACATCGCCTTCTACGGAGTGAATTCGCGTCCCGTTGCCGGTGATCAGAAAGGCGTCGAGGGAAAACGCCCCCAGCAAATGGCGCATCTCCAGCACATGACGCCCTGTGGCAAACGTCAGGGTGACATTTCGCTCGTGCAGGCGCTTCAGCGTGTTCAGGGTTTTTTCTCCCAAACGGTGATCCGGCATTAACAGCGTACCGTCCATATCAAATGCAGCGAGCCGAGCCATGATTACTCCCGAAATGTGATGCGGTTAACTTGTGCAACAGTATCGTGTGAGATATACGGAAGTAATAGTGAATAGATGATAATTATTGTTCCGGGTTTCTTATGCGCCAGCTCAATCGACTCAACCAGTATCACCGCCTGTGGCAGCCTTCCCTGGGGGCAACGCAGCAGGTCACCATCAGCGAGCTGGCCGCCCGCTGTTTTTGCAGCGAGCGGCATGTCCGAACCCTGCTGCGCCAGGCCCAGGAGGCGGGCTGGCTCAGCTGGCGAGCGCAGTCTGGCCGCGGTAAGCGCGGTGAGCTAACGTTCCATGTCGCCCCGGAGTCACTGCGCAATGCGATGATGGAAGAGGCGCTGAAAAGCGGGCAGCAGCATAACGCGCTGGAACTGGCCCAGCTTGCCCCCGCAGAATTACGATCGTTGCTGCACCCGTTTTTGGGCGGGCAGTGGCAAAACGACACGCCGACGCTGCGCATCCCCTACTATCGCTCGCTGGAGCCGCTTCAGCCGGGGTTTTTACCGGGCCGGGCAGAGCAGCATCTGGCGGGACAGGTGTTCTCAGGCCTGACGCGTTTTAACGGTAACAGCAGTGAACCCGCGGGCGATCTCGCTCATCACTGGGAAGTGTCGAAGGACGGTTTGCGCTGGCATTTCTACATTCGCTCCACCCTGCACTGGCATAACGGCGATAAAATAGAAACGGCGCAACTCCAGCGAAGTCTGACAGCGCTGTTGACGCTTCCTGCCCTGCGCACTCTGTTTCAGAGCGTCTTATGTATTGAAACAACGCATCCACAGTGTCTGACGTTTACGCTGCATCAACCGGACTACTGGCTACCGCACAGGCTGGCAACCTACTGTAGCCGTCTGGCGCATCCCGACCATCCTGCGGTTGGCAGTGGCCCGTTTCGGCTGGCTGCCTTTGAGCCCGACCTGGTTCGTCTGGAAAGCCATGAGCAGTATCACCTGAGTCATCCGCTGCTCAAAGCCATCGAATACTGGATCACTCCCCAGCTTTTTGATTACAGCCTGGGCACCAGCTGTCGTCACCCGGTGCAAATCGCGATCGGCGAGGCCGACGAGCTGGAAAGTCTGCGGCTGGTAAGCAGCAGCACCAGCCTGGGGTTCTGTTACCTCACGCTAAAACAGAGCGCGCACCTGAGTGAGATCCAGGCAAAGCGGCTTATCAATATCATTCATCTCTCCAGGCTTCTCCACACACTTCCGCTAAACGAAGGGCTCATCACGCCAACCCAGGAACTGCTTCCCGACTGGACAATCCCCGAATGGCCTGATTTATCGGACGTAACCCTCCCTGAAGCGTTGACGCTGGTTTACCATCTCCCTGTTGAGCTTCACACCATGGCCAGCCAGTTGAAGGCATACCTGGCGCTACAGGGGTGTGAACTGACCGTCATCTTTCACGACGCCAAGACGTGGGACGGATGCCTGGAGCTTGCCGATGCAGACATAATGATGGGGGACAGGCTGATTGGCGAAGCGCCGGAATATACGCTTGAACAGTGGCTGCGCTGCGATGCCCTCTGGCCGCACGTTCTTAGCGCTCCGGCTTACGCTCACCTGCAGGCCACGCTGGATGCGGTACAGACTCAGGCCGAGGCTCGGGATAGACACGCGGGGCTGCAAGCCATCTTCAACCGGCTAATGGAGAGTGCGGTGCTGACGCCACTCTTTAATTATCAATACCAAATCAGTGCTCCGCCTGGCGTGAATGGTATACGCCTCAACACCCGCGGCTGGTTTGACTTTACCGAAGCCTGGCTGCCCGCGCCCAAATCGTGAAGAAGCTGGTCGCCGTCGTGGTCAGACGGTAACATAACGTTTTTACCGTAACAGTCGAGATGATTTATGAAACGTGCCGTCGTCGTGTTCAGCGGAGGACAAGACTCTACTACCTGCCTGGTCCAGGCCCTTCATCAGTACGATGAAGTTCACTGTGTCACTTTCGATTATGGTCAGCGTCATCGCGCTGAAATCGACGTTGCTCGTGAACTAGCCCTGAAACTGGGCGCACGCGCGCACAAGGTGCTGGACGTTACGCTGTTAAATGAACTGGCCGTGAGCAGCCTCACCCGCGACAGTATTCCTGTACCAGACTATGAACCCGATGCCAGCGGCATTCCAAATACCTTTGTGCCGGGCCGTAATATCCTCTTCCTGACCCTGACGGCGATATACGCCTACCAGGTAAAGGCCGAAGCGGTGATCACGGGCGTGTGCGAGACCGACTTCTCCGGCTACCCGGACTGTCGCGATGAGTTCGTGAAAGCGTTAAACCACGCCGTTAATCTGGGGATGGCGAAAGAGACGCGCTTTGAAACCCCGCTCATGTGGCTGGATAAAGCCGAAACCTGGGCGCTGGCGGACTACTGGGGCAAGCTGGACCTTGTTCGCAGCGAAACGCTCACCTGCTATAACGGTATCAAAGGCGATGGTTGCGGCCAGTGCGCGGCCTGTAATCTTCGCGCTAACGGGCTGAACCACTATCTCGCCGATAAAGTCGGCGTGATGGCCGCAATGCAGAAAAAGACCGGGCTTAAATAGAGTTATTTGACCGTGCTGTCGCAAAACAGGTGTCGACAGCACGAGTACGCCTTAATATGTCTTATACGATCATCAACTCCAGCTTCTCCCGCAACTCCCCTTCCAGCGGTAGCGCTTTCTGCGTTTTCAGGTCGATACAGACAAACGTGATCAACGCATCTGCGACCACCTGCCCTTCTGGATCGAGCGTCACCACCTGGCTTAATACGCCGCTTTTGCCATTGATCTGCTGCACCTGGCTGGTGACCGTGAGCACATCGCCCAGCACGGCCGGACGGCGGTAGTTGATGTTGATATTGACGACCACAAACGCGATGTTGTGCGCGGTCAGCCACTGAAAGCTTTCGCTGTTTTCCAGCCCGTCCCAGCGCGCTTCTTCAAGAAACTCAAGATAGCGAGCATTGTTCACATGCTGATAAACGTCGAGATGAAAACCGCGTACTTTGATTTTTGTCTGCATAGCGCAATAGCCTTTACTGTTATTGTAGGAAGAGAGGTCATAACTGGTATGACCTCTTTATCCTGGCAAAATTTTGCCGCAGTGCAAGAAATTGCGTAATTACAACGTCAGGTGTGAGAGGTTGCGCTCAACCAGCGCGCTGCCCATGCCCGGCACCTGCTTGAGATCGTCGACCGTTTTGAAAGGACCATACTCTTCGCGGTAGCTGACGATGGCCTGCGCTTTTTTCAGGCCCACGCCGTTCAACGCACGGGCGAGATCTTCCGCTGAGGCCGAATTGATACTGACCCGCGTACCGTCATCATCCGCATTTTTACCGGCATCTGTCGCTTTGGTTTGCCCTTGCACTGGCGCTGCCGCATCGGACTTGCTCTGCGTAGCCTGTGCTTTGGCAGCTGGCGTCGCCGCCTGCGCGCCCGCGCTCATCCCGGTGGTGGCAATAGCCAGCGTAATTAACAGTGCTTTGATTCCACATTTCATGCTGTTATCTCCTTGTTTGTTGACAGCCATGTCACGATAGCCGCCCGTTAAAACCGGCACAAACAGCAGATTGCAGAAATGGAAAAGGCCGCGAAAGCGGCCTTTAGTTTTTGCAGAGCGTTACGAAAATCTGCGAGCAGACACGTAATTACTGCTGCTGAGTCATTACATCACCCAGCTTGATTTTGGCTTCTTTACGCAGGTTGCTCATCATGGCTTCGAAGGCAATCTGGGCATTGTTCTGGGTAATCCCCTGAACCATCGCTTTCTTCTGCGCTTCTGGCAGGGTGCCGGCTTTCACTTCATCCAGCGCCAGCAGAACGACGTTACCCTGCGTATCGGTGGTGGTACCGAAGCTTGGCTTGTCCTTCGCAGGCAGAGTCAGACCAAACGCGGCCTGGCTGATTGGGTCCTGGCCGGTACGGCTCAGCGTTTTCGCTTCACCGAAGCTAAGTCCAGCCGCTTTCAGCGCGTCTTCTTTACCCGCTTTCAGATCGGACAGAATCTTCTCAGCTTCCAGTTTCGCCTGCTGTTCCGCTTTGTTGTGCTTAACCTGAGCGACAACCTGATCCTTCACTTCCGCCAGCGGTTTGACCGCTTCTGGCTTGTGCTCGCTGACGCGCAACACAAACGCACGATCGCCGTCGACGGTAATGATGTCAGAGTTACTGCCCGGCGTGCCGTTTTCGCCCACCAGACCACCGTTGAAGATGGCATCAGAAACCGGTTTGAAGTTCAGCTCTTCCGGCAGGTTGTCACGACCAAACCAGCCCGTCTCAACCGCCTTCACGCCCGCCGCCTGCTCTGCACCTGCCAGAGATTCGTTGTCGTTGCTGGCAGCATCGCTTACCTTCTGCTGCAGCGCGTAGTAGGCATCCAGCGCTTTTTCCTGTTTCACTTTCGCCGCGATATCATCGCGAACGTCAGCCAGCGGCTTGGTTTTCGCCGCGGTGATGTCGTCCAGACGCACGACCAGGAAACCAACGGAAGACTTAATGACGCCTGAAAGCTGACCTTTCTCTTTCAGACCGGCATTTTTCAGCTCGTCAGGGGTGGTCGCGTCTTCCAGCCAGCCCATATCACCGCCGTTTTTCGCAGAGATAATGTCGGTGGATTTCGCTTTCGCAACGGTCGCGAAATCAGCGCCTTTGTTCAGCTCATCCAGCGCCGCTTTAGCATCAGCCTCGGTTTTCGTCTGAATCACGCTGTAGCGGTTACGCTGCGGCTGAGTGAACTGATCCTGATGCTGATCGTAGTAAGACTGGATTTCAGCATCAGACGCGGTTTCCTGCAGCGCGGCCGCATCCAGCTTGATGTAGCTCACGCGGAACTGCTCTGGAGAAACAAAGGAATTCTTGTTCTGCTCGTAGTAAGCGTTAACGTCAGCATCGCTCACCTGCTGTTTCGCCGCCAGTGCGTTCACATCAATGGTCGCTTCGCGTACAACGCGCTGCTGCGCCACCAGCGCGGCCAGTTCGTCCGTTTCACCTTTGAGCATGAAATCGGTGCCCACGACGGCATTGATGAGCTGCTGGGTGGTCAGCTGGTTACGCAGCGCCTGGGCGTACTGATCGGCCGTCATCCCCATCTGGTTGACGATACTGTTGTAACGCGCGTTGTCGAATTTACCGTTAGACTGGAAGGCCTGGGTGGAGAAGATGGCTTTTTTCACCTGCTCATCACTGATGCCAAGGCCCAGTTTTTTGGCATACTGATCAAGCAGCGCTTCGTCGATAAGACGGTTCAGTGTCTGTTGGCGCAGGGTCTTCATGTACCCTTCGTTCGCTGCCAGTTCAGAGAATTGGTCGCCCAGCTGTTGCTGCATACGGTTACGTTCACCGGCAAAAGCATTCTCGAACTGACCACGGCTGATTTCCTGGCCATTCACTTTTGCGGCGTAGTTTGCGCCACCGCCAATAAGGTAACTGCTCACGCCGGTCAATATGAACGACACGATAATGATACCGAAAATAATCTTGAGCACGAGACTGTTAGCAGCCGTGCGTAAGCTGTCCATCATGGTGTAACAACACTCCGCTGTAGGTGACTGGTTACCTTACGCTGACGGAAAATCCTGCCCGTCGCGCGTGAAGGCGTATTGTGACAAGAAAACGGGGCGATTGTCAGCCCACAACTCGCATAAACTCGCACAAATCAGGTCTGGACAAACAAAAAAGGCACATCAAATGATGCGCCCTTGTACTTTCCGGCTTCCCTGAAACGGGAAAGCAATCAGTTTACTGCGTCTTTCAGCGCTTTACCTGCACGGAAACCCGGCACTTTAGCAGCAGCAATGGTGATCTCTTTACCGGTCTGAGGGTTGCGGCCAGTACGGGCAGCACGCTCTTTAACAGCAAAAGTACCGAAGCCTACCAGTGCAACGTCGTCCCCAGCCTGCAGAGATTCAGTAACAGAAGCAATTAAGGCATCTAACGCACGTCCAGCTGCAGCTTTAGAAATATCAGCACCAGCAGCAATTTTGTCAATCAGTTGAGATTTATTCACTGTTCTCTTCCTCTCTTTATAATTTATATCGCGCCTGAATCCTTCACAACGCGACCGCGCAGCAGTTATATCAGGCCTGCCATGACCTTACAACACCCGTTGTTGATGGCTGACCTAATCAGCAATCTAAATTAGCTATACAAAAAAAGGCTGGCAAGTGCGAAATGACTTACCAGCCTTGTTTTTATTGACGCTCTTTGCGCGAGGTCACTATTTTGCGGTTACAACCTGCATTCCGGAGGGCTCATTCTGCAATGCGAGACTGAGAACTTCCTCAATTCGCTTCACAGGATGGATCTGCAGATCGGCAATCACGTTGTCCGGAATCTCTTCCAGATCGCGTTTATTTTCGTAAGGGATCAATACGGTTTTGATCCCACCGCGGTGTGCCGCCAGCAGTTTTTCTTTTAAACCACCAATCGGCAGAACCTGACCACGCAGCGTGATTTCACCGGTCATTGCCACATCGGCACGCACCGGGTTACCAGTCAGGCAGGAAACCAGAGCGGTACACATGGCAATACCCGCGCTTGGGCCATCTTTCGGCGTCGCCCCTTCAGGAACGTGCACGTGGATGTCGCGTTTTTCGTAGAAATCAGGGTTGATACCCAGTTTCTCCGCGCGCGCGCGCACCACGGTCAGCGCCGCCTGGATGGATTCCTGCATCACTTCACCCAGCGAGCCGGTGTAGGTCAGCTTGCCTTTGCCAGGGACACAGGCGGTTTCGATGGTCAGCAGATCGCCACCCACTTCCGTCCATGCGAGGCCAGTCACCTGACCAACGCGGTTTTCGTTGTCCGCGCGACCGTAGTCAAAGCGCTGAACGCCCAGGTACGCATGCAGATTGTCGCCGTTAATCACAATGTGTTTCAGGCTCTTATCCAGCAGCAGCTGTTTCACCGCTTTACGACACAGTTTAGAGATTTCACGCTCAAGGCTACGCACGCCCGCTTCACGGGTGTAGTAGCGAATGATGCCGATAATCGCGCTGTCCTCGACGGTCAGCTCGTTGGCTTTCAGCGCGTTACGCTCAATCTGTTTCGGCAGCAGGTGCTGCTTAGCGATGTTCAGCTTCTCATCTTCGGTATAACCGGAGAGACGGATCACTTCCATACGGTCCAGCAGCGGGGCCGGAATGTTCATGGAGTTGGAGGTCGCCACGAACATCACGTCGCTCAGGTCGTAGTCCACTTCCAGGTAGTGATCGCTGAACGCCACGTTCTGTTCTGGATCAAGCACTTCCAGCAGTGCAGACGCCGGGTCGCCGCGCATGTCAGACGACATCTTGTCGATCTCATCGAGCAGGAACAGCGGGTTTTTAACCCCAACTTTCGCCATCTTCTGGATCAGTTTACCCGGCATAGAACCGATGTAGGTACGGCGGTGACCGCGGATTTCCGCTTCATCGCGTACGCCACCCAGCGCCATACGGATATACTTGCGTCCGGTCGCTTTGGCGATGGACTGACCCAGAGAGGTTTTACCTACCCCCGGCGGTCCTACCAGGCACAGAATTGGGCCCTTGATTTTGTTTACACGGCTTTGTACCGCGAGGTACTCAAGAATGCGGTCTTTCACGCGTTCCAGGCCGTAGTGGTCGGTATCCAGGATTTCCTGCGCCTGACGCAGGTCTTTTTTGACCTTGCTGCGGGCGTTCCAGGGAACCTGCACCATCCACTCAATGTAGCCGCGAACAACGGTCGCTTCAGCCGACATTGGAGACATCATTTTCAGCTTCTGCAGTTCTGCTTCGGCTTTCTCTTTCGCCTCTTTCGGCATCTTCGCCGCGTCGATCTTACGCTTCAGCGCTTCGTTTTCGTCCGGCGCATCGTCCATCTCGCCCAGTTCTTTCTGAATGGCCTTCATTTGCTCATTCAGATAGTACTCACGCTGAGATTTCTCCATCTGCTTTTTCACGCGGTTGCGAATACGCTTCTCAACCTGCAGCAGATCGATTTCAGACTCCATCATCGCCATCAGGTATTCCAGACGTTCGTTAACGTCGGACATTTCCAGCACGGACTGTTTGTCAGCCAGCTTCAGCGGCATATGTGCAGCGATGGTGTCCGCCAGACGCGCAGGGTCGTCGATGCTGTTCAGCGACGTCAGCACTTCTGGTGGAATTTTCTTGTTCAGCTTGATATAGCCTTCAAACTGGCTAATCGCGGTGCGAACCAGCACTTCCTGTTCACGCTCATCAAGCTCAGGCGAATCAAGGTACTCTGCCTTTGCAGAGAAGTGCTCGCCGTCATCTGACAGAGTGGTAATACGCGCACGCTGCAGGCCTTCTACCAGCACCTTCACGGTGCCGTCAGGCAACTTCAGCATCTGCAAAATAGAGGCCACGGTCCCGACGGTGAAAAGATCGTTTACACCCGGCTCATCCGTTGATGCTTCTTTCTGCGCCACCAGCATGATTTTTTTATCATGATCCATGGCGGCTTCGAGGCAACGGATAGATTTTTCCCGCCCTACAAATAAGGGTATGACCATGTGCGGATAAACCACCACATCGCGCAACGGCAATACGGGGATTTCAATGCGTTCAGAACGCTCAGGATTCATAGAGCTCTCTCTTAGTTAGTGTCCGCCAGGTAAGCTGGTCATGTCACTGTGCTTCACATAACCATTAACATGTATCCAGTATATGGGGATGTTTCCCACACATTCAACGCTATGAATACGGAAAAAGTAAAGGGGAGATAAAATCCCCCCTTTTTGATTAACTGCTTGTATGATTTGGTTAATTATTCGCCAGATGCCTGCTGCGCTTCCGGTTTGCCGTAAATCAGCAGCGGCTTGGTTTGACCGCTAATGACGGACTCGTCAATCACCACTTTCTCAACGTCTTCCATCGACGGCAGATCGTACATTGTGTCGAGCAGTGCCGCTTCAACAATTGAACGCAGACCACGCGCACCGGTTTTACGGATCATCGCTTTCTTGGCAATAGCATCCAGCGCTTCGTCGCGGAATTCCAGATCAACGCCTTCCAGATTGAACAGCGCCTGATACTGCTTGGTCAGCGCATTTTTCGGCTCTTTCAGGATCTGGATCAGCGCGTCTTCGCTCAGCTCATTCAGCGTTGCTACAACCGGCAGACGGCCAATGAATTCAGGGATCAGACCGAATTTGATCAGATCTTCCGGTTCAACCTGAGACAGCAGTTCGCCTTCGTTTGGTTTTTCGGACGTCGATTTCACCGTTGCGCCAAAACCAATGCCGGAGCCGGTTTCAACACGGTGGGAGATGACTTTGTCCAGACCAGCAAACGCGCCACCACAGATGAACAGGATCTTGGAGGTATCAACCTGCAGGAACTCCTGCTGCGGATGTTTACGACCACCCTGCGGCGGAACGGCGGCAACCGTACCTTCGATTAGCTTCAGCAGTGCCTGCTGTACGCCTTCACCCGATACGTCACGGGTAATGGACGGGTTGTCTGATTTACGGGAGATCTTGTCGATCTCATCGATGTAAACAATCCCGCGCTGGGCTTTCTGTACGTCGTAATCGCACTTCTGCAGCAGTTTCTGGATGATGTTTTCGACGTCCTCACCCACATAACCGGCCTCGGTCAGGGTGGTGGCATCCGCCATCGTGAACGGAACATCAAGCAGGCGCGCCAGGGTCTCAGCCAGCAGCGTTTTACCGGAACCGGTTGGGCCGATCAGCAGAATGTTACTTTTACCCAGTTCTACGCCATTGCTGGTGTCGCCGTTACGCAGACGTTTGTAGTGGTTATAGACCGCTACCGCCAGCACTTTCTTGGCCTGCTCCTGTCCGATGACGTAGTCGTCAAGGTGATGACGAATTTCATGCGGCGTTGGCAGCGCGCTGCGCTCACGGTGCGGTGCGACTTCTTTAATCTCTTCGCGAATGATGTCGTTACATAAATCGACACATTCGTCGCAGATATACACGGACGGCCCGGCAATCAGTTTACGCACTTCATGCTGGCTTTTGCCGCAAAAAGAGCAGTACAGCAGTTTGCCCGAACCATCTTTGCGTTTATCTGTCATGAGTCCAAACCTCTTTTTAAGTTCTTTGTGCCGCACATGACGACGCAAATGCCATTCTAAGACGCATGCTGCAATCAGCAGCGTGCCGCCCTACCTTAGTATAGCGGCACACTCGCGTCGCGGGCATCAATTACGATGGGTCAACACGGAGTCGACTAAGCCGTACTCAACTGCCTCTGGAGCAGAGAGGAAGCGATCGCGCTCGGTATCGCGCTCGATCTGCTCGAGTGGTTGACCCGTATGCTGCGCCATAAGTTCATTCATGCGCGCTTTTACTTTCAGAATTTCACGGGCGTGGATTTCGATATCCGTCGCCTGCCCCTGGTAACCGCCCAGCGGCTGGTGAATCATCACGCGGGAATTTGGCAAGCAGAAACGCTTACCTTTCGCCCCTGCTGTTAACAGGAATGCGCCCATCGATGCAGCCTGACCCATACAGATAGTGCTTACATCAGGCTTGATGAATTGCATGGTGTCATAAATGGACATACCTGCTGTAATCACGCCACCCGGGGAGTTAATGTACAGGTAAATGTCTTTTTCCGGGTTTTCCGCTTCCAGAAACAGCATCTGCGCCACGATCAGGTTAGCCATGTGGTCTTCCACCTGGCCGGTCAAAAAGATAACGCGTTCCTTGAGCAGACGGGAATAGATATCAAAAGAACGCTCACCACGTGAGGTCTGTTCAATAACCATTGGCACCAGAGCCATATGGGGTGCAAAGTTATCTCGTTCGCCACTGTATGACATTTCCGTCTCCTGGATCAAAATTGAAAACACCTGCTGTACTGATTGTAACCTTACGGACGGATTATCAGCCAGTCTCATTCATCATGATTACGTACTTATGGGGTTCACAGTGCCCTATTTCAAGCATAACAACCTTTTGTTGTTACGCTAACACCGAAAGGGCGTTTTAGCACTCTTCCTGGGCTATCGCTGCGATAAAAAAAACCCGCTGCCGCAAGGCAACGGGTTTTCTGTTCAAACTTTAAACCGTTGGGGCGAAATTACGCCTGCTGGTTCATCAGTTCGTTGAAAGAGGTCGCTTTTTCGGTCACTTTCGCTTTCGCCAGTACCGCTTCAACAGCCTGCTCTTCCAGGGCAACGTTGCGCATGTTGTCCATCAGCTCTTTGTTCTTACCGTAGAACTCGATCACTTCTGATGGATCTTCGTATGCAGAAGCCATCTCTTCGATCAGGCCTTTCACACGCTCTTCGTCAGCTTTCAGCTCGTGGGTACGAATCACTTCGCCCAGCAGCAGGCCAACAACAACGCGGCGTTTTGCTTGCTCTTCGAACAGCTCGCGTGGCAGTTCCATAGCTTGCTGCTGGTTGCCACCGAAACGCTGTGCAGCCTGACGGCGCAGAACGTCGATTTCGCTGTCGATCAGGGCAGCTGGAACGTCGATTTCGTTGGCTTTCACCAGACCTTCGATCGCCTGAGATTTAACACGGTTCCGCACCGCGCCGTTCAGTTCGCGTTCCATGTTCTTACGCACTTCGGTACGCAGACCCGCTACGGAACCATCTTCCACGCCGAAACGCTTGATGAATTCTTCAGTCAGTTCTGGTAGTTCGCGCTCTTCAACTTTCTTCAGGTTGATAGCGAACTTCGCTGCTTTCCCTTTCAGGTTTTCAGCGTGGTATTCTTCCGGGAAGGTCACGTCGATGGTGAACTCTTCGCCAGCCTTGTGGCCTTTGATACCGTCTTCGAAGCCTGGGATCATACGACCCTGGCCCATTGCCAGTACGAAGTCAGACGCTTTGCCGCCTTCGAACTCTTCGCCGTCTACAGAGCCGGTGAAGTCGATGGTGACACGGTCTTCAGCGTCAACAGCGCCTTCTTTCTCTTTCCAGTTCGCCTGCTGCTTGCGCAGGGTATCCAGCATGCCGTCAACGTCTTCGTCAGTCACGGAAACAACTGGTTTTTCAACTTCGATAGATTCCAGACCTTTCAGCTCAACTTCCGGGTACACTTCGAACTCTACGGAGTAGGTGAAGTCTTCGCCCAGTTTGTATTCGCCTGGAACGTAGTTCGGCGCACCGGCCGGATTGATTTTTTCTTTGATGATCGCATCAATAAAGTTACGGCTCATCAGTTCACCCAGCACATCCTGACGCACGGAAGCGCCATAACGCTGAGCAACAACATTCATTGGTACTTTGCCCTTGCGGAAGCCGTCAATACGTACTTTTTTTGCTACGTTGACCAGCTCGCTTTTCACAGCAGTTTCGATGCTGTCAGCAGCGATAGTAATCGTTACACGGCGGCCAAGGCCTTGAGTGGTTTCAACTGAAACTTGCATCTTGTTACCTCAAAAAAATCACAGTGCTCGGTCAACTCTGAATCTGTCTGTTATACCGGGATGCTCTCTTAGTGCAGATTCACATTCCCTGTCGCCAGAATCATCCCGAAGACATTCAATAAGACGCGGCATTATAGCGGCATCACTTAGGTGAGTCGAGAACGGTTGGGGCATGTTGCTGCGGCTTTTTTCACACTTTAAGGCTATTTTTAGTCTTAAAATCGCTCCATTCGCTCAAAACTCAGACAAAACAAAACGGCCCGGAGGCCGTTTTGAGGAAATCTGTAAGCAACATACTGGAAAAGCTCCAGCCGTTGCAAATCCGATTTATCAGGCGATAGTGCCTGCACCGCGACAGGGCGGCGATGCGAAAACCGTATCCTGCAAGCCTTCCCATTCCTTAATGGTGTAGGTATGCAGTGCCAGCGCATGCACGGTCGTGGAGAGCTCTTCCGTCAAGGTGCTGTAGATCAAGCGGTGTCGATTCAGGAAACGTTCTCCCGTGAAGCGATCGCTAACCAGAACCACTTTAAAGTGGCTTTCAGAACCTGCCGGCACGTTATGACGATAGCTTTCGTCGACGACTTCGAGGAACACAGGGTTGAACGCTGCCCTTAATTTATCTTCTATATGCTCACGTATCATCATGAAATTACTCCTCCGACAACGCCAGGATGTCACCCATCCCTTTAAATGTTAGCCGCTTTTACCGTTTCCATTACACCTTGACAACAAATATTTAGCTTTCGTCTGATTTTCTCATTCAAACGAATGAAGTTCACTGTGAGACTCATACGTTTTGTCATACACGGATTGGGAAAAACGGTGAACTGGTCAGTTTTCGGACAAGACGATGAATTTACATGCGTTGACCACTTCCCCTCGCCGTTGGCGATGTTATGATGGCGGCAATTTTTCTCTTTAAATGCTTACGATTCGTTGAGAACCCGAAAATGTTAAAAAAACTCTTCTTTCCGTTGGTAGCCCTTTTTATGCTGGCAGGCTGTGCTACCCCGCCTACCACCATTGATGTCTCACCAAAAATCACTCTGCCTCAGCAGGACCCAAGCCTGATGGGCGTCACCGTGAGCATTAACGGTGCCGATCAGCGTCAGGACCAGGCGCTGGCAAAAGTGACCCGCGACAACCAGCAGGTTACCCTCACCGCGTCCCGCGACCTGCGCTTCCTGCTCCAGGAAGTGCTGGAGAAACAGATGACAGCCCGCGGCTACATGATTGGCCCAAGCGGCGCGGTCGATCTGCAGATTATCGTGAACAACCTGTACGCTGACGTGTCTCAGGGCAACGTGCGCTACAACATCGCGACCAAAGCGGATATCGCCATCATTGCCACCGCGAAGAATGGCAACAAGATGACCAAAAACTACCGCGCCAGCTACTCCGTTGAAGGTGCCTTCCAGGCTTCTAACCAGAACATTGCTAACGCCGTGAACAGCGTGCTGACCGACACCATCGCCGATATGGCGCAGGACACCAGCATTCACGACTTCATCAAGCAGAACGCGCGTTAATCCCGCTCTCTGACCCGGTGTATCACCGGGTCAGTTTTATAAGAACATGTCCAGCCACTACTTACGCATTTTCCAGCAACCGAAATCAGCGATTCTGCTGATCCTCGGCTTCGCCTCGGGTTTACCCCTCGCACTCACTTCCGGCACGCTTCAGGCGTGGATGACGGTTGAGAACATCGATCTTAAAACGATTGGTTTCTTCTCGCTTGTGGGCCAGGCCTATGTCTTTAAGTTCCTGTGGTCTCCGATCATGGATCGCTATACGCCGCCTTTCCTCGGGCGTCGACGCGGCTGGCTAGTGATGACGCAGATCCTGCTGCTGCTGGCTATTGCGGCGATGGGATTTCTTGAACCCAGCACTCAGCTTCGCTGGATGGCGGCACTTGCGGTAGTGATTGCCTTCTGTTCCGCCTCTCAGGATATCGTGTTCGACGCCTGGAAGACGGACGTGTTACCTGCGGAAGAGCGCGGCGCCGGCGCGGCAATCAGCGTGCTGGGCTATCGCCTCGGGATGCTGGTCTCCGGCGGGCTGGCGCTGTGGCTCGCCGACCGTTACCTCGGCTGGCAGGGCATGTACTGGCTGATGGCCGCACTGCTCATCCCCTGCATTATCGTGACGCTGTTCGCGCCCGAACCGAGTGATGTCATCCCGGTTCCCCGCTCGCTGGAGCAGGCCGTCGCCGAACCGCTTCGTGACTTCTTTGGCCGCAACAACGCCTGGCTGATCCTATTGCTTATCGTCCTTTATAAGCTGGGCGATGCCTTTGCCATGAGCCTGACCACCACCTTCCTGATCCGGGGCGTCGGTTTTGACGCCGGTGAAGTCGGCGTGGTGAATAAAACGCTGGGGCTGTTTGCGACCATTGTCGGCGCGCTTTATGGCGGCGTACTGATGCAGCGCCTGACGCTGTTTCGCGCGCTGCTGATTTTCGGCATCCTTCAGGGCGCCTCTAACGCAGGCTACTGGCTGCTGTCGATTACCGACAAACATACGATCAGCATGGCCGCTGCGGTGTTCTTCGAAAACCTTTGCGGCGGTATGGGCACAGCGGCGTTTGTCGCACTGTTGATGACCCTGTGCAACAAGTCGTTTTCCGCTACACAGTTCGCGCTGCTCTCGGCGCTCTCCGCCGTTGGCCGGGTGTACGTTGGCCCGATTGCCGGCTGGTTCGTGGAAGCCCACGGCTGGCCAACATTTTATCTCTTCTCGGTTGTGGCTGCCGTGCCGGGAATTTTATTGCTGCTGGTCTGCCGTCAGACCCTGGAATATACCCAGCGGACAGAACACTTTATGCCGCGCACCGAATATCACCGCGCCTACCGTTTTGCGTTACGTCTGTTAATGGTGGGCTGCGCTGCTCTCGCACTCTGGCTGGTGGTGCTTATTATCAATGCCAGCACCTCTCTGGTACTCCCTTTCGAAGCCCTTCTGCTGGACGCAGGCGCCCTGCTGGCTATCGCCGGGATCCTGATCGGAGGTCTGCTTGATTTCATGGCGTTGCGTAAAACGCAGATGACCTGAAGAAAAATGCGAAAGGTTATTTCCCGTTGTAATCACTAACTGAAATTATAACGGTGAAATAGCCGCCAGGCGCAAAAAAAATATTTGTTGATTTGTGCGGGATAGGATTTGGAAATTATTGGCTCCCATTCCGAAACGCTATTTTTCATTAAACGATTCAGCATATGAGAGTTTGATTTTTCGTTTTTCAAATGTCTTTTTATTGATAATTAATTGTTAATTTTTTGTTTATTTTCAACAATGGTTATACCAATTGCCCCTTTTAAGGTATGCTTGGGGGTCCTTTCGTTATAAAGCCCACGCCATGCGGCTTCTGTCATAAAAACCGACATAATTTGCAACACTTGTGACATGTGCGGCAGAACCCAGTAACACCTTCCTGACACAGGCCTAATGATGTTTACAGTAATGTAACCTTCCCGTAAAATGCCCGCACACTTTAAACGCCACCAGACTCCGTGGAATTGAGGTCGTTAAATGAGACTCGGGAAATACAATAAAAGTTTGGGATGGTTGTCATTATTCGCGGGCACTGTATTACTCAGTGGCTGCGATTCTGCACTACTAGACCCCAAAGGACAGATTGGACTGGAACAACGTTCACTGATATTGACGGCTTTTGGCCTGATGTTGATTGTGGTTATTCCTGCCATTTTGATGGCTGTTGGTTTCGCCTGGAAGTATCGTGCGAGCAATAAAGATGCGAAGTATAGCCCTAACTGGTCACACTCCAATAAAGTGGAAGCTGTGGTCTGGACGGTTCCTATTCTGATCATCCTGTTCCTTGCCGTACTGACCTGGAAAACCACTCACGCACTTGAGCCAAGCAAACCGCTGGTTCACGATGAGAAACCTATTACCATTGAAGTGGTCTCCATGGACTGGAAATGGTTCTTCATCTATCCAGAGCAGGGTATTGCTACCGTGAATGAAATCGCCTTCCCGGCGAACACTCCGGTTCAGTTCAAAGTGACCTCCAACTCCGTAATGAACTCCTTCTTCATCCCACGTCTGGGTAGCCAGATTTACGCGATGGCCGGTATGCAGACCAACCTGCACCTGATCGCGAATGAAGCAGGCACCTATGATGGTATCTCCGCCAGCTATAGCGGCCCGGGCTTCTCAGGTATGAAGTTCAAAGCTATTGCGACGCCGGACCGTGCCGCTTTCGACCAGTGGGTTGAAAAAGCGAAGCAGTCTCCAAACACCATGTCTGACATGGCGGCGTTCGAAAAAGTGGCTGCACCTAGCGAATACAACAAGGTGGAGTACTTCTCTAATGTGAAACCCGATTTGTTCAAAGACGTTATTGGCAAATTTATGGATCACGGCAAGAGCATGGACATGACCCAGCCTGAAGGCGAGCACAGCGCGCACGAAGGTATGGAAGGCATGGACATGAGCCACGCGGAAACCGCTCACTAAGGGGCCGAGGAAGAAAATGTTCGGAAAATTGACACTGGATGCAGTGCCCTACCATGAACCGATTATCGTGGTTACGGTGGCTGCAATTATCATTGGTGGCGCGGCCTTACTGGCCCTGATCACTTACTTCGGTAAGTGGAGCTACCTGTGGAACGAGTGGCTGACTTCGGTTGACCACAAAAAACTCGGTATCATGTACTGCATCGTCGGTATCGTCATGTTAATTCGTGGCTTTGCGGATGCGATCATGATGCGTAGCCAGCAGGCACTCGCTTCTGCGGGTGAAGCCGGCTTCCTGCCACCGCACCACTACGATCAGATCTTTACCGCCCACGGCGTTATCATGATCTTCTTCGTGGCGATGCCGCTGGTTATCGGTCTGATGAACGTTGTCGTTCCGCTGCAAATCGGCGCGCGCGACGTGGCGTTCCCGTTCCTGAACAACCTGAGCTTCTGGTTCACGGTTGTCGGCGTTATTCTGGTTAACCTGTCACTGGGTGTGGGCGAATTCGCGCAGACCGGCTGGCTGGCTTACCCGCCGCTGTCAGGAATTGAGTACAGTCCGGGCGTTGGCGTCGACTACTGGATTTGGGCGCTTCAGCTCTCCGGTGTCGGTACTACCCTGACCGGTATCAACTTCTTCGTGACCATTATCAAGATGCGTGCCCCTGGCATGACCATGTTCAAGATGCCGGTATTTACCTGGGCATCTCTGTGCGCCAACATCCTGATTATTGCCTCCTTCCCAATTCTGACCGTCACCATCGCGCTGCTGACCTTGGACCGCTACCTGGGCACCCATTTCTTCACGAATGATATGGGTGGCAACATGATGATGTACATCAACCTGATTTGGGCCTGGGGTCACCCGGAAGTGTACATTCTGGTTCTGCCTGTGTTCGGTGTGTTCTCCGAAATCGCGGCAACCTTCTCGCGTAAACGTCTGTTTGGTTACACCTCTCTGGTGTGGGCAACCGTGTGTATTACCGTTCTGTCGTTCATCGTTTGGCTGCACCACTTCTTCACCATGGGTGCGGGCGCGAACGTAAACGCCTTCTTCGGTATTACCACCATGATTATCGCCATCCCTACCGGGGTGAAGATCTTCAACTGGCTGTTCACCATGTACCAGGGCCGTATCGTGTTCCACTCAGCGATGCTGTGGACCATCGGCTTCATCGTTACCTTCTCCGTAGGTGGGATGACCGGCGTACTGCTGGCGGTACCAGGTGCTGACTTCGTTCTGCACAACAGTCTGTTCCTGATTGCGCACTTCCATAACGTTATCATCGGTGGCGTGGTCTTCGGCTGCTTCGCTGGCGTAACCTACTGGTGGCCAAAAGCGTTCGGCTTCACGCTGAACGAAAAATGGGGTAAACGCGCGTTCTGGTTCTGGATCATCGGCTTCTTCGTGGCATTTATGCCGCTGTACGTGCTGGGCTTCATGGGTATGACCCGTCGTCTGAGCCAGCAGATCGATCCGCAGTTCCACCCAATGCTGATGGTTGCAGCGGGCGGTGCGGTGCTGATTGCCTGCGGTATTGCGTCTCAGCTGATTCAGTTCTACGTGTCTATTCGCGACCGCGACCAGAACCGTGACCTGACCGGTGACCCATGGGGTGGCCGTACGCTGGAGTGGGCGACCTCTTCTCCACCTCCTTTCTATAACTTTGCCATCGTGCCGCAGGTTCATGAACGCGACGCATTCTGGGAAATGAAAGAAAAAGGTGAAGCGTACAAGCAACCTGCTCATTACGAAGAAATCCACATGCCGAAAAACAGCGGTGCGGGCATCGTCATTGCCGCCTTCGCAACGGTATTTGGTTTCGCAATGATCTGGCACATCTGGTGGATGGCGATTGTTGGCTTCGCCGGCATCGTAATCAGCTGGATTGTGAAGAGCTTTGACGAGGACGTGGACTACTACGTACCAGTCCGTGAAGTTGAGAAGCTGGAAAACCAGCATTTCGACGAGATTTCTAAAGCGGGGCTGAAAAATGGCAACTGATACTCTGGCGCACTCAACTGCCCACGCGCATGAGCATGCGCACCACGATACAGGACCGACCAAAGTCTTCGGTTTCTGGATCTACCTGATGAGCGACTGCATTCTGTTCTGCTGTCTGTTCGCGACCTATGCCGTTCTGGTGAACGGCACGGCGGGCGGCCCGGCTGGCAAGGACATCTTTGAACTGCCGTTCGTTCTGGTTGAAACCGCACTGCTGTTATTCAGCTCCATCACCTACGGCATGGCGGCTATCGCCATGTACAAAAACAACAAGAGCCAGGTTGTGTCCTGGCTGGCGTTGACCTGGCTGTTTGGTGCTGGATTTATCGGGATGGAAATCTATGAATTCCATCACCTGATTCTGGAAGGTTTCGGTCCGGATCGCAGTGGCTTCCTGTCAGCGTTCTTCGCGCTGGTCGGTACCCACGGTCTGCACGTCACCTCTGGTCTGATCTGGATGGCGGTACTGATGTTCCAGGTATCCCGTCGCGGCCTGACCAGCACTAACCGTACCCGTATCATGTGCCTGAGCCTGTTCTGGCACTTCCTGGACGTGGTGTGGATCTGTGTGTTCTCTGTTGTATATCTGATGGGGGCGATGTAATGAGTCATTCAAACGATCATGGCGCTTCCCACGGTAGCGTAAAAACCTACATGACAGGTTTCATCCTGTCGATCATCCTGACGGTGATCCCGTTCTGGATGGTGATGAGCGGTTCTGCGTCTAAACCGGTTATTCTGGGTGCAATCCTGGTGACCGCGGTGATTCAGATTCTGGTGCATCTGGTTTGCTTCCTGCACATGAACACCAAGTCCGATGAAGGCTGGAATATGACCGCCTTTATCTTTACCGTGATTATCATCGCTATCCTGGTAGTCGGTTCCATCTGGATTATGTGGAACCTCAACTACAACATGATGGTTCACTAAGAGCGGCGAGTATGTTTAAGCAATACCTGCAAGTAACGAAACCAGGCATCATCTTTGGCAACCTGATCTCCGTGATCGGAGGGTTCCTGCTGGCCTCTAAGGGCAGCATTGATTACACCCTCTTTATCTACACGCTGGTCGGTGTGTCACTGGTTGTTGCGTCCGGTTGTGTATTTAACAACTACATCGACATGGATATCGACAAGAAGATGGAAAGGACCAAAAATCGGGTGCTGGTGAAAGGCCTGATCGCCCCTTCCGTCTCGCTGGTGTACGCCACCTTGCTGGGTATTGCTGGCTTTATGCTGCTGTGGTTTGGTGCTAACCCGCTGGCCTGCTGGCTGGGGGTGATGGGGTTCGTGGTGTATGTGGGCGTCTACAGCCTGTATATGAAACGCCACTCCGTCTACGGCACGCTGATTGGTTCTCTCTCCGGCGCTGCGCCGCCGGTGATTGGCTACTGCGCGGTCACGAACGAGTTCGACAGCGGTGCGCTGATCCTGCTGGCTATCTTTAGCCTGTGGCAGATGCCGCACTCCTATGCCATCGCGATTTTCCGCTTTAAGGATTATCAGGCGGCGAACATCCCGGTTCTGCCGGTCGTGAAGGGCATTTCAGTTGCCAAGAACCATATCACGCTGTACATCATCGCCTTTGCTGTAGCAACGCTGATGCTCTCTCTGGGCGGTTACGCCGGATACAAATATCTGGCGGTAGCGGCCGCGGTGAGCGTCTGGTGGCTCGGTATGGCGCTGCGCGGTTACAAAGTGGAAGATGACAAGGTCTGGGCGCGCAAGCTGTTTGTGTTCTCGATTGTAGCCATCACCTCGCTGTCCGTGATGATGTCCGTGGACTTCATGGTGCCAGATTCACACAACCTGCTGACTTACGTCTGGTAAGCGTGCTGAATTAAAAAAGCCAGGTTAATCACCTGGCTTTTTTTTTGCCCGGCGGCGCTACGCTTGCACGGGCCTACGGGATCGGCAGGTCGGGCAAGGCATCGCCTACGATGGTAATATCTCTTAAACAAACACCTATTTACCGCAATTAACACCCCGCCTAAACTAGTGCCTGCTTTTGAACTGAGGTGGTAATGAACGATTATAAAATGACGCCAGGCGAGCTACGCGCGACCTGGGGCTTAGGGACTGTCTTCTCGCTACGGATGCTTGGCATGTTTATGGTCCTGCCTGTTCTGACCACGTACGGTATGGCGCTGCAGGGGGCCAGCGAGGCGCTGATTGGGCTCGCGATCGGCATCTACGGCCTGGCGCAGGCGGTCTTCCAGATCCCCTTTGGCCTGCTCTCTGACCGGGTGGGTCGAAAGCCGCTGATCGTCGGCGGGCTGCTGGTCTTTGTGCTCGGAAGCGTGATTGCCGCCCTCTCCCACTCCATCTGGGGGATTATTCTCGGCCGCGCCCTGCAGGGCTCCGGCGCGATTGCCGCCGCGGTGATGGCGCTGCTGTCAGACTTAACCCGCGAGCAGAACCGCACCAAAGCGATGGCGTTCATCGGCGTGAGCTTTGGCGTGACGTTTGCAATTGCCATGGTGCTGGGCCCCATTATTACGCACACGCTGGGTCTGCACGCCCTGTTCTGGATGATTGCCGTGCTGGCAACCATCGGCATTGCCTTAACCCTATGGGTCGTGCCGGACAGCAAAAACCACGTTCTGAACCGCGAATCAGGGATGGTAAAAGGCTGCTTTAGCAAAGTGATTGTCGAGCCACGTCTGCTGAAGCTGAACTTTGGCATTATGTGTCTGCACATCCTGCTGATGTCGACCTTTGTCGCCCTGCCCGGCCAGCTTGCCGCAGCGGGTTTCCCGGCGGCTGAGCACTGGAAAATCTATCTGGTCACGATGCTTATTTCGTTTGTCTCCGTCGTACCGTTCATCATCTACGCTGAAGTGAAGCGCAAAATGAAGCGCGTCTTCGTGGGCTGCGTGGCGGTACTGCTGATTGCCGAAATTGTGCTCTGGGGTGCAGGGCCGCACTTCTGGGAACTGATTGCCGGCGTACAGCTGTTCTTCCTGGCCTTTAACCTGATGGAAGCGCTGCTGCCGTCGCTGATCAGCAAAGAGTCCCCCGCCGGATATAAAGGTACGGCGATGGGCATCTACTCCACCAGTCAGTTTCTCGGCGTGGCGATCGGCGGCTCGCTCGGCGGCTGGGTGGACGGCCTGTTTGATTCACAAACCGTGTTCCTCGCCGGTGCGCTCCTGGCGACAGTCTGGCTGCTGGTCGCCAGCACCATGAAAGAGCCGCGCTACGTGAGCAGCCTGCGCGTAGAAATTCCGGATGATGTGGAGATTAGCGATGCGCTGAAACAGCGTCTGGAAGCCAAAGAGGGCGTGACGGACGTGCTCATCGTCCCGGAAGAGCGCAGCGCTTACGTCAAAATAGACAGTAAAATGACCAACCGTTTTGAAGTCGAGCAGGTGCTCAAAGCGTGAAAAAAAGCCCGGTTTAACCGGGCTTTTTTATATTAATCGCGGAAGTTTTTGAACTGGAACGGTTGCCCCAGATCGCCGCCGCGCACCAGCGCCATTACGGACTGGAGATCGTCGCGGGACTTACCGGTCACACGAATTTCTTCGCCCTGGATCTGCGCCTGCACCTTCAGCTTGCTGTCTTTGATGAGCTTAACGATCTTCTTCTGCACCGCGCTCTCGATGCCCTGCTTCAGCTTGGCTTCTACAAACCAGTTTTTACCGCTGTGCACAAACTCTTCCGGCACGTCCAAAGACGTCCCTTCGATGCCGCGCTTTAACAGCTTGGCGCGCAGAATGTCGAGCAGCTGATTCACCTGGAAATCAGACTCGCTCAGCACCTTAATGGTCTTATTTGCGTCGTTCAGCTCAAACGAGGCCTCAACGCCGCGAAAATCGAAACGTGACTCAACTTCGCGGGTTGCGTTCTCAACGCCGTTGCGAACTTCCTGGATATCAACTTCGGAAACAATATCGAAAGATGGCATCTTTTCTTCTCCCTTCACTTTTGTTGCGTTGCATAATACCCGCTACGAGGCATAACTCAACAGAAGCTTAGCTGTATAATTAAGCTGTAACACCTGGCGCAGTTGCAGGTGAGGAGGAACAATGAAAATTACGGTGCTCGGATGCGGAGCGCTTGGCCAGCTGTGGCTGACCGCGCTGTGCAAGCACGGACATGAGGTTCAGGGCTGGCTGCGCGTGCCCCAGCCCTATTGCAGTGTAAACCTGATTGGTGAAGACGGAAGCATCTTTAACGAATCCCTCACCGCGAACGATCCTGATTTCCTGGCGCAAAGCGACCTTTTACTGGTAACGCTTAAAGCGTGGCAGGTCTCAGACGCGGTAAAAACGCTGGCCGCGCAGCTCCCCCCCACTTCGCCCATACTGCTGCTGCATAACGGCATGGGGACCCTTGATGAGCTGAAAAACGTCCCGCAGCCCCTGCTGATGGCGACAACCACGCACGCAGCACGTCGCGACGGCAACATTATCGTGCATGTCGCCAGCGGCGTGACGCATATCGGCCCGGCCAGAGCACAGGATGGCGACTACAGCTATCTTGCCGATGTACTGCAGAAGGTGCTGCCGGACGTGGCCTGGCACAACAACATCCGCCCTCAGCTGTGGCGCAAGCTGGCGGTAAACTGCGTGATCAACCCGCTGACGGCGCTGTGGAACTGCCCGAACGGGGAGCTGAGAAATCATCCGCAGGACGTTGCGATTTTGTGTGCGGAAGTCGCGGCGGTCGTTGAGCGGGAAGGCCTGCATACCTCGGCAGACGATTTGCGCTGCTACGTCGAGCAGGTCATTGAGAGCACGGCAGAAAATATCTCCTCGATGTTGCAGGACGTTCGGGCATTACGCCACACGGAGATCGACTACATCACCGGCTATCTGCTAAAACGCGCCCGCGCGCACGGCATCGCCGTGCCGGAAAACGCCCGTCTGTATGACATGGTTAAACGTAAGGAGAGTGAATATGAGCGCGTCAGCCCTGATCTGCCTCGCCCCTGGTAGCGAAGAGATGGAAGCGGTCACCACCATTGATTTGATGGTGCGCGGCGGCATTAAGGTTACCACCGCCAGCGTCGCCAGCGACGGCAATCTTGAAATCACCTGCTCGCGCGGGGTGAAAATCCTCGCAGATGCCCCCCTTGTGCAGGTGGCTGACGGCGATTACGACATCATCGTCCTGCCCGGCGGCCTGAAAGGCGCGGAATGTTTTCGCGACAGCCCGCTGCTGGTTGAAACCGTGCGCCAGTTTCATTTATCCGGCCGCATCGTCGCGGCTATCTGTGCAGCCGCCGGAACGGTTCTGATTCCGCACGATATCTTCCCCATCGGCAACATGACCGGCTTCCCGGGGCTTAAGGATACGATCCCGGAAGAGCACTGGGTGGATAAACGCGTCGTCTGGGATCCGCGCGTCAACCTGCTGACCAGCCAGGGGCCAGGCACCGCGATTGATTTTGGCTTAAAGATTATTGACCTGCTGGTCGGGCGCGAGAAAGCGTACGAAGTGGCGTCGTCGCTGGTGATGCCAGCGGGGATTTATAATTACTATGAAGAGTAGCGCATAAAAAAGCCGGGTGGCGCGAGGTAAAAGCAAAACGGCAACCAAAGGTTGCCGTTTTTAATGTTTGCGCCCTCTCCCTGTGGGAGAGGGTCGGGGTGAGGGCATCAGGCCGCACACTACGGGCGATACACCTTCACATTCGCAAAGCCCTGCTCGCGCAGATACAGCGCCTGCAGGCGACTCATCACCCCGCGCTCGCACCACAGCAGATACGTTTTGCTCTGGTCGAGATCGCCGAACTTCGTGCTCAGCTTATAGAACGGCAGAGAAACCACTTCGACGCCTTCAACCTGCAGCGGCTTGTCATCCTGCTCGTCAATAGAGCGGATATCCAGAATCGCATCGTTAGCACCAAAACCGCTCACGGTTTCAACTTCAACAACTTCCTGCTCGGTCTGCTGGGCAATCTCGCGGATGTCGATGTTGGAGGCTTCCTCCACCACTTTGTCCAGAATGGCAAAATCGAAGTTCTCTTCTTCCGCTTCGATCTTAGCCTTCACCGCTTTCACCGTTGGGCTTTTTGAGATCACGCCGCAGTATTCCGGCATGGTGCGGGCAAAATCTTCGGTACCGATTTCGCGCGCCAGATCGATGATGTGCTCTTTATCGTGGGAGATCAGCGGACGAAGGATCAGCGTATCAGACACGTTGTCGATCAGACGCAGGTTGGTCAGCGTCTGGCTGGAGACCTGGCCCAGCGCTTCGCCGGTGACCAGCGCCTGCACGCCGTAGCGTTCCGCCACTTTGGACGCCGCACGCACCATCATGCGCTTCAGCACCACGCCCATCTGGCCGTCGTCCACTTTTTCGAGGATTTCGCCGACCACAGGTTCGAAGTTGATCGCCACGAAACGCACGCGGTGGGAGCTGCCGAAGCGGTTCCACAGGTAATGCGCCACCTGACGTACGCCGATTTCGTGCGCCGCGCCGCCCAGGTTGAAGAAGCAGTAGTGCACACGGCAGCCGCGGCGCATCAGCATATAGCTGGAAACGCCGGAGTCGAAGCCGCCGGAGATCAGGGACAATACGTCTTCCTGGGTGCCAATCGGGAAGCCGCCGATACCTTCATAGCGCCCTTTCACCAGCAGCAGGCGATCGTTTTCGATCTCCAGGTTCACGGTCACGTCCGGGTTGGTCAGACGAACGCGCGCCGTTTCAACGTGCTGGTTCAAACCGCCGCCAACGTAACGTTCCACTTCAATGGAGCTGAACTCGTGCTTGCCGCGACGCTTCACGCGTACGCAGAAGGTTTTGCCTTCAATCTGGTCGCGGTACTGGACCAGCGCTTTCTCGAAGATGTCGTGCATATCGCTGAACGGAACATCTTCCACTTCCAGGATATGGTGGATCCCCGGAATACGGGTCAGCGCGTCGCGAATATCCTGACGTTTGTTTTCGTCTTTGGCGCGCACTTCAACGTGGTCCCAGTGGCGCACCACGGCGAGGGTTTCGTCGTAGTGCTTTAATACGTTACGAATGTTCCCGGTGAGAATTTTAATAAAGCGCAAACGCACAGATTGGCTTTTGATGGTGATTTCAGGGAACAATTTAATGATAAACTTCATGGCGGCAATGTTTCTTAGGCAAGCGTATTAAGGCTTGTAATGGAAAAGAGTACAGCAGCCCACACCCGTGGCTGCATCCAGGCGCGCAAGTATACCACCATCGCGCCGCTCCTGTGCACATTGCGCGTTATTTGATAATTGCCCTGAGTCCGTTACCATGTCGGGGCTGAGAATATAAGAGTCAATTCACTATGCCGAAGAAGAACGACGCACCGGCCAGTTTCGAAACTGCGCTGAGTGAACTGGAGCAAATCGTTACCCGTCTTGAGAGCGGCGATCTCCCGCTGGAAGAGGCGCTCAACGAATTCGAGCGTGGCGTGCAGCTGGCGCGCCAGGGGCAGGTCAAACTGCAGCAGGCCGAGCAGCGCGTGCAGATCCTGCTTTCCGACAGCGAAGACGCGAAAACCTCGCCTTTTACACCGGACGCCGAGTAAATGGATTTTTCCAACGAGCTTCAGGCGCGTGTCGTACGCGCCAACGACGCCCTGCGCCGTTTTATTGCGCCACAGCCTTTTCAGAACACTCCACTGGTTGAAGCCATGCACTATGGCGCACTCTTGGGTGGAAAGCGCCTGCGCCCGTTCCTGGTGTACGCCACGGGCAATATGTTTGGTATCAGCGATAACACGCTGGACGCCCCGGCAGCCGCCGTGGAGTGCATCCATGCCTACTCGCTGATCCACGACGATCTCCCGGCCATGGACGACGACGATTTGCGTCGGGGTCAACCCACCTGCCATATCAAGTTTGGCGAGGCGAATGCCATTCTGGCGGGTGATGCCCTGCAAACGCTGGCGTTCTCGATTCTGAGCGACGCGCCGATGGCGGAAGTGGCCGACCGCGACCGCCTGGCGATGATCTCCGAGCTGGCCATGGCCAGCGGCGTGGCCGGCATGTGCGGCGGACAGGCGCTGGATCTTGAAGCAGAAGGACGTCAGGTTAATCTGGAACAGCTGGAGCGTATTCATCGCCATAAAACAGGGGCGTTGATTCGTTCCGCCGTTCGCCTGGGCGCGCTGAGCGCGGGTGAACAAGGGCGCAAAGCCCTGCCGATTCTGGACAGATACGCAGAAAGTATCGGTCTGGCATTCCAGGTTCAGGATGACATTCTGGATGTGGTGGGCGATACTGCAACATTGGGTAAACGTCAGGGTGCGGACCAGCAGCTTGGCAAAAGTACCTACCCCGCCCTGCTGGGCCTTGAGCAAGCCCAACGTAAAGCCCGGGATCTGATTGTTGATGCCCGCCAGTCGCTAAATGAACTGGCCGCGCAATCGCTGGATACCTCGGTACTGGAAGCGCTAGCGGACTATATAATCCAGCGTAATAAATAAACTATATATCTCGATGAGCCTTTGATGAGTTTTGATATTGCCAAATACCCGACACTGGCGTTAGTTGACTCCACCCAGGAGTTACGTCTGTTGCCGAAAGAGAGCCTGCCGAAGCTGTGCGACGAGCTGCGTCGCTACCTGCTCGACAGCGTAAGCCGCTCCAGCGGCCATTTCGCCTCCGGGCTTGGCACGGTAGAGCTGACCGTGGCGCTGCATTACGTCTATAACACGCCGTTCGACCAGCTCATCTGGGACGTGGGCCACCAGGCTTATCCGCACAAAATTCTGACCGGACGTCGCGATAAAATTGGCACCATTCGTCAGAAAGGCGGCCTGCACCCGTTCCCGTGGCGCGGTGAGAGCGAGTACGACGTGCTGAGCGTCGGCCACTCCTCCACCTCCATTTCTGCGGGCATCGGGATTGCCGTTGCTGCCGAGAAAGAGAACAAGCAGCGCCGCACCGTCTGCGTGATTGGCGACGGCGCCATTACCGCCGGTATGGCCTTCGAAGCCATGAACCACGCGGGCGACATCAAGCCGGACATGCTGGTTATCCTCAACGATAACGAAATGTCGATCTCCGAGAACGTCGGCGCGCTGAATAACCATCTGGCCCAGCTGCTCTCCGGCAAGCTTTACTCCTCGCTGCGTGAAGGCGGCAAGAAGGTCTTCTCCGGCGTACCGCCGATTAAAGAGCTGCTCAAGCGTACCGAAGAACACATCAAAGGCATGGTGGTGCCGGGCACCCTGTTTGAAGAGCTGGGCTTTAACTATATTGGCCCGGTTGACGGTCACGACGTGCTGGGCCTGGTGACCACGCTCAAGAACATGCGCGACCTGAAAGGCCCGCAGTTCCTGCATATCATGACCAAAAAAGGGCGTGGCTACGAACCGGCGGAAAAAGATCCGATCACCTTCCACGCGGTACCGAAATTTGACCCGTCCAGCGGCTGTCTGCCAAAAAGCAGCGGCGGCATGCCGAGCTATTCAAAAATCTTCGGCGACTGGCTGTGCGAAACCGCAGCGAAAGACAACAAGCTGATGGCGGTGACGCCTGCCATGCGTGAAGGCTCCGGCATGGTGGAGTTCTCCCGAAAATACCCTGACCAGTATTTCGACGTCGCCATTGCCGAACAGCATGCGGTGACGTTTGCAGCGGGCCTGGCGATTGGCGGCTACAAGCCGGTTGTCGCTATCTACTCCACCTTTCTGCAGCGCGCCTACGATCAGGTGATCCACGACGTGGCGATTCAGAAGCTGCCGGTACTGTTTGCTATCGATCGTGCGGGCATCGTCGGTGCAGACGGCCAGACGCACCAGGGCGCGTTTGATCTCTCCTTCCTGCGCTGTATTCCGGATATGGTTGTCATGACGCCAAGCGACGAGAACGAATGTCGTCAGATGCTGTTTACCGGCTACCACTATCAGGATGGCCCAAGCGCCGTTCGCTACCCGCGCGGCAATGCAGTGGGCGTTGAGCTGCAGCCGCTGGAAAAACTGCCGATCGGTAAAGGTCTGGTGAAGCGTCGCGGTGAAAAAGTGGCGATCCTGAACTTCGGCACGCTGATGCCAGAGGCGGCGAAAGCGGCTGAAGCGCTGAATGCCACCCTGGTGGACATGCGCTTTGTGAAGCCGCTCGACGACGCTCTGATCCTGAGTATGGCTGAGACGCATGACGTGCTGGTCACGCTGGAAGAAAACGCCATCATGGGCGGCGCGGGCAGCGGCGTGAACGAGGTGCTGATGGCAAATCGTAAAGCCGTGCCGGTGCTGAACCTCGGCCTGCCGGACCATTTCATCCCTCAGGGCACCCAGGATGAAGCCCGCGCGGCTATTGGCCTGGACGCCGTCGGTATCGAAGCCAAAATCCGCGCCTGGCTGGGCTGACCCCTTCCCCCCTTTCCGCTCCTGCTATGCTTAAACCTGGTGTTTAAACAGCAGGAGCGGAACCGTGCAATACACAACATTAGGAAAAACGGACCTTAAGGTTTCCCGACTTTGCCTGGGATGCATGACCTTTGGCGAGCCCGATCGGGGAAACCACGCCTGGACGCTGCCGGAAGAGAGCAGCCGTCCGATCATCAAACGCGCCATCGAGGGCGGCATTAACTTCTTTGACACCGCCAACAGCTACTCCGACGGCAGCAGCGAGGAAATTGTCGGCCGCGCACTGCGCGACTTTGCCCGCCGTGATGACATTGTCGTCGCCACCAAGGTCTATTATCCCGTGGGCGACCTGGCTGAGGGCCTTTCTCGCGCGCAGATCCTGCGCTCCATTGATGACAGCCTCAGACGCCTGAACATGGATTACGTCGACCTGCTGCAGATTCACCGCTGGGATTACAACACGCCAGTCGAGGAGACGCTTGAAGCGCTGAACGACGTGGTCAAAGCCGGGAAAGCACGCTACATCGGCGCGTCGTCTATGCACGCGTCGCAGTTTGCCCAGGCGCTGGATCTTCAGGCGCAGCACGGCTGGGCGCGCTTTGTCACCATGCAGGATCACTACAATCTGATCTATCGTGAAGAAGAGCGCGAGATGCTGCCGCTGTGCCATCAGGAGGGCGTGGCGGTGATCCCGTGGAGCCCGCTGGCGCGCGGCCGCCTGACCCGTCCGTGGGGTGAAACCACGGCTCGCCTGGTATCGGATGAAGTGGGGAAAAATCTCTATAGCGGTACAGAAGCCAGCGATGCGCTGATTGCCGAACGCTTAGCCGGAATTGCAGACGATACCGGTGCAACCCGCGCCCAGGTAGCGCTGGCGTGGCTGCTGGGCAAGCGCGGGGTCGCGTCTCCGATTATCGGTACGTCGCGGGAAGAACAGCTGGATGAGCTGCTGAATGCGGTGGATATCACGCTGACGCCGGAGCAGGTTGCCGAGCTGGAGACGCCGTATCAGCAGCATCCGGTGGTGGGGTTTAAGTAAACACTTGCCGGGTGACGGCTTCGCCTTACCCGGCCTACGATCGCCCCCTGTTTGTAGGCCGGGTAAGCGCAGCGCCACCCGGCAATACAGAGCGCACAAACTCACGCGAAGTGATCGTACCCTTTCCAGTCGAGCGTTACCGGCGCACCTTCACGGACAAACTTCAGCCCTTCGCTCTCCGGCATGATCTGACCGATGCAGGTAAACTTCGCGCCGAGATGCGCTAACGCCACGTCCAGCGTTCCACGGTTGAGCTCAGGCACCGTGAAGCACAGCTCGTAGTCTTCACCACCGGACAGCGCCCAGCGCAGGGCCTGCTCAGGCTCTACATGACGAAGCAGTTGCTCCGACAGCGGAAACAGATCGAGGTCAACGCGCGCGCCGACGCCGCTGGCCTTCAGGATATGCCCGAGGTCCGAGATCAGCCCGTCAGAAAGATCGATAGCCGAGCTTGCCCGTTCGCGCAGCGCCTGGCCGTGCAAAATACGCGGCGTTGGCCGCAGATGCCGTTTCACCAGATACGCCGCATCGTCAGCGTCTTCAACCGTTAAACGGTTCTGAAGGATCGCCAGCCCAGCCGCGCTGTCGCCCGGCGTACCGGTCACGTAGATCCAGTCGCCCGGTTTTGCGCCCGAGCGCTTCAGCGCGCGGCCAAGCGGCACGTAGCCATGGATCGCCAGCGTCATCGACAGCGGACCGGCAGTGGTATCACCGCCAATCAGCTGCATATCGTAATAGCTAAGCTGCTCAAACAGCGCGTCACTAAAGGCTTCCAGCCAGGCTTCATCCACCTCAGGCAGCGTCAGTGCCAGCGTCAGCCACGCGGGATCGGCACCCATCGCCGCCAGATCGCTGACGTTAACCGCCAGGGCTTTATATGCCAGATCGGCAGGATCGATATCCGGTAAGAAATGACGGCCGCACACCAGGGTGTCGGTGCTGATTGCCAGCGTCTGTTTTTCGGGAATATTGAGAAGTGCACAGTCATCGCCAATGCCGGTTTCAACATCAAGACGAGAGGTTCTGACACGGTCGAAATAACGGGCAATCAGGGAGAATTCGCCGCATGCCATACGTTATGCCTCAGCAAATAAAAGAAAAAACCGGAGCCGCACTGCCCGTCAGGCAATGCAGGACTCCGGTTTGCGGATCACTTTTTGTGGGGACGGATCGCAGGTGCTGCTTTATCAAGTACGCCGTTTACAAACTTGTGGCTGTCTTCAGCGCCGAAGGTTTTCGCCAGTTCGATCGCTTCGTTGATGGCCACTTTGTACGGCACATCATCACGTTTAGACAGCTCAAACAGCGCGATACGCAACACTGCTTTTTCTACCTGACCCAGCTCTTCGAGCAGGCGGGACAGGTAAGGCTTCATCAGACCATCGAGATACGCGCTATTAGTCGCCACTCCCGACAGCAGTTCACGGAAGTACAGAACGTCAACGTCTTTCACGTCCTGTTCTGACAGGAACTGGTATTCAACATCAGCGATGTCGTTCTGGGACAACTGCCAGGAGTAAAGTGCCTGGACGGCACATTCACGGGCGCGGCGACGAGCAGCAGGTTTCACGGAATTCCCCTTACAAAAAAATCAGGCCTTGATGGCTTTCAATACATTGATCATTTCAAGCGCGGTCAGTGCAGCTTCTGCACCTTTGTTACCGGCTTTGGTGCCAGCACGTTCGATGGCTTGTTCAATACTTTCGGTGGTCAGCACGCCGAACGCGACAGGAATTTCAGCATCCTGCGCAACGTGTGCCAGACCGTTGCTTGCACCGCCCGCAACGTATTCGAAGTGCGCAGTGCCGCCACGAATAACGGTACCCAGCGCAATCACCGCGTCGTATTTACCAGTTTTCGCCAGCGCGCCCGCCGCCAGCGGCAGTTCGTAAGCGCCTGGAACCCAAACAACGGTAATGTTGTCATCTTTAACCTGGCCGATACGTTTCAGGGCGTCAATCGCACCTTCCAGCAGGCTGTCGTTGATGAAGTTGTTGAAACGCGCAATGGTGATGGCGACGCGAGCGTCCGGGGTAGCTACAGCAGCTTCAATAATGTTCATACTCTTCCTTTACGGGTTCATTTGGCCCCGCAGGGGGGCGGATTTTATCATAATACTTTGCGCACTGCTTCCCTATTTCAGGAGCAATTACGCTGTCGTTAAGTGGAGGCAGACATCCGGGCCTACCGGACGAATCTCGCTAAATTTGAGTTGCGGTGCGTCGGCCAGTTTTTCAAGGCCGGGCAGCACAAACAGGCCGTGCGCGTCGTAACCTAACAGTTTGGGTGCAACGTAAACAATTAGCTCATCCACCAGCCCGGCCTGTAAAAGCGCACCGGCGAGCGTTGGCCCCGCTTCCACCCAGATGCTGTTCACCTGCTGCTTGCCGAGCAGCATCATCAGCACCACCAGATCCAGATGACCGTTATGCTCCGGCACCATAATGCTGCGCACGCCTTCCGGCCATTCGCGCGTATCTTCTTTAGTGCGGGCAATCCAGGTTTCACCCGGCTGCTGGACAATACGGTGCTCCGGCGTCACGCGGTTCTGGCTATCAATAATAATACGCAGCGGCTGACGCAGGTTCTCCTGCGGGTAAAGCGCCTGAGTATCTGCATTCAGCTCGTCCCAGCGCACGGTCATGGCCGGATCGTCAGCCAGAACGGTTTCACTGCTGGTGAGAATAGCATGGCTTTGCGCGCGAAGACGTTGCACATCGCGCCTTGCCTGCGGCGAGGTTATCCACTGGCTTTCGCCGTTTGCCATCGCCGTACGTCCATCCAGCGAGGCGCCCAGCTTAAGCTGAATATACGGGAACCCCGTACGCATGCGCTTCAGAAAGCCTTTGTTGATCGCTTCCGCGTCCTGCATCATCAGCCCATGGCTGACGTCAATGCCTTCCTGCTGCAGGCGATACAGGCCGCGTCCGGCCACCTGCGGATTCGGGTCCTGCATCGAGGCGACCACGCGTGAAACGCCCGCCGCGATCAGCGCTTCGCAGCATGGCGGCGTGCGCCCGTGATGGCTGCAGGGCTCCAGCGTGACGTAGGCTGTGGCACCGCGCGCCTTCTCACCGGCCATGCGCAACGCATGGACCTCGGCATGCGGCTCGCCAGCACGATAGTGAAACCCCTCCCCCACGATCTCGCCATCTTTAACGATAACGCACCCGACGTTCGGGTTGGGATGGGTGGTAAAACGACCGCGCTGCGCCAGCTTCATGGCTCTCGCCATGTAAATCTCATCCTGCATGAGCTTAATCCTGTAAGCGGGCGATCTCTTCGCCAAACTCTTTGATGTCTTCGAAGCTGCGGTAGACCGAGGCGAAGCGGATATAGGCGACCTTATCGAGCTTTTTCAGCTGCTCCATCACCAGGTTGCCGATCATTTTGCTTGGCACTTCACGCTCGCCCAAACCACGAAGGTAAGATTTTATGTGATTTAACGCCATCTCAACGTCGTCCGCGCTGACGGGGCGTTTTTCCAGGGCCTTCAGCATCCCGCTGCGCAGTTTCTCTTCGTTAAACGGCTCGCGCACGTCGTTGCTTTTTACCACGCGCGGCATTACCAGCTCTGCAACCTCAAAGGTCGTGAAACGCTCGTTGCACACCAGACACTGCCGACGACGGCGTACGGAAGACCCTTCGCCCACAAGACGAGAGTCGATGACTTTGGTATCCACAGCGGAGCAGAATGGGCAATGCATACGGTATCCCTGTTATCTGGTTAACTAATTTTCATTTTACCCTGATCTGGCCTGACAACAAAGGAAGAGCTTTTTGAGACAAAGGATCTATGTCTGGGACGGTGATGCTGGCTACCATTAAAGCGATCCGTTATTTCAAGGAAATAAACGCAATGACAAGACGTTACCTTAAAATTTTGCTGGTGGGGAGCCTCTTCACCCTTAGCGCCTGTGCACAGCAAACCGAAGTCCGTCAGATGAAACAGAGCGTGAACACGCTCAATACGGCGATGGACAAACTGAACAAAGAAACGGTGAAGATCACCCAGCAAAACGCGCTGAACGCCAAATCCAGCAGCGGGGTTTATCTCCTGCCGGGAGCGAATACGCCTGCGCGTCTCAATAGCCAGATTGGCACGCTGAAAATGTCTCTGGTGAATGTGGCGGCGAATGCAAATGGTACTCGCGCAACATTACGCATCCAGGGCGAGTCCAACGATCCGTTGCCAGCCTTCAGCGGTACAGTCGAATGGGGACAGATCCAGGGCACCACAGAGAGCTACCAGGAGGTGAATGTTAACAGTCAGCTGTTCACCGCACCGGCCAGCGTGCTGGCTCCGAGCGATGTTGACATTCCGCTGCAGCTTAACGGACTCACTCCGGAGCAGTTAGGTTTTATCCGCATTCACGATATCCAGCCCGCCGCGCAGTAACCCCTCTTTTAGCGGAGTGCAATGTCACTCCGCTAACATTTACATTTCGTATGGATTGGCAACATAAATGATTGCCGCTACAATCCCGGCCGTTTAAAGTACGCAAACGTGAACGCAATCGATTACGCGTGTGAGGGATATGTGAAACAACACATATTTTTGTGAGCAGGGATTCCTATAATAGGCACCGCAGAAACACGAAATATTTAGAAACGCAATTCGCGCATTTTTCACTCCCGGAAGGGAATTTCAATCAGTGGCATGATTATGAAAAAAACATTACTCGCAGCTGGCGCCGTGCTGGCACTTTCTTCCTCTTTCACTGTTAACGCAGCGGAAAACGATAAACCACAATACCTCTCCGACTGGTGGCACCAGAGCGTTAACGTAGTCGGCAGCTACCACACCCGTTTCGGACCTCAGATCCGCAACGATACCTACCTGGAGTACGAAGCGTTCGCCAAGAAAGACTGGTTTGATTTCTATGGCTATATGGATGCACCTGTATTCTTCGGTGGTAACACCGACGCGAAAGGTATCTGGAACCACGGTTCTCCGCTGTTCATGGAAATTGAACCTCGCTTCTCTATTGATAAACTGACCGGTACCAGCCTGGCGTTTGGTCCGTTCAAAGAGTGGTACTTCGCGAACAACTACATCTACGACATGGGCCGTAACAAGTCCGGTCGCCAGAGCACCTGGTACATGGGTCTGGGTACGGACATCGATACCGGCCTGCCAATGAGCCTGTCTCTGAACGTTTATGCTAAGTACCAATGGCAGAACTACGGCGCCGCGAACGAAAACGAGTGGGATGGCTACCGTTTCAAAGTGAAATACTTTGTGCCAATTACCCAGCTGTGGGGCGGCAACCTGAGCTATATCGGCTTCACCAACTTTGACTGGGGTTCAGATCTGGGCGACAACGACTTCCGCGACCTGAACGGTAAGAAAGCGCGTACCAACGACTCCATCGCCTCCAGCCACATCCTGGCGCTGAACTACGATCACTGGCACTACTCTGTTGTTGCGCGTTACTGGCACAACGGTGGTCAGTGGAACGACGACGCGAGCCTGAACTTCGGCAACGGCGACTTCAGCGTTCGTTCTACCGGCTGGGGTGGTTACCTGGTTGTGGGTTATAACTTCTAATCTTGTGGTTGGTGCCGGGTGGCGGCTACGCCTTACCCGGCCTATAAAACCTGTAGGCCCGCGCAAGCGCAGCGCCGCCGGGCAAAAAAGCCAGCACAAGAGCTGGCTTTTTACTGCTTAACCTTTCGCAAAAAATCCGCCAGAGACCTGTCCGCACTCTCGCTAAACCGCCTCTCCGTCTGCACAATATTGAGACAGCGGTCGAGCCGAAAACAGCGATAGTCATCGCGCCGTTCGCACCACGCCGCCAGCAGCCAGCGCTCCCCCCAGAAGAACAAGCCCAGCGGCTGAACCTCGCGCTTTGAGAGCTGCCCTGCTTCATCACGGTAATGCAGCGCCAGCACGCGCTGGGCGGAAATCGCCTGATGAATCATGTCAAAATCGCTGCGGGAGTGGCTTTGCATGCAAAAATCCGGGGCGTAGATCCGCGTCTGCTCCGCCTTTCGACGACTCTCCTCGGGCAGGATAGCCAGAACCTTCTCCTGAGCCGACTCCAGCTCGCGCGACAGCGATTCCCCTCCCCAGGTTTTGAGCAGGCGAATCGCGACGATCAGCGCCTCTGATTCCTTATTTGTCAGCATCAGCGGCGGCAGGTCAAAACCCGACATCAGCCGATATCCGCTCCCCGCCTCACCTTCCACCGGCACGCCGGAAAGCGACAGGTCGCGGATATCGCGGTAGACCGTGCGCTCGGACACGCCAAACCGGTCCGCCAGATGCGCTGCCGTTGTCAGACGCCTGCCCCGCAGGATCTGCACAATCTGAAACAAACGGTCAGCGCGTCGGGTCATATCTTATTCCGCTCTCAGGCAGGTTGATGGAGGCCGACGCGGTTACCCTCGCTGTCGGTAAACAATGCGATAGTGCCAATGCCATGCGGCAGTTCCAGCGGGCCAAACACGCACTCGCCGCCCGCGGAGGCGATGCGATCGAGCGTGGCCGCCAGATTGTCAGTATGCAGGTAAATAATAGCGCCCTGCAAAGACGGTGTAACGCCGTCAAATTTTGCCAGCGCCCCGCCGGTACCCGGATCCTCATGCGGGAAAACGGCCAGCTCCGCGCAGTCCATTTTCTCGCGACGCAGCGCGAGCTGCATCACCGGCTCATAAAATTTGATGGCGCGATCCATATCCGCGACCGGAATTTCAAACCAGTTAATTACGCTTTTCATACATCCTCCTGACTGTTGTTTGGGTTCAGAAGGAGTCTACGGCAGGGCTCCTGACAGCATACTGTCAGGAGTGTTTGTCAGGAGCAGATAAAAAAAATCCCGGTCAACCGACCGGGATTTCGATAACGCGCTAAACGTGGCCTTACGGCAGAATGGACGGCTGATCCGCCCCTTCTTTCTCGACTTTCTGCTGGAGCAGGTGCTCGCGCTTCATGCCGAGTTTCAGTGCCAGTGCGGACGCGACGTAGATAGACGACGCCGTACCGATGGTGACACCGATCAGCATGGTCAGCGAGAAGCCTTCCAGTACCGGACCACCGAAGAGGAACAGCATCAGGATCACCATCAGGGTGGTACCGGATGTGATCAAGGTACGGTGCAGCGTCTGGGTCAACGACACGTTAAAGATTTCGTACGGCGTACCGCGACGGATCTTACGGAAGTTTTCACGGATACGGTCAGATACCACGATACTGTCGTTCAGTGAGTAACCGATAACGGACATCAGGGATGCCACAATCGTCAGGTCAATCTCAATGTGGAACAGCGACAGTATGCCCATGGTGATCACCACGTCGTGCGCCAGAGCGATAACCACACCGGCCGCCAGTCGCCACTCAAAGCGGAAACCTACGTATACCAGGATGGAGATCAGCGCCACCAGCAGCGCCATCGCACCGGTCTGCGCCAGATCGGCACCCACGCTTGGGCCGACGAACTCAATACGCTTGACCGCCGCGTTCTGGCTGGTTGTTTCGTTAATCACGCTAACAACCTTGCTGCCCAGCTCCTGGCTGCCGTTGGCATCGTGCACCGGCGGCATACGCACCATGATGTCGCGACTGCTGCCGAAGTTCTGCAGCAGCGGCTCTTCAAAGCCCGCTTTCTGCAGAGACAGACGCATCTGGTCCATATCGACCGGTTTTTCCAGGGAGATCTCGATGACCGTACCGCCGGTGAAATCGAGACCCCAGTTAAAGCCTTTCACGCCCATAATGACGATGGACAGAATCAGCAGAAAACCTGAAATGCCGAAGGCCCAGTAGTCCCAGCGCATAAAGTCCCAGACTTTACGGCCGTGGTTCAATTGTTCAACAGTATATTCCTGTGCCACAACGCACTCCTCAGATAGACAGCTTTTTGACGCGCTTGCCGCCGTACAGCAGGTTCACGATGGCACGGGTGCCGACAATAGCGGTAAACATTGACGTTGCGACACCGATACCGGTTGTAATCGCAAAGCCTTTGATCGCGCCAGTACCCACTGCATACAGGATAAGAACCTTAATCAGTGTTGTTACGTTCGCATCGAAGATGGAGCTGAACGCGCCTTTATAGCCTTCGTCAATCGCCTGCTGAATAGAGCGACCGTTGCTCAACTCTTCTTTGATACGTTCGTTAATCAGTACGTTGGCGTCGACCGCCACCGCAAGGGTAAGAACGATACCCGCAATCCCCGGCATGGTCAGCGTCGCCCCAGGCAGCAGGGACATAATGCCGATGATCAGCACCAGGTTGGCGATCAGCGCGGAGGTCGCAATCAGACCAAACTTCTTATAGAAGAAGATCATGAAGAGGATAGAGACCGCCAGACCGGCCAGACACGCTTCCAGACCCTGCTGAATGTTTTGCATACCCAGAGTTGGACCAATGGTACGTTCTTCAACAATCTGAATTGGCGCAATCAGCGCACCGGCACGCAGCAGCAGAGAGAGCTGACGCGCTTCGTTCGGGTTGTTAATACCGGTAATACGGAAGCTGTTACCCAGACGAGACTGGATGTTGGCGATGTTAATCACCTCTTCCTCTTTCACCAGCACCGCACGACCGTTTGCATCTTTCTTACCGCTGTCTTTGTACTCCACGAACAGGGTCGCCATCGGTTTACCGATGTTGTCCTTGGTGAAGTTAGACATGATGTTACCACCCGCGCTATCCAGCGAGATGTTAACCTGCGGCTGGTTGTATTCGTCCTGGCTCGACGTGGAGTCGGTGATGTGGTCACCGGTCAGAATCACGCGTTTGTACAGCACAACTGGCTGACCTTCGCGGGTCTGTTTCACTTCGGAGTCACCCGGAATACGCCCTGCGGCAGCAGCGGACTGATCGACGTTGGAGTTCACCAGACGGAATTCCAGGGTTGCAGTCGCACCCAGAATCTCTTTCGCACGCGCGGTATCCTGGATACCCGGCAGTTCAACCACGATACGGTCAGCACCCTGACGCTGTACCAGCGGCTCAGCCACGCCCAGTTGGTTTACACGGTTACGCAGAATGTTGATGTTCTGCTGAACGGCATATTCACGCGCTTCTTTCAGACGCGCATCGGTCATCACCGCGCGCAGCTGGTTGCTGCCCTGAGAGGTGATTACCAGGTCACGGTGACGTTGGGTCAGGTAATCTACAGCCTGATCGCGCGCCGCATTGTCGCGGAACGTGATGCTCATGCCGTAGTTATCTTCTTTACGCACGGTGGTATAGGCGATGCCTTTATCACGCAGATCGCTGCGCAGGCTGTCGATATTCTGTTCCTGCAGCTTACCGAGCGCGGTATCCATATCCACTTCCATCAGGAAGTGAACGCCGCCACGCAGGTCAAGACCGAGTTTCATTGGCTCTGCTTTCATCGCAGCCAGCCAACGCGGGGTTGCAGGGGCAAGGTTAAGCGCCACGACGTATTTGTCACCCAGCACGCCCATCAGCGCTTCGCGAGCGCGGAGCTGCGTGTCGGTGGTGTCGAAGCGAGCAAGAATTGCACCCTCTTCCAGAGCCACAGACTTAGCGGTAATTTTTTCTTCTTGTAACGTTTTCTGGACCTGGATCAGCGTTTGCTCACTGGCGGCGACACCGCGCGCGCCAGTGATTTGAACAGCCGGATCCTCACCATACAGGTTGGGAAGCGCGTACAGCAGGCCGACGAGAATCACGACGACCAGCATGATGTACTTCCACAAAGGATAACGGTTTAACACGGCAGTTCCCTTTGGGAAAAGTTGGGATTACAGCGCCTTCATGGTGCCTTTCGGCAGAACGGCAGCTACGAAGTCACGTTTGATGACCACTTCAGTGGTGTCGTTCAGGGCGATAGCAATGTAGCCATTTTCAGCCACTTTGGTTACGCGACCCACCAGACCACCGTTAGTCAGTACTTCATCGCCTTTCGCAATGGAGTTCATCAGGTTTTTGTGCTCTTTGGTGCGCTTCTGCTGTGGACGCAGGATCATGAAGTAGAAGATCAGACCGAACACAACCAGCATCAGAATCAGAGACATCGGGCTGCCCTGCGCTGGAGCACCTGTTGCCGCTACCGCATCAGAAATAAAAAAGCTCATTCAAATTCCCTCATTATTAAAATTAATCAACGTTCAACGGTGGAACATCCCGCCCCTGACGTTGGTAGAAATCGGTCACGAAGCTCTCTAATTTACCCTCTTCGATAGCCTTACGTAAACCAGCCATTAAGCGCTGATAATAACGAAGATTATGAATGGTATTGAGACGCGCGCCCAAAATCTCGTTGCAACGATCGAGATGATGCAGATACGCGCGAGAATAATTGCGACAGGTATAGCAATCGCACTCGGAATCGAGCGGGCTGGTGTCACTCTTATGCTTCGCGTTACGGATTTTCACCACGCCATCGGTAACGAACAAATGGCCGTTACGCGCGTTGCGGGTTGGCATGACGCAGTCGAACATATCAATGCCGCGGCGTACGCCTTCAACCAGATCTTCTGGTTTACCCACGCCCATCAGGTATCGTGGTTTATCCGCCGGGATTTGCGGGCAGACATGTTCCAGAATGCGGTGCATGTCTTCCTTCGGCTCACCCACAGCCAAACCGCCGACAGCGTAGCCATCAAAACCTATCTCTACCAGACCTTTAACAGAGATATCGCGTAAATCTTCGTAAACGCTGCCCTGGATAATGCCGAACAGCGCATTTTTGTTCTGCAGGGAGTCAAAACGGTCACGGCTACGCTTCGCCCAGCGCAGGGACATCTCCATAGAGCGTTTTGCGTAGTCCCAGTCGGCCGGGTACGGCGTACATTCGTCGAAGATCATCACGATGTCAGAGCCGAGATCGTACTGGATCTCCATCGATTTTTCGGGATCGAGGAAAATCGGATCGCCGTTGATCGGGTTACGGAAGTGAACGCCCTGCTCGGTGATCTTGCGGATATCGCCCAGGCTGAAGACCTGGAAGCCGCCGGAGTCGGTCAGGATTGGGCCTTTCCACTGCATGAAATCGTGCAGGTCGCCGTGGAGCTTCATGATCTCCTGGCCCGGACGCAGCCACAGGTGGAAGGTATTGCCGAGGATAATCTGTGCGCCAGTGGCTTCGACTTCTTCCGGCGTCATCCCTTTGACGGTGCCGTACGTGCCCACAGGCATAAACGCGGGGGTTTCCACCACGCCGCGATCAAACACCAGGCGACCGCGACGCGCGCGGCCATCGGTGGTATCAAGTTCAAATTTCATTTTTTCTCCGACGTCAGAAAAACAGTCCAACGTTGTAAAACGGTGCCGCGGACTTATTCCCCGACACGCTCATTCAAAGCCAGCGGATTGTACGTGATAAACATCGCGTCCCCGTAGCTAAAAAAGCGATATTTTTGTTCTACCGCAGACTTGTAGGCCGCCATCGTATGCTGATAACCGGCAAATGCCGACACCAGCATAATCAGCGTTGATTCAGGCAGATGGAAGTTGGTCACCAGCGCGTCAATCACTTTGTACTGATAGCCCGGGTAGATAAAGATCTGCGTATCGCCAAAGAACGGCTCGATAAGACCGTTTTTAGCTGCCTGCGCGGCGCTTTCCAGCGAACGCACAGAGGTCGTACCTACGGCAACCACACGGCTGCCGCGCGCTTTCGCCGCCAGCACCGCGTCCACCACATCCTGAGGCACTTCGGCATACTCAGAGTGCATGATGTGATCTTCAATGCTGTCCACGCGCACCGGCTGGAAGGTCCCCGCGCCGACGTGCAGCGTCACAAACGCCATCTCCACGCCCTTCGCGCGCAGTTTCTCCAGCAGCGGCTCATCAAAATGCAGGCCCGCGGTCGGCGCAGCGACGGCGCCAGGCTTCTGGCTGTAGACGGTCTGGTACAGCTCGCGGTCGGCCTCCTCGTCCGGACGCTCAATATACGGCGGCAGCGGCATGTGGCCGATGGCGTTCAGGATATCGAGCACGGTGCGCTCGTCGTCGAACGCCACCTCAAACAGCGCATCGTGGCGCGCGGTCATGGTCGCTTTGATGCTCTCATCATCGCCCAGCAGCAGTTCAGCGCCCGGCTTCGGCGCCTTAGAAGCGCGAATATGTGCCAGAATACGTTTATCATCGAGCATACGTTCGACCAGCACTTCAATCTTACCGCCGCTGGCTTTACGGCCAAACAGGCGCGCCGGGATCACGCGGGTATTGTTAAAGACCAGCAGATCGCCAGGGTTGAGCTTGTCGAGCAAATCGGTGAAAGTACCGTGCGTCAGCTCGCCCGTTGGCCCATCCAGTGACAGTAAGCGACAGCTGCTGCGCTCAGGCATGGGATAGTGAGCAATCAGGGATTCAGGTAGTTCAAAGGAGAAATCGGCGACGCGCATGACGTATACTCGTGACTTAAAAACAGGCGGCATAGTCTAGTGCTCACACCCTTTTGCTGCAACAACTAGCCGCCCCCGGACAAATAAAACGCATGAATTTTCTCGCTCACCTGCATCTCGCTCACCTCGCTGACAGCTCCCTGTCCGGCAATTTGCTGGCCGATTTCGTACGCGGCAACCCGGCTGAGGACTATTCCCCAGAGGTTGTCGACGGCATTTTCATGCACCGCCGCATCGACGTGCTGACGGATAAGCTGCCGGAAGTGACGGAAGCCAAAGCGTGGTTTCGCCCTGAAACGCGCCGCGTTGCGCCGATCACGCTCGACGTGATGTGGGACCACTTTCTGTCGCGCCACTGGGAACAGCTGTCGCCGGAGATGCCCTTGCCGGATTTTGTGCGCTATGCCCACCAGCAGGTGTCAATCATCCTGCCCGACTCGCCGCCGCGCTTTGTGAATCTGAATAACTATCTGTGGTCGGAACGCTGGCTGGAGCGCTATCGCGAGATGGATTTCATCCAGAACGTGCTGAACGGGATGGCGAGCCGCCGACCGCGACTGGATGCGCTGCGGGATTCCTGGTATGACCTGGATGAACATTATGACGCGCTGGAAGCGCGTTTCTGGCAGTTTTACCCGCGCATGATGGTGCAGGCGAAAAACAAACAGCTCTAAATACACTTCATCCTTCAAGCTGCCTCTGCGTTGGCTACGTCTGCTCACCCCAGTCACTTACTTCAGTAAGCTCCCGGGGATTCCCACACTTGCCGCCTTGATGCAACTTGAATGATTTTGTGTATAAAAATGACATTGATAGGTAAAAGCTGGCGGAACGATTGTCACCACCTCTTTGTCTTATCCATGAACACTCTCTATACTGGCTCGCGTTGCGTTCCAAATAACCTTAGTATCTACAGGAGAATCATATGGTTCTGGTAACTCGTCCGGCTCCGGATTTTACAGCTGCAGCAGTTCTGGGCAACGGTGAAATCGTTGAAAACTTCAACTTCAAACAGCACACCAACGGTAAAGCGACCGTTCTGTTCTTCTGGCCAATGGACTTCACTTTCGTTTGCCCGTCTGAGCTGATCGCCTTCGACAAACGTTATGAAGAATTCCAGAAGCGTGGCGTGGAAGTTGTTGGCGTCTCCTTCGACTCTGAATTTGTACACAACGCATGGCGTAACACCCCTGTCGACAAAGGCGGCATCGGTGCGGTGAAATACGCAATGGTTGCGGACATCAAACGCGAAATCCAGCAGGCTTACGGTATCGAACATCCGGACGCTGGCGTTGCGCTGCGTGGTTCCTTCCTGATCGACGCAAACGGCATCGTTCGTCACCAGGTTGTGAACGATCTGCCGCTGGGTCGTAACATCGACGAAATGCTGCGCATGGTTGACGCGCTGCAGTTCCACGAAGAGCACGGCGAAGTGTGCCCGGCTCAGTGGGAAAAAGGTAAAGAAGGCATGAACGCGTCTCCAGACGGCGTGGCTAAATACCTGTCTGAGAACGTATCCAGCCTGTAATCGGCACGGTTTACGAAAAAGGCCCGCACAAGCGGGCCTTTTTTTATGTCTTACGCTGCGTCTCTCGCCAGATGCGCCAGGCCATGCCCGCCAGCAGAATCACCCCAGCAATCAGCACGCCCCATACCAGCAGCGTGTTCATCCTGCTCCCCCGCTCGGCCGCAGAGGTAGCGGTCAGACGCTCCTGGCCGCCTAACGCGACATCAGCCTGAATGTCGGCCTGCGGCAGGTTCGCCATATCATAGGTCTTGCGCAGGTCGGCCGGGATCAGCATGCCGGGCTCCACGCTGGCAGGCTTCGCGGCGCCGTTGCCCCAGGCGAGCACGTACGGCGCTTTCCCCTGAGCGTTGAACACCAGGTCATAGCGGTCGCGATGTCCCGTGACGCTCGGCAGATATTCTGGCAGACGCGCATTCAGCGTCGTGATTTTCACGGCCTGCACCAGCCCCCCGTGAAGCGAAACCGGTGGCGACGCTTTTCCCTCAAGACGGTAAAGGACCTCTTTCTTCAGAGGATGCCATGCGTCTTTTTCCGTACTCCGCCACGCGATCTCCACGGGAAGGACGCCATCGCCATTCAGTGAGATGCTGACAGCACTCAGCGGCTGCGGGCGCGCCCAGTGCCACTGTGCTTCGCTTGTCGATAGCTGCTCCCCTTGCCCCTCAAGGTCGATAGCTTCCGCGGCCGCCTGGGCAGGTGCGCTGATTGCGTTTACGCCGGTCAAGGTTATCCCCTGGCTCTGCGCGTTCACCACCACCATGAGATAGCGATTCGCATCGGGAGATAAAACCGTATCGGTATCTATCCGATCGAGCTTAAGACGGTCCTGGCCGCTGACGACGTCCAGCAATGGCATATCCTCGCGCAGGGTATACCAGCGTTTAAGATCCTCGCTGTAATAGACCGACGCCGTTCCCTGCCACGGCGTCTGAGGGGTATTCCAGAGCAGCTGCAGCTGGGATATGGCCATCTCCCCCGTCGCCTGCTCCGGCAGGGTCAGCAGATAATGTTGCCCGGCTGCGGCGGCTTTTTGCCCCTCCAGCACAATCTCAACGCCGTTTCCGGAACGGAGCAGGATCTTATCGCTGTCACCGGATCCTCGCGAAGCCGCAAGCGGCGAGGCGTCCAGCGGAAAGAGGCGCAGCGCCGTGGATTGCGCTGGCGTCTGCGGACGCGTCGCGCTGACCAGGCTAAAGGGAACCGGCTCGCCCGACTGATTAAAGACGCGGACATCATGCAGATCCGGCGACGTGCTTTGCTCATAGACGGCGAGCGGCAGCATCACCCGATACCACTGGGAAGGAACAGACGTATCGAGCGAAAGACCAAAAGCATAGTCCCGGGGCGATTCCGTTTGTCCCTCGTCGCAAAACGCCGGGCCGGAAAGCGCCAGCAGCGCGGTACAGGCTACCGCTTTCATCCATTTCATTTTTCTTCTCCTGTTTTGGGCGGCAGCGGGGAGAAATACCCCACGATCAGTACCAGTATCGCCACGCCGATAAACGCCACCGCGCGCGACAAACCGCCTCCGCCCGCGCTGTCCACCAGCATCAGTTTAACCATCACCACGCCCAGCAGCGCGGCACCGCAGAGCCACTCCTGCCGGGAAGCCCGACGGGTGGCATGGATCATGACCACCAGCGCGCTCAGCATCCAGAACAGGGCAAAGCTGGTCTGGATAAGCCGCGAATCCCACAGCGATGCCATATTCCAGGCCACGTCGCCGTACCAGGCCAGGGTGCGCATCAGCGCGCCGTTCAGCCACCAGAAGCCAAATGCCATGATCGCTACGGCAGGCCACGGTCGGGCCTGCGAGAGCCACGCAGGGTAGTAGCGATCCACAGCCCGATAAAAGACGACCAGCCCCAGCAGCGCAAACGCCGCGCCTTCCTCAAGCGGGTTTACCAGCGGCAGCCAGGCCTGACGATAGACAACGCCGTCCTGGAAATTGGTCACAACCAGCAATACCAGCAGCGCCACAACCGCGGGGATCGGCGCCAGGCAGGCGTAGAGCGCAGGCCACTCCCGGAACGGCCACCCGCGACGCCGTACTGCCGCAGAGAGCCCCATAATCACCCCGCCGCCTGCTGCCATCGCTACTCCGCTGCCCCAGGCCGCCATGCCCCACGGCAACGACCAGGCAAACCAGTAAAGCTCAGCGGCCAGCGCCAGCAAAATCATCCAGAACAGCGACAAATGCAGCCCCATCGCGATGCGCGGCAGGAGTCTTTCACCGTCGCGCCGCAACAGCATCAGCGCGGCAGGAAGCGCAACGCACCAGGCGAGGTTTGACCAGCCGGCGGCAACGATCTGCTGGTGCCAGAGCTGATAACCCACCATCAGCAGCATAACCGGCCACAGCAGCCATTTACTGGCATCCAGCTCCCGCCACGCCAGACGAGCAGCCACCTGCCGCCAGCCCCAGACCGACGCCGCCGTCAGCGCCAGCACGCCCGCCAGAATGGGTAATTCCTTCGTCAGCACCAGCCGCGATGCGCCCAACAGCGCCACGAGCCAGAACAGTAGACCACCGGCCAGCAGCGCCCGGCTGACCGGCAGGAAGAGAGTCCGCCACAGCCGGGCCGCAGCCAGCCAGCAAAGGCTGAGGATGGTGAAGATCAGCAGCAGGCTCAGCGACGTAACGCCGTTCGTCTGCGCCCACAGCGCGCTGCCGAGCGCCAGCACCAGCAGCGCCGTCCCGCTATAGCTCATGCGACGCTGGTGCTGCTGCACGCCCAGCCAGAGGATACCCAGCCCTTCCAGCGCCCAGGCCATCGCCGTCCAGCGCGCCGACAGCGCCAGCGGAATGGCGAGGGTCGCGAACCCGCCGCCGATGGCCAGCGCCGCCATGACCAGCGGTCGTCCGATGGAGGGATAGCGCCGCAGCGCAAGGAACGCGAGGGTAAGATAAAATGCGCCGTATCCCAGCGCGCTCAGGGCCGGGCCATATTCCCAGTGCCGGGTCATGCCGTACTGCATCCCGAAACCGATCAGCGGCGGGGCAAACAGCAGCACGCCGTCGATAATCTGCTTCCCTTTCTCCTGCGCCCGCAGCGACAGCGCCACGCTCAGGACGCCGAATATCAGCGTATTGGCAATCAGGAACAGCTGGCAGACCCAATAGTCTTCAGGCTGGTAGTCATTCAGCCCCCACAGGCCGCCCACGCCGAACGTAAACAGCAGCCCGAGCAGGTTCAGCTCGCGCCAGTGCTGCCAGATGCTGATAGCGAGAATGCCGATGGAAAGCAGGAGATAGAAAGAGAACAGCGCCACAAAGCTACCGCCCCCGGTAGACAAGAGCAGCGGCGCAAGATACCCACCGAGGCTCGCCAGCATGGCAAGGCTCAGCGCCTTCTGCAGGACCGCCAGCCCGACGCTTGCCGCGCATATCACCACCAGAAGCGCAAAAGCCAGCGTCATCGGCAGCATTTGCCAGAGTCGGAATGCGCCAAACACCGTCAGGTAGAGCACGCCGGTCGCCCCGCCCTGGAGGATTAGCGCATAGACACGCTGCCTGTGCCGCAGCCGCCACCCGACCGCCAGCAGAACGATGGCAAACAGCGCCGTTGCCACGAGGCGCAGCTCAAGCGGGAACAGGGAATGTTCCACGGTATAGCGCAGCAGGAATGAAAGACCGAGGAAGAGCAGCAGGATCCCAAGCTTCGCCAGCGGGTTACCCTGCATAAACCAGCGCGCCAGCGACGTCAGGATGCCGCCAAAGGCAGAAGGCTGTTTTGCCGCTGGCGTCGGGGCCGGAGCGGGTTCTGCCAGGGTAGCGGGAGTATCGGGGCGCCAGGGGTCGACAGGCGCGGGAGCGTCTTCAACCACCGGCGCGGTCACGACCGCCGGAGCGGCAGACTGCACCGGCTCTGGCGCTATCTCATTCGCACCGCGCTGCTCAAGCGCCTCAATGCGCTGGCGTAGCCGGGCGATCTCCTGTCGCGCCGCCGTACTTCGATTAAAGCCTATAACCGCAAGCACGGGTGCCACCACCAGCGCAAAAACCAGGAACAAACAGCCAAGGATGTAAAGCTCGTCCATGTTTCCACCTTCACCGTAAACGATCCGTTAAGATTGACACAAATAGTTGCATTTGCGCCATCTTAAAAGGTGGAAACATCAGCAGGTCTTAACTGCCGAACCAGATCGTCGCAGATACCGCAGGCAGCGCCAGCACGCCGTCCTGTATCGTCGCCTTGCCCTCTTTGCTCTTCCACGCAGCCACCTTCAGCAGCGGTGAATCATCCAGCACCACTTCGCAGGCCTCGCCCCGGTTGATCGCCACCAGCACGCGCTGCTGGTTATAGACGCGAGCAAAAACCACCACGTTATCGTGGGCGTACACCACCTGACAGCCGCCGTAGCGCAGGGCGAGACTTTGCTTACGCAACTTCGCCAGGCGCTGATACAGGCTGAACAGCACCTTATCCTGTTTCGCTGGCTCCCACGGGAAGGTTTTGCGGCAGAACGGATCGTTGTTGCCGTCCAGCCCCACTTCGTCTCCATAATAGATGCACGGCACGCCCGGCCAGGTGAAGAGCCAGGTCACCGCCAGCGGCAGACGCGCCACATCCTTGCCGAGCAGGGATTTAAAGCGGGCGGTATCGTGGCTATCGAGCTGGTTGAACATCCGCAGCTGCTGCTGATGGGAAAGACCGGCGCGATAGTTCTCCATCCATGCCATGCAGGTTTCAGCGTCGATATGATTCGGATCGTAGGAGATATCGGTGTTAGCGAGGAATCCCCACAGCGGGAAGGTAAAGCCGCGATAGTTCATCGCCGCATCTTCCGCATCGTTCTGCAGCCACTGGCGCGCGTCGCCAAAGTGCTCGCCAAAGACGAACGCCTCCGGCTGGGCCGCTTTTGCCGAGCGCGCGATCCCGGCGACGTGCTGAAGGTTATTCCGCGCCCCGCCCGCTTCACCGAGCATATGCACCACGTCCAGGCGCCAGCCGTCCATATTCCACGGCGCCTTTAGCCAGTGACGGACGATGCTGTCCTCGCCGCCGTAGATTTCATTCACGAGCGTCGACGACTGGAAATCCAGCTTCGGCAGGCTCGCGTAGCCCAGCCAGTCCAGCGCACGGCCCTCCTCGTTAAAGCTGTACCAGTCGCGCTGCGGCGAGTCCGGGTTATGACATGCCCCGCCCATCGACTGGTTATGGCGATCAAACCAGGCGTGCGAATCTCCGCTGTGGTTGAACACGCCGTCCAGAATCAGGCGCATGCCTTCGTTTTGAGTGTTCTTACGCAGGCGCAGCAGCGCCTCGTCACCACCAAACTGCGCGTCAACGTGGCGATAATCTTCGGTATCGTATTTGTGCACGCTCGGGGCTTTAAACACCGGGTTGAGATACAGCGCCGTCACGCCGAGCTTTTTCAGGTACGGCAGCTTTTCGCTGATGCCGTCGAGATCGCCGCCGTAAAAGGTCGATCCCCCAGCCTGCGCCGTCACCGGGTCATCCCACGCTTTCATAATGACGTCGTGACCCGCCGCGTGGTGGTAATAAACCTTATCCTGCTGCGCGGTGCGCTTTTCGCTGCGCGCAAAACGGTCCGGGAAAATCTGGTAAAACACCAGATCGTTGACCCACTGCGGGCCGTTATCCGGATAATCGACCGCAAACTGCTCCAGCCGTGCGGGCGGGAAACGGCTAAACCCCTGCGGGGTAAACCACAGCTGGCGGTTATTCCACAAAAGCTTAAAGCTGTAACGGCGGCGAGGCTGCCCAGTATTCAGGTCGATATTAGCCCGCCACGCCGTGATCCCCGGCTGCGGCTGGCTGCGCAGCCTGTGCATTTTCAGCCCGGTCTCTTCGTTATCTATTTCGGCGCGGAGCGTCACGCGTTCAGGCTGATTTTCCCCCGCCAGCCAGAGCGTAATCACAAGGTTGTCTTTGTTTTGCTTAACAAATGGGGCAACCGGAAGGTGCCAGGCGTTTAACATCACGAATCCCCTCTGATGAAATTGACGTCACCTTGCCACAGGGTGGTTAAGGATAGCTCACCATGACGTGATTTATTGGGGGAGGAGGACGGGGGAGGAGGAAATAATGCCCGCACGGACGGCTCCCTCTCCCTTGAGGGAGAGGGCTGGGGTGAGGGGGAAACATGCGGCTATTGGGGTAATTCCGTTCACTTCATGTTCCTTGCTACTCTGTAATGCCATGGCCTGTGAACGTGCCAGGGTGGCTCAGTCGCCACCACCCTGGCGACCCGGGCTCCCGGCGGTAAATCGCCGCTTCGCGGTGCCCTCAGCTTATTCCTTCAGGCTATCGGGTCGGGCATGAGCCTGCATCCCTGCAGGCCACGCCCTCTCGGCGCATCCCTGCGCCTCGCCCCGGCCTTACGGAAACGCTTCGGCGATTTACAGCCGGACCAGGGCATCGCTGTAAGCCATTCACTTTCCTGAAACCACATGCATCGCTTCAGGTTAAAAATTGCCTGGCAATCCCCTTCCACGGAACAAGTAATACAAAGATTACTGCGCTTCCGCCAGCTGACGGTCGCGGCGGCATTTAAACACCCAGCCCACCAGCAGCAGGACAATCCACGCGCAGCCCACGTACAGGGAAATGCGGGTATCCGGATGGTAGCCAATCAGGCCAATGATAAACATCAGGAAGATCAGCCCGACGACGGTCGTCGCAACGCCGCCCGGTACTTTGAACTTCAGCGCTTTCGTCTCATCCGGCGACAGACGACGGCGGAACGCGATCTGCGACAGCAGGATCATAATCCACACCCACACCGTCGCGAAGGTCGCCAGCGATGCGATCACCAGGAAGACGTTCTCCGGCATGATGTAGTTCAGGTAAACCGAGAACAGCAGCGCCACGGTCATGACCACTACCGTCACCCACGGCGTGCCGCGGCGTGAGGTTTTGGCGAACACCTTCGGCGCGCTGCCCTGCTCCGCCATGCCGTGCAGCATACGGCCCACACCAAAGACGTCACTGTTGATCGCGGAGAGCGACGCGGTGAGCACCACAAAGTTCAGAATGCTGGCCGCAAAGGCAATGCCCATATGCTGGAAGGTCAGAACAAACGGGCTACCGTTGGTGCCGACCTGGTTCCACGGATAAATGGACATAATCACGAACAGCGTACCCACGTAGAACACCAGAATACGCATCGGCACCGAGTTGATGGCGCGCGGAATGGATTTCTCCGGATCTTTCGCTTCCCCGGCGGTAATACCGATAATCTCGATGCCGCCGTAGGCGAACATCACCATCTGCAGCGACATGACCATCCCGAGCCAGCCGTTGCTGAAGAAGCCCCCGTTGCTCCAGAGGTTATGGATGCCGGTCGGCTGCCCGCCGTTGCCGATTCCCCAGATGATGATGCCGAAACCGGCGAGGATCATGATGATAATGGTCGCGACTTTAAAGAAGGAGAACCAGAACTCCAGCTCGCCAAACACCTTCACGCTCATCAGGTTGACGGCGCAAATGATCAGCACCACGCTCAGCACCCAAATCCAGTGCGGCACCGCCGGGAACCAGACGCCCATATAGATGCCAAACGCGGTCACGTCGGCAATCGCCACAATCAGGATTTCAAAGCAGTAGGTCCAGCCGGTGATAAACCCGGCCAGCGGGCCGAGGTTTTCCTGCGCATAGCGGGAGAAGGAGCTGGCGGACGGGTTGTGAACCGACATTTCGCCGAGGGCGCGCATGATGATATACGCCGCCACGCCGCCGATGATGTACGCCAGCAGAACGCTAGGACCGGCCATTTTGATGGCATCTGCCGAGCCATAAAAAAGACCGGTGCCGATAGCAGAGCCCAGCGCCATAAAGCGGATGTGGCGCGTGCTCAATCCACGTTTAAGTTTGTTAGTGCTTTCCATTTAAATCTTGCCATTCAACACGAAAAAACAAAAAACCACGGGGCCTTAAGCCCCGTGGTTAAACAGTTTGTTGCCGTTGATTAATGAGCGTTCGATGCGACCTGACGCCCTGCAGCACGGTCCCAGATAATCGCCAGAACCAGTGCAACAACGGTAGGCATCAGCCAGGCCAGACCCTGCTCGGACAGCGGCAGACGCTGTGTCCATGCCGGCAGTATGTGCGCGAAAGCTGATGCTTTAATCCCGTCAAGGATACCAAAAATCAGGCTGATAAACATGGCTGGCGCAATAATTCGTGAAGAGTTGTTCCACCACGGGCGAGTAAAGCTCAGCACCACCAGCACGATACACGGCGGATAAATCGCCGTCAGCACCGGAATCGAGACCTGAATCAGGTGGCTCAGACCGAGGTTGGACACCGCCATGGAGAAGATACCGAGGATAAACACCAGGGTGCGGTAAGAGAGCGGCAGATACTGCGCAAAGAACTCTGCGCAGGCGCAGGTCAGGCCAACCGCCGTCACCAGACACGCCAGGAAAATCAGCGCTGCCAGCAGCATACTGCCCGCACCGCCGAAGGTGTGCTGAACATAGGCGTGCAGGATAGCCGCACCGTTGGCGTTCTGGTCAACCAGCATGGCGCTGTCGGAGCCCAGACGGAACAGCGCCAGATAGAGCAGCGTCAGACCCACACCGGCCATCAGGCCAGCCCAGATGGTATAGCGGGTCAGCAGGCGCGCTTCGGTCACACCGCGGGAACGCGCGGCGTTAACGATAACGATACCAAACACCATCGCGCCCAGCGTATCCATCGTCAGGTAGCCGTTCACAAAGCCGTTAGAGAACGCGGCGTTTTTATAGGCGTCCATCGCGTCGCTAATCGGGCCCGCTGGCCAGACGATGGCCGCAACCGCCAGAACAATCAGCGCCACAATTTTCAGCGGAGCCAGGAAGTTACCCACGGTATCCAGCAGCTTGCCCGGATAGAGGGAAACCAGAATCACGATTGCGAAGTAGATCAGGCTGTAGATAAACAGCGGCATCGCACCGTCACCGCTCAGGGGAGCAATACCCACTTCGAAGGACACGGTTGCCGTACGCGGGGTCGCAAACAGCGGGCCAACGGCCAGATAGCAGACGGTTGCCAGCAGAACGCCCGCCACTTTGCCAATCGGGGTGCTGAGGCTATCCACACCGCCGCCGACTTTCGCCAGCGCGATGACGGTCAGAACCGGCAGACCCACGGCAGTAATCAGGAAACCAAACGCGGCGGTCCAGACGTGTTCACCCGCCTGTAAGCCAACCATTGGAGGGAAAATGATGTTGCCTGCGCCAACGAACAGCGCAAATGTCATAAAGCCCAGCGCGATGATGTCACGCGATTTTAAGTGATGGGTCATAAAACCTTACTGCCTGTGGATGTGGTGTTGAAAACATTGAGATTTTCGATATCCCTGACGGGACGATACAGCCGAAAATTTGCTCAATTTCAGCGGGAAATGCTCCCGTCCTGGCGTGGAGAAGAATAGTTTTTCGATTTACCACGCAAATACAGTCGGTCTGACAGTATCTGGGGCGCAATTTAAACGCTTATAACGTTTAAAGGCAAGGTGGGATCGTAAAACCAGAACAATATGCCAGCATGAAAATACACCTCAGAACAATACGCTATTTATAAGAAAAACCCATGGCTAATCATGCGAACAAAAAACAGCCAGCCGTATAAAATTCATCCGCGTTTCGCTTGACTGCAAAGCAAACGGGCCAGCTGACGCTGACCCGTGGAAAGGTAAAATGACACGCCTGCCGTCAGGCGATCTTTTTGGCAATTAATCGTTCCGGAATAACGAAGCTGAAACGGGTTCCTTTACCCAGCGTGCTCTGAATATCGAGACGGCTTTCATGGTGATTTACCGCGTGTTTCACAATCGCCAGCCCCAGGCCGCTTCCGCCTGTCTGCCGGGAGCGCGCTTTATCCACACGGTAAAAGCGCTCGGTCAGGCGCGGAATATGCTCAGGCGCAATTCCCGGCCCGTTGTCTTCCACGCTAAACTCAGCCCCCGTTGGGGTATGATGCCAGCGCACCACGATATCCGTTCCCTCCGGCGTATGATTCACCGCGTTATACACCAGGTTGGAAATGGCGCTACGCAGTTCATCTTCGCTGCCCAGCACCTTCAGCGTATTGTCGACCTCAAAGGTCAAGTGATGCTTTTTGTGGCTTAGCGTCTGCGCTTCACGCTCAACGACCCGCAGCATCATCGGGACATCAATGGTCTCATTTAGCGCGAGCGTTGGCGCCGCTTCAATCTTCGAGAGCGTCAGCAGCTGCTTCACCAGCCCTTCCATCCGGTGCGTTTGCTCGCGCATGGTGTGCAGCGCTTTTTCACGCGGCGCGCCTTCAAGCGTTTGCTCCTGCATCATCTCCAGGTAGCCCTGAAGCACGGTCAGCGGGGTACGCAGTTCGTGACTGACGTTGGCGAAGAAGTTGCGACGCGCCCCTTCCAGCTGGTGCATCTGGGTAACATCGCGCGCCACCATTAGCCACTGCTTATCGCTGTAGGGCATCACGCGGATTTCCAGATGGCGACCATTATTGAGCTTCAGATTATGCGGGCGGGTAAAATCACGTTTTTTCAGATACAGCGTGAACTCGGGATAGCGCAGAAGGTTGAGGATATTCTGACCATTATCATCGGGCCAGCGCAGGCCCAGCAGCTGTTGCGCAAGGCCGTTACACCAGAAGATCGTCCCTTCTTCGGTCGTCAGAATAACGGCATCCGGCAGCGACTCTGCACCGCTGCGAAAACGCTTAATCAGGCTTCCCAGCTCGCGGCGACGCTTTTTATTACGCATCTGCATCTGATGCAGACCGTACAGCAGCGGCTCCCAGCTGCCGCTTCCCGGCGGCGGCGTCATACTTCGGTCAACCCACAGCCACCAGGAGAGGCGCAGCAGGTTCCAGAAATGCCAGATCAGCAGCCCGGTGACCGACGCCAGCAGAAACCACGGCAGGTGTCCAAGAAAGGCCCCCAGAAGGAAGGCCGGAATACAGCATAAGATCAGTTCAAAGACGAGCCTTTTCCATGACAGACGTTCCAGCACGCGTCACACTCCTGTCATTGTTCAGAAACGGGTAGAAAAACGATAACCCGTGCCGCGGACCGTCTGCACCATGCGATCGTGGCCGCTCAGTTCCAGTGCTTTTCGCAGGCGGCGAATATGTACGTCAACCGTCCGGTCTTCGACATACACGTTAGTTCCCCAGACGTTATTCAGCAACTGCTCGCGGCTGTAAACGCGTTCCGGGTGGGTCATAAAGAAGTGCAGGAGTTTAAATTCGGTAGGCCCCATGTCGAGGGGATTTTCACCGGTCATCACGCGGTGTGAGGTGGGGTCAAGGCTCAGCCCCTGCATCTCAATCACCTCTTCCACCGCCATCGGCGAAATTCGGCGCATCACGGCTTTAATGCGGGCAACCAGCTCTTTTGGGGAGAACGGTTTAGTAATGTAATCGTCCGCGCCGGTCTCCAGACCGCGAACGCGATCCTCTTCTTCTCCGCGCGCCGTAAGCATCACAACCGGGATGTCGCGGGTCAGCGCCTCACGCTTCAGGTGTTTGATAAACTGCAGTCCGGAGCCACCGGGCAACATCCAGTCCAGCAGAATCAGATCGGGCCAGGGTTCATTCAGCTGGTTCACTGCGCTGTCATAATCTTCCGCTTCAACCGGCTGGAAGCCGTTTTGCTCAAGCACGAAGCACACCATTTCACGAATTGGAGCTTCATCTTCTACGACCAGAATACGTCTCGCCATACTTTGCCCTGTCTTATCTTATTTAAGTTACAAGTTTGTAATTCGGCGCCATTATGCGTCAGATTTATGACAGATTTATGAAAAACAGTACCACGATAACAGGCAAACCGTTGTTTTATTACAGCGGTTATTTTCCCGTCTCTGAACGTTTATAATCCTGCTTTCTCTTTTTTGCCACGGATCAGCTATGCGCATACTTCACACCTCGGACTGGCATCTGGGTCAAAATTTTTACAGCAAAAGCCGTGCGGCTGAACATGAAGCGTTCCTGAACTGGCTGCTGGAAACGGCCCGGACGCACGAGGTGGACGCGATTATTGTAGCGGGTGACATCTTTGATACCGGCTCGCCCCCCAGCTATGCGCGTGAACTGTACAACCGCTTCGTGGTGAATTTGCAGCAAACCGGCTGTCATCTGGTGATTGTCGCCGGCAACCATGATTCCGTCGCGACGCTCAATGAATCCCGCGACATCCTGGCATTTCTCAATACCACCGTCGTCGCCAGCGCCGGGCACTCCCCGCAGATCCTGAAAAAACGCGACGGCACGCCGGGGGCGGTGCTGTGCCCCATTCCCTTTTTACGGCCGCGCGACATAGTGCAAAGCCAGGCGGGGCTGTCGGGTGCGGAAAAGCAGCAGCATCTCCTGCAGGCCATCACCGCTTATTATCACCAGCAGCACGCCGATGCCTGCGCCCTGCGCGGCGACCAGCCGATTCCGGTGATTGCGACCGGGCATCTCACCACCGTCGGGGCCAGTAAAAGTGACGCGGTACGTGACATCTATATCGGCACGCTGGACGCCTTTCCGGCGCAAAACTTCCCGCCAGCCGACTACATTGCGCTCGGGCATATACACCGGGCGCAGATCGTCGGCGGCAGCGAGCATATCCGCTACTGCGGCTCGCCTCTTTCGCTCAGCTTTGACGAAACGGGCAAAGCCAAATCCGTCCATCTGGTGAGCTTCTCCGACGGTAAACTCAGCGCGGTAGAGACGCTGGAGGTGCCCGTCACCCAGCAGCTGGCGGTGCTTAAGGGCGATCTCGACGCCATTACCGCCCAGCTTGAGCAGTGGCGCGGTGCGGCGCTTAACCCGCCCGTCTGGCTGGATATCGAAATCACCACCGATGACTATCTGCACGATATGCAGCGAAAAATTCAGGTGCTGACGGAAGATTTGCCCGTCGAAGTCTTACTGGTTCGCCGCAGCCGCGAGCAGCGCGAGAAAATTCTGTTAAGCGCTCAACGCGAAACGCTCAGTGAGCTGCGGGTTGAAGAAGTGTTTGAACGCAGGCTCTCGCAGGAGGAAATTGACGACGCGAAGCGCGCAAGACTCAGCGAACTGTTCAGCCATACCCTGCATGCGCTCAATGATGAGGAAGAAAACGCATGAAAATTTTGAGCCTGCGCCTGAAAAATCTCAACTCCCTTAAGGGCGAGTGGAAAATTGACTTTACCGCGGAGCCGTTTGCCAGCAACGGTCTGTTTGCCATCACCGGCGCGACCGGGGCAGGTAAAACCACCCTGCTTGACGCCATCTGTCTGGCGCTTTATCACGAAACGCCGCGACTGCAGAAGGTTTCTCAGGCGCAAAACGACCTGATGACGCGCGACACCGCCGAGTGCCTGGCGGAAGTGGAATTCGAGGTAAAAGGCACCGCCTACCGCGCCTTCTGGAGCCAGAACCGGGCGCGCAACCAGCCGGACGGAAACCTGCAGGCGCCGCGCGTGGAGCTGGCGCGCTGCGAAGATGGCAAAATTCTGGCCGATAAAGTGACGGATAAACTGGAGCAAACCGCTGCGCTCACCGGGCTGGACTATGGCCGCTTTACCCGCTCCATGCTGCTCTCACAGGGGCAGTTTGCCGCCTTCCTTAATGCCAGGCCGAGCGATCGTGCCGAGCTGCTGGAAGAGCTGACCGGCACCGAGATCTACGGCCAGATTTCCGCCATGGTGTTTGAGAAACACAAAGCCGCCCGCAGCGTGCTTGAAAAATGCGAGGCGCAGGCGGCGGGCGTCGTGCTGTTGAGCGAAGAGCAACAGCAGCAGTTGCAGCAAAGTTTGCAGGCGCTTACTGACGAAGAGAAAATCCTGCTGGTTCAGCAGCAAAGCCAACAGAAAGATTTTCAGTGGCTTACGCGCCATGATGAGCTCGTACTTGAGCACCAGCGCGTCACCGCGATGCAGCAGCAGGCGCAGCAGGCGCTGACGAACGCTGCGCCGGAGCTGGCAAAGCTCCAGCTCGCACTGCCCGCCGCCCAGCTTCGACCGCTTTGGGAGCACCAGCAGGAGCAAACCGCGCGTCTGACGCAAACCCAGCAGCGAATTATCGAAGTAAATACTCGCTTACAAGCCAAAACCGCGCTGCGCGCGCGGATCCGTCATACCGCCAAGCGGAATCATGAGCATCTTCAGACCGAACTGACGGCGCTGGCGCAGTGGCTGGCGGAGCACGAGCGCTATCGCCTGCTGGGACAGGAGATTGCCGGCTGGCGTGCCCAGTTCTCGCAGCTTAACCGCGACAAAACGCAGTTAGCCTCGCTTGCTGCGCGGATGAGTGAATTACGCAACAGGCTGGCTGAGATGCCGGAAAATGCGCTGACCCTGACGGCGGATGAGGTCAGCGCGGCCATGGAGCAGCAGTCCCGGTCACGCACGCTGCGCCAGCGGCTAACGTCGCTGCATGCCCGCTATCAGCCGCTGCAAAAGCGCCTGCGCCAGAGCGGCGAAAGCGTGCAGAAGGCCCAGGCCGATCAAAATAAACTTAATGAAACGCTGACGCTGCGCCGCCAGCAGTACAAAGAGAAACACCAGCACTATCTGGACCTGAAGGCCCTGTGCGAACGTGAAGCGACGATTAAAGACCTGGAAAGCTATCGTTCCCGGCTTGAGGCGGGCAAACCCTGTCCGCTTTGTGGCTCCAGCGAGCATCCCGCCGTTGAGCAATACCAGTCTCTTGAGCTTACGGATAACCAGCGCCGCCGCGATGCCCTGGAAAAAGAGGTCGCCGCGCTTAAAGAGGAAGGCCTGCTGGTGCTGGGACAGGTTCATGCCCTGACGCAGCAGATCCAGCGCGAGACAGACGAAGCGCAGACTCTCTCTCAGGAAGAGCAAGCGCTCACTAAAGAGTGGATGGAAGCCTGCGCTTCCCTGAACATCGCGTTGAATATTCAGGAAGATATCGCGCCATGGATGAACGAGCAGGAACAGTACGAGCGCCAGCTCTATCAGCTCAACCAGCGTCTGACCCTGCAAAACCAGCTGAACGAGCAGGAAGTGCAGGAGCGACAGCATCAGCAGCAGCTGACGGCCGCGCGCCAGGCGCTGGAACACACCCTGCTCTCGCTATCGCTTAACGTACCGGAAGACGGTAATGAAGCCGCCTGGCTGCACGCCCGCGAAGCGGAATTCGCGCAGTGGCAGGAGAAACAAACGCAGCACGGCGTGCTTCTGGAACGCATAAACGCATTGAAGCCGCTGCTCGACACGCTTCCGGACACGCACAGCGAAGAGGCCGAACCGGCCATTCCGGACGGCTGGCGCGACGTGCACGACGAATGCGTGTCGCTACAAAGCCAGCTCACCGCGCAGCAGCAGCAGGAAAAGCTGGAGCAAGAGCGACTGCAGCAGTCCCAGACGCAGTTCACCGCGGCGCTCGCAGCGAGCTGCTTTGCCGATCGGGACGCGTTCCTTGCCGCCCTGCTGGATGACGACGCTATTCGTCGCCTCGAGCAGCTGAAGCAGTCGCTGGAAAACCAGATACAGCAGGCTGCGGCCCTTTGCGGGCAGGCTAATCAGCAGCTGCAGGCTCATCTGGCGCTGCGGCCGGAAGGGCTCAACGCAGATGCTCCTGCGCTGCAAAGCCAGCTGCAGCAGCTGGCGCAACGGCTTCGCGAGAACACGACGCATCAGGGCGAGATCCGCCAGCAGCTTAAGCAGGACAGCGATAACCGTCAGCACCAGCTGGCGTTGATGCAGCAGATTGAAGAGGCCGCGCGCCAGGCGGACGACTGGGGTTATCTGAACGCGCTGATCGGCTCCAGCACCGGCGACAAGTTCCGTAAATTCGCGCAGGGGCTGACTCTGGACAATCTCGTCTGGCTTGCTAACCAGCAGCTTAACCGTCTGCACGGGCGTTATCTGCTGCAGCGTAAGGCCAGCGACGCGCTGGAGCTGGAAGTGGTCGATACGTGGCAGGCGGACGCGGTGCGCGATACCCGCACACTCTCGGGCGGCGAAAGCTTCCTGGTCAGCCTGGCGCTGGCGCTGGCCCTTTCCGACCTGGTGAGTCATAAGACGCGGATCGATTCCCTGTTCCTGGATGAAGGGTTCGGCACGCTCGACAGTGAAACGCTGGATACCGCGCTGGATGCGCTCGACGCGCTGAACGCCACCGGGAAAACCATCGGCGTGATCAGCCACGTTGAGGCGATGAAAGAGCGCATTCCGGTGCAGATCAAGGTGAAGAAGATTAACGGGCTGGGTTATAGCAGGCTGGATAAGGAATTTGCGGTGGGCTGAATGGTAGGTCGGTGCGGTCTGATGCCCTCACCCTGGCCCTCTCCCACAGGGAGAGGGTAAAAACACCAAAAACAGCAACTTGCGTTGCTGTTTTGCTTTTACCTTGCCTCACCCTGGCCCTCTCCCACGGGGAGAGAGTACAAACATCAAAAACGGCAGCGCAAGTTGCCGTTTTGCGTTTATTCCGGCCACAACCACGCCGCGCCGCGCACGCCGCTGGAGTCACCGTGAAGAGCTTTGCGGATCGGTGTTTCGCACTCGCCGCCGAACACCCACTGTTTCACCAGGTTCGGTACCGTGGTGTACAGCCGGTCGACGTTGCTCATGCCGCCGCCGAGCACAATCACGTCCGGATCGAGAATATTCACCACGTGCGCGAGGGATTTCGCCAGCCGCATTTCGTAGCGGCTAAGGGCCAGCTCGGCGACCGGATCCTGCTCTTCGACCAGACGCATAATCTCGTTGCCCCTGAGCGGCTGCCCGCTCAGGCGGTGGTAGTCGGTCGCAAAACCGGTGCCGGAGATAAACGTCTCAATACAGCCCTGCTTTCCGCAGTAGCACGGCACCTCAGCGCGGTATTTAAGCTCGTCTTCATCCATCCACGGCAGCGGGTTGTGTCCCCACTCGCCCGCGGTGCCGTTGCCGCCGATATGGGCGCGCCCGCCGAACGCCACGCCCGCTCCGCAGCCGGTACCGACGATCACGGCAAACACGGTCTGAGCACCGGCCGCCGCGCCGTCGATGGCCTCAGACACTGCCAGACAGTTGGCGTCGTTGGCCAGACGCACTTCCCGGTTCAGACGTTGGCTCAAATCTTTATCAAACGGCTGACCGTTGAGCCAGGTGGAGTTGGCATTTTTAACCACCCCGGTATAAGGCGAGATCGACCCCGGGATCCCCATCCCGACGCTGCCGGTTTGCCCTGTCGCCTGCTCTGCCATCTCAACCAGGCTGGCAATCGTCTCGATAGTCTGGTGATAATCATCGCGCGGCGTCGGCAGACGGTGGCGGAACAGCTGCTCCCCCTGCTCGCTCAGTGCGATGACTTCTGTTTTGGTGCCGCCCAAATCGATCCCAATACGCACAAGACTCTCCTCATTATTTTGATTATCAACAGAGTAGAAGCACGCTTCCCGATTAGCAATGCAAGCGATGCGACAATTCGTTATCATGCCCGCTGATTTAACGACAAGGCCGTGGAAATTATCATGCTGTGGTTCAAAAATTTGATGGTTTACCGTCTCAGCCGCGACGTTTCGCTGCGTGCAGAAGAGATGGAAAAACAGTTAGCCGCTTATACCTTTTCCCCTTGCGGTAGCCAGGATATGGCGAAAACCGGCTGGGTTCCGCCAATGGGTTCACAAAGCGATGCACTGACCCACGCCAGCAGCACGGGTCAAATCATCGTCTGCGCTCGTAAAGAAGAGAAAATTCTGCCGACGCCGGTCGTCAAGCAGGCGCTCGAAGCGAAAATTTTCAAGCTGGAAGCCGAACAGGGCCGCAAGCTGAAAAAGACCGAGAAAGATTCGCTGAAAGACGAAGTGCTGCACTCCCTGCTGCCGCGCGCCTTCAGCCGCTTCAGCCAGACCATGATGTGGATCGACACCGTCAACGGACTGATCATGGTGGACTGCGCCAGCGCCAAGAAAGCAGAAGATACGCTGGCCCTGCTGCGTAAAAGCATCGGATCTTTACCGGTCGTTCCGCTGGCGCTTGAAACGCCGATCGAGCTGACGTTGACCGAATGGGTACGCAGCGGTGCTGCTGCACAGGGTTTCCAGATCCTTGATGAAGCAGAGCTGAAAGCCCTGCTGGAAGATGGCGGCGTGATCCGCGCGAAGAAGCAGGATCTGGTGAGCGACGAAATCGCCGTACATATCGAAGCGGGCAAAGTGGTCACTAAACTGGCGCTCGACTGGCAGCAGCGTATTCAGTTCGTGATGTGCGACGACGGCTCCGTGAAGCGACTGAAGTTCTGCGACGAGCTGCGCGATCAGAACGAAGATATCGACAGAGAAGATTACGCCCAGCGCTTTGACGCGGACTTCATCCTGATGACCGGCGAGCTGGCCGCGTTGATTCAGAATCTGGTGGAAGGTCTCGGCGGCGAAGCGCAGAGATAACAGGCAAAACGTAGGCCGGGTAAGCGTGAGCGCCACCCGGCTTATTTTTTATTTCAGGTAGCGGCACAGATAAGAGGTAGGTTCAGCGACCTGCAAATGGAACTCGCTGTGGCCAGGGACGTTGAAAACTTGCCCGGCAGCGTAAACTTTCCATTCCGTTTCACCCGGCAGTAAGACGTTCAGCGCCCCGCTGACGACCGTCATTTCTTCAGCTTCCGCCGTGCCAAAGGTGTATTCCCCTTCCGCCATAACGCCGACACTGGCGCGACCAGTGCTGCTGCTGGTAAAACCAATGGATTTCACTTTACCGGAAAAGTATTCGTTACTTTGAAGCATGAACTGGCCCTTATATTTATAGATAAAAATTCACTATAGGGGCCATGCTCATCACCTGTCACGCAAAATCATTACACGAGGAGTTCCGAGGCCAGGCGGGCCATCAGAACGTTGGATAACAGCACGGGGACATCCAGCGCTTTTTGCAGCAGATCACGATGATGCTGGTGGAAACCGAGGCAGTCGAGGATCAAGACATCTGCCCCTCTCTCAAGCAGTTCCTTCCCGGCAGCTATGAGCTTGGCCTCACTGTCCCAGAACGGATTTGCCAGCGCGTACAAGGGCACTTTTTCCAGCACGTGCCACTTTGCCTCCTGGTTATCCATGAGCTCCTCAATGGGCACAATCACCCCCACCTGATGACCATCCACGATGGAGGCCACCAGCGGTGGAATGATCCGCATCGGCTCCAGCAAAATCGCATTACGCGCAGTGAGGCCCTTAATGGGCGCGGTACTCATCAGCAAAATAACGTCATAACCTTGATTATCGAGCACTTCAATCACGCCCTGCAGCGAGCGCTCGATTTTCTGCCGTGAAACATGCGCCAGTTTACCGTCGCTTAATAACGTCGCCAGGGGATCCTCCCCCGCCTCGACAGCGTAGTCTTCCATGACCTCTTCCCGACTCATCTTCCCCAGCAGGCTAAGATGCGTTATCTGTTGTTCAGATACATGCTCGGTTAAGAGCGGTAACACTTCGCTTACAGGGACCACACCAATGGTGAGGATCGCCAACGTTGCCTTCATCTTGATCGCCTTCCATTACTCCAACATCGTGCACACAGGTACAGGCTCACTACGCTGCACAGTTCATTTTTTCAACAAAACAGCACCAAGCGTAGCAGGTGATCCCGACATCGAAATGTAAAGATCGCCTGCCGATACCGGAGTTACTTGTAATAACTAAATATTAACTCCTGCTTAACTTTTCCGATGAGTAAAAAGTGTGATTCAGGCACGATATTGGAGCGTTTAGGAAAACATTCAGGTTTTATCGGGATCTTCGTAGCGCCGTTTCGCGTCCAGCGCTTCCTGTTCAGTCTCGTGTTCACTGATCAGCGAGTCCGGCTTGGGGTGATCGGCACGCAGTTGATACCAGGTCACGGTATGACCCGTATGGCCTTTTTCAACGGTAACAATGCGCGCTTCACGCGGATAGGGAGGTCTGGTTGGCATAGCTCATCCTTTTTTTATGTCTGAGCTATAAGTATAGACGCCGGTTAGCTGGCACAAGCCAAACGCAGGGCGGTAATAATCTGAATCACAACGTCTTCGGGAGAGGCTGACGCATCCACCACGTGGTGAGCCGCTTCGCGGTATAGCGCATCGCGTTCGGCCAGCACTTCACTCACCTCTTCGCTGAGCGGCCTGGAGGTCAGCGCGGGACGTTGCCCCTCTTCCGGAAAAGCTTCCAGACGCCCTACCAGAGCCGACACCGGCGCGCTGAGATAAATCACAATCCCCTTTTCGCGCATAAAGTGGCGATTACACTCCGCCAGAACAATACCACCGCCGGTCGCGATCACGGCTGACGGGGTAGTGACCGCTTTCAGCGCGGCGGTTTCGCGCGCGCGAAAGCTCTCCCATCCCTCTTGCTCAACGATCTCAGCGATGGTTTTTCCGGCCTCGGTTTGCAGCCAGTGGTCGGTATCAACGAACTGGCGATGACACACGCGTGCCAGCTCCAGGCCAACGGTGGTTTTCCCACAGCCGCGGGGGCCAACTAAAAAGATGGGTTGGGTCATGCCAGGTGTTCCCCTTGATGCCGAATGGCTGAAGAGTGTAAAGAAATAATTGCAGAAGATGTTGCGATTACTTTACTGCAAAGCGGTACGGGATGACAACCCTGTGGAGGCCACACTGTACCACAAATTGACAATAATTATCATTACGCAGTGCGGCGCTTCACTTCCAGCAGCCATTTATCCAGTTCGGCAGCAAACTGCTGACGGTCGCGCTGGGAGAGGCTGTCCGGTCCACCGGTCTGCACGCCGCTGGCCCGCATCGTATCCATAAAATCGCGCATGGTGAGCTTTTCCCGAATGGTCGAAGGCGAGTAACGCTCCCCGCGCGGATTAAGCGCCGCCGCCCCTTTCTCCAGCACTTCGGCAGCCAGCGGGATATCCGCCGTGATCACCAGATCCTCCGCGCTGCACAGGCGAACAATTTCGTTATCCGCCACGTCGAACCCGGCCGGCACGCGCAAAGAGCGGATGAACCGCGAAGGCGGTACGCGGATATTCTGGTTCGCCACCAGCGTCAGCGGCATCTGAACGCGCTCGGCGGCGCGAAATAAAATCTCTTTAATCACGTTCGGACACGCGTCCGCATCAACCCAAATCGCCATATTGTCTCCCCATAATGACTCTGCCGACTATTGTCGCCTGCATTTCGTTGTTAAGCTATCAATCAGAGAAAACAACGCATAATGACGGAGAATCGTGATGGACAAGAAAATCGGGTTTATCGGCTGCGGTAACATGGGCAAAGCCATCCTGGGCGGTCTGATCGCCAGCGGGCAGGTGCTGCCGGGTCAGATTTGGGTCTATACCCCGTCACCGGACAAGGTTGCCGCGTTGCGCGATCAATACGGGATCAATGCTGCCGAAAGCGCGCAGGAAGTGGCCCAGGTCGCCGATATCGTCTTTGGCGCCGTCAAGCCAAACATCATGATCAAAGTGCTGAGCGATATCACCTCCAGCCTGAATAAAGAGACGCTGGTCGTGTCGATTGCCGCAGGCGTCACGCTCGATCAGCTGGCGCGCGCGCTGGGTCACGATCGTAAAATCGTCCGTGCGATGCCTAACACCCCCTCGCTGGTCAATGCCGGCATGACCTCCGTCACGCCTAACGCGCTGGTGACCACGGAAGAAGTGGCCGACGTGCTGAACATTTTCCGCTGCTTCGGTGAAGCAGAAGTGATTGCCGAATCGATGATCCATCCGGTGGTCGGCGTGAGCGGCTCAGCCCCTGCCTATGTTTTCATGTTTTTAGAAGCGATGGCCGACGCCGCCGTGCTTGGCGGAATGCCGCGCGCGCAGGCGTATAAGTTCGCCGCGCAGGCCGTCATGGGCTCCGCCAAAATGGTGCTGGAAACCGGCAAACATCCGGGCGAGCTGAAAGATATGGTCTGCTCTCCGGGCGGTACCACCATCGAAGCGGTGCGGGTGCTGGAAGAGCGCGGATTCCGCTCGGCGGTCATTGAAGCGATGGCAAAATGCATGGAAAAATCAGAGAAGCTGAGTAAATCCTGATAATCGCCGTCGGGCGTCAGGCCGCCACTTCGGTGCGGCCGCGCCCGGCATTTTTCGCCTTGTACAGCGCCACGTCAGCCGCCTTCAGCCATTCCCGATAGTGTCCAAACTGCGGTCCCCAGGGGGCAACGCCTACGCTGATGCGCAGCGCTTCTTTTGGCGCGCACGGTAACCTCAGGTTTTCCAGCCGCTCATGCAGCCGCGACATCACGGCGATGGCGCTTTCCGCCGCTGTCTGCGACATGATCACCGCAAACTCATCCCCGCCAAACCGGCCGATCGCATCGCCTGACCGCACTGACCGCTGGAGCTGGCGCGTAATAGCAACGATCGCCTCGTCGCCCACGTCGTGCCCCCAGGTGTCGTTGATGTTTTTAAAGTGGTCGATATCAATCAGCAGTATCGTGGCGGTGCTGTGGTCGCGCCGACAGTGCTCAAATTCATTTCGCAGCAGCATTTCCCAGTGCCGACGGTTAAAGACCCCGGTCATCCCGTCTCGTGTGCTCATCATTTCCAGCCGCTGCTTATGTTCCGCAAGCCTGACGGCGGTCCGGTGGCTGAGCCAGGCAAACAGCATGGGATAAAGCATGAGTACGGGCAGCGTTAGGCTCCACTCTATGGGGTCGGGGTTGAAGACGACTACCTTCCCGGCGAGTGGCAGGGTCACCAGCGCGGAGAGCAGCGTCAACGCAATCCCCGGGATGAACAGACGACAGCCGCCAGAGCCCATCATATTCATCCCTACCATCATCACCAGCGCTGCCGTGGGTAACGCATTCATCCCCATCACGCCGATCCAGAGCCCGGCAATAATGGCATCGATTTTAAGATTGAAAATTTCCTGCTGATGGGGTGAAGCGGCACGGCAGGACAGCTGCCAGGCAAAATGGGGCCAGACGAAGGACCACCCCACCAGTAAAAGCCACCAGCCCCCGGGTAAAAAATGGGTGACCAGCATCCCCGCAACGGGGAAAAACATTGCCGCCAGCCCGACGGCGCGCGCCAGCCGGACTCGCCTGGCAAACTGAATGCCAGCGCGGTGAGGGTCATCCTGAGAAAGGGTTAAATTCCACTCTTCCCGAATGCGCTTTTTGTTGTAATACGTTTCATCATTCATCATTTTTGGGAATATTCTGAAACATTTTCCCAAATTATAGAGAGGGGGTCTGCGGGGAAAGTATGAAATTTCGGGTGAGCCGCCGGAGCCGCTCACCCGTTAGAACTACACTTTTTTCTTCAGGCAGGCACTCATGAACTTGCTGCGGTCGTCCCCTTTCAGGGACTGCTCGGTTGCTTTCGCATTACACTCGCGCATTTTTTGCTGCTGCGGCGTCAGGCTTTTTTCAGCCGGTTTCGCGGCGCCGTTTTTAAGGCAGTCGCTCATGTAGGTCTTGCGAGCATCTCCCTTCAGACTCTGAGACGTCGCCTGTTGATTACAGGTGGTCATACGCTGTTGTTGCGGCGTTAGCGTTTTCTCTTCCGCGTTCGCCGATGCGATCAGGAACAGGCCAGAGAGCAGAGTAACCAGTAATGTTGTTTTCATTGCACCATCCTTTTGTGAACATTCCCTGTAAGTCTGGTTCGTGACAGGAAAAAAACCACCCGGCAGATGTGATTTCCGCCGGGATTTTATTATTTAAGGCCCAGCGCCGCCTTCATGGTGTAGAACAGATCGGTTTGATCGGTCAGGCCTACCACGTTTGCCGCGTGCGGACCGTAGGCTGCAATGCGCAGCTGGGTGCCGGTATGCTCCATGGACTCTTCTTCAGAGTTGCCGTAGCTCAGCACCATGACGGCGCCATCTTTGGTATTCAGCGCCTGCGTCAGGCCCGGGGCTTTGGTATCTGGCGGAATGATCTGGCTGGCGTGGGCATGGTCCGCGGTGACGATCACCAGGGTGTTGCCGTCTTTTTTCGCGAACTCAAGCGCCTTCTGCACCGCTTCGTCCAGATCGACGGTTTCGCCAATCTGACCGCACGGATTCGCCGCATGATCCTGCTTATCGATCGACGCGCCTTCCACCTGCAGGAAGAACCCTTTTTCGCTCTTGCTCAGCAGTGAGATGGCTTTATCGGTCATCGCCGCCAGCGTCGGTACGCTGTCAGTGCGCTTCGGGTTAGGCGTACAGGTTACGGCAGGTTTATCGATATTGCCGTGATATGAGGCTTTTGGTCCTTCCCAGCGCACGGGCATGTTGCCGTCAGAGAATAGCCCCAGCAGCGGTTTGTCCTGGTTCGCGTCGGTGATGGCTGACAGCGAATTTGCGTCACTCACCAGCTGATAGCCGCGGGCCTGCGCCTGCTCGCGCAGCGTTTTGCCCTGCCACTCGCCCGCCGTCGCGGTTTCTGCGAAGGTTTTCGCGCCGCCGCCCAGGGTCACGTCAGGACGCGCGTTCAGCAGCTGTTCCGTAATCGAGCCTTTGCCGCCTTTTTCCAGCGCGTTTGTTGGGCATTTTTCGCTGGTCACTGACGGGCCGTAGCATTTACGCGAGGTCACGTGCGCCACCAGCGCCGCTGGCGTTGCATCCTGAAGTTCAGCGGTGGAGACGTTGCCGGTCGCAAGGCCTGCCGCTTTTGCCATCTCCAGAAGGGTTTGGTGATCTTTTTCGTGAATATCCACACCCAGCGCGCCATTATAGGTTTTCACGCCGGTGGACCACGCAGTGGCTGATGCCGCGGAGTCCGTGACGTAATCCGGTTTACCGTTTTTTTTATCCAGCGCGTAATGGGTATATTGTCCGGTCAGCGGTAATGCGTCGATGCCTTTAAAAAAGCCGCCCGCCCCCTCGGCGTAATTTCGCGCCGCCGTGATTTCGGAATCGCCCATTCCATCGCCAATCAGCAGAATAATATTTTTCGCCGGCTTATCATTCAGCGAAGCGCGAATAGCGGCAGTTTGATCTTCTGATAAACGGCGTGCGCCTCCAGGCTGGGTGATATCCCCTTTTGCCGCGCGATTATCCAGCACGCTGGTTTGGGCAGTATCTGCATAAACGGCAGGGGTAATTAACAGGGGAAGTAATGCGATGAAAAGTGCGCTCTGTTTCAATTTATTTTCTCCATGTACAAATACATAAAAATAAAAACAGAGCGACTATAGGCATCCTGCATGACAATTCTATGACACGTCGTTACGTCCTGTGACGGTTTAGCTGCGCGGATGCCTTAACAGCTTCTTTACGTACTGGTGGAGCATCTCGGCATCCTCAACCGGAACCTGCGATTCAGGCCTGACGCTGTCCAGCGCGCCTTCCACGCTTTCAATCAACGCCTGTTGATCGGTTTTCGCCATTTGCCGCAGCAGCGCGGTGACCACAATTTCCAGCGCTTCGACCTGGGCTACCAGCTCTTTTGACTCCTCTTCCTTTTGTGCCAGCTTGACCAGCAATTCAGCAATGAGATTTTTCATCGTGCCAGTTCCTTTTTCAGTTTTGTCTGAAGTTAGCATTCTGAATCCATAATGCAAAGAGAAGAAATTTATTATGGTATGCAAAAGTGATGCAGGAATGAAAATAAAGGACCGCCGCGGTAAGCGAAACGTTTTTCTATAAAGAAGCGCCGCAATTTGTTATATAAAAATGCGGCTACCATAAGAATATATAATACATCAGCGAAACGATTATCTCGACGATTTCGCTTCCGCCATTTGTCTGCGGCGACGCAGCGCAATAGCCAGCTGGATAATATTGATTAAAACGACAATCGCCGTGGCGGCAAATACCCAACGAAAACCGGCCATCGCGGAAACGGATGCGCCAATAAGCGGACCGGCAACATTCCCCAGATACATAAATGACTGGTTATATCCAAAAATACGCCCCGTCACCTGGTCGCTGGAATATTTAACCAGCAGAGTTTGTACCGCAGGCAACATTGCGCCATCAGCAAACCCGAGCAGAAATCGCAATACGCCAAGCTGAAGCGGAGAGGTGACAAACGACATCGCGAAGAAGAGCACGACCGCAAAGATCAGCGTCGCCATCAGGATGCGCGCCGTGCCGATCCTGTCACCCAGTTTTCCCAGGCGCGGCGCGGAAATCAGGGCGGATACGCCCGGCACGGCGGCAATCATGCCGCTCAGAAAAGCGATATTTGTACTTTCCGGCTCCATCGACTTGATAAACAGCGCCAGAATCGGACCGACCGAACCGTTACAGAGCTGGATAACCATAGTGGTCACAAACAGGCTGATCATCAGTCCCGGATAGGGCAGCGAGGCGAATACGGCCTTGCCGCTCAGGCGTTCAGATTTACTGATCACCGGGCGGCCTCCCTCTTTGATAAGAAAGAGCGTGACCAGAAAACTGACCACCAGCAGGATCGCGGTGATGATAAATACCGCGCGCAGCCCGACGTGATCCGCCAGAAAGCCGCCCAGCAGCGGACCGCCGATGACGCCGCTGATCTGTGCCGTGGAGAGCGTACTCAGCGCCCAGCCGCTGCGCTCGCGCGGCACCTGAGAGGCGACCAGCGCCATGGCATTCGGAATGTACCCGGACGTCAGCCCCATCACAGCGCGCAGGAAAAACAGCTGCCAGACGTTGGTGGCGAAGGCCTGGAGCAGAATGGCAATCGCCATCCCGAGCGAGGCGCGCAGCAGCATCAGTTTTCGGCCTTTCCGATCCGCCAGGCTGCCCCACATCGGTGACACAATGGCGGAGACCAGAAACGTGACGCTGAACGTCAGGCCGGACCACATGGAGAGCGCTTCATGCGAAGTCACCCCCAGCTGCGAGACGTACAGCGGCAGGAACGGCAGGATCTGGCTGATGGCCAGCCCGGTAAAGAAGCAGCCGAACCAGACCGAGATGAGATTAACTTTCCAGGATTCCATAAAGAAATAGTCTTCATTTTTAGGCGAATTCGCCTACAGATTAGCAAGTTACGCGTTTTGACGTCGCACCAGAGATGCGGCCTGACTGACTTTGGTGTTTTATCTTCCCAGTCATCATATTTGTGAAATAAGTCACAATTCATCCATTTTCTGGCGGAATATTATGCTTCACCGACAGAGTCCGAAACCGCGCATTCCCAGATGAAAATGGTTGGCATGCGCCGCGTTATACTCCGGCCCCAGGCCGTTTCCGTAGTAGCCGCAGCTTGCCGCCAGCATGGCCTTCAGCCATGGCTGCGTTGTTGCCGCCTTCCAGCCGTTCAGCACCGTGACGCGTTCCCCGTTCGCCAGACGAAAAGCGGCGATATCCAGCGCCTCAGCCGTGGCATGTTCACTGCGTCGCGCGTCAGGACGGTGGTAAATATTGCGGCAGGCAAAGCTGCCGAGATGATCGATGCGCGCCAGGTCGCTGCCCGTATAGCGTTTTGTCAGCGGCCGGGCCTGCTGGCTGATAAACAGTGCAGAGCTGAGCGCCAGCGGACAGCTGGCAAGGAAACTACTGTTGAGGCTGACCGGGCCAAAATCACGCACGCGTACGACGTTGTTAAGCGGACACGCGCCGCCGCTGTCGGCCACCGGCTGGGTGCGGATGAGATCTCTTTGGTTAGCCTGCGAAAGCAGGCTTGCGCACGCCTCGGGGGTTAGGCGCCGAAGCTTATACTGGGTGATACGGCCTGGCGGGTCGTCAAGCGTCAGTGGCATAAAAGGGTTGTAGTAAGGCGGCAACCAGCGGTAACCCACCGTTGCAACGGCCACAATGATGAAAACGGTCAGCAGCGTTTTTCCTTTCACTCTCCCCCCTCAGCATTCCCCAAAACATTATGGCAGAAGGCCGCGAAACCCGCCGGGCATCGTGGTATGTTATTGGCTTTTCGTCAGACTGGAAGAGAGTGAGATGGCTAAGCAGCGCGTAGGTATTGTCTTTGGGGGAAAATCAGCTGAGCACGAAGTGTCATTGCAATCGGCCAAAAATATCGTTGATGCGATCGATAAAAGCCGTTTCGACGTGGTGCTGCTGGGCATTGATAAACAGGGCCAGTGGCACGTTAACGATGCCAGCCAGTATCTGCTGAATGCTCACGATCCGGCGCACATCGCCCTTAATCCTTCGGAAGTGAGCGTCGCCACCGTACCCGGCGTCGTGAAGGGGCAGCTTATCGACGCCGGCAACGCACAGGCTCTCGCTCAGATCGACGTTGTCTTCCCTATCGTTCACGGCACCCTGGGCGAAGATGGTTCCCTGCAGGGGATGCTGCGCATGGCCAATCTGCCATTCGTCGGCTCGGACGTCCTCGGCTCTGCCGCGTGCATGGACAAAGACGTCACCAAACGCCTGCTGCGCGATGCCGGGCTGAACATTGCGCCATTCGTGACCCTCACCCGCGCCAACCGTGACAAGCACAGCTTCGCGCAAATTAGCGGAGAGCTAGGTCTGCCGCTGTTTGTGAAGCCGGCAAACCAGGGTTCCTCCGTGGGCGTCAGCAAAGTCACCAGCGAAGCAGAGTTTACGCAGGCCGTCCGTCTGGCGTTTGAGTTCGACCATAAAGTGGTGGTTGAGCAGGGCATTAAAGGCCGTGAAATTGAGTGCGCCGTGCTGGGCAACGATTTCCCACAGGCGAGCACCTGCGGCGAAGTGGTGCTAAACAGCGATTTCTACTCGTACGACACCAAATACATTGATGACAAAGGCGCGCAGGTTGTCGTTCCTGCGGATATCGATCCGGCGATTAACGATAAGATCCGGGCGATCGCCATTCGCGCTTATCAGACGCTCGGCTGCTGCGGCATGGCGCGCGTGGATGTGTTCCTGACGCCGGAAAACGAAGTGGTGATCAATGAAATCAACACGCTGCCGGGGTTCACTAACATCAGCATGTATCCGAAACTGTGGCAGGCCAGCGGTCTGAGCTACCCGGAATTGATTACCCGCCTGATCGAACTGGCGCTGGAGCGTCACGCCGCCGACAGCGCGCTTAAAAGTTCCGTAAACGGTTAATCGGCGCGCTTCGCCGACTCCGCCTCATCCGCTGTCGTCTCTTCAGGACGACGGCGGATAATCAGCCCCGCCAGCCAGAAACTTATCACCCAGGTCACCAGCCCGACGGCATACGTTTGCCACCCTTTTGCTTCAAACCCCAGCAGGCCCACGACACCGTTAAGAATAAAGATCAGCCCGATAGCAAAGGCGTAGTAGTGCCAGTCACGGCGTAGTTTGGACGTGAGCTTCATAACAACTCCGGCAGGAAAAAAAGACATCCTCTCACAGTTTTTCGGCCAGGTCTGTGGCAGATACGGAAATTCTGAAACGCGACGTAATTTCACTTAAGTGATGAAATTGTGATGTGCTGCAGAAATCGACAATCCAGGAGGATTCCGGCGCGTAAATTACCACGATTCTGATATTGACAAATGCGATGACCTGTCAAACTCACCCCGTAAGACGCGTATTAATACAGAGTGATACCACGGGAGGTCAACATGGCTGACTTTACATTGTCGAAACCGATTTTTGGCGGCAAACCAAAAACCTCCACGGCGGGTAATATCGCTTATGCCCTGTTTGTCCTGTTCTGCTTCTGGGCCGGCTCACAGCTGCTCAATATGCTGGTCCATGCGCCAGGCGTTTATGAACACCTGATGCAGGTGCAGGATAACGGACGCCCGCGAGTTGAGATTGGCTTTGGTGTCAGCACCCTGTTCGGCCTGATCCCCTTCCTCGCGGGATGTATGATTCTGGGCGTTGTGGCGTTAGTGTTGCGCTTTCGCCGCCGCCGTTAAAGCCCCATACAGCGAGCCCGGCGATCGTCCACGCGTTTTGCGAACCATGCGGTGGTCAGGTTACGCGTGATCTTCGGGCTTTCCAGCTGGATCCCCGGCAGGATCGCCCTCGGTAACGCTTTCCCACTCTTCTTCTCTGCAAGCGCAAACACCTTCTTGTACAGATCCGTTTTCTCGAATGCCAGGCTGTCGCCTTTCTCAAGCTGACGGCGAATGTCGCTGTTGCTCAAGCCAAGCGTGGTGGATAATTTCCGTACCGCCAGCTCGGTGCTTCCCGCCTCGCTGCTGCTGTAAGCGATGAGATCGCCATCCAGCGCCAGCTTGACGCCGCTTGCGCGGCTGACCGCACTCTGGAATGCCGCATTACGGCTGGCATACCAGCCCGCGTTAAAGTCGGCAAAGCGGTACATCGGCTCACTGTAATTCGCCGGATAGTTCAGCAGATGATACGTGCCGAACCACAGCCCACCGCGCAGGGAGAAGACCTCCTGGCGCACCGTACCGTCGATTTTCCACGGGTAGCCGTCGGTATGCTTCTCCGCGAACGCAATGCTCACCTGCATCGGGCCACCGGTGTGTACCGGATTCAGTGAGCCAAACAGCTTCTGCCCCATCGGAACCATACTGATGAAATCATCAAAGATGGCGCTAAGCTGTTTTTCGGTTTTCACCGCATCCAGTCGCTCGCTGTAGCTTTTGCCGTTCGGCGAGGTGATTTTAAGCGCGGTATGCACAAGGAAAACCGGGATATGCATGGACTCCGCGCGGCGGTCGATCTCTTTCCAGGCAATTTTGTTCAGACCCGGCACCACCGGGTCTGACTGGTACATTGACTCCTGCTGCGCCACCGCCAGCACCGAGCAGATATTCTCCTCGGTCGGCGCGATCTTTTGGCTTTCAAATGTTTTTGCCAGCGCATCTGCCCACGCGTTGCGATCCTTCACGCTGGCGGGCATTTTCTGCCGTACAACGCTCGCCACATCGACGGGCTTCTCCCCCTTTTTGAGCGGAGCAGCCCCTTTTTCGGCACAGCCTGCCAGCACAAGAGCGGCCAGCAAGGACAACGGTAACGCGCGCGGTACGGCAAATGACATAGCAACTTCCTGTATTAGCTAAATGTGTTGGTGACTTCCTGCAGGTCACGATCGTCCAGCTCACGTTCAAAACTGCGCAGACGTTTGTAGATGGACATCAGTTCTACCAGGGTGGTCCAGGAGCTGATCAGGTACTGGAACGACCCGCGAACCTGACCGAAAACGTTGGTGATCTGCGTCATCAGACCGAGCGTAATCGTACCCGCAACAATCGACGGGAACAGCAGGAACAAACCGAAAACGTTATCCACCTGCAGATACAAAATACGGGCAATGTTAAAATACATATAGTGGAAGTAGAGTCGGAAGTAGTTACGACGCACGGCGCCAAACAGCTCGCGGACGGTCGGCGGCGAGGCGCGGTTGGCGTCATCTTCGCCGTAAACCAGTTCTTTACGGTAAGCGGCTTCCACGCGTTGATTTTTAAACTCCAGACCCGGCAGTTTGATTCCCACCACTGCCAGCAGACCCGTACCCATCAGCGACCAGACGATCGCGGCAATCACCAGGCCATACGGAAGATGACCAACAATCGGCAGATCCGGCACGTGCGCCGAGAGCGTTACCAGCACGGGCAGGAAGGCGATCAGCGTCATGATGGCGTTGATAAAGCTTACACCCATGTCTTCAAGGGTGGAGGCAAAACGCATGGTGTCTTCCTGCACGCGCTGCGCGGCGCCTTCGATATGGCGCAGGTGCTGCCAGTGCGCCATATAGTGTTCGTTCATCGCGGTACGCCAGCGGAAAACGTAGTGGCTGACGAAGAAGTTGTTCATCACGCCGATGATCACCGCAATCAGGGCGATACCGAGGAAGATCCCAACTTCATGGTAGAACTGGTTGATGGTCACCTTATGCGGCGAGCTCAGCGCGGTCTGGATCAAATCGTAGAACGGCGCATACCAGGCGTTAACCGCCACGCCCACCTCCACGAGGAACCAGGTGACAAAAATAATCAACGATGTGCCGAGGATCGACCAGTACTGCCAGCGGTGCGGAGAATACATAAACCAGAACAGGGCAAACAGCCCTACGCATACCATGTAGTAGGCGTAAAACAGCAAATAGCTGAGCGACCAGAAGCGCGCGGCGCTAATCGGCACCTCGCCCGTTGCCCCCGTAATACGCATCAGCCATGCGCCGCCGCCCGCCTGCCAGAAAATGACAGCGATGAGTGCCCAAATAAATGCCGAGAGGAAAAAAGGCCCCGGCTTTGGGAAAAAAGACTTAAACATAATGCTTCCTTCTTGTTGTTATGGCTGTTGCTGTGCACAACACGTTACCACACGAAAAACGTGCCCAAGCCAGCCTCCCGGCTCAGGCAAAAAGGTCAGACCCGAGGGTTGATTATTAGTTCGCTTTCCAGTTTTCGAGAATTGTTTCGGTGCGTTTCACTGCGAGAGGATTCGCCGGCGCGATGAAGTTACGCCAGACGTCGTTGTGGTGGTTTATCAGGATCTGCGCATCTGCCGCCGGGCGATTGGCGGTAGTATGGGCATCTTCCGCAACCGTGATGTGATAACCCCGGCTGACGCCGTTCTTGATCGTCGCATCGACGCAGTAGTCGGTGGCGCAGCCGCAGATGACAAACTCGCGAATGCTCTGCTCACGTAGCAGCGCCTCAAGCACGGTGTTGTAGAAGGCATCACAGGCGGTTTTGGTCACGTAAAGCGCGTCAGCAGGCTGATGGAGTTCAGGCAGTAGCGCAAACCCCTCGCTCCCCTCTTCCAGGCCCCCGGCCTCGGTATGCTGAATAAAAATAACCTTGTCGGCTGCCTGCGTAAGCTGGTTGATCAGAGAGACACACTTTTCGCGCTGATGACGAGGGGTTTCAAATACCCCGTTCTGCATATCGACAACCATAACCACACGCTTCTCAGACATACCGTTCTCCGTAAGATTGAGTGACACCGGTGCCTATCATAAGCCCGATGTCATAAAATGGGAGATGGCTCGTAAGTAAATTGTTCATATTTACCCATGGTTACGTTTTTCTAGCTATCGTTATGCAATTCGGGGCATTGCGCGGTTCCGATTAGTAGTATAAATACCCATTACTTTCCTCATTCACTTCATGGATGCTTTTCGTTGAAACGTTGTCTGCTCTCTTTTGCCGCGCTGTGTGCGGTGAGCTTTTCTACCGCCCAGGCAGCCCAACCGCTGACGGCACCCGTTTTAGCTTCAGATATTGCCGATCGCTACGCGAACCTTATCTATTACGGCAGCGGCGCGACCGGGATGGCGATGGTCGTCATCGACGGCAACCAGCGTGTGTTCCGCAGCTTTGGCGAAACGCGCCCAGGAAATAACGTTCACCCGCAGCTGGATTCGGTTATCCGCATCGCGTCCTTAACCAAGCTGATGACCAGCGAAATGCTGGTGAAACTGCTCGACCAGGGCGTGGTGAAACTCGACGACCCGCTTAGCAAATACGCGCCTCCAGGCGCCCGGGTTCCAACCTGGCAGGGTACGCCGATCCGGCTTGTGAACCTTGCCACCCACACCAGCGCCCTGCCGCGCGAGCAGCCAGGCGGGGCGGCGCACCGTGACGTATTTGTCTGGCCAACGCGCGACCAGCGCTGGAGCTACCTGAGTACCGCCACGCTGAAGGCGGCTCCGGGTTCACAGGCCTCTTATTCAAACCTGGCCTTTGACCTGCTGGCGGACGCCCTCTCAACGGCGGCGGGTAAACCCTACACGCAGCTGTTTGAAGAGCAGATAACCCGTCCGCTGGGTATGAAAGACACCACCTTTACCCCGTCTCCGGATCAGTGCCGTCGCCTGATGGTGGCGGAGAAAGGAGCTAGCCCCTGTAATAACACCCTCGCGGCCGTGGGCAGCGGCGGGGTCTATTCCACGCCTGGCGACATGATGCGCTGGATGCAGCAGTTCCTTTCCTCAGATTTCTACGCCCGCAGCAGCCAGGCCGATCGCATGCAGACCCTGATTTATCAGCGTACTCAGCTTCACCGCGTCATCGGGATGGACGTGCCGGGTAAAGCCGATGCGCTCGGCATGGGCTGGGTCTATATGGCACCGAAAAATGGCCGTCCGGGTATTATTCAGAAAACCGGCGGCGGCGGTGGATTCATCACCTATATGGCCATGATCCCGCAGTCAAACGTCGGCGCGTTTGTGGTGGTCACCCGCTCCCCGCATACGCGTTTCGTCAATATGAGTGACGGGATTAATAACTTAGTGGCTGAACTGAGCGCCAATAAAGCCCAGGTGCTCACCGCGTCTAACTAATCTAATATTCCGTGGGCAAGCGGTTGATACTGACCAGCTTGCCCCGGCTCATATTGATATAGTTTCCCTGCCTCAGGGCGGCAAGCACCTCGGCAACAACGGAGCGTGAAATTCGTGTACTTTGTTGAATATGATTCATCACACCGATTTTTGAACGCAGCGTTTCATCCCATTCCGCCATATTCAGCAGCATCGAACGGATCTGGTGATAGGAGTTATTTCCCACCAGCTGCTTATCGCGTTTCTCGAGAATGTAAGTTATCCAGGATAACCAGCAGAAGGCCTCTTTCCAGAGTGAATACTGCTGGATGAGTTGACGGGTGGTTTCCGTGGGCAAATAAAAACCGGTACAGGCTGTTTTAGCAATCACCCTGTATTCGTGAGAGTGATTAATCACTACCGTAGACAGCCCGAATATAAAAGGGGCGGTCGCAATCCCCACCAGCAGTTCATCAGAAGTTCGATAAACCTCAATAACGCCGGTTTGTAATACGATCGTACAAGGTTCATTCCATTCGTCTGACGTAATCAATTGCTGGGGCGCACATGTAAAAGGGGTACTGGCCGCTGTTAAATACTGTTCGAGCCGGCGTAATTCAGAAAGCGGTTTCGCATTAACGTTCATGCAGACCTCAAGACATCCGTATTTGTCGGTTCAATATTATTTTTATTACTTCTATAAAAAGCGGGGGAGATAACCACTCCCCCGCTTTTATTCATTACCAGGTATATTTCACACCCAGATTTGCGCCCCAGTTCTGATCAACGTCGCCGCCGCCCAGATAAGTGGCATCGGTGTACGCACTGAAGTTCTTCGTGAAGCTGAACTGGGTGCCCAGCCCTACCCGCACAGCGGAGCCTTTCACGCCGTTATCAATGCTATCGCCGTTAATATCGGCATTGTTATCGGCGTCGTCATAGACGTAGGCCAGTTTGAAGTAAGGCGTCAGAGCCTGTTCGCCGCCGTAGTTGAAGGTGTAACCCGTATCAACGCCGAGCTCATAACGCAGGCTATCGTAAGATTGCCCATCAACGCGCATGTCATTACTCAGACGATAATTATCACCAGACTGGAACAGGCCAGATACGGCTGCATATGGCGTAACGTAGCCAGAGAGGTTTGGTTTCCAGTCATAGCCCAGCTTCAGCCCAAAACCAACAGCATCATTCGTGGTATTGCCGTCAACATACTGACCGTTGCTCATGTTAGCGGAGAGATCGCTGTTGAAGCGGGTGTAGCTCAGGGAGCTGTCGAGGAACAGATCGTTCATGAACTTCGCTGACGCATAGATCATCGCAGTCTGGCTATCCTGATCGACCTGACCGGTACGATCGCTGGTATCACCCTTCGCGAAACCTGCCGCCCCACCGACGATCCACTTCGCGTTATTACCGTCAATCTGGGTGTCCAGACCCACCATAATACCGCTCACGTCCTGATCGTAGCTGATAACGCCATTGTCACCGTCGAAGTTGCCACCGAAGTAGCTCACCCACGCTCCGCCGTTATCCGCCAGGCCGTGACGGCTGTTGGTCAGACGCGTGCCGACGGTATCCTGCTGCAGATTCCAGATATTGGTATTGGCAGATGGGATGCTCAGCGCCATATTGGCAGAGTCGGTCAGCTCTTTCTGCTGAAGGACAACGGCGTCACCCTGCTGCTGCGCCTGGTAGGTGTAAGCGCCTAAATCGGCTTTGTTTGCGGCAGTAAAGCTGGCTGTGGTATCCGCGTTATTGTCATAGACGCGAATAATCTCTTTGTTTTTGTAATCAGCAACGGAACCGGCACCGGTCGCATCATCGATGCGCACCTGGTAGTTACCAGCAACATCACCGTTTACTGAAAGATGGCCATCTGAGTTCATCGCTACAACACCGTAGTCGTAATCGGCATTGTATTTATCGTTAGTGATATAGCGTGCGTTGTTCAGATCGCTGTTCAGGACGTAATCACGGCTGGCAACGTTCAGCACCCCGCCATCGGTCAGAACCATATTGTGCGTATCAACCTGACCCAGCCCCAGCGCCAGCTCGGCACCGTTATCCACGGTGATGGTGTTGGCATACAGTTGGGCCGTTTCTTCCGTCAGTGCCGCACGGCTATAGCTGTCCAGATACAGATGGTCGGTCGCCACAGCACCGCTGTCCCCAATATTCATTGATGAAGCATTGGTCAGGGTGATGGAGTCCGCCAGCAGACCAGAGTCTTCAACGTTAACCTGAGACTGGTTGTTTACCGTCAGCGTATCGATATTAGAAAGCTTGCGGGTATCCCACTCAGAGCCGTTATCCAGCGCGATGTTAAACAGCCCGCTCTGATACACCGCTTCACCCGCAACGTGTCCGTTGCTGTCATAAACGGAATCCGGCCAAATGCTGTTAGGGGATAAGCTGCTCCAGTCTACGTTGCTGTAGCCCAGACCATACATTTGCGCTGGGCCGATAGCCTCGACGCTGGACTGTGCTGCACCGACCCATTTGCTGCCGTTGGTCAGGGTGACATCCAGCTTATCGGTACCGTCCCAGCCGTTGGTGGTTGGGTTATAGACACCGTCATCAGTGGTATCCGTTGCCGGGTCGCCGTTCGGATAGAAGTTATTGTCGAAGGTGCTGGAGAACAGAATATCGCCAGTAACGGTGGAATGATCGAACGTGGCAGTGGTCTGCATCGCGTTATCAGACGCGCTAGCGGCAACGATCAGCGCCGCATCATCCGCCGCCGTGGCATTCGTTTCACCGTAGTCGCTCGGCTTCGCGGTCTGGCCATAGAATCCGCTGGTCCCCAGATCGCTGTATGCGCCTGAGGTCAGAACGGAATCTTTCACCACCAGCGTGTCGGTAAAGACTTTGCTGCTGTTGGCTACGCCTTCCACACCGTCGTAAGGAGTGTTATCCGACTCCTGATAACCCTGCGTCAGGGTAATACCGGCAATGTGGGAATTATTCTGGATGACAATATCGGATTCCACATCCAGGGTGATCGCATTACCCAGATTATACGTGTCCAGATAGTGTCTTTCCGTATTTTCCCCGTTCACGACGTCATACGCATAATGCTCATAGGTATCGTTGATGGTGGAATTATCTACGGTCAGGCTAAAACGATCGTATTGAGAATGATTGGTGCCATCGGTATCCAGACCGTCAGCACACGAGGAGGTCATACACTTAGAGGTAATCATGCCATTAATGGTACTGTTGGAAATGCTTAACGCATTCGCCCGACCATTGATGCCATCATCCAGATAGTATGTTGAAATAACACCGTTCACGGTGCTTTTATTAATCACCGGATAAATATCGCCGTCGTGGGTCGCGTCTGAGTAATCCCAGTCGGCATAGCCATAATACCAGGGAGTGGAAGCGGTATTATCGTATCCGAATGTATTATATGTCGTACCGGAAATATCCTTCGCATTGGCCTGAGAAGCGATAGCCAGGGTGCAGGCTAATGCAAGTTGAGATACAACGAGTTTCTTTTTCCATGTTTGCATTGGGTCATCCCTCCTCAGGGACGTAAGCAAGTTTGTCCATCAATGATTTTGCAATGTTTAATTGCGGAGGGAATTATGCATTTTCATTTCTAAAAGGTTCAATGAATGTTTCCATTAAGTCCGTATCCAGACTAATAACAGGTCAAAACCTGGAAAGCATCTGCCACTACAGATAAACACCATAAAAACAAAGCATTAAAATAAACACGAAAAAATGAGATACATATAAAAATAAATAATGAATCATTTTAAATGATGTATTCTCTTTATTATAAAAACAACATGAATATCTCATCCCCATTTCAGCGTTACACTGACCTATCTTATATATTGATGCCAGAAAATCAGACCCATCACATTTTTAAAAATAAAATGCCCACTTTTACCAAAACACCTGTCTTCACTTTGAGGTACACTAGCCTTCTTTGTTCCACAAACATCAGGCATACCATGACCGATTTAATTGCACGTCCCCGCCGCCTGCGCAAGTCACCTGCACTGCGCGCTATGTTTGAAGAGACAACCCTGACCTTAAACGATCTGGTGTTGCCGATTTTTGTCGAAGAAGAGATCGATGACTACAAAGCCATCGAAGCCATGCCGGGCGTAATGCGCATTCCGGAGAAATATCTGGCGCGAGAGATTGAACGCATCGCCAACGCGGGGATCCGCTCGGTGATGACCTTCGGCATCTCCCACCATACCGATGCCACCGGCAGCGACGCGTGGAAAGAAGATGGCCTCGTCGCCCGCATGTCCCGCATCTGCAAAGAGACCGTGCCGGAAATGATCGTCATGTCCGATACCTGCTTCTGCGAATACACCTCTCACGGCCACTGCGGCGTGCTGTGCGATCACGGCGTGGATAACGATGCCACCCTGCTGAACCTCGGCAAACAGGCGGTCGTGGCTGCCGCTGCGGGTGCGGACTTCATCGCGCCCTCTGCCGCAATGGACGGACAGGTTCAGGCGATTCGTCAGGCGCTGGACGCGGCGGGCTTTACCGACACCGCCATCATGTCTTACTCCACCAAATTTGCCTCCTCCTTCTACGGCCCGTTCCGTGAAGCTGCAGGCACGGCGCTGAAGGGCGATCGTAAAACCTATCAGATGAACCCGCTTAATCGTCGGGAAGCGATTCGTGAATCCCTGCTTGATGAAGCCCAGGGCGCAGACTGCCTGATGGTGAAACCGGCGGGCGCGTACCTTGATATCCTGCGCGACATCCGCGAGCGCACCGAGCTGCCGCTGGGCGCTTACCAGGTCAGCGGCGAGTACGCGATGATCAAATTCGCCGCGCTGGCCGGTGCAATTGACGAAGAGAAAGTGGTCCTCGAAAGCCTCGGCGCCATCAAACGCGCAGGCGCGGATCTGATCTTCAGCTACTTCGCGCTGGATCTGGCCGAGAAGAAAATCCTGCGTTAATCCGCTTTAGCGCCGGGTGGCGGCTTCGCCTTACCCGGCCTGCTCTCTGCGCTAATCTTCACCAAACTGCAATACAACCGACATCTGCGCCTTCTACTGTCTTCGCAAGACGGCAGGAGGAGTAATCATGTTTAGCCTCGATAGCGTTCTCGACGATCTTTGGCCTCAGGCGAGGCCAGCACCCTGGCAAAAAAGTCTGTTAAAAAGACTGTTTTACGAAGACGAATTTCAGCAATTTGCAGCAGCACACCGCCACCTGAAAGGACTGGATATGGTGGAGCAAGTTCTGGAACACCTTGATATTCTCTGCACCGTTTCCGCCCGCGATCTTGAACAAATCCCCGAACATGGCCCGCTGGTCATTATTGCTAACCACCCGACGGGCACGCTGGACGGGCTGGCGCTGATGTACGCCGTTTCCCGCGTGCGACGCGATGTTAAAGTCGTCACCAACAGGATGCTGACCCACCTTGAGCCCCTCAGCTCGCTATTTATTCCGGTGGATAATATGGGCGGCAAGACGGCGAAATCATCCCTGGTGCAGATGGAACAGCATCTGCAAAGCGCGGGCGTGCTGATCTTCTTCCCGGCCGGAGAAGTTTCCCGCCCCACGCGTAAAGGCATTCGCGACAAAAAGTGGCACTCTGGCTTTATCAAACTCGCCAGCAAGCTGCGCGCCCCGCTGCTGCCGGTGCATATTCAGGCGCATAACAGCCTGTTCTTCTATGCCAGCACGCTGGTGTCGCCAACTCTGTCCATGCTGTTGCTGATGCAGCAGATGTTCCGCCGCCGCCACAGCCAGCTGCCGATTAAAATCGGCCAGCAGATCGCCTGGCATCACTGGCATAGCGCCACCCTTTCGTCGCGTGAGATGGCCGAACAGTGCCGTCAGCACGTGATGCGTCTTGGCAAGGGATTGCCTGGCGTCTTTAAAACCCAGTGCGCCATTGCCCGTCCGGAAGACCGGGCCACCCTGAAACGCGCGCTGGCGCAGGCCGAATGTCTGGGCAATACCAGCGACGGTAAAACCATCTATCTTTGGCAGCGCAACGGTCAGGAAGACGCCCCGCTGCTGCGCGAGCTGGGCCGCCTGCGCGAGATTGCTTTTCGCGCGGTGGAGGAAGGGAGCGGTAAGCGCCGGGACACCGACTGCTACGATGATGATTATCTGCACCTGATCCTGTGGGATGATGAGGATCTGGAGATCGTCGGCGCGTACCGCTTTATGCCGACCGCCAGACAGGTTGAACGTCGCGGTCTGGAAGGGTTGTACAGCTATAGCCTGTTCCACTACGACGACAAAATGCAGGACGTGCTGGAACACGGCATTGAGCTGGGGCGCAGCTTTATTCAGCCACGCTACTGGGGACGCCGCGGCCTGGATTATTTATGGTCCGGCATTGGGGCTTACCTGGCGCGTTATCCGCACTATCGCTATCTGTTTGGCCCGGTCTCGATTTCCGGCGGCTTACCGCCTGCCGCGCGGGATCTGCTGGTGGCCTTTTACCGCCTGTGGTTCCCGGCATCGCATCCGTTGGCCGCGTCACGTCAGCCGTATCCCGCATCGCTGCCGGACGTGCTCGCGCAGTTTGGCGGCGTGGATTACGTGGACGATCTGACAAAGCTGAAATCCCTGCTCGGCAATCTGGGCTGCGGCATTCCGCCGCTCTACAAGCAGTATTCCGAGCTTTGCGAGCCCGGCGGCGTGCAGTTTATTGATTTTGGCAGCGACCCGGCATTTAACGACTGCGTCGACGGGCTGGTGCTGGTGGATTTGTGTTACCTGAAGGCGAACCGCTATCAGCGGTATATTGAGGCGCACCTTTAACCCCGTTGCCCGGTGGCGCTACGCTTACCGGGCCTACAATGGAACGTAGGCCGGGTAAGGCAACGCCGCCACCCGGCAATCAAGGCGCACGGTAAAACGGCTTATCCCCCAAAATCGTCGCCCGCTGCATAATCCGGCGCTGCGGAAGATAGTCCGCATTGGCATAGTGCTGCGTTACGCGGTTATCCCAGATCGCCAGGTCGTTCTCCTGCCAGCGCCAGCGCACCTGAAACTCCGGCTTTGTGATATGCGCGAACAGGAATCCCAGCAGCGCCTCACTCTCTTTCTCGGACACGTCCACAATGCGCGTCGTGAACCCTTCGTTCACGAACAGCGCCTGCTTGCCCGTGACAGGATGGGTCCGCACCACCGGGTGCAGCAGCGGAGGATGTTTCGCCACGGCTTCCTGCCAGCGCTGATGTTCCTCTTCCGTTTTACGGTACTTGTACTCCTGGAACGATTTTTTGAAGTCGTGCTCCGCCCGCAGCCCGCTCAGCAGCGTCCGGAACGGCGCGGAGAGCGCCTCATACGCCGCAATCCCGCTGGTCCACAGCGTATCGCCGCCGGTTTCCGGCAGCAGCTTCGCCGCCAGAATCGCCCCGGCGGGCGGCGTCTCGATAAAGGTCACGTCGGTGTGCCAGTTGTCGTTATCCGGCGGGTTATCGTTGTGGGTGTCCAGAACGATAATCTCCTCCACCCCTTCCGCATGCGGATAGACGGGGTGGATATGCAGATCGCCAAAGCGCAGGGCCAGCGCGCGCTGCTGCTGCGGGGTGATCGCCTGTTCGCGCAGGAAAACGACCTGATGGCGCAGCACCGCGTGGTACAGCTGCTCGAACTGGTTATCGCTCAGCGGACGGGTCACATCCAGGCCCGACACCTGCGCGCCAATGTACGGCCCCAGCGGGGTAATGGTCAGACGTTCACTCATTGTATTTCTCCATGCCAGGGCGTCAGGCGGCGCTGTAACGCGCGCAGCCCCAGTTCTAATCCAAAGGCGATCGCGGCGATCACCGCGATCCCTGCCAGCACCACGTCAGTCGCCAGGAACTCTCCCGCCGACTGCACCATAAATCCAAGGCCGCGCGTGGCCGCAATCAGCTCTGCCGCCACCAGCGTGGACCAGCCCACGCCGAGGCCGATGCGCAGCCCGGTTAAAATTTCCGGCAGCGCGCCCGGTAAAATCACGAACAGCAGCACCTGCGTGCGGCTGGCTCCCAGCGACTGCGCCGCGCGGATCCGCACCTGCTGGGCGCTCTTCACGCCCGCCAGCGCCGACATGGCAACCGGGGCGAAAATCGCCAGATAAATCAGCAGGATTTTTGACGTTTCACCGATGCCGAACCAGATCACCATCAGCGGCAGATAGGCCAGCGGCGGCACCGGGCGGTAAAGCTCAATCAGCGGGTCGAGGATGCCGCGCACCGTCGGGCTCAGCCCCATCGCAATACCCACGGGAATGCCGATGATGACGGCAGCCAGAAGCGCCACCAGAATACGTGCCAGACTTGCCCCAAGATGCTGCCAGAGCGTGGCATCCATAAAGCCCTGCGGCCCGGCGATGGTAATGAGTTTGGCCAACACCTGTCCCGGCGGCGGCAGAAACAGCGGGCTGACCCACTGCTGGGCAGCAACCGCCCACCACACCGCCAGCAGCACCAGCAGCGTACCGACGCTCAACGTGATTTGGCGCGAGAAAGGCCAGCGCAGCGCCAGACGCGCGCGGCGCGTTTTTTCACTGAAGACGATGCTCATGAGAAGGCCTCCCGTTGTTCAAACACGCGGCTTAAGACGTATTCACGCTGTTCGATAAAGAGCGGATCGGATTTGATGCTGCGCACGGGTTCTCCTGCGACGTAGCGGCGGGCGAAATCCAGCGGCAAACGCTCCAGCACGCGGCCCGGCCCGGGCGAGAGCAGCACCAGCTCCGTCGCCATAAACACCGCCTCTTCGATATCGTGGGTAATTAGCAGCACCTGCTTGCCCGTCTCATGCCACAGGCGCAGCAGCAGAGTTTGCATCTGCTCGCGGGTGAAGGCATCCAGCGCCCCGAACGGCTCGTCCAGCAGCAACAGCTGCGGATTCGCGGCCAGCGCGCGAGCAATACCTACGCGCTGCCGCTGGCCGCCGGAAAGCTGCCAGATAAAGCGTTTTTCCGCCCCTTCCAGCCCCACTTTTTTCAGCATCGTCCGCGCCGTTTCCAGCCGCTTTTCGCGATTGACGCCCGCCAGCTGTAGCCCAAACGCCACGTTTTCCTGCACGTTGCGCCAGGGAAGCAATCCTTCGTTCTGGAAGACCACGCCGCGCTCGGCGCCCGGGCCTTCCACCTTTTTGCCTTCCAGTTGAATGGTGCCATGCTGATAAGGGACAAACCCGGCGATCAGATTCAGCAGCGTGGTTTTTCCGCACCCGGACGGGCCCAGCACCACCAGCAGCTCACCGCTGTCCAGCGTCAGGTTGATGTCCTCCAGCGCGGGCTTACCACCGTAATCGGCGTAAAGGTTCGTAATATTCAGCATGGCGGACTCCTTATTTCACAAAACGATCGGTCACGTACTGGCTGTAATCCGCCGCTACCGCAGGCACTTTGCCCTGCTCTTTCAGGAAGGTGGCGGTATCGACAATCGCTTTGTTCACCGGCCCGGTCAGCTGCTGTACCTGCTGCGCGGGCGTCAGATAGGTATTGCCTTTCACCAGTCCCGGCACGTCCGCTTCCGGCACGCCGCTCAGGCGGGAGAGTTTTTCCAGGTTGGCGGGCTGCTTCAGCCATTCATCCGGGTTAGAGATGTACGGCTGCTGGGCGTCAATCGCGCTTTTGGCGAAGGCTTTCACCACCTCAGGATGTTTCTCAGCGAAGTCTTTGCGCACGACCCACACGTCGAGGGTTGGCGCGCCCCACTGGCCCACTTTTTCAGAGTCGGTCAGCACGGTGCCGTCTTTTTCCAGTTCGTTCACTGCCGGTGCCCACACGTAGGCCCCGTCAATATCCCCGCGCTGCCAGGCGGCGATAATCGCCGGCGGCTGCAAGTTGATAATTTGTACCTGACCCGGCTTGATACCCCAGTGTTTCAGCGCCGCCAGCAGGCTGTAGTGGGTGGTGGAGATAAACGGCACGGCGATGCGTTTGCCGATCAGATCTTCCGGTTTGGTGATGTTTTTCTTCACCACCAGCGCTTCAGAGTTACCGAGCTGCGAGGCGAGCAGGAAAACCTCGATCGGCACCTGCTGGCTGGCCGCAACCGCCAGCGGGCTGGAGCCGATATTGCCGATCTGCACGTCGCCGGAGGCTAACGCACGCACAACGGACGCCCCGCTGTCGAACTTGCGCCAGTCGACTTTCGCGCCGCTCTCTTTGGCAAAGGTGTTGTCCGCCTGCGCGACTTTCGCCGGTTCCGCAGAAGTTTGATACGCGACGGTGACGTCCACCGCCTGCGCCTGAAATGCCCACAGCGCCAGTGCGCCGAGAAGTGTGATTCGCGATGAAATTGCCATAGTGCCTGCTCCCCTTGTTGTTATGAGGGCAGTATTTCCGGCGCGGGAATTTTGATAAAGGAATAAAAATGAATCGCTCATAACGATTCGTTTTTAGATAAAAAGCGGGAAAGGATAGTGAATTTTGTGCGGTTCGTTTTTCCCCTCTCCCCGTGGGAGAGGGTTCCCCAGTAATTTTTTCACCTGAAGCGATGCATGTGGTATCTAAAAAATGAATGGCTTAAAGCGATGTTTCGGTCCGGCTGTAAATCGCCGAAGCGTTTCCGTAAGGCCGGGGCGAGGCGCAGGGATGCGCCGAGAGGGCGTGGCCTGCAGGGATGCAGGCTCATGCCCGACCCGATAGCCTGAAGGAATAAGCTGAGGGGCACCGCGAAGCGGCGATTTACCGCCGGGAGCCCGGGTCGCCAGGGCGGCGGCGATTGAGCCGCCCTGGCACGTTCACAGGCGATGTCGTTACAAAGTAGCAAGGAACATGAAGTGAACGGAATGACCACCACAGCCGTATGTTCCCCTCACCCCAGCCCTCTCCCTTGAGGGAGAGGGCGCCGTCCGTGGAGGTATGATTATGTGGTGATCCCTCAGCCCCGTAGGAGGGGAGCAAGGTGAGGGCATCAGCGCTGCGCGTTCAGCTCAGCAATGTCTTTCGGCGTGGTCCGACAGCATCCGCCAATCAGCTTAGCCCCAGCAGCCAGCCACTGCGGCAGATATCCCGCCAGCGTCTCGCACGCTTCACCGTGGTGGTGCCAGGTTTTGGTTACCGCATCATAATGCTCACCCGAGTTCGGGTAGACCACCAGCGGCAGGGACGTCAGGCTTTGCAGATGCTTCAGCGCCGCCGTAGTGTTTTCCAGGGCGATGCAGTTAATGCCCAGCGCGACAATCTGCGGAGAGTTTGCCAGCGCGCTGACCACCTCACGCAGCGGCGTACCGTCGCTCAGGTGTTCGCTGTCCCGCAGGGTAAACGAGAACCACGCCCGGGCGCGGGGGTACCCGGCCAGAAGCGCCGCCAGCGCCTTAATCTCCACAAACGAAGGCAGCGTTTCGCAGGCCAGCAGGTCAGCGCCCGCGTCCAGCAGCGCTTCCACGCGCGGACGGTGGAAGGTGGTGAATTCTTCCGCACTGCGCACGTAGTCGCCGCGATACTCTGATCCATCCGCAAGATACGCGCCGTACGGCCCAACGGATCCCGCTACCAGCAGCGTGCCCGCATGCGGGTTTTCGGCCAGATACGCTTCGCGCGCCTTACGCGCCAGCTCTACGCTTTTACCGATCAGCGCTCGGGACTGCGCTTCGTCCAGACCGCGCGCCGCAAAGCCCGCAGGCGTGGCCTGATAGCTGGCGGTGATCGCCACCTGCGCGCCCGCGCGGTAGTAATCAAGATGCACTTCGCGAATAAGTTCAGGGTTTTCCACCAGTACTTTGGCAGACCAGAGGCTGTCTGCCAGGTTACAGCCGCGCGCTTCCAGCTCCGTCGCCATCGCGCCATCCAGCACAACAAACGGCTGTTTTTCAAGGATGGCGGTAAGCGGGTTATTCTGCGACATGTTCAGGCTCCTGCGATGTCATATTTCGGGTCAGGTAGTACGCACCATAACACAGGGCGACAAACGGAAGCCCGCAATAAAGGGCTATGCGCTGGCTTGGGTCAAACCACAGGCCGACACAGGCCACCACGCAGAGGATAAAACCGAGCACCGGCACCAGCGGATACCACGGCGCGCGGTACTGCAGCGCAGAGAGCGGCTGGCCGGACTGCAAATGGCGACGACGGAAAACGAAGTGCGACGCGCAGATGCTGATCCAGACCGCCACCACCGCAAAGCCAGAAATCGCCGAGAGCGCGACAAACACCGTGTCCGGCGCCACGACGCTTGAGAACAGCGCCAGCACGCCGCCGAGCATAGAGACCGACAGCGCCGTCAGCGGCACGCCGTTTTTGTTCACGCGGGCAAAGCAGCGCGGCAGCGTTTTCTCATTCGACAGCGACCACAGCATGCGCCCGGAAGCGTACAGACCCGAGTTCGCCGCCGAGAGGATCGCCGTCAGGATCACGAAGTTAACGATATCAGCCGCGTAAGGAATACCGACCTTTTCAAACACCAGCACGAACGGGCTCTTTTCCACGCCCGCCTGCTGCATCGGGATCAGCGCCGCCAGCACGAACACGGTACCGATAAAGAAGATAATGAGGCGCGCAATGGTGGTGCGGATCGCAACCGGAATCACCTTGTGCGGATTTTCCGTTTCCCCCGCCGCGATGCCGATAAGCTCGGTACCGGAGAATGCAAAGTTCACCGCCACCATGGTCATCAGGATCGGCAGGCCGCCGTGCGGGAACCAGCCTTCGGCAGTGATGTTGCTTAAGCCCGGCGCGGGGGAACCGTCCTGCATCGGGATAAAGCCAAAGACCGCCGCCCCGCCAAGGATAATAAAGGCGATGATGGTGATGACTTTCACCAGGGAGAACCAGAATTCGCCTTCAGCAAAGAAGCGCGTGGAGATGACGTTCAGGCCAAAAATCACCGCGCAGAAGACCACGCACCAGGCCCAGACGGGCACCTGCGGGAACCAGTACTGCATACAGAAGCCCGCGGCGGTGAAGCTCGAGCCGAGCGCCACCGTCCAGGTGAGCCAGTAGAGCCACGCCACGGTGTAGCCCGTCGCCGGGCCAAGATAGCGGGCGGCATAGACGTGGAACGCGCCGGTTTCCGGCATCGCCACGGAAAGCTCGCCCAGACACTGCATCACCAGCCAGACCACCAGGGCACCAATCAGGTACGCCAGCAGCGTGCCCGCCGCCCCGGTTGTGGAAATGATGTATCCGGTATTGAAGAATAACCCTGTCCCAATCACGCCACCCAGCGAGAGCATAATCAGGTGGCGTGTTTTCATGGTGCGCTTAAGCTGCCCATTTTCTTGTTGTGTTTGCATATTACCTTCTATACGTATGGACATCTAAACATCCAAAGAAGGTGTGTTATACCGCGATTGTTAATAAAAAGCTAGATGACCAGACGCAGACGGGCGCGCCGCGCGCTGAGTCGGGGATGGGTTGTGAGGATCACATAAAGAATCGGACGCCAGGCCATAAGCACCTCCGCAAGCAGATGCTTACAGCATGGCGTGAATAACTGAGATTCTCGGTCAGGCGAAAGTGGTATCGACGAACCCTCGGATCATACTTTTACGCTTCCCTCATGGTATGTCGCCACCAGGCAGGCATCATGTCATCGAAGGAGTGATTTTCCGGGGCAAACTCCGGCTGATCCGGATCGTCAAACACGCCGGTAAATAAGGCAACGGTGGGTGAATCATCAATCGCGCCGATAGAACTGCCGCAGGTGGAGCAAAACGCCCGGCTGGAGTAGTCCGACGATCGCCATGTCGCCGGACGTCCGCCCGGACCGGTCCACTGCACGTTTTCCGCCGGGAACTCAATCCATACGACGGTTTGTGCGCCAGTGTGCTTCTGACAGATATCGCACGAACAGGTGTGCACATTGCCCCCGTTCGCAGCGGTAAAGCGAACCGCGCCGCATAAGCACCCGCCTGAAAAGACCTTTTCCATGCTGTCGTCCTGAGCTGTTTAAAATCTCATCAAAACATAACACATTATTGAGATTTTATAGTCCGGGTCAGGCGAAGCCATCGCCCGGCACGCCAGCCGCAGAATTATTGGTAAATCCTCAAATCAGTTCTATAGTCGACACTGCTTATTCGTTACCAGGAATCACTATGCGCTTTAATGGACTGACCAAAGGTTTCTTCATTTTTATTCTCGCCCTCGTCACCTGGGCCTTCTTCGATGTGCTGTCGCCCTACTTCTCCGCGATTTTGTGGGCCGCCATCCTGACCATCATCTTTAACCCGGTGAAAAACAAACTGCGCGCCGCGCTGGGGGATCGCAACGGGCTTGCCTCGCTGTTGACCATTGGCATTATCTGCCTGATCGTCTTTATCCCGCTGATGGTGATCCTCTCCTCGCTCGCCATTGAGCTGAACATGGTGTACACGAAGCTCCAGGAGAACAATACCCAGTTTCCGGAAGTGGTGGCGAGCATCTTCAACCATCTGCCTGACTGGGCCAGCGGCTTCCTGGCGGATCACAACCTGACCAACGCAGCGCAGATCCAGAAAAAACTCTCCGACGTCGCCCTGCAGGGCGGACAGTATCTCGCCGGCAGCGCGTTTCTGATTGGCAAGGGCACGTTTGGCTTTGCGATTAGCTTCGGCATCATGCTTTATCTGCTGTTCTTCCTGCTGAAAGACGGCCCGTATCTGGTGCGCCAGATCCTCGACTCCCTGCCGCTGTCTGATTTCGCCAAGCAGCACCTGTTCGCCAAATTCGTCGGCGTGTCGCGTGCCACAGTAAAAGGTACGGCGGCGGTGGCGGTGGTTCAGGGCATACTCGGCGGGATTGCGTTTGCGATTGCGGGTATTGACGGCAGCGTGCTCTGGGGCGCGCTGATGGCCTTCCTCTCGCTGGTGCCCGCCATCGGCTCGGCGATTGTCTGGGTGCCCGCCGCCATCTTCCTGTTCGCTACCCATCAGCTGTGGCAAGGGCTGTTTATTGTCGGCTTCTTCGTGATTATCGTCGGGCTGGTGGACAACATTTTGCGTCCGCTGCTGGTCGGGAAAGACACCAAAATGCCGGACTACCTGATTCTGATCTCCACCCTCGGCGGCATGGAGCTGTACGGCATTAACGGCTTTGTGATTGGGCCGCTCATTGCCGCGCTGTTTATCGCCTGCTGGAACCTCTTCTCAGGGCGCGATCACGAAGGTAACGCCGAAGAGCTGGACCCCGACTTCATCGAAGAAGGAAAAAATCCTCCAGAATTGTGAGGATGTGACGATAAAGACCACACCAGGCGGCGCTGTGCCGCCTTTTTTTTCGCCTTAAATCAAACGTTTTCTATAATTTGAAAGAACGCCATCCTACTCATGTCGTAAAAGGATCATCAGGTGCGAATCGCGACGATAACAAACTGGGCCTATGGTGCCACGGTCTGCCTGACCATCGCCTCCGGCATCATCATGCTGATGGCGTCCAGTGCTGATACTGCTGAACGTCAGGCCGTTGAGCAACGCCAGCGTTTTGATGCGCTTACGGAAGATATCGAAACCGATGCCTGGGCGCAGTCGGATTTAGCACGCCTTTACGTCATCAAAAAAGATCCGCAAACGTTAAAGGAATATAGCCAGTCAGAAAACAACCTGAAGAGCGTTGAACTCCGGCTTGAAAAACTGCGGGACAACGGCGCGTCGGATGATGAGCTGTCCCTGCTGCGCGAAGGCATAAAAATAATCGATGAACTGCAGGACGAGCAGCAGACCGCCCTCTCCAGCCTTGAACGAGGAGAAGACGCACAGGCCGTTGCCCTGCTCTACGGTGCGCCCTATGAGCAGGAGCTGGAGCGCGCGCAGAACCAGATCGATCACTTCCGCCAGATACTCGACAAGCGCGTCATCGCCTCCGTTCAGGACGCGACAAAAAAATCGAAAGCGCTGCGTACGGCCTCTGAGCTGATGGTCGGCCTGACCGCCCTGCTGTTCCTGTTTGTTCTCGGCTTTATATTGAAGCGCCGCGTGCTGCGTCCCGTGGTGCGCCTGAGCGACGTGGTGCACCGCCTGGCATCCCAGGATTACGCGGTTGAAACGCCCAATTTCAACCAGATTGATGAGATTGGCGACATGGCCCAGGCGATCCGCATTTTCCGCGAAAACGGCCTTGCGCGACAGCGTCTGGAAAGAGAGCGCGATGCCGACTGGGCCATCCGCGAGCTGCTGGCGCGCATGACCCAGCGGCTGCAGGGGTGTGAGAACTTTAACGATGTGATTAACGTGGCGGAGCTGTTTGCGCCTAATATCGCGCCGGGGATCGCGGGCCGACTTTACGTCCTTGACCGCGAGCCGTGGCAGATGCGCTGCGTCGCGCAATGGCTTTCACCGGTTGGTGAAGAGACGAGCTTCCACCCTGACGAGTGCTGGGCCGTGCGCCGCGGGCAGAGCCACCCGCCGGTAAACGGTGAGCCGGATATCGCCTGCTACCACCTTCCGGCCACCCAGGCGGAAAGTTCCCTGTGCGTGCCGCTTATCGCCCAGGGCGAGGCCATTGGCCTGCTCTCCTTCCAGAACATCACGGCGGACAACGCCCCTTCCCGCGCGTATCTGGAACTGATGGCCGAAGCGCTCGGTCTGGCGCTGGCAAACCAACGCCTGCGCGACGCGTTGCTGGAGAAAGCCTTGTTCGACCCGCTCACCGGCCTGCGTAATCGTCATCATCTGGAAGATACCCTGCAAACCCAAACGGCACAGGCGATGCGCACCGGCGAGCCGTTAAGCTGCATGATGATCGACATCGATCACTTCAAGAGCATCAATGACCGCTTCGGCCATGAAGCGGGCGACCAGGTGATTAAAAGCGTGGCGTCAATTGTTCAGCGGGCCGCCCATGACAACGGACTGGCATTCCGCTACGGTGGCGAGGAGTTTCTGGTGCTGCTTCCCGGTGCCGATGAACCAGAGGCGCACGCCTGCGCGCAGAAGATTTACAATAGCGTGCATGAGCTGTCGCTTCGTTACGGGCTGACCGAGATTGGACCGGTAGACGTGTCGATTGGGATTGCCAACTACCCGCAACATGCCCAGACTGACAACCTGCTGCGCGCCGCGGATGTGGCTCTGTACCGGGCGAAAGAGCTGGGCCGTGCGCGGATTGTGAGTTTTGGGATGCTGGAGGCGGGTTAGCGGAGTATCGGTTTACTCGCGCGTCACTTCAGTAATCAACATCGACAATCCATTCATGTAGTGACTTTTTTTAGCCTGCTCGCGGTATTTGGTTGGGGAGAGTCCATATTGATTCGAGAACGCTCTGCTGAACGTTGACGGCTCCTCGTATCCTAACATCGTGAATATATCTGAAACAGAGAGCTGCGTATGTCTGAGCATATGCGCGGCTTTTTCAAGTTTCCGGCTTCGAATATAGAGACCTATACTTATGCCACACTCCTGGCGAAAGTTTCGCTGAATGTAAGCCAATGAATAACCGGATTTCCGCGCCACATCTAAAACGGTAATGGGCCGGTATAAATTCGAGTCAATCCAGTGAGTAAGAGACTTAATTACAGCTTCACGATCTTTTAAGAGAGTAAACTTTATACACATAAGTATCCACGAAATTTTATTTACAAGAAGGCCGCTGGCAAAGTCATCCAATGACAATTGAAAATAAATATTCCCAAAAGAAAAATCACCCTAATAATAGGGTGAAAGAACACTTACTGTATTTTAGAGAGATGTCTTTGCTACATCCTCAATTTTTTCAGGACCATACAGTTTCATAAACGCATTAACGGAGGCCTGCGCTTTCATGACGATTTCACTTTCTTCAGGCTGATCCTTTCTTGCTTTTAAAAGCAAAGGCTCCAGTATGTCGGCCTGGAGAAGAGAACGAAAATACTCAGCCGCCAGCACAGGATCATCTTTTCTTAAGATGTTTTGATTCATTAAATCGGTAAAAAGCGCCGAAACGTTTGAACGCAGTTTTTGCATTCGCGCATAATATAATTCTCCGATACCCGATCTTCCGGCCTCGGAAATCATTAATCTTTGCAAATCCACAATATCCGGAGAGCAAATATAACGTAAAAAGGCAACGGCAAATTGCTCGATAACCAGCTGTGGTGATTTTCTGAAAAGGCGCACCTGCCCCGCAGTTTCAATAGTCATGCTTTTTATATACTGTTCAGTTTCTGAAGACATGCATTCTACAAATAGCTCTTCTTTCGAAGAAAAGTGACTGTAAATTGTCGATTTTGAGCCACCAACAATCGCGTTAATTTCTGAGATAGACGTGGCATCAAATCCCTTTTGTCGAAACAGCCCGGATGCGACCTCCAGGATCTGTTGCCGTTTAAGCGCTCTTTTATCCATATGTTTCCTCGTTAGTTTAGGTGTCTGGCCGGGGCCAACACTTTTTGTTCTCTGATTTCGGAATCACGTCAGATAGTAGGGTTCGTAATCGTACTGACGAGTACATTTTCATTTGACGGCGCTCAGAAGTCAAGATATAAAGTGTACCGTACCGTACGGTACTGTATTTGGACTACTCAATGAACAGCATGACGAGCGTACTGATGAAAGGTTTTCAGGAGACACTCCCGGGGTGTCGTATTTCCGGTTTAACCCGGTCCAGCATAGTGATGGGCTGTGTTGTCATTTCCGCCATCAGTATGAGCGGATGCGCCATAATCCCCGATCTTGGCACCCCACCGTCTATGAAGACGGTCTCACAACTTAAAAGCGATCAAAGCTTCCCTCATCAGAACGGCCAGTGGCCGAAAGATTACTGGTGGAAGAAATACGGTGACGAGCAGCTCAACGGGCTGATTGATGACGCGCTTAAAAATTCCCCTACCCTTAACATCGCCGAAGCTCGCGTGAAGCAGGCGCAGGCGATGACGCAAAGCGCGAGCGGTTCGCTTTTCCCTGAGGTCACCGCAAACGCCAGCTTTATGCGGGACAAAATGAGTTACAACTATGTGACGCCTGAAAGCGCAACGCCTCAAAACTGGAACAGCTATGGGCGCACCACGCTTGATATGAGCTGGGAAAATGATTTTTGGGGTAAAAACCGCGCCGCGCTCGCGGCTGCAACGTCAGGTGAAATGGCGGCTGTAGCGGAAGAAGCACAAACAAGACTGGTGCTCTCTTCTTCTATTGTGACCGTTTACGCGGAGCTGGCGCATTTATACACCGTTCGCGAAACGCTTAACGACACCCTCACTATACGAACCAGTACGCTCGCGTTGTTCCAGCAACGACATGACGCGGGGCTTGAAGATTTATCCAGCCTTCAACAGGTTGAGACGCGTCAACTCAACGCAAAAGCAAACCTGGTGGCAATAGATGAAGCTATTGCGATCAAAAAACATGAGCTCGCTGCACTGATCGGCGATGGGCCTGACAGATCGCTGGCAATCACCGCGCCTAAGGCAACGCTTTTAGCGCATGAGGAACTTCCTCCGAATATTGCGCTGGATCTGATTGGTCGACGTCCTGATATTGTCGCGGCACGTTTACGCGCCGAGGCGGCAGCAGAGCAAATCAAACAGAAAAAAGCTGGTTTTTACCCAAGCGTTAATCTGGTTGCCTTTGCCGGCTTCCAGTCACTGGGTATTAACAACCTTACCCGGAGTGGCTCAGCAATTGGCAGCTTTGGCCCGGCCATATCATTGCCAATATTTAATACGCAGAAGCTCCAGGGTGATTTGAAATACGCCAGCGGTGAATATGACATTGCGGTGCAGGTTTATAACGACACGTTAACGAATGCACTTCGGGAAGTGAGCGATGCGCTCACCAGCAGAGCATCTCTGAAAGACGAGATGCTTTATTCTCAGGGCGCAGTCACGTCGGCAGAAAAGGCGTATTCCCTCACCAAACAAAGGTATGAAGGAAAGGTTGCTGACTATCTCGACGTCTTGTCCTCGGAAGATGAGCTGGTCGCTGCCCGCAGAAAATTAGCCGATGTAAATTCCCGTGCCTTTACGATTGACGTCGCATTAGCGCGCGCATTGGGCGGCGGATATACCTCGAGCAAACAGTGATTTTTTAACACCAGGTTAATAACTAAATAGTGGAAAGAAAGGAAATAAAATGAGTCATTCTGCAGCTATTGAAAATCAAAATATTGAATCATCCGATATCAAAAAGAAAAAAAGAAAACGTTTATTCTCTTACCTTGCATTAAGCATCGCGCTGGCTGGCGCTGGCTCGTTCGCCTATTGGGAATTAGTGGGTTCCCGATATGTTGAAACCGATAACGCCTATACCGACGTTGAGTCCGCTCAGCTCTCTTCCGCGATCACCGGCACGGTCAGTGCCATCCTGGTCACGGATTCTCAGGTGGTAAAAAAAGGCGATGTTCTGATCCAGCTGGATCCTACTGACGCAGAGTTAGCCCTTAATCAGGCGGAAGCAAACCTGAACCTGTCCATTCGGCGGGTAAATGGATATAAGGCCACCGACACAAAACTCGGCGCAGAAGTTGTAGCGAATGAGAAAGAGCAAAAACGCCTGCTGGCCCAGGTTGATGCCGCAAACGCTGACTTCCAGCGCGCGACGGTTGACCTCAAGCGACGCGAAGCCTTAATGCAGACGGGCGCGATTTCAGGCGACGAACTGACGCGAATTCAAAACGTTTACGCTTCCGCACTGGCAAACCTGAATGCCGCTAAAGCCGCCGTGGCGCAAGCAGATGCGGCAAGACAGGCTGCCGTGGGCGCAAGACAGGCGAATGCCGTGATGATTGAGGATGCAAATACCGAGACCAACCCGGAAGTTGCTCTCGCCAGAGCCAAGCGCGATCAGGCCAGACTGGATCTGGAAAGAACCGTGATCCGTTCGCCTGTCGATGGCGTGGTTGCTCGTCGCCAGGTCGAGCTTGGACAACGCGTCCAGCCTTCCACACCGTTATTGTCCGTGGTGCCGGTGCAGCAAATTCACGTCAATGCCAACTTCAAGGAAGTTCAGCTCCAGCATGTGAAAGTGGGACAGAAGGTAGAACTGGTAAGCGATCTGTATGGCGATAGCGTACCTTTCCATGGAACCGTAGAAGGCTTTGATGGCGGCACCGGCGCAGCGTTTTCAATTATTCCTGCGCAGAACGCAACGGGTAACTGGATTAAGGTTGTTCAGCGTTTGCCCGTGCGCATCAAACTCAATGCTGATGAGCTTGCGACACATCCGCTGCGGGTTGGTCTGTCCATGAAAGCGACAGTTAACTTAAAAAGTGAATAACGGAAACCAGGCCATGTCTACATTAGTTATCGATAATGAGCCGCCTTCGCTGAAAGGCGGTATGTTATGGATTGGTGCCCTGGTACTTGCAATGGCTAACTTTTTAGCTGTGCTCAACATGACCATTGCAAACGTCACTCAACCCAACATGGCTGGCGCCCTGGGCGCAGGAACCAGCCAGGGAACCTGGATCATCACGGCCTATGCCGTGGCTGAAGCCATTACGGTGCCGCTATCAGGATGGTTAACCACACGGTTCGGCGGCGTGCGCGTTTTCTGCGTTTCCGTGTTCATGTTTGGCGTTTTCTCGTTGCTTTGTGGTCTTTCCACCTCGCTGGGAATGCTGCTGCTGATGAGGGTTTTTCAGGGCATGGCGGGAGGCCCCCTGATGGCCTTATCACAAACGCTACTGCTGCGTATTTTCCCGAAAGAAAAATCCATGCAGGCGACGGGATTATGGGCGATGACAACATTGCTCGCGCCCGTAATAGGTCCTGTGCTGGGTGGCTGGATTTGCGATCATTACAGCTGGTCGTGGGTGTTTATCATCAACGTTCCGATGGCCATTGCTTTCGCATTGGTCGCGTGGTCAGTACTAAAAATCTTCGAAGATACGCTGGTTAATAACTCTATTGATATCGTTGGGTTTATTTTATTGGTGATCTGGGTTGGTGCCCTGCAGATCATGCTCGATGAAGGGAAAGACCTTGACTGGTTTGCCTCAGAAGAAATTTGGGTTCTGGCGATTATTGCCTGTATCGGCTTTTTAAGTTTCTGCATCTGGGAGCTGACCGCTGAGCATCCGATCGTCGATATCAGAGTGTTCCGCCATCGCGGTTTTTCGGCCAGCATGTTTGTGCTTGCACTCGCGTTTGGATGTTTTTTTGGTCTGAATGTCCTCACGCCGCTGTGGCTACAATATAACTTAGGGTATACAACAACATGGGCAGGGATTGTGGTGGCCTGGGGCGGACTTCTGCAGGTGGTATTTTCTCCGGTTGCCGCTAACCTCTCCAACAAAATCGATCCGCGCATTCTTATCTTCTTTGGCTGCGCCTGGCTGGGTCTCGACACCTTCTGGCGATCCTATGCGACGACCGATATGGACTACTGGTCCATCTGCGTACCTTTGTTATTCATGGGCGTTGGGATGCCGCTGTACTACGTCCCGATTACCGGGCTTGCAATGGGCTCTGTAGATGAAACGGAAATGGCTTCAGCCGCGGGGCTAATGAACTTTGTTCGAACGTTATCGGGTGCGTTTGCCACCTCGCTCGTGACGACGTCATGGCAGGACCAGCGCTATATAGCACATGACAAACTGGCGTCCGTCGTCGACCCTACTGGCGATCTTTCGCATTACATCAGTTCGGCTCCTCAGCAAGGTGGGCAATTTGTGCGCGAGCTTTTTGACAAAATGGTAAACAGCCAGAGCATGATGCTTTCGACCAATAATCTGATGATGTCGATCGGCGTGATATTTTTTATCGCTTCATTTGCGATTGCATTAGCACCGAAACCTTCGCGAGTAGTAGATGCCGCTTCTGTAGGACACTGATATTTATTCAGCACAAGGACGTGAGTATCAAAAAAACAGAGAAAATCTGATGGACAGTAAATCATATACGCCGGGCAGTCGGGATATTCTGTACAAAAAAATATTCCTTTCAATTTCCGAAATGAAATACCTTGAAAGGGAAATAAAAAAGTTCAACTGGCTAGAACGTACTTTTTTAAGGAAAAAAGAGTTCTATAAAATGCAATATCACAAAAGCAATTGTGACAGCAATTTCTTTAGGTTTATCAACAGCGGACAGGACAACCAGAATACGTTAATTCATATCCTTGAACAATTACCTGAGAATCATCCTGACAGAACATGGCTGACGGGCTTTCTGCTTTGAAACCATCAGGCAAGTAACGTTATAGGCCGCAAGCCGTTTCCCGGCTGATTAATATTCCGGATGTGACATATATAAAAACGCTAAATTCAGGTTAACATCATGAAAATGAGTGACTTTCAATGTCTAATTGAAAAGAATAGCGATTATAAGGATGTTTGTCTCACCATTCTTCTAATACTACAGGTTTTAACCATTTTTATCATTTCACCCGTTACGGAGAGCGAACATAAAAACTATCACTGGCTAAACAATGCGTTGTTCTCAGCAATGGCCTTGATTTCGGTATTCATTGTTTCGAAGGATATAAAAAGGTATCTGGCTATCCTGAGTTTTACTTTTTGTCTGGTCGGGTTGGCCTTCGGGTCAACAACGACCACGCACAAAACCACAGGGGTACTGGTTCTCCTGTCAGGGATTTTTTTCTGTCTTAATGTTAGCTGGATTGTAGCCAAACAGGTTTTCGATGAGGGTGTTGTGACGCTTCATCGCATTCGCGGCGCCATGGTGATCTATCTGAATATCTCACTTTTGTTTGCGCTGCTGGACTGTTTACTGGTGGGATTCATTCCAGATGCATGTACAGGAATATCGGACGATAACTCAATTGAAACGATGCTTTACTTCAGCCTGACCACGCTAACCACCCTTGGCTATGGAGATATTCTGGCAATACATCCTTTTGCACGTAATCTGGCGATGCTTGAAGCGGTGATGGGGCAATTCTATATGGGAACAATGATCGCTATTTTAGTCGGTTTACATATAGCACAGAGGACTCCTGCGTCAAAAAAGTGAATAAACGCTATTTTTAACATGCCGGATATATATCATTTTGCTGGCAGAAAAAAGTGGACGCTTCCCAGTGGAAGAAGCGTCCAAAAATCAGGCAATTATTCAGACACAGATTGAAACCGTAAACTGACGATCTCATCGATAATATCTCACAACCCCTTCTCTTCATTATTTACATTTTCTGCCATGGCATAAGAAAAAGCTCATTCTGCAGGCGTTAGCGTTTTTAGCAGGCGTGTTGCCTGCGCAAACCGGCAGGATAGTATTCATCCCGTCGGGAGCAGCGGAACGTGCGGATTTTCACTTGAGGTGGACGAATTGTGCACAGCGCTGGCCGCGCCACTTCCAGGAGGGCGATACCCATGCTGAGCAGTTGCACACTCGCCGTTTCATCACGGGTAAAATCAGTGGGGTAAGAGGATTACAATCAATTAAAGCGATCATTTTTTAAACACAAGAGAGCTTATGCAAGCAACTTTAGCTTTTATCAAAAAGTTAAGCGTCGTCAGACTGTCTTACACCCTCTCAACATAAATCACTAAGTGATTGATTTTATTGAAATTAAATCAGTAAAAATTCTAAAAACCATTACTCCTCAACAAAATATATAAACTCGTGTGATATCTAAATTATAATTCTTATACTTGTGTTCAAAAGGTGGAGGTCAAAATGCGATTAACCCTACTGCTGTTATGCTGTCTCGTACAAAGTGTAACCTGGGCTGGCGAACTGCCAAAACCAGTTGGTAAACCCATTTTAACGATTTACGGTAATATAGAAAATACCAATGAAAATGGAAAAGCAGTGTTTGATCTCGCCAGCCTTGAAAAACTCGGAGTAGTGAGTTTCGAGACGACATCTCCCTGGTATAATGGTCGTACGAAGTTTGAGGGTGTTCCAATGAACAAACTCATGGAGTATGTGGGTGCGAAGGGAACTAACGTTAATGTTATTGCGCTCAATGATTACTCTACCGTGATCCCTCTCAGCGACTTTAAAAAATACAACGCCATACTTGCCTTAAAGATCAATGGCGAATATATGCGCATTCGCGATAAAGGTCCATCTTTCATTGTATACCCCTATGACAGTCTTCCTGAGTTGAATAATCAAATTTATTACTCGCGTTCAGCATGGCAGGTTAGCAAAATGAAGATTGAGTAGTCGTTCAGGAGAACATAATGAACAGGATACTGGTTGGTATCATTTTTTCTCTTTTTATCACGACAGGATATATTGCATTCCTTGTTTACGATCGACAGCAGGAATTGCAAAAACTGACTCAATACACTGAGTCCTGGTCCGTGGCACAACTGGTATCAGAGTATTACCGTTTTGAATCATGGCTTGGTCTATACGCAACCGATACCGATGACGTTACGATAGACCAGGTCCGCATGCGTCTCGAAATTATGCTCAGCCAGAGCGATTTAATGAAGGGTGGAGATTTAGGTCGCTATATTGACAGCGATAAAGCGCATCAGGAGCTTGCTTTGCGCTTAGAGAAAATACTGACCTATCTGGATAGCCATCTTGAAAAAATGAGCCACCCAGAATTACAGGCATACCTGACAAATATGCATGATCTCGATGCACCTCTTAGCCAGCTTTCAGCCACGGCACTGACGAAAGATATTAACACGGTTAATGAATCCAACCATAAAATACAGATCCTTTACTATATTTACTCCGCGCTTTCATTACTGCTGGTGATATTAAGCTTTATTCTTGGTTTCTTAATGATCTACCAGAATAAAAACATTCTCAAAGCGCACATGCAGGTTAAAAGCCTTGCTGACGAACTTCAGATATCAAAAGAAAAGCTGCAAATTCAGAACGCTAAGCTGGAGTATGATGTTTATCATGACTCCCTCACCGGCATGAAAAACCGCCTTTTCTTCTGGGACGATCTCAACAAAATTAATCTTCAGGCCGATAAAAACCACATCCCCGTCACGGTGATGTTATTTGATTTAGACCGCTTCAAAGAGGTCAACGATACCTATGGCCATGATGCCGGAGATTTGCTGTTGAATCAGGTATCCAGACGCCTCACCTCAATGAGCAGCGCCACTGATACGTTTTACCGCTTGGGCGGAGACGAGTTCGCCCTGCTGTCCAGTGGCCTCACCGAAACAGCAGCCGTTTCGCGCGCCAAAGAAATCAGCGAATATATCAGCCAGCCCTATACGATTAATAACCAGCTGATAAAAATCGCCACCTGTGTGGGTATCGTTTTATCTGATAATGAACGGCGTTCTGACTACCTTTATAAATTTGCCGATCTGGCGCTCTACGAAGCCAAAAAAGAGGGTTCACAGCAGATAAAAGTTTTCCGTCAATGGATGCTGCAAAAGTTACAGGAAAGCCGAACCCTTGAACATGATATGGCACTGGCGATCGATAACCATGAATTCGTTGTTTATTACCAGCCTATTGTCGATTCATTCAGCAATGAAATTTACGGCTATGAAGCGCTTATTCGCTGGATACACCCGGTGAAGGGGATTCTGTCACCTGATTACTTTATTTCTGTCGCTGAAAAAACGGGGATGATCAACCAGATCGGCAAAAATGTGCTTGAGCTTGCCTGCCGGGAAGCGGTTTCCTGGGCGGTTCCGGCAAGGATCTCTGTGAACGTCTCACCCGTTCAGCTGGGCACGAAATCGTTTACGACGATGGTACAGTCCATCCTGAAGGAGACAGGGCTTCCGGCAAACCGTCTTGAATTAGAGGTTACGGAGTCATCGCTCTTCAGCGACAGCAACACGCCGATCACTATTCTCAAAAAGCTGAGAGCGCTGGGTGTAAGAATTTCAATCGATGATTTCGGAACGGGTTATTCGTCGCTCTCCAGACTGAGTGAACTGAATTTTGATAAAATTAAAATCGACAAATCCTTTGTGAACCCGATATCCACGCAGGATGATGCCCTTAATATCGTTAAATTGATTACCGGCATGGCGAAGAGCCTCAATATGAGGGTCATTGCGGAAGGTGTGGAAACCGAAGCGCAGCTTGAACGTCTTCAGGCGCTTGGCTGCGATCTCGTGCAGGGATATCTGTTCGGAAAACCACAGGCTGAGATTGACAGGAAGATTAGATACGGTTGAAATGGTTGCGCGGCTTTTCTGGCCCAAATCCCTTTAGGCGATTGATAATCAAAGGTTAAACAATGAAAAAAACAGCCCCGGACTACACGCCTGTTGATTTATCTCGTTGGCCAAGGAAAGAGCATTTTGAGGTATTCCAGTCATTCGCTGAGTGTACAATTAACCAAACGGTTCTGATCGACATCACCGCGCTGCGAAAACATATCAAAGAGGTCGGCTGGAAGTTTTACCCGACGATTATTTTCCTCCTCTCTAAAATCATGAACCGGCATCCGGAATTCCGTATGGCCATGAAGGACAATGAGCTTGTCATATGGAATGAAATTCATCCCAGCTATACCATTTTCCACCCTGAAACAGAGACCTTTTCATCATTGTGGAGCCACTTCGACGGCAATATTCAGCACTTCCAGAATACGTATGCGGGAGACGTTGCCCGCTATGGCAATAACCTTTCTTACTGGCCGAAGGAAGAGTCCCGGGAAAATGTCTTTTTCGTATCGTCTATTCCCTGGGTAACGTTTACGAACTTTACGATGAACATTGCGCACATGAAGAACTTCTTTTCCCCTATGTTCACGTTTGGAAAATACTACGAGCAGGATGGGAAAGTGTTGTTGCCGCTAGCGGTGCAGGTACATCACTCGGTGTGCGATGGTTTCCATGTGGCAAGGATGTTTAATGAGCTGCAGGAGATGTGTGATGGTTTGTCGCGGCAGCCAGAGGAACATATGGCTAATGAACCTAACGTCGCTGGTTGAAGATTTAAAAATGCCAGGATTGAGCATCCCGGCTGCACTGACAAAACGAGTGCAGAACATTTTTCCTGATGCCCAAAGGACAGTGAACCAATGCAATTCCGGCTTTAAGATACAAAGATGATAATACCCGAAGTGACGAGGTAAGCTTTTTGGACAAACTGGGATCGTCGAGGTAGTGAGCAAAATTGGTGCTGAAGCGCAGCGAATCATAATCACCGAGCTTAAAAAAAGCTGTGCCACTAACTGCCGCAGAGCGGGTTTCCTTCGATACAGTCCGCTCAATACTTACGCTCAAAATGACACATTCATTGCTGTTGATGAGGTAAGACAGATTGCAGCCAGTTTCAATTGGCATCCCCTAACTGTCGCTGCACATCGCACAAGTAAAACGCCAGGAATTCGACACGAAATTGCTGGCGATGTGATCACGCTACTGGCACAGGATGAATATCTTTCTGTGGTTCAATAAGCCATAGCTAGATAATTTCATTCAGATTGATTATGCATTCAATTGTATTCGTTTATTGATAAGTAAAGTCGACTTGTACTAATGCGTTAAAACTCCCTCCCGTTGCCTGACCATCAGGGCTATACATTCTTGCCTCAAGTGGGAATGTTACATTACGGGTTTCATCCACCGTTTCAGTTATCTTATCACCATTACCATAGCTTGTTTTATGCCCACTGTCGCTAATCTGTAAAACAACTCCTTTTGCAGTGCCGCTATTGGCAAAGTAACTATCATCAGCGGCTGGAGTGCCAGTAAACGCAACTGTCACGCTAGTCCAATTAGTGGGGCATTTACTTAAGGAAAGCTGGAATGATGTCCAGCTACTCCCGTTGCCCGCTGTCAGATTATGAACATAATCCTTTTTCAAGTCCACGGTCTGGTTGACGGTATTTGTATCAACAACACAAGGAGGTGTTATTATTTTCCCGGTAATGTTGATATTAACCGAAGTTCCCGCCGCATTGGCTTCAAATATTCTTAAAAAGAACACAACAAAAATTAATAGTTGCCTCATGCATTGCTCTCTTTTAATAATAAGTAATATTGAGGGTGGCGGTAGCATTCGCTTCACCAGCCGAGACTATGTTTTTTGTCTGATAGTATCTTGCTCCAAAATTAACACTAGACATATCACCAGAACCAGTTGCAATAGCGGTGGGTTCGTTCAATTTCATTGGTTGTTCATTTAATAAAATCTGAACACCTAATCCTGTAGCAACACCGTCACCTCCAGCACCTGTTAATGCAAGGACGGAATTATCTGATACGTCAGCACTTTGAGTGCCGGAAAGATTCATTGTTAAATTCCTGTCCGGCGTACATTGCATATCAAGTGAAAGTTTTTGTGGCGAACTTGTACTTCCTACCCCTGTAAAAATATCAGCTGATAGTGTTCCAAACGGAATAGTTATGTTTTTGCTACCAACGTTACACGTAGTGTCGCTTATCGAACCGCCACTCACTGAAATATCTAACCCAGTATCAGAATAAGTTCCATCGGTCTTGATAAATCTATACGTGACTGCCAGACCTGTCCTAAACTGCCCCCCTACAATAGGCCCTGTCTTGATTAATTCAAACGTTAGCCCACCATTATTTGTATACACGACATATGGATATACATTAGAAAACCCATAAACTGCCGCTGGATTTTTTGCAATATATCCTGGAGTTAACGCATCGTAAACCCTTATACCAACGCCACTAATATTGGTATCGTATACATTATTTCCATAAGAGCTTAGCTTGCTCGAATAGACTAAAAGATCTTGAAAGGTAATTGTACCACTGCATCCTGTTGTGAATCCTCCGGCTGGATTAGATATTCCTTTGAAAATTACATCCCCAATTTTCGCACCGGGCTGAACAGTAACATCACCAAAATTAATCGATTCACTTTGCTGTGTAAAAGAAGTACATCCATCTGCATAACAATATGTCGAAACAAACACATTAATTGATGCAAAAAAAATAATTGTGAAGGCACGCCTCATAAGCAATGAATATGTCGCATTTAATTTCATTAGTAATAACCAATATTGTCGGGTTGTTAATTACAAGTTAAATTTAATCGTGGAAGAGTTATACTGACATCTTCTTTTTTAATTGCATAACTTGTCTTACATATATTACCTTCATTACCGCCATCATTTGCCACAAGAACGCCTTCCTCAGGAAGCCCGGTAATATATACCTCACCCTGCTCTCCGACTATAAAACCTTCTCCAGAATCGTCATTGTCAATTTTCACCGTAGCACCGAATGGAACATATGTACCGTTAGGTAATTTTAAAGTGACAAGAGCCCTGACACCAATACGAGCAACATACTCTGCACGCACGACGGCACCACGAGTAGGGATTATGGTTTTATTAGTCTGCTTTAAATCAACATTATCTCCGAGAGATTCTGTGTCTAATTGAACACTGTTTTTGCGGTATGCGGTTTCATAAGGTACTACCGTATAGCCACGGAAATCAGTTCTTACACCCGTTTGTCCACTGACCTTTACACCCGCCGCACCAGGTGCTTTCACCAAAGCGATAGTCTCACCCAGCGGCTGGCTTAGTGTTAATCCATCGTTATGCAGGACAACACCACCAGATACACCATAATTCAGACGGGTACTATCATGGTCATAACTATAGCCCCCATTCACTTCTCCATAAGTAGCGCGATAATCAGCGTTCAAACTACCGGTAGAACTGACTTCATTAGTGGCATAGCCGTTTTGTACGTTCCAGCTCAGATTATTATCTTCCAGCATGGTACCGCTCAAACCCACAGTATGACTGGTGCCAGTTCCTTTTGTACCAGTCATGCCATAGCTGGCATTGATGGTGTGGTTGGGCATGAAATTGCTGAACGGGACATTAATGTTCAGAGATAAGATTTGGTTTTTATCATAAATCGTAGTCCCGTCATTGCTACCATCAATAGTCCCATTACGACTGTATGTATAGTTAATACTATAGTTAATATCTTTCCATGAATTGTTATATCCTGCACTATAGGATTCGTTACTTCTTGCGGCATCCCAGTAATCTTCGTGAACGGCCGAAAGCGCCATATTACCCATATTTTCGCCTAGTGTCTGGGTAATAGTAATATCTTCTCTATTTCGGGCTCGGTTAACATTGTTGTTGTTATTGTCATTGCTCCAGGTATTCAGCGTTTCACCCAACGTATAATAACCACTTGTCGAGTAGCGGTAACCAGCTATAGCCAAATTAGTACCAGTCTGTGTAATGTCTTTGCTGTACCTCATACGAAAGGATGTACCCTGACTGGTATCACTGCCATTTATTTCTGAATCGGCCACTGTGGTATCAACTGACAATGCTCCCACATCGCCCATATTTTTACCCACGCCCAGTGCCATACTCCGATAATGCTCTGCAGCTTGTATACCACCATAAACAGTAATACCCTGCGCTAAACCGTAAATGCCCGTTGCTTGAAGGAAACGCGTTTTATCAACACTGTCACTATATGAGCGATATTGCCCAACAGTGCCGCTATATTTCAGATGTCCTTCACGTTGCAAAACTGGCAAAGAAGCAAACGGTACAATTAAATGTTGTTCAGAACCATCAGACTCCTTAATGGTAACATCGAGATCACCAGACCCGCCGGTTGGGTACATATCGGTAATCTCAAATGCGCCAGGAGTGACATAGCTACGATAAATTTCATAACCGTTCTGACGTATCACCACCTGAGCATTGGTACGTGCAATTCCCCGCACAATTGGGGCATAGCCACGTTGACTTTCAGGGTACATTTCGTCATCTGAAGCAAGTTGTGCCCCGCGAAACGGCACACTGTCAAATACATCTGACGGGGAACTACTATCACCGATCGTCATTTGGCCTTTTAGGCTTACAACATTCCGTTGAATGTAAGTATATATGCTATCGAAGTTACTTTTCCCTTCAGTATCACGGTTCCAGGTGGAGTAATTACGAAACCGCCATGGTCCGATATTCAGCCCCGGGCGTAAATTAGCGTACTGACTGTTGCTATCATGCCCAGATATATTTTTATAATTGGTTTGATCACCAGCAATGCTGTAATTCAACAGCATTGCATTAATTCCGTCGTCCCATAATACAGGGTCAACGTAACCACGCGCTTTCGGGGTCATCAACGCCTGGGGAATAGTTAACAGGAGTTTCTGACTATTAAATAAAAATTTAACATCAGCCTGCGGGATACTGTTAATGTCAAAACACTCAGCATTAGGATCTGTGACCGATGCAAAAAGTGAAGTTTTTACACCATATCCCTGTAGTTCCTTTACGCTCAGGCATGGCTGTAGAGTATTTTTACCATCCTTATTGTTTAGAAGAAAAAGCACTTCACGAGCATCTACTTTTTCATCATTTAATATTATGTCAACGCGGTATTTCCCAGGGGCCTGAGCTCCATGTTCGAAAACAGAGAGATCAATATGTTCCTGAGTTGTCCTTCCAACATTCAATAAATCCGGATTGAAATAAACCTCCCCGTTTTCAATTGATTTCGCACTATCAGTCGCCATTGCAATTGCTGGAGAAAGTAGTGAAAGAAGACAAACAGAAGACAGCTTTGGAACAAAATAAAATGGTTTTTTTATTCTCATAAATTAATCATTTCTAACCGATTTATAAATAAAACCGACATTTAATTAATGTTTGATTCGTGGACTGGGCCAATTGAACCGTAATCACTTATAATTTTCCATTTAACAACATTATCTTTATTTGGTAATGTAAATGTAATCGTGTCTCCCGGAGGAATATAAGTGACATTATCTAGTTTCTTACCACCAACACTGATTTCGTTAAAATTCATGTAATATGACGTTGGATTTTTAAGACGTAACTGATTGCCATCTTTAGTCCAGATCAATTTGTCAGTTTGGTCTTCTGGCACACTGTTTTTTAGTGCTGAAGGGCGATAAATTAATTTGATACGTGTACGCACTGCAATTTGAAGTGTATTTTCCATCTGTTTCCCTGATGGAATAGATTTCACATTCAACCAGTACAAAGACTCATGGTCTTCTGGCAGGTTACCGACTTTTACAACACGTAAAACATTTTGTTGTTCTCCATCCAGGCGAAAAAGTGGTGGAGTAATTATAAAAGGAATATTTGCTGTACTACTATTACTCTGCGACTCAACCCAAGACTGAATAAGGTATGGTGTTTCATCTGGGTTATTGACGTTAATAGAAGATTCCTTCTTCGCACCGTCATACACTAAGCGAGTGCCGCCGACAACAACACCTGCTTGAGCGCCAACCATAGTAAGTAACAATCCTGTTAGCAGACAAGTACGTAATACTTTCATATAAATAACTCTAAAAAATAATAGCAGGACTTTAAGCCCTGCTAGAAAAGGAAAATTACTGATAGTCAATAGTAAAACTAGCAGTAGCATTGGCCTTACCGGCCACTACAGTGGTACCTTTTTGAATATAACGAGCATAGAAATCAAGATCGTTTTCGTCATCTGCTACGAGTGTATAAGAAGTGGAATCGGTGAAAAGAGGCAAAACAGCATTTCCCGCATCCAGTAACTGAATACCCACACCAGTGGCAACACCCGTACCGCTGGTTAATGCAAGAATAGAATCATCGTTATCGTAAGGCGTACCGGCAAATTTTACCGCTGCTTTGGTAATAGTTGAAGGACAAGAAGACAGTTTTAAGGTAAATTTAGTTGCAGAAGCAGTGCTGCCGTCCCCGGTAAGTGCTGATTTTTGCACTTTTCCAAGGTCAACGGAAAGAGCACTGCTTGCACCCACATCTACCTTGCAGGCAGCATCCACAATTTCACCGGTGAAATTAACGGAACCATCAACTGCATAGGCAGAAATTATAGGTAGCATAAAAAAGACGGCTAAAGTAGTTTTCTTAAACATCATAACATCCAGTTAAACGTTAATGAGAGATGGACTGAAATATTGATCATAGGTACATGATGCTTATGCTCAATATAATGAAGATCATTCTTCATGATATAACCTCATTCCGGCTTAAATATTGACACATCATGAGGTAACATCTAGGAAAGATATTACAAATCGAGAAGATGACTTTCAAATAATCTCAGTTCCAAAATAGGACTCAATTTTCATAGATCTAATTGATTAATGTTAAATAACATGACATTTAATGATCTGCTCCCGGTTGATTAACACACCACGATATTAGTAATGTCTTTATCAGCAACGTGAGGGCAAGCCTATGAAGAAGCGTATTTTAGACAAACCGATCATCAGTATTCTCCGAGATGCCGAAGCCAGGATTTATGCCCACGAACTCTGCCGCAAGCATGCCATTTCAGACGCCACTTTCTATACCCGGTGCAGGAAGTTTGGTGGCATGGAAGTTCCTGAGGTGAAGCGGCTAAAGCCGCTTGAAGAGGAGAGCACCCGCCTCAAGAAGCTGCTTGTCGAAGCCATGTTGGATAAGGAGGCACTTCAGGTGGCTCAAGTTCGAAAGTACTGACGACAGACAAGAAGCGGGAAGCTGTGGTATTGATGTGTGATGCGACCGGTCTGTCGCAATATCGTGCATGCAGGCTTACAGGTCTGGCTACGATAAGAACCGATCAGGGACCTGAATCCTCCTCCAGAAGATTGCGGTGAATCAACAGATGAACGAGAAGAAAGAACTCGAATCGGACTTATATTTGTTCTCCAATTACTTGAGTGACTAGAAGCTTAACTTTGAGTAGGCAAGATTTACTATCGGCAACAATAACGATGTCGCTCCACTGCTTTCCATTCGACGCAGTACATTCAGCAAAGCAAGGGCTTGATTTCATTCACCGACTGCTGGTCTATATAGGGGAAAATATCTTTATTGGAGGCTTCGATATTGTCAGAGGCTTATCTTTTGAACGCCGGCTCACCTTCATTCCGTGTCATTCAAGTACCTCAGTCTGAAACGTGTTGTTGAGCTGCACATCGCGAACACGATTTTCTTATTTCCTGGCAAAAGATGGTTCGATACCCTCGGCCAGTTTTTTTCTTGGCTTCATCACGTAGCGCCCTCGCTTGTGCAAGGGAAACTGCTGGATAAACACCAAAAGCCATACGCTTCTCTTTTCCATTGAAACGATATTTTATCCTCCAGTATCTGGAACCCGAAGGGACAATCTTAAGAAATAAACCAGCACCATCCGCCAGCTGGCATGCTTTCTCTCTGGGTTTAGTAGTATCAACCTATCACGCATTAAGCCTCATTGGGTAATATCCCTGGCTCGAACATAGAATGCCTCCAACTAAAACTTGATTCCGGGTAAGTCCAGTTGATAACAGGGGTATAATACGGACTTTAAACCGCACTATATTAGCTTTTACTTGATTTCGGTAGGCTTGGGAAGAGTTTGAAATGGTGCGATAATAGGAACACATCATAACACATTATAGCCTTGATTTATAATGAGTTTGTTATCGTAACACCTTTTAACATACCCCCAAAAGTACCCCCAGACCACTTTGTATATCCCCCGCAGTATTCTAGTTAAGGGGATATACCCCTTAACTAGAATTACTCCAGCAATTTCATAACATATTATAATGTTTAATCTTCATCATCGAGATCTTCATCTTCAAACTCATGGTCATACGGGAAAAGTACAACCTCATCTTCTGGTATTACTGACTCACAGTTTTCAAGCTCATCTGAATCGATAAACTCTGTAGCTAAAACGACATTTCTAAAATTGTTGTCGGTAATCCATTCTGAATTCCATATTTGCTCATGAGGCTCATCATACTCACCAGATACGACAGAGCAAAGCTTCTCATCATAATCTATCGAGTTATCAATGTGATAAGAAATTCGCTGCAACCAGATATCTAAAATCCCGGTGCCCAAGACAGGCTCGAATTTACTTCTGATTTGTGATAACAGCTCAATTTTTTGATCATTTTCTTCCACAAATTTCAGTACATTACTAAGAACTAGTGCACATGATGGAAAAGTTCGTGGATTGTTAACCATTATGTCTGTAATTATACTTATTATCGGTAAAACATCTTCTTTTAATTCATTCATCCGTTCCAAACGTTTATTTATTTTAGAGAGATATTTAGGGAGTTGCCCAGAATTTTTATACTTCCGTGAAAAAATTAAAAGTTTTAACAGCGTTTTTTGAATAGTTGTGGCGTACACATTTTTTCCAAAAAGCATTAAAGCTTCTTGCTTGTCCGTTTTCATCGAATTGAGAATTATATCCTCGGAAAGCGATGTTTTAGAAGCGTTAAGTTGAAGACCCAATTTTTGTAGAATTACAGTTAGGTGTCTCGCTATTGCCTCAGCATCCTCTTTACTTTGTGTAAAAATTCTATAATCATCGCGATATCTAATAATATTATATTCCGTAATATCTTCTTCTTCTAACTTCTCTGTTAGAGATTCATCAGCGTAACCGAGGATTATTTCTGCAATAAAGTCCATCAGAACGGCACCTTGTGGGATGCCATTTGTCTGCCCCCAACGCATCTGTCTTAATGCGTGATCGATGCGATTTCCGAGATTCGCATCATCACCTCTAATACCTTTGGCCTCTTCTTTTGTATGTATTGCCCAAGGAATAGAATGCGTATAAATTGATGGATAAAAATTTGCTATGTCTGTAGTAAATAAATACTTGAAGTCTAAGGCCTTATTGATAGATGCTTGTTCTACATCTCGCCACCATCCTGACACTGTTTCAGCATTATCAGAAACATCTTCATTATCAGACTCTCTCGGTAAACTTGCACAGGTAATTTTATCATTGAGACTAAAAACAGAAAATCGCTCAAGTAATAACTCCCAAGCATCCTCCTCGGTTATTTTATTTACCAGATGAACATATATTGCTGGGTGAATTAAATCAAATGGCCTCCACGAATAATGACCATCCTTATTAGTTTGGAGAGTGTAATTAACATCCTCGTATTCACATGCTTTTTTATATCCAATATCCTTGATGCCATTTCGTTTTCTTTTAAGTGATTTATCTACTGCATCTAAAAGCGGGGAAAAGTCAAAGTAAACGGGCAGTGGAAAACTGCAATAGCTATTATGTTTTAAGAAAAAGTCCTTAGCTTCATCAGCTTCCATGTCAGTAATTAATTTCATAAAACGAGATCCTTTATCGTTGAAATTTCAAATAAAAAAACATTCATGCCACATTTCATTTATCAAATCAACAAAGAATTCACCTCCGATTTGTTAGGTTGTCTCTTGTTAAAGTGGAACTTAAGTTAAATTTGGACGGATCAGATAAAATTAACTGATCACATCAACTGTAACTTAGAGCGTTTAGAGCCAAAAATTCCCGCTGGTATAGCCAGCGGATGACAGGTTTTGACAGATGCAACCAACGAGTTGTACCTGAAGTTTTCTAAAGGGGGAGAGGTTGACACTTTCCCCCTAGTTTTCCCTAGTAAAGCATAACAAACCATAACAGGCGGACACCTGCCCTGCTTCGCATCAGGATTAACAAAAGCTAACAGCTAAGGCTCAACAAATCTCAACGCCAGCCCTTTACACTTCTGCTGCAACAGCTGTTCGTGGGCGTCAGGATCCGTTAGGTTGGGTTGACACTTTTCCCAGTTTCTCGCGAAAAAGTGTCAAGTTTGAGGGGCTGGGGGGTTTACAGTTTTTCGCCGTCCAGCAGGCAGAGTGACATTAAACCAGTTTTGTTCCAGTCATCCAGCGTATCGGGGTGCATTGTGGCAACGTAAGCCAGCTCGGAACGAAGAAACCGTAAAGCGCCTGCTGCACGGTCTTTGCCATAGAAGCTGTGGGTTTCTTCATCCGGCCGGAAGAGAATCAGCAATGGTTCATCGGGCTCGTGCTGAACATCAAAACCCAGCTCAGCGGCTGCTGCCTCTATTCGCTGGCCAGCATTAATATCAGCCGGCAGCTCTTTCCCGCCGTCATGCCCCCATACCCACGCGGCGGCCTGCGCCCACGTCATTTCAGTTTGGTGTTCGCCAGCACCAGCAGAATTTTGTTTAGCCTGCGATGCTTCGACATCCACCTTATCGCCTGAAATTACAATTTCACCGCGGGCTATCCAGCCATAAACAGTTTGCCGGCTGACGCCCATATGCCTGGCGTAGGCTGATTTACTTAACAGCATCGTGATGTTTCCCTCCGGGCAGAAAAAAGCCGCTCTCAGGCGGCCTGCTTCTCTTCTGAATGTGTCTGCCGCTGGCTGCCTTTGAGCATCGCGCTGACATGTTCGCTTAACTGATCAAGGCCGGTCATGCGGGGCAGAACTTCTGATGGATCGTCGTTCTTCCCGTAAACGAGATTGTTATACCAGGTTCGGACAGCTGTAATTTGTGCGACGTCCTTCCTTACCGCGTCGACCAGCTCGGCAACCGCGTTAATCACCTGCCCGTTCTCTGATGCAATACGGGAGAAGCCGAGACGTTTTAGCTGTTCCGTATCCAGTCCCGAACACACAGCGTGCGCCCTTAGTAAGGCGTCCGCCAGCTCCTGATGCTTTCCACTGTGCATCGACAGCAGCATTTTTTCCTGGCTGCGGCGATCCAGTCGGGCGAATGCCAGGCGCATTTCACTGTCACGCATGAATCCCTGAACATCATCAGATGCCAGTGGATTAACCGGAGCGAGCTTGTTCTTCAGGTAATCGAGAATGTTTGCGGCCTGCTCGCTTACAGCTGCCACCCCGCGGGTAAAGTCTTTGAGCGTTTCCGGGTTCCGGGCTTCACCTGCCCTGCGATTTTTTGCCTGTTCGTTCAGATCCGGATCGTTGCGGATAACGTCCAGCAAATCCGCCTCAGCTTCGGCCTGCTGCGCCGTTGTCCTCAGGCTGGTGAGTTCGACCGCCATACCACGGAATAAAGTGGCCATCTGAGTATTTGGCGCAACAACCTTACCGGCATAACCCGCCAGCTCGATGCTGTGTTTCCCAATTTTGATTGAGTAGCTCATTGCCCTGCCTCCATTTTTGACAGCCCCGCATCAAATACCTTGCGCGCAACAGCATGGATTGACGGCGCGATCCCCATGCCCGATTTCTGGCGCTCCCTCTCCTGAATGGTTTTCAGAGCCTGAATCTGTTCCCCGTTCAGCAGAACGGGCTTAACGTTAACCTTGCTCATGATGCCCCCTGTTATAGCGACCGTTAAAGTTCCATTAATCGCAACAACCAAATGATCAATTGCGATTTATGAAACGATATTAATGAAATAGCAGGGGTCCACAACGTGAAAAGAGTGGATGCGTTTTAAAGAATTTGCCCTCAAGGTATACATGGTGTTCACAAAGGCGATAAATCACATACAAAACAATAAATTAACCTATGAACACCGGTCTACATACAGGGGTTATAAGTGTTCATGGTGTTCATATTTCTGTTTACTTTATGAGCACATATTTAAAGTGACCTATGAACACTATGAATACCCTATGAATACCTTACACGAAGGTATTCATAGTCAATCTTATTGATTTTATTGAACTTTAACCAATCAATGAACACTATGAACACCTTTCGCCATATTTAGCTAAACATTCATCTTTTTTCCTCAGCTAACGGGTGCGCCTGCGGCAGCCAGTCCTCCGCACTCTCTGAAAGTTCGACGTTCGTCACCACGCCGCGGGTCTTTCTCTCCTTGCGGTACTCATGATTAAACTCCCGCATGGCGCTTTCCATTCCCTCAGAGAATTTATTCAGCGTCAGCGGCTTCTCGAAACCGTTCGCCTCAAGAAACTTCAGATAAGCGTGATAGAGGTACATGCGGGGGCGATGAGGCGGGTTACGGTTGCCCACCAGCATTCCCACGCAATCAGCCAGGCGCTCCAGATGCGCACAGAAGGCGTACAGGGGGTCCGTTTTCTGCTTCACCTCCAGAGCTTCTTCGCTGTTCCGTTGCTCCAGCAGAAGCGCCCGCGCTTTTTCCGGGTTCGCAAAGTTCGCCAGCAGCCGGCGAACCACTACCGGAATTTCAGAGGATATCTTTTCTGCCAGGTCTGGATCTTTATCCTCTTCGCTGACGCGCCGGTTAAACTGGAAAATTACGCGGCGCCGGGATACCCCGCCGGCACGTTCGGTGAAAATCATCGGCGTGTTGTTCGTGGCCACAACCACCGCCCGCAGAACGGCTGTGTACTGGTGCTCGTGTTTCGGGTCTATCTCCACCGCATCCCCGCCGGTTATCGCTTTTATCCCCGTGCCCTCTCCTGAATATTTAGGCTGGTCAGGAAGCGTTATCATGCTCTTGCCGACGAACTGCGCCCGCCCACGCGCGCTGTCGAGCGCCGCCATGTTCCCGCTGGCGGTGTTATGCGCGCCGGCCAGCATCGTGGCGATATGGGTAAAGACACTTTTCCCGCTGCCGCCCTCCCCGGTTATCTCGAGGAACAGCTGCCAGTCGTACCGGTTCGCCAGCACCATAAAGAGCGCTGCAGCGATGCGCTGCATCTTAATTGCGTCTCTATCTGATGCGTAACTTAGCCACTTATGGAAGTTCGGCGCGTGGTCGCGGAGGTTTTCGCCCGGCACCGCCGGCGTGTAGGTCACGCCGTTATGGTTGGTCAGCCAGTTATCCTGGCTGTGTTCGGAGAAAACGCCGGTTTCCATATCGTAGACGCCGTTAGCAAAGGGGATCAGGCTGCGCCGCGGCTCCCCCATTACCGGGATAACGATTTTCAGGGCGTCGATAACGTTGTTGATCGCGCGCTTGCTGAAGTTGGTTTTGTTCTCGTTGTAGATAGCCACCATTTCGCGGCTCAGCTCAAGCAGTGACGCTTTCTCCCAGATGCCCGAACGGTAGACGTATACGCCTTCGCTGTTTTCATGGATCGCAATGCCGGTGTAACGTGCGGCCAGTATGAGCGCCTTTTCGTTATCAGCCAGGTCGCGAAGGTTTACATCCGTCAGCGGTTTGCCGATCACCATGCTTTTGCCGGCTTCCGCATCGGCTTTGAGGCGCGGCAGCTGTGGCGTCCAGTCCTCCAGAAGCTGATAACCTTCAGAGTAGAATTGCGCGCGCTCCACGCCGGCCACCGCCAGCTTTGTCGCGAGAATGGTTATCTGCCGTTCGGTCAGATGCCCGCCGCGGCAAACCCGGGCATAGAGCCGGCCATCATCCACAATGCGGATATTCTCCAGCTCCGCCAGCTGCTTTTTATCCAGCACAACCGGAGGCACCGTGTCGCCAATCGGGTTCATTTCCTGCCATGCTTTGGCGAACGTCCAGGCATCAGCGCCGGCAAAGATGATTGACTCCTCCATGAGATCCGCCGGCTGCTTTTTAAGGTTTGGTGCATTCTTCATTTTCTGTTCCCTCGCTCCCTGATGATTTCCCGCATAACCCGAATTCGTTCGATGCCCTGCACCCGCATAATTCGATCGATATCTGTTCCACCGGTGCCCGGCGCGGAAGAAACAAATTCAAACTCCCGCACCAGTCTTTCTGGCGTGCAAAAACACGGTGAGCTGTACCCTTCGCGGCAATATGTCACTCTGTCGAATCGGTAACTTTCGATAATTACGATGTTGCCCCGACTGTCCTTCCATTTATCGCCCGGCCTGATTTCAGGGTGAGCGCGGCCACCAGCAGCTAAGCCGGAATTTTTAATCGTCATATTTTTTACCTCACGCCGCTGGCGGGATTACCTGATAACCAATTTTCCGCAGAAAGCGCGCGGCACTCTCCACCGTAAAAATGATCTCGTCGTCCATAAGGGGGCGCATCGACTGAAGACCATTTGACGTGTCCACCAGATAGCGGCCGCCGGCCGGGAAACTGAAAACGTTTTTGCCGTCGGCCCGGCGAACCAGATCGTAAACAGGAGTCATAATTTCCCCTCCCCGTCCCTTAATGACTGGCTGGTAAAACAATATCGCGCACTATTTAATTGCTCAGATACGTGATCTAGAAAAGCGCTGAGACGGCAAATCGGGATAACCGTTGTCATACAGATACCTCCATGGCCAGACGGGATTGAATGGCGGAGGCTTTACTGCCTAACTGGAGGTAAGTTCGGGTGATTGCCGGGTTACTGTGCCCGAGCATTTCAGAGGCGACCAGCAAACCCTGTTCGCCGCCGGCGGACATGAGATTAAAGGCGGCAATTTTGCGGCTGGAGTAGGCACTCAGGCGCAGACGCGTGTTTACGACGCGCGTAAACCACACCATGACGTTGTGCAGTTTCTTCCAGATTGTCTGGCGGCTCACGCTACCTTCAAGAGACTGGCAACGGTTACTTTCAATCTGGCTGCGGGAAAATACCAGGTCGTCCCCGATAAGATTGCGCTCCATGCGTTCACGCAGCCGCTTGATGATGCCCGGCGGCAGCTGTTTGGTATCGTGCTTAACTTCAGCCTTTGCCACCAGCTCAAACACGATCGCCTGTTCTTCTTCCGTCATGCCGGCGGCCAGTTCGTCGCAGTTCACGCTATCCCAGTGCATGTAGGCAATGTGATCGCCAGCAAGCCGGGCAGCGTCCTTACGCTGCTGGCGAACAATCTCGATCCCCTTACGGGTCGCTCTGGCTTCCGCTGCTTTGGTCTGCTTCGCTACGATGATTGTGGCAATGCCGGTTTCCCAGTTGATGCAGGAGTAACGGAAGTTGCACACGTCGCTGGTACGCCAGCCGGTAACGGTCGCAATATCCCACCAGAGTAAAACCCAGTCCGGCTGAGTCTGCTGGATGCGTTCACGCAGTTTGCGCTGCTCTTCCCGTTCGTAAACGGGGGTCATGGTGCGGGTGCCCTTCGTGGTAGTGGCTTTTACCACGTTACCGCGCAGTTCGCGTGCTTTTGCTGTCAGGGTCTGGAGGTTAAACATGCTGTACCTCCTCAACGCGAAAACGACACGCCAGAATACAGACACATCCTTCTGGCGTTTTTTCGCGGGCTTCGCGCTCGGTGGAAGCAGTAACATTGACGATCTGATTTGTGAATTCACCCAAGGTGAGAAAACGCCATGTAAATTCAGGGCGTGTTTGGGTAGACTTAGTGCAAGCCATAATGTTACCTCAACTAACGTTTTGGTTAGACGCCCTGAAAGTGTTCCCGCACTTCGGGGCGTTGTCTTTTTCATTTCCTGTGTGTAATGTGTCATTACACATAAACACATTACATCGGGTGTAATTGACGTGTCAACACACAAAAACGAGAGACGAGGCAATCCTCCATTCCAATTTCGGCTTGATCCAGAGCTTCGAGAGATGATGGAACGAGCGCAACAGCAAGATGGTGATGAGTCTCTAGCCGCATGGCTTAAGAGAATTATTCGCAAGGAACTCCAGCAGCGTGGTATCGAGCCAAAGGGCTGATTAAGCATGCTCTCTGCCGGGTAAAAATCCCGGCTTCTTCCTGCCTTTTTATTCATCGCTATCTTCCTTCAGTAACTCGGGTTGATACTTACGCCACAGCTGAACCTCCTCTTGTTCAAGAGCTTCTTTTGCCCCCTTACACTGCTGCAACTTATACCCGCGTTTGCTAGCCTCCTGCTGATAAGCCGCCATGCGCCGGCTAAAGTCGTTCAGGAACGCGAACGGCACACCATAAGAGCCAGTTTTGCGGATAGAAGGGATAACCTCGCGAAATACCCAATTACTGAAACGATGGGCGAATGTGCCCGGCGTAATAGCTTTACGGCTGCGGGCGATCAGCTTGTAGAAACCAGATTCAGAGACAGCGCTATGATTTGGGTTCCCGCGAATACCGTAAGTTAAAGTTACGGTATTTCTCTCGTCATCATCCAGAGCTTGCAACGCCATGCGCGAATTGGATAGTTCCAGCGCCGCGCAAACATCTTTTGCAACGAACCACGGTTCACCGTTGATCTTAACAATACGGACTTTCGCGGCCTCAAATTTAATGACCGAAATATCATCGCTGCTGTTTTCAGGTTGAGCGAAACCCTGCCCGGCTAGGGCATTTTTGTTAGTCATAATAAATTTCCCGGGCTAAGTTACAGTTGAGGTTTTGTGGAAATTATCGCATCACGTTCTTCGATACGCTGGCTTATCCATTCGTCAACTTCGCTTTCGACAAATGCAATCGCGCGAGAGCCTATCTTAACGGCTGAAGGAAAACGGTCTTGGCTAATAAGGCGGTAGATCCACGCCTTACTGTAGCCGGTGCGGCGCTGAACTTCGGGAAGGCGAATCAGTGTATTAGACATTCTAACTGCTCCTGTAGTTGATTGACGTCTACAGGAGCAATTAGAAAACATAGGGCACAACAAATCATTGCTATAGGGGGCAAAGCTCCCCCTATAGGGGTTACTCCTTTATACTCCGATTGGCATCAGCAAATTTTTTATCAAGGTTTGTAGCGCTGATACCGTACTTCCCTTCATGATGCCCAAGCAATGCGCTGATAATAGCCGCTTGATTATTAAACACCGAATATTTTTGCCCGCCAGGCGACTCTCCTAACATAATCGATAACAACCCACCAATTACATTTAAGTACGACCGCTCGCTGCGTGCATCCATGCCGCCTACGCCATTATCGACCATGTGTTTGAGCGAACTATTTTCCCCCTTAAGGGCTTCTAATTCTCTTTTTTGTTTCTTAAACACTTCTTCTGCGTTGTTAATCCTTACCTGGAGATGATCACGGTCAGCGAGAAGTGTTTGATAAACTTCGACGGTAATTGATGAATGAGAATTTCTCTCAATTTCATCAAAAATCAGTTTTGGCTTCTCGTTAGGGAAGGTCTTGATTAACCACTCTTTAAAATCTTTGAGAAGCACAGTACGCCGCTCAGGCGCTATGTGATCATCACTAATTGCATGGCATTTACCATCACGCCCCACAGCCACCTCTTTAGCTTCGATGGCGTCCATTATGGCTGCGGCTCTAAATTCAAGGCATGATATATACGGATGCTTAGGGATTGCCCTACGAGGATACGTACATTCACCTATTACTTCGTTAAAGTCATTTGGTTCAATTCCACACCACAACATTGCCATCTGTTCTACGGTGTAATATGCAAAATACCGCTGAAATGGTTCACAATTTTCTTTATCGTAGTTGACCATTAACGCCGCCTCGCGTCCTCTAATTTTGGCGGCTACGTCAGCCCGCAGAGGTGTACGGGTTTTCGGGGATCAGCCTAGACATAGCCTTATTCTTTATACGTCTACAGAAGTCTACTACTGTCAATTAGCACTGTCTATACATACAGTTAAGCGCTTTTCCCAAACGTTCCATGCACGACATTTTCGCCGTTTTCTAACGCTTCCATATAGTCGGCATACCACTGGAGCATTTCGCGGCGACCATCCAGATACTGCGCATGGTTGTACGTGCCTCGAATAGAGTTTTTGTCGACGTGTGCCAGCTGCGTTTCTATCCACGCGGTGTTGTAGCCCTGTTCGTGCAGGATGGTACTCATGGTGTGCCGGAAACCGTGCCCGGTGACTTTTCCGTTATAGCCAATCCGCTTAAAGACTTGGTTTATGCTGGCTTCACTCATTGTTTTTCGCGGATCGTTACGGCCTGGGAACACAAGCGGGTAATTGCCTGTTAGCTCTTGGATCTGACCAATAAGCGTAAGAGCTTGCCTGGACAACGGCACCACATGAGGGCGACGCATTTTCATGCGTGAGGCGGGTATTTCCCAGACCGCCTTAATGATATTGATTTCATCCCAAAATGCCCCACGGAGTTCGCCGGGACGCAATCCGGTGATAATCAGCAAACGAGCAGCCAAAACTACTAACTCGCTTCCTGAATATCCTGACAACGCATTGAAGAAATCAGGCAATTCTTTAGGTGTGAGGAAAGGAAAATGATTGGACTCGTGCCCTTGCATCGCGCTGGTGAGATCCGGGGCGGGGTTATACTCAGCTCGACCGGTGACTATTGCGTAACGGAAAACTTCCCCACAGCGCTGCCTAACTTTTCTTGCCTTTTCGGTAGCGCCGCGCCCTTCAATGCGCCGTAGCACATTCAACAGTTCAAGCGGTTTGATTTCGGCTATTGGTTTTTTGCCAATGTATGGGAACACATCTTTATTGAAGGCTTCGAGGATGTCTGAAGCATAACCAGCAGACCATTTTTTTAGTTTGCTGCTGTGCCACTCAAGGGCAATATCTTTGAAGGTGTTGTTTAACTGAATTTCACGGGCAATCTTCTCCTCCCGTTTCGCTTCCATAGGATCGATACCCCCAGCGATACCCCTTTTCGCTTCTTCACGTTTTGCCCGAGCATCGGCCAATGTGACTTCAGGATACACACCAAGCGCTAACAGCTTCTCTTTGCCGGCTACACGATACTTGAGCCGCCAGTATTTGCCGCCATTAGGTTTAATCAGGAGATACAAACCACCACCATCAGCCAGCTTGTAAGGCTTATCTTTAGGTTTGGCGGCATCCACCTGCCGGGCGTTTAGTTTCACTTGGGGGTACCTCCTCTAGACCGAACAGCATATACCCCCATAAGTACCCCCAAACGACCGTAGATTTCAGGGAACTTTAGTAGACGGAGAAATACTAAAAGGGGCTGTAAAGCGCAGAGTATAAAGGGTTTCAGTGAACTTTAGTAGACTTGGGGAGACGTTAGAATGGTGCCGATAATAGGAGTCGAACCTACGACCTTCGCATTACGAATGCGCTGCTCTACCAACTGAGCTATATCGGCCCTGAGAGGCCGGTTACGAGGGTAACCACGGGGCAAAAGGTTAGATCTATCCGGGTGATGCGTCAATGCCCTTTTGAATCAAACGGCTATTTTTGCATCACCCGTAATTATTTACGCACGAATCGTATCGTCACCGAAGCCGATCCACTTGTACGTAGTCAGCGCTTCCAGACCCATCGGACCGCGCGCGTGCAGTTTCTGCGTGCTGACCGCCACCTCAGCGCCGAGGCCGAACTGGCCGCCGTCGGTGAAGCGGGTGGAGGCATTCACATATACCGCTGAAGAATCCACTTCGTTCACGAAGCGATCGGCATTGCGCAGGGTGCGCGTCAGGATCGCGTCAGAATGCTGCGTGCCGTGTTCACGGATGTGCGCAATGGCGTCGTCGAGATCGGCAACGATTTTCACGTTCAGATCCAGTGACAGGAACTCGTCGTCGTACTGCTCCGCTTTTACGGGAACAACGTTAGCCGGGCCATTCTGAAGCAGTGCGAGCGCACTGGCGTCAGCATGCAGCGTCACGCCGCTCTCTGCCATCTGTTTGCTCAGAGCCGGCAGGAAGGTGTTCGCAATATCCTGATGCACTAGCAGCGTTTCTACGGTGTTACAGGTGCTTGGACGCTGGGTTTTCGCGTTCACGATAATCTTCAGCGCCGGTTCAATCTCAGCGCTGTCGTCGACCACGATATGGCACACGCCGATACCGCCGGTGATCACCGGAATCGTCGACTGCTCGCGGCACAGCTTGTGCAGGCCCGCGCCGCCGCGTGGGATCAGCATGTCGATGTATTTGTCCATGCGCAGCATTTCGTTGACAAGCGCGCGGTCTGGGCTCTCGATCGCCTGTACGGCACCCGCCGGTAATCCGCACTCTTCCAGCGCCTGCTGAATGACTTTCACCGTCGCGGCGTTGGTGCGCCATGTCTCTTTCCCACCGCGCAGAATAGCGGCGTTACCGGTTTTCAGGCACAGGGACGCAACATCCACCGTCACGTTTGGACGGGCTTCATAAATAACGCCGATAACGCCGAGCGGCACGCGGCGGCGCTCAAGGCGTAAACCGCTGTCGAGCAGCCCGCCGTCGATGACCTGCCCTACCGGGTCAGCCAGATTGCAGACCTGACGCACATCGTCGGCGATGCCTTTCAGGCGTGCCGGATTCAGCGCCAGACGGTCGAGCATCGCTTCGCTCAAGCCGTTACGACGCGCTTCCAGCAGATCCTGCTCGTTGGCGAGCAAAATTTCCTGAGACTGGGATTCCAGATAATCAGCGATTTTTTCCAGCACGCGGTTTTTCTCGCGGCTGGAAAGGAGCGCCAGTTTATAAGAGGCGGCCTTCGCGGCGGCGCCCATTTGTTCCAGCATGTTCTGGCTCCTTAACGAATAATCATGTCATCGCGATGCACGGCAACCGGGCCATATTCATAGCCCAGAATGGCGTCGATCTGCTGCGAGTGGTGACCCGCGATGCGGCGCAGGGCATCGCTGTTATAGCGGCTTACGCCGTGGGCGATGTCGCGGCCTTCGAGGTTACGGATACGGATCACTTCACCACGGGAGAAGTTGCCTGTCACGCTTTTAATTCCTTTAGGAAGTAATGAACTTCCTCGTTCCAGAATCGCGGCGGTTGCCCCTTCATCGACGACGAGTTCGCCAGCAGGAGGTGCGCCAAATATCCAGCGCTTGCGGTTTTCCAGCGGCGATTCCTGGGCGTGGAAGCGGGTGCCGACGGAGATGCCTTCCATCACGTCGCCAATCACGCCGGGGCGGCTGCCCGCTGCAATAATGGTGTCGATACCGGCGCGGCACGCTACGTCAGCGGCCTGCAGCTTGGTCCCCATTCCGCCCGTTCCCAGGCCTGAAACGCTGTCACCGGCGATGGCGCGCAGCGCATCGTCGATACCGTGAACGTCGGTAATCAGCTCGGCTTCCGGGTTAGAACGCGGATCGGCGGTGAACAGCCCCTGCTGATCGGTCAGAAGCAGTAATTTATCGGCACCGGCCAGAATCGCGGCCAGCGCCGAGAGGTTATCGTTATCACCCACTTTGATTTCAGCGGTAGCAACGGCATCGTTCTCGTTAATGACCGGAACAATATTGTTGTCCAGCAGCGCGCGCAGGGTATCGCGGGCGTTCAGGAAGCGCTCTCTGTCTTCCATATCCGCACGCGTCAGCAGCATCTGCCCGACGTGAATGCCATAGATGGAGAACAACTGTTCCCAGAGTTGAATGAGTCGGCTTTGCCCCACGGCGGCCAGCAGCTGCTTGGAAGCGATCGTCGCGGGGAGTTCGGGATAACCCAGGTGTTCACGCCCGGCGGCAATCGCCCCGGAGGTCACAATCACAATACGATGCCCTGCGGCATGCAGCTGAGCGCACTGACGTACAAGCTCAACAATGTGGGCGCGATTTAGGCGGCGCGATCCGCCTGTTAAAACACTGGTACCGAGTTTTACCACCAGCGTCTGGCTGTCACTCATGATTCTCTGCCGTTCAACGATAAGGGAAAGTAATGTCGAACGAACGTTTTAACAGGAGTCAGCCCCGTTGCCAACTGCCTTAGCACATCGCGAAACACTTTGTTGCGCGGGATCAGGAAGCCTAGCGGGAAAGTTTGACACTTTTATTACCGAAATAATAAATCACAGTTTTTTAAAATTATTCTTAGTTTGTCATAAAAGTTTCATTCCAGAACGATAAAACCCTTTCTGTTTTTTCACGGGACTTAAGCATGAGCTTATCGTCCAGCGAATTTTTTAGCGCGTTTATAAGACAGGATCGAAAATGAAAAAGAGCACTCTGGCATTAATGGTTATGGGCGTAGTGGCTTCTGCATCCGTTCACGCAGCTGAAGTTTATAATAAAGATGGTAATAAACTGGACGTGTACGGCAAAGTGAAAGCCATGCACTACATCAGTGATGATGCCACCAAAGATGGCGATCAGACTTACGTTCGTTTCGGTTTTAAAGGCGAAACTCAGATTAACGATCAGCTGACGGGCTATGGTCGTTGGGAATCTGAATTTGCAGGTAACAAAGCTGAGAGCGACTCTTCTCAGAAGACGCGTCTGGCGTTCGCTGGCCTGAAGCTGAAAAACTTTGGTTCACTGGATTACGGCCGTAACCTGGGTGCCCTGTATGACGTCGAAGCATGGACCGATATGTTCCCTGAATTCGGCGGTGACTCTTCCGCGCAGACCGATAACTTCATGACCAAGCGTGCTACTGGCCTTGCGACCTACCGCAACACCGACTTCTTCGGCGCGGTTGACGGTCTGGACATGACGCTGCAGTACCAGGGGAAAAACGAAAACCGTGACGCCAAGAAACAGAACGGTGACGGTTTTGGTACCTCTCTGACCTATGACTTCGGCGGCAGCGATTTCGCCGTCAGCGGTGCCTACACCAACTCTGACCGCACCAACGCTCAGAACCTGCTGGCGCGTGGCCAGGGCCAGAAAGCAGAAGCCTGGGCAACCGGTCTGAAATATGATGCAAACGATATTTATCTGGCTGCAATGTATTCTGAAACCCGCAATATGACGCCAATTTCCGGCGGCTTTGCAAATAAAGCGCAGAACTTTGAAGTTGTCGCGCAATATCAATTCGACTTTGGTCTGCGCCCTTCCCTGGGCTATGTCCAGTCTAAAGGCAAAGATATCGAAGGTATTGGCGACGAAGATCTGGTGAAATATATTGACGTTGGCGCGACCTATTACTTCAACAAAAATATGTCCACCTTTGTTGATTATAAAATCAACCAGATTGACGACAAAAATAAACTGGGCGTGAGCAGCGATGACATCGTTGCACTGGGTATGACCTACCAGTTCTGATGATGCGAAATAAAAAAACCGGCTTGATGCCGGTTTTTTTGTTGGGGGATTCATGCGGTCTGGTGCCCTCACCCCGGCCCTCTCCCACAGGGAGAGGGAGAAAACCATCAGTTTTTGTAGGCCGGGTAAGGCGAAGCCGCCACCCGGCGCTGTGACACCATCAGGCAGTCAGCTTCACCGCTTCGCTGGAAAAGTCATCCGCGGGTTCGAACTTGAGATCCAGGCTAGCCAGCAGTGCGCGAGCCTTATCGTGGAACTCTTTTAGCGTATATTCCAGGCGGTCAATCACTTCCTGATCTTTAATAGAGGTGGCCTGCCAGTTGCCGTCTTTATTAAACAGGCCAAACTGGTAGCTATACGTAAAGCGTTTTTCCTCTGCTTCCATTTCCATCCACCAGCCCCAGAATTCACGTTTTTCGGGTGCAGGCTTCACGTTGACGCATACAGCCAGGCAGTCGAAAAAAAAGCGATTCTCTTCACACTGCTCTTCTCGAATATACGGGCCGAGAGCCATAAACTTCTTAATCAGTCTACTTTTCGGGTGTCCACTCGGTAACGTCATTGCGATCTCCTTTTGTGAAGCCACTGTTTTACCAAACCAGCGAAATTTAGCAATCTATTAACACAATCTCTGAGCGATCCAGCGCGTAATCTCTTTCAGTGATTTGTCGAAATTCTGATAGATCGGGCTGAACGGCACCTCAAGCAATTTGCCATCCGCAGATGACGAAGTGATTAATCGCGACTCTTCTTCCGGGCTGAACGGATCGTTTTTCCAGAACCCAGACAGCATCGGCGTTGGGCAGCGACGTCCCAGCAATCCTTGCGTTTTTAACGAGTAGCGATTGAGCTCAACGCGCAGCGCTTCGTCTGATGCATCATGCATGCCAAGACGGCTGGCCAGCACATCAAGGTACATTTCAGGTACGCTCCCCTGACGTGCAGGATCGCTGAGCAGGGCGTGAACGACCGGGCCGAGGCAGGCGACGGCTTTCAGGCGTGAAGATTCAAGATAAGCCAGACGCACCGCGACGTTCGCGCCGAAACGGAAGCCGAATGCCGCCACGCGGGTGTGGTCAACCCACGGAATGTTTTCCAGCGCTTTGAGCGCATGCTGGTGCAGCAGGCTGGAATCCTGCGTCAGTTTCCATTTGGATGAGAAACCGATTGAGGGCATATCAAGCGTCAGCATCGCGATCCCTTTTGGTGCGAAGTAACGCTCATACAGGCTGTAATAATCAATTTGCAGCGAATCCAGCCCCCCGCACATCAGCACGGTCGGGAACGGGCCGCCGCCTTCCGGCATATGCAGGAACCCTGTGACGGGTGCGCCGCCTGGAATGCTGAACTCAAGCTCGCGCATTTGGCCCGGCAAACGCTGCGCCGCCTCTTCATAAGCACGGTTCGCCAGCGCCTGGGCCTGCTCCGCCAGCTCATCACCTTTCAGATGTGGATACGCGGCAATGGCGTAGAGATTGGCCGCATGCAGCCAGTGCTTGCCGCTGCGCGTGGCGTCCTCTTCCTGGCTGGCTTTTTGCTGCCAGAGCATCGCCTGTTTCGACCACTCATAGATCCAGTTGCCGCCACGGTAGCCCACCACCGTATCGTAAAGCTCGCTGTCGGTCCGTTCAGATTCGCTCATCACGATACGTGCCTGCACATCAAGGATTTCACGGGGGTCAATACCGCGCCAGATCCACATCAGGCGGTTAATCATGCGATACCAGTGAGGCACGTTTTTGCCGTCTAACGCGGACTGGACGGCAGGCTGGGTACCCGGATTAAAGCGACGAACCAGCGTCGACGTTTCAGGGTGTTTGAAACGGGGTTTGAAGAGAGTCTCGGTGAGATTCGCCTGCGTCATTGCGTTGCCTCCATGAATACGTCATATGAAGACTATTGTAACGCGTGGCAGGCCAAAAAGAACAACGCCCGACATAGCCGGGCGTGTAAAGTTACGTACTGGTATTAACGGCCTGAAATAGGCGGTACGAAGACCACGCCCATATCCCATGGCTGTTCAATCCAGGTATCCTGCGGGATATCAATCACGTAATCGTCAACCAGCGGGCGACCAGCAGGTTTCGCGAAGATAGTGACGAAATGTGCTTTCGGATACATTTCGCGGATAGCGACCGCAGTACCGCCGGTATCTACCAGGTCATCAATAACGATGAAGCCTTCACCGTCGCCTTCCGCACGTTTCAGCACGGTCAGCTCGCGCTGGTTGTCATGGTCATAGCTGGAGATGCAAACGGTATCGACATGACGAATACCCAGCTCACGTGCCAGCAGCGCCCCCGGTACCAGACCGCCACGGCTGACGGCAATAATGCCTTTCCACTGTTCGGAAGGCATCAGACGCGCAGCCAGTTTGCGTGCGTGAATCTGCAACATGTCCCAGGTGACGACGTATTTTTCGCTCATGTGAAGTGTCCCAGCCTGTTTTTATACGGCTTAAAAAGTGTTCGAGGGGGAAATAGGTTGCGCGAGATTATAGAGATCTGACGCACTAAAAACCAGTGTTTAGCGCCCTCTGCCTGAGTTTTTACATGCTTTATGCTACCAGCCAGCAGAGAAAGTGGTATTCTCAGTTTCATCTCGCAAGCCTGACTTGTGGTAACTATTAACCTGCTAACCCTGTGACCTGCAACCCTGTTTGCAGCGCCTCGACAAGGAGACTTATCGTGTCTGAACTGTCTCAATTATCTCCGCAGCCGCTGTGGGATATTTTTGCGAAAATCTGCTCCATTCCACACCCTTCCTACCACGAAGAACAGCTTGCCGAACATATTATGGGCTGGTCGAAGGAAAAAGGTCTGCATGCTGAACGTGACCAGGTTGGCAACATTCTGATCCGCAAACCGGCTACCGCAGGCATGGAAAACCGCAAACCGGTTGTGCTGCAGGCGCACCTGGACATGGTGCCACAGAAGAACAACGACACCGTTCACGACTTCACCAAAGACCCGATTCAACCGTACATCGACGGCGACTGGGTGAAAGCACGCGGCACCACGCTGGGCGCGGATAACGGCATCGGTATGGCCTCTGCGCTGGCGGTGCTGGCCGACGACAGCGTTGAGCACGGTCCACTGGAAGTGCTGCTGACCATGACCGAAGAAGCGGGCATGGACGGCGCGTTCGGTCTGCAGGCGAACTGGCTGCAGGCGGACATCCTGATCAACACCGACTCTGAAGAAGAAGGCGAGATCTACATGGGCTGCGCGGGCGGGATTGATTTCATCTCTACCCTGCCGCTGTCGCGCGAAGCGATCCCTGCTGGCTTCCAGACCTTCAAGCTGACGCTGAAAGGGCTGAAAGGCGGCCACTCCGGCGGCGATATTCACCTGGGTCTGGGTAACGCCAACAAGCTGCTGGCGCGCTTCCTGGCAGGCCATGCGGCCGAGCTGGATCTGCGTCTGGTAGACTTCAACGGCGGTACCCTGCGCAACGCGATCCCGCGTGAAGCCTTCGCCACCGTAGCGGTTCCGGCGGCAAAAGCGGACGAGCTGAAAAAACTCTCCACCGTATACCTGGATATCCTGAAGAACGAACTGTCGGCGAAAGAGAAAAACCTGACCGTGGTGCTGGAATCCGTATCAACGGATAAAGCCGCGCTGACCGCGAAGTCTCGTGACGCCTTCGTTCAGCTGCTGAACGCGACGCCAAACGGCGTGATCCGCAACTCTGACGTGGCAAAAGGCGTGGTGGAAACCTCACTGAACGTGGGCGTGGTGACCATGAGCGACGACAGTGCGGAAATCATCTGCCTGATCCGTTCGCTGATCGACAGCGGTAAAGAGTACGTGGTGAGCATGCTGGAATCTCTGGGCACGCTGGCGGGCGCGAAAACGTCTGCAAAAGGCAGCTACCCGGGCTGGCAGCCGGATGCAAGTTCTCCGGTGATGGCGCTGGTGCGTGAAACCTATCAGCGTCTGTTCAACAGCACCCCGAACATCCAGGTGATCCACGCCGGTCTGGAATGTGGCCTGTTCAAGAAACCGTATCCGGATATGGATATGGTGTCCATCGGGCCAACCATTACCGGTCCGCACTCGCCGGATGAGCAGGTTCATATCGAAAGCGTCGGTCACTACTGGACGCTGCTGACTGAACTGCTGAAAGCGATCCCTGTTAAGTAATACCCTCACCCCAGCCCTCTCCCACAGGGAGAGGGTGAAAAACGTAGGCCCGGTAAGCGTAGCGCACCGGGCTTTTTTACAATCCCAATACCAGCTGACGCTCTAACTGCGGATCCAGCAGCGTAACGTGCAACCCCACCAGCCTCACCCCTCGCCCGCCCCGGCGTTCTTCCCATGCCTTTTTCGCCGTCGCGATAAGATCCTCTTTATTCAGACGCGGCCAGACGTGTTCCTGCGTGGTCTGCTGGAAGTCGTTGAATTTTAATTTGATACCCTGACGGGCGATGAGCAGATCCGGCTTCACCTTGCTTAAGCGTCGTTCCAGCTCCGGGTAAAGCTGTTCCGTGATAATGGTTTCGCATTCGGACCAGTCATGAATATCTTCAATAAGTGTGCGCTCAACGCCGACGGATTTCCGCAGCCGCTCGCTGTTCACATCGCGATCGTCAATCCCCTGGCTGCGCTCCCACAGTACGCGGCCAAACTTCCCGAAGCGCTTGAGCAGCATCGCGAGATCGCTTCGCTGCACGTCTTCGCAGGTCCGTAGCCCCATGCTTTCCAGCTTTGCGGCGGAGACTTTTCCCACGCCGGGTATTTTGCCAAGCGGCAGCGTTTTCAAAAACGCCGGCACCTCGTCAGGCGTGATGACGAACTGACCGTTGGGCTTATTTAAATCGGAGGCGATTTTGGCAAGGAATTTAACGGGCGCGACGCCCGCCGAAGCCGTCAGATTCAGCTCGTTGAAAATCGTCTGGCGGATCTTCTGCGCCATCAGCGTGGCGGAGCCATGGCAGTGCACGCTGTCGGTCACATCCAGATAGGCTTCGTCCAGCGACAGCGGCTCTATCAGAGAGGTATAGCGGGAGAAGATTTCCCGAATATGGAGGGAAGCCTCTTTATAGGCTTCAAACCGGCCGGGCAGAAGCGTGAGATGAGGGCAAAGCTTTAAGGCCATCGCCGTCGGCATCGCGCTGCGCACGCCAAATTTGCGCGCAGGATAGTTGGCGGTGCTGATGACACCACGCTGAACGCGGCTGCCGCCAATGGCGATGGGAATATCCCGCAGCGCCGGGTTGTCACGCATCTCCACTGCGGCAAAAAAGCAGTCCATATCGACATGGATTATTTTGCGCATAGTAAGCCCTCACTCATTACTGGATAAGTATACAGTAAACAAATGAGGATTGAGAAGCAGATGTGAGAACGCCGGGTGGCGGCTTTGCCTTACCCGGCCTACAAAAAATTAAATAATGCGCTGCTGCTCGCGGGCCATCCTTTTCTTCCGCGCATCACACGGTTCCGGGCAGTCGCAGACCTTTTCCATCCCAATAGAGGAAATACCGCCGCAGCTGCCCTGAATGCTTTTCCGCTTAACGATCCAGCCTAACGACATGCCGAAGATGACAAGCACAAAAACCACAAAGGTTGCCAGAAACGTCAGCATCATCAGCCTCCAAAGTCATCGAGCAAGATGTTCTCATCTTCAACGCCGAGATCTTTCAGCATCTTAATCACGGCGGCGTTCATCATCGGCGGACCACACATATAGAACTCGCAGTCCTCAGGCGCCGGGTGCTGTTTGAGGTAGTTTTCGTACAGCACGTTGTGGATGAACCCCGTATAGCCCGTCCAGTTATCTTCCGGCTGCGGATCGGAAAGCGCCATATGGAAGGTGAAGTTCGGGTTTTCACGCGCCAGCTGTTCAAACTCATCTTCATAGAACATCTCGCGCAGCGAGCGTGCCCCGTACCAGAAGCTGATCTTACGCTGACTACCCAGCCGCTTGAGCTGGTCAAAGATGTGCGAGCGCATAGGGGCCATACCGGCACCGCCGCCGATAAAGACCATTTCCGCGTCGGTATCTTTCGCGAAGAACTCCCCAAACGGGCCGGAGATGGTCACCTTATCTCCCGGCTTCAGAGACCAGATGTATGACGACATCACGCCCGGCGGCGCGTCCGGCACATTCGGTGGCGGCGTGGCGATACGCACGTTGAGCATGATAATACCTTTCTCTTCCGGGTAGTTGGCCATCGAGTAGGCGCGCAGCGTCGGCTCTTTTACCTCTGATACAAAGCGGAAGAGATTGAATTTGTCCCAGTCGGCGCGGTATTCATCCGGCACGTCGAAGTCCGCATAGGACACGGTATGCTCAGGACACTCAATCTGAATGTATCCACCGGCGCGGAACGGAACATCTTCCCCTTCCGGCACCCGCAGCTTCAGCTCTTTAATAAAGGTGGCTTTGTTATCATTAGAGATAACCTCGCACTCCCATTTTTTGACGCCGAAGATCTCTTCCGGCAGCTCAATCTTCATGTTCTGACGCACCGCGACCTGGCAGGCCAGACGACAGCCCTCTTTTGCCTCACGCTTTGTGATATGCGCCAGCTCGGTTGGCAGAATATCGCCACCGCCCTCTTTTACCGTCACGCGGCACTGCCCGCAGGAACCGCCGCCGCCGCAGGCTGAGGAGACAAAAATGCCGTTACCGGAGAGCGTGTTGAGCAGCTTGTCTCCCGCTGGCGTGCGGATCTGATTCTGCGGCTCGTCGTTAATATCAATGACCACGTCGCCGGAATTCACCAGCTTTGCGCGCGCCGCCAGAATAAGCCCTGACAGCACCAGTACAATCAGCGTGAACATCACCACGCCAAGGATAATTTCCATCTGTTAGCCCTTATAGCTGCACACCGGAGAAGGACATAAAGCCCAGCGCCATCAGGCCGGTGGTGATAAAGGTGATCCCTAAGCCACGCAGACCCGCAGGCACGTTGGCATATTTCATTTTCTCGCGGATCCCCGCCATGGTGACAATCGCCAGCATCCAGCCGATGCCGGAACCAAAACCGTACACCACGGATTCGCTGAAGTTGTAATCACGCTGAACCATAAACGAGACGCCGCCAAAGATGGCGCAGTTCACTGCGATCAGCGGCAGGAAGATCCCCAGCGCGTTGTAGAGCGACGGGAAATACTTATCGAGGATCATCTCGAGGATTTGCACCAGCGCCGCGATCACCCCGATAAAGGTGATGAAGTTCAGGAAGCTGAGATCGATTCCTTCCACCAGCGCGCCGTCCCGTAGCACAAAGTTGTACACCAGATTGTTAATCGGAACCGAAAGCCCCAACACAACGGTAACCGCCACGCCCAGGCCAAATGCCGTGGAGACCTTTTTAGACACGGCAAGGAACGTGCACATGCCGAGGAAAAACGCGAGCGCCATGTTTTCAACAAACACCGCGCGCACAAACAAACTCAGGTAATGAGCCATCGTCGGTTACTCCTTTTCCTGCTGTTCTGGCTTCAGCGTACGAATCAGCCAGATCAACAAACCGATAATGAAAAATGCGCTAGGGGCCAGCAGGAACAGGCCGTTTGGCAGATACCAGCCGCCGTTCTGCACCGTGTCCAGCACCGTGATGCCAAACAGCTTGCCGCTGCCAATCAGCTCTCGCAGGAACCCCACGGTCAGCAGGATCACGCCGTAGCCCAGGCCGTTGCCGATACCGTCCATAAAGCTCGCCAGCGGCGGCATTTTCATGGCGTAGGCTTCCGCACGCCCCATGACGATACAGTTGGTGATAATCAGCCCGACAAACACCGAGAGCTGTTTGGAGTTTTCATAGGCGAAGGCGCGCAGCAGCTGATCGACCACGATCACCAGCGAGGCGATGATCGCCATCTGAACGATGATCCTCACGCTGTTGGGGATGTGGTGGCGGATCATCGAGATAAACATGCTGGAGAACGCCGTGACCAGCGTTACCGCCAGCGTCATCACCACCGCCGTTTCCAGCTTGGTCGTTACCGCCAGAGCAGAACAGACACCCAGCACCTGGAGCGTGATCGGGTTATTGGCTAACAGTGGGCCAATGAGCACCTTTTTAACTTCTTTCAGTTCACCGGTATCAGCCATTGTTCAGCGCTCCTTCACGTACGTTTTTCAGGAAAGGACCAAAGCCCAGCTCGCCCATCCAGAAATCAAAACTGTGCTGCACGCCTTTTGAGGTGAGCGTGGCGCCGGAAAGCCCGTCAACGGCGTAGTCGTCACCGGGACGTGCCGCCCCTTTCATCACCTTCAGCGCAGGCAGGCCGTTATCGTCGAGCACTTTCTTGCCGACAAACTGTGCCCGCCAGTTAGGGTTTTCAACTTCGCCACCCAGCCCCGGCGTTTCGCCCTGGTCGTAATACGTAATGCCTTTGACCGTGCGGCCATCGGTATCAAGAGCCACAAAGGCATACATCATTGACCACAGACCGTTACCGTAAATAGGCAGCACCACTTCCTGAATGCGTTTTTGGGGATCGCGAACCAGATAGATTTCGGCCAGGTTGCTGCGACGCTTGATCCCGGCGGGATCTTGCGATGCCTCCAGCGTCAGGCTCATCTGCGGATCTTTCAGCGCCAGCGCCTGGTTGAATTTTGCCGGGTCTTTATCCAGCAGTTCACCCGTTTTTAAATCCACCAGACGCGCCGAAATACGTTCAGTAAAGACGGCCGAAACGTCGTCTGCGCTCATTCCTTCCTGCATCAGCCCGGCGACGGCCAGAATGTTGCGCTGTTTATCCAGCGCGCGTTGCTCCTGCTGCAGGGGTTTTAACCCCACGGCAGAACCGGCCACGACGATGGAACAGACCAGACAGAGCACCAGCACCACCAGCAGCGTTTTGCTGATGCTGTCGATATTTTTAACCTCAGCCACGCGCCTTCCTCCGCTTAATGTTGGCCCGCACCACCAGATAATCGAAGAGCGGCGCAAACAGGTTGGCAAACAGAATGGCCAACATCATCCCTTCCGGATACGCCGGGTTGACCACGCGGATCAGGACACACATCGCGCCAATGAGCACGCCATAGCTCCATTTACCTTTGTCTGTAAACGAGGCAGAGACGGGATCCGTCGCCATGAACATCATGCCGAACGCGAAGCCACCCAGCACCAGATGCCAGTACCACGGCATGGAGAACATCGGATTGGTGGTCGAGCCGATAAGGTTGAACAGGGTGGCGGTCAGCACCATGCCGATCATCACGCCCGCAACAATCCGCCAGGAGGCCACGCGACCAAAAAGAATGATCGCGCCGCCAAGCAAAATCATCAGCGTGGAGACTTCTCCGATGGAGCCCGGAATGTTGCCAATAAAGGCATCAAACCAGGTGACCGGCTGACCTGTCGCGTTGTTAACCAGCGTTTCGCCGCCGTGTGCCGCCCACTGTGAAAGCGGCGTCGCGCCGGAAAAACCGTCTGCCGCCGTCCAGACCAGGTCGCCCGAGATCTGTGCCGGATACGCAAAGAACAGAAACGCGCGTCCCGCCAGCGCCGGGTTGAGGAAGTTCCGCCCGGTGCCGCCGAAGATCTCTTTGGCAATCACCACGCCGAAGCTGATGCCAAGCGCCGCCTGCCAGAGCGGCAGCGTCGGGGGAACAATCAGGGCAAACAGAATAGAGGTCACGAAGAAGCCTTCGTTGATCTCATGTTTACGGATAATGGCAAACAGCACTTCCCAGAAGCCGCCCACGACAAATACCGTAATGTAAATTGGCAGGAAGAACACCGCGCCCAGCGTCATCATGCTCAGCCAGCCCGCGTCTGCGGCGAAGCTCATCCCTAACGACTGGGCCAGACGGTAGTGCCAGTCGGACTGGATCACCTGCGCCAGCTGCTGTGCATCGTACATGTGGTGCAGCGCCGGAAGAGTTTGCAGGCCGACGTTGTACATTCCCCAGAACATCGCCGGGAAGACCGCAAACCACACCAGGATCATCATCCGCTTAAGGTCGATGGCGTCGCGAACGTGCGCCGCCCCTTTCGTCACCAGCCCCGGCGTGTAGAAAATGGTCGTCGTTGCTTCATACAGCGGGTAGTACTTTTTGAGCTTCCCTTCGGTAAAGTGCGGCTCAATTTTTTCAAAGAGGTGTTTTAAGCCCATCGGTTATCCTTCCTGCTCAATGCGGGTTAACACCTCGCGCAATACCGGTCCATATTCGTATTTGCCCGGACAGACATAGGTACAGAGCGCCAGATCTTCTTCGTCAAGCTCCAGACAGCCCAGCGCCTGCGCGCCGTCGGTATCACCGGCAAGCAAATCGCGCAACAGCACGGTGGGCAGAATATCCAGCGGCATGACGCGCTCGTAGTTGCCAATCGGGACCATGGCGCGCTCGCCGCCGTGCGTGCTGGTTGAGAAGCTAAACAGCTTATTACGCAGGAAGTGGCCCAGCGTGGTTCGGGTGACGGAGTATTTTTCTGCGCCTGGCAGAACCCAGCCAAACAGCTCTTTCTCACGCCCTTCCTGCACAATGCTGACCTGCAAATGGAAGCGTCCCAGGTACGCGTGCGCATTGGCAGCATGGCGGCCGCTGAGGACCGAGCCGGAAATCAGGCGGTTTTCGCCCTCTTTCGTTTCCCCCACCAGCAGTTCATTGATGTCGGCGCCCAGCAGCGTTTTCACCAGGCGCGGGTTTGAAGCCTGCGGTCCGCCGATAGCGATTACCCGTTCAGCGCAGAGTTCACCCGTAGTAAAGAGCTTACCGATGGCGATGACGTCCTGATAATTAAGGTGCCAGACCTGTTTCGTCAGGCTGACTGGCTCAAGAAAGTGAATATGGGTTCCTGCCAGCCCCGCCGGATGCGGGCCAGAAAACTCATTAAACGTGACCTGCCCCAGCGGATGGCCGCCAAGCTTGCCGCCGCCAGCCTGGCAAACGTGCACTTTTCCGGACGTGAGGCGGGTAAGAATAGAGAGTCCTGCATCAAAAGCTTTTCGCTGCGCCAGAATAACCGGCTCCGGGTCCACGCTGAGCGGATTGGTGTCGATGGCCGTGACGAAAATCGCGGCGGGTTCCGTGCCCGGAACAGGGGATTTGCTGAAGGGACGCGTACGAAGCGCGGTCCATAAACCGGACGCCAGGAGCTGATCCTGAACGGCGTTACGGTTCAGCGACGCGAGTTCTGCGGTGTCGTAATGGGCAAATTCACGCTTGTCATCGCCCTCAATGCGGATAACCACCGACTGCAGAACGCGCCGTTCGCCACGGTTGATGGCCACAACGGTGCCGCTCGCGGGGGCCGTGAACATCACGCCGGGATTTTTTTTGTCCTCAAAGAGTGCCTGTCCTTTGATAACGCGATCGCCCTCCTGTACCAGCATTGAAGGACGCATACCCAGGTAGTCTTCGCCCAAAATGGCGACATGACGGACACTTGCGCCTGTCGAAACGTGCTGCGCTGGCACGCCTGCAATCGGCAGATCAAGTCCTTTTTTAATTTTAAACATGTGGTTAGCAGGTTTCCATGAACAACAATCCAGTGGGCACAAAGTGTAACATTTTCCCCTTCCCGCGGGCAGGGAATCCGCCGTCGCGCGCGCCAAACTGCGACCTAATGCGCAAAGTTCCTGGAGCCAACGCAATTTTGATGGTTTATAAAGTAAAACTAATTTGTAAACTCACCGCCCGGCTCTTGCGAAAATCTATAGCGGTGCTAATGTGAGCGCTCCTAACAGAATAATCTGATTTCGGGTCTCTTTTGCCGTCCTGGCAAGTTGGTCATGGTTTTATCAAGGAACTAGTGGTATGCGTAAAATCGCATTGTTCATTGCGATGCTTCTGATGCCGTGCATGTCGTTTGCCGGGCTGCTCAGCAGTAATAGCTCAACGACGCCGATCAGCAAAGAATATAAACAGCAGTTAATGGGATCGCCGGTTTATATTCAGATCTTCAAGGAAGAGCGCACTCTCGATCTGTTTGTCAAAATGGGCGAGACATATCAGCTGCTTGATAGCTACAAAATTTGTAACTACTCCGGCGGACTGGGGCCAAAACAGCGTCAGGGCGATTTCAAAAGTCCGGAAGGGTTCTACAACGTTCAGCGCAGCCAGCTCAAGCCTGACAGCCGCTTCTATAAAGCCATTAACATCGGCTTCCCGAATGCCTATGACCGTGCACACGGTTATGAAGGTAAATATCTGATGATCCACGGTGCCTGCGTGTCTATCGGCTGTTATGCGATGACCGACTCCGGCATTGATGAGATTTTCCAGTTCGTGACGGGCGCGCTGGTCTTTGGGCAGCCTAACGTACAGGTCAGTATCTATCCGTTCCGCATGACGGACGCCAACATGGCGCGTCACAAGTACTCATACTACGCGGATTTCTGGAAACAGCTGAAGCCGGGTTACGACTACTTTGAGCAGACCCACAAGCCACCGGTGGTCTCTATCGTCGATGGCCGTTACGTGGTCAGCAAACCGCTGAGCCACGAAGTCGTCCACCCGCAGCTGGCGTCAAATTACACGGTCCCCGAGACAAAATAGCACCCACTCGCCTGGCATAATCTTTTGCCAGGTTTCGTTGCCCGTCAGCGGCTGCGTTGCGATAACAGTGACCACATCATTCGGTGTGGTCTCCTTCTGAAAGTCTATCTCCACATCCTGATCGAGCAGCGTCGCCACGCCAAACGGCGCGCGGCGGGTTATCCAGAACAGATTCGTCGAGCAGAACGCCATCACATAGCGGCCGTCAGAGAGCAGCATGTTGAACACGCCTTTTTCACGCAGTTCAGACGCCAGCGTCGCGATATATTTGAATACGGCCGCCATGTTGCCGGGCGTGCGGGGATAGCGCTCCGTCAGCTTGTGCAGCAGCCAGCAGAAGGCTTTCTCGCTGTCCGTCTCGCCGACCGGGCGGAAATTACCCGTCTCCAGCGACTTATAGCCCGTAAGCTGCCCGTTGTGCGCATAGGTCCAGTTACGGCCCCACAGTTCACGGGTAAACGGATGGGTATTTTCCAGCGCCACTTCGCCGCGGTTAGCCTGACGGATGTGGGCGATCACCGAGCGGGACTTGATGGGATAGTCCTGCACCAGTTTGGCAATAGGTGAGTTAAAGCTGGGCTGTGGATCTTTGAACGTGCGACATCCTTTGCCTTCGTAGAAGGTGATGCCCCAGCCGTCTTTATGCGGCCCGGTTCCTCCACCGCGCTGAACCAGCCCGGTGAAGCTAAAGCAGATATCGGTTGGCACATTGGCGCTCATCCCGAGCAGTTCGCACATACAATACCTCCACAACAGCGGGGGCAAGAGTGCCCCCAGCGAAGTCTTACTTAACCATCTCTTTTTCGATCAGCTGGATCAGGATGTGGATCACTTTGATGTGAATTTCCTGAATACGGTCAGCATAACCGAAGTGCGGAACGCGAATTTCGACATCCGCCGTACCGTCCATCTTACCGCCATCTTTACCGGTCAGGGTGATGACTTTCATCCCTTTTTCACGCGCGGCGGCGATCGCTTTGATCACGTTGCCGGAGTTGCCGGAGGTAGAAATCCCCAGCAGCACGTCGCCTTCGCGGCCTACCGCTTCAACGTAGCGGGAGAAGATGTGGTCGTAACCAAAGTCGTTGCCTACGCAGGAGATGTGGCTCACGTCGGAAATCGCAATCGCCGGGTAGCCCGGACGGTTTTCGCGATAGCGTCCGGTCAGCTCTTCTGCGAAGTGCATCGCGTCACAGTGGGAACCGCCGTTACCGCAGGAGAGCACTTTGCCACCGGCTTTGAAGCTGTCGGCCAGCAGGACCGCTGCGCGCTGAATAGCGTGAATATTGGCATCATCTTTCAGAAAGTTCGCCAGCGTTTCCGCCGCTTCGTTCAGTTCGTTACGAATAAGATCCTGGTACATGAGGATAATCCTTCAGTATTGATGAAATAACACAGTGGAGTGTACCGGATAGCGTGAAAAGCGAGAAGCTAAAGCCATGCGAATCGTCCGGCGTTTTGATTTTTTGTGCCGGCTAAAACGCGAACAATGTGAACCAGGTTGTAATTATTTTGTAAACACATTGCTAAAGGAAATAACATCAACTACAACCATATCATCACAAGTGGTCAGACCTCCTACAAGCAAGGGAGCTTTTCTTTATGATGATTTTGAGCATTCTCGCAACCGTTGTACTGCTCGGTGTGTTGTTCTATCACCGCGTAAGTTTATTCCTGAGCAGCCTGATTCTTCTGGCCTGGACGGCTGCGCTTGGCGTCGCAGGCCTCTGGAATATCTGGCTTTTAGTCCCTCTTGCCATCATTCTTCTGCCGTTTAACCTGGCGCCGATGCGTAAATCAATGATCTCCGCGCCGGTGTTCAAAGGCTTCCGTAAAGTGATGCCGCCAATGTCGCGTACCGAGAAAGAAGCGATTGATGCGGGCACCACCTGGTGGGAAGGCGACCTGTTCCAGGGCAACCCGGACTGGAAAAAGCTGCACAACTATCCGCAGCCGCGCCTGACCGCTGAAGAGCAGGCCTTTATTGACGGCCCTGTGGAAGAAGCGTGCCGTATGGCGAACGACTTTGCCATCACCCACGAAATGGCCGACCTGCCGCCAGAGCTGTGGGCGTATCTGAAAGAACATCGCTTCTTCGCGATGATCATCAAGAAAGAGTACGGCGGTCTGGAGTTCTCCGCTTACGCTCAGGCTCGCGTTCTGCAAAAGCTGGCGGGCGTTTCCGGGATCCTGGCGATTACCGTTGGCGTACCTAACTCCTTAGGCCCGGGCGAACTGCTGCAGCATTACGGTACCGAAGAGCAGAAAGATCACTACCTGCCGCGTCTGGCACGCGGTCAGGAAATCCCTTGCTTCGCGCTGACCAGCCCGGAAGCAGGCTCCGATGCGGGTGCGATCCCAGATACCGGCGTGGTCTGCATGGGCGAATGGCAGGGCGAACAGGTACTGGGCATGCGCCTGACCTGGAACAAGCGTTATATCACCCTGGCGCCAATCGCCACCGTGCTGGGTCTGGCCTTTAAGCTCTCTGACCCGGAAAAACTGCTGGGCGGTGAAGAAGATCTGGGCATTACCTGTGCGCTGATCCCAACCTCTACCCCAGGCGTTGAAATTGGTCGCCGTCACTTCCCGCTGAACGTGCCGTTCCAGAACGGTCCGACCCGCGGTCAGGACATCTTTGTGCCGATTGACTACATCATCGGCGGTCCGAAAATGGCCGGTCAGGGCTGGCGTATGCTGGTGGAATGTCTGTCTGTAGGCCGCGGTATTACCCTGCCGTCGAACTCAACCGGCGGTCTGAAGTCGGTCGCGATGGGGATTGGCGCTTACGCTCACATCCGCCGTCAGTTCAAAATCTCCATCGGCAAAATGGAAGGTATCGAAGAGCCGCTGGCGCGTATCGCGGGCAATGCCTACGTGATGGATGCCGCTGCATCGCTGATTACCTACGGCATCATGCTGGGCGAAAAACCGGCCGTGCTGTCCGCGATTGTGAAGTACCACTGTACCCACCGCGCGCAGCAGTCGATCATTGACGCGATGGATATCGCGGGCGGTAAAGGCATTATGCTCGGCGAAGGCAACTTCCTGGCGCGCGGCTATCAGGGCGCACCGATTGCCATCACCGTGGAAGGGGCAAACATCCTGACCCGCAGCATGATGATCTTCGGTCAGGGCGCAATTCGCTGCCATCCGTACGTGCTGGAAGAGATGGCCGCCGCGCAGAACAACGACGTGGATGCCTTCGATAAGCTGCTGTTCAAACATATCGGTCACGTGGGCAGCAACAAGGTACGCAGCTTCTGGCTGGGCCTGACGCGCGGTCTTACCAGCGCGACGCCGACCGGCGATGCGACCAAACGTTACTACCAGCATCTGAACCGTCTGAGCGCCAACCTCGCTCTGCTGTCTGACGTCTCCATGGCGGTGCTGGGCGGTAGCCTGAAGCGTCGCGAGCGTATCTCTGCCCGTCTGGGGGATGTGCTGAGCCAGATCTTCCTGGCCTCTGCGGTCCTGAAGCGCTACGACGACGAAGGCCGTCAGGAAGCGGATCTGCCGCTGGTGCACTGGGGCGTTCAGGATGCGATGTATCAGGCTGAACAGGCGATTGACGACCTGCTGGCCAACTTCCCGAACCGCTTCGTGGCGGGCGCCCTGCGCGCGGTGATCTTCCCGACCGGTCGTCACCACCTGGCGCCGTCCGACAAGCTGGACCACAAGGTGGCGAAGATCCTGCAGGTACCGAGCGCAACCCGCTCCCGTATCGGTCGTGGTCAGTATCTGACGCCGACACCGCATAACCCGGTAGGCCTGCTGGAAGAGGCGCTGCTGGACGTGATGGCTGCCGATCCGATTCACCAGAAGATCTGTAAACAGCTGGGCAAAAACCTGCCGTTTACCCGTCTGGACGAACTGGCAAAACAGGCGCTGGCCGGTGGCATTATCAATAAAGATGAAGCCGCGCTGCTGGTGAAAGCCGAAGAGAGCCGTCTGCGCAGCATTAACGTGGATGATTTCGAGCCGGACGAGCTGGCGACGCAGCCGGTAAAGCTCCCGGAGAAGCACCGCAAGCCTGAAGCGGCGTAACGCGTTTCGCTTATACAAACCCCGCCCTGAGCGGGGTTTTTTATTGCCACATTTTCTCGTAATGACGTGCTACAGTGTCAAAAAGCGGTCTTTTGAGGAGTCTGTATCGTGCCTGGTTTGAAGATTTCGATTTTGCAGCAACCTTTAGTGTGGATGGATGGCCCCGCCAACCTGCGCCACTTTGATCGTCAACTGGAAGAGATTACCGGGCGCGATGTGATTGTCCTGCCGGAGATGTTCACGACCGGCTTCGCCATGGAAGCGGCACAACAGTCAATGCCGCAGGATGAGGTTGTCGCCTGGATGCATGCCAAAGCGCAGCAGACCAACGCGCTGATCGCGGGTAGTGCTGCGCTGCAAACGGAGCGCGGGCCGGTGAACCGCTTCCTGCTGGTGGAGCCGGAAGGGAAAGTGCATTTTTACGATAAGCGCCACCTGTTCCGCATGGCGGATGAGCATCATCACTATGAAGCGGGTCACGAGCGCGTGGTGTTCGAGTGGCGCGGCTGGCGTATTCTGCCGCTGGTCTGCTACGACCTGCGCTTCCCGGTGTGGTCGCGCAACCGCAACGATTACGACCTGGCGCTGTATGTCGCCAACTGGCCTGCGCCGCGCTCCCTGCACTGGCAGTCGCTGCTGGTGGCGCGCGCGATTGAGAACCAGGCGTACGTGGTGGGCTGTAACCGCGTGGGAACCGACGGCAACGGGCATCACTACCGCGGTGACAGCCGGGTAGTGAATCCGCAGGGCGAGATCATTGCCACCGCCGAGCCGCATCAGGCGACGCGCATTGATGCCGAGCTGTCGTTGACGGCGCTGAAGGAGTACCGGGAGAAGTTTCCGGCGTGGCAGGATGCGGATCCGTTTAGCATCGGCTGAATAAAAGCCGGGTGGCGGCTACGACTTACCCGGCCTACAGAGAGCACAGCGTAGGCCCGCTAAGCGCAGCACCACCGGGCGTAAATTAACTCACCAGCGCCTGCCCGTCTTTGCGGCTTTCCGTCGCGGCGACGTAGTGGCCTTCCGGCAGGCGGTAAATGACCTGCGCCCCGCCGAAGTTGTAATCCTGAAGCGGATCTTCCACCACGATCTGATGCCCGCGCTCGCGCAGCGCGGCGATGGTATTGCGATCGAACGTCGATTCAACGATCACCTCCCTGCCCTGCACCACGCGCCAACGCGGGGCATCAATTGCCGCCTGCGGGTTTTGTCCGTGCAGCATAATGCGCAGCGCCATCTGCATGTGCCCCTGCGCCTGCATCGGGCCGCCCATCACGCCAAAGGACATCAGCGGCTGGCCGTTGCCGTCCATCGCAAAGCCCGGAATGATGGTGTGGAACGGGCGCTTGCTGCCCGCCAGCGCGTTCGGGTGATCGGGATCCAGCACAAACCCGCAGCCCCGGTTTTGCAGGCTGATCCCGGTATCCGGCACCACGATGCCTGAACCGAAACCCATATAATTGGACTGAATAAACGAGACCATCATCCCGCTGGCGTCGGCGGTGCTGATGTAGACCGTGCCGCTCTGCGTCGGCGATCCGTAAACGAAGTCTGAGGCTTTATCATGGTCAATAAGCGCCGCGCGCGACTTCAGATAAGGGTCGCTCAGCAGCTCTTTCGCCGCGAACGCCATATGTTCTTCATCCGCCACGTAGCGGTCGAGATCCGCCAGCGCCAGCTTCATCGCCTCAATGGACAGGTGCAGGGACTGCACGGAATCCGGATGATGCTTCTCAATGCCGCACTGCTCCAGAATGCCGAGCGCAATCAGCGTGGCGATCCCCTGGCCGTTTGGCGGCAGCTCCTGCACCGAACCGCCCGCGAAGTCTCGCGACAGCAGCTCTACCCAGTCCACGCGGTGGTTTGCCAGATCTTCAGCCGTCAGGTGCGCGCCGTGTTCTTTGGCGAAAGCGGCAATTTTCTGCGCCAGCTCGCCGCGGTAAAAGGCTTCACCGTTGGTGCGGGCAATCAGCTCCAGCGAGTTCGCCTGCGCCGGGTTACGGAAGATTTCCCCCACGCGCGGGGCGCGGCCTTCCGGCGCGAAGCAGGCGCTGAAGCCAGGCTGATCTTTGAGCTTGCTGTAGCCGCGCTGCCACAGGTGGCCGATCAGCGGGGAGACCGGGAAACCGTTGCGCGCGTAGTCAATGGCTGGCTGCGCCAGCGTGGTCAGCGGCAGCGTGCCGAAGCGTTCCGCCAGCGCGACCCAGCCGGAGACCGCTCCCGGCACGGTCACCGCGTCCCAGCCGATTTCCGGCACCGCCATTTTACCGGCAAACAGATCCGCATGCCAGCTCGCAGGCGAACGGCCGGACGCGTTGAGGCCGTGAAGCTTTTCACCGTCCCAGACGATGGCAAAGGCGTCGCTGCCGATCCCGTTGCCGGTCGGCTCAACCACCGTCAGCGCCATCGCGGTGGCAATGGCCGCATCGACGGCATTCCCTCCCAGCTGCAGCATTTTCATACCCGCCTGTGCCGCCAGCGGCTGCGACGTGGCAACCGCGTTATGGCCCAGCATCGGTGGGCGTCTAGAATCGTAACCGGACGTAAAATCAAGCGCTTTGGTCATCATGACTCCTTAGTCGTGGCGCGGATCGAGCGCATCGCGCAGCCCGTCGCCGAGTAAATTAAAGCCCTGCACGGCGAGGAAAATCGCCACGCCGGGGAAAACGGACATCCACGGCGCCTGCTCCAGAAACCCTTTCGCGGTGTTGAGCATGGAGCCCCATGACGGATTGGGCGGCTGCTGCCCCAGCCCTAAAAACGACAGGCTGGCTTCGGCGATAATCGCCGAGGCAATCGCCAGCGTGGCCTGCACCAGGATCGGCGACATCACGTTGGGCAGGACGTATTTAATGATGATCCAGCGATCCGGCAGGCCAATCGCCCGCGCGCCGTCGATATACTCTTCGTTGCGAATGGCAATCACCTGCCCGCGCGTCAGGCGGGCGAAGATCGGCATCGCCGAAAGACCGATGGCGATCATCGCGTTGGTCAGGCTTGGGCCCAAAAATGCCCCCAGCGCGATCGCCATGATCAGGAACGGACAGGCCAGCAGCGCCTCAATAAAGCGCGAGATCACCCCGTCCCACATCTTCTGGAAGTAGCCCGCCACCAGCCCCAGCGGCACGCCGATAACCACCGCGATAACGACCGACATACAGCCCGCCATCAGCGAGGTGCGAGCCCCCCAGATAATGCGGGATAAAATGTCGCGCCCCAGCTCGTCGGTGCCAAACCAGTACATCGCCGACGGCGCTTTTCGCACCGCCAGGAAGTTGGCTTTCACCGGGTCGAACGGGGCGATCCACGGCGCCAGCAGCGCCACCAGCACAAAGAAGCTCACCACCACCGCGCCAATGACCGCGCTTTTATTGGCGAGGAATTTCCTCAGCACCCGGTTCTGCGCGCGCGGCAGCGCGGGCACAACGGTTTGCGTCGTCAGTTCCGCCATGGTTAACCTCGCATTTTCGGGTTGATAAGGACGTAGAGCACGTCGGCCAGCAGGTTGAGCATCAGGAAGCCAATCGCCACGATCAGCACCACGCCCTGCACCACCGCGTAGTCACGGTTGAATACCGAGTCGACGATCATCTTGCCGAAGCCCGGAATGGTGAAGACCTGCTCGGTCAGCACCGCGCCGCCCAGCAGCTCGCCAAACAGCAGCGTGGTGAGGGTGATGACCGGCACCAGCGCGTTGCGAAACGCGTGCTTCAGGATCACCGCTTTTGGCAGCAGCCCCTTAGCCCGCGCGGTACGGATGTAATCCGCCTTCAGGACCGCAATCATCGAGGCGCGGGTATGACGCATCAGCGTCGCCGCGAGGCCGGTTCCGAGCACGGACGCGGGCAGCAGCAGCGTGCGCAGGTTCTGGAGCGGATCTTCACTGAACGGCACGTAGCCGGAGGCGGGCAGCCACTGCAGGTTCACCGAAAAGACCAGAATCAGCAGGATCCCCAGCCAGAAGTGCGGGATCGAGATCCCCGAGATCGCCACGAAGTTGGCCCCGTGATCGACCCAGCTGTTTTTGTTCACCGCAGCGAGGATCCCCATGCTGATGCCAAACACCAGCGCAATAATCATCGCCAGCAGGGACAGCTCCAGCGTGACCGGCAGCTTGCTGGCGATCAGCTGCGTCACCGGTTCGTGCGTGCGTAAGGAGACGCCCAGATCGCCCTGCAGCGCGCGCGTCAGCCAGTGGAAATACTGCACGGGGATCGGCGCATCGAGGTTAAGCTCCGCGCGCAGCTGGGCGATGACCGCCGGATCGCGCTCCTCCCCGGCCATGGCGATCAGCGGGTCGCCGGGCAGCAGCTTTTGCAGCCCGAACACCATCATGCTCACCAGCAATAGCGTCGGGACGGCCAGCAGCAGACGTTTGCAAATCAGTTCCAGCATGGGTTCTCCTCAGGACCTTTATTTCGCCAGCGTTAAACCCGCCAGACGCACGATGCCGTCCGGGTACGGCTTAAAGCCCTGCACGCTTTTGTTCAGACCGAAAATGCGCGGCTCGAAGTAGAGGTAGGCAATCGGCATATCGGTTTGCAGCTGCTTCACCACCTTGTCGTACAGCGGCTGGCGTGCGGCCTGGTCGGTGCTCTGGCGCGCCTGGGTCAGCCACTCATCGACCTGCGCGTTGCTGTAGCGGCCGTCGTTAAGCGTGCCTTTGCTGTTGATAAAGCCGTAGATGCTGCCGTCCGGATCCGGGCGTCCCGACCAGCCGGAGAAGCTCAGCTGATAGTCACCGCTCTGCTGGCGATCGAGCAGCGTAGCGAATTCGGTCATCTGCAGGTTCAGGTTAAATCCGGCCTCGGCGACCATCGCCTGCAATACCTGGCCCACCTGCTGCGAGGTTGGGTTGTTCGGCACCAGAAGGTTGACGGTCAGCGGCGCGGTGACGCCTGCCGCCTTCAGCAGCGCTTTGGCTTTGTCGACGTCACGCGGCGGAACCGGCAGGTTAACGTGATACGGGCTGACCGGGGAAAACGCCTGGTTGGCCGGGGTGTAGAGCCCTTCGAAGACCACCTGGTTTAACGCATCGCGGTCAATGGCCTGAGAAAATGCCTCGCGCACGCGGGCGTCCTTGAACGGATCGGTCGGCGGCACCTTGCCGTTGTTGATGTTGAAGGTAATGCCCTGATAGCCCAGGCCCGTTACCTTCGCCAGCGCCAGCTTGCTGTCAGCCTCGACGGTTTTCACGTCGCTGGCGGCGATGCCTTCGGTCAGGTCAAGATCGCCCGCACGCAGGTTCGCGAGGCGCACGGAGGCGTCCGGGATCGGCAGATAGATAATTTTGTCGAAGTGGTAGGCGTCTTTGTTCCAGTAGTTGTCGAAGCGGGTCAGCACGATGCGGTCCTGGGACACGCGGCTGTCGAATTTATACGGGCCGGAGCAGACCGGGTGGGCGGCAAAGTCAGGCTTTTTCGCCGCCTCGGGGGCCATCATTGCGCCCGCGCGGTCGGTGAGCTGCATCAGCAGCGCGGCATCGGGCGTTTTCAGGTGCAGCGCAATCTGCATCGGGCCGGTGACCTCGACCGATTCAACGGAGGAGATCTCGCTCTTACGCAGGGAGCCTTTTAAGGTCAGGGCGCGGTCGAGGTTGTATTTTGCGGCGGCGGCATCGAATTTCTCACCGTCATGGAAGGTGACGCCTTCGCGCAGATTGAGCGTCAGGGTTTTACCGTCGTCACTCCACGCCCAGTCTTTAGCCAGACCGGGGACAACCTTCAGGTTTTCATCCACGTCCACCAGCCTGTCGCACAGGGAGGCAAACACGAAGCGGCCATAGTAGGTGCGCGCCAGATGCGGGTCGAGCATGTCCGGGTCAGCGCCCAGGCCGATTCGCAGCACGCTTTCAGAATGGGCGGGCAGCGCCGCGCCAAGCAACATAACACTTCCCAGTACGGTCAAAAGAGAATTACGCATTGTCATTATCATGAGTTCCTTGAAGGAAGGGACGAGTGAGTGGCCGCGTGTTCAAACAGCGCGCGGCGGCGCAGAAAGGCGGCGGATGGCGGTGCGATCTGGATAACGCCGCGATCGCGGTTGATCTCCTGCCAGCGATGGCAGGCAACCTGACGCCCGCCGTCGAGCACCTGATTGATCGGCTCGACCTGGCGGCATTCATCGGTGACGTAGGGGCAGCGGGTGTGGAAACGGCAGCCGGACGGCGGGCTGGCCGGGTTGGGCAGATCCCCCTGCAGCAGCGGCGCGTCGCGTTCAACGCCCGGCTGCATCTGCGGTGCCGACGCAATCAATGCCTGCGTATAGGGGTGCAGCGGTGCGTCAAAAATTTCGTCGACGGTGGCAAGCTCAACGATTTGCCCGAGATACATGACCGCCACGCGATCGCTCATATGGCGGATCACCGCCAGGCCGTGGGCGACAATCACCATCGTCAGCCCAAGCTGGTGCTTCAGGCTTTCCAGCAGGTTGACCACCTGCGCCTGAACGGACACGTCCAGCGCGGATACCGGCTCATCGCCCAGCAGCAGCTTCGGCCCGGAAGCCAGCGCACGCGCAATGCCGATACGCTGACGCTGCCCGCCGGAAAACTCGTGCGGATAGCGCCCGGCCCAGGCGGCAGGCAGGCCAACGGTTTTGAGCAGCTCGGCAACGCGGTACTGGCGATCCGCTTTTTTCATGTTCTGATGCAGCCACAGCGGCTCTCCGACGATCTGCTCCACCGTCATGCGCGGGTTGAGCGAGGCGAAGGGATCCTGAAAAATAATCTGCAGCTCGCGCCGGAGCTGGTTCAGGCGGGCACCGGAGGCATCGGTGATCTCCTCCCCCTGATAAAACACGCGCCCTTCGCTGGCGGCCAGCAGGCGCAGCAGAAGACGACCGAGCGTAGATTTCCCGGAGCCGGACTCGCCGACGATCGCCAGCGTTTCGCCCGGCATCACGGCAAGCGAAACGCGATCGACCGCCGTGACAAACCGTGCCGGAGTAAAGAGCTTTTTGGGGCCGGGGAAAAGCTTGCTGAGGTCACGGGCTTCAAGAATGGGCGTGGTCATGCGATTTCTCCCAGGGCAATGTTCTGTTCGAGCGGCACGCGGAAGCAGGCGACCTGATGGCCCGCGCCGAGCGCGGTGAGCTGCGGTTTTTCATCATGGCAGCGCGACTGCGCAAACGGACAGCGGGTGGCGAAACGGCAGCCTTTCGGCATGGATTCCGGGAGCGGGACCGATCCGGGAATGGTGGAGAGCTGGCCCTTGCGTGCGCCAAGAGAAGGAATCGAGCCCATCAGGCCGATGGTGTACGGGTGCTGCGGGTCGGCGAATATCGCCTCCACGCTCCCCTGCTCCACCACCTGCCCGGCATACATCACGGCGACCTGCTGGGCGACTTCCGCCACCACGCCCAAATCGTGGGTGATCATCAGCACCGCCGTGCCGGTTTCCTCTTTTAAGACGTTGAGCAAGGCGAGGATTTGCGCCTGGATGGTGACGTCGAGCGCGGTGGTGGGTTCATCAGCAATCAGCAGTTTGGGATGGTTAATCAGCGCCATCGCAATCATCACGCGCTGGCGCATGCCGCCGGAAAGCTGGTGGGGATACGCTTTAAGGCGCATCTCTGCCGCCGGGATCTGTACCTTCTCGAGGATCTGCAGCGCGACCTTCATCGCCTCGGCGCGCGAGACGCTCTGGTGTCGCATCACCGCTTCGCTGAGCTGATCGCCCAGCGTGAACGCCGGATTGAGCGAGGTCATCGGCTCCTGGAAAATCATCGCCAGCTCGCTGCCGCGCAGGTCGGCATATTCCCGCGGTGAGAGCTTTCGCAGATCGTGGCGGCGAAACTGCATCTCACCGCTGACAATCTGCGCGCTGGCGGGCAGTAACCCCATCAGCGCCAGTGAGGTGATACTTTTTCCGCAGCCAGACTCTCCCACCAGAGCCAGCGTTTCGCCCGCCCTGACGGTCAGCGAGATACCATCAAGCACGCTAGCCGGCGAGCCAGCAAACGTAACGTTGAGGTTTTGCACCCGCAATACGGGCGTGGCGTCCTTAAAGGGTATTGTCGTCATGGCGTGAAGTCGTCCTCAAGATGGATCGCCTGAATCAGGGCGGTTTGCAGGCTGAGCAGGTGTTCGCGCATGGCGGCCGCGGCTTCATTAGGCTGGCGATGGATAATCGCAGACATGATCTTATGGTGGTGGTCGTTATAGCTGTCGACACGTTCGGGGGTGCGCGCCAGCTCGCGCAGATGCTGCCAGCCCGGTTCACGCCGCACGGCATCAATGGCATCAAACAGGCCGAGCATCAGACGGTTGCCCGCCGCCTCGGCAATCGCCCGGTGAAAGGCGCTGTCCCAGAGTTCGTTGAGATCGCGGTCATCCGGGCTGACCTTATCGATGCGTTCCAGCATGCGCTGCATGAGCGCGAGGTTTTCCCTGGTGGCACGCAGTGCCGCAAGCCGGGCTAAGCCGGGTTCGAGCTGTAGACGAGCTTCCATCACTTCCAGAAGGTTGGTCTGCTGAACCAATCCCTGAAGGGCCAGCGGTTCAACAGGTGCCGCCGGGCCAATAAAGGTCCCTTTGCCCTGCTTACGCCAGATGCGCCCCTCTTCTTCCAGCACGTCCAGCGCACGACGCACTTCACGTCGTCCTACGCCGAGAGTGTCCGACAGCTCACGTTCCGTGGGCAGCGGTATGCCTGGTGTTGACTCATGCTGGTTGATAAGCCCGCGCAGCTGCTCAAGCGCGGTGCTGGAATTTGCCAGAAACCGTGACGGTTTTTCCATATTGGTTCGCTCGCTTTCATCATTGCTTTATTTTTATTAACGATAAGTTATTGATATGGAATGAAGCTTATCGTGCTAATGATTAAGCAATAACCAAACCAATACGTAATTGGTTCGGTATATTTTTGGAAAGCAGGAGATAACCAAATGATTCCGCGTGAATTATTTTTACAGAAAGAAACATTCTGAATGAGGTGCGCAGAGAGGAGTGATGGTGAAACGCACAATACCAGTGCAAATAATGCACTATATTCGTGCATTTGTTAATAAATTGCACTATGCATATTAACTTTATGTTAACGATAAGAGAGAGGATGAGATTACAGAAGGCTGAAACGACGAAGGCCTGAATCATTTCTGATTCAGGCCTTCTGAATAGTGGCGGAACGGACGGGACTCGAACCCGCGACCCCCTGCGTGACAGGCAGGTATTCTAACCGACTGAACTACCGCTCCACTGTTCCCGTTTGGGGAACGAGGCGCATATTACGGTGCGCCTCCGATCTCGTCAACGCTTTTTCTCACGTTTTGAATCGTTTGCTGCAAAAATCGCCCAAACGATGATTTTACAGGCATTCAGGCGTTTTTTCAGGCGCGCCACATACAGCTGCCGCCCTTCTTCTGGACCAGATCAAGCCGGGATTCGTGATTAAGAAGCTCTTCATCGCTGGCTAAAACAACCCGCAAGCGGCTTGCCTGACGAACAACACGCTGAATGCCCGCTTCGCCTTGCGTCTGCTGGGATTCATTTTCCATACTGAACTTCATTGACGTCTGCCCGCCGGTCATCGTCAGATAGACATCGGCCAGGATCTGGGCATCGAGCAACGCCCCGTGGAGCGTTCGCTTGGTATTGTCTATCTCGTAGCGCGAGCAGAGTGCATCCAGGCTGTTACGCTTGCCGGGGAACATCTTCCTTGCCAGCGCCAGGCTGTCCGTCACCTTACAGAAGGTGTTCGTCTTCGGAATATCACGATTAAGCTTGCTGAATTCATAATCCATAAAGCCGATATCGAACGATGCGTTATGGATGACAAGCTCGGCGCCCTTGATATATTCCAGGAACTCGTCAGCGACATCCGCAAAAGTCGGCTTATCCAGCAAGAACTCATCGGCAATCCCGTGAACGCCGAACGCTTCCGGATCAACCAGCCGATCGGGTTTGAGGTAGACGTGGAAGTTGTTCCCCGTAAGACGACGGTTCACCACTTCAACGGCGCCGATCTCGATGATCTTATGCCCTTCGTAGTGCGCGCCGATCTGGTTCATACCGGTGGTTTCGGTATCGAGGACAATCTGGCGAGTAATTGCAGTGCTCATAGCGGTCATTTATGTCAGACTTATCGTTTAACTGAACGTTTCGAATACAGGAAGTCTACCAGAGATGCGTAAACAGGTAGAAATTTTCACCGATGGATCTTGTCTCGGTAACCCAGGACCCGGCGGCTACGGCGCGATTATGCGCTATCGCCAGCACGAAAAAACCTTTAGCGAAGGCTATTTTCTGACCACCAACAACCGGATGGAGTTGATGGCGGCCATCGTGGCGCTGGAGGCGTTAAAAGAACATTGTGACGTGGTGTTAAGCACCGACAGCCAGTACGTGCGTCAGGGGATCACCCAGTGGATCCACAACTGGAAAAAACGCGGCTGGAAAACTGCCGATAAGAAGCCGGTCAAGAACGTCGATCTCTGGAAACGCCTTGATGCTGCGCTTGGCCAGCACCAGATTAAGTGGGAGTGGGTTAAAGGCCACGCAGGCCACCCGGAAAACGAACGCTGCGACGAACTGGCGCGTGCTGCGGCATCCAATCCCGCACATGAAGATGCGGGCTATCAGCCCGACGCCTAATCGGTTTTTTTGTACTGCCGCGTGGCGCCGACGGTCTGGCGGATGGGCGTTTTCGACTTGCTCTGCTTCATGGGGTTAAGCGTAAGGGGAATGGTTCGCTTACGCGCGACGATAAACTGCAAACAGCCCAACGCGGGGAGATGGGTGCTCAACACGACGCCCCCCTGCCGCGCCCAGGGCAGCACCTGAAAACCACCGTAGCAAAGCACCTCAAAGTTCAGCAGCGAAAGCCAGTCGAGCTGGCGCATCATGGTGAACATCCGGCTGTTGTAAGGTGGAGTCCGGCGTAGCACCGGTACCAGCTTACGCAGGCCCATCAGGCTTAGCGGATTGAATCCGCTGAGTACCAGCCAGCCGTCATCAATCAGCACGCGATCGGCTTCGCGAAGCAGACGATGCGGATCGCTGCACCAGGGTAGCGTATGTGCGAGCAAACACGCATCGACGGATTTTTCCGCAAACGGCAGATGCAACGGGTCTGCCTTCACCTGAACCGGCGATCCGCCGAGAGAGACGTTAACCTGATGCGAGATAGCGCAGCTTTCGGTATTGATTTCCGCGCTGAGATTGCCAATCTTAAGCAGGTGAAAGCCATACATTTTCGCGAGCCAGGGCTTCAGCTGCTGTTCTAACGCTTCGCGATAGTATTCACCCCAGGGCAATTCCGCCCAACGTTCCGGTGCTGCGACAGTCTGAGGTATCCTTGCCGGTTTCATCAAAACACCCGCCACGCTCTAAGAGGTAATGTATGAATCTTATCAGTATTCCAGCGTTTCAGGACAATTACATCTGGGTTTTGGTTGACGACGATCGCCGATGCGTCATTGTCGATCCCGGAGAATCCGCCCCTGTACTGCACGCCATAAAAGAGAACGGCTGGCAGCCAGAAGCCATTCTGTTGACGCATCATCATAACGATCACACTGGCGGCGTGCCTGAACTGCGCGCCCATTTTCCGCATCTTGTGGTTTACGGACCGGCAGAGGCACAAGATAAGGGAATCACGCATGTAGTCAAAGAAGGCGAAAATATCCTCATACGCGAGTGGGAGTTTTCCGTATTTGCTACACCAGGTCACACTTTGGGACATCTGTGTTTCTACAGTAAGCCTTATCTTTTTTGCGGCGATACGTTGTTCTCCGGAGGCTGCGGAAGACTGTTTGAAGGCACGCCAGCTCAAATGTATCAGTCTTTACAGAAGATTAACGCGCTACCCGATGAGACGCTCATTTGTTGCGCCCATGAGTATACATTAGGAAATATGAAGTTTTCCGTGAGCATCTTACCCGAGGATCGAGCGATTCAGGATTATTATCACAAAGTGAAGGAGTTACGTGCAAAAAACCAAAAAACACTCCCCGTAATTCTGAAAAAGGAGCGCCAAATTAATTTATTTTTACGAACAGATGATATTGATTTAATTAATAAAATTAACCAAGAAACAAATTTGCAACAACCAGAACAGCGATTTGCATGGTTAAGGTCAAAGAAAGATAACTTCAGATAATTGCGGGTTGCCTTTTCAAAATTTCGCCGTTATCATCGCTCGTCTTTTAAGCAACTATTGACACACACATGAAGGCAAAAGCGATATTACTCGCCTCTGTCCTGCTTGTAGGTTGCCAGTCGCAAAACGGCAGCAACGTACAACAGCACGCACAGAGCCTTTCTGCGGCTGGTCAAGGGGAAGCAGGGAAGTTTGCAAGTTCGGCGCGCTGGATGGACGATGGAACATCTTACGCGCAGGATCAAGACTTGTGGACCTCTATTGGCGACGAGCTAAAGATGGGAATTCCGGAAAATCCCCGGATTCGCGAACAGAAACAGAAGTATTTAAGTAATAAGAGCTATCTCCACGATGTAACGTTACGGGCAGAGCCGTATATGTACTGGATAGCCGGGCAAGTTAAGAAACGTAACATGCCTATGGAGCTGGTACTCCTACCCATAGTGGAGAGCGCTTTTGACCCACACGCGACGTCTGGCGCCAATGCCGCAGGCATTTGGCAGATCATTCCGAGCACCGGGCGAAACTATGGTCTGAAACAGACCCGCAACTATGATGCGCGTCGCGATGTTGTCGCTTCAACGACAGCCGCTCTCGACATGATGCAACGTCTGAACAAGATGTTTGACGGCGACTGGCTGTTAACGGTCGCTGCGTATAATAGTGGCGAAGGTCGTGTACTGAAGGCAATGAAAGCGAATAAAGCACGGGGTAAATCCACCGATTTTTGGTCGCTCTCACTGCCACAGGAAACAAAGATTTACGTACCGAAAATGCTGGCATTGAGCGATATTCTCAAGAACAGCAAGCGTTACGGTGTACAACTGCCAACACCAGACGAAAGTCGTGCACTGGCGCGTGTTCGCCTCAGCAATCCGGTTGATATTCAACAGGTTGCTGATATGACGGGTATGTCGGTAAGTAAATTGAAAACCTTTAATGCTGGCGTTAAAGGCTCAACCCTGGGGGCAAGTGGCCCGCAGTATGTAATGGTTCCGCAGAAACATGCCGAGCAGTTACGCGAGTCTTTAGCTTCTGGTGAAATCGCCGCAGTTCAGTCAACGCTGATCGCGGATGCATCATCAGTTAACAGCCGCAGCTATAAGGTTCGTTCAGGTGATACGCTTTCGGGCATCGCGTCACGTCTTGGCGTGAATGCGAAAGATCTGCAGCAGTGGAATAACCTGCGCAGCTCCGGCCTGAAAGTGGGTCAGACTCTGACGGTAGGTGCAGGTAGCAGCGCACAGCGTCTCGCCAGCAACAGCGATAGCATTACCTATCGCGTGCGCAAGGGTGATTCACTGTCCAGTATCGCAAAACGACACGGCGTAAACATCAAGGATGTGATGCGCTGGAACAATGATACTGACAATCTGAAACCAGGCGACCAGCTGACGCTGTTTGTGAAGAACAGCGCGACGCCAGACTCCTGATAGCACGATCGAAAGATAAAAAGGCACCGATTCCCCTCGGTGCCTTTTTTGTTTATCCCGCTTTTTGCGCTTCGGCCATGATGGTATCGCTGGTAAACGATCCATCTTCCTGCAGTTCAAAGTACGCTTTTACCTCCGCGGACGCACTCTCCTGATAGAGCCTGATCGCCTGGCTTAATGCTTCCGGGGTGCGCATACGCGCGATCCAGGAGCTGAACTCAAGCGGTAAGCGATCGGTAATCAGCGCGCGCGCGATCAGCCCCGCTTCAGTGATAAGTGATAACCACTCTCCGCTGGCGTAGTTTTGTACGTGCGAGGTATCGCGCAGCGCTTCTACCGTTTGCAGCCAGATATTGCGCACCGGGTGTCCGGGAGACATCACATCCATAATGATAAAGGTGCCGCCCGGCTTCAGAACACGTTTGACCTCTCGCAATGCCTGGCCGACATCGTGCCAGTGGTGCGCGGAATAACGGCTGATAACAACCTCAAACGACGCATCATCGAACGGTAAGGATTCGGCATAGCCCTGTTGCGTATCGATGTTGTCCAGTCCCTTCGCTTTCGCCGCCCCGGCAACGACGTCCAGCATCTGGCTGGATAAGTCATACGCGGTAACGTGAGCGACCTGCTGCGCAGCCGTAAAGCTGGCATGCCCTGCCCCGCAGCCTAAATCCAGCACGTGCGCCTGCGGGAACGCCGCCAGACGTTCACCGAGACGCACCAGATCGCGGCCAGAAGCATGCACGGCACTGCTCAGATAGGCACTTGCCTGAGAACCAAACTGTTTTTCTACGTTGTCATGATGGGAGCGTGTTGTTGTCATCGTACTGTCCTTTGTGAGTGAAAATTAAGGGCAGCACCCGCGCAGGCCTGCCCCACGGCAGACCTGACACACCATTATTTATCAGGTTTGCCGGGACTGAATTCGACTAGTAGAGGGTTATGATCCGAGGCGCGCGTCACCAGAACAGAGGCGTCATGCACGCTCAAACCACGATAGAAGACAAAATCGAGAGGACGACCAAAGGCTTTTTTGCGCTGGTCATCGCTAAAACGAACTTCACGCAGCGACATTTCGCGCGCAAAGCGATACAGCGCATTCATGCGCGGACGGCTCCAGGCATTGAAATCGCCGGCCATAATGATGGGCCCGCTGTGATGGGCAATCTGATCGCCGATCGGAAGTAACTGCTTACTGTAGACATCCACGCCCAGACTGAAATTTACCGCATGGATATTCACGACCATCAGCATACGGGTATCCGGCAGCGGATAGACCGTCACCAGCGCCGATTTTGCCAGACGCAGGATAGGTTCACGTTCGCGCAGTGGACAGCAATAGACCGGATGTGCTGCTGAAAGCGTCATCACACCAGAGGGGTGTTGCGGCAGGACAAACGCAGGCACCTGGTCGGCGGCAAGATAGTTCGTGGTGGCAAAGCGTACCAGCTCAGGAGTAGTTTGCGCCTCCTGAAGCAGAACCAGATGGGCATCTTTTCCAAAATTCTTGAGCACCGATAACCATTCGGCACGCTGCTGCTTAAAGATATTCCACACCAGTACACGGATTTTCTCATCGCTGCTTAACGGTGTGCCGGCGGGTAATGCCTGGCTTATGCTCGCAAATGACCCCGGAGGCAAGATCCTCTCCGCGGGCATTCCGGCAACATAACGCATGGCATAGGTATTTTTTCGCACTTTTGGAAACAGCCTCTGTAACATGAACCAGCCCGGAAAACGGACTGGTTCTAATGTTATAGGGACTTTAGGTCATACTTTCAACGCAATTTCTGAGAAACCGCTTTCCAGTTTTGTAAGCAAGCACTTACTGATGTTATCCCAGCGCGACCCGGGCTGGCTTATCGAGACGTCCACTAAGGCCAATCAGCAGGAAGGCCACCAGGACAATCACCGCGCCAATCCACGGAGTCTGGGTTAACCCAACATGCGCTACGGTTTGCCCGCCAATGATGGAGCCCAGCGCAATGCCAATATTAAATGCGGCAATGTTCAGCCCTGACGCCACGTCCACCGCATTTGGCGTATAGAGCTCAGCTTTCTGGACAACGTAAACCTGAAGCCCGGGAACATTACCAAAGGCAAAGATCCCCATGACCAGCACAGTGACCAGCGCGGCGTAGTGTACCGAAGCCGTGAACTGGAAAATCATCAGCAGAACAACCAAGGCGGCGAAGATGAATTTCAGCGCCGGTACCGCACCATGCTTATCCGCAAGCTTGCCGCCCCAGATATTGCCAATGGCAACGGAAATACCGTATCCCAGCAAAATCCAGCTCACGGCATTAGGGGAAAAGCCCGCCAGGTCCTGCATCATCGGCGCCAGGAAGGTGAAAGCGGTGAATACGCCGCCATAGCCCAGCGCAGTTACCGCGTAGATAATCAGCAAACGCGGATGCGTGAGCACCTTCAACTGATCGCGCAGGCTGGCGCTTGCCCGGCCTGGAATATTCGACGGTACCAGCAGCAGGCTGGTCACCAGGGCGATGACGCCCAGCAAGGAGACGGCCAGGAACGTTTCACGCCAGCCGAAGTGTTGTCCGATAAACGTTCCCAACGGTACGCCCGTAACGAGTGCGACGGTCAGCCCACCAAACATGATCGCAATGGCTGAAGCCGCTTTCTCTTTGGGCACCAGGCTGGTTGCAATGGTGGAACCAATCGAGAAGAACACGCCGTGTGCAAGGCCGGTTAACAGACGGGCAATCACCAGCGTGGTGTAGTCCGGCGCCTGCCAGGCCAGAACGTTGCCGGCGGTGAACAGCACCATCAGCGCGACTAACAGCTGCTTACGCGGAAAACGTCCGGTCAGAGCCGTCAGCACTGGCGCACCGACGGCGACGCCCAGGGCGTAGATGGACACCAACAGCCCGGCAGAGGGCAACGAGATCGCAAGCTGGTTAGCAATAGTGGGAACCAGGCCCACGATAACAAATTCGGTCGTGCCAATTGCAAAGGCACTGATCGTCAGGGCAAGTAGCGCCAGTGGCATAAAATACTCCGTATCATCAGGATTAAGATGACAGGCAGTATGCGCCAGTGCTTAAATAACAAAAATGGTCAAAATCTCAATAGAATTTTGCAGGTGGTGCAAAAATGAAAGCAACTTCGGAAGAGCTGACAATCTTTGTCGCCGTCGTTGAAAGCGGCAGCTTTAGCCGCGCGGCCGAACAGCTGGGACAGGCTAATTCGGCCATTAGCCGTTCGGTAAAAAAACTGGAGATGAAGCTTGGAGTGAGTCTGCTTAACCGAACGACGCGGCAGCTGAGCCTGACGGAAGAAGGAGAGCGTTACTTCCGCCGCGTGCAGTCGGTATTACAGGAGATGGCTGCAGCGGAGACGGAGATTATGGAGACCCGCAGCACGCCGCGTGGATTGCTGCGCATTGATGCGGCCACGCCGGTGGTGCTTCACTTTCTGATGCCGCTGATCAAACCTTTCCGCGAACGCTATCCGGAGATGACGCTTTCTCTGGTCTCCTCAGAGACGTTTATCAACCTCATCGAGCGTAAAGTAGATGTGGCGATCCGGGCGGGAACCCTGACAGATTCAAGTTTGCGTGCCCGCCCTTTGTTTGCCAGCTACCGCAAAATAATCGCATCACCAGAGTATATTGCCGAACATGGTAAACCGGAGACGGTTGAAGAATTGAAGCAGCATCTGTGCCTGGGCTTTACGGAGCCGGTGTCGCTGAACACCTGGCCTGTTGCCTGCCATGATGGTCAACTTTATGAAATTACCTGCGGGTTATCCTCAAACAGCGGGGAAACGCTGAAGCAGCTGTGCCTTACCGGGAATGGCATCGCCTGTTTGTCGGATTACATGATTGATAAAGAAATTGCGCGCGGTGAGCTCGTGGAGTTAATGGCCGACAAGCGTCTTCCGGTAGAGATGCCTTTTAGCGCAGTGTATTACAGTGACAGAGCGGTAAGTACGCGCATTCGTGCCTTTATTGACTTCCTGAGTGAACATATAAAAACAGCTCCCGGAGGAGCTGTGTGAGGGTTCAGGTTACAGAGGGCGAGTCAAACTTAATCCCAGTCAGGAGCTAAACCTTCCGGGCTTACCAGGCGATCGTTGCACTCCAGTGCTGCGATCGCTTTTTTATCGTCAGCATCCAGATGAAGATCCGCTGCTAACAGGTTGCTGGCCAGGTTTTCACGCTTAGTTGATGATGGGATCACTGCATAACCTTCACCCATTGCCCATGCCAGAATGACCTGCGCAGCAGTGGCGTTATGTTTCTCTGCGATACGCGTAATCACTTCGTCTTTTAGCGCTTTACCGTAGGCCAGCGTCATGTATGAAGTGATGTGGATCCCGTGCTGTTTTGCCCAGTCCACGACTTTGCGGTTTTGCAGGTATGGAGACAGCTCAATCTGGTTGGTCGCAATATTTTCTGCGCCAACAGCAGCAATGGCTTTTTCCATCAGCGGAATCGTGAAGTTGGAGATCCCGATTTCGCGGGTTAAGCCCTGCTTTTTCGCTTCCAGCAATGCCTGCATGAATTCTTCTACTGAGACGGCATCATTCGGTGATGGCCAGTGGATCAGCGTCAGATCTACATAGTCAGTGCGCAGTTTTTTCAGGCTCTCTTTCAGGCTAGGTATTAGCTTATCTTTGCTGAGATTCTCAATCCAGATTTTCGTGGTGATAAACAGTTCGTTACGCGGCACACCACTCTCTTCGAGAGCTTGCCCAACGGCAGCTTCGTTTTCATAGATCTGTGCCGTATCAACTGCACGATAACCCAATTCGAGTGCGGTTTTAACCGATGCGATAACAACGTCGTCTTTCAGGCGGAAAGTGCCCAGACCAAATGCAGGGAGAGTCATACTATTCCTCAATCATTATGTTCGTAAACTGAGGAAGATTATCGCTGGCATTGTTATAGAGAAAAAGATCGCAAAACGCAGAGGATTTTTGCTAATTTCGCAATAATCAAACGACAGATAAGAAAAAAGCCCTGAGCGTGAGCTCAGGGCTTTTAATAAGTGGCGGAACGGACGGGACTCGAACCCGCGACCCCCTGCGTGACAGGCAGGTATTCTAACCGACTGAACTACCGCTCCACCGAAGACTGCTGTAACCACCGGATTTATGCACCGGCTTACTATTTAATTTGATGCCTGGCAGTTCCCTACTCTCACATGGGGAGACCCCACACTACCATCGGCGCTACGGCGTTTCACTTCTGAGTTCGGCATGGGGTCAGGTGGGACCACCGCGCTAAAGCCGCCAGGCAAATTCTGTTAAATCTGTATCAAGGCTGAAAATCTTCTGTCTCTCGTCCGCCGAAACAGCTTCGGCGTTGTAAGGTTAAGCCTCACGGTTCATTAGTATCGGTTAGCTCAACGCATCGCTGCGCTTACACACCCGACCTATCAACGTCGTAGTCTTCAACGTTCCTTCAGGAC